>NZ_WMIB01000014.1 GCF_009711125.1 Metabacillus mangrovi | reverse complement strand
GAAATGATTGAACACAAACCGCGAGCAGCCGATTGTTTTGTTGATGAGAATTTCCTGTTCTTTGTTTGGGTAGATTCGGAATTTGTAGGCTTTGTGTGTTTTCAAACGTTTTCACCTCCTATATCTATTATAGGGAACTGATGTTCTTTTATTCAAGTGAAAAGCGATTCATCCCCCACTTTACACTTCGCAAGAAGTGGGGGTCTTCTCGCCGGAGATGATAAAAGAAACCGGCTGGACGAACAGCCCTTCAGTTTTCAAATCGCAAAAAACCAATCTGTTTTTCTCTTCTTTAAAGGGAAGCAGATTAAAATTATGAAAGGCAAAGAAGCGGAAAAACTTGTGTCCCGCCTTCATGCAGCAAAGGATGAAAAAGAAATACAGCTGCTTCTCGCAAAGGCGACCGGGAACTTTAAGCACGGAAACGAACGCAAATAATAAAAAATGCCAGTTCCACTTAAGGAATTGGCATTTGGTTATCGTGACGTTTTCGGCGGCTGGCATGCATCACATTTTCGCTGGTGGTTATTCTTAAATTTCGTAAACGTCTTCTCGAAACGGCTGCCGCACGCACACTGGAATTCCAGTTTTTGCGAAAAACCGTGATATTCCGTTGAAAGAAGCTTGCTTTCGGAGTTCTTTTCAACGAAGTCATTAATTTTATGAATGGTCCATCTTTTGTTCATTTCATACACCTCCATACGCTATCAGATTGCAGATTTCGGACAATCTTCCAAGCGATTTATTATAACATGGGCTGTGCATCAATTGAACCGGGAATAAAAAGAAAGCTTGCAGAGAAATCCTCTGCAAGCTTCTTATCAGTTCGCCACAATATTAATCAATTTACCAGGTACCGCAATTACCTTGCGGATTGTTTTGCCTTCGAGCTGTTCTTTCACTTTCTCATCTTCGAGCGCGATTTTTTCCATTTCTTCACGGGTTGCTTCTGCTGGAACGAGCAGTTTTGCTTTTACTTTTCCGTTCAGCTGAACAACGACTTCCACTTCGTCCTCTACAAGCTTCGCTTCATCGTATTCAGGCCATGCAGTATACGCGATCGTATCTGTGTGGCCAAGCTTTTCCCACAGCTCTTCCGCAAGATGCGGCGCGATCGGAGAAAGAAGCTTTACGAAGCCTTCCATGTATTCTTTCGGAAGCTCAGTTGCTTTGTAGGCGTCGTTTGTAAACACCATCAGCTGGGAAATCGCCGTGTTAAAGCGGAGCCCTTCGATGTTTTCGGTTACCTTTTTCACGGTTTCGTGATAAACCTTTTCCAGTGACGCATTGCCGCTGTCCGCGATTTTCGGCGTAAGGCTTCCGTTGTCTTCCACCATGAGTCTCCATACACGATCCAGGAAGCGCCTCGCTCCGTCCAGTCCTTTTTCAGACCAGGCAATTGAAGCTTCCAGCGGCCCCATGAACATTTCGTAAAGACGGAGTGTGTCGGCACCGTGGCTTTCGACCACTTCATCCGGGTTGACGACATTCCCCTTTGATTTACTCATTTTCTCGTTGTTCTCCCCAAGGATCATCCCCTGGTTGAACAGCTTCTGGAATGGCTCCTTCGTCGGAACAACTCCGATGTCATAAAGGAACTTATGCCAGAAACGTGCATACAGAAGGTGAAGAACCGCGTGTTCTGCACCGCCGATATACGTATCAACCGGCAGCCACTGCTTGATTTTTTCCGGATCCGCAAGCGCCTCGCTGTTGTTCGGGTCGATATAGCGCAGGTAATACCAGCAGCTTCCCGCCCACTGAGGCATTGTGTTCGTTTCGCGGCGCCCTTTTTTGCCGGTTTCCGGATCGGTGACGTTCACCCACTCTGCGATGTTGGCAAGCGGAGATTCACCAGTACCGGATGGCTTGATCTCCTTCGTTTTTGGCAGGGTCAGCGGCAGCTGGTCCTCTGGAACGGCCGACATTGTGCCGTCCTCCCAATGAATGATTGGAATCGGCTCACCCCAGTAGCGCTGGCGGCTGAACAGCCAGTCACGGAGACGGTACGTGACTTTCTTTTCACCCTTGCTGTTCTCTTCAAGCCAGGTGATCATTTTTTCAATCGCCTCTTCTTTTCCAAGACCGTTCAAGAATTCGGAATTGACGTGCTCTCCGTCTCCTGTGTAGGCTTCTTTGGAAAGATCTCCGCCTGCTACAACTTCCTTGATTGGCAGATCAAATTTCTTAGCAAACTCATAGTCGCGCTCGTCATGCCCAGGTACAGCCATGATCGCGCCCGTTCCATAACTGATCAGGACATAGTCCGCGATCCAGATCGGCATTTTGCCGCCGCTTACCGGATTGATGGCGTAAGCACCTGTAAAGACACCGGTTTTATCTTTTGCCAGATCGGTTCTTTCAAGATCCGATTTGGATTTGACCTGATCGATGTAGGATTCAACAGCCTGCCTTTGATCCTCGGTAACCATTTTTGAAACAAGGGCATGCTCTGGAGCAAGGACCGCATACGTCGCTCCGAAAAGCGTATCCGGACGTGTTGTGAAAGTCGTGAAGCTCTCGTTATGTCCATCAATGGCAAATTGAACATGAGCGCCTTCCGAACGCCCGATCCAGTTGCGCTGCATATCTTTGATGCTTTCCGGCCAGTCGACTTCTTCAAGATCTTCGATAAGGCGGTCCGCATACGCCGTGATTTTCAGCATCCACTGCTTCATCGGCCGGCGCTCAACCGGATGACCGCCGCGCTCGCTTTTCCCGTCGATGACTTCTTCGTTGGCAAGCACCGTTCCAAGTGCCGGGCACCAGTTCACTGCGACTTCATCAATATAAGCAAGGCCTTTTTCATAAAGCTTCAGGAAAATCCACTGTGTCCATTTATAGTACTCCGGATCCGTCGTATTCACTTCACGGTCCCAGTCATAGGAGAACCCGAGTGCCTGGATCTGGCGTCTGAAGTTATTGATGTTTTGTTCCGTGAACTCTGCAGGATCATTTCCCGTATCAAGAGCAAACTGCTCTGCCGGAAGACCGAAAGCATCCCAGCCCATCGGGTGAAGGACGTTGTAGCCCTGCATTCTTTTCATTCTGGATAGGATATCGGTTGCCGTGAATCCTTCCGGATGTCCAACATGCAGTCCGGCGCCTGATGGATACGGGAACATATCCAGCGCGTAAAATTTCGGGTTCTCCGGATTTTCCCCGGTTTTAAACGTTTTGTTCTGCACCCAGTGATCCTGCCACTTTTTTTCAATCTGCTTATGATTAAAGCTCATCCTGCTTCCTCCTCGGGTTTATCTGAACGGCTGCTCTGAGCGGCGGGACCGCGAAAATAAAAAAAGCTCCGTCCCTGCAAAAGGGACGAGAGCTTTCTCCCGCGGTACCACCCAAATTAGTGTAAAAAATACACTCGCTTGACATTCGTAACGTGAATGGACGGCAGACACTACTTGTTTTCGCATCTGCAAACTCAAAGGCGAGTTCATGGACATTTGCTGCTGGCTTGCACCATCCGCCAGCTCTCTATTGTGCTTCCTGTCCACTACTGCTCCTTGTCACCGTTCAAACTATTGCAATGTAAGGCTATTTTATAAAAAATTTGAGGAAGATGCAAGCTGCTTTGGCGAACTAAGGGAAATTAGGCTGAGAGAAGAGCTCGATATGGAAATACGGCTCCGGTTAATTTTTGGAAGAGGGAAGATCCGGCTTTTCTGGGTCACTGGAGATTTCAAAGCTTCGCAGGACCGCTTCCCCGCTGTAACCAGCGATAATGGAAAGCAAAACGAGCTGAAAAGAGGTTTGCGGTTCTGAGGAGAGGACGAGCATGATGGCTGCGATCGTGCCGACAGCAAAATCTTCATAGAAGCCGAGGTAAATAAACCGTTTTGTCATTCTAGGCTTTTCCAAACGCCCCCTTTTTTTCATATGGCTCACAATCCCCATTATTCCTCCAATGATACTGGCAATCAAAATTTGAACTGTCAACTGCACCACCATTCCTTCTTTTTTATTCTGGCAAAACGGAAGAATAAAAAATACAGACCGGCAGTCCCACGGGGAAGGGAAAGACTTTTCTTTTCATTGTACAACATATGTTCCCCCCTGGCTTGATTATTTAGAATTATTTTCCATACCTGTCTAAGGTACTGGTTTCATGCAGTTTCCGGGCGGAGAGAGCTGTTTTTAAGGGACTTACCGGGTGGAGCGGTCTCAGAAGACGTTATTTCGACGAAAACTGGCCGTTTTTCGCTGTTTCGGTCTGAGGGGACACTATTTACCGGGAATTCGCGGGTTTGGGGCGGAATCACCGCAAATAGCTGCCGCTGAGACCGTTATTCGGGAAAACAGGCTTTTTTTGGGCAAATAGCGGCCCTGGAGACCGGTAACTCCTGTTTCGGTCTCAGAAGACGTTATTTCGACAAAAACCGGCCTTTTATTGCTGTTTCGGTCTGAGGGGACACTATTTACCGGGAATTCGCGGGTTTGGGCCGTAATCACCGCAAATAGCTGCCGCTGAGACCGTTATTCCGAAAATCAGGCTTTTTTGGTGCAAATAGCGGCTCTGGAGACCGGTATTTCCTGTTTCGGTCTCAGAAGACGTTATTTCGACGAAAACCGGCCTTTTTTTGCTGATTCGGTCTGAGGGGACACTATTTACCGGGAATTGGCGGGTTTGGGCCGGAATCACCGCAAATAGCTGCCGCTGAGACCGTTATTCCGAAAATCAGGGTTTTTTGGTGCAAATAGCGGCTCTGGAGACCGGTATTTCCTGTTTCGGTCTCAGGAGACGTTATTTCGTGGAAAACCGGCCTTTTTTGCTGTTTCGGTCTGAGGGGACACTATTTGCCGGGAATTCGCGGGTTTGGGCCGGAATCACCGCAAATAGCTGCCGCTGAGACCGTTATTCCGAATATCAGGCTTTTTTTGGGCAAATAGCGGCTCTGGAGACCGGTCGTTCCTGAAGCGATCCCAGGGATCAGCGCCCAGCCTATAAAAAAAGCCCGAGTCTCTGACTCAGGCTACGTGTTCTGCGGTTTCTTTGTCTGTACCATATTTCAGGCCTCTGTCATAAACCATCGTGATGAAGAAGCTGACGACGAGCAATCCGAGGAGGACTGCGAACATGACTGGCATATTGAATACATCGACCAGGATTCCGCCAAGCAGCGGTCCAACCATTCTTCCGGCTGTAGCGGTGCTGTTGACAAATCCCTGGTAGAAGCCTTCTCTGCCTTTCGGCGCCAGGTCGTTGGCGATGGTCGGCACTGCCGGCCAGACAAGCATTTCTCCAACTGTCAGGATGATCATGGCAGCAAGGAAGCCTGTAAACTCACCGGCTGATGCGGCAATTCCGTAGGAGACCATAAAAATCCCCATTCCGATCAGCATTTGTGTTTTCAGTGTTTTTGCAAACCGCTTCACAAATGCAGACAGCAGCGGCTGTCCCAGTACAATCATCAGTCCGTTAATGGTCCATAGCAGACTGTACTGCTTTAAATCGATGTTCAGCGTCTGGGTGTGTGCAGCAATCGTTGACTGCCACTGTACGTAAGCTGCCCAGCATAGAAAGTAGGCAACGCTCAGTACGGCCAGGGCCGTGAACTTCGTCCGGTCTTTTACCGCCGGCTTTTGGGTGACCAAAGCAACGGAGTGAACGGTTGCCTGGATATTTCGGTAGCCGAAAAATGCTACCAAAAAAAAGATGGCATACAAAAGGCCGTTGGCCAGAAAAATCCACTGAAAGGATATGGATGCGACAAGTCCGCCCAGGGCAGAACCGATTGCCACCCCTGCATTTTGCGCTACATAAATGGCATTGAAGGACCTTCTTCCGCCTTCTGGCCAGACACTTCCCGCCATTGCATACGTTGCAGGAAAAACAATACCTGAACCGAACCCGACAATCGCCAGCAAAATGACATAATACGGCCATCCGTGGAAAAAGACCATCAGTGACAATGCAGTCAATGTGATGATAATTCCGAGCAGAATGGAGCGGTATCCGCCGATTTTATCAAACAGCACTCCTCCGGCCAGGTTTCCGATCACACTCGCACCTGCGTTGAGCATGAGGACAATCCCAGCCACTGTCAGCGATTTGCCCAGTTCGTCATGAATATATATGGTATTCAGAGGCCATAAAAAAGAAGCCCCGGTAACATTTATGATCATCCCGATTACGAGAAGCCACAGGGAACGCGGCATAAAGCTCCCCTCCCTTTTGAATTAAATTCCATAGAGTATTGTATGGCGTTTCCCCCACTTTTTCAATGAAAGAATGCTGGATTTACAAAGAAAAAATATTGCAAAAAATCCCCCTGCCAGAGACGGGGGGATTGAATACTTGGAGATCACTCCAAGAACAGCAGCATGCTTGAAGTTTTTTCTGTAAAACCTCTTCTGATGCCGTTTTTTAAAAAGCTGATTGGTAGACTCGGTTACACTACATTTCCCTTCTCAAAGCCGAAAGTACATTAATATTCGTCGCTTTAACAGCCGGACGCAGCCCGGACAGGATGGCTACCCCAATGCTAATCGCAGAAGCGATTAGTACGAGCGATACCGGGATATAGGAAATCTGCATATCGATTGATTCGCCCCCGGCAGCGGACTCAAGAATCATCGGGATGATTTGGTTTGCTGCAAAGCTTATCCCGTATGAAAGGAGGACACCGATTGCTGCACCCGCCACTCCGATCCATGCGCACTCCATCAGGAACAGTCTGCGGATCATCTTGGGCTGTGCGCCGATCGCCTTCATGATGCCAATCTGCTGGGTGCGTTCCGTTACAGCCATCGTCATTGTATTGAAGATTCCAATAGAGGCGATCAGAACTGCCACTGTCCCTACAAAAATCAGCCCGGCTTTAAATGCATTAAAGAACAGATTCATGCTTTCCAGCTCTTCTGTGATGGAGTAAACCAGGTAGCCTTTCTCTTTGAGTGCTTTCGTAAGACCGTCCACTTGGCCGATGGATTCAGCATAAGCATTCACAGTTGAATAGGTGATCTGATCCGGATTGAATTCCGGATCAATCAGGGGAGCAAGCTCTTTAAGCATCCGGTCATCAATCATGACGTTGGTGTCTTGGAGATAATCACGTGCGGGCTTTTTTGCCACGCCTGCAATCGTAAACGTATAGGTCTTATCTTTGCCGTCTGCGTCCGTATAAATGAAGACTACTTCTTTATTCAAAAGCTCGTCCGTATAGCCTGCCGGCTGCTTTGCTTCCCCCTCCGGATTGTTCTCAAAGGCCTGAAGCTGCTTCCGTTCCTCGTCAGTTAACAGCATGTTGCCGAAATGATAGCCGACAACGATCTCGTCCGCCTTCTCAGGCATTCTGCCGCGGTCCAGTGTCAGGTTTGCTTTTTTCTCCTGATCCATGTCGGTAATAATAGATGAAAAGTTTTCTCCCGACCGTTCTTTGAGTTTTGCCGTTACAGGCAAGTCAATCTGGTTGCGTTTTACAACCGCCTTAATTCCTTCTGTTTTCTCAATATCTTCAATCATCCCGCTTGATACGGGCAGGGCCCCTTTTTCTTTATCCTCTTTTCCTTCTACTTTGACTTCCGTAAGGAGCTGCTGCTTTTGGATTTCATCTGTGGCCGTTTTTTGAAAGCCGAATCCAATAGATGCCAGCACGATGAGAAACGCACATCCCATTGTGGTGGCCAGAATCGTCATAAAGACCCGAAGCCGGTTTTTTTTCATATTCTGCCTAACAAATGCAACCTGATCTTTAAACTTCAATTGAGACACCCCCGTTCACTAATGCACCGTCATGCAGATAAAATCGTTTATCACTGATTTCTGCCACTTCTTCGTCATGGGTGATGATAAAAAAGGTGATGCCCTGCTGGCGGTTCAGCTCCCGGATTAAATTCAAAATCTCTTTCTCGGTCTCAGAATCGAGACTGCCAGTCGGTTCATCCGCTAAAATAATCTGCGGATTCAAGATAAGCGCTCTTGCAATGCTGACCCGCTGCTGCTGGCCGCCTGACAGTTCATTCGGAAAATGATTCGCCTGTTCCAAAAGACCGACACGCTGGAGAATTTCCTGCACCCTGAGCTTCCGCTGTGAAGCATGGACTCCTTCAAGCACAAGCGGCAAAGCTACATTATCAAACGTGGAGAGGCTCGGGATTAGCTGAAAATTTTGAAAAATAAACCCGAAATTTTGCAGTCTGAAGGCTGCCCACTGCTTCTCGCTGAAAGAAGTGACATCTTCTCCGTTTATTAAAATTCTCCCTGAGCCTGGTTTCATAAACCCTGATATTAAATTCAGCAAAGTCGATTTTCCAGAACCGCTCTTGCCGAAAATCGAAGCAATTTCCCCTTGGCTGATTTCGAGGGAAATCCCGTTCAAAACCGGGATCTCCCTTTCCTTCCCTTTTTTCCCGACATAAAAGGAATGGGAAAGGTTTTTTATTTCAATCATAAATGCTCCTCCTAGCTTACCTTTGTTTTTTTATAAATAAGGATATAGCCAAGGGTTCCCCCTATTGCTGCTCCAATGAGTAAACCGGTAAAATACCCTGTAAGGGTTCCGGTCATCCCATGGATTGCACCGCCAAAACCAAACGTCCCTAGAATGATGACGTATACGAAAACCGGAAGTTCGAGCTGCTTCCACAGAAAGAAAGAGCCGTTGCGTTCAGCAGGGTGTTTCAGAAAAGCAGCATATCCGATTACAAGGAAAAGCACCGTAAGGAAAACAGGAATGAGAAGCTGCTGATAGGTCATGTTTACATCGTAAATAAGGTAGGCTGGCGCTGAAAAATAAGCGATCGTCTCGACTGTTTCCATCGGAATTTGTGTAGAAATCAAGTAAAATGGCTCAAGATTCATGGCTGCTGCACCTATAGTCAGCACCGGCAAAAGCGCCGTACTAACCGCAACAATCGCCTGAGCAAATGGGGTCCCAGTAAGACACCCTGCCGAAAATACAAGTGTGAAGATCATGATTAGCGCCGCACCGGCAAAGCAGTAATAGTGCAGCAAATCCACATCAGTCCCCAACGCCGCAAGCTCGATTGAAGAAATCACGAAGGACAACAGGAGGGAGACCACAATCGCCGCGAGTCCCAGCAGCCATTTTGTCCAGAATATCGTACTGCGTGAATAAGGAAGGGACAGGGTGAATTCCATGCTTCCCCGCTGCCGTTCACTTCCGATAAACCCTATAGCAAGGAATGCTGTGAGCATCATTAAAAAGCCTAAAAACACTTGCTGGGAAAGGTCATACGTATAAGGCCCGGGAAAATTGCTGTCCAGGTAACCTGAATAATCCTCCATTATGCTGAGCGGAACGTAGGCCGTCAGGATGAGCATCGTGACCCCCAGCATGAGGCCGGACTGTCTGAGTTCTTTTAGTAAAAGACCTTTCCTTACCATCTGCGTTTCCCTCCATACTTTGCAATAAAGACTTCTTCAAGGCTGACAGGCAGCTCGTTCCAAATCCTCGGGTTCTGCGCCTTCAGCCAGCTTCTGTGTTCTTCATTCTGTTTTTCAAGCAGGATGGTATAAAACACCCCGGTATGATCCAGGATCGGCAAGCCCTTTTCCCTGATCCGAAGCTGTATATCCTCTTCAAAAGCAAGCTGCACTTTGTGATAATTCTCCTTAACCTCTTCCATGTCCGTTAAACCGGTTAACGTATGATCCTCTAAAAAGGCAATTCGGCTGCAAATCCTCTCCACATCTTCAAGACGGTGAGAGGTGATGATAATCGATGTTTGCCGGTCCGCCACCTCATCAATCATCAGCTCCAGTACGTCATGACGGGTAACCGCATCAATTCCGTCCGTCGGTTCATCCAGTAAAATTACTTCGGGCCTCATCGCAAAAGCAACAATTAGGGAAAACTGCTTTTTCAGGCCGGTTGATAAATCCCTGAACTTTTTCGTTTCTGATAAGCCATACCGGTTCATCAGCTCATTGGCATAGGTCACATCAAAATCTGGATAAATCGGCTTCAAAATCCGGATCAGCTGTTTGTACGTATACCGGTCATAAAAACTCTGCCGAATTGGGACGTACACAACCTTTCGCTTCAGATCAGGGTTTTTATCAAGCGGCACATTTCCGTAAAAAATCCCGCCCTGATCCGGCAGGAGAATCTGCTGAATCAGCCGGAGAAGCGTCGTTTTGCCGGAGCCATTCCGCCCGAGCAGCCCAAAAATTTCACCGGGCTCAAGCGAAAACGATACATCCTTTAAAACCTGCTCACCGTCCATCGTTTTGGACACATTCCGAACTTCAAGCATCCTTCTTTCCCCCAACCTCTTTCTTGATCTCATCAATCCAGTCATGCAGTTCATTAATATCAACTCCGGCATAAGCCGCATCTATAATCAGCGTTTTCAGCTGCTCCTTCAGCATCGCCATCTTCCCCTCATCCAGTTTAAATTTTGCATTTTCCGAAACAAAGGTCCCTCTGCCTCTCAGCGTCTCAATAATCCCTTCACGTTCCAGCTCTTTATAAGCCTTACTCACTGTATTTGGATTCGCGATAATAATCGTAGCCAATTCCCGAACAGAAGGAAGCTTATCCCCAGGCTTCATCGCGCCCTTCAAACACAGCTCCTTCATGCTCTGCACAATCTGTTCATAAATCGGCGTCGAGCTGCGAGGATCAATTTGAATCATGATCTCCCTACTTTCTGAATTTAAACTGTATTAGGTGTACTATGTTTATTAATACAGTTACTACATTATTCACTTTTCATGAATTTGTCAACGGCATTTCTGTTTTTTTATGAGAATTATTGTTTCGGTTGCGCGTCTGGCACCGGGCTCACATTAATTAAAGCAGTTCATCGGATTCGAAAGTGCACGATTGGGTAGGCGGGACTGTCCCCACTTTTGCTAAAGCACTAAAGCTCCGGCACCTGCTTCCTGATTCCCTGTTGCACAAGGCCTCGCACCCCCAGGTCTCCTTCCTCCTCTGCGTTAAAGCACTGCGGGACTGGCACCGCCCGAAATACCCATAACAAAAAAAGACACCGCGCAGGGTGTCTTTTCCTATTTATTTCGACTTGTCCGGCTGGCTGCGCTTGGCATTTTTCTTTTTCACCTGTGCGACAGGATCCATTTCATTTGCAAACTCCGGGTGGCCGGCATTATGTGTCTTTTGTTCAGGATTGTTTTGATCAGATTTTGTTGCCATCTTTGGTCTCCTCCTTAGTGTCTTTGCAGGATCATTTCGTTTTGCAGCTGCTGCAGCTGCAGGCGCATCCGGTACAGCTGCTCTTTTTGCTGGTCGTTGCAGCTGAGGGTGAGCTTGTTCAGGTCGTTGACCGCGTCCTCAAGCATGGACTGGGCTTTTGTGTATTCCTCATCGTGGTAGTGTTCCTGCTTGGCTCCGCTCTCAAATTGTTCTTTTGCATAATTGTAGGTGTCGGTGCAGGTTTGCATATACTCTTCAACGGATTCTCTCGTTGCCATTTAAAACATCTCCTTCACAGATTTTCGCTTTTTTATGGTTTGCATTTAACGGATCAATCAATCCGAGAATATTTGGCATTCCAAAATGGACCGTGATAAAATGGCTTGATAACATAAAGAATCAGGAGGCTTTTCGGATTTGAAACAGTCCAACCCCTTTCCATATGCGAGCGATACAAAGCGGTATCATTCATGGAATTATCATTTAAAAAACCATTTTGGACATAAAGTGTTTAAGGTTGCGCTGGACGGAGGCTTTGATTGCCCGAACAGAGACGGCACCGTTGCTTACGGCGGCTGTACGTTTTGCAGTGCGGCCGGATCCGGGGATTTTGCGGGAAACCGGGCCGATGATTTAACCGTTCAATTTCATGAGATCAAGGATAAAATGCACCATAAATGGAAGGAAGGAAAATACCTTGCCTATTTTCAGGCCTTCACCAATACACATGCACCCGTCGAAGTGCTGAGGGAAAAATTTGAAACCGTACTCGGGTTTGAGAATGTAGTGGGGCTTTCCATCGGGACCCGTCCTGACTGCCTGCCGGATGATGTAGTTGAGTATTTGGCTGATTTAAATAAACGCACGTACCTTTGGGTGGAGCTTGGCTTGCAGACTGTACATGAACGGACAGCCCTGCTCATTAACCGGGCTCACGATTATGAACTCTATAAAGAAGGCGTTCAAAAGCTGCGGAAACATGGGATCCGCGTATGCACCCATATCATCGACGGCCTTCCGCTTGAAGACCGGGACATGATGATGGAAACGGCGCGCGAGGTCGCCAAACTTGATGTACAGGGAATTAAAATACACCTTCTTCATCTTCTAAAGGGTACCCCAATGGTCAAGCAGTATGAAAAAGGGCTTTTGGAATTCCTGTCCTTTGAAGAATATATTCAGCTTGTATGCGATCAGCTTGAAATCATTCCCCCGGAAATGATAGTCCATCGGATTACAGGGGACGGACCCATTGATTTGATGGTCGGACCGATGTGGAGCGTCAATAAGTGGGCGGTTTTAAATGCCATTGATGCAGAGCTTGAAAAGCGCGGCAGCTATCAGGGGAAGTTTTTCAATGCGGAAGGAGCAGCTCACCGATGAAATTAACCAGAATCCTGCCCTTCTGCCGAGAGCTTCTTTCCTCAGCAATCGGTCCTGGCGACATAGCGATTGATGCGACTGCAGGAAACGGCCATGACACCGCATATCTCGCTGCACTTACAGGTGAAGAGGGCCGCGTATATGCTTTTGACATTCAAGAAGCAGCCATTCAGTCCACGGCAAGCCGGCTTGGGGAAAAAAAATTCAGCGACCGTGTCACACTTTTCCAAAGCAGCCACGAAAACGCAGAAGCATTGATTCCAGAAGAGGTCCATGGCCGGATTGCAGGCGCGGTATTTAACCTCGGCTACCTGCCGGGAGGCGATAAAGACGTCGTCACAAAAGCGGAAGGAACCATCGCAGGAATCCGCCAAATCTTCAGGATGCTGAAGCCTGAAGGAATCATTGTACTCGTCATTTACCACGGCCACCCGGAAGGCAAGCTAGAAAAAGACGCCGTAATGGCATTCGCGGAAGCTATACCTCAGGAAGAAGCGCACGTCATCCGGTACGAATTCATCAATCAAAAAAATGATCCCCCGTTTATATGTGCTATTGAGAAAAGATGAGCGGGGAAAGAAAGTTAAATGATGGCCACGGCCCTAGAATGCTTTAGCATTTTGGGGTCTTTGCTTTTTAGCATGGTCCCTTCCTTACTTATTTGGCTGACGCGATTTTTTTGGCCGATCAACCTCTTTATTTGTCCGTTACACACCTAAATTGGCCGTACTCCCCACTTATTTGTCCGACCCCATGTATTTGGCCGTTGTGCCAGCTAATTTGGCCGTTGAACCTCTTTATTTGTCCATCACATGCGTTAATTTGGCCGTTCTCCTCGTTTATTTGTCCGATCCCATTTATTTGTCCGTTCCACCCCATAATTTGTCCGTCACACACGCTAATCTGTCCGTACTCCTCACTTATTTGTCCGTCCCCATCTATTTGGCCGTTGTGGCAGCTAATTTGTCCGTTGCACCCCTTAATCTGTCCGTCACACACGCTAATCTGTCCGTACTCCTCACTTATTTGTCCGACCCCATCTATTTAGCCGTTGTGGCAGCTAATTTGTCCGTTGCACCCCTTAATTTGTCCGTACTCCTCACTTATTTGTCCGACCCCATTTATTTAGCCGTTGTGCCATCTAATTTGTCCGTTCCACCCCTTAATCTGTCCGTCACACACCCTAATCTGTCCGTAACCCCGACTTTTTTGTCCGTCCCCATCTATTTGTCCGTTGTGGCAGCTAATTTGTCCGTTGCACCCCTTAATTTGTCCGTTACACACCCTAATCTGTCCGTAACCCCGACTTTTTTGTCCGTCCCCATCTATTTGGCCGTTGTGCCAGGTAATTTAGCCATTGCACCCCTTAATTTGTCCGTACTCCCCACTTATTTGTCCGTCCCCATCTATTTAGCCGTTGTGCCATCTAATTTGTCCGTTCCACCCCATAATCTGTCCGTCACAAACCCTAATCTGTCCGTAACCCCCACTTATTTGTCCGTCCCCATCTATTTAGCCGTTGTACCATCTAATTTGTCCGTTCCACCCTATAATTTGTCCGTCACAAACCCCAATCTGCCCCTACTCCCCACTTATTTGCCCATCGCCGGTTATTCACCCGTCCCCCCATATAACCTGGCCGTCACGCGGCCTGCTTCCGATTCATGCAAAGCAATATTTTCTGAATAAAGCCCCCTCTAAAATAAAATACTATGTTCGAGATTTCTTCGTTGACTTTCGACAAATTCTGCCGTACTCTTATAAAGTATTTTTTATACAAATTAAACCTATCAACTAACTGGGGGATTACAGAGAATGAAAAGATTCTTTTCAATTTTATTGGTTGCAGCAGCGCTTCTTGCTATGGCTGCTTGCGGGGCGAAAAAGGAAGAAAGCTCCGGCGGTGATCTGTATGATCAGATCAAGGAGAAGGGTGTCGTAACGATTGGAACGGAAGGCACTTATGCTCCCTTTACTTTCCATGATAAGTCCGGCAAGCTGACTGGTTTTGATGTGGAGGTTGCGGAGGAAGTTTTTAAGCGCCTTGATATTAAGACGAAGTTTGTTGAGACGAAGTGGGATGGAATGATTGCGGGTCTGGATGCGAAACGCTATGACATGGTTGCGAACCAGGTAGCGATCCGTCCGGAGCGGCTTGAGAAATATGATATGTCAGAGCCTTATATTGTTTCTAAAGCTGTGCTGATTGTTAGAGAAGACAATAATGAGATCCAGTCACTGGCTGATTTGAAAGGCAAGAAAGTCGGGCAATCTCTTGATAGCAACTACCGGAAGATTGCAGAAGAAAACGGAGCTTCAAACACAGTGGTTGAAGGTTTTAATCAATCCATTGATCTGATTGCTGCGGGAAGAGTGGACGCTACCATCAATGACAGTCTTTCTTTCCTTGATTTGAAAAAGCAGCGTCCGGAGCTGCCGATTAAGAGTGTGTATGAAGAAAAAGATGCAACAGAAAATGCTTTTCTGTTCCGTAAAGACAGCGGGAAGCTGAAAACGGAAGTTGACAAGGCTCTTGCTGATATGAAAAAGGATGGGACGTACCTGAAGATTTCTGAGAAATGGTTCGGTACGGATGTATCCAAGTAAAGGAATTGAGTGAATATGTTTGCTGATGAACGTGCTCAGCGGATTATAGGGATTCTGACAGAATCCTTTTTTCCGCTTTTAAAAGCAGGGATTGCTTTTACGATCCCTTTGACCCTAATTTCGTTTGTTTTGGGATTGGTCCTTGCATTTTTCGTTGCACTCGCGAGGATTTCGAACATTAAACCCCTTGTCTGGATTTCGGGCATCTATGTCTGGATTTTCAGGGGAACTCCTCTTTTGGTACAGCTGTTTATCCTGTTTTACGGTTTGCCAAGCGTCGGTTTGACCCTTGATCCGTTTACGGCGGCGGTCATCGGTTTTACGCTGAACAAAGGGGCTTACAGCTCTGAGATCATCAGGGCCGCGATTCTATCCATCCCGAAAGGTCAGTGGGAAGCCGCTTATTCGATTAATATGACGCGGTCCCAGGCGATCAGGAGGATCATCCTTCCGCAGGCTGTCCGCGTTTCACTGCCGCCGCTTGGCAACTCCTTTATCAGTCTTGTGAAGGATACGTCGCTCGCCGCCACGATCACAGTGACGGAAATGTTTCAAAAAGGACAGCAGATTGCTTCTGTGTACTATGAGCCGTTATGGCTTTACATCGAAGTAGCGGTTATTTATCTTCTTTTCAGTACCGTGCTGACATGGCTGCAATCCAAACTGGAGCGCCGCTATGAACGCGGAATTGCGAAGTAAGGAGGCGCTCACTATGATAAAACTGGAACAAATCCATAAATCGTTCGGCACACTTCACGTATTAAAGGGAATCGATTTGACCATTGAACGCGGTAAGACAGCGGTCATCATCGGTCCTTCAGGCTCGGGTAAAACGACACTGCTGAGATGTCTGAACCTCCTTGAAGTGCCGGACACAGGAACCATTACCCTTGGGAGTGAAACAATTGAATTTTCAGCGGATAAGCAGCTGAAGACCAGTGCTGTTGCCGGTTTCAGGCAGCAGACCGGCATGGTTTTCCAAAATTACAACCTGTTTCCCCATTTGACGGCGATTCAGAATGTAATGGAAGGACAGCTTACTGTAAAAGGCATTGCCAAAGCGGAAGCCAGAAAATACGCAGCTGCCCAGCTTGAAAAAGTCGGACTCGCTGATAAAGCGGATATGTATCCGCATCAGTTGTCGGGAGGACAGCAGCAGCGGGTGGGCATTGCAAGAGCGATGGCGATGGACCCTGATGTACTGCTATTTGATGAGCCCACTTCTGCACTCGATCCCGAGCTTGTGGGAGAAGTGCTGAAGGTGATGAAAAACCTGGCAAACGAAGGAATGACGATGGTCATTGTCACGCATGAAATGCAATTTGCCCGGGATGCAGCCGATCTTGTCATCTTCATGGACGAGGGAGCGGTGATTGAAGCAGGAACTCCTGAAGAGGTGTTCGACCGGACGAAAAACGCCCGCACCCTTCAATTCTTAAATAAAGTACAGGCTAACAGGTGAAAAAGACCGGAAGCAGACGCTTCCGGTCTTTTTTTTATTTATTGGGCAGTCAGCCTCTGGTACGTCCGATATGCCCGGCCGTTCAAATAGAAGAACAGGGACGTCCCTCCTCCTCTTTTCAGAAGAGCACGGGCGAGGCGGTTCAGTTCTTTTCTGGATGTCACCTTTTGATCTGAAAGATAGACTCCGAGCAGGCCGCGGTTGATAAGTCTGTGAAAGCCTTCATGCGGAATGCCCTTCAGGCTGCTGTCTGCTTTTTCGATAAAATGCTTCAGCCTCTGCATCATGCTTTCCTCTGTCGGATAATAGCTGCAAAAGTTCAAATCTCCGCCGGCCTGGTCCTCCTCCTGGTCGATCAAGTAATCAAGGAGAATATGAAGCCCTTGAACATACGGGAAGTAGCTGTCACGGATTTGCTGCGCGAGCTTTTTGTCAAAAGAACTTTGGAAGCCGTAGGCAGCAAGACAGAAGATTCCGAGAGTCGATCCGCTGCAGGCGGAAAATTCGTACCACTCCATTTCAGGCAGCGTGCTGCGGTGACGCTCAAACCATGTTTCAAGCCTTGGAACGCGTTCGTCCTTTTTAACGTGCTTATGTACCTGCAGATCGCAGTAGTAGCCGGACAGTTCAAGCATCGATTCTTTGATGTCCGGATACTCTTTAATTTGAAAGAGAAGCCTCTGGCATGTCTGCACCAGATCATGAAGGTATCCTTCATCATCCTGGTCTTCTCTGAAAGCATAATAGTTCTTCAGCTCTGCTCCGCATGTAAGTGCATCAGGCATGGACTGATGCAGCATCCTGAAATCTGCCGGGTCCAGTGATGTGCTCCGGTCGCACAGATTGTCCAGATAGTCGCTGATGGTCTGATAGGCTACGATGAATTCAATGCATTCCTTCATTTTTGGACCTGCAAGAATTGCGAGGATGCTTCCTCCCTCACAGTGAAACGCTTTGCTTTCGATGCTTGCGAGCGCCTGGGATCTCAGTTCTTCATTCGGGATGGCTTCTGCTTTCTTTTTCCACTCTGCTAAATGTTCATGGACAATGGGGAATACCTGCTTGTATACCTTTTTCATTAATGAAAAAGGAGATGTGGGTATATTCATGTCGATTCACTCCAATTTTCCTGCGGCAATTCCGGAAGATGGTAATCGGCAAAGTTGAGTGCGAGCTTAAACACTTGATCACGCTCCGGTTCATTGAAAATTTCATGGTAAAACCCCGCCCATTCCTTATAGGTCTTTTCGGTGGAATCAAGACGGTTAAACCAGGACTTCACAGCATTCTTATCCACAATTTTATCATCGCCTCCCTGCATGACAAGAAGCGGTACATCCGGGAACACGTGCTGCTTGTCATTTGCCTGGTCAACGGCATGCACGAGTTCCCTGTACCAGCGGATGGATACTTTCGTCACATAAAGGGAATCATTTTCATCTATTTCAATGACAGACTTATTCCTTGTCGCCATTTCAATGGAGAGGCCCGATTTCAGCATCAGGGCTGGCGACACGACATTGAGACCCCTTGACACAATATCTAATGCCCGGTTTGGCCTGTGCACTAAACCAAGGCAGGGTGAGGATAGAATGACTCCCGCCAGATCATGTTCTTTCTCCTGGAGAGCCCGGATGGCGATCAGTCCGCCCATGCTGTGGCCAAGCAGGAACAACGGGAGATCATATTTTTCTGCTTCTGTGAGCCAGGTGCTTAGTTCAGTTATGTATTCTTCAAATGATTTAATATGTCCTCTTCTTCTCGTAGAAGTCCCCTGTCCGGGAAGGTCGCCCATAATGACATGATATCCGGCGCATCTCCACATTTCAATCAGCCATTTATAGCGGCGGTGATGCTCTGCTGCACCGTGAATCATCACGATTACCCCTTTAGGCCGTTCCGCTTCCCATTTCCACATGAAAATCCCTCCGGTACTTTCTGGAATCTGTTCTTTCAAGCATCCTGCATTTGTTTATAATGGAGTTAGAATTCCCTATTTTACTGAAAGGATGTTTAAATACGATGATTTATCCTTACAAAGAGTTTATTCCTGAAATTTCTGAATCTGCCTTTATTGCGGATTATACGACCATCTCCGGAGATGTAGTCATCGGAGATGAATCCAGTATCTGGTTCAACACCGTCATCAGAGGCGATGTGGCTCCCACCATTATCGGCAGCAGGGTTAACATTCAGGATCAGTGCTGTCTTCATCAAAGCCCTGGTAACCCGCTTATTATTGAAGATGGGGTAACGGTCGGCCATCAAGTCATCCTCCACAGTTCCATCATCCGTAAAAATGCCCTGATCGGGATGGGCTCGCTTGTATTAGATGGCGCAGAGATCGGGGAGGGAGCCTTTATCGGTGCAGGCAGCCTTGTTCCCCCTGGCAAAACGATTCCTGCCGGGATGCTTGCATTCGGAAGGCCGGCGAAAGTGATCCGCCCCCTTACAAAAGAGGATCTGGAAGACATGGATAGAATCCGCAGAGAATATGCAGAAAAGGCACAGATTTATAAAAAGGCAGCGCAGAAATAAAGTACATTCATTTTATCACGGGAATGCTGGATGGCAAAAGAATGATGCATACGGTGCGGACAAGGTTCTCTTAAAGGAATTGAAAAAAAAAGATTGAATATCTTTACAATTTCTTATTATTAACTAAATATTTCTAAATTAGAATAGTATAAAAGGGTTTTGCAAAGGAGCATTCATCTAAATGAAAACCAAACTGATTGCCAACATGTATGATTTTGAGTGCCGTCTTTTCCGAAGCTTGAACAGACATTTTGACAGAAGGTTTCTCAATCTGTACTTCCGGAACATCACGCATGCAGGCGGAGCGACCCTGACCATCATGATGTGCCTTGCACTGATCGTTTTCACTCAGGGGCCGGTCCGGTGGGTTGCCGCAGCGAGTGCCGTTTCCCTTGCCATCAGCCACATCCCTGTGGCGTTTGTAAAAAAAATGTACCCAAGGAAGCGTCCTTATCTCGCTTTGCTTGAAACAAAATGTCCCGCCAACCCTTTGGAGGATCACTCGTTTCCATCCGGCCATACAACTGCCATTTTTTCTGTTATCATTCCATTTCTTCTTTTCATGCCGGGCCTTGCAGTGCTGCTGATTCCGCTTGGAGTGAGTGTCGGCCTTTCACGGATTTATCTTGGGCTTCATTATCCTTCTGACGTGCTGGCGGGCTGCCTTCTCGGAACATCGACAAGCATCCTAATCTTTTCTATCATAAGCCGTCTGGTTCCGAATCTGTTATCTGTTTCCTGATTATCCGGTTCGACTTTCATGTCTGGAGGGGTTCGATGAAAATCGCATTGTTTACTGATACGTATGCTCCGGATGTAAACGGAGTTGCCCGTACATTGAAACGGTTCACAGACTACCTTGAAGCAAATGGCCATGAATATCGTGTATTTGCACCGGAAAGTACAAAAGAAAGCTTGTTTTCCAGCCACATTCACCGGTTTGCAAGCTTCCCTTTCTTTTTATATCCTGAATGCCGGGTCGCCTGGCCGAACATGATTCAGGTTAAAGGGGAACTGCAAAAGTTCAAGCCCGATCTCGTACACATTGCCACCCCTTTCAACATCGGCCTGTGCGGGATGCATTACGCAAAAAAGCTGAACATTCCGATCGTCGGTTCTTATCACACTGATTTTGACCAGTATCTTGACTATTACGATCTGCAGTTTTTTTCCAAGCTGCTATGGAAGTACATGCACTGGTTTCACAAACCGTTCAAGAAACTGTTCGTTCCTTCCCCCTCCACTCTTGAGCAGCTCGATAAGCAAGGATTCCAGAACCTGAAAATCTGGGGAAGAGGTGTAGACTGCTCCATGTTCACACCCAACCTCGAAGGCTTTGACGCCCACAAAACCTATAACATTAAAGAACCGTTTATTCTTTCTTATGCCGGCAGGCTTGCCCCTGAAAAAGATATCGAAACGCTTATTAAAACCGCAGAATCCCTTCCTGCCCGCCTGAAGGAGAAAGTCCATTTTCTGATTGTCGGCGACGGTCCTTCAAAGGCAGACATGATGAAGCAGGCTCCGGATAACATGACCTTTGCCGGTTACCTCAGCGGGAGGGACTTGGCAAAAATTTATGCTTCCTCTGATCTGTTTGTCTTTCCTTCTCCAACTGAAACGTTCGGCAACGTCGTGCTCGAAGCGCTGGCGTGCGGAACTCCGGTTGTTGGTGCCAACTCCGGCGGTGTTAAGAATATTGTAGCAGAAGGAAAAAACGGCTTGCTGTGCGAGCCGCGGAATCCTGACGCGTTTGTTGCCGCCATTGACTCGCTTCTTGAAAACCACAGCCTCCGGGAGCACATGTCCAGACAGGCACGTGCTTACGCCCTCACACAGACGTGGGACCAGATCTTCAGCGGCCTCGTACAGGATTATAAAGAAGTTCTTATTCCCGCTGAAGAAGTCCGCTATGCTTAAAGGTGAAGGAATCGAGCCAAAACAAACCCCTGATCGAATTCAGGGGTTTTGCTTTTACCGGTTCCCCTCCACTGCATGTATAAACGGTACAGGCCACGTTCTGTTCAGATGCAGGCAGACCGGATTGATTACCGGAACCATTTTATATAGTTAGAGGCCACTTTCTTTAACCCGCTGTCAAACAGCTTTTCCCGCCAGTACAGATCGGCTGCCGCCTGAATCGCTGCGGCTTTGTTTGGATAAGGGTAGACCATCCCGGAAAGACTGCGCAGCTTCTGGCCGTTTGTTTTGGCGTAAACGACCGTCTGCATCCAGTCCCCTGCTCCCTCTCCGGCAGCATGAGCACCAAGAATCTTCCCTTTCTTATCCATGATCAGTTTGATTACGCCTGTTTCCTCTTCTGTAATGAACCGATCTACCTCATCGAGCTTTTTCCTGTAAACGGTCACGGTCTCATGTTTCTCCCTTGCTTCTTCCTCTGTCATGCCAAGATGAAATACTTCGGGCTTTGTGTACACATTCCAAGGCATGTTCTCGTAAGAAATCGCACTTTTCACGCCAAAGATGGCATTTTGCACAACCGTCTTTCCTTCCTGGCCGGCAGAATGGGTAAAGAGGAATTTCCCCGTTACGTCTCCGATCGCAAAAATGTGCTTCTGGCTTGTCTGCAAATAGCCATTTACAAGGATATGGCCCTTTTCATCAAGCTCCACACCGGCTTTATCCGTATTCAGGCCTTCTGTATTCGGCACCCTTCCCATCGCCAGAAGAATTTCATCTGCTTCAAGTTCTTCCTCTTTTCCGTTCCGCTTTACATACAGGATTTTTTTCCCGTTATTCAGGACTACTTTTGAGACTTCCGTGTTTGAACGGATCTCGAGTTCCTTTGACAGAGTGTCCGTCATGAAATCTCTGATTTCATCGTCTTCTCTGGAGAGAATTTTTTCCGACCGGTCAATGATGGTTACGCTGGAGCCCATTCTGGCAAAAGCCTGTCCCATCTCCACACCGATCGGCCCCCCTCCTATCACGGCAAGGCGTTTCGGAAATCTTGGCATCGTAAAAATGGTTTCGTTTGTCTGGAAACCGGCTTCCTTCAACCCTTCGATATCCGGCTGAAGAGCACGGGACCCTGTAGCGATCACAATCCGTTTCCCCTTTAATACCTGACCGTTCACTTTCACCTTCCGCCGGCCTGTAAATTCAGCCGCTCCGTGGAATACATCGACGCCGAGCGTTTGGAATCTCTCGTCCGAGTCATGGTGCTGAATCGTTTCAATAGCGGTTTGAACCGCTTCTTTTATTCTTTCAAATGGGACAGTCAAGGCCACGCCCTGCCTTGAAGCTTCCTGATTTGCCGTATAATAGCGGTTTGCCTGGTGAATCAGCGCCTTTGACGGCACACATCCATAATGAAGGCAGTCCCCTCCAAATGTCTCTTTCCGGTCAATCAGCGCTACCTTCGCCCCAAAGGAAGCAGCACCGGCTGCAGCTGTTAAGCCGCCCGATCCTCCACCTATGACAATCAAATCATATTTCATTTCTCTTTCTCCCCCTTATTTGAGAATGCGTTTTGCTTCGAATAATCTCTGAAAAGCTGTAAACAGTTCTACTGCAAAGAAGAGCAGCGTCAGCCAGATCAACTGCCCGCTGAACAGGATCATGAGAGAAAAGAGGATAAATCCTTCTGTACGCTCAGCAACTCCTGCCTGATAATAAAAGGATTTAACTCCCTGCTTTTCACTCAGGGCACCCACTGTTAAAAAGATGGTCATCGAAACAATGATGGAACAGCTGAGCAGGAGAAGAACCCATTGTGCTTCCGGGAAGGCAAAGGCAAGGCCGAGAATGACGCTGATTTCAACTACGCGGTCGAAGGTAATGTCCATTACTGTGCCCCATGGTGACGGCTTTGTTTTTCTGGCCATTGTGCCATCGACTGCATCCAGGAAACCGGAAAGCCAGAGAACAATGACGGCAAGGACAGGCTGATTTAAAAAGATGAGCAATCCGGATGATACCCCGATTACAAATGCGATCGCGGTCACCTGATTGGCGGACAGCTTCCACTTCAGCAGGACTGCTGCCGTGCTTTCAATAACAGGCTGTACATATTTCCGTCCATGTGTATCAAGCATCTTTCTTCACCTCATTTTTCCCCTCTTGAAACAGTCTTTGCTTCAATTTTTCTTTAAAGAGGACCGGGATAATGGCAATAACTGCAAAAACCATTACTGCGATAATTAACACTGTTTTATCTTCTGTAATGCTTGAACCAAGAAAATTATAAGCAAACGTACCCGGGATGATTCCGAGAATTGTCGCAGCCAGGAATGAATACCAGCGGATGGATGCGATGCCGGCTGTGTAGCTGATCAAATCAAAATTAACAATCGGAAGGAGTCTTAAAATGAGTACGTAGGTAAAGCCGTTCTTCTCCATCAATTTTTTTACCGTCTCGATCCGGTCTGAGGAGGGAATAAAGCTTTTGCCGAATTTTTTTGCCAGCATATAGGCAAGCATGGCTCCTCCGGAAGCTCCCGTAACTGTATAAATCAGACCCTGTACCGGACCAAAGGCCAAGCCGCCTGCCAGCGAAAGGAGGGAGGCGGGAAAAAGAACGAGCGGCCTTACTGTGTAAAGAAGGATATATACAATAGGGCCGGCAGCTCCAAGGGAGAGAATCCAATCCTTTATCGTTTGGGGACTCCATTTCAGGAAGCTTTGGTTCACCCAGAGGAGCAAAACCGCCGCTGCGGCGATGATCACCAGCCGGATCCATTTCTTCACTTTACAGCCTCCTCTTCGTTTCTTCTGCGGATAAAGACGGTCTGGCCTTTATTGAGAGGGCTGCCGCTGCTTAATGTGATGATTTGGGATTCAACCGCTATCCGGTAAAAGACGTGTCCATATTTATAGGTTTCCCCTAAAACGGTCCCCTCCCATCCCTGATCAGAGAGTTCAAGGCTGCGTGAAGCAAAAAAATCCCCGCTCACTGTCAGGCCGTCCCCATAAAACCTGGCCACTGTTTCATTTGCCGGATGCATATAGATTTCGCGGGCAGGCCCTTTCTGCAGGATTTTCCCATCATGCAGAATGGCCAGCTCATCGCCAACGAGCGAAGCCTCCTCCATATCATGGGTAACAAAAATCGAGGTGATGTTCTGATCTTTCAATAACCCTTTCACCCAAATTCGGAGCTTATCTCTCAAAAGAGGATCGATGCTTGCAAAGGGTTCATCCAGAAGAAGGAGCTTCGGTTCCATGACGAGGGATCTCGCCAGTGCCGCCCGCTGCTGCTCTCCGCCGGACAATTGATGGGGATAACGGCTCGAAGCATGCTGCATCTCTGTCTTCTCAAGCATCTCCTCCACCTTTCGCCTGCGAAGTTCTCTGGACGTTTTTTTCAGCTTCAGGCCGTATTCAGCATTTTGAAATACAGTCATATGAGGGAATAGCAAAGCCTGCTGGAATACGAGGAGCACGCCTCTTTTTCTTGCACTGACATCCGTCACATCCATGCCATCCAAGGATATCCGCCCTGAATCCAGCTGTTCAAGACCTGCGAGGCATTTAAGCAGTGTGGATTTGCCTGTTCCGGAAGGGCCGATCAGTGAAAGGATCTCCCCTTTTTTCATGGTGAACTCTGCACCATCAAGGACAGAGCGGGATTGATAGGTTTTCGAGCCGGTGAATGCTAAATAAGACATAGTTATTACCTTCCTTTATAGACTGCGGTCAGACGGAATAAGAGTTCAAACAAAAGCCAGGCCCCAAGCGGAATAAGAGCGAACAAAAAGGAAAACGCAGCCATTACGGCAGTGTCTGCCTGTTCAAAATAAGGAAAATACACAAGCGCCAGGGTCAGCACAGTACCGCCCCCTATTAAACTCGTCAAAGCATACTGGCCGAGTGAAATGACAAAAACCAGGAACGCAGAAGCTCTCAGAGAGGAAAGAAGGAGCGGAACATGAATGCTTCGGAAAATATGCCATCCGGACGCCCCTAGGGTTTCAGCCTGCAGTTCAAAGCTTTGCCCCATCCGCTCATATCCGCTTCTCAGCATCTTGATCGTGTAGGGGAGTGTCGGCAAAAGCTGGATTAAGATGACCCCGCTCCACTCATTCGCCAGGCCGAGCCGGATCAGCGTAATATGCAGACCCATTGCGATCAGCAGGGACGGGATGAGGATTGGAGCGAGCAGCACCGTTTCAATTAGAACTTTTCCTTTAAAACTCTTAAATGCAAGCTGCCTTGCTGCCGGAATTCCAATGAAAAAGTTAAGCAGGACTACACTTATCCCGATGCCGGCAGATGTCTGGATGGACTGGACAAGCAGAGGATCTTCAAAGAGCACCTGCCATGCTCTCCATGTCCATTCCGCCTGCAGCAGACTGCTTCCACCCTGCTTCAGGACGCTTGCAGCTGCCAGAGCAGCGATTGGAAGAAAGACGAGGCCCAGGTAAAGAATCAGAATAGGCATAGATCCTTTTTTCCGATATGGAACACCTTCCAAGAAACTGCCGCTGCCCCGATTTCTCCTCAGTAAATAGAAAATCACAGTTAAGAGCAGGATCAGCACTGAGACACTCAGCATCGCAGCATAGGCGAGCGGCCGCTGTGACCAGTCGCCATTGTAAAACCATTCAAAGGAAAGAACGGAAACCATCTTCGGAAATGTAATGCCAAGCAGGGCAGGCACCTCATAAGCCGTTAAAGTGAACGCAAACAGGATCAGAAACGTCTCTGACAGCACAGGAAAGACTGCAGGCCATTCTGCCGTCTTAAATACGTCCCATCTGGAACCGCCGAGGGTCGTGATAATGTCCTTTCTCCTCCCGTCGAGCTGAAGATAAACCGGGAGCAGCATAAGCAGCACAAATGGAATTTCTTTCGTTATGTATGTAAGGATGATTCCCGTTCCCCATTCATCCCGGATCAGCTGCGGAAACTGATCGGCGTCCGTGATGATGCCAGCCTCGCTGAGCAGCTGCGGGATCCACCCCGGCTGGTCAAACAGCAGCAGGAGCATGTAGCCCCATACAAAATGAGGAAACAGCAGCGGAGCCCAAGCCAGCAGCTTGTAAACGGGACGCTGCAAAAAGGGAGCGATTTTTCTGATGATCACTAAACCAATCAGCACAGCAAATAAAGAAGAAAGAAAGGCAATGATCAGACTGTAGACAAGGGATGAACGAAAGCTTTTTCCCAGCCATAACTCGGTATAGGCCTGGAGAGTATAGCCGGTCTCACCCATTGTACTCTCATAGAGGGAAAAAAGAATGCCGGCAGTAAGCAGGGTGCCTCCCAGTAAAAAGGCAGGCAGAACGCTTCCCGGCCATTCTCTATTTTTGAACCACTTCATTCGTCCAGTTCTCCTTTAGCCAGTTCACATATTGCGCATCAATCTCAGGGAGGAAGGCATCATTGAGCTCTTCAGGAGGGATGACGCTCGCTCCCCGCTCAATCCTGTCATAGTCTTTCTTCTGCTTTTCAGATAGCTTCGTATAATCCAGCGCCGGGCTTTCTCCCCAATATTCAGGGGACAGCTTCTTGATTTGCGCTTCAGGTGAAAGCATAAAATTGATGGAAACCATCGCGGCCTGTTTGTTCGGACTATTATCCGGGATTGCCAGAAAATGCGTGTTTCCTATGGAACCTGAATCCAGTACAAAGGATTTCGTGGTTTCAGGAAAGACCCCTTTTTCAATCAGACTCTCTGCCCGCGCTTCATTGTATCCCATCGTCATGGACACTTCCCCGTTCGAATAAAGTTTATCCAGCTCAGTCAGGTCATTCGGATAGATTTTTCCTTTTTTCCATAAGTATGGCTCCATCTCATTTAGACGGGTCCATAGTTCCTTGCTTTTCCCGCTGGCGAATTCCTCATCATAGCCTTTATCCAGTAAAGGCTGCACCCCTCCGGCCGATTCATAGAACAGGTGGCGGATAAAGGCATTCCCCGTAAAGTCCTTCGGATCGGGATACGCAAATTTCCCCGGGTTTTCCTTAGCCCAGGACAGCAGCTCCCCAAAAGTCTGCGGCGGTTCCTTTATGGCTGCTGAATCATAATGGAAAACAAACTGCACCTTCCCCCACGGAGCCTCGTACCCCCCTGTTTCCAATCCAAAGTCATACCGGTTTTCCAGAGATTCAGTATCATAGTAGGCCTGGTAATTCGGCAGTTTCGAAACCATCGGACCGAATAAAAGCTTATTCTGTTTGGCATTTTTAAAGTTTTCACCATTCAGCCAGATGAGATCAATGGTTCCCTCGTTCACACCTGCGCGCTTTTCCGTTTCAAGCTTTTGCAGAATCTCAGGAGTGTCCATCGGGACTCTTTCAAGCAGGATCTGATGCTTTTCTTTTAAAGCAGGCTTCACGTATTGATCAATATAGCCATTGATCCCCGGGTCTCCGCCCCACATGAAGAGCCTTACTTTCTTTCCATCCGCTTCTTTTTCAATCTCGCTCCAGCCTGACTTCAGGATTTGTTCCGTATCCTGTCCGCCCCCTGCCTGCGATGAGCAGGCGGACAGCAGCAGAATGGAAACGATAAGCATCAATAAAGGCTTCATACATTATCCCCTTCACAAATAATCACAGCATATACATATACCCCAAAAGTCCCACCCCGAATCCTACTGGAATTCGGAGATAAACTCTGCGTATCCCTGCTCCTCAAGCTCTTCCTTTGGGATAAATTTCATCGCCGCTGAATTCATGCAGTAGCGAAGTCCTGTCGGTTCCGGCCCATCATCAAATACATGTCCGAGATGGGAATCCGCATATTTACTGCGCACCTCCGTCCGGGTCATAAAAAGGGTGCGGTCTTCTTTCTCTACAATATTCTCCGGTACAAGGGGCTTCGTAAAGCTCGGCCAGCCGGTTCCGGAATCATATTTATCTTTTGAGCTGAACAGCGGCTCGCCGGAAACAAGATCTACATAGATTCCTTCGTCTTTTAGATCGTGATAGGCATTGCTGTACGCACGTTCCGTCCCGTCTTTCTGGGAAACCTTATACTGCTCTGCTGAGAGGGTCTTCTTCAATTCAGAATCCGAAGGCTTTTTAAAATCAGCATACTTGGAAGCAGCTTTTGTTTTCTTCGTTACCTCTACTTCCCGCTCTTTTCCCCACGCTTCATCCAGGAAAGCATCCCGGCCTGAATTGCTGCGGTAAAATTTGTACTGCACTGCGCTCTTTTTATAATAATCCTGATGATAATCCTCTGCCTGATAAAAGGCGGAAGCTTCTCTGATCTCCGTTACCAGTTCATCTTCAAACCGGCCGGACTTCTCCAGCTCTTCCTTCGATTTCTCTGCCGCAGCTTTTTGCTTATCATTGTGATAGAAAACTGCAGAAGCATAATGTGCGCCTCTGTCCACAAACTGGCCACCCGCATCGGTCGGATCGATCTGCCGCCAGAATACTTGAAGGAGTTCCTCATACGTAATTCTGGAAGGATCATAGACGACCTGGACAGCCTCCACATGCCCGGTAGAACCGGAAGACACCTCTTTATAGGACGGATTTTCCTCTTTTCCGCCGGTATAGCCGGAAATCACTTCGCTCACCCCATCCAGCTTCTCAAATGGCGGCTCCATACACCAAAAGCAGCCTCCGGCAAATGTAGCAACCGCTTGATTCGAATTCTCTTCAACCGCCTGAACGGGCTGTGTGCCGTACGACCGTTTTGTAAAATATTCACCAATGTTGGGAGCAACAAGATAGATTATAAGAGCAGCCCCCGCAGTTAAAAGGACCGGCAGCCATAATTTCATAGTAATTCTCCTTTCACAAATTTCTGAATTGGTCTTTCTTTAACTATAAAACAGCCGGCTGAAAATTTATAGAAATCATGCTCCGGCTATCCTTCTTTTCTTAATAAGAAAACGGAAAAACCGCGGGATTGGATCATTAAAAAACCCGGAGCCGCTGATTATCCGCGGTTCCGGGTTCTTTTTAAAATCCCTTGGCTCCATTTTTTACAGGAAGAGTGACATGGCTCTTCGCCAAATCCACGTTAATTTCCGTGCCTGCCTCCGGTCTGATGGTGTAGTCATAATCACTTGATATGAGAACGACTCCGAGCTTATGCCCTTTTTCAAACACATAATCATCCGGCTGCATATCCCATTTAAATGTATAGGACTTGCCTGGCATCAGCGCCTTGGACTTGCCGGGTGAATGGATGTTTTGAGGATCCATCCATCCTCTTGTCACAATTTTCCCGCTGCTGTCCTCACTGTAATCAACCAGCAAAGCAGTGAGGTTTGCTGCTGGTTTATTGATTGACGCCTTGATGCTGATCTCGGGAGTTCCACTGATCCGCAGCGGCTTCTTTAACTCGGTCGTGGTGAATACGAGCCTGTTCGGATTGTGCTCAGAAGGTTCTTTCACTAAATTCTCCGCATGGATCGCAGCATTGTCGGTAAAGGACTGGTTCCTTCTTTCCTTGCTTCCTGCCTGCAAACCAAGTCTGCCGGTACCCGCTGCTTCACCTGATGAAAGATACATCTTCACATCCGAAGTCTTTTTAGCCGGCCAGTCTTTTTCTTTATGCCAGCTTTTATCCTCGCGCTGAATATCAACCATTGGACCTTTCATCACATCGTTTTTAATGTCATAAAGATGATAGTCGAACCACTTATTCAATGTGAGAAGCCATTCATCCCTTCTAAACGAATACGGACTCGAATGGCCTCCCTGATGAAGCCATAGCTTTCTCGGAACATGGTATGTACCAAGCTTTTCCCACAGCTGTGAAAATTGCTTCGTTTTGACGTTCCAGTCATTCAGCCCGTGAACCATTAACACGCTCGCCCTGAAATTATGTGCTTTGCGGGCATAGTCCCTTCCTTCCCAGAATTTATTGTAATCCCCGGAGGCGCGGTCCTGCCCTTCCGTCAGCTCTTCAATCACAGGACGGCACACCTCGGGATTCTCTCTTGTCAAAATCGCATCCGCCATATTATCTGCATCTTCCCCCGGATAGCCGCCAGGTGCGGTAACCGCTCCATTTCCGCGGTAGTAGTCATACCAGCTGGAAATCGCAGCAATCGGAACAATCGTCTTTAACCCCTTCACCCCGGTTGCTGCCACAGCATTCGGCAGCGTCCCATTGTAGGAGACCCCTGTCATCCCCACATTTCCGGTCGTCCAGTCGGCCGTGATCTTTTTGCCGCTTTCGTCAAAGGCAGAAGCTGTCCCGTTCAGCCAGTCAATCACCGCTTTCGTGCCCAGGATCTCACGGTAATCCCCAGTAGTGGGACAACCCGTTGACTTCCCTGTCCCAATGCTTTCCGCCAGGACCACGGCATAGCCCCTCGGAACAAAATAATTATCATAATATCCAGGGAGATCAGCAGCGTTCGGTGCCTGCAGCGCTGACTTTCCTTCTCCCTTTTTCACTGCATTCAATTCATGGTCGACATTATATACCGGTACATTCCGGATCCCCGCCCGGTACGGACTCATCTCATAGATGACCGGTACCTTTAAGCCTGCTGCTGTCTCTTTTGGCCGGATGATATCTGCATGCACCCGATCCTTTTTCCCGTCCCCATCACTATCCAGAGGCACCTCTACGAATACGGTCTCCGTAATCGCTTCGTCCAGCTTAAAAACGGGCTGTGTCATCCCATCCTTCACTTGGATCGACTGGACCTGCTGATTAGCACCCAAAGCTGCCGCACCCGGCTGATTCTTCACTTCTGCAGACCGGATCTTCTGATCAGCAGCCGGAGCCGCCCCCATCAGCATGGAAACGGACAGCACAGAACATCCCAGCACACTAACGACCTTTTTCAATCCCTCATCTCCCCTATCTGAATTGGTAAGCGCCTCCATTTTACTAAACGGAAGATGCAAAAGATGTTGGATTTTGGTGGAGGAGGATGAATCGCGACTATGTGCTTACGATAAAAAAACAGGCGGAGAAAGTTCTCCGCCTGCTAATGAATTACAGGATGGAAGCAAGTGCTTCCGCTTTATCTGTCTGCTCCCAAGGAAGCTCGATATCTGTACGGCCGAAATGTCCGTAAGCAGCTGTCTGCTTGTAGATCGGACGGCGAAGGTTCAGCATTCTGATGATGCCTGCAGGGCGAAGATCGAAGTTTTTGCGAACCGCTTCAACCAGTGCTTCTTCGCTCGCTTTGCCTGTTCCGAATGTATCAATGGAAATGGATACTGGCTGGGCTACCCCAATTGCATAAGCCAGCTGCACTTCACATTTATCCGCAAGACCGGCTGCCACAATGTTTTTTGCTACATAACGCGCTGCATAAGCTGCAGAGCGGTCAACCTTCGTAGCATCCTTACCGGAGAACGCGCCGCCGCCGTGGCGTGCATAACCGCCATACGTATCAACGATGATCTTACGTCCTGTCAAACCGGCATCCCCTTGAGGTCCGCCAATAACAAAACGGCCAGTCGGGTTAATGAAGTATTTTGTATTCTCATCAAGCAGCTCAGCAGGAACAACCGGCTTAATTACGTGCTCCTTCAGATTGCGCTGAATTTGCTCAAGAGAAATCTCAGGGTGATGCTGAGTAGAAATAACAATCGTATCCACACGGACCGGCTTATCATTTTCATCATACTCAACCGTTACCTGAGTTTTGCCATCCGGACGAAGGTAAGGAAGAATCTCCTCTTTACGCACCTCAGTCAGGCGGCGGGAAAGCTTATGAGCAAGTGAAATCGGCAGAGGCATAAGCTCCTTCGTTTCATTGCAGGCAAACCCGAACATCAAGCCTTGGTCCCCTGCACCGATCGCATCAATTTCAGCATCTGACATCAGGCCTTCACGAGCCTCAAGCGCCTGGTCAACTCCCATCGCAATATCCGCAGACTGCTCATCAATCGAAGTCAACACAGCACACGTTTCCGCATCAAAGCCATATTTCGCACGCGTATACCCGATTTCCTTCACTGTCTCGCGGACAATTTTCGGAATATCTACATAAGTAGAAGTCGTAATTTCTCCGGCAACCAGAACAAGTCCAGTCGTCACAGACGTCTCGCAGGCCACACGGGCATTCGGATCATTCGCAAGAATCGCATCCAAAATGGAATCAGAAATCTGATCACAAATCTTATCCGGATGTCCCTCTGTTACAGATTCTGATGTAAAAAGATGGCGTTTAATCGACAATGTAATTCCTCCTCTAATTTACAGGTGTTCTATTTGCAAGGTTCAGTTATGTACTTCCCCTCTTTGTTTGAAACGGAACTCGTTCCCAGTTCTTATCTTTCGCATAATGGTAAAAATCTTCCGCTCAAAAAAGAAGATTTCCGACTGCATAAAAAAACCCTTTCCACTTTTATAGAGGAAAGGAGTTATTGTTCAGCCTTTCACTCTTATCGCTCAAGGACTACAGCCTTGCCTCAGGTTAGCACCTTTGCATGAGAGAAAACCTAAGTTTTCAAATCTTGCAGGTTGCTGGGCTTCACAGGGCCTGTCCCTCCACCAGCTCGGGATAAGAGAATCCGTTCAAGGACATATGATACCTCAGCCCTTGCGCAAATGTCAACAAAAACTGACACCGTTTTTATGAAGAACAGCGGACACAAACTAAATGAATTAACTTGCCAGGAACTGATGCTGAAGAATGTGGCGGAAGCGCTCGTTTTCTGGCCGGTGGGGGGGACTTTTTGGCCGTTGTGGTCGTTATTCTGTCCGATCGGATTTATTTGGCCGTGGCGGGGCTTAATTTGGCCGTCTGTGCTCGTTTTTTGGCCGATTGGGGGGACTTTTTGGCCGTCTGCGCTCGTTTTTTGGCCGATGCGGAGAACTTTTTGGCCGTCTGCGCTCGTTTTTTGGCCGATGCGGGGAACTTTTTGGCCGTAGTCCTCGTTTTTTTGGCCGATCGGATTTATTTGGCCATGGCGGGACTTAATTTGGCCGTCTGTGCTCGTTTTTTGGCCGATACAGGGGACTTTTTGGCCGTTGTGGTCGTTATTCTGTCCGATCCGATTTATTTGGCCGTGGCGGGACTTAATTTGGCCGTCTGTGCTCGTTTTTTGGCCAATTGGGGGGACTTTTTGGCCGTTGTAGGCGTTATTCTGTCCGATCAGATTTATTTGGCCGTGGCAGGACTTATTTACGTGCCAATCCACTCCATTTTCGTGCCATTCCCACTCATCTTCGTGCCAAACTCTTTTTACGTGCCGCTCCACCCTATTTACGTGCCAAACAAAGCGTTCCACGTGCCGATCCACTCCATTTTCGTGCCTTTTACGTGCTGCTCCACCCTATTTACGTGCCAAACAAAGTGTTCCACGTGCCGATCCACTCACACAACGTGCTCTTGCCATCCTCTATACTCAACCTGCCATTCCGAGGCAGCTGTCCATTTTCGTGTTGAACCGTTGCACTTCAAAAGTTTGAGCGTAAAATACAGCAATTAGTATAGACTATTCATCTAAATGTGTTATACTAATCATGAAAATATTAGCAAAGGAAGGTATGGGCATGAATTCACTTGCAGCAAAAAACGGGCTTTCGCTTCTATTAGAGGGAGAAAATGTTTATCAAAACTTGTCTGTTCCACAGCTGGTGGAGAAGATTTTATCCAGAAACGAAGCCGTTCTTACATCGACCGGTGCCATCCGCGCAACGACAGGTGCCTATACGGGACGTTCTCCTAAAGATAAATTTATTGTACAGGAAGAAAGCGTTAACAGCAAAATTGAATGGGGTCCGATTAACCAGCCGATCTCGAGTGAAATTTTTGACAGGCTTTATCATAAAGTTCTTTCTTACTTAAAGCTTCAGGATGAGCTGTTTGTGTTTGACGGCTTTGCAGGAGCGGATTCGCGCTACCGGCTGCCGATTCGGGTAGTAAATGAATTTGCGTGGCATAATCTGTTTGCGAATCAGCTGTTTATCCGTCCTGAAGAGGATGAAAAAGATTCCGGACAGGAGCCGTTTACGATTGTGTCTGCTCCAAATTTCAAGGCAGATCCTGCAGAGGATGGGACGAATTCCGAGACGTTCATTATCGTTTCTTTTGAAAAAAGAGTGATTTTGATTGGCGGAACTGAGTATGCCGGAGAGATGAAGAAGTCCATTTTTTCCATCATGAACTATTTGCTTCCTGAAGCAGGAATTTTTCCGATGCACTGCTCAGCCAATGTTGGCCAGGAGGGCGATGTTGCCTTATTTTTCGGCTTGTCCGGTACAGGGAAAACGACTCTTTCCGCTGATCCTAAGCGGAAGCTGATCGGTGATGATGAACATGGCTGGTCCTCTAGCGGTGTCTTTAATATTGAGGGCGGCTGCTATGCGAAATGCATCAGCCTATCCGAGGAGAAGGAGCCGCAGATTTTTAATGCGATCCGTTTCGGTTCGGTTCTTGAAAATGTGGCGATTAACGAGGATACGAGAGAGGCAGACTATGATTCTGCTTTTTATACAGAAAATACGAGAGCGGCCTATTCTCTTGATTCACTTGATAACATTGTGCTTCCGAGCATTGCCGGGCATCCGAATACAATTGTATTCCTGACTGCGGATGCGTTTGGGGTTTTGCCTCCGATCAGCAAGCTTACGAAGGAACAGGCGATGTATCACTTCCTTAGCGGATACACGAGCAAGCTTGCCGGTACGGAAAGAGGGATTACGTCTCCTGAAGCTACCTTCTCCACTTGCTTCGGATCACCATTTTTGCCGCTGCCGGCACAGGTATATGCAGAGATGCTCGGCAAGAAAATCCAGGAGCATAATTCAGAGGTATATCTCGTCAACACCGGATGGACTGGCGGGGAGTACGGCACTGGAAAACGGATGAAGCTTGAGTACACAAGAGCGATGGTTCAGGCAGCTCTTGAAGGAGAGCTTGCTTCTGCAGAATTGAAAACAGACTCGATCTTCGGCCTGCAGATCCCGGTTCATGTGCCTGGAGTTCCGGATGGTGTCCTTGTTCCTTCTGAAACGTGGGCTGATTATGGTGCCTATGAAGCGAAAGCGAAGCAGCTTGCTGAAAAATTCAAACATAACTTCACTAAATTTACATCAGTCAAACAGGAAATTGCCGATCTCGGCGGTCCGCTCGTTTGATCATCAGACTCTCTCTTTTTCGGAAGAGGGAGTTTTTATTTTTTTGTTGTCTTCAATCGTAAAATAATAAAATTAAAAATACTTCTTACTTCTTCTCTCCTTTTATGTTATTTTATTAATATCTTTCCGAAACGAACAAATGTATTTTACAGGAGGACACGCAATGAAATTAAAACTTGGATTGCTTCCGAAGATTGCATTGGCTATTATTCTTGGTATACTCGCAGGAAAAGTCCTTCCCGAAGGATTTATCCGGCTGTTTTCAACGTTTAACGGGATTTTCGGCAACTTCATTAACTTTGTGATCCCGCTGATCATTATAGGCTTCATTGCTCCTGGAATCGGCCAGGTAGGCAAAGGTGCCGGAAGGCTGTTGGGGCTTTCTACTGCAGTTGCTTATCTCTCAACCATTGCTGCCGGACTGCTCGCTTATTTTGCCGGTACGGTGTTCCTTCCCGGTTTCGTAGAGGGACACGCGTTAAGCAATATGGGAAATCCAGAGGAATTTTTGCAAAAACCGTTTTTTGAAGTGAACATGCCTCCATTTATGGATGTAGTGGGAGCCCTACTGCTCGCGTTTATACTTGGAATCGGCATGGCGTCCATAAAAGGAACAGCACTTGTATCGGCGATGGAAGATTTCAGGAAAATAGTAGAAAAACTGATTGCCGTTGTCATCATTCCGCTTCTTCCTTTTCACATTTTCGGGATTTTTTCCAATATGACGTTCGGTGGACAGGTTGAGTCCATTCTATCTGTTTTCGCTAAAGTATTTGCCCTGATCATCGGTCTGCATATTATTATGCTGGTATTGCAATATACTGCAGCTGGTGCTGCGGTGAAAGGAAATCCAATTAAGCTTTTAAAAACGATGCTGCCTGCCTATTTTACAGCTTTGGGAACGCAGTCCTCAGCTGCAACCATTCCGGTCACACTTGATCATGTGAAAAAGACAAAAAAAGCAGATGACCAGGTTGCAGACTTTACTATACCGCTGTTTGCGACGATTCACTTGTCCGGAAGCACGATTACATTGGTGAGCTGCGCGATGGGTGTTATGCTGCTGAGCGGAGTGGAGCCCACCTTCCAGATGCTTCTGCCTTTCATCCTGATGCTTGGCGTCACAATGATTGCAGCACCGGGTGTCCCGGGTGGAGCTGTGATGGCGGCACTTGGACCGCTTAAAACGATGCTCGGCTTCGATGCGACGATGGTCGCGCTGATGATTGCCCTTTATTTGGCTCAAGACAGCTTCGGAACAGCCACAAATGTAACAGGCGACGGAGCGCTTGCCATCCTGCTGAGCAAAATCGGCATAAAGAAAAAGCCTGCGCTTTCTGCGAAAGCTGTTTCATAATAAGAGAAAGCATCCGGGATTTGCCGGATGCTTTTTTTCATTGAAACGCAAGAATATAAGAACCTTGAACAGCTGTCCGCCACTTCTTCCCATTGACTGTCACCGTGCTGAAGGCCCCTTTGTTGAAGATGAGGACCGTTTCGGATAGGTGATCTGCCTGGCTAAGGGTGACCTCTAATACTCCGTTTTCAGGATGGCCGGCGATAACTGAGTTCTCAAGCTTAAAGTCTTTAAGACTGCTGCCTGATTTGGATTTTGCTGCTGCCAGTTTGCCCGCTCCGGTTTCCTTATAGTTCTGAAAATAGCGATAGGAACCGGATGGCGTTTCGATCCTGACGCTGTGATCACCAGTCCTTGAGCCTGTAACAGCTGGTGCATTTTTGTTTGTGTACGGCTGCAGGATCGTTACAAAATCTGCTTTGTTTCCTGTTGCCCGCTGAATGGTGACCGGAGTAAGCTCGGATGGCTTATTGGAAGGTCCGGGACCTGCAGCTGTGAAGACATCGGAGGTCTGGAAAGGTATGGAGTAAGTTCTGAATCCTTTTCCTTCCTGATCCCATGAGCTTTTCCACGGGGTTTGGACCTTCAAGGCTGATTTCACTTGCTGAAGGTGTTCATAGCCGTTCCCTTTTCCGGCTGTATCCTCCCTCAGCTGCAAATCGGTTTCAAACGTGCCAAGACCATGCAGCGCCAGATCGTACTGATGGGTTTTGGATGGGTCCTGAACAGAGAACCAGTCGAGCATAAATTCATCCTCCATCCAAAGGCTGCGCTCGTAGTGAACACCCTCATAGGCACCATCTGCTCTTGCAGTCATGTATTTAAATGTTGGATCACTGGAGAACAGCGGCATGTCCCCGCGGGTCTCTTTCTGTGATTTCCCATCAACAGTTACCGTATTATGGCTGATGGTGTGTTTATACCACCCTCTGTAAAGCGGATGGGTATAGCCCGGAGTTCCAAAATCTGGAGCGAGCAGTGTGCCCGCGCCGTAGATATCCAGGTTGAGCTTATCATAATGACCATGGGAGCCCCCGTGTTCCCCGTAATCCAGCAGGACAAACGATTGCTGGTCCCTGGAATCAGGATGTCTTAAAATGGCCTGTCCCATGCTTGTGAGCTGAAGGCTTTTTGTCGGGACCTCGGCTGCCTCTTCAATGTTATCGCTGCCGAAAAAGAGAGCGAAATCCCCTGTCCTGCTCAGCTTCTTGTATTTTGTATGAAGGAACCAGGCAAAACCGGTGTCTTTATATTTCGAATAAGCGAGCTCGTAATCATTGTAGCCGCGTGAAGATGTGTAATTCGTGATGGTGCTGCCGTATTTCCCGCCATCGTTGTTCGCAGGCTGTACAAAGTTCGGATAGCTGTACAAAAGCGGAATTTCAAACATCTTTTTGAACTTTTCGATGCTGTACAGATCATATCCCCAATGGGAGGCGGTTTGGGCAAGGATGCTCATCGGGGCCAGTGCATACGTGTGATAGGCCATCGAGCCCTCCCACCAGAATCCATCATCAAGTACCGCTTCATCCATCAAATAGTGGAACCCGCGCGGTCCATTGACGGCCAGGTCGAGCAGCTCTTTTTTCCGGGCTGCAGCACCGATCATTCCGGTTGCGGCATTATGCCAGGCCTGCCAATTTGATTTGCTGTATGGATTTTGCTTCAGTGTTTCTGCGACAGGCAAAAATAAATCTTCTTCAATATGCTTTTTTTCTTCAGCTGTAAAGGAAGGGCTGCTGTAGAGCAGGTCATAGCTCGAAGCCAGGTCGACAGCGCTGACTGCTTCATCAAGCGACTGGTAATACAGCCTGCCTCCTTTTTCCTGTCTTGAAAAACTTCCATACATGTCAGCATACTGAAGCAGCAGGTTCCGTGCTGCCTGTGCATAGGCTTCCTGCCCGTTAAGCGCGTATGCTGTAGACAGGATTCTGATCTGGCGCACCCTTTCATTATGCTCATAGAAAAGCCATCCGGCTTCTATTTTCTCCCCTGTGTAAAATTGTCCGTCACTCGGGCAGAAATGCTGTCCATCTTTTGTCTGCAAAGGCGTGCCGTCCTTGCATACATACCATGATCCGTAGCCTGCGGGTTTCTTAGGAATGGTCTGGTCTAACTTTAAAAAAGATTCGGATTCAGATACCAGCCTTTTCAGGTAGTTTTTTGCCCATGGTTCTTTAACAACTCTTGCTCTTGCCGTTTGAAGTTCTGTTGCACCGATAAATGATTGTGGTCTGGAATGAGTTGGTTGAGTAGTCATATCTGGAGTATACCCTGGGGCGTCTGTTTGTGAACGGGCAGGTGGAACTGAATGAACGGTCCGGTTTAATTTTGTTCCTGATCCTTTTGTCCTGAGCGAGACTAGTAACTTGTATGTTTTGGAATTCAGAACGATTGTTTCCGGAACTTTTGGAGCAGATGCTGAAGCTTCTGAAAACCCCAGTGTTAGAGAGGGAATTAAGAGAAAACCAGCGATCACTATCTTGATAATACAATTGCTCACTTTTTACACCTCTAATTTTAAGTCTTTTACACTATTACTTATCGACTATAAAACGGAAGTGTTTAATCGTTTCCCCCTAAAGTTTCGCAAAACAATTTACGTCGCATGCATTCGCTCTTCACAGTGAGTCTTCGTCCCGCTTTACGGCTCTGGCCCGCTGCTACCGAGACAGTCTCCAATCATCAGGCAAAAAAAAGAGCCCTGATCAAGGCCCTTAATTTGTAGAATTCAGCTTAATCAGCTGGTATGTAAGAACGGTACTGCTGCCTTCCCATTCCACTTTCGTAATGATGGCTCTTCCGCTTAAATCCCCATCTTTTGTTTTACGGACCTCAACAGGAAGGTCGAGAGGATAAAGGCGGTATCCCTCTTTTCGAAGAACGAAAATATTCTCCTCCAGCCGTTTTTCCTTTCCCTTCGTGACGATCATTGTGTTCAGTTCAAGGGGCATTCCCATAGTGATCTCTCCTTATCCATTCATCCTTCAACTTATTTTATCAGACTGAAGGCTGTTTTTTCATCCACTCTGTCAGTCTTTTAACCGTATTTCGATTCACACTTGGCGGGAAATAATGTGTGTATTCTTCAAAATACCATGTTTCGGCTCTCTTGCCGAGCTCGTCGGCCCGTTCCTTCAGCAGCCTGGAATGAGTTAAGGAGACATTTTCATCTTTTGCTCCGTGGATGATCAGCATTGGGGCCTTCATTTTTTCGAGATCATGAAGCGGTGTTCTCCATTCATAGGCTTCCGGCTTTTTATTCGGACTGCCGCCGATGACCCGCTTCATCATTCTCCGTAAATCTTCCCGTTCCTCATAGGTGAGGACCATATCAGAAACGCCGCCCCAGGTGACAACCGAGCAAAGGTCCTCCCGTTCATTTCCGGCAATCAGTGCCATGACGCCCCCTCTTGAGAAGCCGAACGCATGAATCCTTCCCGGGTGAACCTTTGGATGGCCGGCAAGCAGATCCAACGCTGACAGCGCATCCTCTCTGTCTTCTCCCGCAAAGTCTTCATTCCCTTCTCCTCCCTGATTTCCGCGGTAAAAGGGGGCCATTACAACGAACCCTTCCGAAGCGAACTGCACAATCCGCCCTGGCCGGACCATCCCGACTCCTTTAATGCCGCCTCTCAAATAGAGAAAACCATCGTATAGGCCTTCTTCAGCCGGCTCGGCAAGCAAGCCCTTTACCTTTAAGCCTCCTGACAGATACGTGACAAGAAATAAATGCACATCCGGACTTGGGGAAGGGTATTTTTGATAATCCAATATTTCTCCGTTTCTCATGTTATCCCTCTTTCATTTTCTAGGCATTCACACATTTTTTTGTTTTTCATAATTTATTTTTAGAATCACATTGGGAGGAATGCTGGATGAAAAAATGGCTGATCGGTTTAATGGCGCTTATTTTAACAGCTTTACCACTATCGGCATGTACTCAAAACAACGTTCAGAAAATCCGTGTAGCGGAAGTCACCCGCTCCATCTTTTATGCACCGCTTTATGTAGCCATATCCAAGGGCTTTTTTAAGGAAGAAGGACTGGACCTTGAGCTTACAACTGCATTCGGCGGCGATAAAACAATGACCGCCCTGCTGTCAGGGGGAGCTGATATTGCGCTGGTAGGATCGGAAACGTCCATCTATGTGGAAGCTCAAGGATCAAAGGATCCGGTCATTAACTTTGCCCAGCTGACTCAAACCGACGGCACCTTTCTCGTAGCACGGACCAAGCCGGATGAGTTCAAATGGGAGGACTTGAAAGGAAGCACCTTCCTCGGACAGCGTAAAGGCGGTATGCCGCAAATGGCTGGAGAATTTGTGCTGAAAAAGAACGGCATCGATCCTCAAAAGGATTTAAATCTGATCCAGAATATTGATTTTGCCAATGTGGCAAATGCCTTTGCTTCCGGAACCGGAGATTATGTCCAATTATTCGAGCCGACTGCAAGCCTCTTTGAAAAGGAAGGAAAAGGCCATATTGTCGCATCCTTCGGCACCGAATCAGGGTTGGTCCCATATACTACTTTCATGACGAAGAAAAGCTTTATTGATGAAAAAGGAGATGCTGTTCAGAAGTTTACGAATGCACTCCAGAAAGCACAAACCTGGGTAGAAGACCATTCTGCAAAAGAGACCGCTGCCGCCATTGAAGAATTTTTTGAAGATACAGACCCAGAGCTGATTGAAACGGTAGTGAACCGCTACAAGGAACAGGGTTCATTTGCCCAAAACGGGATACTGGATGAAGCAGAATGGGAAAATCTCCAAACAATCATGGAGGAAGCAGGCGAACTTCCGAAACACATTGATCATCGCACTCTAGTCAATACATCCTTTGCGGAAAAAGCTGCAAAACAGTAAGGAGGACCAAGGATGGCATTCCTGTCGATCCAGCACGTTTCCCATTCTTACTTTACGAAAGACACGATAGCGACGGCCCTTGAAGGAATCAGCCTCACGGTGGAGGAAGGGGAGTTCATCTCCTTTCTCGGGCCGAGCGGCTGCGGCAAGACCACATTGCTGACCATTGTAGCCGGTCTGCTCAAGCCGACTGAAGGGACTGTCACCATTAAAGATGAGCCCATTAGTGAAATGAGAAAAAAAATCGGCTATATGCTGCAGCAGGATTTTCTTTTCCCTTGGAAGACCATTAAGGGAAATGTCCTGACCGGATTGAAAACACAAGATAAATTGAATCCCCATTCTGAAAAAAGCACGCTCAGCCTCCTTGAAGAGATGGGTCTTGCAGGAGTTGAAAATAAGTATCCCCGGCAATTATCCGGCGGAATGCGCCAGCGGGCTGCACTCGTCCGCACCCTCTCCACTGATCCGGAGCTCATGCTCCTTGACGAACCATTTTCAGCTCTTGACTATCAGACTAAGCTGAAGCTCGAAGACCTTGTGCACAAAATACTTCAAGACTATAACAAGACGGCACTCCTCGTCACTCATGATATCGGCGAAGCGATTGCGATGAGTGACCGGATCTTTTTATTATCGCCCAATCCGGGAAAAATCGCCAAAATGTTCCTTATTCCCCGGGAAATCCGTGAGCTGAGTCCCTTCAATGCAAGGCAGCATGCACTTTACACAGAGCTGTTCCAGGCGATATGGAAGGAGCTTGACCAACTTGAACAAGAATAGTATGCACCTGGAAAAACTTCATGAAAACTACCTTGCCGGACTGAAGCGTGAAAAAATGACAGTCCGCATTTATCAGGCACTCATATTCGCAGTCTTTTTTACTTTATGGGAGACCTCCAGCCGGTTCAGCTGGATCGATCCCCTGATATTCAGTGCACCCTCTAAAATTTGGGCGCTGTTTTTGGATAAATGGCAGGATGGAACGCTGCTTTCCAATGCAAGTGTGACCATTTTCGAGACCGTACTTGGCTTTATTCTGGGAACGCTGGCAGGGACGCTGCTTGCCGCTATGCTTTGGTGGTCACCAAGGCTTTCAAAGATTTTGGACCCCTACCTTGTGATTCTCAATGCGATGCCGAAGGTTGCTCTTGGTCCCATCTTAATCGTGGCAATCGGTCCCGGATTCTTTTCGATCGTTGCCATGGGAGCGATCATCTCTGTCATCATTACCACGATTGTTGTATACACGGCCTTTAAGGGCATGGACCCCGGATATTTAAAGGTTCTTCAGAGCTTTGGAGCTACACGCTTTCAGCTATTTAGAGAAGCTGTTCTCCCTTCTTCCTTCCCGGTTATCATCTCGACTTTGAAAGTAAATGTGGGATTATCGTGGGTCGGTGTAATCGTCGGTGAATTTCTCGTTTCCTCAAAAGGGTTCGGCTATATGATTATTTACGGTTTTCAAGTCTTTAATTTTACCCTCGTCTTCCTAAGCCTGATCCTGATCGCTATTTTTGCGACCATTATGTATCAGCTCGTGGACTGGCTTGAAAAAAAGCTGATCAAACAGACGGACTAAAAAGGCCTGCCAGTTCCGGCAAGCCTTTCCGTTTACTCCTGTAAAAATCCTTCTGCACGCCTCATGGACTGCTGCAGCACTTCATCTTTCATGATAAAACTGAAACGCCTGTCCGTCTGAATGTTTTCAGGCAGGGCATCGAGCAATACCGGCCCTTTCGTCTCCATATAATCATCCAGATGGACCAGTTCAGACACTTTAGCAAAGTAAATATTTTTAATAATGGTTTTTTCTTTTCCTGTGACACGGTATTGACCCATGTATTGAATATAGGAAACAATCCCGCCTGTTTCTTCTTTTACTTCCCGAATGGCGGCTTCATCTGCCGTCTCATTCTCTTCCACTTTTCCTCCGGGAAATTCGTAGCCCCTGTCCCCGTGATTCGTCAAAAGCCATTTGCCCTGGTAGCGGCATACGACCCACACATGCTTTGGGAGATCAGAAAATGGATTTTTTTCAAAAGACAGCTGAACCTGGTTATGATAATAATCTCTAAAACGATACATGCGATCCCTCAATTTTCGACTTATCCGCTTTTATTTTATCATAATGGGATAACATTGTATAAGGACATCTAAGTCTGATCCGATATATCATTCAGAATTTTCTGTTCAGCAATGTGCTGTTTCGCCTCTGAATCACCAAGTTCATAAATCATCCGGTATATATTTAGGTTGGCGGAATCCACTTCATCATTCGGTCTGTCGAAATGATACTGCACATAAGGAACATGTGTCCTAAAGAACCCTTTCCAATCTGATGCATATTGCTGATCAAAGTATTCCCTGAGCTGGATAATCTCATCATCCGTTGCTTCAATGCGGTAATTCCACGCTGATGAATCTGAAAGCTGGGAAATCTCTCCGCTTCCGACTGTTACGTAATACGTTCTTTTTTCGCTCACTGCTCTACCCACCCTCAGGCTTTTCTTCTATTTTGCAGCAAGAGGCTGGATTTATGCGAAGCTTACTTCTTTGTCATATTCCGGAATCCTTCAATGAAATCCTTTACAAATTGAGGAATCGGCAGACCGGCACTCGATACGTGCGTAATAATATGGAGCATTTCGTAAAAAATATAAAAGGTCACCGTCATATCCTTCAAGGAAAAATCCATCGGCACAACCTTGTCCAGTAAATTTGCGAGCGAGACCATAATCAATATCATCGCAAGCTTTCCAAGCTGGGCCATAATATCCTTGAAAGCGGCGTTTCCTTTAATGACCCTTGAAATCGTAAAGCTTAGAAACTCTATGGCCATCAGAGCGAATAAAACATACATCATCTGTTCGATCTCACCAAGAAAAAAAGTCAGGATCATCATACCAAGAGAATAAAGTGTCATCACCTCAGCATCCTTTCCCATTCTCCCCCTCCTTTCTCTAATGGGATAATGTATGCTATGCACAGAAGAGGGAGCCGCATGGGACAAACATGCGGATTACAGGAAAAAGGCAAGCGTGGCGGTAAGAAAGGAAAAGAAAAATGGACTGGAAAGCACATTTTACCAACGACATCGCAGAAAACTTCAGGCTCGACACAGAAGATCTTGAAGCCGCAATTGAGAACTATGTACACCAGCTAACGGATCAGGAGCTTTTGCAGCTCACCAGAAAAATGGATGGAGAGGAACTCAGGGATCTTCTTGCACATGCGATTATGGAGAAAGCAGAGAAAAACACCCTTTAGCGTACTGCTTTCACGGATACTCCGCTTCGTTTTGGCTGCACGTTCTTCGCAAAAAAAACCGGCCGTCAATAACGGACCGGTTTTTTGTACAGGCTTATATCGCTGAAGTATGTTCTTCCAGCTTATCGAGCAATTGAATCAGCATGTCCTTTTCATGATCTGAAAAACAGGCGAAGATTTGGGAGGCTAATTGATTGTACAGACCAGCAGCTTCTTTTAGCAGGGCTTCTCCCTCAGATGTAATACGAAGTCGGATCTGCCTTCTGTCTGTTTTTGAGTGAACCCGCGTCAAGAGCCCGGAATGATGCAGCTGATTAGCGCCCATGGTAACCGCACTTGGCTTGACGCTAAGTTTATCCGCGAGCATGGTTGTTCCCATATCTTCCTGTTTGCTTATGAACCAGAGCATTTGAAGCTGAAACAGTGTGACCCCTACAGGATCCAGGTTTTCCCGGACGAGCATGGAGTACTTTCTCTTGAATAACACTGTTTTCTCGCGCATCCTCCAATCGGCCAGAACCACATCCATTAAATCCCCCTCCTTCCTTCTGAATCTGTTAGTTCTTCTTCCGGTGGAGATTCCTTAAAGCATTTCTGTATCCTTCATCGTTCATGTCTTTTTTTTCTCCGTCCCGGCTTCCCTCTTCATCATTGAACTTTGACAAAGCTTTGCGGTAGGCATTGTCATCCATATTGGACCTCGGCCGGGGTTCCGCATTTTCTTTCTGCTCCGTTTTTTCCACCTGTTCTTTTTCACGGTGAATCTCCGGTGTCCGTTTTTTTCCGTCTGATAAAGCTTTTGCATTTGCTGCGATGATCGCAATCAGCAAGATAGCCGCTGCAGAGATAAAGACGATTCCAATCATGATGCTATCACCTGCCGCTATTTGTTAGGTGCTGCGTGACTTCTGCTACCCGTTTTCCGAGGGCCGCGCCAAGAGCACGATCCTGTTCGGAAATCATTTCACTGCTTTCCACCGGGCAGGTAATGCCTGCTCCGTAATAAGATCCGTACAAAGCATTCTCAGGTGAGTTTCCTGGAAGGCCTGCAATAATCATTCCCTGATGCAGCATAGGAGTGATCAAGTTCAGCAAGGTAGCCTCAAGCCCGCCGTGAGCAGTCGCAGTTGTGCAAAAGACCGCTCCCACTTTGTCGATGAGCTTTCCTTCAGCCCATAGATAGCCGAGTTTATCAATCCAGGTTTTTAAGCCGGCACTGATTGTTCCAAAATGGCCGGGACAGCCCCAGATGATGGCATCCATCTCAGGCAAATCGTGTACATCCGCTTCTTTCACACTTCGCAAATAAACCGTGGCATCACCAGTACTCCCTGCCCCGGCAGCAATCGCCTGGGCCAAGGCTTCCGTATGGCCGCCTTCGCTGTCATAGACAATACAGATGTTCATTCTGACTTCCTCCGCTCTCTAGGATGAATGTACTTTTTCAGGTGCAGGAAGCATCTTCAGTTCTTCCTGCCTGTTTGGAACCGCAGCGGGCTGCGTTTTCTTATCTTTTCTGACATCCCTCAAGAAAAAGGCAAGAACGAGACCGGCTGCTGCAAAAGCTGTGGCCCAGATGAAGGCATCGTTAATTCCGCTGATCGTTGATTCCACAGACAATCTGGAATACAGCAGCTGGACAGCCTGCTGCTGGGCCTCTTCCATGGACAGGCTCAGTTTTTCCGCTACTTTCTGCGTAAAGCTGCTGAATACTTCCATAAAGAACGGGTCAGAGGTGGTCATCCTGCTGCTTTGCTCTTCAATATGGAACGTTGTTCTGTTTGTGTAGATGGTTGTGACAAAACTGATTCCTACCGAACCGGCAACCTGCCTCAGCGTGTTGGCCATTGTGGATCCATGGCTGCTAAGCTTTGCAGGGAGCTGGTTCAGTCCTGCAGTCATGATGGGCATCATTAAAAAGGACATGCCGAACGAGCGGATCATATAAAGAATCAGCAACGTGCTGTAAGACGTATCAAGTGTCAATTTCGTAAATTCATACGTCGTTACAGTTGTGATCAGCATTCCGATGATCCCAAGCGGCCGCGGACCGAATTTATCAAAAAGAATTCCGGAGACCGGAGACATGATCAGCATGATCACCGCTCCAGGAAGAAGCAGCAATCCTGAATCAAGCGGCGAGTATCCACGGATGTTCTGCAGATAGATCGGCAGTAAAAACATGCCCGAGAACAGACAAATTGTAATCGCAATGTTAATGATGCTGGACAGGGTGAAAATGGAGTACTTGAACACTTTCACATCCAGCAGCGGATCTTCTGACCGAAGCTGTTTTACGGTAAACAGGATGAGCAGAACCACCCCGGCACCCATGCATGAAAGAACGAGAGGGTCTGTCCAGCCAGCATTTCCGGCCTCACTGAAGCCGTACAGCAAAAGGCCCATTCCCGCTAGCGAGGTAAAGATAGACAAAAGATCGGCTTTAATTTTTTCAGGCGGGGTGATATCCTTCAGTCTGAAAAAGGCAATAATCAGTACGATGGCACCAAGCGGCACCATCCCGTTGAATAAAAGATGCCAGTCATAATTCTGAACAACAAAACCGGAAAGAGTAGGACCGATCGCCGGCGCAAACATCATAGCAAGGCCGAAAATCCCCATTCCCTTCCCTCTCATTTCCGGAGGGAAAATAAAAACAATGATGGTCATAACGAGCGGCGCAAGAACTCCGCCGCCTATCGCCTGAATCAGTCTTCCGGTCATCATCACCGGAAAGCTGCCTGCCAAACCGCAGATAAGCGAGCCGATTGTAAAGCAAAACATTGCAAACAGGAAGAGACGGCGGACAGCGAACCGTTTAATCAAATACGCCGATAACGGGATCAGTGCTCCATTTACAAGCATATAACCGGTAAGAAGCCACTGGGCTGTATTGGCTGTCACTCCAAACTCAGTAATAAGCTGGGGAATCGCTACATTCAGCAGTGTCTGATTTAAAATGGCAAGAAATAACCCGAGCATCAGCACGATTAGAAGGGGAATGTGCTGCCGCACCCCTTTTTCTGAAGCATGAACGGACATTGTTCATTCCCTCCTTTCCTCTTTTTTTAGGAAACTCACTAGTTTTTGGAAATTTTCACTTCAGCGTTCATACCGGGAAGCACCTGTTCTGAATAATTTTCAATCGAGATTTTTACAGGAATGGTCTGAGTGACTTTCGTATAATTTCCGTCATCATTTGATTTAGGCATAAGAGAGAAAATGGAGTTTGCTGCCAAACCAATTTTTTCGACCTTGCCTTCAATTACAGTGCCGCTGTCACCATCCACTGTTACATCCACGTCATCGCCCTCTTCAATATCCTGAATCTTATCTTCCTTCAGGTTTGCGGTTATGTACAAATCTTTTAAATTGATTTCACTCGCAATGGTCTGGCCGGGCTGAACGGCCTGGTCATTATCCATCTGCTTTTTAATAATGGTTCCTTCAGCCGGAGCAGTAATGGTTTGGCTGTTTTGGCCGCCTTGGATTTTGGCAATTTCTGCTCCTTCTTTCACCTCGTCCCCTTCATTGAGGGTGAAATCCGATAACTTTCCGGCCACAGGCGCTTTGATCGTCTGTAAATCACCAGCCACCTTTGCATTATCGGTCGTAACAAAATTCGTCTGCTGGTAATAGTAATAAGCTCCTCCTGCTACTAACGCAAGAATAACAATGATTCCTGCCATATTCAGTAAAACAAGCTTTCCTCTCGACATACCCATTTCCTCCCTATATTTCTATTGGTTAATTACTTTTTAAAAAAGTTACTTTTTTATAAAGCTATTCACAGAATGATACTCTATCACACCTTTCTTTTGTTTTTCAATCAATTTCATTCGGAATAATAGATGATTGATCCCATATTGCATGAAAACAATGAGCAGAACCGCTTTACAATGCATTAGAATTGAACTAAATTTATAGGAGAAAAAGGGAAGCATAAAAGGAGAGCGAGGATGAAAAAGAGCAAAGATCTTCAGCTGGAACGGCTGGATGAGATAAAAGATACATTTTTCACTCATAAGCAGCGTTTGATTCAAACGAAAATTAAAGAAGTGCCCTATAATTTAACCCCAACCAAATACCACATCTTAAAATTCATCTTTAGAAAATCAAAATGCAAAGTAGCAGACATTTCACAGAAACTCTTCTTAACATCGGGAGCAACCACGACCTTGCTCAATCAGCTTGAAGAGGATGCTCTCCTGGCGAGGGAGCGGGACATTGCAGACCGCAGGATTGTCTGGATTGTTTTAACAGAGGCAGGAGAGCGCTTCGTCGAAAGGATGATTGAGCAGCGGAATCAATTTTGGACAAATATGCTTTCTGTCCTGGAAGAGGATGAAGTAGAAGAATATTTTCGAATTCTTAATAAAATTGAGGCCGGAATACTGGAAAGAGATCAAACCAACTAAAAAACGGAACCCCCGGGTTCCGTTTTCGTTATTTGCCAAGATACGCATTCAGCATCCAGTTATGTTTTTCAAGGGCCTGGTGAATGGCGAGCAGCATGTCACCAGTCGTTTCGTCCCCTACTTCAGCAGCAAGGTCCATTCCCTCTTTCAGCTCTTCCGCTACAGCAGTAAAATCTGCGAGCAGCTGCTGTACCATCTGTTCGGCGTTTTCATTTCCTTCTGCTTCCTGAATGGTTGACAGCTCCAGGCATTCTTTCATAGTTGCTGCCGGTCTGCCTTTCAGGGCCAGAAGGCGTTCAGCCAGTTCATCAATATTCGTGTTTGCCTCATTATAAAATTCTTCAAACTTCCCATGAAGCGTGAAGAAATCCTTCCCCTTTACATACCAATGATAGTTATGCAGCTTTACATAAAGCACCGTCCAATTCGCTACCTGTTTATTGACGGTGTGAAGTAATTTTTCTGACACTCTTTTTTCCTCCCTCATTCATTGCTAAACTTCTGATTCCCTTATTATTTTGACGCAAAACCAGCTTTTCTATCCAATCGGCCGTGCTACAATAAATGAAAGGGGTAAAGGGGATGGGACCATGTATATATGGATTTTAGGAATCTGCATCATAATTGTATTTATCGTCCTTGCGTTAAGCGTAATCACCACAAATAAAGCGTATAAGTATGAACACACCATTGATCCGGAAGATAAAAAAGAAGACGGCAAAAAAAACTCTGCAGATTGAGCAGAGTTTTTTTTACAGTGTGCTCTATATGTTTCAGTCCGTTCTTTCCGGGGAATCTAACCAGTACAACAAAGTGATAAAGGAGTAACACTGATGCTCTGGCAAGACGACGGAATCTGCGATTGTATGGCTGCTAGGCTGAGTACTAAAAATTGCCGGCATTTCTGTTAACCTTATATTTCGAATCGCTGCCGTGCTACTTGTAATGCAGCTTATAAAGCGGAGGAAAAAGCATGTGGTGCTCTTTCAACGCCGCACTTAATCAACTGGCGCAGCTTCGGGGCTGCAAGGGTGTATGAGAGGAAGGGCTTACACTGTTTAGGTGCTGAATGACAAGATTCCTTTATCCCAGAACCGGATTCCGGTTCTTTATTTATGACTTTGTATAAAAAAGCCCCTCTTCATCGATGAAGAGGGGCTTTTGTTCAGCTGCTTGTAGAACTTAACGTTTCTGTTAAAATCGGAACGATTTGTTTTTTACGGGAAACGACACCTTTGAGGATTGCTCTCCGGTCCTCCAGTTTCACGCTGTATGCTTGCTCAACAGCCTGCACTTGCTTGCCTGCAGCCAAAGCAATGGAGTCACTTTCAAGAATATCGGTAACAACAAATACAAATAGATCCAACCCTTTTTCCGCTACGGTCTGCTCGATCGCCGCTTCAATTTCTCTTTGGCGGGCAAGAATGTCGTTAGGGTCCACCGCGTTTACCTGGGCGATTTCCACACGGTATTCTCCCATCTGGAATTCCTTTGCATCGAGGGAAATCAGCTCTTCAACCGTCTTGCTGCTCAGATCCGCTCCCGCTTTCAGCATTTCCAGGCCATAGCTCTCAAGATCGATCTCTGCAATCTCAGCAAGTTCTTTTGCTGCTGCAACATCCTGCTCTGTGCAAGTTGGGGATTTGAAAAGCAAAGAGTCTGAGATGATCGCAGACAGCATCAGACCGGCAACATTCTTTTCAATCTCAACGCCGTGTTCTTTATACATCTTATTTAAAATGGTCGTCGTGCATCCAACCGGCTCTGCGCGGTAATACAAAGGGTCACTCGTTTCGAAATTTGCGATTCGGTGGTGATCAATTACTTCAATCACACTTACTTCTGTAATATCATCCGCACTCTGCTGGCGCTCATTATGGTCAACCAGGATGACCTGATTCACCTCAGGAGCCACTCTTTCCACCAGACGGGGAGCCTGCGTATTAAACGTTTTCAGCGCATATTCCGTTTCTCCGTTGATCGCACCAAGACGGACAGGCTCAGCATCCATGCCGAGTTTTTTCTTAAGCTCCGCGTATGCGATTGCGGAGCAAATCGTATCCGTATCCGGATTTTTATGACCGAAGATCAATACTTTTTCCATTGTATCCTGCTCCCTTGCTATCCATAATTATGGCAGAGCTAGTGTCTAACCCTGCCTCCGTCCTCTATTTTAACATAATTCGGCCATTTTATAAGCAGTAGCAAACAAGCTTTTTTCCCACTGCTGCACTTGGCTCAAAACCTGTCTTCCTATATCATGAAATACAAGAACCGAACAGGGAGAGGAGGAGACCGGATGCCGTTTGACAAAGCTCTGTATCTGCTTGTTCACATCGCTTTGCCTCTTACTTTTTTCATCTCTGCAGTGGGATGGGGACATTTCGGACTTTCCAGAAATTTATGGGAAAACGTTACGGACAACCTCTCAATCATGGCGATTTATTATGCCGGAGTGTCCCTCTTATGGATAGCGAATATGAAAGCAATCAAAAAAGTGAGCGCGGAGATGGGGAAGTCCCGTCAGCATGAGGACTTGTAATCCCGCAAAAAAAAACGGATCCGATGTCCAGCGGGGTGGCGCTGAAGACTCAAGGATCCGTTTTTTTTCCTCCAGCCGGAGCGGCTGCAGGACGTTTAATAATTTTCATACACATACGGTGTTTCCGGCTGGTCTATTTTCTTTAGCTTCGTGACCAGAATGACCGGGAGCTCTTTCCCATTAAAAGATTGATGCGTCAACGTACCCTCTGCTTCGACCCAATCATCTTTTTTAAATTTGGCAGCCTCTCCATATTCCCCTATCATTCCATATACGGCAGCATCCGCTACACAACAGGAGATTCCGAATCTCGCAATCGCAAGCTGGCTCTCTGCAAATCCCGGTTCACGGTACACGAAACCTTTGATTTTGACCTTTTTCCCTTTATACTGCTCCGGTTTTTCGTCCATCAGATTCGTGATCTGGATAAAATCCTCATCTGTGAAGGGGATCACGTCCATTTTCTTGAGTTCAGCTTCTTTTTTGCTGTACGCTTTTTCTATCTCTTCATCTTCAAGGATAATGCCATCCGGGTTTTCTTCAAGCATTTCCTCCCGTGCTTTTTTGGATTCCTCTCCGGGTGCTTTTGTGCGCTCATCCAGCTCTTCCATGTACCCTTCCGGATCTTCCAGATAGGCCTCAGCAAGACTTGTATCTCCGGCTGAACCACTATCACCTTGGGAAGCAGCCACACCTGATTTAAATCCTCTTTTCTCTGCTGCCGAACTGTCCAGAATCACTTCAGGAAACATGAATCCGGTTAAGACCGGAAAAATAAAAATCAAATATACCGCACCCGAGCGAAAAGGATTTTTACTGATCTCATGCCCTGCCCCGCAGCCGCAATCATGTTTTTCCTGTTTATCTGATCCGCTCCGCCACATTTGCATGATCCCAAGGATCAGAAAAACGGCCATCGCAAAATACATGAAAGGGAGCATCCTTGGTGCAATAAAATTCTGGATGTTCCCAGTTGTAATGAGTTTGAACAGGAGCATGGCAAATCCAGTTAAAATGATCCCTCTAATAAACAAGTGAGACTTGAGCTCTTTCTCTTCCATCTTAAGCACCTCCTTTACAAAATAAGAGCCTGGTAGAGAAGGGTGACCCCATAAACAACTGCCGTTATCACCAGGATTAGAACGAACACAAATTTCGCTCTGAAATAGGCAAGCAGCATAATCGTATTCTTTAAATCAATCATAGGCCCGTATACCAGAAAAGACAGGATGGCTCCGGCAGAAAACATGCCGCCAAAAGAAGCTGCTACAAACGCATCCGCTTCTGAGCATAAGGACAAAACGTAAGCGAACGCCATCATAATCGCAGGCGACTGAAAATCACTGGAGCCAATAGCCTGCAAGAAGGAGCGGTCCAAAAATGTTTGAAATAGACTGGCAATGGCTGCGCCGAAAATAAGATACTTGCCCATATCAAAAAACTCATCGCCGGCATGATAGAAAGTAGATTTCCATCTGCTTACACCCTCGTGAACATGTCCGCTCCCGCTGACATCCCCTGCCGAATGCTTAAGCTGATCGGTGTTTTTAAAAAGAAGATAGATCGTTAGGCCGATCAACAGAGCGCAAACGAAGGCCATCGCCATTCTTCCGTACGCAATTTGCGGATTTGATTGGAATGCATAGTAAGTAGAGGCAAACACCACAGGGTTCAATACCGGTCCGGCAGCAAGGAAAACGATGCCGGTATGCAAAGGCATGCCCTTTTTGATCAGTCTTCTCACAACCGGTACGATGGCACATTCGCATACCGGAAAGATGATGCCCATTAGAGAAGCCGGCAGCAAAGCAAGAAGAGGATTCTTTGGAATCATTTTTCTGACCGTCTCTTCTGAAACAAATACCTGGATTAGTGCTGATACAAATACTCCTAAAATAATAAATGGGATGGCCTCAAGAATGATGCTTAAAAAGATCGTATTTACATTAAGCAAGGAAGCTGGAATATCCCAGGTGTCTTTGTGAAGATCGGCAAATAAAAACAAATAGAGGAACAGAGCGATAAGAAGATAGGAAGCCGAATCTCTTAACAGCTTTTGATTTCGTATTTTCATTCTATTAATCTCCTGAAATAGAGTTTGTTTATTCTATGCTGCTGCCTCCTGTAATATGTACAAGCATCTACAGTTTAACAGGGATGGTTGAAAAACGGAATACAATCCTTTATTATAAATCGTAATAATTACGTTTTATTACAGGAGGCTGTTTCATGTTTAAGTGGCTGATCATCGGCGGCGGCATTCAGGGAATCGCTGCTGCCTCCTTTTTAAGGGAATCATCGAAAATAAAAGCGGAGGACATTTGCATCCTGGATCCGCATGATGAGCCTTTGCGGCACTGGGACCGGTGCACATCTCTTATTTCCATGCCCTACTTGCGCTCACCATCTGTTCATCACCTTGAAAGAGATCCCTTCGCTTTACAGAAGCACGAGAGAAAACGGCCCGACCCGCGTTCTTTTTACGGCCGTTACAAGAGGCCTTCCCTAGATTTATTCAACACTCATTCTGCGGACCTTATCAGCAAATTGGCCATCCGAAAATCATGGGTCCAGGACCGGGCCCAATCCATCCTCCGCTCAGGCTCCTGCTGGAAGGTTTCGGGAGAGTCAGGGAACCTTTATTCAGCAGAACATGTCATACTTGCAATCGGAATAGGAGAACAGCCTGCTCTTCCGGAATGGGCAGAGAAATTGGCCCGTGATTGCTCAGAACCGGTCTATCACATTTTTGACCAGCACCTTCCGCCTCTGGAAACGCTAGAGGGTCCTATTGTGGTTGCAGGAGGCGGGATCACAGCGGCCCATCTATTAATTAAACTTTCTGATCTATATCCCGGAAACGTAAAGCAAGTTATTCGCCATCCACACAGAATCCATGATTTCGACAGTGATCCTGCCTGGATTGGACAGAAGAATCAAGGGCCTTTTAGAAAAGTATCCAGCTATGCAGAGCGGCGCAAGATGATCAGGGAAGCAAGACATAGAGGCTCAATGCCAAGAGAACTTTCATTGAAACTGAAAAAGCTTGTGCATGATGGAAAAATTGAATCTGTGACTGGAAACATTACTTCCATAGAAAAGCAGCAAACCTCTCTTTCGATCCTTCTTAAAGAATGGCCGGAGCCGTTAAATGCGGGAACGGTTTTACTGGCAACAGGATTTGAAAACAAACTGCCGGGTGCAGAACTGCTCGCTCCCCTGATTGAACAGGAGGACCTTTTATGCTCGGAATGCGGGTATCCGATCGTATCGCCAAGCTTAGAGTGGAAATCAGGTCTTTATGTTATGGGAGCACTGGCAGAGCTTGAAATGGGACCTATAGCCAGGAACATTGCAGGAGCAAGGCAGGCAGCAGAAAAAATTGCAGACACAATCTAGCTAAGCGGACACAAATAAAAAGACTGGCAATCGGAACTTTATGTTCCCGCTGCCAGTCTTTTTTTATATAAAGCATAGAAAGCATAGTTTTTCCGGCTGATCCTGTTGGCCGGTATAATCCATCCATTTATACCCTTTAAGTCTTTCTTCCAGCTTTGTCCCTATTTTATCTTCAATTTTCTGCATGGCGGCAACGGTCTCTTCCAGGGTTAACTGAAAACGCTTTGCTGCCTGATGGTGAGGAGAATGTACGGTGAGCAGATTCATAAACTGCTCTCTTGTATCACTTTGGCGTGCGAGATTGTCCTCCGCCTCCGTTATGAACCGGTAAAGCGCTCTTTCCGGTTCCGGCAATGCGGCTGCAATCTCCCGTACTAAAATTTCCATTACATGCGCATTCCTCATGTCTGTTACCAGCTTGCTTTCTTTACACCCGGCAACTGCCCTTTATGCGCAAGCTCGCGAAAGGCGATCCGCGACATATCAAACTTTCTCATATATCCTCTTGGACGGCCTGTCAGAGCACAGCGGTTATGAAGCCTTGAAGGAGCAGAGTCTCTTGGAAGCTTGCTCAGTGCCTCATAATCCCCCTTCTCCTTCAACTCCCGTCTGATTTCTGCATATTTTGCAACCATCGCTTCTCTTTTCAGCTCTTTGACCACTTTAGATTTTTTAGCCATATTGGTTCTTCATCCTTTCTTTTGTTAATTTTTAAATCGTAATTATTACGTTTTATAATTTAATCACATTCTAATGGTCTTGGCAAGTGTGATGATACAAAACAAATTTTCCGGTCTCCAGAGCCGCTATTTTCACTCAGTAAACGTTTACACACCCAGTTTCGGTCTCAGATGCACCTATTTCCCTCTCACAGCCCGAAATCCGGCCTCTTTTTACAAAATAGCGGCCGCTCAGACCGAAACGGCCTCTCCTATCGTTTTTTGGCACAAATAACGGCTCCTGAGACTGGTTTAGCTGTTTTCCGGTCTCCAGAGCCGCTATTCCTACTCAGTAATCGCTTACACACCCAGTTTCGGTCTCAAATGCACCTATTTCCCTCTCACAGCCCGAAATCCGGCCTCTTTTTACAAAATAGCGGCCGCTCAGACCGAAACAGCCCCTTCTTTCGCTTTTCTGCACAAATAATGGCTCCTGAGACCGATCTAGCTGTTTTCCGGTCTCCAGAGCCGCTATTCCCACTCAGTAATCACTTACAAACCCAGCTTCGGTCTCAGATGCACCTATTTCCCATTCACAGCCCGAAATCCGGCCCTTTTTTACAAAATAGCGGCCGCTCAGACCGAAACAGCCTCTTCTTTCGCTTGTTGGCACAAATAACGGCTCCTGAGACCGGGTTAGCTGTTTTCCGGTCTCCAGAGCCGCTATTTTCATAAGGTAAACGTTTACACACCCTGTTTCGGTCTCAGATGCACCTATTTCCCTCTCACAGCCCAAAATCCGGCACCTTTTTAGAAAATAGCGGCCGCTCAGACCGAAACGGCCTCTTCTTTCGCTTTTCTGAACAAATAACGGCTCCTGAGACCGATCTAGCTGTTTTCCGGTCTCCAGAGCCGCTATTTTCATAAGGTAGACGTTTACACACCCTGTTTCGGTCTCAGATGCACCTATTTCCCTCTCACACCCCGAAATCCGGCCCCTTTTTACAAAATAGCGGCTCCTCAGACCGAAACGGCCTCTTCTTTCGCTTTTCTGCACAAATAATGGCTCCTGAGACCGGGTTAGCTGTTTTCCGGTCTCCAGAGCCGCTATTTTTATTAGACCGAAACGCTGCCCTTTAATGATTTCCCCGTATCCATCTGACCCGATTCACGATCAATGATGATGATGCTCAAGTTCCTCGTCTTGTTCTTCTTCAGGTTCAGCACCAGCCTGTCCAACGGTTATTTTTGTTTTCGGCATGACATGCATATCCCTTGCGGTTACGTGGGTTTGAACATAAAAAATCCCATCTTCCCCGAACGTTTTTTTCACAGAATAGATTCCGTCCCCTGCGTGCTTTGCTTCAAGCATCTCGCTGCTTTCCTTCTCTCCGGATTTCCAGATTTCAAATTCCACTTCATTGGCATCCTGCACGATTTCTCCACCCTGTGTCACTTTTACTTTTAACTCCTGGGTGCTTCCCGGGTCCAGCTTCTCCGGTATGATGATTTTCGCTTCCACCATTTCCGGCAGATCAGAGGCTTTGCTTCCCTGGCAGCCTGCAAACAGCATGGAAATGGCAGCGAGAATGGCGAGCAGACCGTATTTTTTCACGATTATCCCTTCCCGTCTTTCCTTTTCTTTCTATTATAATAGACCTTTGTAAGCGATACCATCACGAAATCAAAAAAAACCGGCAGCTCACAGCTGCCGGCCGATTTTAACCGAATACCTTTTCAAGCTCTTTTTTATCCTGGTCCAGCCAGAATTTCATTAAGCGCTTTGCTCCATCTAAATCATGCAGCTTCGCCTGGCCGCACTGCTTTTCGTTGGCAGCCGGAATTTCTTCTGTTTCAAGCGCTGCTTTCAATGTGTCGTCCAGTAAATCAATGATTTCCGTTACGGTCGGCTCACCGCTTACAACGAGGTAATAACCTGTCTGGCAGCCCATTGGTGAAATGTCGATAATATCAAAGTGATCATATTTCTCTGCATGATCACGGATATTGAAGGCAAGCAGGTGTTCCAATGTGTGGATCGTGTCCGGTTTCATCGCCTGTTTGTTCGGCTGGCAGAAGCGGATATCAAATTTATTGACGAGGCCGTCCGACCCAACTTTGTGTACTCCGCAATGTCTTACATACGGTGCCACTACCGCGTTATGATCAAGCTCGAAGCTTTCTACTGATGGCATGAATCATCACTCCTCTTTTTATCCTTAAGGTTATTGTATCAATTCCGATAAGTTCCATCAACTTAATAGGCTATTATCCCGGAATTTATCCTTTGATTTTTATATTCCTTTAGATTAAATTTAGAACATATAGTAGGAGGGTCCCATTATGAAAAGAATATTCCTATCCCTTATCCGCTTTTATCAAAAGTTTATTTCTCCGATGACGCCCCCGTCATGCCGGTTTTATCCGACCTGCTCCAATTACGGGCTCGAGGCCATTCAGAAGCACGGCGCCATCAAAGGATCCTATATGACAGTAATGAGAATCCTCCGCTGCAATCCTATGCATCCAGGCGGTTTTGATCCGGTTCCTGAGAAGAAAGAGAAGCATAGCCATTGATCACTTCATCGAGTTTCCCGGTAGCCGGATCAATCACCAAGCCGTGAACGGGAACCCCATCCGGAAGCAGCGGGTGATTTTTGATCACATCTACGCTGTGCTTCACACTGTCTTCCACTTTATCAAACCCTTTAAGCCATTCCTCTAAATGAACTCCGGAGTAGCGCAGCATGTCTATTTTCTCCGCAGAGACTCCTCTGCTTTCTGCTTTTTCCAGGAACGAAGCAGCATTCAGCTTGCTCATTCCGCAGTCATGGTGCCCGACTACACAGATTTCATCTGCTCCAAGCTCGTAAACTGCAACAAGCAGGCTTCTCATAATGCCTCCAAACGGATGAGCGACAACTGCTCCTGCACTCTTAACAATTTTCACATCGCCGTTCCTGAAATTCATCGCTTGCGGCAGCAATTCCACCAGTCTTGTATCCATACATGTGAGAATGGCCATTTTTTTATCCGGAAACTTGCTTGTTTGAAACTCCTTGTATTTTTCTGTTTCAACAAAAGTCTGGTTATGTTCGAGAATCTGATTTAAAAGTTTCAAATTACCTGTCTCCTTTTTCATTTGATTTCTTTTAATATAGCATACCCCTTGCCATGTTTGCTTTATTGAAGTAATATGGAAAAAGTATAAATCGTAATCATTCTTTTTTAAACAAGGAGAGATGTATGAGTACATTAATACCCGTTACCGTGTTAAGCGGCTATTTAGGGGCCGGAAAAACAACCCTTTTGAATCACATTCTTCATAATAAAGAGGGGAAAAAGATAGCCGTCATCGTGAATGATATGAGCGAAGTCAACATCGATGCCAGCCTGGTCAAACAGGGCGGCTTTTCCAGAACAGATGAAAAATTAGTTGAAATGCAAAATGGCTGTATATGCTGCACACTCAGAGAGGACCTTTTAATCGAAGTTGAGAAGCTTGTTTCTGCAGGAGAAATTGATTACATCGTAATCGAATCATCCGGAATCAGTGAACCTCTGCCTGTTGCCCAGACTTTTTCTTATGCAGATGAAGAATCAGGGATTGATCTATCTTCCATTTGCCGGCTGGATACCATGGTGACTGTAGTAGACGCGAACCGTTTCTGGGCTGACTATGGATCGGGTGATAGTCTGCTCGACCGCAAGCAAGGCGCAGATGATTCAGATGACCGGGATGTAACCGATCTTCTCATTGACCAGATCGAGTTTGCAGATGTTCTTATCCTTAATAAGAAGGATTGCCTGGCCCAGCCGGAATTCGAGTTGCTTGAGGGACTTTTACGAACATTAAACCCTTCTGCATCCATTATTCCGTCAGTTTACGGAAACGTCCCTTTACCCGAACTGCTTAATACGAACCGGTTTAATTTTGAAGAGGCGAGTCAGGGTGCCGGATGGATTAAAGAGCTGAACAGCGAGCATATTCCGGAAACAGAAGAATACGGAATCTCTTCATTTGTTTATGAGCGCAGACGGCCTTTTCATCCTGAAAGGCTGATGGAATTTCTTGAAAATTGGCCAGCTGAGGTTGTCAGGGCTAAAGGATTTGTATGGATTGCGACCCGTAATCGTACAGCCGGTCTTCTTTCACAGGCCGGCAGCTCCATCATGCTCCAAGGGGCTGGAGACTGGATTGCAGAATATCCTGAAGAAGAAAGACGTTCAGTGCTGGAAGAAGATCCGGATCTCTTGAAAAGGTGGGACAGCCGTTTCGGAGACCGGCTGAATGAAATTGTGATGATCGGGATAAGAATGGAACAAGAGAAGATAATGGATTCTCTTGATGCCTGTCTCCTCACTGATGGAGAGATGAATGGAAATTGGAATTCCCTGAAAGACCCCCTTCCGGAATTTATGTAAATGCCTGTTTTCAAATCGTAACCTTTACGATATAATGACGAAAGACTGATAGATGTACATGTGAGAGGAGAACGTAATGAAAAAACTAGCTTTGGCTTTTGGCGTTTTGCTTGCCGGCTCTGCTTTTGCTGCAGGATGCTCGGCTGACAATCCGTCTTCTGAAGAGAAGAATGATAAATTGAAGGTCTACACGACAATTTTTCCTTTAAAGGACTTCACAGAGAAAATTGGCGGTGATCTCGTGGAAGTTGAGAGTGTGTACCCTGCAAACGCAGATGCACATTCTTTTGAACCAACTACCAAAACAATGGTCAAAATGGCGGAGAGCGATGCTTTCATTTATACAGGTGCCGGAATTGAAGGCTTTGCTGACAAAGCGGCCGAAACGATCAAAAATGAAGAAGCTGAAATCGTGAAAGCAGCGGACGGAATTGAGCTGATTGGTGCCGAAGAGCACAATCATGAAGAAGAAGCTCATTCCGAAGAAGAGCACAATCATGAAGAGGAAGCTCATTCTGAAGAAGAGCACAATCACGAAGAGGACGCTCATTCTGAAGAAGAGCATAATCACGAAGAGGACGCTCATTCTGAAGAAGAAGGACATACCCATGGTGATAAAGATCCCCACGTTTGGCTAGACCCGATCCGTTCTATTCAAATGGCTGAAAACATTAAAGATGCCCTCGTTAAAAAGGATCCTGAACATAAGGAAGAGTATGAAAAGAATTTTTCTTCCTTAAAAGCGGAATTAGAGAAGCTGGATCAGGAGTTTAAAAGCACTTTAACTGAATTGCCGAAAAAAGAAATCCTTGTTTCCCATGCCGCCTATGGCTACTGGACAGAGCGATATGGAATTGAACAGATCAGTGTGATGGGGCTTTCTTCTTCCGAGGAACCGTCTCAGAAAGAAATTAAAAACATAATTGAAGAAGCGAAAACCCATAAAATCCAGCACATTATCTTTGAACAAAATGTAAGCAATAAAATATCGAAGGTGGTTCAAAACGAGATAGGGGCCGAGCCTCTGACCATCAGTAATCTAGAGTCTGTGACAGACGAAGATATGAAAAACAAAGAAGATTACTTTAGTTTAATGAGGGAAAACCTTACAACGCTAAAAACCGCATTATCCGGTTCTTAATCCCGCAGCTTTCCCGCTGCGGTTTTTTTATTTTTCCGAAAGCTGCCGCAACGCCCCCTTTTCGTGCTTCCCGGTTCTCTTCGACAGAAAAATAGTTATCCCGATCGGTTTTATAGGTCTAAATCCTTTTGCAATAGATCCTAATCGGACTCAATCGTCCTGCTCTCTACTCCATTACTATATCGAAAAACAATAACGGCGTTGCTTTAAAGTATATAATTGAGAAGGAAATTCAATTAGAATCCTTGTATTTACCTGTATTTTTTATGAAAAATTTCTTTATTACCATTCTCTTTTATTTTATCTTTTCGAAAATAAATCCTATTCCCTATTAAAACACTGTCACAGTGCGTCCTAGTAATCATTTTGAATTTTTAGAAAACTTTATATGTCTTTTTCACCCCTATGGTGCTACTATTCTATTTGTAGTACACATCTTAATAGTGGAGAGGGGAATTCATTTGAACAAAAAGTTTGCTGCTATAGTGATTGGAACTGCATTAACCTTAGGTTCTGCCCTGCCGTCTGCATCTGCATTATCAGGAGATCACAATCAGGAAAAAGTACAGCTTGTTCAAAAACAATGGTTAAAGGACAAAGGATCCCCGTCCTTCAGCACTGGAAAACAGGCAGCTGGCAAAGTAAAAGCAGAGAAGGAAGCAAGAAGCTTTATTCAGAAGCATTTTGCAGGAAAAATCAATGCTTCGGCCGAATTGACGCTGCTTGGGCAAGAGAAGGATGAGCTTGGATTTACCCATTACAAATACATTCAGTCCGTGAACGGCGTACCGATCGATGGTGCCATCTATATGGTCCACGCTGACAAAAACGGAAATGTAACAGCCTCTAACGGAGCACTACACGAAAATGCAGGCTCCGAAGTAAAATCGGTAAAAGCAAAGCTCTCCAAATCTAAAGCCGCTGCTCTAGCCTGGAAATCGATCAACCTCTCCAAAAAGGAAACAGAAGGAGCTGAGCCTGGAGCCCCACTCGGTTCAGTAAAAGCAAGCAAAGTGAAAAACACGAATGAAAAGGGCGAGCTGGTTCTTTATAAGAAGGGCGGAACATTCTACTTAACCTATAAAGTGCAGCTGCAATTTATTAAACCATACGGTGCGAACTGGCAAATCTATGTGGATGCCAACAGCGGAGCCATCATCGACTCCTATAACGCTGTGAATGATGCAGCGACAGTTGGATCAGGTACTGGAGTACTTGGTGATACGAAAACTCTCAACACCTACTTCTCTAATAATACGTACTACTTGTTCGATGATACAAAGACAGCGGTCATCGAGACCTATACAGCCAGAAACGGCTCAAGTCTGCCAGGTTCCTATTCTGTTGATTCCGATAACAGGTTCATCGCCTCAAATCAACGCGCAGACGTTGATGCACATTTTTATGCAGGTAAAGTGTTCGATTACTACAAAAATACGCATGGCCGCAACAGCTACGATAATGCCGGAGCAACGATCCGCTCTACTGTTCATTACGGAAGCCGCTACAACAATGCTTTCTGGAACGGATCTCAGATGGTGTATGGTGATGGTGACGGAACAACCTTTACATCCCTGTCCGGAGCGCTTGATGTAGTTGCCCATGAGATTACGCATGCTGTAATTGAGCGGTCAGCAAATCTGCAATATCAAAATCAGTCAGGAGCATTAAATGAATCAATGGCAGATGTATTCGGCTACTTCCTTGATCCATCTGATTACCTGATGGGTGAGGATGTATACACTCCAGGCAGAACAGGAGATGCACTCAGAAGCATCTCCAATCCGGAAGCTTATGGTCAGCCAAGCCACTTCAGAGACTATTACTATACTTCTTCTGATAACGGCGGCGTCCATACGAACAGCGGAATTCCAAACAAAGCGTTCTATTATATTAACCAGAGCATCGGAAAAGCAGCATCTGAGAAAATCTATTACCGTGCTTTAACCAGATATCTTACTCCAACAAGCAGCTTCAGCAATGCACGTGCTTCCCTTCTTCAATCGGCAGCCGATCTGTATGGAAGCGGCAGCAGCCAGTACAACGCGGTAGCCAGCGCCTGGACACAGGTTGGCATTAACTGATTGCCGCAATACAGCTGAGTAGGCAGCAAAATCACCCGGGACCCTGTTCCCGGGTGATTTTATTTCCCGTTTATCACAGGACTTTCTCCCCGAAATGCTATACCAGAAAATAATCCTTTTCCTTCTTTTCAACTATGTAAACGAGCAGAAAGTATTTTGCATTTTTTTGTTTATTGGATTCCCACTTTCAAAAGGTATGGGAAATCTCTCTATTTATCAAGGTCTAAAGTCTAATTCGCAACGTAATCCCTATACAAATCAGAGACTTATGAGCACTAGTAATCATTTTGAATTTTTAGAAAACTTTTCATGTATTTTTGTCATCTATGATGCTAGTATTCTATTTGTATTCATATTTTCTACTAAGGAGAGGAGACTGCACGTGAATAAAAAGTTTGCTGCTATAGTGTTCAGCACCGCGTTCCTTATGGGATCCACCCTTCCTTCCGCCTCAGCTTTGACAGGAGAAGCAAAACAAGCCCAGAACGGTAAGGCTCAAATGATGCATGACCAATGGAAGAAGGATAAAGGAAGCCCCTCCTTTGTCACCGCTTATAAATCGAAAGTAAAAGTAAAAGGGGAATCGGAAGCAAGACGATACATCCAAGAGCAGTTTACAGGCAAAATCGATGGAGAAGCTGGCTTGATCCTGCTTGGTAAAGAAAAAGACAGCCTCGGGTTCACCCACTACAAATTTGCCCAATCCATCAAAGGCGTTCCCATTGACGGAGCTGTTTACATTGTACATACAGACAAAAATGGAATCGTTACCTCATCAAACGGTGCGATTCATGAAGAAGCAAAAGCTCAAGTAAAATCGGTTAACCCTAAGCTTACAAAAGCAGAGGCAGCAAAACGTGCATGGAAATCAGTCAATCTATCCATAGAAGATACTGAAGAAGAGAGACATGCAGCACCGCAGGGGTCGTTTAAAGCAAGCCAGCTAAAAAAGTCGAAAGAAAAAAGTGAACTGGTCCTCTACAAAAAAGACGGCACATTCCATCTGGCCTACAAAGTTCAGCTTCAGTTCATTAAGCCATACGGTGCCAACTGGCAAATCTACGTAGACGCTGAGAGCGGCTCCATCGTTGACTCTTATAATGCTGTAAATGATGCTGCCTCCACCGGATCCGGCACCGGCGTCCTCGGAGACAGCAAAACATTGAACACCTACTTCACTGAAGATGCATACCGCTTATATGACACGACTAAAGATGCTGTTGTAGAAACCTATACTGCGGATAACGGGACAAGACTCCCCGGAATCTTCTCTGAGGACAGCGATAATGAATTTACAGCGGATAACCAGAGGGCAGATGTAGATGCCCACTACTACGCCGGGAAAGTATACGACTATTTTTACGGCGTGCACGGCCGCAACAGCTATGATGATGCCGGTGCCGCGATCACTTCCACCGTCCATTATGAAACGGACTACAACAATGCTTTCTGGAATGGAACTCAAATGGTTTATGGAGATGGGGACGGATCTGCTTTCACATCCCTTTCAGGAGCATTGGACGTTGTAGCCCATGAACTGACCCATGCAGTAACCGAGCGCAGCGCTAATCTTCAATACCAGGATCAGTCCGGCGCTCTGAACGAATCATTTTCTGACGTCTTCGGCTACTTCCTTGATCCTTCAGATTACCTGATGGGAGAGGACGTCTACACACCTGGCCAACCCGGGGATGCCCTCAGAAGCATCTCCAGCCCGGAAACGTACGATCAGCCTGGACATATGGATGACTACGTCAATACATCGGAAGATAATGGCGGTGTCCACATCAACAGCGGAATTCCAAATAAAGCTTTCTATTATACGAATGAGAGCATCGGCCAATCCGCCTCTGAAGAAATTTATTACCGGGCACTCACAGTATACCTGACACCAACCAGCAGCTTTACAGATGCCCGTGCCGCTCTTCTTCAATCGGCAGAAGACCTTTTCGGCAGCGGAAGCACGGAATATGATGCCGTCGCAGATGCCTGGACCCAGGTTGGAGTAGAATAAGGTAGAGTAGGATAGAGTGTGGAAACCGGGAACCCACCCGCTTTTGCGGCTGGGTTTCTTTTTGATTCTGCTTTATCCATTGACCGATACCGATATACTTAAATTTTCGCCGATTAACGGTTTTACAAGGCCGCCGATTCATCTTTTGAAGCCGACTTACTTGTCGAACCCTCCCGAATAATCGATATAGCATGAAATTCGGAGATAACTCCCACATTTCCGGAGATAAAATGTTTATTTCGGAGAAAAACCTGCTGTTTCGAAGATAAAATGATGGTTTCGCAGATATCCTTCATTTTTCCAAACCAAAGTCATGATTCAAGTGCCAGTCTCAAAACAAAAGTCCTAACTTTTCAAAAATGCGTGCATCTTAACCATTCAGCCCCTGACTCCACAGACCATTTCGCCATTTCGAGGCCTAATTCTCATCCCGCCCTTCACTTTATGTCCTGCCCCACAAGAAAAACCCCGTTCAGCACTCTATGCCAAACGGGGTTTAATCACTCAATTGTCTTGTTTCATGTTGTATTTTTGCATAAACCGATCAGCACGTCCGCCTTTATCTGCAAACTTCTGTCTGCCAGTATAGAACGGATGCGTGTCTGAAGTGGTTTCCATTTTAATAAGAGGGTACGTATTGCCGTCCTCCCACTCGATGGTTTCGCTGGATCCTTTTACGGAACCGCTCAGGAATTTAAATCCGCTATTTATGTCCATGTAAACGACTTTTTGGTAATTTGGATGAATTTCTGGTTTCAATTTCATCGCTCCTTTCAGTAAATCGTAACCTTTACGCTTTAATATTAACAGAGCTGCAGATTCGTGTCAATCTTCTCGATCTGCACTTATGTTCATACCACTTTGACCTGCTCTTTTTCTGCCTTCAGGCGGCTGTTCTTCTTTCTCGATAATAGAATACAGGAAAGTACGATCAGTGCACCTCCAAGCACTGTGAAAGAATCTGGCACTTCCAGCCAGAAAATCAGCCCCCACATCGCATTGAAAACAATTCCAATGTACCTTGTTACTTCAACCACTACGACATTTTCATGTGTAAAGGCACCGGTAAGAAAGATTTGTCCTGCCAGGGAAACGGCACCGATACAAACAAGAATAAACCAATCAGCTAAAGTTGGTACCACAAATTGTCCCCACATTAACGGGATCGAGACAACCGTTCCTGTTGCCAGAAAGTAAAAAACGATTTCATAAGCATGGTGCTTTTTACTTAAATACCGGATGGAGGTTGCTGCACCTGCAGCAAAAACAGCACTTAAAATGCCTGCCAGAGCGTAGATGGAGTAGGCAGACGGATCAAATGGCTTCATTACGAGGAGAGCACCGGCAAAGGCAGCAGGCAAGACGATCCATATTACCTTTGGAAGCCTCTCCTTTAAAAAGAAAGAGGCACAAAGAATGGCAAAGAACGGTGATAAATGAGCCAGTATGCTTGCTTCTGTCAGCGGAAGCTTGGAGATTGTGTAAAAATAGGCGAGCAGGTAAAAAGCTCCCAGCACTCCTCTCAATGCAAGCATTGGCACACCGCTCTTGGAAAAGGACACCTTCTTCTTTCTCATCAGCAAATAGATGAGGGCCGTTCCAATCACGCTCCTGAAAAAAACAATTTCAGAGGAGGGGATATCTGCACTGACCAATTTTACAAGTGCATTCATGATACTGAAGACAAGAGACGACAGTAAGGCAAGCAGGATCCCTTTATTCATGGCAGTGCACCCTGTTCTTCATACTCTCTAACTTTTAGCGAATAAAGAAATTCAAACTTTTCCTTCAGGCTCATTTTTTCATCCCTTCTACCAAATCGTAACTGTTTCGATTTAAACACAGTCTCTTATCGCTGACAACCCTCTTTGTTTTCTGCAAAAACAGATTGACTGTCCGACTCATTTAATGCTACTATCAGCATTGTAAATCGGAATAATTTCGTTTTAATCAATAAGATCATAATGGAGGAACGAAAAGAAATGAAAAGGTACATATCTATATCTCTATTAGTTGCTGCCCTTCTGCTTTTAGGAGCATGCTCGAAGGAAACCACTCAATCTGCAGACACAAAAAAAGACCTTACATTTATTTCTAATTTCCCAAGTGAGACGTTAGATCCACACTTGAACTTCACCACTCTGCGTGCGGGAATAGCAGAAACTTTGCTAAAGGTAAACGAAGAACAAGAGATTGTACCTTGGATAGCTGAAAGCTGGAAAACAGACGATAACGGCTTATCATGGACATTTATAATAAAAGAGGGAGTTACCTTCCATAACGGAGAGAAAGTGGATGCAAAAGCCGTTAAAGAATCTTTGGAGAGAAACATAGAAGTAAGCGAGGCCATAAAGGCTTCTTTAAAAATCAAGTCAATGAAAGCGGATAAGCAGACACTCACAGTAAAACTGGAAAATCCTCTCCCCCAGTTCCCATCAGAGCTGGTGCACCCTAATACTGCCATTGTTGACAGTGCCACTGAAAACATGGAACAGAAACCGGTTGGGACCGGTCCGTTCAAAGTTAAATCCTTTGCTCCAAACAGCAAGCTCGTTCTGGAGAAGAACAAGGATTACTGGGACGGCAAGCCGAAGCTGGATGAGGTTACGCTGACATTTAATGAAGATGAAAATGCGCGCACCGCAGCTCTTCAATCGGGAGAAGCAGATGTTGCCTACCGGCCAGCATTGGAAAGCCTGGAGAGTCTGAAAAGCGGCTCATTTAAAACAGATATTGTCACTGGATTAAGGGATCAGTTCCTGATGTTTAATTTCAATGAACCGCTTTTTCAGGATCTGAATGTCAGAAAAGCCTTTAATCTCCTTTTGGACAGAACAGAAGTAGCAGAACAGACACTGGCAGGACTTGCTGCACCTGCTGAAGGGCCTTTTGTCCCTGACTCCCCCTTCTCACCTGACTATGAAGAAAAAACATTTAGTATAGAAGGTGCGAAAGATGAACTGAAAAAAGCGGGCTTCCAATGGAAGAATGGAACAGCCTATCAGGATGGGAAACCTGTTGAAATGAAGCTGCTTACCTATTCTTACCGTCCTGAACTTCCGTTGATGGCTCAGCTGCTTCAGGCAAATGCAAAGGAGCTAGGGATCAAAATTGATATCCAATTAGCGGAAAACATTGATGAATATATGGCAGAAAAAGAGGATTGGGATCTTGCCACATACAGTATGATCTCTGACCCGCGCGGAGATGCTGCTTACTTCCTAAATGCCGTGTATATGGATGGAGGAGCTATGCATCACAGCAGCATCAAGCAGGATGAGCTTACAGGAAAGATCCAGCAGCTGAACGAAACGGTAGATGAAAAACAAAGGGATGCTCTTGCACAGGAGGCTGCTGCGATTATTGACCGTGAGGTTCTTCATTCCTTTATTGTGAACCCTGAAAACTTTGTATCTTATACAGACCGTGTACTGAACTGGCAGACTTCAAAAAGCGAATACTATGTCATAACAAAAGATCTTGATGTGAAAGCAAAGTGAAATTAGTTCTCAAACGGGTCACCGAGCTGATTCTTTTTCTCTTCATTCTGTCTGCCGTAAGCTTCATCTTTATTCAGGCAGCTCCAGGAGACCCGGTGCGTTCCATGATGAAAACAGATGATACGGCCGTTTCAGAAGAAGAGATGGATGAGCTGAGAGAAGAGATGGGGTTTAACGACCCCATTTTTTTGCAGTATGGAAAGTGGGTCACGCGTTTTTTCCAATTTGATCTCGGCACGTCGTATTCCACCAATCAGCCAGTTTTGGACATGCTGCTTGAAAGAATACCGTCTACACTTGAGCTCACCTTCGCTTCTCTGGCTGTCATGACCCTCATCGCCGTTCCAATCGGTACGCTCTCAGCCCTTTATAAAGGCAGCTGGATCGATCATGCGAGCAGAGTTTTTGCCCTTGCAGGTTCAGCTGTTCCGAGCTTCTGGCTTGGTCTTCTTTTTATTCAATTTTTCTCTGTCAAGCTTGGCATCCTTCCCTCCATGGGAATGGATTCTCTGGCTCACCTCGTCCTGCCGTCCCTTACACTTGGGATCGCCATGGCCTCGGTTTATGCCAGAATTCTCAGGTCCAGTCTGCTTGAAAGCTTAAATCAGGATTTTATTCTCTCAGCAAGAGCGAGAGGACTGCACCCGGCTAGAATCTTTTTTTATCATGCATTGAGAAACAGTCTCGCTCCTGTCATTACTATTTTTGGCATCAGCCTTGGAAGCCTTCTTGGTGGAACGGTTGTCATCGAGGTTCTTTTCAGTTATCCGGGAGCGGGAAAGCTCGTTGTCGATGCGATGATTAAAAGAGATTATCCTGTTATACAAGGTTATATCCTGTTTATGGGTTTATTTGTTTCCTGCATAAATCTGCTTGTTGATCTATCGTACCGGTATGTCAACCCGGAGCTTAGAGTAAAGGAGGCTGGCCGCAGATGATTGGAATCCGCATCAGCAGGGAACTGAAATACTCTCTGATCATCTTGATCGCTTTGCTTGCCTTCTTAGCAGCTCCCTTCCTTGCACCTGTCGATCCGCTTAAGATCGATTTGAAGGAACGGCTGCTTCCGGCAAGCGGCAGCCATTTCTTTGGAACAGATCATCTGGGCCGGGATATCTTTTCAAGGCTGCTTGCCGGTGCACAGAATACGGTCGGCACCAGCTTGCTGATTTTACTATTATCTTGTGCGATCGGTCTGCCAATCGGACTGTATTGCGGCTACAAATCAGGAATAATCGACCGGATATTCATGAGGATGGCAGATGCGTTCATGGCATTCCCCGACTTTATCATTGCCATTATTTTAACAGGCTTAATTGGACCGGGAATGTTCAATGTCGTGATGTCTCTCGTAATGGTCAAGTGGGTCGGGTATGCACGTCTTGTCCGCAGTACGATTTTGTCTGAAAAAGAAAAGGAGTATATCATGATGGCGAAGGTCAACGGAGCAGGTGATGCAAGAATTCTATTCAGACACCTCCTGCCTCATGCAGCTGGAAATCTGCTTGTCATTACCACCCTTGATATCGGAAAAATCATCCTGTTAATTGCTTCTTTATCCTATATCGGTTTGGGTGCACAGCCTCCTGTACCTGAATGGGGAGCGATGCTAAATGAATCAAAAGCCTTTTTCTACCATACTCCCCACCTCATGCTCTACCCCGGGTTTGCGATTATGCTGACTGTGCTTTTGTTCAATTTAGCAGGAGACCGTTTAAGAGACCGCTTAGATGTCCGGGGGAGAGGGGGAGAATAAATGAAGATTCTGGAAATAAAAGATGTAACAGTCCATTTTCAAAACCAGGCAATCCTCCAGTCTATTCAACTATCTGTAAAGAAAGGAGAATGGGCCGCATTAATCGGGGAAAGCGGAAGCGGAAAAAGTGTACTCGCCTCCTCAATCGGAGGGCTGCTTCCTTCTGAGCTGCGGGTTTCAGCAGGCGCTGTTTATTACAAAGGCAGGAATGTTCTCGCCTGCGGGAAGGAAGAGATGAGAACCATATTAGGGGCGGGGATTTCTTACGTTTTCCAGAACCCCCAAAGTGTTTTCAGCCCGTTTTATTCAATCGGAAAACAATTTGAAGAGGTGCTCAGAACCCATAGAAGGCTGACAAAGCAGGACAGGAGAAAGAAAGCCCTGGAAATGCTCGAACAAGTTGGACTTCCTGCTGACAGAGCATACAGCAGCTATCCCTTTCAGCTGAGCGGAGGCCAGCTTCAGCGGGCTTCTATTGCGATTGCCATGATGCTGGAGCCGGAATTACTGATCGCAGATGAACCGACAAGCTCTCTTGATAGTTTAACAGCAGCTTCTATCCTCCATCTTATTAAAAAAATGCAGGATAAAACAGGGTGCGGCGTGCTTTTTATCACTCATGATTTAAGGCAGGCAAAGAAGTACTCGGATCACACGTATATTATTAAGAGAGGAAATATTGCAGAATCAGGACCGACCAGCCGGGTGTTCAGCAATCCATCCCACCCTTATACAAAAACCCTGCTCTCTTCCATCCCTTCTTTGAGAAGCACCCCGGACAGACTGCCTGTGGCATACGGGAGGACTGGAAAATAATATGGATTCAATGATTATACTTGAAGCTGAAAATCTATTTAAGGGCTATAACAAGGGAGTGCAGGCACTGAATGGAGTTTCTCTTAAGATTGAAAAGGGAGAAGCTGTAGGGATTGCGGGTGAAAGCGGCAGCGGGAAGAGTACTCTTGCCAAATGCCTTCTTGGACTGGAAATACCTGATAAAGGCTCCATCCGTCTTGGTAATCACACGTTTCATCCTAAAGATAAAAAATCCATTCAAAGATCTAGAAGCAGTATACAGACCGTGATGCAAAACCCAACTGCCTCTTTAAATCCAAAGCTGAGAATCATCGACTCCCTGATGGAGCCGCTGGATATACGAGAGAAATGGACTCTGCTCCCTGGAAGAGAAAGGCGGAAAACGAGGGAACGAAAAGCGCTTGAACTTCTGAGCCTAGCAGGCATCCCTGACAGCCATTTATACAAATACCCCCATGAACTGAGTGGCGGCCAGAAACAGAGGGTTAATATCGTAAGGGCACTGAGCACTGAGCCGGCCCTCCTCATTTTAGATGAACCGACTTCAAGTCTCGATGCCTCTACTCAAGCAAGGATGCTAAATGATTTAAAAGATTTGCAGGAACAGTTTGGCACCTCTTATCTGTTTATATCCCATGATCTGGCGGCGGTCCATTTTATGTGCAGCCGGACCATGATCATGAAGGATGGGGAAGTAGTGGATGCCTATGAGAGGCAGGACACTTTTGCAGAGAACAGGCATCCCTATACGAAATCCCTTCTAGAGGTATTTGAAAAGTGATGAAGTTCTGTTCTGAACGAAGAATTTATTTACCTGTTTACTAGACAAAACCTCCGGAATTTAAGTTTTCCGGAGGTTTTGTTTGAATCATTTTCTTTCGGTTACACGACTATCGTTTCTTCCTCATGCTAATCACAGCGATTACAATGACAGCCACAAGCAGAATTCCACCGATTACGGGCAGAAGGATCTGTGAATTTTGTGATTCAGTATTGTTTTCAGAAGCGGTTTCCGTGTCCTTCTTCTCTTCACCTTCTGGCTCATCTGCTTTAGGCTCCTCATCTGCCGGGGCCTCTTCAGTTTTCTCTTCTAGTTGGTCCGGCAGCTGAACTGTGAAGTTTATGGAGTCTTTTATTACATGCGTATCAGCTCCGACGATGTCCCAGCTGACTGTGTAAGCTCCATTTTCCAAATCCTGCGGAATGGTCCCCCTCAATGTATCATCATCAATAGTAATATTGTCTACCTGCACTTCTTCCCCGCCTTCGCGGCTCAATGTAAACGTGCTGGACTCTTCGATCCTTGTATTAAAGGTGAGAGAAATCTCTTTTAATGGCTCTGTTTCCGTGGCACCTGCCTCCGGATTAGAGCTTTCGAGCTTAGAATGGGCACTGGCAGGCTGCTGGCTGAAGATTAGTATAACAGCAAGCAAAAATAGTATTTTTTTCATTTCAGCATCTCCTTACGTTGTAATCTGGCTGTAGGTGTAACCAGGCTTTAAGCGGTTTGATTTTACGGATGATCAACCGGTCTTTGAGCAAGACAGCGGCAATCGATATCCTTGCGGGGGCATCAGAATGGACACTCCTTTTGCTGTCTCCGGTTCTTAGCAGAAGCTTTTTATCAGTCTTTCTTTTTTCCCGCATGATATACGAAGCGGCCAATGAGCCCGTACAAAAATGGTCCTTCATGCACGATAAATTTGGTTTGTTATGAGCAGTTCCTTGCCGGAAGTGTCCTGTACAAAATATAAGTCCTTGTAAAGCACTGATAAATATGCCGCCACGCTAAAAGCCAGTATGAATAAAAATGATGCAGATCATATGCCTGCATAGTCATTTCCAAACCGTCTGATAGACGAAACGATCCTCTTTTCTCCCTTCGGATCATTTTTAGGTGCTTCCACCTAAATTATTCCCCTCCTAAAGCTGTCCTGCTGCTTCAGATTGCGAATGATGGTCCTTATGCTCACCTTCACTGCTGCAAGCACCCATCAGGAGCAAACCCATCATGCAAAAAATCCCCAGCAAACTCTTTTTCAAATGAATCCCTCCCTATGTTTTCCTTCTTGAAGCTTAGCTGCGTGTTTCAGTATACCGGTGAATCGGTTTATGCAAATGCCTCTAAAGAGTGATTTTCCATACATTTTCCGGCAATTTTTTTGACAAAATGGTAAACTGTAAGCAGATTAAACGAAAAGGTGATCACATGAAATATCATCAAATAAAATGGCTGATCCTCATCCTTCCCACCGTTACAATCGGACTTTGGGAATTTGTGCGCCATGAGTATCTGCTGCCATACCTTTCAATGGACATGGGAAATCTGTTATCTCCAGTTATCGTTTTTGCTGTGACCATCCTTGTCGTCATGCGGCTCTTCTCTCTTCTTGAAAAAATGCAGGAAGAACTGAAGCAGGAAAAGGCAAAGAAAGCAGCCTTGCTGGAGAGAGAAAACCTTGCACGCGAACTGCATGATGGGATTGCTCAATCTCTCTTTCTTTTGTCCGTTAAACTGAATCAATTCGGAAAGAGAAAATCCCTTCATTCCGATGCCGATTATGTGAACCTGCAGCAGATCCTTCAACATATCCATGAGGATACACGGCAGGCCATTTCCAGCCTTAAAAAGCCTCCGGCAACCGGAGTTTTCTCCTGGCAGAAAAATGTGAAAGACTATTTAGCAGAGCTTGAAGGCAGCCATTCGCTGAAAGTAGATTTACAATGGGCACTGCCGGAGGAAATGCTGACTGATAAAGAAAAGGTCGAAATTTTCTCCTGTATTAAAGAAGCTGTAACAAATGTGATCAAACATGCCCAGACGGATCACGTTCGGATTAAGGCCTTCCAGGTACCCGGCGGCTGGATGTGCGAGATTAAAGACAACGGTACTGGGTTTAATGAGGAAAGCCTGCCAGGGGGCAAGGGATTCGGCCTTCAAATCATGAAAAACCGGGCCGCATCAATGGGCTGGACTTTTACGATTTCCAGCATGGAAGGCGAAACGAAGATTCAAATTCAAAAGGAGGCGGAACGGAATGCAGCCTTATCGAATATTGGCAGCGGATGATCATGCTCATGCACGTGAAGGCATCCGCCTTATATTAGAGGATTATCAGGAGTTTGAAATGATCGGGCAAGCCGAAAATGGAAAAGAGGCAGTGGAGCTTGCAGACCGGCTCCTGCCGGATATCATTTTGATGGATATAAAAATGCCAGTCATGGACGGTCTTGAAGCAACAAAAATCATCAAAGCGAAGCATCCTTATATAAAAATCGTGATGATAACGGTCTCAGATGATGTAACCGACTTGTTCGATGCTTTAAAGCATGGAGCTCAAGGATATCTTCTAAAAAACCTTCAGTCCCATCAGTGGTATGAATATTTGAGAGCGTTCGCACTTGATGAGGTCCCGATGTCGAAGGAAGTAGCCATCCGCATCTTAAAAGAATTCCCTCAGACGCCGGAGCCTAAGACAGTCAGCACTCCACTCTCTTCCAGAGAAATAGAAGTTCTTCAGCTCGCAGCAAAGGGCTTTTCGAACAAGGACATATCCATACAGCTCTTCATTTCCGAGCATACGGTCAAGAGCCATTTGAAAAACATTCTGGGGAAACTCCATTTAGAAAACAGGGTCCAGCTCGCCAATTATGCTTTTCATAACGGTTTTATCTCATGAAACATCCATTGCGGATGTTTTTTTTTATGCCTTTTTCCAGAGATGAATAACACATGGTAAAAAGCGGATAATAAGGAAAGTTCAATTGACCTGAAAGGCGGATTGCCATGACTGATTTAGTGTTTGCCAGGTCCCTGTTCGGGACGACAATGGGGTTCCATATTATTTTTGCTTCACTTGGAGTCGGGATTCCGCTCATGATCTTGTTTGCTGAGATTATGTTTCAGCGGACGAAGGATGTCGACTACTCCGTAATGGCTAAGCGCTGGACAAAGGGCCAGGCTGTTCTTCTTGGGGTAGCCATTCCAACCGGAACGATTGCTGGCGTGCAGCTCTCGCTTTTATGGCCAGGCTTTATGGAGGTCATCGGAAAAGTGATGTCCCTCCCGTTCCAGATTGAAATTTATGCATTTTTTATCGAAGCACTCTTTATGTCCATCTATGTATATGCGTATGACCGGATTGGTCCGAAGACTAGGATATTGAGTGTGTTCCTGATTTTCCTTGGGGCTACGGCATCAGCGGTCTTAATTACAAACGTTCATGCCTTTGAGGGGACACCTGCGGGTTTCCGGATTGAAAATGGGGAAATCACCGACGTTGATCCGTGGGCTGCCTTTTTTAACCCGAGCTTTGTCGTCTCGGCAGCACATGTTGCGTTCTCTGCCTTTATGACTGGAGCTTTTATGATCACGACGATTGCAGCGTATAAGATGCTGAAATACAGGAAAAAAGATCATCTCTTCGCCTTCCACCGCAAAGCTTTTATCCTGAGTCTTGCGATCGGGCTTGTCTCTTCCTTCCTGACAGCCATTAACGGGCATGAATCAGCTCAGATGCTTCACGAGTACCAGCCGGAAAAGCTGGCAGCTGCGGAGGGCTTGTTTGAAACGCAGGATTACGCGCCTCTCTCGATCGGAGGTTTTACAGACCGGGAAACGCAGGAGGTCAAATATGGGATTGAGATTCCATGGGCGCTCAGCTTCCTTGCCGGCAACAGCTTTGATACAGAAGTAAAAGGCCTTAACGATTTTCCGGAGGATTATTGGCCTCCGCTGTTTGTCCATACCCTTTTTAATGCGATGGTGCTGATTGGAAGTGCCTTAATCGGTTTGTCCTTTTTTGGACTGGTTTGGAAGCGGTTTGTCAAAAAACCGTTCCCTAAGTGGTTCCTCTGGATTTGCATTCCGTCTGGCCCGCTTGCCATTTTATCAATCGAATTCGGCTGGATTTTCGCCTGTACGGGCAGACAGCCGTGGGTCATCTACAGGCTGCTCCGCACCTCCGAAGTTGTCACCAAGTCCGGCAACATCGGGACGCTGTTTTTTGCCTTTACCATCGTATACGTCATTTTGGGAGCAGCGGTTTTGCTTGTCCTGCTGTATTATTTCAAGCGCAATACAGTTGAAAAGGATTTGGCGGCAGCAAAAGGCGCGAACAGTGAAGGCGGCAGTGTGGATGCTTATTAATTCCTTGTACTCAGTTCATTTTTCAAAAAGGAGGCTGCCTTTCCATGGGTGTATCAGCTGATGCTTTATTAGCCATTTCCGTTCTGTGGGGGTTTATTTTTATCTATGCAGTCATGGGGACAATGGATTTTGGGGCTGGCTTCTGGTCCATGATCTACCTGAATCAAAAACAAACAAAAGCAACGAACATCGCCAATCGTTATTTGAGCCCGACATGGGAAGTGACCAATGTTTTTATCGTGGCGATTGTGGTAGCGGTCTTCAGTTTCTTCCCGGGTGCGGCATTCATCCTTGGGACCGTTTTACTCATACCGGGGAGTCTCATTTTGCTGCTGCTTGCGATCCGCAGCGGGTTCCTCGTCTTTTCACACATTGCAAAAGATTATGAACGGGCATTAACGTATGTTTCCGGGATCTCCGGGTTTATCATTCCTGCCCTGCTTATTTCAATACTGCCAATTACACATGGCAAATACATTAAAGTGGTGGACGGAGTGCACCAGCTTCAGCTAGGAGCTGTTTTCACAAGCCCGAATGTTCTTGCGTTTATCGGTTTTGCGGTCAGCAGTACGCTGTTTCTATCGTCGCTTCTGCTCGCGGATTATTCCAGGAACTTGGCCGGCGAGGAAAGAGCCTATGAAATCTACCGCAGAGACGCTTTAATTACCGGTCCGATTTCCCTTGTAATGGCTTTTCTGATTATGGTCACACTACGGAACGAAGCAAATTGGATTTACACGAACATGATGGAGTACCTGCCTGCTCTGATCACTTCAGCTGCCATGTTCCTGGTAGCAGGAGCTGCCCTGTTTCTGCCTGCGAAAAACAGGCATACCCTCGGCAGGCCGCGGATTGCGATGGTCGCCATCCTGATCCAGTATTTCCTGGCGAGCTATGCCTACGGAAGAGCACATCTTCCATATATGATTTATCCGGATATCACCATTGATGCAGGATTCACGCACCCCAATACGTTCAGAGCTTTGTTTATCAGCTATCTCGTTGGCTTCGCGATCCTGTTCCCGGGCTTCATCTTCTTTTGGAACCTGTTCATGAAAAATCCAAAAAAGGCAGAAGGAAATGAAACGTGATAAAAGACAGGTATGGAAGTCCTTATACGGTTAAAAATAGAAGTAAACGCAAGGAGGGATGACAAATGGCCAACCAGAAAATCCAATGCGAAGTAAACAACTGCACATATTGGGGACAGGGCAACCAGTGCACGGCTGATGCAATTTATGTTGTAAGCCACACTGGTAAGCATGCAAGAAAAAGCGAGGAAACAGATTGCAAAACGTTTAAACCGCAAGATCTGTAAAGGGAGCGATCTAAAACAGGGAAACGCATCATGGGCGTTTCCCTGTTTACGTTTCAGGTATTCAGTTTTCCGGACTCTCCACTTTTCTTCTTCCAATCGCATTTCGGCTTCTTTTTTTCGCGACAATGCCGTGCGAGGGGGAGAAGATGAAAGCAAGGATAAAGAAAATCCCGGTCATTACAGCCATTGAACCGGCAATGGAAACGTTCGCTGCAACGGCTGCATAATAACCGGTTACAGCCGAAGCAATGCCGATGCCTGCACTGATGAAGAGCATGTGCAGAAGCTTCTCTGTAAGGAGATAGGCAGCAGACGGCGGCACGATAATCATGGCCACCACAAGAATCGCACCGACACTGTCAAAGGAAGCAACCGTTGTAATCGACAGCATGCCCATTTGAAGGTAGTGGATCATCAATACCGGAATTCCAATAGCAGCTGCCATGGCCGGATCGAATGAGGTCAGCTTAAATTCCTTATAGCAAAGGAAAATAATGCAGGCATTCAGGATAAGGACAAACCCAAGCATCCAGACAGCTGAAGGACCAAGATTCATTCCGTTCCACTCAAGCAGATCCCACGGAACGAACGTAATGTCTCCCATCAATGCATGCTGGACATCCAGATGCACGTTCCCCCCGTAAACCGATATCAAAATGACACCGACAGCAAATAACGAGGTAAACACCACACCGATTGAAGCATCAGACTGGACCCCTTTACCATCCAGCAGCTGAACAAGAAAGGCGGTGAGCAGCCCGACAATGGCAGCTCCGACAAGCATGGCCGGTCCGTCAACAAATCCGGTCACGAAGTATGCGCCTACGATCCCAAGCAAGACCGTATGGCTGATCGCATCTGCAAGCATCGACATTTTCCTCAGAACAAGGAAACAGCCGATCATGGAGCAGGTGATTCCGACCAGTGATCCGGTCAGAAGAATCCACGCTTCATAGCTCATTGCAGCAGCCCTCCCCTCTCCGCAGACAAATGATTTGGAATCAATGACGGCAGCCTTTTATGCTTTTTCAAAAGCACAGATAAGCTGGCTTTCAATTCTTTTGAAAGATTGCCTTCATCCAGATCCTCTTTTCTGACCTGCTGAAGATGAGCCAACTCCATTTCGTGCATTAAATACATTTCATACATCCGCTGCCTGAGCACCAGGTCATAGGATACCTCAATCCCTGTATCTGTCAGGCACCATGTGTCTTCTGATACAGCGGTAATAAATCCTTTTTTCTCAAACCCCTTTAGAACGGACAGGAGCAGACCTCCCGGGACAGGCCGCTTCCGGAGCACCTCTTCTGATGAAAAACAAGCATCCCTGTTTTCCGCTGCTGCCGATTCGGATAAATCATAAAACGAGAGAAGAACATGTTCTTTTGCAGTCGCCTTCCGGACCTTCCATTTTTTGATCAAAAGAGAAAGCAACCCTCTTTCAGGGGCAAAAATCAGAGAGATCAAGAACATGAATGTAGCGGCCAATATAATAAGCGGTCCGGTCGCCATGCCTTCTGTTACTGTACTCAGGTACGTGCCCGCAATCCCCGATATTCCTCCGATGACACCTGACAGAATGATCATGATATGAAGCTTTTCTGTCCAATACCTTGCGGCGATGGAAGGAGTGATGAGCATGGCTGCCATCAGCACAACTCCGACGGTTTGAAGCCCGATCACGACGGCACTGACAATCAGGGTCATAAGAAGCCCGTTCAGGAAGGACACAGGCAGTCCTGCTCCTTTTGCAAATTGACTATCAAAGGTCAGCAGCTTGAACTCCTTGAAAAAGAGGAACGTTAGGAGCAGGAGGAGGGAAGAAGCGATCGTGATCAGGCGGACATCTTCCCATACCATGGAAGCGGCCTGCCCGAAAATGAAATCGTCCAGCCCGCTCTGGCTTCCGGACGAACCTTGCTGAATATAGGTCAGCAGGACGATTCCAAAGCCGAAAAACACGGATAAAACCAATCCAAGCGCGGAGTCTTCTTTAATTCTGGAGTGGCGGACAATCGTTTGGATGGCCCAGGCTGCAATCAGCCCGGAAATGGCTGCACCTACGAGAAACCATAAAAGGGATTTTTGTCCGTAAAGAAGAAAGGCGATGCATACCCCAGGCAAGGCAGCATGTGCCATTGCATCTCCGATAAGGCTCTGTTTCCTTAACAGGGCGAAGCTGCCGAGAACTCCGCTCGCCATGCCAAGCAAAAGCGTACCGAACAGCACCCACTGTGTATTTGGATCCTGTAGCTGATACAGCAGTTCAGACCACATCTCCTTTACCCCCTGCTGTTTTCTCCTTTAAAAAGGCAAGTCTGCCTCCATAGGTTTTTTGAAGGTTGTCAACGGTAAAGGTATCTTCTGTCGGTCCAAATGCAATCTTCCGCATGTTCAGCAAAAGTACCCAATCAAAGTACTCATCAACAGTCTGCAAATCATGATGGACGACGAGTACCGTTTTCCCCCTGTTTTTTAAATCATTCAGCAGGGAAATAATCGCCTTTTCCGTTGCCGCATCTACACCCACAAATGGTTCATCCATAAAATAGACATCGGCATCCTGTGCAAGGGCCCTTGCAAGAAACACACGCTGCTGCTGGCCTCCGGAAAGCTGGCTGATCTGTCTGTCTGCATAATCCAGCATTCCCACCTTATCCAGGCTCTCTTTTGCAAGCTCCATATCTTTTTTTCCAGGCCGCTTAAACCAGCCCACGTGCCCATACCTGCCCATCAGAACAACATCCAGCGCATTAGTCGGGAAATCCCAGTCGACCGAGCCGCGCTGCGGAACATAACCGACAAGCTTGCGCTGCTTTTTGTATTCTTTTCCGAAGACCTCTATTTCACCGGATGCTGTTGGAATCAGCCCCAGGATTCCTTTAATTAGAGTAGATTTTCCTGCTCCGTTCGGACCGATAATGCCGATGAGTTTCCCGCTTGGAACTTCAAACGAGACCTCCTGCAGAACGGGTTTTTTATGATAAGCGATTGTGAGGTTTTCTACTTTTACCGGAATCACTTCTGCTCCTCCTTCTTCTGGCAGTATCCTATTAATTTCTTATTTTAAGGAAGAAACAATCATATCCACGTTATGTTTGAACATCCCGAGGTATGTGCCTTCTTCTGTCCCGCTTTTGCCCATCGCATCCGAATAGAGCTCTCCGCCGATTTTCACTTCATGCCCTTTCTGTTTAGAGCCCTCCACTACTGCATTAATGGACTTTTGGGAAATGCTGCTTTCTACAAATACAGCCTTGATGTTCCGGTCTGACAAAACACCGACAAGCTTCTGAACATCCTTCAGCCCATATTCGGAATCAGTGCTCAGTCCCTGCAAGCCCATGACTTCCATGCCGTATTCCCGGCCGAAATATTGAAAGGCATCATGTGCTGTAACCAGAACCCTGCTTTTCTCCGGAATGGATGCAATCTGCTCCCGTGCATAGGAATCCATTTCCTTCAGCTTCGCCTTGTACGCTTCTGCATTCTTTTTAAACTCGTTTTTATACTCGGGCATTTCTTTACTCAGCACTTCTTCGACCTTATCCGTTACCTGAATCCAGTTAGGAATGCTGAACCAGACGTGGGGATCATGCGCATTTTTGTTTCCCTCTACAGTGAGGATTCTGTCTTCATCTACCGACTCTGCAACGGGAATGACCGGCTTGCTTTTGGAAATCTTCTCAAACACTTCCCCCATCTTCCCTTCAAGGTGAAGCCCGTTGTAAAGGATTACGTCTGCTTCGCTCAGTTTTTTAATGTCTCCCTGGGAAGCTTTATACAAATGCGGATCCACACCCGGACCCATCAATGAATTTACCTCCACTTTGTCACCGGCTACGTTCCTGACCGTATCTTCAAGCTGCGCGATTGTCGTTGTCACTTTCAGTTTGCCGCTGCCGGAAGATGGCTCTGCGCCGGAACAGGCGCTGAGTAAAGTTCCCATCATCAGGACAGCTGCCATAAACATCTTTTTCATTTCATTTGTCCCCCTATTAAGTAATTATTCTGGACTCTTTTACCTTATGTGAAAAGTATAGAATCGTGCTATTCTCTTAGCCAAAAGAATGTTTTATTGCCTTAACTTAAAAAGTTTACCTTATGCAAAACTTTAACTTAAGGCGAATAGAATTGTCAATGGTAAAAGTTCGACATTTGGCTGTAAGGACATAGAAAAAAGCACCTGCCTGACCGGCCGGTGCAAAAGAGATGAGCGCAGTGGAATAGATTTGGTTTAACGATTGGATAATTGCAGTTCTTTAAGCAAAAGCTTGATTTCCATTTGGGTGAGCTGAGTGAGGTGCTGGACCGTATCGGGGGATATTTGCCGCTTCAGCAGAAGGGCAGCTATAAATTTCTTTCTCGTTTCGTGTTCTTCCGGGGTCTTCATGGGCTGTTCTCTTCCTCCTTTCTGAAGAAAGTATAAAACAGCCTCTCCTTTTAGACAAAACTGGAATTCTTACTATTCCATCTCATTCTGAGTGTTTTACGTTTTAAAAAATAAAAGCCTCCTGGCAGGAGACTAGTTTGAAGCGTGAAAAGTCTGTTTTGTATATTTCCCCAGTTTCTTTCTGTCTACCTCAAACCCTATTCCGGCACCTGAAGGGACGGCAACAAGACCATTTTGGACGGTTACTTCCGGAGAGATCAAATCTTCTTTCCAATATCTCGAAGAAGCAGACAGATCGCCTGGAATTGTAAAGTTCGGCAGCGATGCAGCAGCAAGATTATGGGCCCTGGATATTCCAGTTTCGAGCATCCCTCCGCACCATACCGGGATGTTCCTTTTGAGGCAGAGATCATGTATTTTGATTGTCTCAGCAAGTCCTCCAACCCTCCCAGGTTTGATGTTGATGATTTTGCAGCTGCCAAGATCCAGTGCCTTCCTGGCATCTTCAGCAGATTCTATGCTCTCATCCAAACAGATCGGCGTATTTACCATCTTTTGCAGGACAGCGTGATCAATGATGTCATCAGAAGCAAGGGGCTGTTCGATCATCATCAGTCCGAAGTCATCCAGACTCTTCAGCTTATCCGCATCCTCAAGCGTATATGCCGAATTGGCATCTGCCATAAGAGGAATATACGGATACTGTTTTCTGATTTCATGAATCAAATCAAAATCATAGCCCGGCTTGATTTTGACTTTAAGCCTCTTGTAGCCCGCTGCCAGGGCATGGTCAATGGATTTCAGCATTGAAGGGATCGTGTCCAGTCCGATCACCATCCCCGCCTCGACCGCTTCTCTCGTACCTCCAAGCACACTTGAAAGCGGCCGGTTCAGCTGTTTAGCGTATACATCCCAGACAGCCATTTCAATCGCCGCTTTTGCCATCCGGTTCCGTTTGATTCCGGAAAAGGATGCATGGACCTCCTCCGGATGTCTGTACTCCCGGTGCAGACAAATCGGGATGAGGAAGTCCTGCAGCATATGAAGGCTCGTTTTTACGGTTTCTTCCGTATACCATGGAGAAGAAAAAGCTACACCTTCTCCCCAGCCCACTGTTCCATCTGAGTTCTCCGCCTCTACGATAACGCTCTCCCTGGTCTCCACCCTTTCAAGGCTCGACTCAAAAGGCTGAACGAGCTCCATCTCTGTAAGATGAAGGGTGATTTTTTTCAGCCGGATCATCTAATTGTCCAACTCCTTCAACAGGTTCCTCTGAAGCTTGCTCGATGCGTTCCGGGGCAGCTTCTCCATAAATGTCACTTTTCCAGGCACCTTGTATTTTGCCAGCCGTTCTGCGCAATATCGGATGACGTCACTTTCAGTCATCGGATCGCTTGCCACGATAAACGCATGGGGAACCTGCCCCCACTTTTTATCCTCTTTAGCGGCGACCCCTGCATCTGCAATGGAGGGATGAGCTGTGAGAACTGCTTCAATTTCAGCCGGATACACATTTTCCCCGCCGGAAATAATCAAATCAGAGCGCCTGTCCAGCACGTAAAGGAATCCCTCTTCATCAACTCTGCCAATGTCTCCTGTATACAGCCAGCCGTTCCTGAGAGCAGCCGCTGTTGCGTCTTCCCTATTCCAGTACCCTTTCATCACGTTCGGCCCTTTCACTGCAATTTCTCCTGGCGTCTGAACGGGCGCCTCTTCCCCGTTTTCATTCATAATGCGAACCCGGCATGGAAAAAGCGGCTTTCCCGCCGAACCCAGCTTGCTTATGGCATATTCAGGGGACAAAGTGGCGAACTGGGAAGACGTTTCGGTCATCCCGTATGTTTGAAAAACAGGAATCTGCTGATCTCTGCATTGCTCCAGTAAAGCTTTTGGAGCGGGTCCTCCGCCAAGCAGCATACACCGGAAAGACCCGGGATACGGACGTCCCTTTCCGTTTTCAACTAAAGCAGCCAGCATCGTGCTGACCACTGATACAATTGTCACTTTTTCATGAAGGATGGCATGGTTGACTGCCTCCGGATTAAATGGTCCATGCAGCTGAACCGGCATTCCATAGATGATTCCCCTGATCAGGATGGAAAGTCCGCTGATATGAAAAAGAGGAACGGCTGCAAGCCATTTATCTTCCGGCCCTAAGCCAAGATTAAGTACTGAGCCCACTGCGCTCCAGTAATGATTACCGAAAGTCTGCATCACACCCTTCGGCTTTCCTGTTGTTCCGGATGTATACATCAGCACGGCTGTGTCTGATAGTACAAATTCCTCCACAGGATCCTTTAATGGAGCAGCCATTTCCCGCATTTGAGATGGAGTTACAATGTTTGCATCTGGAATCTTCTTATCAAATTCCTCCCCGCAGATGAAGAGAGCGGCTTTAGAATCCTTAAGCTGGTAGTTCCACTCCTCAGCAGTCAGCCTCGTATTCAGCAGCACCGCGGTGGCCCCGCAGTAAAAAACGGCTTGGATCTGATGGGCCATTTCCGCACTGTTTTTCAACAGGATCGCGATACGGTCTCCTTTTTTAATCCCAAGCTTACGCAGTGCGCCGGCACGCTTTAACGCTTCGGAGTGAAGCTCACGGAATGTGAAGGATTGGTGTTCTGTTTCAAGTCCGGTGCGGTCTGGTGTCAATGCGGCCCTCTGCATGAGCCAGTTTGGAATCGTATCATTCACTGGTATCACTCCTTTATGTATACAAAGACAGGCAGCCTTTATGGCTGCCTGAATCACTGTTTAAGGAAAACGCGGGAATTGTTTGAAGTCCGGATCGCGTTTTTCTTTAAACGCATCTCTTCCTTCTTTTGCTTCGTCTGTCGTGTAGTAAAGCAGTGTGGCATCGCCGGCAAACTGCTGGATGCCGGCAAGGCCATCCGTGTCTGCATTGAATGCAGCCTTCAGGAAGCGGATTGCCGTCGGGCTCTTTTCAAGAATTTCTTCGCACCACTGAACAGTCTCTTTTTCAAGCTGCTCAAGAGGAACAACGGTGTTGACGAGTCCCATATCAAGAGCTTCCTGGGCATTGTACTGACGGCACAGGAACCAGATCTCACGTGCTTTTTTATGGCCTACGATGCGGGCAAGGTAGCCTGACCCGTATCCTGCATCAAAGCTGCCTACTTTTGGTCCGGTTTGGCCAAATACGGCATTCTCAGCTGCAATGGTGAGATCACAGACAATGTGAAGCACGTGTCCGCCTCCGATTGCATATCCGGAAACCATCGCGATGACCGGCTTTGGAATGACCCTGATCAGCCTTTGAAGATCAAGTACGTTCAGTCTCGGAATCTCATCTTCCCCGACATATCCGCCGTGTCCGCGGACCTTTTGATCGCCGCCTGAACAGAACGCTTTTTCTCCCGCTCCTGTCAGGATGATGACTCCAACATTGGAATCGTCTCTAGCATAAGCAAAAGCATCGATTAGCTCCATAACCGTTTTCGGACGGAATGCATTATGTACTTCCGGACGGTTAATGGTGATTTTGGCAATCCCATTATACGTTTCATAAAGGATATCTTCATAATTGCGGCCTGCAACCCATTCAAAAGATGACATCTTAAAAAACCTCCTTATTTTTCGGCACAGCATTTACTGGCTTTGTTTCAGGAACCCACTTATCATTGTACCAAAAATCTCCGGCTGTTCCACATGGATTGTATGTCCGGCGTGATTTATCCTCTCCAGACGCGCATCCGGGAACAATTTTTCCATTTGGGCTCCGATTGTGCAGAACTTTTTGTCCAGCTGACCTGTAAGGATCAGAACCGGGAGTGACAAGTTCGGAAGCTGTTCCCACCAGTCAGGCTGGATCCCGGTGCCCATCCCTCTAAGACTGTTTGCCAGACCTACTGGATTTGAACCGAGCCTTTGCTTTCGGATTGCCGCTCTTTTTTCCGGAGACAGTCTCTCCTGGCTTAAGAGCGGAAGTTTCTCCCAATAATCAGTGAAACGGAGAATTCCTTCAGTCTGGATTTTTTCCGCCAGATTTTCGTCGCTCTGAATCCTCGCATCCCGTTCCTGTTTTGTTCTCAGCCCCGGCGATGCGCTTTCCAGAATCAATCTCGAAACCCGGTCAGGGAAGAGCATTGCAAAGGACAGTGCAGCCCTTCCCCCCATCGAATACCCGCAGATAGATACTTTTCCAAATTCAAGCGCATCCAGCAGTTCCTTCAAATCCCTGCACGTCTCCTCCATGGAATACCTTTCTTTCAGAGGAGGAGCTTCTGTCTTTCCGTGTCCAATCAGATCTACAGCAAGAATCGTAAATCCGTCCAATTCATCTGCCATTTCCCCCCAATCTTCAGTGGACCCGGTAAACCCATGCAGCAGAAGAAGCGGATCTCCTTCTCCTGACAGCTCATAATGATAATGGACTCCCCTAATCTCTTTTTTCATTCAGAAGCTCTCCGATTATTTCCCGGGAAACAGATTCCAGCAATTCCCGATGAATTTTGACACGGGTATGCCGGTTCGTCGGCACCTCAATAATCTGAACCCCTTCAGAGCCGGCATATTCGGTGAAGCATTTTCTGAATGATTCCCACGATTCTGCCTTGAAATAGGAAGTCTGATATAATTCCGCTGCTTTGCGGTAATCGAGACCCGCCGGTGTACCGAATAAATACTCAAAATGCTTCTCTTCTGCGGACTGAGGAAGAAATGAAAAAATTCCGCCTCCGTCATTGTTCAGCAAAACGATGGTCATTGACACACCATTCAATTTTGCCCCAAGCAGTCCGTTTAAATCGTGATACATCGACAAATCACCGATCACCAGGACAGTAGGCTGTTTTGAGGCTGCCGCAATCCCGAGACTTGAAGACACTACTCCATCAATTCCATTCGCGCCCCGATTCGCATAGATTGAGACCTGCTTTTCGGTTGTACCGAAATACGTGTCTGCATCCCGGATCGGCATACTATTGCCTACAAACATCTGGGAATCCTCCGGCATGAGATGTGAAAGCTCCATAAACACCTTGCCTTCAAAGAGATCCGCGCCCTCTTCTATATCCGCAACCCGATCGCGGAAAATCCGGTTGGCAAGCTTCCACTCCTCTGCAAAATCCGCGTTCTTGCTGCTGCGGATGCTTTCTGCAAGCTGCCTGCAAAGCTGCGCTTCGTTCACTGGAAAGATTTCTGCCGCTGCCAATGCAGGATCCCGCCATTTGCCGTTTTGATCGACAATCACCTGATAAATCTCTTCTTCATCTCTCAGCATGACAAATAAGGGCTTTGAAACAGGAACCGCACCAAAACGAATGACTAAATCAGGCCTCAGATGATCCCTGAGCTCTTCATTTTTCAAAATGGAATCATAATGCTCGATGATTTCTTCCTTGCTTCCGCTGCCTGTACGCAAATTAGAAAGGGGATCAGCGAGAATGGGAAAGCCTGAAGCTTTGGAGAGCTCCATCACTGCTTCTTTAAATTCAGGATCATGCAGTTCTCCGCACACAAGCAAGCCTCTCTCAGATGAACGGATGATTCCCGCAAGCTTTTCCGCTTCATGCGGGTCCGCAACTGCAGCAGCTTGTCCCTTATACGTTTGCTTTTCCTGCCTCCCCCATAAAGAAGGAAGGGAGAGATCCGGAATCAAAGGCTCCCGCAGCGGGAAATTCAGATGCACAGGACCCATCGGCACAGCAGCTGCCTCTCCATAGGACCTTGACGCAAGCGTTCTGGCGTAGCGGCGCATGAATGGAGTGTCCTCCGGAACAGCCGCGTCAGCGAACCATTTTACATAGCTTCCGTACATTTCGTTCTGGTTGATGGCCTGCGGTGCTCCGACATCCCTCAGCTCATGAGGCCTGTCAGCTGTCAGAACAACAAGCGGGACATTGGAGAGGCTCGCCTCTATTACAGCGGGAAAATAATTGGCCGCCGCTGTTCCGGATGTGCATAGAAGAACGATAGGCCGGCGAAGTTTTTTTGCCATTCCAAGTGCATAAAAAGCCGCGGATCGCTCATCGATCTGCAGATGCGTTTGTACGGAAGGATGCTCCGCGAGCAGGATTGCAAGCGGAGTCGATCTGGAGCCGGGACTGATGACGGCATCTGTCAGTCCCTGTAAAGCCATTTCATTTACAAACCCTGCCAAATATTTTGTGTGTGCATCATGACCGGTCATATTTCAGGCCTCCCAGAGCTGAAAGCATAGGCCTTAGCTTAATCTTTGTCTCTTCATACTCCATCTCAGGAATGGAATCTTTCACAATCCCGCAGCCGGCATAAAGAACGGCAGAATGATCTTTTACGAGAGCTGATCGGATGGCAACCGCAAATTCACCATTGCCTTCTGCATCCATCCATCCGACAGGTGCCGCATACCAGCCCCGTTCCATCGGTTCCAGGTCTCTAATCATTTCCAGGGCTTTTTGCTGCGGCAGTCCTCCAAGCGCAGGAGTAGGATGAAGCTGCCTGACGATGTGAAGCAGGGAAGAATCCTCGCTCAAGCTTCCTTCAATAGGTGTAAACAAATGCTGAACATTTTTCGTTTTATAGATGCCGGGATTTTCCGGGATCATCAGCTCTGAACTATGCTCCTGCAAAGCTTCCCGAATCATTTTTACAACATAGGCATGTTCCTCAAGATTTTTCTGATCATTTAACAGCGAATTCTCAAGTGCACGGTCCTCTTTTTTGCTCGAACCCCGCTTAATTGTTCCCGCAAGACAAGCAGACTGCATGAACCGGTCCTGGATTTTAATGAGCCGTTCAGGTGTAGCACCAATAAAGCTTGAACTGCCGTTTTCAATCACAAAGCGAAAAGAAGTCTGCTGTTCCTTGATCAGCGTATCCAGTGCGGATCGCACATCAATCGGTTCATCTGATTTCATTGAAATCTCCCTGGCCAGGACTACTTTATCCAGCTGCCCCTCTTTTATGGCAGCAGTTGCTTCTATAATGGAATGGAGCCAGTCATCCGTATGGTGCTCCATCATCTCAAACGGTGCAGGATTTCCGGAAGCCACCCCGGACTTTTTGACAAGACTTTCTATATAGCGGATTCTGCCGAGAAAATCAGCTTCCGCTTCGATAAAGGACTCTTCTCCATTTAAGACTTTGCATATGGTGACTTCGGGTTTCTTCCCCCGTTCCCATCTGCAAAGGTATTTAGGAAGTGTAAAGCGCCCGTTTTTATAGGACGTCCAGTCTGCACTGCTGTTTTTGAGCGGATCAAAGGAAAAACCGCCCATGAGCACAGGACTTGGGCTGTCGGCATCACGAATGAATTTAAAGCGCTTCCATTCTTTTTCGATGTCCATAAATCTGCTATTGGAGGCTTCATCTGTATCAATGATCCATTCATTTCCTGCCCCAGCCAATACCGTATCTGATTCCGGCGGCATCCAAAATGTTCTTTCCCCGGAAAAGGCGTCTCCTGCTGCAGCAAAAAAATGAAGGGGGCTGATACCGGCAAGGGGAACTGTACGGCTGACAGCAACCCGGTGTCCCTTCTTTGCCTCTTCTACAGCTGAGGCTAAAGTCTCTATGAATGTATCGCCCATCGTGGTAATCACCTTGCATACCCCCGTAATCCGTAAAAATCGCTTTATCTAACATACACCCGCATACAGGGTGTGTCAATAGAATGAGACTGCCTTTCAATCCCTGCCTGATATCCTTATTATAATACGTTTCCGGCGAGGAATAAATCCGTAAGGCTTCTCTGCGGCGCAGCGTCATGAATCATTGACAGTAAGTGCCTATTTAACTACACTTAATAATGAAGAATTTTGTCTTCCAAGTGATTAAAAGGAGAGAAGAGAAATGCACCCTGATACACACACGCATTCCGCTCCTTCCATAGAACCTGATAAAAATTGGCGGATCTGGTGGATGCTGTTGCGGCCTCACACCTTAACGGCAGCCTTTATCCCGGTGTCGATCGGCACGGTCATGGCCTTAAAGGAAGGATCATTTAATGTTTGGCTGTTCTTAGCCATGCTTCTCGCTTCTGTTCTTATTCAGGCAGCGACGAATATGTTTAATGAATACTTTGATTACAAGCGGGGACTGGATAATGAAAATTCAGTCGGAATCGGCGGAGCCATTGTCCGCAATGGGGTAAAAGCCAAAACCGTTCTTGTTCTTGCGTTTGTATTTTTTGGTATTTCAACCCTGCTCGGTATCTATATCTGCATTGAATCCAGCTGGTGGATCGCTGCGATCGGAACGCTGTGCATGGTCGCAGGCTATCTTTATACTGGAGGACCCCTCCCGATCGCCTATACACCGTTTGGAGAGCTGACAGCAGGCCTGTTTATGGGTGTGGTCATCATCCTGATCTCATTTTATATTCAGACTGGCACCGTCAGTATTGATGCATTTTTAATTTCACTCCCGGTATCCCTGCTCGTTGGAGCAATCCTGCTTTCGAACAATATCCGGGATCTGGACGGAGATAAAGAAAACGGCCGCAAAACCCTTGCCATCTTAATGGGAAGAAAAAAAGCCATCGATTTTCTCGCTCTCATCTTCATATGCTCTTATATTTTTATCATTGCCTTTATTCTCGCCGGAACTGCCTCTCTCTGGAGCCTGCTTGTTTTCCTTAGTGTTCCAAAGTCCGTGTTCGCGGTTAAATCCTTCAGAGGAAAAAGCCGTCCGATCGAGATGATGCCTGCAATGGTCGCTACCGCTCAAACAAATACGCAATTCGGACTTCTGCTCGCAGCAGCCCTTTATATCAGCTATCTCATTTAACACGGTCACGTACCGTGTTTTTTTTTTGCCTTTGCTCATACTAACGGTATAAATCCAATTCATTGCCCGGAGGTAGAAAATCATGCTAACTCAACAGCAGCTGGAGGCCTTTCGCACACAACTGGAGAACGCGAAGGATGAACTGAAGAACAGATTTGAAGAAAACGGCCATTTTGGTCTTAAAGCCGGTCATCCCCATGAATCAGTTGGGGAATTATCCAGTTATGACAACCATCCCGGTGATGAAGCAACCGAACTGTATGAGCGCGAGAAAGATACAGCTTTAAATGAACATGCTGAGGAAGAATGGAAGGACATCAACAGGGCCTTGCATGCAATGGAACAGGGCACGTACGGGAAATGCGAGAAATGCGGAAAAGATATCCCGCCGGAACGGCTTGAAGCCATCCCTTCTGCCACAACTTGCAAAGAACATTCCCCAAACCAGACAATTTCCGGGGACCGCCCGGCTGAAGAAGACGTCCTCTCCCCTCCATTCGGCAGATTTTCTTTTGACGGCCGGGATGTTGAAGCTTTTGATGCAGAAGATACGTACCAGGAAACAGCCAGATACGGTTCCTCTGAAACCCCGTCAGATTTTGAATACCCGATGGAGGATTACAATGACGCCTATACAGAGTCAGATGACAAGATTGGCTTTGTCGAGGACTATGAGAATTTTGCAGCGACTGATATAGAAGGAAAAAACGTGGTCGTTTATCCGAACGAACAGCACGAGAAATATGAGGATGAACTGGATGAAGAGGGAATCATGACCTCTTTCGGCGACCTGCCTTATTCGGAGAAAGAACGCTATACCGATTGAAAATGAGGATTACGGAGTCAGGACCGGATTCAGCATAAACAGGTGAACATTCAGCATATATCTCAAAATTTCATCATATATCCCGGATTTACAGCATAAGTTTAAAAATTTCAGCATAACGCCTCCCTTTTCCGGTATAAAAAGCCCCCTCTGCTCTGAGACCTTCATCCTGTCTTATTCTTATGGCGTATTCAAAGGTTTCAGATGGGGGTTTCAAGTGAATAAGTCCTGAAGAGAAACAAGGAGGGATAACATGCTTCGTTCCATCTTCATTTTTGTAATCACCTATGCTTTATTTTCCATCAGCGGCTTTCTTTTCAGAGTAGATGAGAGCTGGTATGATGCACTCAATAAACCTGAATGGACTCCGGCAGGGGGAACAATCGGAATAATCTGGTCTGTGCTGTTTGCCTTGATTGCTGCTGCTTTGGTGATCATTGACCGTAAATCAGGAGGCCTGAACAAGCTTCCGCCAGCATTCTGGATTGTACTGATCGTCAATTATTTGTCCAACCAGCTTTTCAGTTATTTTCAGTTTAGTTTAAAGAATCTTGGACTGGCTACTGCAGATTGCGCAGTTGTTGCGGTCACTGCTATTCTTTTAGCTGTAATGGCTTTCAAAATGAACAAAGCTGCAGGAATCCTTCTGATTCCTTATGTGCTGTGGACATCCTTTGCTACCTATCTCTCTTACACCATTTACTCGATGAATCTGTAAAAAGGACGGCCTGCTGCTTAGCGGGCCGCCCTTTTTCAGCTTATTGATTGTTTTTCCATTCAGTGAGATAAGGATAAGGATTGATGGCGTTAAATTCAGAATCGTATATACCGAAGTGCAAATGGCTGATGAACTGATCGGTCGTCCCTTCAGGACCATAACCGCTGCTTCCCACATAGCCAATCAGCTGCCCTTTTTGAATCTCATCTCCTGCTTCGATCCCATCGGCATATTTGGAGAGGTGGGCGTAATAAAGGCTGTAGCCATCTGGAGCCTGAATGGTTAATCTCCAGCCACCGAGTTCATTCCAGCCTTTTCTGGAGATGGTTCCATCTGCTGCGGCATGAATGGGTGTTCCTTTTTCAGCAAAAATATCGGTCCCTTCGTGGACTCTTGCTCCTCCATATTCACGGGATTTCCCCCATGTATCCACAAACGGATCATATGTACCTTCCTTTAAAGGAAACTGTCCTGAATCAATAGAAGAAAGCGTTTCTTCTTCCTGAATTGTAAGCTCCTGACCGGCATAAATGGCATCGGATGAGAGACCATTCATTCTCTTCAGTTCATCTGTGCTCATCTTATATTGCAGCGCAATCCCGCTTAATGTTTCACCGCTTTCTACAATATGGATCGCGGACCCTTTTACTTCTTCACCGCTCTCTGGAATCACGAGGGTTTGGCCGGCAAAAATAATATCAGATGGTAAATGGTTTTTCTCCATGATTGCCTGATATGTGGTTTGATGGCTCAATGCCAAATCGGAAAGGGTTTCACCTTGCTGAACTATGACCGTTTCTTCCGCTTTCGCTGCATGGCCTATCGAGACAGCAGAAAAAGCGGCAGCCAGAAGTGCTGGCATGCATTTACATTTCATGTTGCCGGATTCCTCCTCAAAATAATTGGACGGGGACATGCCCCATGAAAGAATTCGTCTGTTTCACGGCATTTGCTTCCCCTTTTTACAAAAACAAACAGGAATGACTAACAATAAGAGAATTCTTACAAGAAAAGGGGCGGTTAGTCAGTCTGCATAGCCCCTCCAATTGTCCGGAGTCATTTTGATTTGCTCCTGTCAACCTTCTAAATGGATCATCTTGCCGGATTCCAAGCCTCAAGCGACCAGCAATCGAGTAGGAGGGGGTGATTAACCCCCGACCTCTCACACCACCGTACGTACGGATCCGTATACGGCGGTTCAATTTTATTCTAGGCACGTACTTTCATGTAATGATTTAATCCAGGGGTTAGCCCAAATGAGGCTAGTTTCTTATTTGTTATGGTTGTGGTCATTACCCACGAAGATGCAATTCGTGCTGGTCCCTTGCTTGTGTGGCTGTTTTTGTAAGCATCATTTCGGTTCATTCCCAGTTTGATTAGGTTCTTTCGGCGGTTTTTAGCTGTCTTCCACTTTTTCCAGATACACATTCTGAGCCTGTACCGTGTGTGAGCATCGACTTTCTTCAGAAGCGTTTTCATATAGCCAATCTTAAAGTAGTTGACCCATCCTCTGATAAGCTGGTTGATTCGCTCCACTTGATACTTCGTATCTACACTCCAGTTCTTTCGAGTCAATTGCTTGAGTTTATACTGGAATGCTTTTACCGACTTCCGGTGCGGTTTCGCTTTGTATAAATGAGACTGGAAGTCTCGAAAGAAGCCAAAACCCAAGAACTTCATATCAGGGTCATTCGGTTTGGTGATTCTTGATTTGTTGACATTGACGATGAGACCCAGCTTTTCTTCAATGAATCGTGTCACCGACCTCATCACCCGTCTGGCTGCCATTTCGCTCTTGACCAAGATTATACAGTCGTCTGCGTACCTAACAAACTTGAGTCCGCGGCTTTCAAGTTCCCAATCGAGTTCATTAAGCATAATGTTGCTCAGTAAAGGTGACAGATTACCGCCTTGCGGCGTACCGATGACGGTTTCTTTATACTCGTCATTGATTTGGACCCCACTAACTAGGAACTTTCGGATTAAGGAGATGACATCTCCGTCGTCCACTGTTCTTGAAACAAGGTTCATGAGTCGGTCGTGATGGACTGTGTCAAAGAAGCGTTCTAGATCAACATCTACAATCCAGTCGTATCCATCGTTCATATATTCCAGAGCTTGTAGAATCGCCATTTCCGCGTAACGTTTTGGTCTAAATCCATAGCTGAATTTGCTGAATCCCCTATCAAACAAAGGAGTAAGAACTTGTGCAATGGCTTGTTGAATCACTCGATCCGTAACGGTCGGAATTCCCAGTAGCCGCACACCACCGTTCGGTTTCGGAATCTCCACTCTTTGGACCGGATGAGGCTGGTATTTTCTTTGCCGAATTTGCCGGATGAGTTCATCTTTGTTCTTTAACAAATGTTCTTCCAGCTCTCCCACCGTCATACCGTCGACCCCGGCCGCACCCTTGTTTCGTTTTACTTGTTTGAGTGCTTCGTTGAGATTCTCTTCCTCGAGAATCGCATCTAATACTTTTCTTTCGTACATGCCTGTTATCTCCTTTCCTTCTCGTAGAGTCGGTATCCACTTTCTCGCATCTCGCCAGTGGTCTTTTTCCTCTCCCAATTGAGATGTCAATAACCATAAAATTGTTCAGCCCTTCGCTCCTTCTAACTTTCGTTAGCTCTCTTCACTACTACGGCTTCGGCTGACTTCTCATGGCCCAGTTCTGCATCACTGCAGAAGTTTGGAACAGGCTCATGAGATCTCCCCAGTTAAGGTGCGAACTCTTTCCCTCCATCTATCTGCCATATATACGACGAAAGTACAGTAGCTACTGGACTTCAGCTTCTTTTGCAGCCTTATCCTCTAACGGCGCCTCTTATATGATTTCTGTTCGTCAGACCGGAGGTTTGCCTCGAGCTTCCTTCAGATTCCACGTCGCCGTGGACACCCTTGCTTTTGGCTATGTACTTACCGCTACTTAAGGTCGTACTCGGGACTTTCACCCGTTAGAGTTCACCCATGCTGGGCGAACAAAAAAGAGGAATCGCGCTAACCGCGATTCCTCTTCTTTCTTGCGTTTCACCTGATCATGGGCTTTATCTTCCAAATCTCATCCGAATATTCCTTAATGGTCCGGTCGCTGGAAAAAGAACCGGAATGAGCAATATTGATCAGGGATTTTTCCTGCCACTCTGACCGGTTTATAAAAGTCTGCTCCACTCTTTCCTGAGCTTCCGCATACGAAGAAAAATCCTTCAGCACGAAATACTGGTCATTATGGGCGAGCAGGGAATCATAAATTGCTTCAAATTCTCCTTCTGTCTCATGAAAGAAGCTGTTGACCAGCTGGTCTGCAGCTTGCCGGATCCGGGCATCGTGATGGTAATATTCAGTGGATCGGTATCCGCCATTCTCATAGTAATTCAACACCTGGTCTGCTGTTAAGCCAAAGGTGAAGATATTGGCCGGTCCAACCGCTTCGAGAATTTCCACGTTTGCCCCATCAAGAGTGCCAAGTGTGAGGGCACCGTTCATCATAAATTTCATATTGCCAGTTCCTGATGCTTCTTTTGAAGCTGTAGAGATCTGCTCACTGATATCAGCAGCGGGAAAAATGGATTCAGCGAGGGAAACCCGGTAGTTTTCCATAAAGATCACCTTCACCATCTTTGAAACCTTTGGATCCGAGTTCACTTTGTCTGCAAGAGAATTAATCAGCTTAATGACCTTTTTCGCATAGTAATAGCCTGGGGATGCCTTGGCTCCGAATATAAACGTCCGGGGATAGACAGAGAAATTCGAGTCCTCCCGGATCCGGTTATAAAGATACATAATGTGAAGAACATTGAGGAGCTGCCGTTTGTAGGCATGCAGCCGCTTTACCTGAACGTCAAATATCGATTCCGGATCTACTTTTATCGCTGTCTGACTGTAAATTTTCTGGGCCAGCATCTCTTTTCGAAGCTGTTTGATCTGTGCAGTCTTTTCCTTCATTCCTGCATCATAAATAAACCGTTTCATCTGGATGAGCGCTTCCGGCTCCCTGACCCAGTCCCCGCCGATCGCTTCAGTAATGGTGTCGGAGAGTTCCGGATTCGCTTTCAGCAGCCACCTTCTGTGAGCGATCCCATTCGTCTTATTATTAAATTTCTCAGGCTCAAAACCATAGAAAAGCTTCATTTCGCGGTTTTTCAGAATCTCAGAGTGTATTTTAGCCACTCCGTTCACACTGTGGCTGCCTGCGATGGCAAGATGAGCCATTTTGACCACACCGTGCGCGAGTATGGCCATCTGTTCGATCCGGTTCCAGTCCCCTGGATACCTTTCCCACAGAGCCTGGCAGTACCGCTCGTTAATTTCTTCTACAATCATATAAATTCTTGGAAGAAGAGGTTTAAATAAATAGACGGGCCACTTTTCGAGTGCTTCTGAAAGAGTTGTATGGTTTGTATAGGAAATGGTCTTCACCGTAATTTCCCATGCTTCATCCCATTCCATCTTTTCCTCATCCAAGAGGATTCTCATCAGTTCAGGTATAGCAAGTACCGGGTGGGTGTCGTTGATGTGCAATGCAACTCTATCGTGGAAACGGTGCATGGTGCCGTTTTTATTCCGATAGGAGCGGATAATGCTCTGCAGGCTTGCTGATACAAGAAAATACTGCTGTTTCAGACGGAGGATTTTCCCTTCATCATGAGTATCATCCGGATATAAAAATTCAGATACTGCTTCGGTTTCCCGTTTATAGGAAAGCAGATCACGGTTCAGCGGAGGATGATGGGCCGGCTCTGCACTCCAGAGCCTCAGCGTATTCACGGTGTTTGTCTGGTAGCCGATCATCGGCATGTCATATGGAACGGCAACGATTGTTTCGGCAGCTGTGTGGGAAAATTCCAGCCGTCCGTCTGCTTCTCTGCTTTCTACTTCCCCCCAAAAGGAGATGTCGACGCATTGATCAGGCTTCCGGACTTCCCAAACATTCCCGTGCCGCAGCCATTGTTCCGGGTATTCAACCTGGTAGCCGTCTGCAATCTTCTGATCGAACAGGCCATGCTTATACCGGATGCCGCACCCATGTCCGGGCAGGTTCAGCGAGGCAAGTGAATCAAGAAAACAGGCAGCAAGGCGGCCAAGACCGCCATTGCCAAGACCTGCGTCCGATTCCGATTCTTCGATCTTTTCCAAATGAATCCCAAGCTCTTCAAGCCCCTCTTGAACTACATCACGGATGCCGAGATTCAGCAGATTCTGCCCCATCAATTTTCCGAGAAGAAACTCAATGGACAGATAATAGACCTGCTTATTATTTTCAGCACGGTTTCGTTCATTGGTCTGGATCCAATTCGAACTGATGTATTCCCTGACCATAATGCCTAAAGTGTTGTATTGATCTCTGCTAGTCGATTCCCTGAATGTCTTTCCGTACGTCATTTCCAGCCGCTTAAGAAAATTTTTCTGGAAGGATTCTTTACTTGAGAACAATACTCCCACTTCCTATCAAGTCAGTATAGAGCTCATTGTATTTAGCTGCAGACCGGGCCCAGCTGTAATCCTGGCTCATCGCATTTACAACAAGCTTCTCCCAAAGCTCTTTGTCTTCCCTGTAGATGTCAAGCGCCCTTTTGATGGTATGCATCATATCATGGGCATTGAAATTACGGAACGAGAATCCGTTCCCTTCTCCTGTTCCCTCATTGTAGGAAAGGACGGTATCATTCAGTCCGCCTGTTTCCCGAACGACCGGAATGGAACCGTAGCGCAGAGCGATAAGCTGCCCCAGCCCGCACGGCTCAAATCTTGAAGGCATCAGGAAAAGATCTGATCCTGCATACACTTTGTGGGCGAGCGGTTCGTCAAAGCCTATGTACGCTTTTACCTTGTCAGGGTACTTATTCTCCATGTAGCGGAAGTAATGTTCAAACTCCTCTTCCCCAGTACCAAGGATCAGCCATTGCGTGTCTGAGTCCACCATTTCTTCCATGACATGTCTGACAAGATCAAGCCCCTTTTGCTTCGTCAATCTTGTTACCATTGAAATCAGCGGAACATCCGGTTTCTCGGGAAGACCGAACATTTTTTGCAGGGACGCTTTGTTCACCTGTTTTTGGCTGAGCTGCTCTGCGTCAAAAGGGGCTTCAAGATAAGGATCATCAGCCGGGTTGTAAATGGTGTCATCGATTCCATTGAGGATGCCGTGCAGGGAATCCCCTTTTGCCCGGAGAAGTCCGTCAAGGCGCTCTCCGTAATAAGGTGTTTGAATTTCTTCCATATACGTCGGGCTAACGGTCGTAATAGCGGATGACGAGATAATGGCCGCTTTCATAAAGCTGACGCATTGATAGAATTCCAGCTTGTCAGCCGTAAAATCTTCGTGTCCAAGATTCAGGAGATCATAAATGATCTCCTGAGGAAAGATTCCCTGGAACTCTAAATTGTGAATGGTGAAGACCGTTTTGATTTCTGAATAGAACGGATCTGATGAATAAACATTATCGAGAAAATAGGGAATCATCCCGGTATGCCAGTCATGGCTGTGAATAATATCCGGCTGAAAATCGATGGCTTTTACCGCTTCAAGGATCCCTCTGGAGAGAAAAGTGAACCTTTCCCCGTCATCATAATGGCCGTAAAGAGAATCCCGTTTAAAATAATATTCATGATCCAGGAAATAATACGTCACGCCGTCCATTTGCAATTCTTCGATGCCGCAGTATTGTGTTCTCCATCCTACCGCTACATGCACTTCCTTGATTTTCTTCATTTCCTTCCGGTATTTTTCAGGGATCTGGCCATACTTAGGCATCATTACTCTGACATCATGCCCCATTTTGACCAGCTCTTTCGGAAGAGCGCCTGCAACGTCTGCCAGACCTCCTGATTTTACAAAAGGAACACATTCTGCTACACCAAAGAGAATCTTCACGACTTCATCAGCGCTCCCTGTACAGATCCCTTCCGAAGAACGACAGGATGCTCCATTGTTCCTTTAAGAGTCTCATGGTTTCCTACCTTAACGTCTTTATCTAAAATAACATTTTCCAAGACACAGTTTTCTCCAATTGAAGATTTCTGCATGATTATGCCGTTTTTAATGACCGTGTCCTTCCCTATATGGACGGCTCTGAAGATAATAGAGTTCTCCACATGCCCTTCGATCCGGCAGCCGTTCGCAATCATGGAATTGCGGACGTAGGAGGATTTAAGGTATTTCGTTGGCGGTTCATCTTTAACTTTTGTATATACCGGTGCATTTTTAGGGAAGAGTTCCTTCCATACTTCAGGCTTCAGCAGATCAAGGCTGTATTGGTAGTAGCTCTTGATCGAGTCAATTACTGCCACGTAGCCCTTGAAGGAATATTCACAGATGTTCATCTGTGATCTTCCTTCGTTTACAACCTGGTTCAGCGTTCTGAATCCGCGGTCATCATAGGAAGAAATCAGATCCTTCAGAAGTGATGTTTTAATGATGTACATTTGAAGAGAACGGCCGTCTTTGCAAATTTCTGTTACATCGCAGCCCATATCAACATGGTGTTTAAGCACTTTGCAGAAATCTATATTACAGACCGTATGGCTGTTTGCGATGATGGTATAATCCTGTCGGCTTCTTCTGAAATAGTCAAAATGATCCTTAAACTGTCTGAAAGAGCCGAATTCATCATACTCTTCATGCAGATGAGGAGACGGGAAAAAGAAGAGCCCGTCCCTTTTCCGGTTCAGATCCCATTCTCTTCCAGATCCCAGGTGATCCATAAGGGACCTGTACTGGTATTTAGGAAAGATCCCCACACTGTCTACTCCCGAATTCACCATATTGGAAAGGACAAAGTCGATTAACCGGTAACGGCCTCCAAATGGAATTGCCGCCATGGAACGGTTCTGGATTAGATCATCGATATCCTGGCTATGCGCTGTTGCATCAATCACTCCGAGCAAATTCATATTCATGCTATTCCACCTCTTTCTTTTTCATTATTATTCAGTGATTTCCAAATCGCGGGCTGCAGCCTGCTGCTGTTTAATATAGTCAGGAGTGACAAGCAATACCTCATCAAACTCCGTATTGGAGCGGATGATCGTGTTATCCTCTATCGTTACTCCTCCAGGGATAATCGCGTTTTCAACGTGTACGTTATTTCCTACCACTGCGTCCGGCATGACCACACAGTTTTTCAGATAGGTGCCTTTTCCGACAGTAACCCCCTGGAACAGCACGGAATGGTGGACTGTACCATAAACTACACAGCCTTCATTAACAAGAGAATCTGAAACTTCTGCCTCTTCTGAAATAAACTGAGGCGGCTGATTTGGATTTACAGAGTAGATTCTCCAGTCCTGGTTAAATAAGTTAAGGTCCGGCTCATCCTTCAGCAGATCCATATTTGCTTCCCAAAGGCTTTTTACCGTTCCAACATCTTTCCAGTAGCCTTTAAAAGGATAAGCAACGAGTTTTTTCTTTTCTTCGATAAGAAGAGGAATAACATCTTTCCCGAAGTCATTGCTTGAGTATGGGTTGCGCTCATCCATTTCCAAATATTCCTGAAGCACGGACCATTTAAAGATATAGACTCCCATAGAAGCCAGATTATTTTTAGGATTTTGAGGCTTTTCATCAAATTCCACAACTTCAAGGTTCTCATTCGTATTCATGATTCCAAAACGGTTTGCCTCTTCCCAAGGGACTTCAATCACTGAAATGGAAACGTCGGCGCCTCTATCAATGTGGTAGTCCAGCATCTCGGAGTAATCCATTTTATAAATGTGGTCACCTGAAAGAATGAGTACATACTCAGGGTCATATTGCTCCAGGTAATTCAGGTTTTGGTAAATGGCGCTTGCCGTGCCTTTATACCATTTTACTTCTGAGGATTCAGCATATGGTGGCAGAACGGTTACACCGCCATTTTTCCGGTCAAGATCCCATGCGTTTCCAATTCCGATATAAGAGTGAAGAACGAGCGGCTGGTATTGAGTCAGTACTCCGACTGTATCAATTCCTGAATTCGTGCAATTGCTCAAGGTAAAGTCGATAATTCGGTATTTCCCTCCAAAAGGGACTGCTGGTTTAGCCAGGTTTTTCGTCAGGGAACTAAGACGGCTGCCCTTTCCCCCTGCCAGAAGCATTGCTACGCATTTCTTTTTCATTGTTGTTCTCCCTTCTCTTTTTAATGGCTCTCAGTAAGCTAAAACCAAATGGCGGCACCGTCATTTTAATGCTGTACGGCTGGCCATGGAGTTCCTCTTCTTCGGCTTTCAGTTCTTTCGGGTTGATCTGACCGGACCCGCCGAACCGCGTGTCATCACTGTTCAGAATCTCAACATACCTTGTATCAGCGGGTACCCCGATTTTATAGTCGTGGTAAACTTCGCTGCGGAAGTTGCTGACCGCAATAAGCATCTCCCCTTCCTTTGCTCCTTTTCGGATAAAGGAATAGATGCTCTGTCCTGAGTTGTCGGCATCGATCCACTCAAAGCCTTCCGGCGAATGATCAAGTTCATAGAGAGGACGCTGCTTTTTATACAGATTCATAAACTCCTGGAAATAAATCCGGGTCTTCTGGTGCATTTCATAGTCTTCGAGAAACCAGTCCAGTTCCTCGAGATCTTTCCATTCGTCGAATTGCCCGAATTCGGCCCCCATAAACAGGAGTTTTTTGCCAGGATGAGCGAGCATATAGCCGTAAAGCAATCTTAACTGCGCAAACTTCTGCCAGTAATCGCCCGGCATTTTATTTAAAAGGGACTTTTTACCGTAAACCACTTCATCGTGAGAAAATGGCAGAATATATTTCTCGTTAAATGCGTACATAAGAGAAAAAGTCATTTTATGATGGAGGTCCGTTCTGCCGTGCTCTTCTGTTTCCATATACTGCAGGACGTCATTCATCCAGCCCATATTCCATTTATAGTGGAAGCCAAGGCCTCCGTTCTCAACCGGATCTGTTACCATCGGCCAGTCTGTGGAATCCTCAGCTATCATAAGAGCGTAAGGATCGTATTCTGAAACCGTTTTATTTAATTTCTTTAAAAAATCAGCTGCATATGGATTTTCGAATGCAGAGTCTGTATTGGGCCAGTACAGCATATTGGCCACCGCATCCACTCTGAATCCGTCTATATGATACTTCTCCAGCCAAAACAGGGCATTAGAGATTAGAAAACTATGTACTTCAGGCTTGCCCAAATCAAAATTGGCTGTACCCCAAACTTCATTTTCACGGTCTTTATAATTGGTATATTCAAACACGGGCTCTCCATCAAACATATAAAGGCCGTGGGCATCCTTGCAGAAATGGCCTGGAACCCAGTCCATAATGACTCCTATATCATTTTGATGGCAGAGATCTATGAACTTCATAAACTCATGGGGCGTCCCATACCGGCTTGTGGCCGCATAATATCCGGTTCCCTGATATCCCCAGGACCGGTCGTATGGATGCTCAATAACAGGCATCAGTTCAATGTGTGTAAACCCGTGATCTAAAACATATGGAATGAGGAGTTCGGCAAGTTCAATGTATGAATAAAGCGTCCCATCCTCTTTTTTCTTCCAGCTGGCAAGGTTTAATTCATAAATAGATAAGGGCTTTTGATACGTATTCCTGGCTTTCTTTTTTTTCTGCCATTTCTGGTCATTCCATTGATAGCCGTCCAACTCCGTAACAATAGAAGCTGTATCAGGTTTCAATTCAGCGTAATAAGCAAAAGGATCTGCCTTAAGCATCCGTGAGCCATTTCTGGTGATTATTTCATATTTATATACATCCCCAGGCTTTACGTCTGTAAAGAAACCGGACCAGATGCCTTCACTGCTCACCTTCTCAAGTGAATGGCCTCCGCCCTTCCATTGGTTGAATTCTCCGGCAATCCGTACCTGTTTGGCATGAGGAGCCCAGACAGTAAACTGTATTCCGGACACACCATCTGCGGTTTTAATGTGAGCCCCGAAACGTTCGTAGCTTTTAAACAAATTACCTTCATGAAATAAATGAATTTCAAATTCTGTCGGACTGGCAATCATCCAGAATCAACCCTCCCCGCTTTTTAGAGTGTATCCCAATTTATATACCCTAATTTACACTTCTTAATTCCCCAATCGAATAAAAAATCCCTTTTGTGCAAACGCTTTTATATTTAGACATAATCCTACAAAATTCCTAACATGATCCTTTAAATGTTATTTTTCTAAACTGTTGTGCATGGGGAATAAAAAAAATAGAGGAGTCAGTCTTTTGTATAATGGAATAATCGTATATTTGGAGGAAAAAAGAATTATTTTAAAAGCATGTTTTTGTGATGTATTTGTCGAATTATGTAGAATTTCTTCAGGTAAGTTTTCTTCATATTTTGCAGTTAACAGACGTCGGGGAAGCTCTCTGCCTTTTTTACAGGTACAGTTCTCCTCCCTTTAGTCTGTCTTCTGCTTCAGCAGCCTTTTGAAAAAGCACCAGCATACAAAAGATCTCCGGTATGAAAAAGAATTGCATCCTCTGAAAGAATTGTGTATATTTCTGGAAAGGTTAAAAAATAAAAATCACCGAAACAATTAAAAGCAGCGCAGCATTAACGTAGTTGTTCAGTCTGGGAGAGAGGAATGAGAGAATGGTAAAGCTGGTAGAACCACATAAAAGATACGAGAAGGAATACAGGACTTTTTACGAGGAATGGATCCTTTCATCTGAAAAAATTGTTCCGTGGACTGCTGCTGAAAATCCTGCTGCCTTTGATGCATTCGTAAACTGGCTGAATCATCAGGAGGAAGAAACCGAAATGGTGCCTCATTCGACATTCTGGCTCGTGGAAGAAAGCGGGAAGATAACAGGGGCAGTAAACATCAGACATTCACTGAATGAAAGTTTAAAAATAAGAGGAGGGCATATTGGATATGGCGTGCTCCCATCTGAAAGAAGAAAAGGCTATGCCACCAAGATGCTTTCACTGGCGTTGGAAAAAGCAGGGGAACTCGGGATAAAAGAAGTGCTTGTCACTTGTGATGCAGACAATAAGGCATCACAAAAAACCATACTTAGAAACGGAGGGATTCTTCATTCCGAAGAGGAGATAAATGGGGTGTGGATCAAACGGTTCTGGATTCAGCTGCAGTCTTAAGCAAATAATGGGTACAAAAAAACGCTGCATGAGATGCAGCGAATTTTTGTATGACCCGTACGGGATTCGAACCCGTGTTACCGCCGTGAAAGGGCGGTGTCTTAACCGCTTGACCAACGGGCCGGATGAACAGATGGCGGAGAAGGAGGGATTTGAACCCTCGCGCCGCTTACACGACCTACACCCTTAGCAGGGGCGCCTCTTCAGCCACTTGAGTACTTCCCCTTACATAAATAGATGATTTGAGGGAATTCCCGCAAATCATTCGTTCATAAGTTATATGGCTCCGCAGGCAGGACTCGAACCTGCGACCGATCGGTTAACAGCCGATAGCTCTACCACTGAGCTACTGCGGAACAAATGGGCCTGAATGGACTCGAACCATCGACCTCACGCTTATCAGGCGTGCGCTCTAACCAGCTGAGCTACAGGCCCTCATTCTATGTATAGAATGGAGCGGGTGATGGGAATCGAACCCACGACATCAGCTTGGAAGGCTGAGGTTTTACCATTAAACTACACCCGCAAATGGGGCGACTGATGGGAATCGAACCCACGAATGTCGGAACCACAATCCGATGCGTTAACCACTTCGCCACAATCGCCGTAATAAATGGTGGCTTGGGACGGAATCGAACCGCCGACACATGGATTTTCAGTCCATTGCTCTACCGACTGAGCTACCAAGCCATATCGTTTCGGCTTCCACTAAGCTTCGGATCTCTTCGTCAGCTCCATCATTCACATCCTCGCGTATGAATTATACGCTACGGTGCTCATTCAGTCACTTCCTTGATCTTCTTGCTTAATGAAAACGTTAATTGATCTTACTATGTATGAAAAAGAAGAAATGGCGGTCCGGACGGGACTCGAACCCGCGACCTCCTGCGTGACAGGCAGGCATTCTAACCAACTGAACTACCGG
>NZ_WMIB01000013.1 GCF_009711125.1 Metabacillus mangrovi | reverse complement strand
CCCCTTTCAGATAGAAGTTAAAAAGAGTATCTCATGGGGGAAACTTAGACTGAAGGTGTGGTTTATTTAACGCTTACGATTTATCTACGAAAACAATAAGATATCTTCGAAATAAAATTTTTATCTCCGAAAATTTCTGTTTATCGATTTTTAGGGATTTGGCAAGAGAACCAGGCAGTCCCGGCACGAAAAACACTAAGTCTGGCACGAAACTCCCGCAGTTTGGCACGTAAAATCAGATTGGCACGAAACCAAGTGTTTCCGGCACATCCCCCGTCAGTTCCGGCACGAAACCAAGTGTTTCCGGCACATCCCCGTCAGTTCGGGCACGAAAAACACTAAGTCCGGCACGTAAAATCAAATTGGCACATAACCCAGTGTTTCCGGCACATCCCCCGTCAATTCCGGCACGAAAAACAACACCAGACTCCGGTCCAGGACTTCGATCCCGCGCGCTGCAAACTCACTTAATCACATTAATGGGTAATACCCGCCAACCCCTCATACAGCTGTGGTTTACTCAGCACGAACGCTTTAATCTGTGCAAAATAAACTAACTACAGGTAGCAAATGCAAGGGGGCTGGAAAGTGAAGCATCCGGTACTATTTATTCCTGAACTGGAACCAGACTGCATTCGGAAAAAAATGCCGAGGAAGGCTGTAGTTCTTTCTTATTATGCGGTTTCTGACGGGCGGAGGAGGACTTATACAGATGAAGATGCTCTTTTTCCTGGAAGCAGTTCTATGATCTTGAACCCCTGCAGTGTTTCCTATCTGAATGTTTTCATTAATGCGGTTCTCCAGCCGGAGCAAAACTATGTGATTGAGCAAGGGCGGTTTTCTCTTTGTACAAGCGATGTTCCGCTTAAGGGGACGGCGATTATTATTCAGTTTGTTATGTTCATTTAAGAAAGGGGTCAGGAAAATTGCCTGCCGAGCTGATTAAACTGGTGCTTTCCGCTGCAAATACAGTTACGGGTGACGTGACTGTGAGTACGACAACAGATGTTTCACCGGTGATTTCCCGTTATGCTGCCAATGTCACGGCTTTAATGATTTTAGGTGGAGTCACGACCATTCCCGCTGCTTCTTTCAGGGATGACAACGGGGATCCGGTTCCTGCTGGAGGCCTGCCCGTTCCGGATGCTTCTTCTGCCTTTAACGTATTTGTAAATGGGGTTCTGCAGCAGGGAGAGCTTTCGACGCTGACAGCGAATAGTTTAGCGATCAATGCCGGTATCCTTCTTGGGGTTCCAGTCGTGCTTGAGTTTCAGGATTTCAGTAACGTGACCTCTTCATCTGCTGCATCCAATACCTTAGGTGTAACAACTACTATTGATACGTAATCTCTCTGCCGGACAGCTCCTTGTCCGGTTTTTCTATTGCGAGATATGGAACGCTATGTACCATATCCGAAACAGTTACCAAACCTCTGTAACAAATATCTAAATGCTTGAAAAGCATTTACTGGAATAAATGTAAGCGCTAACATTAAGGGCAGCAACAGTACTTCAAGCAGGATAAGCATTTTGCGGTCAGCAAGGGAGGTTTAACGGATGCAGCATGAAAGAAAGAACCCGTTTCCGAAAGGGTTCCTGTGGGGATCTGCTTCTGCCGCTTACCAGGTGGAAGGAGCATGGGATCAGGATGGGAAAGGGCCTTCAGTATGGGACACATTTTCAAAAAAAGAGGGGACAACGTACCGGGATACGAACGGGGACACAGCGGTGGATCACTATGGACGCTATAAGGAAGATGTCGCTTTAATGGCGGAAATGGGTTTGAAAGCGTATCGCTTCTCTGTTGCATGGAGCCGGATCTATCCGGAGGGCAGAGGGGAAATCAATGAAGCCGGGCTTCGATTTTACAGTGATTTGATCGATGAGCTGCTGAAACATAACATCGAGCCAATCGTCACTCTTTACCACTGGGATCTGCCGCAGGCGCTGCAGGATGCTTACGGGGGGTGGGAATCGAGAGAAATCATCAACGATTTTAATGAGTACAGCCGGACATTGTTTACGAGTTTTCGGGACCGGGTGACGTATTGGGTCACTTTGAACGAGCAAAATGTGTTCATTGGGCTCGGGTATAAAGCGGGGCTCCATCCTCCCGGAGTAAAAGATGCAAAGAGGATGTATCAAGCCAATCATCATGCGAACCTGGCGAATGCGGCTGCCATTCAATCTTTTAGAGAATTAGTGCCTGAGGGTAAAATTGGCCCGAGCTTCGCGTATTCTCCCATCTACCCGTATGATGCTAATCCGGAAAATGTACTCGCATTTGAAAATGCGGAAGAGCTGAACAATCATTGGTGGATGGACATCTACTGCTGGGGAGCTTATCCGCCGGTCATGCTCGAATATTTGAAAAAACACCGTCTTGCCCCGGATATGGAAGAGGGAGACCGGGAGCTGCTGAAGGAAGCAGAGCCGGATTTTATGGGAGTGAACTATTATCGCTCCACGACGGTTGCGAGCAATCCTCTGGATGGAATAGCTGAAGGAAAGATGAATACGACAGGAAAAAAAGGAACCTCTGACGAGCACGGAATACCTGGACTTTTTAAGACTGTTAAAAACCCTTATCTTGAAGCGACGAACTGGGATTGGGAAATCGATCCGGACGGGCTGCACATTGGTTTAAGGAGAATTGCGAATCGCTATGCGCTGCCGATTCTAATTACAGAAAACGGGCTCGGAGAATACGACGAGCTGCTTCCAGGAGACTGTGTGGAGGATGATTACCGGATTCATTACCTGAAATCCCATGCAGAGTCGATCCAGTCTGCGATCTCTGACGGGACCGAAGTGATCGGCTACTGCACATGGTCCTTCACTGATCTGCTCAGCTGGCTGAACGGCTATCAGAAACGATATGGGTTTGTTTATGTAAACCGGGATGAAACGGATGAGAAGGACCTGAAGCGGATCCGGAAAAAAAGCTATTTCTGGTATCAAGATGTCATCCAATCTAATGGAGAAAGCCTTTGAGGGGGAGAAACCATGAAGAATATTTTACTCGTTTGTGCAGCCGGGATGTCTACGAGTCTGCTTGTAAATAAGATGAAAGAATATGCGGACTCGATCGGTGAGCAGATTGAGATTTTCGCGCTGCCGATTTCCGAATGCAGCACGGTGGCAAATAAGGTGGATGTCGTTCTGCTCGGACCACAGGTGCGGTATCAGAAATCTCAGGTGGAATCCATCGTGCCTGCAGGAATTCCAATTGAGGTCATCAATATGAGAGATTACGGAACGATGAACGGCAAGGCTGTTCTCGATCGTGCTTTGCAGCTTGTAAACCAATAGAGTCCAGGGGGGAATATGAATGAGCTTCATGGAAAAATTTGAGTCCGTTGTGGAACGGCTCCTCGTTCCCATTGCGACCAAACTAAATTCTCAGCGGCATATTTGCGCAATCCGCGATGCTTTTATCCTTTCTTTTCCTATCATTATGGCCGGTTCAATCATTATCCTGTTAAACTTCGCGATTTTATCACCTGATGGCTTCATCGCCAACATTTTGTTCCTTGAAAAGCTGTTCCCGAACCTCGCGGACGCACAGGCAGTATTCACACCAGTCCTGCGCGGATCTCTGGATATAATGGCCATATTTATTGTGTACCTTGTAGGCAGGAATATGGCCATAGCGATGAAGGCGGATGAGCTGCTTTGCGGCCTTACCGCAGTGTCCTGTTATTTTATCATTTATACCCCTTATACGATTGTGGAAAATCAGTCTTTTCTCACCACTAAGTGGCTTGGGCCGCAAGGTCTGTTTGTGGCACTGATTGTCGGCATCATCGTCGGAGAGTTGTTCGGGCGCCTTTCTCATGCCAAAAGGCTGCAGATCAACATGCCTCCCCAAGTTCCGCCAGCTGTTGCCCGTACATTTAAAGTACTGTTTCCGATTGTCATCATTACAGTGGGATTTGCGGTACTGAGCTTCATCATCTCCATGTTTGCAAAAGACGGGCTGCACAATCTCGTTTATACAGTGCTTCAAGCTCCGCTAAAAGACATGGGGACGAACATCGGAACGGTGATTTTCCTCGGTGTCGTTGCGAACTTTCTATGGATTTTTGGAATACATGGTCCGAACACCATCGCAGCGATCCGGGAAACCATCTTTACAGAAGCGAACCTTGATAACCTGAATTATGTAGCGAAGACTGGTTCTGCCTGGGGAGCTCCATATCCGGAAACGTGGGCGCTAAATGATGCTTTCGCCAACTACGGCGGTTCAGGGATGACTCTCGGTTTGATAATTGCTATTTTTATCGCTTCACGGCGTAAAGAATTTAAAGAAATCGGGAAGCTTTCAATCGGACCGGGATTATTCAATATTAACGAGCCGGTTATCTTCGGGCTGCCGATTGTACTGAATCCAATCTTCATTATTCCCTTCATCCTCGTTCCAGCCATAAATACGTTTGTCGGGTATTTATTTATCGAGTTCAACCTCATTCCGCCAATTGCTTACGCCGTGCCGTGGACGACACCTGGACCGTTGATTCCGTTCCTTGGTACAGGAGGAAACTGGGTAGCACTTCTTGTCGGGTTCCTGTGTTTAGCGATCTCCACCATTGTTTATCTTCCTTTCGTCATTGCAGCCAATAAGACAGCAAAAACGGATGCGGAGGAATCCATCGAAAATCAGGCCTCAAATACAATTAGCGGGTGAAATGAATGAGCTATTTATGCTTTGACATAGGCGGGACAGAGGTGAAATATTCTCTTTCGGATGCAGCGGGCAATCTCGCTGCCCCCGCTGCTTTTTCTTCTGGAGAAGCATCAGGGAAATCAATCCTGAACGGAATGAAAGAAATTGCAGCCCGTTATCCCAATGTAAGGGGAATTGCGGTGAGTGCTCCTGGATTTGTCGATCCGGATACGGGCTATTTGAGCAACGGAGGGGCCATCACCGCCTTTCATGGTTTTCAGCTGAAGGAGTACATTGAAGCGTTCAGCGGTATTCCTGCCTCGGTTGAAAATGATGTGAACTGTGCGGCGCTTGCTGAAAAATGGAAAGGAAACGCAATGCATGACAGGGATTTTCTTTGCATGACAATCGGCACCGGAATAGGAGGCGCCCTCTTTTTAAATGGAGAGCTTTATAGAGGGCATTCAAACCGGGCTGGAGAGTTTGGCTACATGATTACGAACGGTACTTCAGTGAACACGCCGCACGAAAGTACATTAAGCAGGATGAGCTCTATCTGCTCCCTGCGGACCCATTATGCGAAGATGACGGGAAAGGCCTTTGAAAACGTGTCAGGTTTGGATGTTTTTGCTGCATACGAAGCCGGAGATCCTGCAGCAGCCGGGCTCGTGCGCCATTTCCTGCTGAACATCGCGACCGGCCTATACAATTTAATCTACTGTCTGAATCCAAAAAAGATCCTGATTGGAGGGGCGGTCAGCAACCGGACTGCTTTAATCCGTGAGCTGTGGGAGCAGCTGCACTATCTCGGTCTCACAGAAGCAGACGTGGAGCTTGATACTTGCTTGTATAAAAATCACGCCGGCATGATCGGCGCCCTGTACCACCATTTACATGGTACAGGAAAAGAGGAGGATAAAAATCGTGCAGGATCTGGAGCTCATTCCCTTCCAAATCATCAGTGAGGTCGGGGCTGCAAGAAGCAGCTTTATGGAAGCACTCATGCATGGACGCAAAGGTGAATACGCAGAGGCGAAAGAAAAAGTATTGGAAGCACAAGCCTATTTATCAGCTGGCCATAAAGTTCATGCCGGACTTGTCCAGAAAGAAGCGGCGGGCGAGGAAGTGAAGGTGACGCTCTTAATGGTCCACGCTGAAGATTTGATGATCACTACAGAAACAATGGGAGAAATGGTGAAGGAAATGATTCATATGTACAAGGAATTTCGCCGTTCTTAAATAATCGCGGCTAATCAAGAGTGGAACATAAAAAGGTGTCAGAGGGATTCTCTGGCACCGATGTTCAATTCGTTTTCTGATGAGCTTTCAATGATCGCAAACAGTTCTTTTGCCAGGCTTTCGAGAAGAAAGACAACGGGGATCTGGGTCGTCACATTAGCGAGTCCTACAAATTCAGACGTTACATAGTAGGGCAGATTGAAATCGGAAATGCTGGCAAGGGTGCAGTGGCTGTTATTGGTGATGCTGATGATCGTGCTGCCATTTTCTTTCAGGCTGTTAACCTGCGAAAGAATATTTTCCGTTTCGCCGGATACAGACAGGGCGACTGTCACGCTGTCTGACAGGAACTGCCCATTCAGCGGAAAGAAGGGGTCCTTAATATGCAGGGAAAACTTCTTGAGGCTTGAAAAGTAGCGTGCTCCGTATTCAGCCAGAATTCCGGAACTGCCGGTGCCGATAAACAGGACGTTTTTGCGCTTCGAAATGAACTCAGCTGATTTGCGGATCTGGTCATTGTAATCGGTCTTGAGCATCCGCTCCATAAACTCAGTCAATGCATTTTGCGCTGAAGTAAGGTTGGGGGTTTTGGTCTTTTCAAGGTAAAGCTTCAGTTTTACTTTAAATTCAGGGAATCCGTCGCAATCAAGTTTTTTGCAAAACCGCATGATGGTTGTCGCGGATACATGGGTCAGGGAAGCAAGATCCCGGACTCTCATATAAATGACCTTTTCTGCATTTGTAATGATGTAGTTATACAGTAAGTACTCCAGATTTGATAATTCGGCAAGCTGCTTGCTTGTAAACATGATTTCACCTCAGGTCCTATTCGCCATTTCTTCTATTATACATGCTGGTGTATGTATAATTGACTAAATTTTTAGAAAAAAGAGGGTGCTACTATGACTCCGCTTAAATTGATCTTGAACGCTGATGATTTTGGCCTTTGCCCCGGAGTCAATTATGCGATTACCGACTGCTTGGACAACGGGAGGATATCCTCTGCCACCATGATGATGAATATGCCGGGTACTGACCATGCTGTAAAGCTGGCAAAGACTCATAAGCTGAAAGCGATTGGCGTCCATTTCGTCCTGACTGCCGGCATACCGTTCACAGAGGCAGCCAGTTTGAGAGGGCCGGACGGAAGATTTTTCTCCCAGGCAGAATTTTGGGGAAAGAAACTGGAAGTTCAAGACATACGGGAGGAGCTGCAGGCACAGCTTGTTGCCTTTTTAAAAGAAGGCTTAAAACCAAGCCATTTTGATTCCCACCATCATGTACACCGCCATCCGCTCGTATGGGAAGTGCTGAAAGAGATGGCGGACACAGTCGGTGCTCCAATCCGAGATCCGCTGAACAACGAGCTGCCGGGGCAGTCTTCTTATGTAAAGTGCCGCCTGAATCAGGAATTCTATGGAAAGTTGAGCCTGAAGTCCTTAACGGAAATTTTAGAAAAAAATGAAAACGAAGAATGGCTGGAGGTAATGTGCCACCCGGGATATGCGGATGCATTTTTGCTGAAAAGCAGCTCCTATACTCTTGAAAGAGTAAGAGAAACGGAGATTCTCCTCTCAGAAGAGTTTGGAGAGATGCTTGCTGAAAAGAGAGTGATAGTAAAGACTTACACATCACTGACAATGGAGGAGATGGCATGAAAGAGGGAATTAAAATTGTTACGGTAGGTGGGGGGTCGAGTTATACCCCCGAGCTTGTGGAAGGATTTATCAAGCGGTATGATTCACTTCCGGTTCGGGAGCTGTGGCTTGTGGATATTCCTAAGGGAGAGAAAAAACTGGAGACCGTTGGCCAGCTGGCAAGAAGAATGGTTGAAAAAGCCGGCATTCCGATGGAAATCTGCCTCACCCTTGACCGAAGGGAGGCATTAAAGGACGCAGATTTTGTCACGACACAATTCAGAGCGGGTCTGCTCGATGCAAGGGCGAAAGATGAGCGCATTCCATTGAAATATGGAGTGATCGGCCAAGAAACGAACGGTCCCGGCGGTTTGTTCAAGGGCCTGCGGACCATCCCGATCATCTTGGACATCATCCGTGATATGGAAGAACTCTGCCCGGAAGCGTGGCTGATCAATTTTACAAATCCGGCAGGCATGGTAACGGAAGCTGTATTCAGGCACAGCAACTGGAGAAAGATTGTTGGCCTGTGCAACGTGCCGATTGGAATGAAAATGGGTGTGGCCGAGCTGCTTGACGTGAAACCCGAAAGAATCAGCATTGATTTTGCCGGTCTTAACCACATGGTGTACGGACTAAATGTCTACCTCGATGGAAAGCCGGTCCTCGATGAAGTAATCGGCAAACTGGCTCATCCTGATAAAGGAATGACGATGAAAAACATCGCTGACTTAGGGTGGGAACCTGATTTTATTCAGGCCCTTCGCCTGCTGCCTTGTCCCTATCACCGCTATTACTACCAAACAGAGAAAATGTTTGAGGAGGAGAAGCAGGCTGCAGCCGAAAGCGGCACAAGAGCGGAGGTGGTCCAGCAGCTGGAAGGAGAGCTGTTCAAATTGTACGAAGACCCTGAGCTTGCAGTGAAGCCTCCACAGCTTGAAAAACGCGGAGGTGCCTTTTACAGTGATGCCGCCTGCAGTCTGATCGACTCTATGTACAACGACCTTCAGGACATTCAGCCGGTTAATACGATGAATAGAGGAGCAATCGCAAGCATCCCGGACGACAGCGCCATCGAAATCAATTGTGTCATCACAAAAGACGGCCCGAAACCAATCGCCATCGGCGATCTTCCTGTACCGGTCCGGGGCCTCGTTCAGCAAATCAAATCATTCGAACGCATCGCATCCGAAGCAGCCGTAACAAAGGACTACCATACCGCGCTGCTCGCCATGTCCATCAACCCGCTCGTTCCATCTGATACGAAGGCGAAACAGATCCTCGATGAAATGCTTGAAGCGCACGGATTGGATTTTGTGAAAAGAGGCGGGGAGCGGACGCTTGTCAAATAATGCCGAGAAACCCAGGGGCCGGGGGTCCCTGGGTTTTTGTCTGGATTGCTGAAGTGAACCTTGGATCAGGCAGTTTTTCTGGAGGGAGCAGCAGGTAACGGACGGTGATCTGCACGCGATGGGGGCAGGAATAGGTGGGAGTGCCATTAGTAACCCCCACCGAGTAGTGGTGTAGGGTTACGAAAAACCGAAGTCAGCAATTAATTGGATTTAGTCAGCAATTATTAAAAAAAGTCAGCAATTGTTGTAAAAAGGTCAGCAATTATCCTATGAAAGTCAGCAATAAATCACATAATATCAGCAATTAATCTGTCTGAGTCTCCGATTGACAGGAAAAGGCATGAGTTTTACCAGTAAATCATACAAACTGGCATGGGATGAAGCGATCCCGGCATATCAGGGTGCTCGTTTCGCTCAAATAGCAGCGTCCGCTTTGAAAACTGCGGACACCCGGCCCGCTATGTTTCTAAAAAAGCACGGTTTGGCCGGCTCAGCGGACGGAGGTTCCGCTATACCTTGTCATAGAGCCGAAAAGGAGCAAAATAGCGTCCCCTGAGTCCGTGAAACTGGTGAAAGTGGTCAAAATGATTCAGTAACCGCCGCCGTGTCCGCATAGGGAAGTGAGCAGGCAAGCGGTCCGTGGTTTCCTTAGTAAAACTGTTTAGCTTGCCCTGCCGCCATCATATCACTTATTCCCTTCCTGACCCTTCTTAATTTCCTCCAGCAGCGCAATCATCCGCTCGTTCTGCTCGATCATCGTCCGGTTCTGCTGCCTGAACTTTGTGAAATCAAATAGATAAACAATCAGGATGGCCAGAATCACGAAAGTCATTTGATCACCTCCTGATCAAGTCTTCCCATCGCCTGTTTGTATTCGGCAGAAGGCTTCATTGCTGCGGCAAACAGCAGGAGCGCCAAAAAGACCATCGCTCCGGCCCCTGAAATAATAACAGGCCGGATTGGGAGAAGATCGCCGGCAAAACCGATTGCGGTGACCATTGCCATTTGGACGATCGAAATGACCATGCCAAGTGCGCTTCCGACACGTCCCATGATATCAACGGGTACGTGGTCCTGGTAGAAGGTCCAGACTCCTGTATTCGCGAAAGCCATGAAAAAAGCGAGAATGAAGAAACCGGCTGCCGCGCCAGCGAAGGATAGAGAGACAGAGTAAATGAGATATCCAGAGGCAATCATAACTCCGCCCACTCCAATTAAAAGCGAAGCAGATAAACGGTTTACAGCGAGACGGTTAACGATGGACCCGGCTAATAAGCCTGCACCGGATATGCTGACAAGTAAGCCGTACGTGCTCTCAGAAAGCTGAAGTACGTTTAATGAAAAAACGGCTTCCTGAGAATCGAGTGCTGCAGCCATAACCATTACACCATTAAAAAGGAGGTAGATCACCATGACGTATTTTGCTTTTCTCATAAACCGGAGAACAATCTGCCAATCTTCTTTTAAAACAGCTAGTGATAGATTTTTCCCATCTGTATTGCCGAGGAGGTTCGGCAGCATCAACAGCATCAGCGCCGAGATTAGGAATGATCCCGCGTTCACAGTAAAGGCCAGGTAAGGAAGTCCGGATATGTAGAGCAGCCCGGCAAGTGCGGGCCCCAAAATGAAGGCGCCTGACCAAGCGAGGCTTTTATAGGAGTTGAATACCTTCCGCTGCTCCTGGGGGATCAGCTTCACCATAAAGGCTGAAGCAGCTGGATCATAGATGGCATCCGCCATGCAGATGATAAACACAAGGAAGTAGAGTACTGGAACAGGAGGGGAGAGGAGCATGATCAGGACAAGGGAGGCCCGTGCGAGATCAAGTCCGATCATCAGGTTCCGCTGTGAAAAGCGGTCCACTATACTGCCTGCCCAAAAGGAGGTTAGAAGAGCGGCGAGGGGCCGGATCACATAAAGAGCAGCCACTGCAGCAGCAGACCCGGTCATATGATAGACCATAAAATTTAAAGGAATAAAATAAATCCAGTCTCCGAGATTTGAAATCCCGATCGAACTTAACAACAGCGCCGCTTTACGATTCATCGGGACACCCCTTTTTCTCATTTTAACCACTTTATCCCATCTGCGGGCCTATGGCAAGATAAAAAAAAAGACGGACCACACAGTCCGTCTTCATACTTCCATAAAATCAAATACATCTCCGCCATCGTAGCCGGCACCAAGAATGACTCCTTCGGGGAAAAGGTCCTGATGATGTGCGGCAAATTCCTTGGCAAAAGCGATAATGGTAGAGGTGCCCAGGAACAGCCCGGCCGGCAGATTTTCCTCCAGCAGCGGATAGATTTCTTTAAATACCGGAAAATACGGTTCAATGGATAGCGGGGCATAATCTTTCGCCAGCGCCCAGTCGCCTTCCTCGTCCCATTCTTCAGCTCCGGCAATAAACATCGTTACTGTTTCTGCTGTTTCATAAAGGGAGAAGCAGAGCGCCTCGAGATCCGCAGGCGGCTTTTTTTGCTGCAGCAAATCAGACAGCCAGGCTTCAAACTCATTATAGCTGCTTTCATAATGATTTTGGTATTCAACCAAATCATGCCGGATTCCAAGCTTCGCAGCCTTTTCTATAATAAACGAACGGCTGCTTTTTAGATCTCCGTCGAATTCAATTACATCATAAATGGCATCGGTGTATGCCTCTAGTTTAGCCATTGTGCCACTCCTTTTAGGAAAATAAAGTCAGCAGCCTTCAGGGCCGCAGCTTTCTCCCGGTTTTATTCCGGCGTTAGACTGCTCGTCAATTGCCAGTTCAATCGCTTCTTTAGAGTGAAGGCCCTGCAGCCTCTGATTGCCGATGATAAAAGTGGGAACTGCCTGAATTTCTTCAGCCCGTGCCCGGCCGAGTGCTTCTTTATGATCCTGAACGTATGTACCGCCTGTAATCGCATCCTGAAAAGCAGCCTCATTCAGGCCGAGCTCCCGAGCAATGCCGGTCAGGACATTCATATCCCCAATGTTTTGCCCTTCCTGCCAATACGCTTTGAATACGGCATCCACATAAGCTCTGCCTTCGCCTTCTTCGCGGGCAAACTGGTATCCCTGATGGGCAAGATGAGTAGAGGGAACCGGATCCAAATCCATCGGCAGCTCCATATCGACTCCAAAACGCTTGGCGAGCGGCTGGACAGACTGCTTATAGGCCTGCTGAATGTAGTCGCTCTTCGGAGACATCCCTTCCATTGGATAAGGACGAAGCTCAAAAGGCATAAACTCTATTTCAACATCTCTTCCATCTGCAGCCTGCCTGAGCGGCTCTTCTCCAATAAAGCAGAATGGGCATACAAAATCAGAATACACTTGAATTTTAACTGTCATAAATACGTTCCTCCTTACAGCTGATACTCTTATATTAGCAAAATGCAGAAAGAATAACATTTATATGAATTAGTGATTGACAGAAGCGGTTTAGAAAAATATAATAGAGAAAGTCAGCAATATGGGGCGTTAGCTCAGCGGGAGAGCACTTGCTTGACAGGCAAGGGGTCACTGGTTCAATCCCAGTACGTCCCACCATAATGTAAACGTAACGGCTTCATATACATAAGACACCCAACACTCAAAGTTATTCTGTTTTTATTCAGATTAGCTTTGAGTTTTTTTGTGTCTTATAGGGGAAACTTACATCATCTTTTATTGAAGCCCATCTCACAAATGTGAAACATTTATTACAATCCAGACGTATTAGTAGCCAGGACAGCCGGTTTTTCTGTATAATCATCCGTAACCATAACGTTATGGTTTTGATTAACAAGAACAAAATGAATATTGAGAGGTGTACAAAATCTAATAGTTTTGTGTGTCATAGCCGGCACGCTGCTTAGAGCGTAACGTATTGCTTTGAGTGTCAAATCCTGTTTTCTCTCGATGGACGTTTTGTTTCAAACGGAAAAGCTTACACAAATTTTGGAGGTGAATCCCTCTTTCGGAGGGGAATAATTGGGCATATATGTACTTTCTAACGTGTTATTGCTGGCAGCGCTGCTTGCCTTAACAGCATTCTTTGTAGCTTCAGAATTTGCTGTGGTTAAGATCCGGTCATCCAGGATCGACCAATTAATTGCAGAAGGGAACAAAACGGCTTCCATAGCTAAAAAGGTTGTAGACGATCTGGATTACTATTTATCAGCCTGCCAGTTGGGTATTACGGTAACCGCGCTGGGGCTCGGAGCTTTCAGTAAGCCTTTTGTGAAAGAATTAATGGGGCCGGTTTTTGAGTGGATAAATGTTTCCGATGGGGCAGCGTCTATCATTTCCTATGCTATTTCTCTTTCAGTGGTCACGTACCTGCACGTTGTAATCGGAGAAATGGCTCCAAAAACCCTTGCTATTGAGTTTTCTGAAAAAACTACACTGCTTCTAGCAGGTCCTTTATATTGGTTCGGTAAAATCATGTATCCACTGATTCAAACCTTAAACGGAACTTCCCGCGTTTTCCTCCGTATGTTTGGTGTTCCTGCAGCAGCACATGAACAGGCTTATTCGGAAGAGGAATTAAAAATTATTATGGCTCAAAGCTTTAAAGGCGGAGAGATCGACCAGACTGAGCTCAAGTACATGGAGAATGTTTTCTCATTTGATGAGCGGGTAGCTAAGGATATCATGGTGCCAAGAACGGAACTGGTTGTAATTGACAAAGAAATGGACTACCAAGAAATGATTGAAATTTTCGATGAGCATAATTTTACCCGCTATCCAGTCGTCGAGAACGGGGATAAGGATCGAATTATCGGAATCGTTAATGCGAAAAAAATGCTGAACCATATTGTTGCCGGCAGAAAAAGCAAACTGGATGATTTTATTCTGACAATGCCGCATGTGCTTGAGTCAACAAGCATTCAGGAAATCTTTCTCAAAATGCAAAAGGCTCAGGTTCATATGACTGTTGTCATGGATGAGTATGGAGGAACATCAGGTGTTATAACGCTTGAAGATGTTTTGGAAGAGATTGTCGGCGAAATACGGGATGAATTTGATTCAGATGAGGTCCCGGATATACAAAAGACTAGTGATAATCAGTATTTAATTAACGGGCGCGTCCTTCTTTCCGAACTGGAAGACAAGTTTGGATTGAAATTTGAAGACAGTGAAGATCTTGATACGATCGGGGGCTGGATTCAGCATATACAATCCGGTGCTGCACAGTCAGGAGATGAAATTGAGCATGGGCGCCATCTTTGGAGGGTCGATCTAGTAGACAGCTTCCAAATCAAACAGGTTGTATTTATTCAATATGAAAAACAGGAAACATCTAAAGAAGATTCAATCTCTTTCATTTAAACAACCCGGAGGTGAATCCCTCAAAGAAGAGGGAAATAATTGGACGGAATAATTATATTTAACTTAGTGATGATCGCATTGTTTATTTTACTGACAGCATTTTTTGTTGGTGCAGAATTCGCGATTTTGAAGGTGAGAATGTCAAGAATCGATCAGCTGATTTCAGAAGGAAACAAAAAAGCTAAGCTTGCGAAGAAAGTAGCAAAGGAGCTGGATTACTATCTCTCAGCCTGCCAGCTCGGAATTACGATAACTGCTCTAGTCCTTGGTGCACTTGGTGAACCAACCGTGCAGAAAATACTTGAACCGGTGTTCAACGAATTTAATATCCCGGCAGCAGTCGCCACAGTGCTTTCCTATGGTATCGCATTGTCTGTTGTTTCCTTGCTCCATGTAGTATTAGGAGAGCTTGCACCAAAAACTTTGGCCATCCAATATTCAGAAAAAGTGACGCTTTTGCTTGCTCCCCCGCTTTATTGGTTTGGATTCATTATGAGCCCGGTAATTCGTGTGTTGAATGGTTCTGCCAGACAGCTTCTGAAACTGTTCGGGGTTAAACCGGCTGGACATGATACGGCCCATTCCGGGGAAGAGCTGAAGCTCATTGTTGCGCAAAGCTTTGAAGGCGGAGAAATCAATCAGACAGAGCTTGATTATTTAAAAAATATCTTCGCCTTTGATGAAAGACAGCTGAAGGATATTATGATTCCGAAGTCAGACATCGTTCAGCTTGAAAAGCAGCAATCGCTGCAGGAAATGATTGATGTGATCGATCAGTATGAGTTTACTCGTTATCCGGTACGCGACGTAAATGATAAAGAGAAAGATTTCATTGGATTTATCAATACAAAAGAAATGCTGACAAGCATTGCGGCTGGAAGAAAGGGTGGAATCGAGCACTTCACTCATGAGATTCCCCGTTTCAAGCAATCTGTCTCCATTAAAGACGTTTTTCTGAAAATGCAGCAAACCCATATTCATATGGCTGTAGCGACTGACCAACAGGGTGCTGTCACCGGTCTTGTCACTATGGAAGATATCTTGTCAGAAATTGTTGGAGAGATAAGAGACGAATTAGATGGAAAAGGGATGCTTGCGACAACATAGTTTGGCAGCGTAAGCACTCTGTTCATTCGGATCAGGTTTTGTTCCAACCGCTTTTCAAATCAGAAGGGAATGTCCGTGAAAAGACATTCCCTGTTTATTTTTACATATTTTTTTGGAGGCAGGTAATTTCTTATGGAAATTTATGAATGGCAAGTTGTTCTAAAATACCTGATTTTAGGTTTAGTCCAGGGGTTCACTGAGCCAATCCCGGTTTCATCCAGCGGCCATGTAATCATAGGACAGAGATTACTGGGAATCGAACAAAAAGGACTGCAATTTGAAATCCTCACCAATACAGCGTCTCTGATTGCAATCTGTTTTATTTACCGGGAGGACCTGAAACGGTTAGTCGTCCATGCAGTGAAATTTATCCGGACAAGAAACAGCGAATACAAATCTGATTTCATGTTTGTGGTTTATGTTGCTGCTGGGACTGTTCCTGCAGCTGTCTTGGGGTTGCTGTTCAGCGATCTCATTGCGGATTATTTCACTTCCATCCATACGATCGCGGTTACTTTATTAATTACCGGAACTGCACTTTGGCTGATTCGAAATTTTCAGGGGAGAAAAAGAGACGGGGACTTATCCTTTAAAGATGCTTCAATCGTCGGACTCGCTCAGGCTGTGGCACTTGTACCAGGGATCAGCCGTTCAGGATCAACTGTTATCGCTAGTATCGCCGTCGGCATGAAGCAGGATACCGCATTACGTTTTTCATTTTTGCTGTATATTCCGGTTAGTCTTGGGGGGATGATCCTGGGGTTTTTCGAATACACGAGGGGACCGGGACTCGAAGGCTTAGCCGTTCCTTATCTCGCCGCGTTTTTTGCGGCTTTGATTATGACGTACGCAGCGATGAAATGGTTCATGGGGATTATGGCGAGAGGGAACCTAAAGTACTTTGCCTTCTATTGTTATGCTGCCGGCATTCTGCTTCTGATTTACGGACCCCATTTCCTATAAAAAAAGACTGGCTTCAAGGACAGCAGTTATAAGTCCTGAGGGCAGTCTTTTTTTTTATTGGTACAGCGTTACTGCTGTAAGTTCATCTTTCTTCTTTTAACAACCATCCATACAATAAACAGGACAATCGGAATTAAAAGGTAGTTGGCATATTGGCTGAAAATTTCACCGGCTTGTTCCCACTGCGTTCCCAGAGCGTATCCGAGATAAACGTAGACTGCTGTAACAGGAAGCATCGCAATATAGGTGTAAAAAATAAACTTCCAGACATTCATCTTAGCCATTCCGCACGGAATTGAAACTGCAGTCCGGACTCCTGGAATAAACCGTCCCAAAAAAGCAACACTTCCTCCATACTTAACGAAGAACTGGTCTGATTTTGCAATATGCTCTTCTTTAATAAAACAATATTTTCCGAATTTAATGATCGCGGCTCTGCCTCCATAACGGCCCAAAGCGTATAAGGTAAGGGGTCCCAGAACACCGCCTACAGAACCTGCAAAAATTGCTCCATATAAATTCATGTCTCCCTCATAAACCCAATATCCGGCAAGCGGAAGAACGAGTTCGGCAGGAATGAATTCAAATGTTAATGAAAGCATAATGCCCAGGTAGGATAACTCTTTAAAAGCCTCGATCATTTGTAAGATTATAGCTTCCATAGGTGGATGCCTCCTTCATAAACTTAAAAAATCAAGTAAATTAAAACTGGTATTCATTGTTTACTAGTTCATAAGTCATCAACAAGTTAATAGTATATCACATTCTATTGGATTAATACCTGCCCTCTCAAGTTATGGATGTTACAATTTTAGTAACTAGCAGAAGGCAGGCGTGAAAGGTTGAAAAGAAGTCATTATTAAGGGAGTTGGAGGCTTTCTGTCTTTAGAGGATCCTGCAGATGAAGTTCATAAAAAAGCCGGCCAGTCACTTTACCTTTGACCGGCCGGCTTTTCCCTTTTAATTTGTATTCAGTACTGCTCTGATCTCCTTCTCCTGCTCTTTGCTGAAAACGAATCCAATATGCCCATCAGGACGGATCCAGTAGACAGCATCTTTTGTGAAGCCTGCTTTTTTTGCTTTATCCGTCCACTGGAACTCTGCCAGTTGCAGAGAATGGCTGAGCGCGAATGTGCGGAGGCTGTCGGACGCTGTACCGTATACATGGATTTGCCAGTTGAGTGAGGTGAGCGTTTCATAGTTATCCGATGCACCAATCTGGATCCATGGAAGCCTGTCCCCGCTGTGCAGTTTTCCAACCCGGCCTTCATTCAGGCCGAGGCCGCGGTAGGAGATCCGTGTCTGGGAAAGCAGGTGAAAAGCTTTTCTCCGGACAGCTCTGTAACGGAGCAAATTCGGCAGCACAGCCTGAAACATGCCTTTTCTCACAAGCTTACCCTGAAGACCTCCTCCAGTGATCAGCTTGAAAACGCGGTCAGTTGTTGAAACAAGCAGGCGCGCGAATGCGATCCGTTCGCTCTCGTATGTATCCAATAGATCCGGGTGCGCTTCCCCCTTTATTGCGGCGGCGAGCTTCCAGGAAAGGTTCACAGCATCCCCGATCCCGGTATTCATCCCCTGTCCCCCGGCAGGGCTGTGGATATGCCCCGAGTCTCCAGCGATAAAAGCGCGTCCCTTCCGGAAATGCTCACTCACCCTGTGGTGCACTTTATATGTGGAAAACCAGTTGACTTCTTTGATCGAAAGTCCGATCTGTTCTTCTGCATAAGGACGAATGCTGTCAAAGGTGATGGAGGAGGCGGGAACCTCTTGCGGAGGGACGATGCCGACGATCCGCCGCATGCCGGTCGTTCGGACTGGAATGTATGCGCAAAACCCCTTTTCGTCGATAAACATGTAAAATCCATCTTCTTCATGTTCCTGTCCCTCTGTTTTTACATCTGCTACATAAAAAAGTTCCTCATATGTTCCGCCCGGGAAATCAAACCCTAAAGTCTTTCGGACCGTACTGTGGGCTCCGTCACACCCGCACACGTAGGAGAAAGTAGAGGTTTCCGTGTTTTCTCCTTTTTTCAGAACAGCTTCAATTCCATCCCTATCTTCTTTAAATGTAACAAGTTCTGTATTCCACTCAATCTGAATTCCTTTTTCTTCGAGCTTTCTCACTAAAAACTGCTCATGTACATCCTGGGCCAGGCTTAAAACAAAAGGATAGGGGCTCAAGCCCTCCCCAAGATCAGCAAGACGGAGCTCAGCCTTTTCACTGCCGCTCTCCAGAATATGAACGGACTTCATGACAATCCCGAGGTTGATCAGCTCATCTGCAAATCCAAGCTGCTGATAATATTCAAGCGTTCTCGCATGTACGACAAGGGCTCGTGACGAAGTTCCTGGCCCGCTGTTTTTTTCGATAATTCTAAAAGGGATTCCATGCTTTTCGAGCCGGAGAGCAAGAACGAGTCCGGCGGGACCTGCCCCGGTGATCAGTACTTCTTTAGACATAAGCATTCTCCTTTCTTTATCTATTCTTTCCTTCGGGATAGCGTTGAGATTTTCCTCCTGCCGACTTTTTTCCGGATTGGAAAATGTTTCTCTCAAAAATCACAATTCATTACTGCTCCTGACATCTGAGCGGACAGTGAACCTTCTGCCCCAATGAACTAAGCCGGAGCCGGCTTAGCTCGTTAGCAAAAAAATATCGACCTCCTGTATTCACAATGTCCTTTCATAAAAAAAATCCTTCAGCTAATATCTGAAGGATTTTGGCCATTTTATTTTACAAGCTTTACGAGCATGTGTGCCAGCGCATGCTGCTCTTCTTTGTCTGCTACGTTCCATAACTGGTTCAGCAAGTATTCTTCTGAGTTGCGCGGCTCTTCTTTTCTGGCAAGATGATCGGAAACTTTCTCTGCTGCTTTTGCGAGCTGCTCTTCATTCAGTCCCATTTTCTCGCCCATGTGCACCTTGTCCGCTAAATAACTCTTAAACTGGTCGAAGTCCTGCATAATCCGGTCTTTTTTTTCGGAGTCCATTTGGTCAACTTTCTCATCAACATTATTAATGTTAGCCATTTTCAAATTCCTCCTAATGTTTGGTATGTTTTACAATACCCGAGTGTTCGTTATTTAAACATTTTGAATGGAACCAATTACGAATAAAAGTTATACATGAGTTATACATAGGCAGAAAAAGCACATTACTTTCTTAACAAAGAACTGAAATATTTGAAATGTCTGGCAGTCCTTAGTAATGTAGTAGGAAATAGTCAGAAAGGGATGATTGGATGAATCGAGTCATGAAAAAGGACAGCATTTACGCGATGAGCCCGGATCATACTCCCGTGCTGAAGGTAAAGGCAGGAGAACGGGTCGTATTTGAGACATATGACTGCTTTACGAATCAGATTCAGTCAAGTGATGATTCTTTTGGAACTCTGAACTGGGACAGAATCAACCCTGCATCCGGTCCAGTGTATATAGAAGGGGCTAAAGCGGGTGATCTGCTGTCTGTTACAATTGAAAGCATTAAGACGGCCGATCAGGGGGTAATGGTGACTGGTCCCGGGATGGGGCTTCTGGGTGATCAGCTGGAAGAGAATAAAATTCGGATGGTTCCAATTGAAAACGGAATGGTTCATCTCAGCGATTCAATTAGCGTCCCGGTCAATAAAATGATAGGAGTTATTGGAACGGCACCTGCCTACGAAGCTATATCGTGCGGGACCCCTGATTTACATGGCGGCAACATGGACTGTAAAGAGATAAAAGAGGGTGCCACACTACTGCTTCCTGTTCATGTGGATGGAGCGCTTTTAGCATTAGGTGATCTTCATGCCGCCATGGCCGACGGTGAAGCGGCAGTTTGCGGAGTTGAGGTTGCCGGAGAAGTGACAGTCAGGCTGGATCTTGTAAAAGACAAACGGATTCCAGCACCAATGATCATTACAGATACCCACGTTATGACCCTTTCCTCAAATGAAAAGCTGGATGATGCGGCGCAGCAGGCAGTAGTCAAAATGGCCGCTTTCCTCGAGCGGGAACTGAACTTCAGCAAAGAAGATGCGATTAGTCTTGTGTCTGTAGCAGGAGACCTAAAAGTGTGCCAGGCAGTTAACCCGAAAAAAACAGCTAGAGTAGAATTGCCGCTGAAATATGTGAATGATAAATATGATTTTATAACCTTGATCAGAGGGGGCAAAATCCGCTCCTAGCAGGAACTTATTTTTGAAATCTTATCTATCCCCTGAAATGTCATCCGGCTCAGGGGATTTTAAATCTACCTATCCGGCACTGCATCTGATTTCAGGCAGGAATTTTAGTGAATAGTCGAGAAGTAGCTATCCATACATACATCTAAGAGGAGGGACTGGATTGAAACATCCGGCAGCAGAACAGTTTAAAATGGTGCGGAAATGGACAATCGAGGCAGCAGAATCCATTCCGCAAGAGCAGACCTCTGTTCAGCTTGAAGACCTGAACAATACTATCCAATGGCAGCTTGGACATATCCTTACAGCTGCGGAGTATTTTATATTCCGTTTTCATATGGACAGCCCCTTCAGGGGATCGTCTTATAATGAGTGGTTTGCACCGGGGACCAAGCCTTCTGACTGGAAGGGAAATCCTCCGGAGACGGCAAAGCTCATCGAAGACTTAAAGGAACAGCTTAAGCGGTTTGACCGGGTTCCGGTAGAAAATTGGAAAGAAGGGCTGGCGGAACCGGCAGCCGGAGGTTTTAAAACGTATGAAGAATGTGCGTCATATGCTGTGCTGCATGAATCCCTCCACACAGGCGAAATAAAGGCTATAGCAAAGCTGCTGAAAAAAAGCGGGGTTTCTCAATTGCGCTGGTTTCCAAAATAGGATATGATGAACACGAGAAATTATGGAAGAGTGATTAAATCGCCATGATCAGCTAATCCTATCTTCATGATTCGTTTATAAGATAGGAACGGTGTGTGTCCATATATATGCAGCAGAAGAGCGCTGTCTTTGTGAAGGCGGATGTTTACGCTCTACTGCTTGCATACGGCCTGCTGTCCAAGTCTGATGGCGGCTTTTTTTTTGCCGATAGGCAGATGTACCAGTGAATGGTATGGAGGCTGGTTGTTATTATTTTTTCAAGAAAGCAGGGATTTCACCATGAGTGGGAATCAGAGGAAGCAGCTCATCATTTTAATGATTAACATGTTTATTGCAATTGGAAGTTTCGGAATCATTATCCCGATCCTGCCGGCTTATTTGAAGTCGATTGATCAGGGAGGGGCGGCGGCAGGCTTAATGATTGCTATTTTTGCCGGAGCACAGCTCGTCTTTTCCCCAATAGCCGGGAGATGGGCTGATCAGTACGGCAGAAGAAAAATGATTGTATACGGATTGGCGGGCCTGACTCTGTCGATGTTTGTGTTTTATGCGGTGGACAGCATCTGGTGGCTGTATGCGTCAAGGATCATCGGAGGGGTTGGTGCGGCCCTTCTTATTCCAGCCATTTTTGCTTATATTGCAGACATCACAACGCTTGAACAGAGAGCAAGAGGGAATAGCTACATTTCCGCTGCAATGTCTCTAGGAATCGTTATTGGTCCTGGTATAGGAGGATTTTTAGCTGATCTTGGCCTTAAAATGCCATTCTTAATCTCAGCGATTGTTTCCCTGGCGGCAGTTATTTTTTCAATCGTTTTCCTTAAGGAGACAAAAGTGGAATCTGAAGGAGCGGGAATGGTTCCTGATACAGAATCCATGCTTACAAAGCTAGCACTTTCTGTTAAAAAACCTTATTTCATCCCGCTCGTGATCACCCTGATTATGAGCTTCGGGTTAATGGCTTACGAATCAGTGCTCGGATTATTCATTGATAACCAATTCGGGGCTTCCCCGCAGGATATTGCTTTGATGATTACCTCGACGGGAATCATCAGTGTGATTGTGCAGCTTTTCATCGTCGACCGGGTGGTTCAGAAGTTTGGAGAAGGTGCGGTTTTGAATGTGTTTCTCGGAGTTGCAGCAGCAGGTTTCCTTTTCTCACTTTTCGCGAAGGATTATGTACTGTTTTTTGTGATTACACTGCTGATCTTCCTTGCGACTTCTATTCTAAGACCGGTGCTGAACACCCTTATTTCAAAAATGGCAGGAAATGAACAAGGCTTTGCGATGGGACTGAACAATTCCTATATGAGCATCGGGAACATTCTTGGCCCGACTTTGGCCGGTTTTCTCTATGATGTTCAAATCCTGTATCCGTTCGGACTGGGCTTCATTCTGCTGCTCGTTACACTGTTTATAACCATTGGCTGGCAGAAGCAGGTTAAGAAAAAGAATCAGATCATGAGTTCATAAGAAAAAAGGGTAGCCTTTCCTGAGCGGATTGCTGTTACCCTTTTTTCTTTTTTACAATGTTTCTTAAGTTTCGTGTGAGTTCAAGCATAAACTCCAATTCCTCTTCCGACACTTTTTTCCCGTCTATATAGAAGTTAAAATCACTTAATACATTTTGGGAGGAAAGATCCATTTCATGAAGCAGAGTCTTTTCTGCATCCGTATACTGGTCGACAAAATAATTTAAATCTTTTGAGTAAACAGCTGCAATTTTAGTGAGAAGGGATAAAGAGGGCTGGTTGATGCCTCTTTCTATTTTAGACAGGTTGCTCGGATCATAATTCACAAGCTCCGCCAATTCCTTCAATGTATGTCCATGGTTTTTTCGCAATTCTTTTATTTTTTTCACGGCACGATCCCCTGCCTTGTAGGAGGAATTTTACCCGAATACACGGGATACTAACAGTTTATTTTGTTCTAAACTGCCGTATACATGTGTAATAAATATATTTTTATATTGGTGTAATGAACCAAAATATTTGGACATAAAATGACTGGGAATGAATGAGGAAAATGGGGGGCAGGAATGAATATCGATCTTGTATCATTTGTCGGAAAATTAATTCTCGAATATGAAAATAATTTTCATCCGCTTCATTATCTTGCTGAAAAAAGAGACGGCAAATTTTCAATTGTTTCAATGAATTCAAAGCTAAAAGAACTGACCGGCTTTACTGAAGACTACTGCGGAACGCCATTAGAAGAGATTTCCTATTTTAAAAAAGAAGCAGTGGAATTCTTAAATGCCGTCTTCAACCGGGTTTGGAGCGGGAAAACGGCCGTGTATTATGCTGTTCCCCATCTGAACAGGAACATTTATCTGCTGGTGCTGGCCAAACCTGTCCAGGATGAGAAGGGGGAGTGTCTGTTTATAGATGCCACCTGTGCATGCGTTAGTAGAGACGATATGGAAAGCCTGGTTATCCCTTTTATTCCTGTAAGGGAATACCAGTCCTTTGAATAAAAAAGAAGCAATATTACTGCAACAAATACGGCATCCGGCTGGAGCAAGCGGGATGTTTTTTATATGATAAATGAACCAAAACAGATTCCCGGTGTGTGGTTAATGAAAAATAGGGGTAGAACAAAGAATCTAGGAAAAGAATGGAATTGGCTGAAGAGGTGAGTAGCATTGAAAACCCTGTACATAGGTGACCAGGATATAGGTGCAGCAGAAATGGACTGGCCTTTTGCCATACAGACAGCAGCATCGCTTAAGGCTGTTTCAGAATCTGCACAAAGGGTGGATGCAGTTCTTTTATCTGAAAAAATTTGGTATCGGGAGAAACCGGAATCTTTATTGATGTTAAAGAAAAGGGTACTGAAGGAAAACGGCCGGATGATCACACTCCTGGAATCTGAAAGCCCTGAAAAAATTGACCGGCTTTATAATGCGGGGATAGACGATTACATCGTGGAGCCACTTACCCGAAGCAAACTGCTGTTCAGGCTTCATAAAAAAGAACCCAATGAGCATGCTGAGAGACACAAGCTTTTGTCCATGATAAAGAATTTGAAAGAAGCGAACGAAAAGCTCAGGAATCTCTCAAACCGGGATCCCCTCACGGAGCTTTATAACCGCCGTTATTTTTATACGTATCTTTCTGAAATTAGGCTTGAGGATTTGAGGGGGCTATCGATTGTGATGGCAGATCTTGATTCATTTAAAGTGTACAATGACAGGTTCGGACACTTGACAGGGGATGAGTGCTTAAAACTGACTGCCGGACGAATCAGGGATATCGCTGATAAATTTGGAGCAGTGGCCGCAAGATATGGGGGCGAAGAGTTTATTGCCGTCATTAAGAACCGCTCTGATACATACGTCTCTGAAATGGCGGAAGAAATACGAAGAGCGGTCGCAGACATCCGGATGAACGCTAATGGCAGCCGGATTCCCGGGGTCACCATCAGCATTGGAACAGCAAGAGGAACACCTGTGAAGATAGAAGATTGTCATCAGTTGATCGGTCAGGCAGATGAAGCTTTGTATAAAGCAAAAGAGCTTGGTGGAAATCAAGTTTCAGTTTTTCAGCCGGAAGAACGGTTAACGGTTCTTGACATCCGTTAAAAATGTCACAAGGCAAACCCTTTAGGTTGTCCTGGTATATTTGACAGAATAGAACCGCTTGAACAGTTGAGAAATGAAATCTGCATCCGTGCAGCAGCAGATTGATAAATGCAGAAACAACCCCCGAATTGCATCCATTGGATCTGCAGTTTAGGGGTGTTTTTTGAGAAGAACAGATTATTCCTCTGCATTTAAGGGTGGACTTTTAAAAGGATAAAGCAGCTTCCTGCTTACATTGACCAAAAGGGCGGACTGCAGATTCTTTTATAAAATACAATTGCAATCGCTTACGGGGAAGAGTATGATGGTTTTGTAAACAGTTTCCGAAACGTTTTGGAGGTATGGATTTAATGACGACAATAAAAGATATCGCAAGGGCAGCAGGAGTTTCGATTACGACTGTATCCAGAGCCCTGAATGGATATTCCGATGTAAGCGAGAAGACCCGGAAAAAAATTATCGAGTTATCCAAAGAGCTTAACTACAGCCCGAACACTCTCGCCAGGGGTCTTGTCATGAACAAATCCAAAACGATCGGTTTGCTTGTTTCAGGATTCAGCAAGGAAAGCATAAAAGACAATTTTACATTTGAAGTTCTCGCAGGGATTAATCAGTATGCTGCGGAAACAGATTACGATCTCGTGCTGTTTAATACAAATTCCACGATGCAAAGGGAGAAAACGTATACTCAGCTTTGCCGGGAACGGAGAGTGGACGGGGTGATCCTTCAGGGCATCCGGACAGATGATCCGTATTTGCAGGAGGTTGTGGAAAGCAATATTCCCTGTGTTTTGATTGATATTCCCGTGGAAACGGATAACGTGGCCTTCGTCTCTACGGACAACGTTCTCGGAGCCGAAAAAGCAGTGAATCACCTGATCGAGCTAGGTCACCGGAATATCGCGATGATCAATGGGCATGATCATGCTTTTGTCAGCAGGGAGAGGCTGAAAGGCTTTAAGCAGGGTTTAGGTGCACATGGCATTCCTTTTCGGGAAGAATGGGCAGTCAACGGTGAATTTACGGAAAAGGAAGCAGAGAAGGCAGCGCTCGAGCTTTTAAAGAAGTACCCGGAGATCACGGCTGTTTTCTGTGCCAGTGACTTGATGGCGTTTGGTGCTGTTAAGGCAGTCTCCACTCTCGGAATGTCGGTCCCGCAGGATGTGTCCATTATTGGCTATGATGATATCCTGCTGGCAGAATACTTCAGTCCCGGATTGACGACCATTGCACAGGACCGCCAGATGCTTGGATTCAGTGCAGCCCGGCTGCTGACAGAAATGCTGCAGGAAGAAAGTGCCCCCAAGCATATAGTACTGGAAACCAAATTAAAAATCAGACAGACAACCGCACAAGCCAGAAACCGTTCTTAACGGTTTTTCCATCAATAAAATCCAAAACGTTTAAGTAAAATCCGAAACGTTTCGGGATGAATTTAGGAGGAGCACATGGACTACTTAGTGATTAAAGAAAATGACTTATTTATGCTTTCAGAACCGAATGGAGATCTGACGGAAGGCCATGCGTACGGACTGGGGCTATATGCGAAGGATACAAGATTCCTGAGCAAGTGGGAGCTGAAAATAAACGGTGAAAAGCCGATCCTGCTCTCGTCTGACGGTTCGGACAACAGGGTTTCACAGGTTCTGCTTACGAACCCCCATATGGAACAAGACGGAGAACTGATTTTATGGAGAGAATCCATTCAGATTAAGCGCGAACGTTTCATTTATGACGATGTCCTCTATGAAACGGTCACTCTGAAAAATTACTATCCGAAGCCCGTTTCTTTTAACATCAGCTTATCCTTTGATGCTGATTTTAAAGACATGTTCATCGTCAGAGGATTTCAGACTGGAAAGACAGGAAGCATCATAAACAGGGTTTATGATGAAACCGCCTTCAAAGTCGAATACGCAGGAGCAGATGACATAAAGCGTACGACAAACGTCTCCTGGGACCGCAAGCCTGATGAAGTTACGGAAGAAGGCGGGCTAACGTACCGTTTCCACCTCTCACACAGCCAGGAAGAATCGATCACCTTTAAAGTTCAGGGGACGGCGGGAGAAGAGTCCGGCGGCGCTGTGCTTGATGCAAAAACAGCCCTCGCAAACCTAACTGCCTCATATGAGCACTGGGCAGAGACCACCGCTTCAGTCAAAACGGATCTGCCTGCTCTTCAAAAACTGGTAGACCGCGGTCTCGGCGATTTACGAGTATTGATGACAGACATCGGATATGGAAGCTTTCCGGTAGCAGGTCTGCCGTGGTTCGGGGTTCCGTTTGGACGAGACAGCTTAATCGCAGCCTTGCAGATGCTCGCTTTCAATCCTGAAGTAGCGAAGGGCACCATCCGTACGATGGCAAGCACCCAAGGAACAAACGTGGATCCATGGAGGGATGAACAGCCCGGGAAAATCATGCATGAAATCCGGTTTGGGGAACTGGCCAACACGAACCAGATCCCGTTCACTCCATACTACGGTACCATTGATGCGACTCCGCTTTATCTGATCTTAATCACTGAATATATAAAATGGACCGGAGATCTCGCTCTCGCTGAAGAGCTGATGGACTCCATCCAAAAAGCACTGGACTGGATAGACAGCTACGGAGACAGAGACGGTGATTTGTTCGTCGAGTACCACCAGGAATCGAGCAAAGGAATCGCCAATCAGGGCTGGAAGGATTCCGGTGATTCCATCGTTCACCGCAATGGTGATTACGCAGAAACCCCCATCGCTCTCTCAGAAGTGCAGGGCTATGTGTATCAGGCGAAAACCGGAATTGCCTCGATCTTTGATGCATTGGGCGAAGGCGGGCATGCCGGAAAGCTCAGAGGGGAAGCTGCAGAGCTGAAAAGCCGGTTTGAGAAGGAATTCTGGATGGAGGATCAGCAATTTTACGCCATTGCCCTTGATCAGCATAAAAAACAGGTAGGGACGATTACCTCCAATCCGGGACATGTTCTTTTCTCCGGAATGCTTGAGAAAGACCGGGCTGATGCTGTAGCTGACATGCTCGTATCAGACAAAATGTTTTCCGGCTACGGGATCCGGACAATGGGAGAAGAGGAAGCAGGCTACAATCCGATGAGTTACCATGACGGAAGCGTTTGGCCGCACGATAACAGCATGATTCTCCTTGGAATGAGCAAGCTCGCCCAGCACGAACAGGCGGCAAAAGTCATGAACGGATTAATTAAAGCAGCAGACCATTTTGAATATGAAAGGCTGCCTGAGCTGTTCTGCGGCTACTCTTCTTCTTTGGGCAAAGCAGTAAAATATCCGGTGGCATGTTCCCCCCAGGCCTGGGCTGCAGGAACACCGCTCGTATTCATCCAATCCATGCTCGGATTATTCCCGGACAGCCTGCAGAAAAAAATCTCTCTTTCTCCAACCTTGGCAGTAGGAATGAATGAGCTTGAAGTAAGCGGAATCCGGATCGGGGAAGGAAAGCTTTCTGTAAAGCTTTTACGTGAAGATGGAAGAACCGAAGTCCGTGTAATCGAAAATACAACAGGCTTTACAGTCGCCTGTGACCAGATGGGAGTGCTCCATGAGTGAAGTTTAAAAAAAGTTTGTCCGCGATTGGGATAACAGCTCTTCTTGCTCTTTCCGCTTCATTGACCGGCTGCAGCAGCGAGGAAGCCGGCACGAATGCCAAAAAAACAGAGATCGTCATGAGCGGCTGGGGCGGAAATCCGGTGGAGAAGAAGCTTCTTGAAGAGGTCCTTGCTGACTTTGAGGCCTCTCACCCGCACATTGATGTGAAATTTAACGTCATCAATGATCAGTATATGGACGTTCTGAAAACGAGACTGATCGGCGGTACAGCAGCAGATGTATTTTACCTTGACGCATTCGAAGCGCCGGCACTTTTTGAAACCGGAGCCGTCGAACCGCTAAACAAGTATGTGACCGAAGAGTTTGATCTTGACGACTTTGAGAAGCCGATGCTTGATGCTTTTAAGCAGGGAGACGAGCTGTACGGAGTTCCTAAGGACTATTCCACCCTCGCGCTGTTTTACAATAAGAAACTGTTTAAGGAAGCGGGAATTGCTTCACCTCCCGAAACATGGGACGAGCTTCAGGAAGCAGCCAAAAAGCTGACAACAGATGATGTCTACGGGCTTGGCGTCCTTCCAAACATCGAAAGAATGTATTATATGGCGGAAGCAGGCGGCGGAGAAGTGATTAAAGGTGACAAAGCTGCTTTTGCAGATGATCGCGTTGTGAAGGAGCTTCAGCCGATCATTGATATGCGGCTGAAGGACAAATCGGCTGCCCAGCCCTCTGAGGTGGGGGCTGGATCCAACGCAGGTGAAATGTTCGGAAGAGGGAAGGCAGCGATGGTCATGGAGGGGAACTGGAATATTCCTTATCTTGAAGAAACCTTCCCGGATATTGACTACGGGACAGCCGAAATTCCAACAGTTAATGGGAAAAAAGGAACAATGTCCTTTACCGTTGGCTATGCGATGAACGCGGAATCGGAGCATAAAAAAGAATCATGGGAACTGATCTCCTACCTGACCGGCAAGGAAGGAATGAAAAAGTGGACGAGCAAAGGATTTGCCCTTCCTACAAGACAATCAGTTGCAGCAGAGCTTGGCTTTGACAAGGACGAATTGCGCGGCCCGCTCGTAAATGGAGCCGAATATGCAACAGTATGGCAGGATGGACCTTTCCTTCCGATCGTCATGAATAACTTTAACAACCAATTCCTCAGTGCCTATTTGGGAGAACGCTCACTGAAAGATGCACTAAAGGATGCCGAAAGACAAGCGAACAAAGAAATAAAAGTAACGGAATAACGGAAAAGGGGTGTCAGCTTGAAACCACTTAAAATAAAAAGAGAAGCAGGCCAGGGATATTTATTCATGTCCCCGGCCCTGATCATCATCGGACTATTCGTAGTGGCACCGATTTTATATGCTGTGTTCCTGTCCCTTAACAAGGTGGAACTGATTGGTGCATCATCGTTTGAATTTCGCGGTCTTGATAACTATGCCAAGGTAGCGCTCGATGACAGGGCGCTGATTGCTTTGAAGAACACTGCTTTTTATGTCGTCATCGTAGTGCCTGTACAAACATTGCTCGCACTTGTCCTGGCTGCTTCCTTGAACGCAGGAATGAAAGGGGAGAAATTTTTCCGTATTGTTTACTTCTTGCCTACTTTGACTTCTTCAGCCGTTCTGACCCTTATCTTCATGTGGATGTACAACCAGAACGGATTGATCAACAAATTCCTCGAATTCCTGCATTTGCCGACCTATAACTGGATCGGGGATCCGGATGTAGCACTGATTGCGATTATGATCATGAACATTTGGGCCACCGCACCTTTTTATATGGTCATTTATCTGGCCGCCCTGCAGGATGTGCCTGAGAGCTATTATGAAGCGGCAGAGCTGGATGGTGCGAATGCGTTTCAAAAGTTCCGGCATATTACCGTTCCGCACCTCCGCCCGGTTACCTCTTTTGTTGTCATCATGGGGCTGATTGGAACCTTCCAGTTGTTTGACCAGTCCTATATTTTCTCAGGAGGGTCCGGCGGGCCGAACAACTCTACACTGACGGTCGTGTTGCTGATCTATCAATATGCTTTTAAAACACTTGGCACAATGGGGTATGCTACAGCACTCGCCTTTATGCTGGCGCTGATCATCCTGGCCGCCACTCTGCTTCAGCGCAAATTTTCAAAAGAAGAAACACTTTACTGAGGAGGGATTCCATGAAAAGGCGCTCATCCGGAAAAAGCATACTTTATATTTTGCTGATTGGATATGCCATCGTCACCGTTATCCCGTTTTTATGGGCCCTGTCTTCGTCCTTTAAAACGCTAGGTGAAATTGTAAGCGGTACAATCAATTTTATCCCAAAAGATTTTACCTTTGATAACTACAGGCAGATCTTCACGACAGAGCCGCTTTTCGGCCGCTGGCTGTTTAACAGTCTGTTCATTGCGGTTATCGGCACCCTGCTCAATCTGCTCTTTAACTCAATGGCCGGCTACGCTCTGGCGCGGCTAAGCTTTCCAGGTAAAAAAAGCATCTTCATCATCATATTGGCTGTGCTCATGATCCCTTTTCAAGTCACCCTGATCCCGAACTTTTTACTTCTGAAGGAATTAGGCTGGCTGAATACGTATCAGGGCATGATCATTCCCGGTGCAGTAAATGCAACCTTCATTTTTATGATGAGGCAATTTTTTATTAACTTTCCAAAAGAGGTGGAAGAAGCAGCCGCCATCGACGGACTCGGAAAATTCGGCACCTTCTTCCGCATTGTTCTGCCTCTTGCAAAGCCGGCGCTTGCCGCCCAAACCATCTTCGTTTTCATGGCGTTCTGGAATGATTTCATGCGTCCGCTCGTTATTTTGGCAGACCCTGAAATGTTCACCTTAACACTAGGATTGAACTCCTTTAAAGGGCAGTTCATCAGCTACTGGAATTACATCATGGCCGCATCCATGGTATTTACCTTGCCAATTTTGATCCTGTACGCGTTCTTCAACAAATATTTCGTAAAAGGAATCTCCTTTACAGGAGGAAAATAAAAAAGGGCTGGCGCCGGGCGCCGGCCCTTTTCGTGAAGAGAAACGAATGAATTACTGGGAGACGCGCATCGGATAAATAAAGCAGGATGACGGACAAATAACGGGATGCGACGGACAAAAAAAGAGGTGCAACGGCCAAATAAGGGGCAGGATCGGACGAATTAAATCGGACGGACAAATTAAGCAGGATGACGGACAAATAACGGGGTGCGACGGCCAAATAAGGGGCAGGATCGGACAAATTAAATTCGACGGACAAATTAAGCAGGGTGACGGACAAAAAACGGGGTGCGACGGTCAAAATAAGAGGTGCAACGGACAAATACGGGGCAGGTTCGGACAAATAAAATCGGTCGGACAAATTAAGCAGGATGACGGACAAATAACGGGATGTGACGGACAAAAAAAGAGGTGCAACGGACAAATACAGGGCAGGTCCGGACAAATAAAATCGGTCGGACAAATTAGGCAGGACGACGGACAAAAAACGGGGTGCAACGGTCAAAATAAGGGGTGCAACGGCCAAATACAGGGCAGGATCGGACAAATTAAATCGGACGGACAAATTAAGCAGGGTGACGGACAAAAAAAGAGGTGCGACGGCCAAATAAGGGGCAGGATCGGACAAATTAAATTCGACGGACAAATTAAGCAGGGTGACGGACAAATAACGGGATACGACGGACAAAAAAAGAGGTGCGACGGCCAAATAAGGGGCAGGATCGGACAAATTAAATTCGACGGACGAATTAAGCAGGGTGACGGACAAATAACGGGATGGGACGGACAAAAAAAGAGGTGCGACGGCCAAATAAGGGGCAGGATCGGACAAATTAAATTCGACGGACAAATATTGTGGTGCGACGGACTAAATAACAAGTGCAACGGCCAAATACAAGTCCGGAACGGTACAGACCTCAGAACTGTTCCAGTCTTACAATAGATTTTCTGCCTTAAAGTCCTGCTCCTGGCTCAAATTTATTCTTTTTCTGCAAGATAACTGCAATATTCTCCGCCGCATAGAGCAAACTATATGCTGAATTTGAAAGGAGAGTGTATATGAAGAAAACAGCTATGATCCTTGTACCTGCAGTGTTTCTGATGCTGACCGCATGCGGAACCGAGGAGGGTGCTCCCGTCAGGAACCAGGAAGAAATGAAGACAGGCACGAAAGATACGATGAAAAGTGAAGGCGGACTGATTACCGTTGACCGTAAGCCTTACAGTACAGACACGCCAAGCTCAAAGTATCCGCATATGGATCAGGTCCAAAATGAAGGAGCTCCGATGTATGAGTATGGACCGGGTACAGCGGTTCCTCCTGAAAACGGAGCTCCGGGAGCCGGAATGGAGCCTGCCCCGGGACAAGGCGGAATGCCTCAGGACGGGATGGGACAAAACGGATATGGGCAGAACAGGCAGCAGGACGGGGCTGGAAATGGCGCACCATCGCCGGGCGATGGAAGCGGTAATAGCGGTTCAGGTGAAAAGACACCTCCTGCGTCAGGTGACATCACGAGCATTGAAGCTCAAGTCATTGACCTTACCAATAAAGAAAGAGAAAAAAATGGTTTGCCCGCATTGCAGTCCAGCAAGCAGGTGAGCGATGTGGCCAGGGAAAAGTCAAAGGACATGGAAGAGAAGGACTACTTCTCCCACACAAGTCCGACATACGGTTCTCCTTTTGACATGATGCGCGACTTCGGAGTGCAATACGAAACCGCCGGCGAAAACATTGCCATGGGGCAGAAATCACCCGAAGAAGTTGTAAAAGCATGGATGGAAAGTGAAGGCCACCGCAAGAATATTTTAAATGGGACCTACACTGAGATCGGCGTCGGCTACAACGCAGAAGGCCAATATTGGACACAAATGTTTATCAGCAAGTAAAAAATCAGGGGTGCGCAGAACGCATCCCTGATTTTTTACTATACAAGGTTTGATTTGCGAGGATGCTAGATTAATTCCTTTGCAAGAATCCTCCTAGAAGAGTGCGGTTAGAACTCAGAGGAGCATTCACACCAAAAAAGAGTTGAATAGCAGTACGGGAAAGCTCCGGACAGCATCCGCATCAGCCAATCTTTTAATCTATCAGCCAAATCTTTTAAAATTAGTCGTTTTCATTATACCAATTTCGAGCTGCTGAATAGATTACAAATATAAACAAAGCGAAAGCCACTTGTTTATAAGGTAGATGCTAGATAGAAGGAGGGAAAGATGATCATGTTTTCAAACTGTATTTTTCGCCATATTGCACTTGGCCAGCGTGTAACATTGACGTATGATGGCGGGCTTTTTCTGAGAGGCCGTTATCAGGGCACTGAAGGCAATGCCGTGCTGATCAGCATCGGCGGCAGCATCGTGCGCGTGAATGCCCGCACAATTAATGCGATTGCGACATGATGATCTCTAACAGTTCTTTTGAGGAGGTGACAGAATGTCCTGCAGACACCACAAAAAGCGCAAGGATGTCCAGAACGTAAGAAACGTTTCTCCTAATAGAGGGAATGTGTTGGGAGAAGATGATGATATGGGTTACTGGGGAAATGCGTGCTGCCCATACTTCCCTTCCTTTGATGATGACTACGGCGATGACGACTAATCTCGCTGACTGAAAGGCTGGCTGATTGCATTGGCAATCAGCCTTTTTTTGTTTGCAAAGTGAATCCCCCGCTATAAGGTTAGGAAAGCGGGGGAAAAGGATAAGAGCCGGCCACCGGCTGCTAGTTTTCAAAATCGTAATAGAGCTGATCGGCTAGTTTCTGATCGTTTTCTTTTAAAAAAGCTGCAATAATTTCTGGTCTTTTAATCAGAAGCCAGTCCCCGTATTGATCAAACTTACGGGATGAAGTCGTCATGGCAAACGGAATGGTGCCGAAAAGCTTTTGATTTCTTAATCCGTATAAAGCAAGCCTTCGGGCGAAATCACAATCTTCTGCAAGCAGCATGCCTTCGTTGAATCCCCCGATTGCATCAAAATCCGCTTTTCTGCACCAGAAAATGCCGATCGAGATCAATCCGTATTTCAGCATAATCGGCACAGAAAGTGCAGCAACAGATGCGGTGATCCCGATTGACATCCGGTCAAATTTTCCCGTTACGCCGCCGCCGATAAACAGTCCAGTAGCGAGCAGTTTTTCAGCAGCTGCCAGCATAAAGCTCGACATAACTGTGTCCGCATCAATCGTTACAAGGATTTCACCGCGGGCTGCTCTGGCACCAGCGTTGCGGATTTTTGCCAGGTTGCGGTCGTCATTTTTGATGGTGGTGCAGCCATAAGCGAGGGCGATCTCCTCCGTGCGGTCCGTGCACCGGTTCAGTACAACAATGATTTCTGCCTGTTCTCCGTAAGGTGCTGCTGCTGCTTTAATAGACTCCAGACACTTTGAAATCTCTTTTTCCTCATTATGCGCAGGGACGATAATCGAAAATTTAATAGGTTCCACCGTAGTCCTCCAATAAACCGTTTTACGATAGAATATGATGGCCGCCCGCTAATGCTTGTATGGGTGCCTGATATAAAAGAAGAAAGGCCGCCATCTGCATGAAATGGCGGCCTTTCTATTGACGTCCCAGGCGAGATTCGAACTCACGGCCTACAGCTTAGGAGGCTGTCGCTCTATCCAGCTGAGCTACTGGGACACAGAACAATAGTATAAACGATATCTTAATAAACGTCAAAGAAAAAACTATAGATGCGAGCGTATGTTTGCTATAATAGAGAGGTACATAGAACAGCATGAATAGGCGGAATGAAGATGAGAGGAAGTTCACATGCATTGATTGGCGGTGCTGCCGGAATGGCTGTCGCGTATGGACAGCAGGCAGATCCGGTAACAGCTGCATCATTGATTGGAATTGGGGTGCTGTCAGGATTAATGCCTGACCTGGACGTGAACGGGAAGCTCTCCAATACAATTACTTCAAAGAAATGGATTTATGGACTAATGGCACTTATCGGTGCTTTGCTGGCAGGGGACAGTGCTTTTTCGGAGAGGGGTACACAGCAATGGGCCGGAATGATGATCGGAGCAGGACTGCTCGTGCTTCCGAGGATCTTTATGAAAAAACGGACGGTTCTGTTTATGACGGGAGCAGCGATTCTTGGAGCCGGTTTTATTATGCATGAAACCTGGATTCTTTTAATGGGTATTTACATTGCAGCCGCATCCCGGCAGCCGCATCGCGGAATTACCCATTCGCTGATCGGCCTTGCCTTTTTTGGATGGATCGGCTATCTGCTCGAACAGGATCTTCAGATGGATGGTGTGTTTTATACCTCACTGGCGGGCTATGCCAGTCATCTTGCTGCAGATCTAAAGCTCCTTCCGATGAACCGGAAGGGGGTCAAATGGCTGCAGCCTTTTTCCAAAAAAGAATGGTAAGGAGTGGCGCTTTTTGAGCTGGACGCTAAAAACGTTTGAACAATTATCAGCCCTTGAGCTTTACAGTATCCTTGAGGCGAGGACTGCTGTGTTTGTAGTGGAACAAAACTGTCCCTATCAGGAAGCAGATGGAAAAGACCTTGTATCCCGGCATCTTTATAAAGAGCAGGACGGAAAAATCGCTTGTTATGCCCGGCTTCTTCCGCCAGGTGTTTCTTTTAAAGAAGCCTCCATCGGGAGAGTGATGGTGCATAAAGAATACAGAGGTAGAGGGCTGGGTCATGAACTTATGAAAGAAGCGCTGCGGATCTTATCTAATGAGGAGACTGCCGTGAAAATTCAGGCTCAGGAATACTTGAACAGCTTCTACACATCCTATGGATTTAAGAATGTTTCAGCATTATATCTCGAGGACGGAATTCCTCATATTGATATGGTAAAAAGAATGGATGAAAACTGAAACCATCTCGTGCGATGTTTCGACAAATAGTATGAATGAACTTGAATGTATTTCCACTGTTTCATTTTTTTAGCTGTAAATGAATCATTATTATTTCGGGAGGTCTGAATCATCATGGTAAAACAGATTATTGCACTTCTGTCAGTATGTATGCTGGCTGCCGGGTGCCAGTCACAGGAGACAGGCGAAAAACAATCACAGCCGGCTGCTGAGACAGAAGAAAAGCAGACAGAAAACAAGCAGGCTGAGAATCCGCAGCCGGAGACCCCTGAAGAGAAACCTGTGTCTGAGGAAGAAAACGCACCGGCAGAAGAGCCGGCACAGGACGAAGCTGCATCTTCTGATGAAGCAGCTTCTTCAGAAGAAGATCCTGCATCCGAGGAACAGCCGGCAGATGAAAACAAGGGTACAGAACCGGATGCTGCCGGTGAGGAACAGGAATCAGAAGAACCAGTGGAAAGTGAAAAACCTACACATTATGTCTCCCCGTTCGAAATGAGAGACGAACTTTCCATCGGATTGACTAAAGAAGAGGCGGAAACCGTTCTTCAGAATACAAGTCCTGCAGAAGTAGAAACCGGGGACGGGAAAGCCTACCGCTATGATTATATGGTAGAAGAAGGATACGAGCCGGCTGCTGCTGATCCGGACATTGAGGCTGTTAAAGCAGGAAAAATCGAAGCACAGGTATTCATCTACTATACTCCTGAAAACACAATTGAACGCTACAGAATTTATCACCGGGCTGAAGACGGCAGTGCGGTTGAGTACCGTGATGAAGGAAATGGCGAAGGAACTGAAAATCTAATCAATTAATCCGAAAAGCAGATTCCGGCGGGATCTGCTTTTCCTTTTGGACATGTTTTTCTCTCTCCCTGAATAAATTAGAAAAAAACAGAAGAGAGGCTGCAGCGGATGAAAAAAAGTCTAGGTGCTGTGTGCATGGCTTTGCTGATTATAGCTGCTTCAATTTACATGAGTGCATGGGACAGCAGCAGAGAGGACACCTTCAGTCCGGTCCGGCTGAGCGCTGAAGAAGAGGCCGCAGTACTGGGGGATGGAGAAGAAGAAAGTGCCTTTCAGCTGGAAAGCCGGCTGGTCGGTACAAAACAAATTCAGGACAAAGGTGTGCCGTATAAAGTTGAAACGTACCGTGAGTATGAAATATATAAAGATGCCAGCGGACAAATCATAAAAGAACTGCCTACCGAAAACTTCAGCTATTTGCGTTATCGGGAAGGGAAATAAGGCTTTGCACAAAGTGCGGAGCTTTTTATTATGCGAAGTATGACAAAATTTAGGGAAATTTAAAGAAATTTCTAATTTCTATGAAGGATTTTTTAAAAATAGGCAGAATTATACTTTATTGAGTCAGAAAATTCATATTTTTCTAGTTTTATTCATACGTAAATGGGGGTGAAGGATTGATTGCTTTTCGCAGTGTCAATAAGCACTTTGGAGATTTTCAAGTATTGACAAACATTAATCTTGAAGTAAAGGAAGGAGAAGTTGTAGTCGTAGTCGGTCCTTCCGGCTCAGGCAAAAGTACGATGCTCCGCTGCATCAACCGCCTTGAAACGATTACGGATGGTGAACTGGTCGTAAACAAAGTGCCGGTTCATGAACCAAAATCCGATATTAACCGCTTGCGGAAAAACATTGGAATGGTCTTTCAGCACTTTAATTTATATCCTCACAAAACAGTGCTTGAAAACATAACCCTTGCTCCAAAAAAAGCTCTAAAGGTATCTGATCAGGAAGCAAAGCAGACAGCTATGTATTACTTGGAGAAAGTCGGGATTCCAGAGAAGGCGGATTCCTATCCATCCCAGCTTTCCGGCGGACAGCAGCAGCGGGTAGCCATTGCAAGAGGCCTCGCGATGAAGCCGAATATCATGCTCTTTGACGAACCAACTTCAGCCCTTGATCCGGAGATGATCGGAGAAGTGCTGGATGTCATGAAAACTCTTGCGAAAGACGGCATGACTATGGTTGTGGTGACCCATGAAATGGGCTTCGCCAGGGAAGTGGCAAACCGGATTGTCTTCATGGATCACGGAAGGATCCTTGTTGACAGCAAACCTCAGGAGTTCTTCACTGATCCGAAAGAAGAACGAGCCAAAATGTTTTTAAGCAGGGTGCTGAATCATTAGATCACAGACACCCGGCAGCAAATATATAAATAACAGGGGGATGTAAAAAATGAGTAAAAAAATGAGATGGATTTTCACTGCGGTTCTTGTCTTCATCCTGGCTCTGGCAGCAGGCTGCGGAGGCAGCGATTCAGCATCAAGTGAGAAAAAGGACACACTGAAAGCGATTAAAGACCGGGATAAGCTCGTGGTCGGAGTAAAATATGATACGAATCTATTCGGCTACAAAGACCCTGCAAGCGGTAAAGTTGAAGGCTTTGACATCGATATCGCCAAAGCGCTTGCCAAGAAAATTCTTGGGGATGAAAGCAAAATTGAACTGAAGGAAGTTACATCCAAAACCCGTGTGCAAATGCTTCAAAACGGGGACATTGATGCCATCATCGCAACTATGACAATTACGGAAGAACGAAAAAAAGAAGTGAATTTTACAGATGTTTATTTTGAAGCAGGCCAGTCTCTTCTCGTTAAGAAAGGAAGCGACGTCAAAAGTGTCGAAGATCTCGCGGGCAAAAAAGTACTTGCAGTTAAAGGATCTACATCTGTTACAAATGTAAAAGAAAAAGCTCCAGATGCGCAGGTTCTTGAATTTGAAAACTACGCGGAAGCCTTTACCGCGCTTAAATCAGGACAGGGAGATGCACTGACAACAGACAACTCCATCCTATACGGAATGGCTGCACAGGATTCCAACTATGAGCTGACTGGTGAACCGTTCACAGAGGAACCATACGGAATTGCCATCGTAAAAGGGGACGATGAATTCACCAAGTATGTGAATGAATTTTTGAAAGAGCTAAAAGACAGCGGCGAATACGATAAAATCAAGCAAAAATGGATCAAGGAAGAATAGAAGCGGCAAGGGCGGGCTCTATGTCCGCCCGTTTTCTGCCTGAAAGGAGGACGCTATGCTAGACTTTACCATTCTGACCAACAATCTGGACGTGTACCTGGAAGGCTTCGGCAATACGGTAAAGGCCAGTGTGATTGCCCTCATCTGCAGCTTCGTGCTCGGAGTCATCATCGCAGTCATGAGAATCGCCCCGGTCAAAATTCTCAATGCTGCCGGCGCCATCTATGTGGAGTTTGTCCGGAATATTCCGCTGATACTGATCGCCTTCTTTTTTTACTACGGCCTCCCTGCATTAGGTTCCAGGCTTGATGGATACCAATCAGGAACCGTTGCTCTTACCATCTACACGGCCGCTTTTATCGCAGAGGCCGTCCGTGCGGGTATTCAGTCGGTTGATAAAGGGCAAATGGAAGCAGCCAGGGCATCCGGACTCACGTATCTTCAGTCCATGCGGTTCGTAATCCTTCCGCAGGCCATTAAAATTGTTATCCCGCCGCTCGGCAACCAGTTTATCAATCTCGTGAAAAACTCTTCCATCCTCGGAGTCATCGCCGGGCTGGATTTAATGTATTTTGGAGATTCGGTCGCCTCGGCAACGTATGTCACCTTTGATACGTATATTTTTGTTGCCATGTTCTATCTCGTGTTAACCATCCCGCTCAGTCTCTTTGTCGGCTACCTGGAACGCCGCCTGGCAGTAAGCGGATAAAGGAGGGAGCAAAGAATGGACTTTATAGGAGCATACTCACCGGGAAACCTTGGCTATTTATTTGCGGGATTGCTGAATACATTGATTATGGCAGTCATCGCGATCATCTTCAGTTTTATCATCGGAAGCCTGCTCGGAATTTTGCGCTACGCAAAAATTCCAGTGCTGTCGCAGCTCACGGCGGTCTGGGTCGAAATCATCCGGAACCTCCCACTGCTGCTGATCATCTTCTTTACATATTTCGCTTTGCCTGAAATCGGAATCAAGCTAGATGTCATCACCGCTGCGATTACCGCACTCATCGTATTCGAGTCGGCGATGATCTCTGAAATCGTCCGAAGCGGATTGAATTCGATCGAAAAAGGACAAATCGAAGCAGCCCGCTCATCCGGTCTGACCTGGATGCAGACGATGTGGCACATCATTCTGCCGCAGGCTTTGCGGAGAATGGTTCCTCCCATCGTCAGCCAATTCATCTCGCTTCTCAAAGACACATCGCTTGCCGTCGTCATCGCCATGCCTGAACTCATGCACAACGCCCAGATCATCAATGGCAAAAACGTCAACTACGTCATTCCAATCTTCCTGCTGACCGCTCTCCTTTATTTCGCCGTCAACTTCACGCTATCTCTCGTAGCAAGAAGGCTGGAGTCTAGAGAGCGCAAAAGCAGGAAAAGTACCGGGAAAAACGCAGCTGTACAAAGAGAAACAGGAGGAGCCGCTTTGTAAGCGGCTTTTTTTTGTTGGGTGGTGTACTGAACGAGGTTCGTAAGTAATGGGGTGTGGCGTAACTCAGCTCCAGAGCCGCGCGGTTTTTGTCGAAAAATCGATATATCTTCATTTTCGTAGATTAATGATTTTTTTCGAAGAAATATTAATCGTTTCGAAGATAAAATTTTAATTTCGGAGATAAAGACAAAATTTCGAAGATAAACAAATATCCCGCTGAAATTACCGCTGTTTTTACAAAGGAATTGGCCGACCGAACATAGAATACTCACGTATCCCACTAAAAGGAGCATCAGAATGATAGCCAAGGAACGCAAAACCCCGTTATACCTACTCAAACTGCAAGCATTAGCACGCAGACTCCCTCCCGATCATCCTAAGTATTCAGCTATCCAGGAAGAAATCCTAAAACGAACTGCAGGGTACAAAGGAGAACTTGCAGCAGATTATCAGCTTACCTATGCTGATCATAAAAATCTGACTATTTTGCATGATCTCCGGCTTCCAATACAATCCAGGTATTTTCAGATTGACAGCTTAGTCCTGACGCCCTGTTTCGTACTGATTCTCGAGATTAAGAATATCGCAGGAACCATCCATTTTGATCCGGCATTCAACCAATTTGTTCGTACAAAAGATGGCGTGGAGACAGCTTTTGCCGATCCGATTCTTCAGGCCGACCGCCTGGAAAAACATTTTGGAGACTGGCTTGAAACGAATAAGTTTACAAAGCTTCCGATCCTCGACCTTGTCGTTATAAGCAATCCAAGAACCATTATTAAAACGGTATCCAGCTATGAGCATGTCTTAAAAAAGACTGTTATTCATGCCGGAAAGCTGCTTTCCGTTGTGACGGAGATTCAAAAAACATATAAGAAACGCATATTGACTGACAAAGATTTGAAAAGAATGGTTAAAACACTGAACAAACAGCATACAGAAAATAATCAGCCTATTATGGACAGATTCGAGATTAAAAAAAGCGATATTATTTCGGGTGTTTTTTGCCAGGAATGTGGCAGGAAAACAGAAAGAATCCATGGGAACTGGTTTTGCAGATTGTGTAAAAGCAAGTCCAAAACAGCACATCTGAATGCGATTGATGATTATGGACTACTCATTGATTCAGTCATTTCAAACAAAGCAGCAAGGGAGTTCCTTGGTATCCCTTCTTCGGCCGGAGCTACCCGCCTCCTCCAATCCCTCAACCTCAAACCCTCCGGCAAAAACAAAGGCCGCACCTACGAGCTGCGGCTGATTGAATATGCCCACAAAAAACAGCCTTGAATTTCAGGACTGTCCGGAATCTTTCGAATGCCTTATCACATATTCTGCCTGCGGTCAGGAACCGCTATTTCCTCCCACCTCAGCACCAGTTCACGTAGGCCGTCTTCAAGCTCAGCTCCTTCCATTGCTTTACCGTGGCCTGTGATGGAAACTGATGGCTTCAGCTCTTGAAGCTTGATGACGGAGTCTTTTGCTTTTTCCCATTCGAATGTAAAGTATTGGGGAGGGCCATGGATTTCTTTATCCTGGATCAGTACATGGTAAAGAGATTCCTGCCGGACAGTGACGAAGGCGTCGCCGGCAATCATTACCCGGTCTTCTTCTCTGAAGAGGGAGATGTGGCCTTCAGTGTGGCCTGGTGTGTGAAGCCATCTCCAGCCTCGCAGGAACGGGATGGTTCCATCTGGGGGAAGCTCGCTTACGTGCTCACCGAGGTTGATGGATTCATTTGGATAATAGGGTGAAAGCTTGGCCATGATTCCTTCTGGAAGAGTGCTTCCTTCAGGATAATCTTTTTTCCCTGTCAGATATGGAATCTCGAGCTGGTGGGCATAGACTGGGATATTCCATTTTTGGACGAGTTCGATTATGGCTCCGACATGGTCGAAGTGGCCATGTGTCAGGATGATGGCTTTTGGTATGACTCCTTTGGGCAGGACTTCTTCGGAAAAAGAGATAATGGCGTCAGCAGAACCGGGCATTCCGGCGTCGACCAGGAACCAGCTGTCTTTTACCATCAAATCCTGAATAAGAAAGACGTTAGCGATTTGGACGGTTTTAACGAGTACTCCGGGAGCTGCCTCATATGTTGACCCGCTGGCGGTGGACAATGCAGGGATTTTCTTGTAATCTTTGCCGTATTCCATAAATCGATCTCTCCTTTCCTTATTTAGTATGGGTGTTACCCTTTTTCCTATGTAAATAAAAATCCGGCCGCAGTGGGCCGGATGCTAAAATCTGCTGTTTCTTTCTTCCATTAGCCTGTCGAGCTTTTTTTCGATTCGGCCGAGCTGCTGTTTGGAGCGTGAGCTTGACCGGAAAAATCTTACGATGACAGCTCCGGCAAAGAAGAGCAGGCTGAAACTGAAAAGCTGAAAGAGAACGTCTCCGGCATTATATCCCATCATCCCACCCCTTTTCTTCCATTATACACACTGGAAGCAGTCAGAGAGTTTTGATTTTTAATTCTTTTAACCCGTAGACAAAAGTGCTTTCAATCGGGTTCAGTTCATGGGAACTGCTGAGACGGAAATCCGGAAATTTATCCATCCAGCCTTTAAGAACGATCTCCGCTTCCATTCTTGCAAGAGGAGAGCCGAGGCAGAAGTGGATGCCTTTTCCGAAAGCGAGATGCGGGTTTGGTTTCCTGTCAATCATAAATGTATGGGCATCTTTGAAGATGGTCTCATCTCGGTTTGCAGAGCCCATCCAGGCGAATACGAAACTTCCCTTTGGAATATGCTGCCCTGAGAGCACGACATCTTCCTTTGTAAGCCTTGACATGGACTGGACAGGAGAACGGAATCTTAAGCCTTCCTCCACTGCAGTTTTTAAAAAGCGGTCCGGATCGTTTTTTACTTTTCGGTATTGATCCGGATATTCCATAAACGAGTAAAGGGTATTGGACAGGAGGTTTGTTGTTGTTTCATTTCCTGCAACAAGCAGGAGGATGCAGAAGCCGATGATTTCTTCATCTGTAAGCTTTTCACCGTCGATTGAGGATGCAGTCAGAACCGAAATAATATCATCTGCAGGATCGAGCTTCTTCTTCTCGATGATTCCGGCAAAATAGTTGTGCAGTTCCTGATAAGTCCTCATTTGGTTCTGGGCAAGCTTTTGCAGTTCTTCGGGCGAATTGTCTTTAGGGCCTGCGACGACCCAGTCTGACCATTCTTTGAACTTGGCCTGATCATCTGACGGCACCCCCATTAATTCGGCGATGACGAGCACTGGCAGGGGATAGGTAAGAGCTTCTACGACCTCGATTTCACTCCCGGGCTGAAGCGGACGTAACAGATCATCGGCGATTCGTACAATTCTTGGTTCCCAGCTTTTCATTGCTTTTGGTGTAAAAGCCTGGTTGACGAGGGAACGCATCGCCGTGTGCTTCGGCGGGTCGATGCTGATCAGGCTTTGTTCAATCGGTGATTTTTCTCTTTCCGCATTTCTGGAGCGGTTGGATGAGAATATGTCTTTTTTCTCCAGGACGGTTTTAACATCCTCATAGCGGAACACGTCCCATACCTGTCTGTATTCATCAAACCGTATTGGCTCGTTTTCTCTCATTCGGCTGTACCAGGCGTATGGCTCATACCGGTCTTCTTTTGTTGTGATTTCCTTGAGCTGCAAAATGGCGGCCAATTCGTTGTCCAATTTTTCTCCTCCTTCGCTGCCGTCTCCCCATACACTACGGGAAGGAGCAGTGAAATCCCTCCCATATAGGATAGAAAAGGACTTTATCACTATCAGCCAATGTGCAGGCTCAAAAATCTGCCTGCAAAAAAAAACTGCATGGCTGCAGCTTCATCCTGTCCATATAATTTTCCCGCATTTGCTGTCACGGTCGAGTTTTACATCGAAGTGGTGCTTTTTGTAAAAATGAAGCAGCCGGTCGAGGTGGTTCCAGTCTCTTTCGGCAATGTCCCCGATGATGTAGGGGATATTATGCTTATGCGCTTTCTGCTTTAAGTATTGCATGCAGATCGAGCCATAGCCTTTGCCGGCGGGGCCTTTAATGTCCCCGATTTTGATTGTATCCTCCGATTTATACGTTGCCTGAATGGAAAAATCCCACTTGCCGCGGTAGGATGTTTCACAGTCATTAATCATAATTTTGCAGGCATTTCCATCGTCCACAGCATGTACGATGACCCATTTGTCTTCTTTTGTCTGGTCAATTCCAAGGATTTCGCCTTTGGTGTCCTTTGCGATGTCCTTTATATTGGCCTGCATTCTGTATAGCTGCATCTCCAGTTCTTCTTTTTCCTCGAGGATCTCTTCTGCTTTTACCGGTTTGGTATCTGCAAGAAGCATGTTATGCGCCTCCTTTTTTATTTTTATACCGTTCAATACAAACACAGTTTGATATTTTACAAGAGAATGAGCTGAAATTCAAATGAATGGCATATGTGAGCATATGCTTTAGCAAAAGGAAAAGCTTGCAGAGCAGAAAAGCTTCCGGGTTAAAATAGAAGGAATTGGAAGTTTGGAGATCGAACATATAGAACATACAGAGAATGGATGGGGGGCGGTAAAATTGTGGAAAAGCAAGTTCTTTAGGACATTGATTTTTTCCTTTTGTACAGTCATTCTTCTTTATACAATCGGGGCTCTCGGCGTCTATTATGCAAAAAATGATGAAATTGCAAAGATGGAGCGGAACAGCACGCAGAAGCTATTGCTGCAGCAGGCACAGGAGATGATGGATCAGCGGATCCAGGTGGCACTGAACGGCATGATCCAGCTTGAAACGAGTGATGCCTTCAAGCAGTATACGGCCGGCACGAAACCGAATCTGAAGAATTATTACATGGGTCTTGTATTAAAGGAGATTCAGAGGAACAAGACCGCTTTTTCAAATTATGACTATGATATTGCCATGATGCAGCATAACGATAACACGGTCATCACATCTGCCTATACGCTACCAACCGATTACTTTTTCAAGCAGCTTGATATGTCTAAGGAGTCAGTCCGGAATTTTGAAGCTTTTGCAAGAGATACGAGCTGGTCCAGCTATTTCCGGACGATTACGGTAACTGGGCCATCTGCGGCAGACACGCTTACCCTGATTAAAAAATACCGTGTAAGCAGCAAGAATACAGTATTTTTCTTTTTATCCTTTAAAAAAATAGCGTTTCTGCCGGAGTCTCTTGAAAACGGGAAAGACGCTCTTATGCTTGTATCGGAAGAAAATGTCCTTCCGCTGGACAAAAGGGCACAGGTCGACCTTGGAAACCTTCCGAAAGAAATGGCCAGCAGGAATGAACAAATCTCTCATTATTCAAAGTTTAAAAGAAAAGGCCATATCATTCATTCCGCCGGTTCCAGCAGTCTAAAGGATTTGACCTACGTATACATTACTCCGGAGAAACCCCCTCAGACGGAACAAAACGGTCAGTGGCTTACAATGGCGCTGCTTCCGGCAGGCTTGCTGCTGGCAGGGGTCCTTATCGCTTCGGTTTTGATCTGGCACACATACAAGCCCGTGTACAGCATGGTCTCTGCTTTTAAAGAGAACCATGCCATGAAAGCCGGTGAGGATGAATTTGTTTTCGTACAGAAGACTGCCAGGAATATAGAAAAGGTCAACCGTGAATTAACGACTCTGATGGAGGAACATCAGGTTCCGCTTAAAGCCAAGTTCCTGTGGGATGCTCTGCACGGACTCGCAGATGAACAAACCATCCAAAAGGGGATTTCACTTTACCAGCTTGAACCGTATAAGAACCTGGTTTCCGTCATGATCGTCGAGTTTGGCATCCCCATGTCCAATCAGGGGAGAAGCAAACTGAGAGAAGAAATCACAGCACTATTAAAGGATGTATTCGGAAGCAATGGATATGCAGAAGCTGCCGAGCTCGATTCATCCCGGTTTGCTGTGATCACAACAGGTCTATCCGCAGACGAATTAAAGGATCGAACGTCGGCAGCTCTCGGGATGCTGGACCCTGCCATCCGCCGTTCTGTAACGGCTGCGATTGGGGGGGAAGCATCAGGGCTTGAAAATATTGATCTGTCCTTTCAGCAGGCTGCTGATCTGCTGGGGAGCAGGATAATGTTTGAGAAAAAACAGGTTTTATGCTGGGAAGGGGAGCTTCTCAAACAAAAACAGACCTTTTTCTATCCGCTGGAAGTGGAAAAGGAACTGATTCAGTTTTTTGTTCAGGGCCGGAGAGAAGAAGGTTTCCAGATCCTGGACCGGATTGTTTCGGAAAACGTGGAGAAGAGAAGCCTCGATAAATTTGCCCTCTCCCAGTTTATTTTTGCGATGGCAGGAACAGTGAACAGGATCGTACAGTCCGCTTCTCAAGCACCAAGGGATGAAATGCTCCACCTTGAGCTGAGCGGCATCAAGGACAGGGAAACGCTGAAGGAAGAAATCGTGAAAATATTCACAAGTGCGTCTGACCGAATTGTTTCGAGCGGCCAGGGAGCAACTGCAGCGGGGCAGATTGTCAACTACATCAGAGCGCATTATCATCAAGATCTGTCGCTCCAGGATTTATCGGATCATTTTCAGCTGACTCCAAGCTATATCAGCACTATTTTTAAAGAACATACAGGGGAAAACTATAAAGAGTATCTGAACAGGTACCGGATTCAAAAAGCAAAGGAACTGCTGGCCGGACGGAAGATAAAAGTCCATGAAGCCTCAAAGCTCGTAGGCTATAACAACGTTAATACATTCATCCGTATTTTCAAGAAATACGTGGGATTATCACCCGGGCAATATGAGAAGTCGGAAGGCTCATAAACAGGGGATTTATCTGCAATACTTTCACTTTGCACTCATTATTTATACTTTTTTAAAGAAATGAAGACTGACCGGAAAAATTGCGATAGAAGGAAAGCCCCGTCTGAATGTAAGATGACAACATAGAAAGCGCTTACAAGGAGGAGGGGGAAATTGGAGTCGCCAGTCTTGGAAAGTAAAGCACCAAAAGTAAAAGTAAAGCCGGAAAAAATTCCTTTCTTACTATCAGTCAAAAACAGCTTGATCCGGGACCGGTATTTATACTTGATGCTCGTTCCATTCATTCTTTGGTACCTGATCTTCCAGTACAAACCGATGGCCGGTTTGCAGATTGCTTTTAAAGATTACAGTTTATTTAAGGGGATTGCTGAAAGTCCCTGGGTTGGATTTGAAAATTTCATCCGTTTTTTTGAGAGCGAGTATTTCATCCGCACCTTAACAAACACGGTGCTGATCAGCATTTATGGCCTCGTATTCGGCTTTCCGGCACCGATCTTGCTTGCGATTCTCATTAATGAGGTGAAAAACAAAGTATTTAAAAGCACAGTTCAAACGCTCACCTACCTGCCTCATTTTATTTCAATCGTTGTCATCACCGGAATCATTACAAATATGCTTGCTCCGACCAACGGGCTCGTCAATCTGCTCATTGAGAGACTGGGAGGGGAAAAAACATATTTTCTGACAGAATCTGAGTATTTCCGAACCATTTTTACAAGCATGAACATCTGGAAGGATGTCGGTTTTAATGCCATCATCTATCTTGCCGCGATTGCCGGGATCAATCCGGCCCTTTATGAAGCAGCCAAGATGGACGGAGCCAACCGGTGGAGGCAGATGTGGCACGTGACCATCCCTGGGATTCTTCCCACCATCATCATTCTTTTTCTCATTCAAATCGGAGCTTTTCTTGAAGTGGGCTATGAAGCCATCATTCTTCTTTACCAGCCAAGTACGTATGAGACGGCGGATGTAATCAATACCTATGTCTACCGTGCAGGACTGCAGGGCGGAGAATATGAAATTGGCGCAGCTGCCGGTCTGTTCAATTCCATTGTCGGTCTGATTCTCGTCGTGACCGCGAATAAGCTCAGCAAAAAATTCACAGAAAACAGTTTATGGTAGGTGGGGCAAATGAAAAAAAGCAAAGGTGAACGCTTCACTGATCTTCTCATTTACATTTTTTTAGCCCTGCTGGCTGCTGTCTGTATCTACCCGTTTATTTATGTATTTTCAGCATCGATCAGCTCGGCTCAGTCTGTTATTGCAGGAGAGGTGATTCTTTTTCCAAAAGAGATTACCTTTCTGTCCTATGCAAAGGTGCTTGAGGACCCGGCGATTTGGACCGCATATGGGAACACCATCTTTTACACGGTTATTGGGACTGCAGTCAATTTGCTGCTGACCATTTGCGGGGCTTATCCGCTCTCAAAAAAGAGATTGCGCGGCAAAGCGTTTATCGCTTTCTTCATCGCGTTTACCATGTGGTTCCAGGCAGGCATCATTCCAACTTATCTGAATTTTAAAGAGCTTGGCCTGCTTGATACAAGAACGAGTATCATCGTTGGGTTCGCCATCTCTACTTTTCTTGTATTTATCCTGAGAAGCTTTTTTCAGTCGATTCCCGACTCGCTTGAAGAATCTGCGAAAGTGGACGGGGCAAATGACCTGCAGATCCTGATGAAAATTTATTTGCCGCTCTCAAAACCGGCTCTCGTTACAGTCGGGCTGTTCTACGCAGTAGCCAGGTGGAACGGCTATTTCTGGGCGATGGTTCTCTTAAATGATGAAAGCAAGATCCCGCTTCAGGTTATGCTGAAAAAGCTGATTGTTGAAATGACGGTAAGCGAGCAGGTGCTAGCCACCGCAGACGTCATGATGGAATTTTCACGGGAGACCATTATTTACGCGACTATTTTTGTATCCATCCTGCCAATTCTTATTGTCTATCCGTTTCTGCAGAAATACTTTGTTAAAGGGACGATGCTTGGCGGGATTAAAGAATAATGCTTTCTAATTAAAGGGGGATCCGCAATGGGTAAAGGAAGAAAGCTGTCATTCGTTTTAGCTTCAGGAATGCTTGTTTTTACAGCCACTGCATGCAGCAGCACCACTACCGCTCCGAAAGAGAAAACAGAGCAAAAAGAGAATGCGGAATCAAAGGGGCCGAAGGTAAGCGACAAGCCGGTCGAAATGACAATCCACCTTCATTACAATGACGGCCAGGTTATTTTTGATGACAATTGGAGCACCTTTAAAAAGGCATCCGAAGTGACGAATGTCAGCCTTAAAGGAGTTGCACCGAAGTCCTCAACGAAGAGCGAAGAAGCCTTTAACCTGATGATCGCGTCTGGCAAGATTCCGGATCTCGTATTTGAGAAAAAGGAAAACTTGAACAAATACGGTAAAGAAGGGGCGTTTATCCCGCTTGAAGACCTGATCAAGGAGCATGCTCCGAACATCCAAAGCTATCTGGATAAAATGCCTGAAATCATGAAAGTTTCCAAAGCTGCTGACGGGCACCTTTATTACCTCCCGTTCATTGCCGACGGTGAAGCAGCAGAGGGCTGGTTTATCCGTCAGGACTGGCTGGATAAACTGGGGCTTGAGGTCCCTCAGACGGTAGATGAGTATTACACTGTTCTAAAAGCATTTAAAGAAAAAGATCCAAACGGCAATGGAAAAGCGGATGAAGTCCCGTTGTTTACCCGCATCAATCAGCGGATCTTTGACCTGGCAAGTCTTTGGGGCGGATATGGTGATTTTTATCTAAAGGATAATAAAGTCGTTTACGGGCCGATGGAAAAAGACTTTGGAGCAGCGATGGAAAACCTGGCAAAGTGGTATGAAGAAGGCTTAATCGATCCGGAAATCTTTACCCGCGGTGCAACTTCAAGGGATGTTCTCTTCGGCAACAATACTGGAGGCTCCACACATGACTGGTTCGCGAGCACGGTTACGTATAATGATATTTCCAAGAAGCATACGCCTGACTTTAACCTGATTCCAATGGCCCCTCCGGAAAACTCTAAGGGCGAGCGTGTGGAACCGACCATCCGTTCTCCGTTCAACAACTATACGGGAGTGGCCGTCGGGCACTCTGTAAAAGATCCGGTCGCTGCCATTAAGTACCTTGATTATTTCTTCACCGAGGAAGGCCGCAGGCTGATGAACTATGGGGTGGAAGGCGACACGTACACACTTGAGAACGGAGAGCCGAAATTCACGAAAGAAGTGTTGAGTTCTCCTGATGTTCCGGGTGCTCTGCGGGCAAAAGGCGCTCAAATCATGTTCGCTTATCAGCAGGATTTTGAATATGAAAAACAATGGATGGCACCTCTTGCATTAAAAGGAGTCGAGGAATATGTGAAGAATGATTACTTCCTCAAAGAAGTTCCAGCTCTGAATTTTACAGAAGAGGAAGAGAAAATAAAAAATGATATCGGCCTGCAAATCATGACATACCGTGATGAGATGATTCAGAAATGGATGATGGGAGCAGAACCGGTTGATTTCAGCAAGTTCACAAAGCGTCTGAAGGAAATGGGAGTCGATCAGCTGATCAAGGTTCATGAAGACGCCTATAAGCGCTATACAGAGGGATAAAAATCAGCAGCAGCCTGGCTTGTGTCTTTATCGGCCGGGCTTCTCTGTTTAGGAGGGAATGGCGATGGCAACGGGATTATACCGGACGATGGAATGGATAATGAAGCTGGTCTATGTACAGGTACTATGGCTTGGATTTACGTTAGCTGGCTTAGGGGGAGCCGGAATTTTTCCGGCAACTGTGTCCATGTATACGGTTCTTAGAAAATGGCTGCAAGGGGAATCAGATGTGCCGATTCTCGCTGTCTTTAAAAAGACGTGGAGGAAGGACTGGCTGATCGCCAACCAGATTGGCTGGAGCTTTCTTGCTGCCGGATTTGTCCTGTATTTTTATTTAAGGGCTGCGATGACATTGGGTGGAACGATTGGGATGGTTCTTTACTTCCTGGCGGCGATCTCGATTTTTATCTTCATTCTGGCATTTTTATTTGTTTTTCCAGTCTATGTCCATTTTCAGGCAGGATTTGTTAAGGCTGTAAGACTTGCTTTCCTATTTGCCCTGTCACATCCGTTTCATTCGCTCTCCATGATTGCAGCGGTTTGCTTGTTTTACCTTCTTGCAGGAATGCTGCCTGTGCTTATGCTCTTTTTAGGGAGCAGCCTGTTCAGCCTTTCGATCATGACAATAGCAAAGCTTGCCTTTATTAAAGCCGGAGCCGTAAAGCCTGCTTAAATGAGGCATTTTCCCCGTTTTTTCGGCAGTATTCCTCCTTCTGAGCAGAAAGCCTCATCATAAAATCACATATTTCATAATATTTAGATAATTATTGAATTTCTCTATACTGGAAATATAGAAGGAGAGGAGTGTTTAGATGACGAAGTGGAAAAAATGGGGACTGGCTGCTGCCTCTGCAGGGCTGATCCTCGCTTCCGGAAATCCAGCTGCAGACGCCGCAGAAACCCCTTATTACGGAAAACAGTACAGCCAGCCTGAGCAGGTGCTGAAGCTTTACCCAGAGGTACCGCCAGAAGTGCAGACTCCTGCTTTTGCAAGAGAAGGAAACTCTTTCACCTCCCAGGAAGAGCTGGAAAAGTATGTGGAAGGGCTGAAGAAAGAAACGAAGAACCTTTCTGTAAAATCGATTGGAACATCCCAATCCGGGCGTCCGATTCTCGCTTTGTATTTTTCCAAGGACCGGAAGATCTCCAAATCCGGGGTTTCGCTAAAGCCTACTGTATGGCTTCAAGGTCAAATTCACGGGAATGAGCCTGCTGCAGGGGAAGCGGTTTTGGCAATGGCAAAAAAAATGTCTGGAAAGCTTGGAGACGAAGTACTGGATAAAATCAACGTTATCATCATTCCGCGTATAAATCCGGACGGCTCATTCCTTTTTAAAAGACAGCTTGAAAATGGACTGGATGGAAACCGGGATCATGTCAAGCTTGAATCCCAAGAAGTGAAGGCGGTCCACAGGGAATTTAACCGATACATGCCGGAGGTTGTGATCGATGCTCATGAATACGGTGTAGGACAGGAATTTGCAAAAATCGGCCTGCTAAAGTACCATGACCTGCTGCTGCTTTCCGGGAAAAATTTAAACATCCCCAAGAATATTAGAACACTCTCAGACGATTATTTTCTTGAGAATACAGAAGAGGCTCTGGACAAGCAGAATTTTTCCAATGAACCTTACTATACATCAGGCATGAACAGTAACGGCGAAATTGAGGTGGAAGAAGGCAGTACAGAGGCGAGAATCGGCAGAAATGCGTTCGGTCTCTCACCGGCGGTTTCGTTTTTGGTTGAAACGAGGGGAATCGGCATAGGAAGAGAAAACTTTTCCAGAAGAACAGCTGCCCAGATCGCCACACATGAAAAGATCATTCGGCTCACAGCTGAACAAGCCGGTAAAGTGAAAACAGAAGTAGTAAAAGAAAGGCTGAAGCTCATCCGTAAAGGTCTTATGGCAAATGACAAGGACCCGATTGTGATCGACAGCGAAAACAAGGAGATTGAAGGGAAAACCCTTGAAATGGTGGATATTAAATCCGGCTCGGTTAAGGAAGTGCCCGTTAAGTATAAGAGTGCCTCCAAGGCAAAAGCAGTCCTGACCAGGGAACGTCCTACTGCTTACATACTTGAGACGGGTGAGGAACTGGCAGCTGCCAAGTTAAGAGATCAGGGACTTAAAAGTTTCACTGTAAAAAAAGATCTGGTAATTGATGCGGAAACTTTCCAGGTAACCGAAAAAGAAGCGGATGGAAAGTACGAAGGCATCGAAGTCAGCAAAATTAAAACGAAAGTTCAGAAGGAAAAGGTGACTGTTCCTAAAGGAAGCATCATTTTTCTTACAGCCCAGCCGCAGGCAGGACTGCTTTCCCTTTCACTTGAACCGGAATCTGTGGACAGCTATGAGAGCTTCGGCTTCATAAAATCAGAGCCTGGTGAAAAGCTACCGGTCTATCGGTTCATGGATGACATACGCAAATTGAAATAAAAATAAAATGGTTTTTGATAAGCAGGATATGGTATAATAAGAACAAGTGTTCGGTTACTTGATTCTTCAAAAAAACTGAAGGAGGACAAGAAAATGAGCAAAGTTCGTTTAATACCGTTTAAGCTTGAAGAAGTATTTGATTCAGCACAGGAAGAAATCCCATATGGAATCAGCCTGATCAACGCTCCCGAGCTATGGGACAGTGAAGTAAAAGGGAACTGTGTGGTAGCAGTCCTCGATACAGGCTGCGACACCTCCCATGTGGACTTAAAAGACCGCGTTATCGGCGGTAAAAACTTTACAGGTGGAGAAGAAGGAGATTTCAGTGATTCTCATTTTCACGGAACCCATGTAGCAGGTACCATCGCAGCTGCATTGAACGGCGAGGGGGTAGCAGGAGGCGCACCTGAATCAAAGCTGCTGATCCTGAAAGTTCTGGGGGATGACGGAAGCGGGTCGTACGAAGGGATCATCGAGGCGATACGGTATGCTTCTGAATGGAAAGGCGACAGTGGAGAAACGGTCCGTATTATTTCCATGTCCCTCGGAGGCCCGGATGATGTTCCTGAGCTCCATGCTGCGATTAAAGAGGCGGTCGCAAAAGACATCCTCGTCATATGTGCAGCAGGAAATGAAGGGGATTCAAGGGAAGAAACGGTCGAGAAAGCCTATCCAGGCTATTACAAAGAAGTCATTCAGGTCGGCGCGATCGATGAAAAGAAGCAGCTGGCCGAGTTTTCAAACACCAATGACGAAATTGATCTGGTTGCTCCGGGTGTAAATGTCGTATCTGCCTACCCGGGCAATAAATATGCAAAACTTTCGGGCACCTCAATGGCAACGCCGCATGCTTCGGCTGCCGCAGCTCTCCTGATTCAAAAGGAAGAGCAGGAATTTGGAAGGCGGTTAACAGAGCCTGAGGTATATGCGCAGCTCTGTAAAAACACTGTTTCGATCGGTCTGTCTAAAAAAGCGCAGGGGAACGGAATGATCTTCCTCAGGGCAGAAGAATCTGCAGAGGAAACAGAAAGCAAAACAGCAGCAGAAGTGAACCAAAGATAAACTTGGCAGTCCGCTTACGAGGCGGACTGTTTTTCTCTTTTCCGCGGTTTCTGTCTTTAAACATGTCACAATTCTGCCGATATTAGACATATAGCATCAGACAGATAATGAAGGCAATTTTAACGATTAAACAGAAGCGGTGGGGGATCCGGTTTGGAACACAGCAAAATGCACATGCAAAAGCGGAATAAACTAATGATGTATATTATTTGGGGCTCCTTGCTTCTTGGCCTGGCAGCCTACTGGATTACAGGAGCAAGCACTGCTTTCATGCTAACGCTGGGTGGTTTTGGGCTCGCGGTTGGAACCGTATTCACTTTCCTGGTGGTGAAAAAATGGCTGGTTAACCAAATGAGTTATCTGGCGATCGTCAGCATTGCTGTTCTTGGAGCAGTTATGATGAAGATGGAGCCTACCATTGTATCTTATTTTATGGCTTACTATCTTATCGCCATCAGCACCCTTTTCCACAATTACCGTCATGTGATCGCGGCTGGGTTATTCGGCCTGGCGATGACGAATTACTTTTATTTTATACATGGCGAAACGATGTTCCCCGGTGTTAAGGGGATAGAGGCTGTAAACTTAAATTCGTTCATGGTCTTAATCATTGGAGCTCTGATCCTGCAGAGTATTATGGGTGAAAAAATGCGAACTGCAGCTGAAAGCAGTTTAAAAAAGGCCGAGGAGGAAAGCCGGAATAATGAGAGGCTGCTTGCCCAGCTTCAGCTTGCGTTCGGAGAGCTGACGAAAAACACGAGTCATTTAAAAACAGACTCTTCCACGCTTGAAGAAATTTCGGAAGGGCTCACGGGTGCTTTTAAAGAAATAGCGGCGGGAGCTGAGGATCAGGCCGCCAGCACTGCTAAAATCGACCAGTCTCTTAAACTCATTGGGTCGTATACAGAAAACGCCAGGAATGCTTCAGCGGAGATGCGTGAATCGTTTGAAGAGACGAAAGGGTCAGTAGAAGAAATTCATCTTCAGATCAATACACTGTCTGCAGAGATGGGAAAAGCGTCTGATATGATTCAAATTGCAGCCGATTCTATTCAGGAACTTCAGGGAGAAACGAAGGACGTGGAATCGATTGTTAAATCAATCACCCATCTATCCGAACAGACAAATCTTCTCGCTCTAAATGCGGGCATAGAAGCCGCCAGGGCTGGAGAGCATGGCAAAGGCTTCTCTGTAGTAGCAAAGGAAATACGGATGCTGGCTGAAAATTCGAAGAAATCAGCCGGGGGAATTCATGATATCCTGGATCGCATCAAGGATAAGACGAACCAGACATCAGGAGAAATGCTAAAAGGCCATGATGCTTTTTCTTCCAGTTTGTCTGTGGCAAGCTCTGTGCAAAGCGGAATGAATCAAATTTTAGAACGGGTACATGAAGCATCTGAAAGCTCTGCAGAACTTGAGCAGCAATTGATGGATCTAAGCCGCAATACAGCACTGGTTATAGAAGAGGCCGCTTCAGTTTCAGCCGTAACCGATCAGACGAGCGCCGTAATAGAGGAAGTATTAACAAGCACCGAAGAACAAAACACACGAATCAGCAGCATGGCGGCAAGCATAAGCGGACTTGAACAAACCGCAGCCTCCTTGGTGAATCATCAGTAGAGTCCGCCTGTTGGCGGGCTCTTTTTACATGCTATAGATTGATGATCTGTGCAGATCGGATGGAATGGGAGTAGTTTCAGGCAGAGAAAAATCACAATTTTTAAATTGTTTCAGCTGTTTCTGTATGTTTTGAGTATAATAACTGGTAAGAGCTGCAAACTCTGAATCCCTTTATAGGAGTGATGTATGATGAGAAAATTACAGATTGCTGTACACGTCACGGAGGGATGGATTCTGTAGCCGGTCCTCTCTCTGTGGCATTCAATCATTTACTAATTAAAATGGATGAATGAAATCGAGAGGATGAATACATTGAATTTAGCAGATTTAGGAATGTCCCCTTTTTTTGAGGAAGCTTTTGCGCCGTATCGAGAAGAGGGTTTTGAAATTGGAAGAGTAGCCCTTGAGCATAAGAGAATGTACAGAATTTTAACAGAACAGCAGGAACTGCTGGGGGAGATTGCAGGGAGAATGCGATTTGAGGCGTCCGGCCGCGAGGATTATCCGGCCGTTGGCGACTGGGTTGTCATCCGTCCGAGACATGAGGAAGGAAAAGCGACCATCCATACGATCCTTCCCCGTCAAAGCAAGTTTTCACGCAAGGCGGCAGGACTTACTGCTGATGAGCAAATCGTCGCTGCGAACATTGATACGCTTTTCATCGTTATGGCTCTGAACCATGATTATAATATCCGCAGGCTCGAGAGGTACTTGGTGATGGCTTGGGAAAGTGGAGCAAATCCGGTGGTGGTACTGAACAAGGCTGATTTATGTACAGAGTTGGATGCGAAACTACAGGAAGTGGAGTCTGCCGCTTTTGGTGTGCCGGTTCATGCCATCAGCGCACTGACTTCAGCTGAATTGCTGCGCAGCTACTGTACTGGTGGAAGAACCGCCGCACTCGTTGGATCTTCAGGTGTTGGAAAATCGACTATCACAAATCAGCTTCTGGGCAGCGACTATTTAAAAACACAGGCGGCAAGGGAAGACGATGACCGTGGAAGACATACTACGACTCACCGGGAATTGATTATCCTTAGCTCGGGAGGCTGTCTGATCGACACTCCGGGGATGAGGGAGCTTCAGCTGTGGAGTGCAGACGATGGTTTGTCCGGTACGTTTGAGGATATAGAAGAGGTTGCCTCTAATTGCCGTTTCTCAGATTGCCGGCATGAAACAGAACCGGGCTGCGCCATCCGCCAGGCTCTATCATCTCAAACTCTGGACTCTCACAGATACGAAAGCTATCAAAAGCTCCAAAAAGAACTTGCTTTCCTGGCCCGCAAAGAAGACAAACGGGCGCAAGCTGAAGAGAAAGCAAAATGGAAGCAAATCACAAAAAGCATGAAGAACTTTAAAAAATAGTGAAAAAAAAGGGAATGGCCACAGGTCCGTTCCCTTTTTACGTTTTTTCTGCATGTCACCATTTCCTGTCCCAAACCTTTAGGCCCGCGGGTTGCAGGTCCGTTCTGCGCTGCGGCAGGACGCCGCGCACTTAGCAGAACTTCCTTACTATGGCGCCCTCCGCTTTTCATTGTCCAGCTCCGGGCGCTAGGCTTTCGGCCGCTTCGCTCCTTCGGTCGAGGCAAAGAGCGCCTCTCCGTCAGGAGCTCCACCGTCCTTCAAGCCTGAGCAAGCGCCCTCCGCTTTTCCTAGTGTCCAGCTCCGGCGGCTAGGCCCTCGAGGTCATAAGCCATTTCACCTGCGGAAGGATAGTTCACCTTCCTCCGGTGAACTGTCTTATGCTTGTCGGGCCTGAGCAAGCCGCCTCCGCTTTTCTTAGTACCCTATATGATCATCGAAGAAGAAGGCGAGGATGATGACGAATACGAGCAGGATGGATGAGATATTCATATAGTGGGCGAGCTCGGAAAAATACATGATTTTTGCTAGAAAATACAATAAAACCGATAGGATGGAGCATATCATGCAAATCCTTGAGGTGATCCTCATAATGTTCTCCTTTATCTGCCGTCGTTTCCCCTTTTACAAATCTTTTTTTATCTATACCCTATTTTATTCGAAAATGGTTGCGCTTTTATGAACCAATTTAAAAAGGGGCAGAAGGTTGTAAAGCTGCTCAAGCCCTTTCGCGGTGGGGGTCACTTATGAACCAGTTCCTGATGGTTTTCCATTTTTTATAAGGATTATGTCCTTTCCAGAAATACAGCCGGATCTGGCATTGCGGGCAGAGGGCCCGCATAGGCTGATATAGAGTGAAAATTTGGAGGGGGCTAAGTATGAAAGATTTTCTTCAGTTTGATAAGATGATTACCCCGGCAATCATTACCATTATTTTTTACATTTGCAGCGGGATCAGTATTTTGACAGGACTCATTATGATTATTAATTCCGGACAGTCTTACACACCGGGATTGCAGATTTTGATGGGATTCATCACCCTGATTTTCGGTCCATTTGCAATCCGGATTTATTGTGAGCTTCTAATGGTCATGTTCAAAATGAATGAGTCACTCGGCAAGATGGCTTCTGATAGAAATGAAGATAAAGAGAGTCTGCAGTAGCGCTTGATTTTTGAACCGCTACAGGATAAACTTACGGTAAAATATACGGAACGGGAGCTTGCGGAAGCGGGCTGAGAGTATAGCTATCCTGCTATAGACCGTGTGAACCTGTTGGATAATGCCAGCGTAGGGAGAATGCAGCGGTATTCATTTGTATCGTAAAAGGCATTTCGTTCTTAGGCGAAGTGCCTTTTTTGCGTGCTCATGGCTGAAAGCGCACCTGTTCCGGAGAGGATGGATGAAAATGAATGCAGTGGAAGCAGGCTTGTTATTGAACAAAGTAAGAGAAGTGAACCCGCTTGTACATAATATTACAAACTATGTGGTGACCAATTTTACGGCAAATGGCCTTCTGGCCCTTGGCGCATCCCCGGTTATGGCGGATTCACGGGCTGAAGTGGAAGAGATGGCGGCCATTGCCGGTGCGTTGGTATTGAATATAGGAACGCTGAATGAGCGGACAGCCGAAGCGATGGTTCTTGCAGGAAAAGCTGCAAACCGGAATGGGATCCCAGTGGTGCTGGACCCGGTCGCAGCCGGCGTCACAAAGCTTCGTTCCCTTACTGCACAAAGGATCCTGAAAGAGGTCAATGTTTCAGTGATCAGGGGTAACGCAGCAGAAATTGCAAGCTTGATAGGAGAAAGTGCAGAAAGCAAGGGAGTGGATGCCGGTGCTTCCAAAGGGAATGTGAAGGACCTTGCGGTGAGAGCAGCCCGGAAGCTCGATGCGATCATCGCTGTTACAGGTGCAACAGATTACATTACGGACGGAAGAGAAGTCGTTTCAGTGGACAATGGTGACCCGATTCTGACAAAAGTTACCGGTACCGGCTGTCTTCTCAGCTCAAGTGTTGCTGCGTTTTTAGCAATAGAAAAAAATATGCTTCATGCAGCATCGGCTGCTTTGGCGGTTTATGGAACCGCTGCTGAACTTGCAGCTGCAGACACCTTGGGAAAAGGTCCGGGAAGCTTCCAGATCGAATTCATTAACCGGCTCTCAACCGTTACGGCTCAAGATTTAGCAGAACGGGCCAGATTTGAGAAAGGAGGGCTTTAACATGATAAAAAAAGTGCTAACGATCGCTGGTTCAGACAGTGGCGGCGGAGCAGGCATCCAGGCGGATTTAAAGACTTTCCAGGAACTTGGAGTATTCGGGATGAGTGCTGTGACTGCTGTAACGGCTCAGAATACGCGTGGTGTCCACGGAGTATACCCGATGGATGCAGCTGCTGTGGCATCCCAGCTTGATGCAATCGGAGAGGATCTTACGCCGGATGCAGTCAAGACCGGGATGCTGTTTAATGCAGAAATTATTGCGGCTGCAGCAGAGGCCATTAACAAATACAGGTGGGAGAATGTAGTCATTGACCCGGTGATGATTGCAAAAGGGGGCAGCACCCTTCTTCAGCAGGAAGCCATTCAAGCGATGAAAGAAGTGCTGATTCCTTTGGCTGCGGTTATTACACCGAACATTCCGGAGGCGGAGGCACTGACTGGAACCCAAATCCATACAGAAGAAGATAAAAGGGAAGCCTGCCGGATTCTTCATCAAATGGGTGCAAGAACGTGTCTAATTAAAGGAGGACATGAGGAGAACGGAGATTATTCCTCTGACCTGCTTTACGACGGCCAGGCGTTTTATGAAATGAAGAGTCCGAGGATTGAAACTCGGCACACACATGGGACAGGCTGTACGTTTTCAGCAGCGCTTGCAGCGGAACTTGCTGCAGGACGAGCGATCCGCCGTGCAGCTGAGACGGCCAAGACATTTATCCAGGCAGCCATTGAAGATACACTTGAAATTGGATCAGGACATGGTCCTACCAATCATTGGGCATACCGGAAGAGAGGGACAGGCATATGAGAGCGGAATTTCAAAAGGAAAATCTGTCCCTGTATTTTATAGCAGGAACCCAGGATTGTCCTGCAGGTATTGAAACTGTATTGAGACAAGCCATCGAGGGTGGAATCACAATGTTTCAATTTAGAGAAAAAGGGCCAGGGTCTTTAGATTCCAAGGACGATATTGTCTCACTAGCCATCCGGCTGCAAGCCATTTGCAGGGAGGCGGCCATCCCTTTTATCATCAATGATGACGTTGACCTTGCAGTGAAAATAGGGGCAGATGGTGTCCATGTAGGCCAGGAAGATGAAAAGGCACTGGAGATCCGTGCGAAATTGAAGGGGAAAATTCTCGGTGTGTCCGTTCACAGTTCAGAAGAAGCGGCAAAAGCTAAAGCGGATGGGGCTGATTACATAGGAGTCGGCCCGGTATACCCGACGACTTCAAAAGCGGATGCGAAGGAAGCACGGGGAACAGAAGTGATCAGAGATATCAGACTTGCAGGCATGCAGATTCCACTGGTGGGCATTGGCGGTATTACAGCTGAAAATGCGGCTCCTGTCTTTGCATCCGGAGCAGATGGGGTATCTGTGATCTCGAGCATCAGTAGGGCACAGGATCCGAAAGAGGCAGCGCGCCGATTTAGTGCAATTATCGGGTAATCAAACAAAACGCCTAGCTGCGGTTAGCCAGGCGTTTTGTTTCTTTGCTGTGTCTTTTTCTTTTGTAATAACCGCTCAATCTTAAATATTTTTGATAGCCTTTGCGGATTCGTTCAAGTATCCAGCGGGGAACCTTCAGCTTCCGGTAGCGGGAGAGGGGGAGGTAGAGCCGGTAGTAGGCTTTCTTAAAATCTCTCCATCTCGGACAATTGAAATCTTCCAGAAAATCAGATACATCTATAACGTAGCCTCTTCCATCCTTCATCATGACGTTCTTGCCGTGAACGTCAGTCGGATTCAGCCCTATCCGGATGGCGTATTGTAAAGCTGTATCGACATCCTTGATCACTCTTTCAGGAATGTATTTTCCTTTTCGCAAAGCTTCATAGAGTGTCAGGCCTTCGAGTTTTTTTAGGATCAGATGTCTTTCGCCCGCTTCGTACAGGACCGAATAGGCCGGGTGATCCCCAAGCAGCCGGTATACCTGTTTTTCTTTCTCGGCGCCTTTCCGGTTCTCGGCATATAGTTTTACAATTTTACCGGAAAAGCCGGGATGCTCAAAAACCGCTGCATAATTTCCGCAGCCGATGAGCCGCCAATCACCCGGAATGTTCGAAACATGAACCGGATCAAGAGGGTTTATACTTTTTACTTTCACTTTTTTGATAAGATCTTGAACGATGTTCTCCACGATTATCACCTCTGGGAAACAAGAATTCCCGGTTGCTCATATTTATATCATTCTTTGTCTATCATACTCTTTTCCTGCTCTCCAGTCATCATCTATAACTTGGCGGGAACGATAGAGTATATACAATCGTTTTTCTTTCAAGCAGATCTTTTTGGGCAACATGAACATGAGAGAGAGGGGCCAATCTTTCTATTTCTTCGCCGTTTTTTAAAGCATCTGCATCCAATGAAAAAACCAGAAGGAAATGCCCTTCTGGATCATCTGGGACCGTGGCGATGACAGATGTTTCTGCTGGTCCTTGCTGTTACTCTTTGTTTGAATTTCCCGAATAAACAGGCTCGTCCAGTTTCGCCAGCGGCTTGACTGCCGGCCCTTCTAATACCTGCCCATCAGCATTAAACCTTGAACCGTGGCAGGCACAATCCCAGGAACGCTCTCCGTTATTCCATTCCAGGTCACAGCCCATGTGGGTGCATACCGGTTTTACAAGGGATACATTACCGGCAGCGTCTTTGTAGACGCCGGCTTTCTCGCCGTTCACTTTGATTTTTGCACCTTCGTCCAATGCCAGGTCTTCCAAATCTTCTTTTGATTTTCTCAGTTTTCCGGCTATCATTTCTTTTGCCGTTTCCATATTTTGTTTGAGGAATTGCCCCGCTGCCACTCTATTCATGGAGCGCTGTGGGGAATAAAGCTCTGCGTAAGGGTTCTGCCTGCCAAGCACAGCATCAGAAGTAATCATGGCACTCATTGTTCCGTTTGTCATTCCCCACAGACCGTAGCCGGCAGCAAGATGGATGTTTGGATGATTCTCTGTGATAGGCCCTGCATACGGGATCCCATCGAGTGTCAGTAGATCCTGGGCAGACCATCTGTAAAGAACATCAGTGACCCCGATTTGCCCGCGTCCAAATTCAGCAAGCCGTTTATATATTTCTTCCGTGTCCTGCCCTGCTGCATCGCGGTTTCCTTCTCCTGTCCGGTGATCTTCACCGCCGATCAGCACAAGCTGTTCTCCGTTTTCATATACAGACCGCAAAGACCGTACGGGAGAATCTGCACTAATATACATTCCTTCTGGAAAAGGTGCTGCCGTTCTGGCTGCAATAATGTAGGAGCGCTGAGGCTCAAGTTTGGAAAATTGGAGACCTGTAAAATCAGCAAAAGGATAGTGGGTCGCGATGATTGCATTGCGGCATGTAACTGTATAACCCTGGGCTGTAGTAATGACAGGTTTTTCTGACTTCTCAAGTTCGGCTGCTCTCGTTTGCTCATATACGTGCCCTCCTGAGGCAACAAATTCCTTCAGCAGCTCTGAGAGGTATTCAACGGGGTGGAATTGGGATTGATCAGGCATTCTGATCGCTGATTTCACACTGTATGGAAGATCGGTCTCATCCAGGAATTCACCTGGAATGCCAAGCTTTTCATAGGCTTTCCATTCTTTTCGAATCTGCTTGTCACCGCTTGCATCAGAAGCATATACATAAGCATCCTGCGCCATAAGCTGACAGGAGATGTTCAATTCGGAAATCGTATTTTTGATGAATCGGGCGGCTTCTGCATTAGCATCATAATATTTTCTTGCTTTCTCCTCACCAGCTGCTTGAATGAGAGAATCATATATAACACTGTGCTGGGCGGTGATTTTAGCTGTCGTATGGCCAGTTGTGCCGGTCAGAACTTTGCGGGCTTCAATGAGGGCTGTTTGAATGCCGGCTTTTTGCAGCAAATAAGCAGCGGTGATCCCTGTAATGCCGCCGCCGACAACAACGGTCTCAACTTCTATGGATTCCTCAAGCGGCGGGAAAGAAAAGTCACTCTCAACGGGTCTCCAGAAAGATGTGGAATAGAGCGGCAGGTCTGAACCGGTTTGCTGATTTATCATTATTTCTCCTCCTGCAATTGCAACTTACCATTCTATACCCCGGGTTCCCGTTTTGGAATCTGCTCTTTTCGGGATGAGTATGCTTCAATTCGGGAAAAGATTAAGACATGTTCCGGTAAAGAGAAGGATATGTATAATAGTAAAAGAGAGGACGATGAATATGATTAAGCGAATCGCTATTATTAATGTACTTGCCTATATAGTTATGGTTGGAATGAACATTCTGGCCAATGCCCTGCCTATCAACGGGCAGACGACCGGGGAAGTCTCTGCAGGCGTTCCAGTATTATTTGAACCGGCAAGCTATGCATTTTCCATTTGGAGCGTTATTTATCTGCTGCTCGCTATATGGGTCATCAGGGCATTCTTTGTAAGTGCTGCTGAAAAGCAAGTATACCAGGACATTGGCTATACGTTTGCGGCCAATGCATTGCTGAATGCCTTATGGATCGTACTGTTTCATTACGAGCTTTTCAATCTTGCTGCCATCGTCATATTCGGGATGCTTTTCACTCTCATTAAAATGTATTCCATCATCGAACGTTCGGGTATTTCATCCTTTTTTCTAAAAGTGCCTGTCTCCATTTATATGGCCTGGATCTCAGTGGCCTCAATCGTGAATGTATTTATTATTTTCAAATCCAACGGAATCAGTTCTTTCCTTGGACTCGGAGAACTGGCATGGACTTTGATTATGCTCGTTGTCACCGGCATTCTTGGTGCCTATATGATTGTAAACAGAAACGATCTGGCTTACGGCCTCGTACTCATTTGGGCAACAGCTGCAATTGCAGTCAACAGGATGGAGGACGTGCCGCTTGCTGCTAAGACAGCTGTAACCGTGGCAGTGTTATTGGGGATTTTAATTGTAATCAAAGGAGCTTTCATGCTGTTTGGGAGAGGTAAGAAAAGGTGAAAACATCAAAAGAACCCGCTGCCAGGCAGCGGGTTTTCTTTTGTTTAGCTGAAATCTGTTTTGTATTGCATATACACAACCTGTGTTACGAGAAAGTCTTCCAGACCGTGCTTGCCGTCAGCTCCGCCAAGACCTGACTGGCGCATTCCCGCATGATACCCCTGGATCGCCTCGAAGTTTTCACGATTGACGAACGTTTCTCCAAAACGAAGCTTGTTCGTTACATACATTGCTTCGTGATAGTCTTCAGTGTAAACGGAAGAGGAAAGCCCGTAGATGGAATCATTGGCCTTGCGGATCGCGTCATCCAGATCACTGTATGTAGTGACCGGCAGCACAGGACCGAAGATTTCTTCCCGCATGATATCCATATCATCCGTTACGTTTGTGAGGACCGTTGGCTCAAGGAAGAAGCCGCCGTCCAGTCCTTCCGGACGTTTTCCGCCTGCGGCGATTATCGCCCCGTCCTGCACCGCTTTATCAAGTGCTTCTTTAACCGTATTCAGGCGGTCTTCACTGACGAGCGGGCCCATCTCTGCATCGCGGTCATTGACTGCATGTCCGACTTTAATTTTAGAGAATGCATCAGCTAATTTATTGATAAATTCATCCGCTACAGATTCGTGGACATAAACTCTTTCAGCATTCGTACAAGCCTGGCCGGCATTTGTAATTCTTGAGGTCTTAATATTTTCTACTGCCAGGTCCAGGTCTGCATTCTTGGTCACGATGGCCGGCGCTTTGCCGCCGAGCTCCAGGTTCACTTTCGTGATATTTGCTGCGGCCGCTTCCATCACTTTTGATCCGGCTCCGACGCCGCCGGTCATTGTAATCATTGCCACTTTCGGGCTTCCTGCCAGTGCATTTCCGATTGTAGATCCCGTACCGGTAATCATATTGTAAACACCTTTCGGCAGGTCGAGTGCTGCAATGATTTCAGTCAGCTCAGCAGCAGTATTAGGAGTCTGCTGGCTTGGTTTCAAAACAATGCTGCAGCCGGCGATCAGTGCAGTTGCCACCTTCCTCGCGAAAATAAATACCGGAAAGTTCCACGGAACAATGCCCCCGATTACGCCAATCGGACGTTTGTGCAGAAAGATATTTTCGTTAGGCCGGTCACTTTGAATGACTTCGCCTTCTATTCTGCGTGCCCATTCAGACATATACCGGAAGTAATCGATTCCCATGTCCACCTCAGCAGATGCCTGTTCATACGGCTTGCCCTGTTCCTCTGAAAGAAGGGAGATGAGTTTCTCACGTCTCTTCTCCATTTCATCTCCAATCTTCCTGACAATCTGGCCTCTTTTGAAAGAAGGTACCTGCTCCCACTCTTTTTGTGCTTCGTATGCTGCATCAATTGCTTTTTCAGCATCTTCCTTCGTACCATCCGGCATTCTGGAAATCACTTCTCCGGAAGAAGGGTTAAGGATATCAATCCACTCATTAGAAGTGGACTCTGTATATTCACCATTAATATAAAGCTTTAATTCCTGCATTGAAATGCCTCCTCAGCTAATGTCTGTCTATACAGACTGTTCCACCCTTAAAGCGGATTGAAACATTTGAACTGCATTAGACGAAAAGAGGGGACCGGAGAAATTCCAGATGCGGGACTAAAGTTTCAATTATTTGTAAGGAGGGTAGGATTTTGGTAAATATTATTTTTGCATTAAAAAGTGGGGGGATGACCAGCCAAGGATGGGGAACTGAAAAAGAACCTTTAAATAGGGATTTGCAGCATGGATTCCGGTGTTGCAGGGGGTCAGCACAGCCAGGGACGGGCCTATGGTTATGACGCACGGCTGTGCCATTAAGGAAGGAGCTTTTCTGCGGGAAATGCTTTACGTTATAATCTTTTCATATCCTGAATGGTCTGATGCAGAAGCATTTCTTTCAGATCATTTGGAAAAACAAATTCTTTGGAAAGCACCAGCAGGAGGTTTGAGCGGATTTTTTTTAGCTCAAGCAAAGCTTTCTGAACCTCCAGCTGCCTTAGTGCCAAGGATGTAAAAGCGTCAAGCAGGTTCTTTAGCTCGAGAACCTGCTCCTGAATGCTCAGCAGATAGCGAATGTATGCTCTGCTCACGTACCGGCGCTGCAGGAAAACAGCAGCAGCTTCCAAAACGAGCACCGGCTTGCATGGTCCATGAAGGGACATCTGTCTTTCCTCCAATCATTTTTAACCATTTATATGGGCAGGAAGAGAAAAAATGCAGGAATTGAAACTTTGTACCGTCAGTAACGTATATAGGGTATGCAAAAAGGAGGAAGAACAATGAGAACAGCTAATCCGACGATGAAATCTTTAGAGAAAAATATCGGCTATGCCGGCGGGAAGAGAATGACGTTAATGGGGGCCGTGCATAAATCTTTTCTGCTCCTGTTCATTCTTGTTATTTCTGCAGGGGCTACGTGGTATTATGCAGCTCAGGGGGATGATGTGACTCCAATGATGCTGATTGGCGCGATCGGAGGCTTGATATTCGCACTGATCACAAGTTTTGTGCCTAAAGCCTCACCTGTTACTGCACCGGTGTATGCTGTTTTGGAAGGAATGTTCGTAGGCGGCATATCCGCTTACTATGCGAGCCTTTATGATGGAATCGTCATGCAGGCCGTGCTGATTACGATGGGGATTTTTCTTGGATTGCTGCTTGTTTACCGCAGCGGGCTCATTAAAGTAACGCAGAATTTCCGTATTGGAGTAGCGGCAGCTACACTTGGCGTCTTCATGGTTTACCTGATCTCATTTGTACTTGGCTTTTTCGGTCTGACCGTTCCCTTTCTTCATGACTCGAGCATAATCGGAATTATTATTTCTCTTGTCATCATTGTCATCGCAGCGCTGAATCTTGTCCTGGATTTTGATTTTATTGAATATGGTGCTGCACATGGGCTTCCAAAGCACATGGAATGGTACGCCGGATTTGCTCTTCTGGTCACTTTGGTCTGGCTGTACCTTGAGATCCTGCGCCTGCTGTCCAAGCTGAATTCCAGAAGCTGATGAACCAGGCATGTTTCTTCCATCCATTGGAATACTAAAAAAAATGGATTGGGAGTGATTGTTTTGAAAGAGCAGGAAAGTGAAAAACAGATATTGAATATCGATCAGGCTCAGTATGTACAGCATCCTAAAAACAAAGACGAAGTGGCTCTGTTTCTGAAGGAATCGTACCACCTGCTGTCTTCTGAGGATTTGGAAGAGGGAGAAAAATAACTCCGGGGAGCGGCTCGTACTCACCGGTCTGCTGGTAAGTTCAGATTCCCGCTTATAATAAAAAAGGCTGCAACTAGCTGAAAACCCGGAACGGTCTGCCGTTCCGGGTTTTTGTATGCAAGTTCTGAATTTATGATCCGGCGCGTTCAGAGAGCTTCCTGAATTTCTTCTTCCAGTCTTCTGCGAGCGGCTCCAGATCCAGAATCCGGCGGATCGACTCTCCATCGCTCCTGTTGTGAAAAAAGGTGTGGTGAATGTCAGCAACCGAGACAGAAGAAACACGTTTGATCCGTTTAATGGGGTCTGCTGCATTTATGGTACCTGCTTGAATGATCCGCATAAAGTATCCTGTGAAACCTGTCTCGATGATTCTGCCAAGGAGCTGGTCAATCCCTGTATGGCGGTTGATGGTAGCGCAAGGATAGCGGCCCTGTGAAACTTCTGCCACGACAGATCCAATTTGAAACTGATCGCCAATGCATACTGTATCCTCTGTCATACCCGACACTGTCAGGTTTTCACCAAATGCAGGACTCAGCAGCTGGATGCCGTATTCTTTCTTCCATTTAAAATAGTGTTCAACGGGATAGAAGCACAGCACCCTGTCCGGTCCCCCGTGAAAAGCAGGATTGGCTACTTCATCTCCGGATATGATTTCGGAAGATACCTCCAGCATGTCTGTCTTTTGCTTATGGATGCCGGAAGTATAAGCGAGGCCTTTCCTGTCCGTTAAGTTTTTCGGCCGTCCTTTGCTTATGGATTCAATATTCAAGCAGGTCACTTCCTTTCAAAATGGGCTGTGCAAGGATGGGGTAGAGGCATATACTGATCATGCCAGCTGAATCGTTTTTGTTCCGTTGACAGAATTTTAGTTTTTCTGTAATCTCAATGTGAAAACTGAATAGGTTCTTCGTTAGGTGAGGCTCCTGTGTGGAGATACGCTGCTGCCCAAAAATGTCCAAAGACGCCAATGGGTCAACAGAAATCATCGGCTTAAGGTGATTTTTAACGCAGCTGGACTTTGTCCTATGCTGCACAGTGCTAAAGCTCTACGATGGGAGAATGGAATGCTTGTTTTCACACGCCTTCATTCTTGGTGTGTTTTTTTATTGCTTTATCATAGCATAGCAGCTGATATTTTGGGAGGTGCTGGAATGGAGATTCCCCGATCGGAAACAAACGGGAAAGAAGATTCAGAAATTCATAGTATAGATTCCGCGGGGGAGAGCCATCCGGCCCTTTAAAGAGTTCAAAGGCTCCCGCGGAAGGACAGGGAGGCCCTATATGATTGAAAACATTACTTATGATGAACTGTTGCTCAAAATCATCCTGCTTCTAAGAGATGGAAAAAGGAAGGACTTCCGGGAACTGATCGAAGAGCTGCAGCCTTATGATATGGCGAGCATATTTAAAGAAATGCCTGAGAAGCATTATGCCCGCTTCCTTTCCTTCATGACAGTAGACGATATAACGGCTCTTATCCAGGAGCTTGAGCGTCCTTATCAGCTTGCCCTATTTAACAAGGTCGGGAAAGCAAAAGGCGTTCAGGTCATGAATAAAATGGATAATGATGATTTGGCACAGCTTCTTGAGGAACTGGATGCCGAACTGAAGGAACAGCTCCTCTCCAGTATGGAACAAAAGGAATCAGAAGCGGTCCAGACCCTCATGAACTACCCTCCGGAAACTGCCGGAAGAATCATGACAAACCGGTATGTCTGGATTCCGAAGCACTATACCGTGAGAGATGCCGTCTCGAAATTAAAGTCTTTTGCTGAGATTGCCGAATCCATTAACTATTTGTATGTCATTAATGAAGAAAAACAGCTGGTGGGGGTTATATCCTACCGGGATCTTATCCTTGGGGAGCGGGAAGAGCTCATCGAGGAAATTATGTATACCAGGGTCATTTCCATACAGGCCGATGCAGATCAGGAGGAGGTAGCGCGCCTCATTGAGCGTTATGATTTCCTTGCATTGCCTGTAGTGGAAGAGAACCATGTACTCGTAGGAATCGTGACTGTAGATGATGTGATTGACATCGTCATTCAGGAAGCAAATGAGGATTATGAAAAATTTGCTGCTTCCGGAAAATCCATTGATTTTGATACAAAGGCGTTTACGGCTGCATACCGCAGGCTTCCGTGGCTGATTCTTTTGCTGTTCATCGGCCTCGTTTCCGGCAGTATTATCAGTTTTTTTGAAGGAACCCTGAACGAAGTGGTAGCTCTTGCCTTTTTTATGCCGATGATTGCGGGAATGACAGGGAACACGGGAACCCAGTCTCTAGCGGTAGTGGTACGGGGGCTCGCCCAGAACGATCTGGACAGTAAAATGATTTGGAGGCTGATCCTCAGGGAGCTGAGAGTCGGTTTACTAATCGGCATGGTTTGCGGAATCCTCATTACAGGCATCGCCGTAATCTGGCAGGGAACACCGCTGCTCGGTCTTGTTGTAGGATCTTCCCTCTTCCTGACCCTGATCATCGGGACGATGGCAGGCACGGTCATTCCTATTTTACTCGACCGGCTGAAGATCGATCCGGCCATCGCCTCGGGCCCGCTGATTACGACGCTGAATGATATTTTGTCTCTGCTGATTTATTTTGGACTCGCCAGTTCGTTTCTGCAGCACCTTAAATAAAAAAAGCTGATTCAGGTTATTCTGAATCAGCTTTTTTTTTATAGGATGGAGGCGTACGATAAGCCGGATACGGTCCGTGATTGTTGATGTGGCTGACCATATTTAGAAGTTTATCTAAGTGCTGGCTCGCTCTGACGGTTTCCTCAGCAGTATAGCCATGCTCAACGGCAATGTCCATCATTTTCCTCCGTGATCTCTCTACAGCCGTTTCGTATCCATTCAAGGTCAACACCCCTGATCCAAAATTATCTATGCCTATATTATATCGAAACAATAATAAAAAGAATAAGCAGATTAAGGGAAAAAAGTTAGACAAATTAGTAGAAAATCTGACAAATTTTTTATGATTTTGCAGAAAATACATAAAAATGATTTATTTTAGAACATTCAAATAGTAAGATGGAAATAGGGATAAAGAATTAGGAGGGTCTTCATGAAAAAGAGACAGAAGCAAGTCAAAAGTGTCCGCAAAATGCTGGTTACCGGATTCGGAATCGTGATTGCACTTACGGTTCTTCTCGCTGCCGTGAATGTTGCCGGCATTTACAGAACGAAGCTGAATACGGAAAAAATGGTGAACATTGAGGCGGCCGCTCTTATATTAGATGAACAGCTGTCCTATAATCTCGCCCAGCAGGTTTCTGCAATCAGAGCCTATTTTCTCTATGATGTCACCTCCTATAAAAATGAATATGAAAAGCTTAAGGCGGAAGGCGCACGGCTTCAGAAAGATTTACTCGAAATCAGTGATGCACCAGAAACGAGAACTCTTATCAAGAAGACTGCAGACTGGCAAAAACTGATGGAAGAGGAGGTCATTGCACAATACGAGGGAGGCTACCGTGTAAGTGCTATTCAAAAACTCTCAGAAGAGCCGCAGGATTTATCAAATGAACTGATAAGTGATTACATGAAGGTCGCCAAGGAACGGGAGAGTCAAATGATGGAGACTGGAGCTGATACCATCCGCAGCGGAGAAGCAACTGCCCTCATCATCCTGGTCTTTTCTTTGCTGCTGATGGGGGCCGGCTGGTTCATCGCGTTCAGAACTTCGAGGATGATCGCGTTCCCTATCGGCCGTTTAACGGCAAAGATGAACGAAATCGCTGCCGGCATTCTTACCGCTGACCGGCTTCCCTCTGACAGCAGCAACGAGATAGGGACTCTGATTGAGGCTGCGAACAGAATGAATGATACACTTTTAGCCCTTGTTGGAAAAATGAAAGGTGCGGCTCTGGAGATTGAACAGCAAAGCGGAAAATTGCAGGCTTCTTCAATTCACGTTAAGGAAGGAAGCGAGCAAATTGCCTCCACCATGCAGGAATTGACCCTTGGTGCAGAAAATCAGGCTGAAACGGCTGCAGATATGGCTGAGAACATGAATGCATTTTTGCTGAAAATCAGCGAAGCAGCCCAAAAGGGTGAGACCTCTTCCGGAACAGCAGAAAAGGTCCTTCTCGAGACAAGGGAGGGAAGCCGCTTAATGGATCAGTCGATTGAAGAGATGAATAAAATCTACGAACTCATAAAAAAATCGGTCGGAAAAGTAGCGGGTCTGGATGAACAGTCACGCAAAATTTCAAAGTTAATGGAAGTGATTCAATCCGTAGCAGACCAGACGAATCTGCTGGCCCTGAACGCAGCGATCGAGGCTGCCCGGGCAGGAGAGCATGGCAAAGGGTTTGCCGTAGTAGCGGATGAAGTCCGGAAATTAGCGGAGCAGGTCTCTTACTCAGTAGGGGATATAGACTCGATTGTCAGCAGTGTCCGCGGGGAAACCGCAATGGTAGCAGCCGACCTGAAGGATGGGTATGAACAGGTGCAAAAGGGTAAGTATTCGATTGAACGGACAAGCCGTTCCTTTACAAGTATTCATTTAAACATCGAAGAAGTATCATCAGGCATCACTATGATCTCAGAAAGACTGGATGATCTCCTCATGAGAGGGAAGAAAATGGATGAAGCGATCACGGATATTGCAAGTGTCGCAGAAGAGGCAGCAGCCGGCATCGAACAAACTGCAGCAGCAGCCGAACAGGCGAATGAAACGATGGAAACCGTCCGTGACAACTCTGCCCGCTTATCCAGCCTGTCAGATCAATTAGCAGAATCAGTGAACCAGTTTAAAAGCTGACGAAAAGAAGCAGGGCTGCCGCCGCTGCTTCTTTTAATTGTGTTTATATTGAAAATGGGCGTTCAGCTGTCCCTGCAGCATCTTTTTCCTCAGCTGTGCAGGATTGTTCAGTTTTTCTTCCCTTTTCCGGATATCTTTCAGGATTTCAGTCGTCTGGACCCCTTCCTCCCGTAAATCGGCAATGTTCATCAGTCTTTCGATGTCCATGAACGAGTATTTTCTGGTCCCCTTTGAACTTCTTTCCGGCGAGATTAACTGGCGCTCTTCATAGTACCTGATCTGTCTGACAGAAAGACCGGTCAACTCGCTGACTGTTCCAATCGATATCACTTTTTTATCCTTGTAAGACCGCTCCTCCTGCAATAGGCTCACTCCTTAAGGAAACCAACTCTTTTTCCCTACTATACAAGACGATGGAAAGAAATTCATGGTGTGTGTAAGATTTTCTTACAATAAAGATATAGAGGGGAAAATAAGGCGTGAGATTTACTATCAGCTTCCATGCGCTGCATCCTCTAATCCGGTACACTCAGATCAATACAAATTGACAGGAGGCTCTGCCATGGACCGAGGAAAAGCGTTTTTATTGGCACAGCGGCTTATAGAAATGGATGTAAAACGGGATTTGCTGCTCGAGGAATTTTTGAAGACAGCCGGAAAAGACGCCGGAGAACTACTGCGCCTCGTCCAAAACCGAAAGGTCGGGAAAGCCTGAAGATCGTTCCCTGATTTGGATTTTTTCCAGGAAACTTCCATTCCATAAACGAAGCAGGGCTGGATGATACAAAATTGTGACCTCCTCAAAACCGGTTCTTCCATACACAAACAATTCAAGATCCTGGCCAGCTCTTGACAGTTTCATTAAACGGGAATTCTCCGGCTCGTCCTCCAGGATAAAATAATAAAACTGGCGATCATAGGCTATTAGCTGATGCATTCGGTCCATCCCGCTTTCTGATTGGAATAGAACCATTGTTGACCATCATGCTTTTTCCCATACTTTTAAACAATCTTAATAACTCTCTATGCAATTTTTACAAACCATTAATGGTCTGCTTACAATGATTGGGTATCGTAGGAGTAAGATAAAAAAAGATGAAAGGGGAAAGTGAAATGAGCAAGCTGCTGAAATTTGCTCTGGATGAACAGAGGAGCTATTATTCACATAAGCTGCTGGCAATCGGAGTTTACAATGATGAAGTATTGCAGAAAATGACCATATCAGAGCTCAAAAATGAATATGTTTATTTTTATCATAGCATTCCGGCAATTAAGAGAAAACCGGCTGCACCTTAAAGGATCCCCCAGTATGGGCGGGTCTTTTTTTGTTAATGGAATTGCAGGATTCTGGCGGCTCTGCCTCTGCGGTGATCGGGATCCCGATCGCAGGATATCCATGTTTCAGGCGCATTTTTTAAAAAGGAAGCTGTTTTTTTACAAAACCTTCTTTAATTCCTAACTCGTTCGTAGTAAAATAAAGATAAAATTTGAGAATTTTGAAAATATTTAAGATGGCGATGCGATGAGATTTTCTTATACTCAAGAAGAGACGGACCGTGCTTTGGCTTTATTGCGGGTTTTTGCGAAAGCGTTTAAAAGCATTTCGGAGCATTCGATCAGGGATAGCAAGGAGCATGGGTTTAACCCGACGGAATTTGCTGTACTGGAGCTTCTCTATACAAAGGGGTCCCAAAAGCTGCAGCAAATTGGATCCCGTCTGCTTCTGGTAAGCGGGAATGTCACATACGTAATTGATAAACTGGAGAAGAATGGCTACCTTGTCAGGGAGCAGGATCCAAGGGATAAGCGCTCAATTTATGCCAAACTGACAGAGCGGGGGGAAGCTTATCTGGATGAGATTTATCCGATTCACGCACTGCGGATTACACGTGCTTTTTCAGGGCTTTCCAGCGAGGAACAGGAACAGCTCAGCCAGCTTTTAAAAAAAGCAGGCCTTCACAGCCAGCATCTGCTGTTCAGATAACAGCGGGTGATGTGACAGAGCTAATAGCATGAGAAAAGGGAACGCTTATCCAGCGTTCCTTCTTTTTATGGAGCCAATGAAAAGCCGGCTTACTGTAAGTCATCAATCAAAGATCGTCATTGATGCATTTCACCGGAAATCACCATGCTTCCTTTCTGCAAAAACCTTTTGAATAATACGGCTGCTGCCAGAAAAAAGAAGTGCATCAATAAAAGAAAGAAGAGATCCTCATTGCTTTTCATCTGCAGGGTTCCCTGCATGATCAGAATGAGGTCCAGTACAATCAATGCTGCCAGGCAGCAGCCTTTATAAATCATGCGGCTCAAATAGGCAGCAGCTGTATACAGCAGGGAAGAGACGATAGAATATAAGGCGTTTACAAACGTATGGTCACGGCTTGCCTCTTCAAACCATCCCGTCTTAAAGACGATGACCGGATTGATGACGTACAAAAGCCAGGTAACTGTGATCGAAATGGTGATCATGCTGAATAGATGGGTCAGCAGCAGGACAGCCGGCTTCCTTTTTTGGAGCAGTGAGTACCAGAAACGGGAAAGGTAAAATAACACAGGAATCAGCAGGAACGTATAGCTGGTTCTCCACCACGTGTGCTCATAAATATCCATGTGCAGGAACCAGATCTCAACGGATGAAAAAAAGAGGCTGAACAGAAGCACACCCGTAAGCCTTATGCGAAAAACAGAACAAAAAGCAGCAGCTACAGGAACGGACATGCCCTGGCTGAAAATCGATCCGAACGTACTGTCAGTAAAAGAGTCATCAAACACTTCCGGTTTATACGTATAACAATTGAAAACGACATAGACAATCAGTTCAAACAAATACGACAGCCCTGAATTAAAAAGCCACAAAGGAAGAAACAGCGCAGGTTCTTTCCGGCTGCCGGCTGCATAAACAAGGATGGAAAAACCTAAAAGGAGAATGTACCAGAATAAATTAGGCATATTTGAATCTCCTGAATCAAAGACTTACTTGTAGTGTTGGCAAATAAACGATTTTTAACCAATATAAACTGTAAAATTGCCGAATCATGCCGATAAAAGGAATATAAACTGCTTACTGGAGGAGAGTGCCTCATGAAGACGGGCAATCCTGAACAACTAAATACGGAGCAGGACTACTCCTTTCAGCTATTTTCCCATTGTCACCCGGATGCCATATTCAAACTAACGGCAGACGGGATCATTACCTTTCTTAATGATGCGGCATCCCGGCTCTTTTATGCGCCGCCTTCCGGGCTGATCGGGTGCAGCTATTCGTGTGCCTTTGAGGAAGAAGCGGGAGAGAAAATAAAATCTCTGCTGTCGGATTCAAAGAAATCACTTCTGTCAGAGGAATGTGAGATCATTCTAGCGGGCGGGAATATTTTTCGGGCAACACTTTTTCCTATTGTTTCAGGGCTTGATAACAGCAGCTTTTTCCTGAACTTAAAGGATATTACAGATATGAAGCGTGCGCAGGACCATGCAGCATGGTCTTCCATGTACGACAAGCTTACCGGACTCCCTAATAATTTTCTTGTCATGAAAAAGCTTAAGGAAATCACAGAGAACTCCGGTACTAGGACAGCTGTAATCAAGGTCAATATCGACAGGTTTAAATACATCAATGAAATGTTCGGAAACCGGGTAGGGGACAGCATTATCAGCCAGGTAGGCCAGGAGCTCAGGCAAATCGTCCCAAATCCCTTTTTTGTTGGCCGTTTTTTCAATGATGAGTTTGTTGTCATTGTGGAAGATCTCAAAGATCCGGAGCTTTTTTATTCGGTTGCAGGCGGACTCGCGATGCAGTTTAAAAGGCGCTATATAGCGGATGATCAGGAGTATGAGGTGAAAGTAAGCTTTGGCGCAGCTATATTTCCTGATCACGGCATCCAACCGGACCTGCTGCTGAAAAAAAGCGACCTGGCACTGAAAATCAATAAGGAAACGGCTCTCAGCACGTACAATGCCGAAAAGAGCCAGGCCATTGAGCGCCGTTATTTACTGCAGAAAGAACTCATGCATGCTTTGGACCGGAGAGAATTTCTTCTGTACTATCAGCCTCAATACGATACAAGAAACAGGGAAATTACTGGGATTGAAGTTCTTCTAAGGTGGAATCATCCTACTCTCGGGATCATTTCTCCTGCTGAATTTATACCGATCGCGGAAGAAACAGGCCTGATCATCGAAATCGGAAAATGGAGCATGAAGGAAGCATGCCGGCAGCTGAGAAGCTGGCAGGAGAGTAAATGTCCGCATTTAAACCTGAGCATGAATTTGTCTGTCAAACAATTTTATCAGCCGGATCTTGTGTCGATGGTGTCTTCTGTTCTGGAAGAAAACCGGATTGTGCCGGATCACTTTGAACTGGAATTTACCGAGAGTCTCTCCATGCACAATAGTGATTCTTTTTTAAAAACGATAAAAGATCTGAAAGCAATTAAGATCGGGTTGAGCATAGATGATTTCGGTACAGGGTACAGTTCATTGAGCTACCTGACCCAGCTCCCTCTTGATAAGATCAAAATCGACCGCAGCTTTGTTCAGAAGATGCTCAGCAGCAAACAGGATGAAATTGTGATTAAATCCATTATCGGACTGGCTGAAAATCTTGGGCTGCAAATGATCGCTGAGGGCGTTGAGTGCGAAAAGCAGGCTGAATTTCTAGTAAAGCACGGCTGCTACCATATGCAGGGGTTTCATTTCAGCCGTCCGCTGCCGGAAGATCAGATGACGCAAATGCTCAACAGCCATTATATTTCCTGAAACAGTGCGCCGCAGCGCACTGTTTTTGCTTTTTTAGGCATGGTTTCTAATAAACTGAAGCACTTCAGAAACCGCTTCATCCTGGGGGCTGATGAAATATCTCTGAAACGGGCAGCCCCGTTTGGAAATGAAGGAAAAAACGGTGTTCACGTTGTATTGATCAGGGGACAGCTCTTCGGTTATTTCATCCCATAAAAGAGGCGAGGCGACACAAGCCCCTTCTGAACCCCTGGGTGAATAAGGGGCTATAATGGTTTTTCCTTCCCCGTGCTGCAAATAATCAAGATAAAGACGCTGTTTCCGGTTTTTTTTAAAACGCTCGACAGTAAATAGATCCGGGAACTTCCCGGTGAGATAATGGGCAATAAAGGAGGTAAACTTCCTCGTTTCATCAAATGTTAGAGAAGTACCAGTTAATGGGATATGAATCTGGATGCCTTTTCCCCCGGAAAGCTTTGGAAATGTACGGATTCCGAACGGCTGCAAGACCGAATGGATTTCCCGGGCGGCCCTTATCGCAAGGCTGAATTCCTCTCTGGAAGGAGGATCCAGATCGAAAACGATCTCCATTGGTTTATCCTGGTTTATTTTCTGAAAAGGCAGATGAAATTCAAGCGCAAGCTGATTGCCAAGCCAGATTAAGTCGGACAGCGTGCTGCACAGCATATAATCAATTCCCTCAGCTTTTGCAGACTGGATGAAGGAGGGTGCATAATCCGGAACGTTCTTTTGGTAAAATCTTTCCTCGCCTGATCCATGAGGATACCGAATCAAGGTGAGCGGCCTGTCCTTCAGTAGCGGCAGAAAATGCGGTGAAATCTTCAGGAGGAAGTGGATATACTGCAGCTTATTTACAGATGGCCGGTTCCAAACCGGTTTATCAGGATGAGTGATCTGAACATCCCGGTGCAAAGGAGCAGCGTCGAATTGAAATCTCTCCCACGTGCAGAGGGAAGGGTCGGCGTTAAATTGAAAAGAGTCAAAGGATGGCTCCCTCATTTCGTTGACATACGATAAAAAGGTAACTTTCACACAGATGGCCGGATCGATTCGGTACACTTGATCCTTTACAGCCACTGCATGTTCTTTAATGATTTTTATCAGGGCATCACGGTCTGCAGATGATAATCCGTGAGAAAAAGAACCGGGGGAAAATACGGCTCCGTCCTTAAACAAACCTGTGCCGAAATATCCGTTCTTCTCATCGTAGCTTATGATAAACAGGATCGCTTTCCGGTAATTCTTTATTTTCTTCCATAACTCCGTGCGTTTTCCGGCTTCCCATCTTCCTTTTTTGTGTTTTGCAATCAGTCCTTCTCCGCCATACAGTTCAATCCTGTTCCAAAGCTGTTCGGCCTGTTCGTGAAAAGAAATCATCTGAATCAATGCGGATTCTCTTTCAGAAGGTGCTAGCGGCCACCCAAAATTTTTAAAAAGAGCCGCTAAACGGGATTTCCGTTCAAGGTATGGCTCATTTTGGAGAGACTGTCCGTTTTCTGAAAGCAGATCAAATATGAGCAAACGGCATGGTTTACGGTCTGCAGCCTGCAGGATGCGGTCTGCTGATCTCATTCTGCCCCTTATTTGAATTTCCTGAAAATCAGCAGCAGAGTCATTTGCTAATGATACTGCCTCTCCATCTAGTATGAGCGGCAGATACGGCGATAGATCTTCAGTCTGCTGCATGAGCCATTCGATGATCTCCGGAAATAGGGCGTTCATGTTTTTTCCGTTCCGGCTCATGAGGACAGCAGATCCTTTTTCAATGTATAAAATAACTCTAAAACCGTCATACTTCACTTCGCAGACCCAATCGGGACCGGCTGGAATCCGGGCAGATAAGGTGGGGAGCATAGGCTTCAAAAGGGAAAACCTCCTAAACAGAAAGCAGGGATAAGTTTGAAAAAAGCTGTATTTTTAGACCGGGATGGCGTCTTGAATGAGGTGCTGACAGATCGGGTGAAATTCGTCAATCATCCAAATCAGCTGCATTTGCTTGACCGGGCCGCAGAGGCAGTAAAGCTGTTCAACGACAGCGGTTTTACGGTATTTGTTGTGACAAATCAAGGCGGTGTTGGACTCGGCTACATGAGCGAATCCTCCCTTTCCCGCATCCACGCCAAGATGGAGCGGCTGATCTCTGAAAAGGGAGGGATCATTCAGGAAATTGCCTGCTGTACGCACAAGCCTGACCGCGGATGCAGCTGCAGGAAGCCTGAACCGGGAATGCTTTTTGACCTGGCTGAACGGTACGGCATCGACCTCTCAGAATCTTATATGATTGGCGACCGGGAACCGGATATCGCTGCAGGCAGGAGTGCAGGAACGGCCGTTATCCTGATCGGGGATCAGCCTGGTCTTGCAGATGCTCAATTTCCGTCCCTGTGGGATGCGGCAGAGTGGATCATCGCGAAGAATTAAGCTTTCTTCCTTGCAGTCCGCTTTTTCTTTTGCGTGCTTTCTTTTTTTGTCCCTTTTTCGGGCTGCTCTTTTTTAGGAGATGCTTTTTCTTTTGATTTCTCGATGCTTGCCTGCAGCTGGCTCATTAGGTCCACTACATTGCCGCGGGGGGCTTCTTCGGGCTCGGCCGTATCATCATTTTGTTCCACCTTGCTTTGTATGAGGCGGAGCATTGCTTCTCTGTAATCATCTTTATACTGCTCCGGATCAAAAGCTGTTGTAAGCTGGTCGATCAGCATCATTGCCGTATCCAGCTCTTTTTTCTGAATCTCCGCCTGATCCGGCACGGCAGGTACTTCCGTACTGTTCCGAACCTCATCCGGGTAATGGATGGTTTCCATGACAAGACAATTTTGATAAACCCTTACAATCGCCATCTGCTGTTTGGATCGAATGGACATTTCTGCCACACCGATTTTGCCTGATGTTTTAAGTGCTTCCCGAAGGAGAGCATACGGCTTTGAGCCGTTTTCGCCAGGTCCAAGAAAATAACTCCGGTTAAAGTAAATCGGGTCGATATCCTCAAGTTTTACAAAATCGATTATTTCTACTGCTTTATCCGGCTGAACCTCTTTCAGTTCCTGTAATTCTTCCTCAGATAAAATGACATATTTCCCTTTTACGTACTCATATCCCTTAACGATGTCATCGGCTTCGAGGGCGCGGTCGCAGCTGGGGCATTTTTTTTCATATTTAATCGGCGTGTGGCACTCTTTATGAAGACTGCGTAGTTTAACATCTTTATCCTCTGTCGCTGCAAATAGCTTAACCGGAATATTAACCAGACCAAATCGAATAGATCCCTTCCACATTGTATGCAACATGTCCGCCTCCTTTAATGGGTAGTTACTGTTTATTCTGGCTGGCCTGTCCTTAAGAATAAGTAGAAAAATATGCAAAAAGCCACACTGTGACTCATCCGTCTGAAAGGGGAAAAAAGCTTTACGGAGAATGGTATAAGGGACTGAATTTCATTCGAGAAGGGGATGGGGGAATGAAAAAATGTTTCATAACAGGTTTTCCCGGCTTTATTTCAAGGGAATTAATCAAGGAAGCTGTCCGCCAAAATGCTTTCGATGCTTACTATGTGCTGGTGCTTCCTCATTTTTATGAAGCAGCGCAGAAGGAACTCGCCGGGATTGCAGGGGAAAAAGCAAAGGTGATCACCGGAGATATTACAAAAGAGCATCTTGGCATCGAAGCGGCATCCATGGAGGTGCTGAAGCAGGAAGTAACCCATGTTTATCATCTGGCAGCTATTTACGACCTGGGTGTTGATGAAAAATCTGCAGAGCTGGTAAACGTTACAGGGACGGCGAACATGTTAAAATGGGCCGGCCAGGCTGGATTGGAATGTTTTACATACTTCAGCACCGCTTTCGTATCCGGCAAAAAAGAAGGGCGGGTATTCGAAAAAGACCTGGAACCGGCAGAAGGGTTTAAAAATCATTATGAAGCAGCGAAATTTGAAGCAGAGGTCCTTGTCCGCAACTGCATGCCTGAGCTTCCGGCCGTCATTATCAGACCGGGTATCGTAACCGGTCATTCCGTAACCGGGGAAACGAGCAAATTTGACGGTCCTTATTACATGCTGAATTTGTTCAGCCGGCTGAAATACCTGCCTGTCATTCCGATGATTGGCTCTGGAGAGGTGCCGTTTAATACGGTTCCGGTTAACTTTCTCACAGCCGCCGTCCTTTATTTATCGATGAAAAAGGATGCTGCAGGAATTACGTTCCATGTTACAGATCCTGAACCAGGATCCATCGGAGAGCTTTACAGGCTCTTTATGAAGGAACTCCTTCATAAAGAGCCGTTCGGCAGACTGCCGCCTGCTGCTGCAAAAAAAGCACTCGCATCAAGAAAAGTCTGTGAAATGCTCGGCATCCGCAAAGAAGCACTGGATTATTTTCAATATCATACGGTTTACGACTGCTCCAATTTATTGGAGCATTTGAAGGGCTCAGGAATTGTGTGCCCGAATGTGAGGGATTATGCCGGCCATCTTGTCCGGTTTTATCAGAAAGCCAACATGCTTAAGGAGGAGAACATTCATGCTGAAAGCAATCAACCCGGCAACAGGAAAGCAAATTAAAGAAATCGAAGAGGTTCAGTTAAGCCAGGCAGGAGAACTTTATCAGAAAGCAGAACAGGCCCAGAAACTGTGGAACGCCAAGCCGGTCAAGGAAAGACTCGAATATTTTAAAGCGCTAAGGCTTCTAATGGCATCTAAGCTTGAATCGCTGACAACGATTCTGCATGCTGATACAGGCAAGCCGAAACCGGAAGCTCTGGCAACAGATATTGTGCCGGTGCTGGATTTCATTCAGCATCTCGAAAAGACAGCTGAATCCGCTTTGAGCAAGCAGAACAAGCCGACAACGATGATGTTTTGGGGCAAAAAAAGCTACATTGAATATATGGCCAGAGGCACCATCCTGATCATTTCCCCTTGGAACTATCCGCTCCAGCTTGCAATGGTTCCCGTACTCAGTGCACTCGCAGGAGGGAATGCTGCAGTTCTCAAACCTTCCGAAGTAACTCCGCTCACCGGCAAGCTGATCGAACTGCTGTTTAAGGAAGCAGGCTTTCCTCCACACCTTGTGCAGGTTGCCCAAGGCGGGAAGGAACTTGGAGAAGCGCTCGTGAAAGAAAAGCCCGATTACATCTTTTTTACCGGTTCCGTTAAAACGGGCAAGGTGATTCAAGAGCAGGCAGCAAAGGATCTAATCCCGACTACCCTTGAGCTCGGGGGAAAAGATCCATTAATCGTTTTTGAAGATGCAAATCTTGACCGGGCAGCGAAAGCGGCGGTATGGGGATCGTTTACGAACAGCGGACAGGTGTGCATGAGCACGGAGAGAGTCTATGTCCAGCGTTCCGTGTATCCGTCATTTGTGCGCAAGGTACAGGAACTGACTGTATCACTAAAGCAAGGCAGCTCACTAAACGATGACATCGGGACGATGACCGATCCCCGTCAGATCCAAACCGTCCGGGAGCATGTAGCAGATGCGCTCAATAATGGAGCCAAGCTGATGGCCGGGAACCTTCCGGAAGAAATGGAAGAGGACAGCATGTATATCAGGCCGATTCTTCTGATCGATGTGAAGCAGGATATGAAGATTATGCAGGAAGAAACGTTTGGTCCGGTCATGCCGATTATGCCGTTTGATACAGAAGAGGAAGCGGTGGAACTTGCAAATGGAACCATTTACGGATTGAATGCAAGTGTCTGGTCATCGGATCTTGAAAGAGCGGAACGCGTCGTATCACGGATTGTAACGGGGAATGCGTCCGTCAACGATGTCATGCTGACGGTCATGAATCCGAATCTTCCATTCGGAGGAGTGAAGCAAAGCGGAATCGGCAGCTATCATGGAGAAAACGGAATCCGGATTTTCTGCCACGAAAAATCAGTCATGACGGATCCGGGAAAAAAAGGCACGGAGATCCAATGGTTCCCGTATCGCGGCAAATATAAGCCGTTCAAGGCACTCTTTCAGACAGTGTACGGAACAGAAAAAAACTGGAAGCAGGCAGCACAGGCGTTCAGAACGATCATGAAGCATTCAAAGTAACGGTTAAGAGCCCATGAGATCCCGTGTCTCATGGGCTTTATTGTGTGCATAACCGTTTTCGCTCATCACTTTGTCTTAAAGCCTGCTGCTGGACCCTATGTATCCCGCCTTTAAAAAATTCCGGCTCCCTGCAGGAGTAAAATGGCTGTTCCAAGCACAAAAACATAGAGCGCAAACCATTTCATCGAATGCTTTTTTACAAAAGAAATCATAAAGGCTACAGCGAGGTATCCGAAAAAGGCTGCCGATACGGTAGCTGAAAACATCGAGAGAAAGCTGATGCCTGGACCGGAGTATTCAGCGAGGTCCTTAAGCTGAAACAGCAGTGCTCCAAACACAGCGGGTATAGATAGCAGAAAAGAAAAGTAAGCTGCTGTTTCTTTATCAATCCCTCTCAGTAAAGCTCCTGCGATGGTAAGCCCTGACCGGGAAACAGCAGGGAATATCGCAAGTGCCTGAAAGGAACCGATCCACAAGGCATCCGGAATGCTGATTTCCTCGAGCTGCTTCCTTCCTTTTCCTATGCGTTCTGCAAAAAAGAGGAAAAACGCCGTGAACAGAAATTCCCATCCTATCGTGATCCCTGATTTGGACAGACCATCAAAAAAATCTTTAAACAATAATCCTGCAAGTACGGCAGGAACCGTTCCGGCAAACAGAAGCAGCGTAACCCTGCTAAACGGTTTTTTCAGCATCTTCCACAACGTATCTTTATAAAAAACAATTAAGGCGATGAATGTGCCAATATGGAGCATGGTATCCAAAAACATTCCCGCGTCCTGAAGGCCAAACATCTTCCGGCCGATATACAAGTGTCCTGTACTGCTGATCGGCAAAAATTCAGTAAGTCCCTGGATCAGCCCCAAAATGGCTGCTTCTAGCCATGTCATCTGGATGGCACCCCCTCTTTCATTCCATCCTATGAGAAGTTGTCCTCTTTTTAGAACTCTGCAGGCTTTTGTTTGACAAGTCTCTGAGTATCCTATACTATTAATTTGTAAATAATATATTTTCTCTCAGTCAAAGGGGAGTAGCTACTCAATGCCGCTGGCGGCTTGAGAACAAAGTCGTCATTACATGGAGTGACTTCCATCGGCTTTGTTGACATGAATGTTCGCATGTTAAGCAAGACCTTTGCCCATTAGCGGCAAAGGTCTGTTTTGTTCTAATGGGATTTTCTGGGAGGAGAAAACCTATTAGGAGGAGAAGAATGGACGCATCATTATTACTGGAGTATGGATGGGTATTACTTATTCTGATTGTGCTGGAAGGGATTCTGGCAGCCGATAATGCACTGGTTATGGCTGTAATGGTTAAACATCTGCCGGAAGACCAGCGGAAAAAAGCATTGTTTTATGGACTTGCAGGAGCAGTCGTATTAAGGTTTGGAGCACTATTTGCCATTTCCTTCCTCGTTAATGTATGGCAAGTGCAGGCAATTGGAGCATTGTACCTTCTTTACATCTCAATCAATCACCTTGTAAAAAGGCATATACTTAAAAAAGATGACGACGGTGTCGGCAATCCGAAAAAGCAGTCCGGGTTCTGGGGAACTGTCCTTAAAGTAGAACTCGCGGATCTTGCATTCGCTGTTGACTCAATCCTTGCAGCAGTAGCACTGGCTGTAACCCTTTCTCCAAGCGGACTTCCGGAAATCGGAGGAATCGATGGAGGACAATTTATCATTATCTTTGCCGGAGGTTTAATCGGAGTTATCATCATGAGGTTTGCAGCAAATGCTTTCGTCAGACTTCTGAAAAAACGGCCTAACCTTGAATCCGCTGCATTTGCCATTGTAGGATGGGTAGGGGTCAAGCTGGCATTATATACACTCGCTCATAAAGACATCGCTTTAATCTCCAAACATTTCATAGAGTCCCCTCTATGGAAAGGGATCTTCTGGACAGTTCTTGTCGGAATTGCCGTTGCAGGCTGGTTCCTGTCAAAAGATGAGTCCAACGAAGAAGCAGATGAAACGCCACTGAAGAAAGCCGAAAACGAATAAATAACCAAAAACCTGCCCCCGGCAGGTTTTTTTTATTGGAGCGGGTTTTACCTTTCTGGGATCATCCAGCCGGATACAGATCATAAAAGGGGAAATGAAGCTGATTCACTCGGAAAGAAGCCAGTCCTAATGTTGAGCTGCACCGCGGATGAGAATGGCAGAAGGACTCGATGGGAGCTTGATAGACCCGTCATTGACAGGACAGATTGCTGAAACACCATTTCTCCGCATCCGCGGCCGTAGTTGATCATAACAGCCTGATTGCTGGGTGCTGAGCACTTTTTATGGCATGGAAAGAATGGCTGAATTTAAAAAAGGGGTCAGTCAGAGATCAGTAGCTGAGATTAGAAGAGTGAATGCTGACTTATAAGGAGGAACTATGGACATTGAAGGGTAATTGCTGACTTTGTAGGGGAATTGCTGACTTTAAAGTAATAATTGCTGACTTTGTAGGGGAATTGCTGACTTTGAAGGAGTAATTGCTGACTTTGAAGGAGTAATTGCTGACTTTGAAGGAGTAATTGCTGACTTTGAAGGAGTAATTGCTGACTTTGTAGGGGAATTGCTGACTTTGAAGGAGTAATTGCTGACTTTGTAGGGGAATTGCTGACTTTGAAGGAGTAATTGCTGACTTTAAAGGAATAATTGCTGACTTTAGAGGAGTAATTGCTGACTTTGAAGGAGTAATTGCTGACTTTAAAGGAATAATTGCTGACTTTCAAACAGTAATTGCTGACTTACCCTCCTGGCAGCCTGCAAAGGCAGGGAACGATCTCTATAAACATAAATAGAAGCAGAAAGTACAGGGAAGGACTTTAGCCACCGGGCCGACCTTTTTTTAAAAAGCCGGAAGTGGAAAATAGCCCTTAAATGTAGAGGATATTTTACTTTCGTTACAAAATCATGACAAAGCATGCTTTTCTTTGTTAAGGGGAGTGAGGGAGCGGGGAGGCGGGAAATGTTATTTTGGGTATATATACTTATTTCAGTATTTTTTTCCTTCTCACCCCTCAAATCCAGACAGAACAGCGAAAGCTTTAGTAGGAGGTGGGAGAGCGGCTGATCTCAATCAAATAATAATGGTTTATTAGTAATGGGTAATTTGGTCTTTTTTAGTGGTTTGCAAGAAGGGGCATGTTCGCGGTTTAATGTTGCGTACAGGTTACAAAATGATGACAGAAGCAGTGTTGAACCCTTATGAACACTGTATTTGAGGGTGATACACCCAAAAAATCAGCATTTTATTCTCTCTGGAGGGAATGTGAAAAAGGACTGAATGCAGGCATGGTGCGGTCTATATAGACAATTCCAAATTTCTTCCTTTGCGCTCATATCATAATTTAGCTATGATTAACGCAGTATGATTGGGAGAAACTGAGGTGAAACCGTTGCTCAGCCTATTATTTAAATTTGGCAGGAAAAAAAATACCCTTGAAGACAGTGTGTTCAAAATCCAAAATGGAGATTTGGATTTGCAAAATAAACTGATTGACCAGTATAAACCTTTTATAGCTAAAACTGTTTCCTCTGTGTGCAAGAGGTACATAGATGAGACTGACGATGAGTTCAGCATTGGTTTGATTGCTTTTAACGAAGCGATTGAAAAATATTCAAAAGAGCGGGGGAATTCTCTGCTTGCTTTTGCGGAATTGATTATTAAAAGAAAAGTGATCGATTATATCCGGAAAGAAGCAAGGAACGCCCAGACGATCAATATGGATATGCAGGAGCATGAGGAAGGTGAAGCCTCCCAGAGCAGGATCGAGGCCGATCTGTCCATAGACGAGTATCAAAAGCTTGTTGAACAGGAACATAGAAAAGAAGAAATCCTTCACTTTCAGCAAATTCTGAAGGAATTTCATCTGACCCTTGCAGATTTAATTGACCATTCCCCCAAACATGTAGATGCAAGGCAGAATGCTATTCAAGTTGCCCAGATCCTTGCAGAAAATGAAGAATTGGTGAAAATCCTTTTTCAAAAAAAGCAGCTTCCGGTCAAGCAGCTGGAAAAGCTTGTATCAGTAAGCCGGAAGACAGTGGAAAGAAACCGTAAATACATAATTGCCATGGCAATTATATTGACTGGGGACTATCTTTATTTAAAGGATTATATTAAAGGAGTGCTTGAAGCATGAAACGAGGGGTCATCATCGATCTGAAGGATAACGTTGCTGTTGTCCTGACTACAGACGGGCACTTTGTGAAAACGAGAAATGCTGACAGCCGCTATCAGTTAGGGCAGGAAATCACCTTTGAGGCGGCTGAGACCAGCCGGGTTTCCTCCTATTTAAGACGCGGATTGTCTGTGCTTCAGCAATTAAGGATCGGATTTATTACAGCCGTTGCTATTATTTTAATTTTCTTCAGCCTGTATCCGGTTTTTAATTCAGACAAAGTGTATGCCTATATGACGATCGATATCAATCCCAGCTTTGAGCTTGCGATCAATGGAGACATGGAAGTTGTGAAGCTTGATCCGCTGAATGAAGACGGTGAAAAGCTGCTTGCCACTTTTCCCGACTGGAGCGGGGAGGGATTTCAGTCTGTCGTCCAAAGCATCATAAGCCAAAGCCAGTCTATGGGATATGTTAAAGATGGAAAAGAAGTGTTGATTACAACCATTATTGACCGGAAAAATGATAAGGTTTTTGAGCAGAACCTTTTAAGCAGGGTGCAGTTAATCAAAACCTCACTTAAAACAAGTCCGCTTACGGTCGAGACAGCAGAATCGGATATGGATACGAGAAATAAGGCGAAATCTGAAGGGGTTTCCACAGGAACCTATATCAGGAATCATCCGCCTTCAGGGAATGATAAACCAGCTGCCCCTGAACAGGAAGAAAGAACCCCGCAGGAACAGCCTGAGAAGCAGGACCCTGCTAAGAAACCAGAGGAAGAACCTGGTGTTCCTTCAAAAGAAAAAGAGGATACATGTGCTGACTGCGATCAGGAGCCTCAGGAAAAGGATCAGGAGCCGGATCCGGATGCATTGAAAGAAATGGAGAAAAAAGGCAAGCAGCCTCCTGTAGTTCCGCCTGAGCGGGATGCTCCGCCTGCCCGGGACGAAAGGCGTTCTGGAGAGCCTCATGGTAATGCTAAGCCGGATACCGGATCAAAGGATGAGAAAAACCGTCCAGGTAAACAAGAAGATTCCGAAGACGGTGATCATGACAGAGCAGAAGACCGCGAAGAGGAAAACAGGGAATACGAAAGCGAAGAACCTAAAAAAAAAGAGAAACCCTCAAGGCCGAATGAATCCGGTAGAGACAAAGAAAATTCAAACCGCAAATTCGAGAAGAGCTATTTCAGGCTGGAAAAAGGGGATGTGAACCGCAGCCTGTATGCAGAGTGGCTGCGGGATACAGAAAGGAAGGATTCCGGCGGGATAACCGGTAAGAGCAATAAGACACCTCCGCCGGAAGAGGACCAGGCTGACCTTCCTGCTTCAAATAGGGAAGAGGATCAGAGTGAACTTCCTGCTTCAGAAAAGGAAGAGAGCCAGGGAGAACTGCCTTCTTCAGATCTGGAAGAGAGCCAGGGAGAACTGCCTTCTCCGGAAAAGGAAGGGGACCAGACTGAGTCCCGCCCTTCAAAATAACCGTCAGTTTCGCAGCCGGAACAGAAAGAATCAAGCTTCCTGCTGAAAAGAGCGGCAGAGTAAAGCTCAAGCCTGAACAGAAGCTGAACTGCCTGCTGATTGCGACTCGTACGGCAGCAGATGAGGGCTGCAGGCAAATACATAAAATACATAATAAAAAGCCGCTGTGCGCGAATGCACGGCGGCTGATTCATGTTTTATTCGGTTTTTCCATGCTGCCCTTGAGCCTGGGCAATAAGACGCTTCGTCATTTCTCCGCCTACAGAGCCGTTAGAACGGGCTGTTGTATCTTTTCCAAGAGAAACCCCGAATTCCTGTGCCACTTCCATTTTAAACTGATTCAGGGCCTGTTCTGCGCCCGGAACGAGCAATTTGTTCGTGCGTGCCATATATTTCTCCTCCTTTCTCCAGTTCACCAGCCATCATAGCTGTAGTCCTATTGTTGATCGAAAGGATGAATCTATTCATGGAAGGTATTTCTCATTTTGCTTATAGCTGGTGCGTTTATTGAGAATGCTAATAAAAATGCATCACGCGCATTCCAGATCTTTAGAAGATCAATCAGCTGAATATAAAGGGGAATGTCCATGAATCTTCAATATGGGAAATTTTATTGGCCTGAGACGTATACTGTCCCAAACCATTATCCGGCATTAGAGGAAGACCACGACACCGATGTTCTGATTGTGGGAGGGGGGAGTTCCGGTGCTCAGTGTGCTTACCGTCTTGCAAAGGCAGGACTCAATGTAACCATTGCTGACAAGCGGACTTTTGGGGAAGGGAGCACCTCCACCAACACATCCCTTATTCAATACGCGGGGGACAAAACATTCACAGAGCTGATCCGCAGCTTTGGTGAAAAGACCGCCGTCCGTCATCTTAAGCTATGTGAGGAAGCCATTAGTGAGCTCGAGGAGGTATCCGCCCAGCTCCCGGTTGATCCGGAATTCAAAAGGCGGGATAGCCTGTACTATGCAAGTTATGCAAAAGACACAGACACACTCAAAAAAGAATACGGCTATTTGAAAAAACACGGTTTTTCGTGTGAATATTGGGATTCAGATAAAATCGCTGCACACTATCCTTTTACAAAAGAAGCCGCCATCTATTATTTAAATGATGCGGAGTGCAACCCTTATAAATTGCTGCACGGGCTTATACAGAGCTGCGGTTCCAAAGTGAACTGCTTTGAAAATACAGCTATTACAGGTATGAAGCCCGGTAAAGACAAGCATATGTTTCATACTTCAAAAGGCCGCACCATTACAGCGCGCCATGCTATTTTATGCGGAGGATATGAAAACATCGAGCTGAAAAAAGAGAAAAATGCCGTGATGAACAGTTCATATGCAATTGTCACAAACCAGCTGAAGGATTTCAATGGGTGGCATAAGCAGAGCCTGATCTGGGAGACTGCAAGGCCGTATATTTATTTAAGGACTACCCCTGACCGGAGGATCATTATCGGCGGCCTGGATGAAACAACCAATATTCCCGAGGAGCGGGACGCAGTGTTGGTCACGAAAAAAAATCAGCTGCTCAGCGAGCTGAAAAAGCTTTTCCCCGAATACGATGCAAAAGCCGAATATTATTTAGGCGCGCTTTACGGGGGCACCCATGACGGCATGCCTGTCATCGGAATGTATGAAGATTGGCCCGGAAGCTATTTCCTGATGGGATACGGAGACAATGGAACGGTTTACAGTATGGTTCTGTCGAAAATAATCTGCGAACACATCATCAGCGGGCGGAGCGGCGACCTGGATCTCTATCTGCAGACCAGACCAAAGCGAAACTCATGAATCAGGAAAAAAGTTCTCTTTATACTGGGCTGCCCTTGTCAGGAGATGTGAATAAAGCACGGAAAACACAGTCAAAACAAGCACCGGTTTGATCTTTTCCCATGCGTTGTCCGTTAAGGAAGGAAAAGCCGATCTGACAATTTCAGCTTCCATTTCAATCTTTCGTTCAAGATCCGCCGCCGGAGGGAATTGAAAGGACTCGCACATCAGCTTATCAAGGACCACGGAGTAGGCTTCATAAAAATCTACAGGATTGATCAAATCATCTGCGCGGTCGGAAATGGTATTGAACAGACGGTTCAGCATTTCGCGGATTGTACTGAAGTCGTAAGTGGATTTTAAATCTCTGACAATAAGCAGCAGCACAGCCTGGTCCAGGGAGTATTTTTTCCCTGATTCAGGTGGTCCGATCAGATCCTTCACATCCCGTTTGATCCAATTCTGAATAGACGTTGGCTTGAAGGAAGTAAGTTCGCACAGATTCCCGAGCGAAACAATATCATTCGTTGAAAATCCGTTCAGCACTCCTTCTGATTTCAGCGCCCTGTTAATAAAATCAGGGAGGGAAGTGAAAGGAATCCGGTTCCAGCTGCTGACCAGATTTTCAAGTTCCCTTTTGTTTTTTAGATCAATTGCATGCAGAAGGCTTGTTAATTCTAGCCTGGTTAATTTAAGTTCTCTCATCTCACACCTCTTTAATGAGCACATTGGCAAAATCATCATAATTCCTATTGCTTGTCATACAATAACAAGGGAATTATAATTATTGTATAATAAGTTCATATGAACTTGAAACTATGAGGTGAAAAATGTTTAAACGAATCGGATTATTCATATTAACCAACATTCTGGTCATTACAACGATTGGGATTGTCCTATCAGTGCTGGGCGTTGGCAATTATATGACGGCTCAGGGTGGAATCGATCTCACGACCCTGCTTGCATTCAGTGCGGTCGTTGGTTTTACCGGATCTCTGTTTTCTCTAGCCATTTCACGGTGGATGGCAAAAACGATGATGGGAGTTCAGGTATTAAAGCCTGACAGCTCTCTATCTCCAATCGAACGTGACCTTGTGGAGCGGGTGCATCGTCTGGCACGCACTGCAGGGATGAGAAAAATGCCTGAAGTCGGGATTTACCGCTCTCCGGAAGTAAATGCTTTTGCAACAGGTCCTTCCAAGAGCCGCTCACTTGTAGCTGTCTCAACCGGTCTTCTTGAAGAAATGGATGAAGACGCGATTGACGGAGTCATCGCCCATGAGATTGCTCATATAGTGAACGGTGACATGGTGACTATGACCTTGCTGCAGGGTGTCGTCAATACGTTCGTCGTATTCCTCGCCCGTATTGCTGCTTGGGCTGTTTCAAGGTTTGTACGTGAAGAATTGGCTGGCGTTGTCCATTTTATCGCCATCCTCGTATTCCAGATCCTCTTTTCAATCCTCGGCAGCCTGGTCGTGTTTGCATTTTCCCGCTACCGTGAATATCACGCTGACCGCGGCGGGGCCGACTTCGCAGGTAAAGATAAGATGATCCATGCGCTCAGAAGCCTTCAGCATTATACACAGCGCACAAGAGATGATGACTCATCGCTAGCCACATTGAAAATTAATTCAAAACGCAAACGCTCTCTGTTCTCTACCCATCCGGATCTTCAGGACCGGATTGCTAAGCTTGAGCAGCGCTGATCAATCGAAGGAAGCCGGCACCTCGTGCCGGCTTCTTTTCAATTTATAGCTGTCCTGGCAACTCTCCCAAATAAACAGAAAGAATGCATCGGCGCCGAAGGCTAAATCCGATAAGCTGAAAACGAATCACGAAATTCGATTGCGAGTTCGGCAAGTGTCTGGGCGGAATCGAGCATCTCCTGCATGACCGCACTTTGTTCTTCGGTAGCAGCGGCCATTTGTTCAATATGTTCATTCGTAAGCCTGCTGACGGCCTTAATCCTGCCTGTCGAATCATTCAATCCATCCATCTTTTGCCCGGCTGCAGCAACAGCAGCTTCAACTTCACGGCTCTTGTCCTCGAGCTTTTCCATATCCTTTACGATAGCGGTGAATGATTCCTCTACTTCAAGAACGAGCTGATTGCCTTTTACAATCGCCGATGAACTTTCTGTCATAAGCTTTTCTGCATTTGCAGTTTCTTCTTTCGTTGTGAGAAGAATTTCCTGAATGCTCTCGGCTGCTCTGGCCGTTTGTTCTGCAAGCTTGCGCACTTCTGAGGCGACGACCCCAAAACCTTTCCCATGCTCTCCGGCCCTTGCTGCTTCAATGGCAGCGTTGAGCGCAAGCAGGTTTGTCTGTTCAGAAATACTTGAGATCATCGTTGTGATTGCCGTAATGGCTGCTGATTTATGAGAAAGTGCATGAATGGTCTGTTCCAGTTTTTCCACGCGTTCAAGTATGGCTTCCATTTGGTTCATCACATGCTTTGCCTGCAGGCTTCCCTGCTCCATCTTTTTGGAAGAGGCGGTGCTCAGGCTTGCTGCCTCCCTGGATTGTGCTGCTGCAATCGCAAGCTGTCCAGCGATTGAGTGAGCGGAGTCTGAGGCGTACTCTATGCTTTGCAGCTGTTTTTCTGAACCGGACGCCACTTGTAGAATGGAATCGGTGATTTGCTCTGTGCCGTAAGAAGTTGTTCCGGCATTCTCCTTTAAGTGAACAGACATGCTTCTTACTTTTTCAGAAAGGGTAAAGATGCCGGCAATCGAAGTTTTCAATTCTCTTTTTAGCGTGTTCATCGCCTTGGCAATTTCGGCAGATTCATCCTTCGAACGGATTTCCAGATCCTCAGTCATCAGGTTCCCGCGTGCGAGTTCCCGGCACATATTGACCGCCATTGTAAGCTGCCGGCGGATGCGGCGGCTTACGATGGTCAGCAAGATCAGGGAAAGGATAATAGAAACAGCTATTATTGCACAGGATAGCAGAATCTGCTTCTGTGAATTTTTCTCTGCTCCTCTTACCATGGCTGTTCGCTCCACAGACAGCATCTGTTCAAGAGCAGACAGCTTTTCAATTCCGACATCCCTTATGACTGCTGCTCTGTTCTGCAATTCAATTTGCTTTAGCGGATCTACAGCATTTCCGCTGCCCATTGCATCTTTTATTTCCGGCTGGATTTCATTTTCAAAATAAGCATCCAATTCTTTGTTCATTGCAGCAGCGGCTCTGATAAGAACGGTTTGCTCTTTATTCTCACGATCTGTGTCAAGCTCCCGGAGAACACCGTTTATCTTTTTCGATTCGTCCCCGTATGCTTTTTCACTGGCGGGATCACCTTTTGTTATGTAGTCGGTGATGACTATATATTTCTGCTTGAAAATTCCGGCGGCTGCAGCTGATTTTAATGCGTCATTCGATTTCTGCTGAGCGTTTTCGGCTGTTTGAAGTGCTGAGGATAAGGAAAATAAAATAAAAACAAAGGCCATAATAATAAGGGTCAAACAGGAGAAGAAGACTAGGCCATATTTCCGGCCAATTGAGGAATTTTTCTGAAAAAACATCACTTTCGGCTCCGTTCGGTCAGTTTTTGTAGAAATCACAGGCATTTAGACTCATAACTATGTGACATATTGTAAAGTAAATTTTCAGTTATGTAAACGTTTTACAGAAAAAGATTAAAAAACTTATACCGGAAGTCTTTTTTTATGGAGAAATATTCTTTACGATAGAACAAGCCGATTAAACTAGAAGGATGTTTGCTATGAGAGCTGCTGAATATTTTAGAAAACAAAGGCTGTCGCCTGCTAAAATTATCGTTACTTATTATTTCATTGCTGTCAGTGTATCCATCGTGCTTCTAAGTCTTCCGTTTGCCCGGAACCCTGAAGCTCCATGGACATTTATTGATGCGTTATTCACCTCTGTCAGTGCCGTGAGCGTAACCGGTCTTACAACGATTTCAATCAGCGATACATTCACAACTCCGGGAATCTTCATCCTTGCCTTTATTTTTCAGTTTGGCGGGATTGGCATTATGACACTCAGCACATTCATCTGGCTTGTGTTAAGAAGAAGGATCGGTCTAAAAGAGCGCAAGCTCATTATGACAGACCAAAATCAATCGAATCTGTCTGGCCTTGTGAACCTTCTTAAACAGATCCTGATCCTGATCCTCGCCATTGAGGTGATTGGCGGATTAATCCTCGGCACTTATATGCTGAAATATTTTCCGGCATGGGAAGATGCGTTTCTTCACGGCTTTTTTGCCTCTGTCAGTGCTACGACTAATGCGGGCTTTGATATTACGGGTGAATCGCTTAAACCATTCGCGCAGGACTATTTCATTCAGTTCATTAACATTCTCCTGCTTACGCTTGGGGCGATCGGTTTCCCGGTTTTAATTGAAGTGAAAGCCTATTTGCTCCACAAAGAAAAACACCGGTTTACCCTGTTTTCCAAGCTTACTTCCCTTACCTTTTTAGGGTTGATCGTGTTTGGAACAATTGGGATCATCCTGCTGGAAGCGCAGCATTTTTTAAAAGGGAAATCCTGGCATGAGGCGTTTTTCTACGCTCTGTTCCAATCCTCGACTACGAGGAGCGGAGGTCTGGTAACAATGGACGTAGCGGAATTCAGTGAAGCCACTCTCCTGTTTATGTGCTTCCTTATGGTAATAGGGGCATCACCGAGCTCTGTTGGCGGGGGGATACGGACGACAACCCTTGCCCTTAATGTTCTGTTCATCTATCACTTTGCACGCGGGAACAAGTCGATAAAAGTATTCAAAAGAGAAGTGCATCATACAGATGTGACAAAGTCACTCGTAGTCACCATTTTGGCTATGATGATCTGCTTTTTCTCAACAGTTATCCTGATGGCGATCGAACCGTTCTCGATGCTTGAAATTCTTTTCGAGGTTTCATCCGCTTTTGGAACGACTGGCCTTTCCCTGGGGATCACTGCTGACCTGAGCACCCCTGGAAAGCTGATCATTATCGTCCTGATGTTTACAGGAAGAATTGGCATGGTGACCTTTCTTCTGATGCTCGGTAAAAGAGACAAAGAACCGAATTATAAGTATCCGACAGAACGGATTATTATCGGATAACTTTGCTGGGGACCATTCTAATAAACATTGTGAACCTTGGAATATTTCTCAAAAAGGCTTTGTTAAAGCATAGTGTTGATTTTTCACACCTGTTGATTGGAGCGAACGCCTTCTAGCTGCAATCAACAGCCAAGTTTAACAGAGCTTTTCAAAAGGTCCGGCATTAATGCCGGGCTTTTTCATATTTTTTCTCTCCAAGGCAACAATGGAAAGGAAGGGAGGGATCCATGTTGGAAAATCAGCAGTTTCCGGTCGCAGAATTAACGTCAGATGAATTAAGCAGGCTCAAGCAATTTGAAGAAGACTTCAGGAGCCGGACAGGTGAAGAGATTGTCCTGATTGCCTATGAACACCAGGAGCACTAAAAATCTGGAAGAATGAACCCCGGCGCCCTGCAGCAGACTAGTAATGCGGGATTATCCCGCAAACAACTTTCGGGGGGATTTTTTATGAAAAGAAAAGCGGCAAACCACCAGGCATTAAAAAACAACAGCACACCGTCTGAAAGCATGGCAAAAACAGAATTTGCTGCAGAGTACAATCATGAAAACCCTAAAAAGTATGCAAACCGCAATTCAAAAAAAGGAATGCAGGGCCAGTCGGAGAATGAGCGATGAGCCGGAAGCATATGAAAAGCAAGGATATGCAAAATCACAAAAAGCCAATGGATCCTGGTTTGCTTGAAGAAGAATTCGGCAGTGAATTCGGAGATGCGAACCAAGGGAAAATTTATGAATTGAAAGAAGAACTTAAACAGCAATCTGCTTGCAGCAAAAAGAAAAAGTGAGAGCATAGCTCTCACCTTTAGACAGCCCGGGTCTGATCCGGGCTTTCATTCGTTGTATACACATGTGTAACAGAGGCGGGGTCGTAATGGAAAAGGACCCATGTCGGATTCGAAATGAATACACCATCCATTTTGTAGGCAGCGAGATCAAACGGCAGCTTTTCCACTATGGTGTGCTTGTACAGCTCCTTTTCAGTCCACTTTTTCAGAGTGAAGCTTTCACCAAGAACAGCCGGTCTCTCTAAGATCTCCTTATAGAAACGTTCCCGGTGATCTTTTGAAAGAACTTCTTCTTCCCATAATGCTTTCCTCGGTTTATGGCGCTGATTTTTGAGGAAATCGTAGGTCATGAAGCCTGCAGCAGTCTCCAGATGCTCAGGGGCAGCAGCTTTTATAAAGCTGTGCAGACGCTTGAACAGATCCTCGAGCTGATGTCCGATGCGGCTCCAGCCCTGTTCATCCCAATAAGTCCCAAAATCCTGGAAGAAATCGAACGGACTTGGGAAGACGTGACGGACGAGGTATTCGATCGTTTCATTCATCCGGTGGTCATTCCAGTACTTCTCTAGAACATCCTCGACCTGCTTGATTCTGGATATATCATCAAAGCTCAGCACATTGTTTTTCAGGATTTCATATGGAGAGTGGTCCATATACACATAATCGTGCTGATCCGCTCTAAGGCGAAGTCCGGTTCCGCGGAGCATTTTTAAAAAGCCGAGCTGCAATTCTTCAGGCCTCATCGCAAAAACATCATTGAACGTTTTCTTAAAGGAATCATAATCCTCTTCAGGCAGTCCTGCAATCAAATCCAAATGCTGTTCAATTTTCCCGCCGTCTTTTACCATCGTTACAGTTCTGGCGAGCTTGGAGAAATTCTGCCGCCTCATCACGAGGTCATTCGTCTCATCATTGGTCGACTGAACACCGATTTCAAAACGGAACAAGCCTACAGGAGCATGATCGTTCAGAAACTGAATCACCTCAGGCCTCATAATATCCGCCGTTATTTCAAATTGGAAAACGGTCCCCGGACGGTGTTCATCGATCAGGAACTGGAACATTTCCATCGCGTAGCTTCGGCTGATGTTGAACGTACGGTCTACGAACTTAATGGTTTTAGCCCCATTTGCCATCAGAAAGCGAATATCATCCTTTATCTTTTCGCGGTCAAAATAACGAACTCCAACTTCAATGGAAGAAAGGCAAAATTGACAGCTGAAAGGACAGCCTCTGCTCGTTTCGATGTAGGTGACCCTTTTAGAAAGGCTTTCCAAGTCCTCCTCAAACCGGTACGGAGATGGAAGCTCTTTTAAAACGAGCTTATTTCCCTGAGGCTGCACCCGTGTTTTTCCATCTTCCCGGTAAACAACCCCTTTAACCGTACTGACCGGCAAATTCTGCTCAATAGCCTGCAGGAGCTGCTTGAAGGTTTGTTCTCCTTCACCGAGAACGATATAATCCGCTCCGGGTATCCTCTCCATCCATTCCGCTGCATCATAGGCAACCTCGGGCCCTCCGAGCACAATCACTAATTCAGGCCGGATTTTCTTCAGCATCCCAATCACTTTAATCGTCTCTTCTATGTTCCAAATATAGCAGCTGAAGCCAATGACATCCGGATTCCGCTTCATCAGGTCGCTCACAATGTTAATGGCGGGATCTTTAATGGTATATTCGGCCAGCTGAGGAGTGAATTCAGGCTGGGCATAAGCTTTTAGATAGCGGATCGACAAACTTGTATGAATGTATTTTGCATTTAACGTGCTGAGCACAATGTTCATTTTTTTACACCACTTTTTTTAAAGAGTAGGCGAAGGCTCGATCAGCCTGCGCATAAAGCATTAATCATTTTAACACATTCCATTAAAGCGAAACCGTTTTTCATGAAAAAAACCGGCTCTTTATGAACCGGTTTACGTTTGCTGTATCGCTTTCAGTTTCCTTTTCAGGCTGGTCGCCTTTAGCTCAACGATCGGCTCTGTTACGGTTTTTACAGCATTGGATGATAGAATAAACGTGAAAATAATGGCCGCCAGAGCATAGATCGCGATGCTTTGGTAATCCTGGAGAACCTCTTCTGCCGGACTGTTCCGTATTCCATTAATGATAAATCCGTGAAGCAGATAGACGTAGAACGTTCTGGTTCCCCATGAGGTAAAGAATGACTCTCTAGTAGGAACAATAGCCAGGAAACTAAGCGTGGCAGCCACTGTCATGATGTAAAACGTCATCCTGATCAATGCCCCCGCAGCAAGCACTTCTCCAAACTCTGAATAAGGCTTAGAGCCAAACAGCCATTCAAAATCAAACTCGAGGAAGAAATACATACTGAATGTAACCGCAAGAACAAGTACGGACAGGCTCCGTCCCTTAGCAGAAGTGAGCATATAGAAATGCTCTCTCTTCATATAAAAACCAAGCAAAAAGAGCGGGAAGAATACAAACGTTCTGCCGATGCTCAAAAAGTTGCCGGCGAAGTCGGCGTATCCAATCGCGATCCCAAGCAGGAATGAAAGCCCCAGTGCAGCCTTCCAGTTTAATTTAGTAAAGGCAAACAGCATCAGGTTCCAGAAGAACAGGCTGAGCAGAAACCATAGTGACCACTGCGGATCGAGCGGATTAAGCTCCAGTTTATCCTGCTTTTCAATCAAGTAGTAGTAAACGGAATAGATCCCCTGGAAAATTAAATAAGGAACGATCAGCTTTTTGGCGATCTTGCCTACATAGCCTTTCTTTTTGAAGCCTTTCGCAAAATAACCGGAGACCAGTATGAAAGCGGGCATGTGAAAGGTGTAAATAAATTTATAAATGTGGAGCATGACTTCATTGTTATCAATAAATGAACGAATGAGATGCCCGAATACAACAAGGATGATTAACAGAAACTTTGCATTATCGAAATAGCTGTCCCTCGTTTTCAATTCAGATCACCTGCCTGTAAAATTTCAATTTTCATCTGCAGAATTTCAATTTCCTGTAAGATAATTTTACCCATGCCTGATGAGTGTAAAACAAATAAACGGTGCGATGGAGCCTTCCGTTCCATTTGTCAGCATAACTTAATGAGTTTGTTACATAGATGAGAAATATGTAGAAAACATGAGAACAGGAAAGATTCTCCTTATTCTGTCTTAAAACAGCTAAATCCGGAAGGACAATGGAGGTTATTGTAGAAATTAATGTATGGGATATGGAAAAAGGTTGAAGGAGTGTAAGGGGAAATGGGTCCATTAACAGAAGAGGCGCAAATTGCCCGGCTGAAATCCGAATTGAACCGGCTGAAAAACGAAAATGCCGATTTAAATAAAGAACTTGAAAAGCATAAAATCATTTTTAACCAGGCGCTCGATGCCATCATTATTTTTGACCAGGAAATGAATTTTATCGATGCAAATGAAGCAGCCTGTTTATTGTTTGCAGAAGAGCGTGAGGTGCTGCTGCAGCATTCGCTGTACGATTATCTGGCTCTTTTCCCTCATGAGGAAATGGTTAGACAGCGCGGCATTCTCACCGAAAAAGGAGTTTTGAGTGAAGAGATTGTCATCAAGCTGAAAAACGGCCAGCTTAAATTTATTGAATTTTCAGCGAAGAGAAAAGCCTTTGGGGACTATGATCTGTCCATCATGAGGGACGTATCTTCAAAAAAGCTGCTTGAGAGAGAACGATCCATTAATGAAAAAATGTTTCAGGATCTATTCCACCGTGCTCCGGATGGAATCGTGATCTATGATGCACATGGCCGGCTTGTGGATGCGAATACCTCCTTCTGCCAGAGCTTCGAGCTGCAGAAAAACCAGCTGTCGTCCTACCGGCTGAAGGACTTTATAGACAAAGACAACAGCTTCAAAATAGAGAATTCATGGTCTCTGCTGGCTAAATCGGAGAAGGCGAAAGGCGACCTTCCGGTAAGGCTTAAAAGCGGGACAAGAAAGATCTTCGAGTTCACTACGACTGCAAATGTAATGAATGGGTATTTCATGGCGATTATGAGAGACATTACGGATAAAAGGACAATGGAATCGAAACTGAATAAAAGTGAAGCCCGCTTCAGGGAAGTATTCGAAAATGCGATGGATGCAATTGTCATCTGGGATCACAGCGGGAAAATCATTAAGGCGAATGAATGGGCTGCGAAAATTTTTGAAATGCCAATGGAAGGCTTGCTGAAAAGCACGATTACAGACTTTCTCGATCCAGAGGATCCAAGGTATTTATCGGCCTTTAAGCATTATGTGAAGACAGGCTCAATCCGGCGTGAACTCCGGTTTCATATGCCTAATGGACAATGCAAGGAGCTGGAGTTCACTTCTAAGGCGAACGTGTTCGGGGGCCAGCATTTGACCATTCTGCGCAATGTCAGCGACCGGATCCGCATGGAAAAGGAGCTCCGCCAAAGTGAGGAAAAATTCCGCGAAATCTTTAATGGAGCGATGGAAGGGATCGTCCTTTTCGACAGCGAGTACAACATCCTGGCTGCCAATCCTGTTTCCGCTAAAATTTTTGACATGACCCATGAACAAATGAAGGAGTGCAATCTTCATTCTTTGCTTTTTCGGGATGAAAACGAGCTGCCTTTTGATTTCCTGCTTGATTACCAGGAAGAAGCGGAAAGAAAAGAGGAAATCACCTTTCTATCCAGACACGGCCATAAAAGAGTGCTCGACTTTTCAATCAAACTGAACCTAAACGAAAATATGCATCTGGCTATATTCCGCGATGTCACCGAGAGAAAGGAGCTTGAAGACAGGCTCAGGAAATCAGATACACTGAATGTGGTGGGGGAGCTTGCTGCTGGAATCGCTCATGAGATCAGAAACCCGATGACTGCCCTTAAAGGATTCATTCAGCTTCTGGAAGGCAGTGTCAAAGATGATTTCAGTATGTATTTTAATGTGATAAAATCAGAGCTGACACGAATCGAATCCATTATCACAGAATTTCTCGTGCTGGCTAAGCCCCAGGCTGTGCATTTTGAACAAAATTCAATCGTAAAAATCATGAAGGAAACAATGGAGCTTCTTAACGCCCAGGCAATCTTCTCAAATGTCCAGCTGGAGCTTCGCGAATCAGGGGAAATTCCATCCATATACTGCGAACCAAATCAAATGAAGCAAGTCTTCATCAATATTTTAAAGAATGCAATTGAAGTGATGCCAAACGGCGGCATGGTTAAAACCATTTTAAAAATGAAGGATTCACAAAACCTCTGCATCCAGATCAGCGATGAAGGGAATGGCATTCCGGAGGATAAATTAAAACGTCTAGGAGAGCCCTTTTACACAACAAAAGACCGGGGAACCGGACTGGGCCTGATGGTCAGCTATAAAATCATTGAAGAACACTGCGGACAGGTTACTGTCGAAAGCGAGGTAGGAAAAGGAACCACTTTTTACATTACCCTGCCCGCCGGATCCGGAGGAACAGATACATGAATAAAATTCATATAGAAACACCGCTTGGGTTGATTACCGTAGAATCAGATGGAGAATCAATCACGAAGGTAAACCTTCCGGGCACATCTGAAGCCGTCTTTGAGGATGGCGGCCGGCCTGCAGAAGTTCTTGAAGAAGCAAAAATACAAATTCAGGAATATTTCAGCGGGAAAAGAAAAGAATTTGAGCTTCCTCTAAAAACGCAAGGAACTGCTTTTCAGATGAAAGTATGGGAAGCGCTCCGTGCTATTCCGTATGGGGCCTCACTTAGCTATGCAGAGATAGCCGAAGCAGCAGGAAGTCCAAAAGCAGTCCGGGCCGTCGGACAGGCCAATAAAGCAAACAAGCTTCCAATCCTTATCCCCTGCCACCGGGTCATCGGCAAAAACCGCTCACTGACGGGCTATGCAGGAACACAAACCGATCTCAAAGCAGTAATGCTCGATCTTGAAAAAATCGCCTACAAAATCTAACCAGCCAAACCGGATGAAACCATCCGGTTTTTCTTTTGCTTGTCACAAAATTGCTCAAGCGACATAGAATTTATCAAAGGTAAAAAAGTTTCCTTGAGGAAAGAAAGGGGTGGCATTTATGTTTAAAGCAGGAAGAACAGCGAGGATTGCAGGATATACAGCTGTTTTTACAAAGTTGAATCTGGTCACTAAACAGCAGGCGAACGAAATTATGAAGCAAATAAAATAGCAGGTTTGGCGGAAAAAGGATAGCTGAAGACGGGATTCGCTGTTAAGCTGGCACACGTATAGAAGCAGGCGCTGAGTCCACGGACAGTGAACGGAATGCGGGAAGTAAAGAACTTTGCCTCACATCATTCCCGAGTGTATTCCTGAGCGGGATAGAAGCGGCAGTAAACCGACCACAATATAAATTAACAGGTATTGACAGGTTTAGGAGATTAGAATATCATCTAATTAGATAAGTATCTAAACAGGAGATGTGGATATGCAGCTGAACCGGCTTGTACAATTTCATAAAGCCCTTGGAGATCCTACACGTTTGCGCATTATCGCCATTTTGGCTGGAGGCCCGAAGCATGGCCAGGCTTTGGCGGGAATTCTTGGACTGACTCCGCCGACCATTACTCATCATATCAGCAAACTGAAAGAAATTAATGCCGTCGATCAGAAGCGCGAGAAGAACACGATTTATTACTATCTGAAAGAAAAGGTAATAGAAAATTATGCTGGTGACATCATTCGATTAATCCAGCCCGGGGAGGAAGTCCGCGTGAAAGAGCTGACAGGAGAGCAGATGAAAATTGTCCATAATTACCTTGATAAAGAAGGGAAGCTTAAAACGATACCGTCTCAGCGTAAGCGAAAGCTCATGGTTCTTTATTACATAGCACAGAGTTTTTCCCCCGGCCGCAAGTATCCAGAGAAAGAACTCAATGAAGCAATTAAACTTTTTCATGAGGATTTTGCCACGATTAGACGCGAATTTATCGTAAATGGAATCATGTACCGGGATAACAGTATTTACGAGCTGAACCCGAAGGAACTTTGGGCAGCCATCGAGCAGGGGACAAATTAGCCTGCCGCGTCTCCGAAAAATGCCGATTCTTCCCAAATAATCGATATGCTGCGATTTTCGATGATAAATTCAGAATTTCGAAGATAACGCCCCGGTTTCGGAGATAAAAAAATAGTTTCGGAGATAAAACGTACAATTCGAAGATAAAAAAGATTTGTCTGCACGAAACCGGATTCCAGACAGCCATCAGGATCGGATTTGCAGTAAATTATTGAAAAAACCGGGACTGCCTGTACGAAATTTATTTAAAAAAGCCGAAAATAGGACTGCTTTCATCAAATATATAAAAAAACGCATCCGGGACTGCCTTCATGAAATCGAAATTCATTAAAAAAGCCGCAGATTCGCGGCTTTTTTCAGTTTGCGGCAGTTTGGGCAAACAGTCCGGATATTACGTCTTGGTAGTTACCGGAAATGACGCCTTTTTCTGTTATGATGCCGGTGATGAATTCGGCAGGCGTTACATCAAAGGCAGGGTTGTATACGGCAACACCCTCTGGAGCGATACGGGTTCCTGCAGCGAACGTTATTTCTTCCGGATCCCGTTCTTCAATCGGTATTTCCGCTCCGGTTTCGATGCTGAAATCGAAGGTGGAGAGGGGAGCAGCGATGTAAAAAGGAATCCCGAATGCTCTGGCGAGGAGGGCGAGGTTGAACGTGCCGATTTTGTTGGCTGTGTCCCCGTTCCGTGCGATACGGTCCGCGCCTGTAATAATGGCCGAGATGCCTTTTTGCTGGATCGTGAACGCAGCCATGCTGTCGGTAATCAAAGTAACGTCCACTCCGGCCTGCATGAGCTCCCAGGCGGTCAGTCTGGCCCCCTGGAATACCGGCCGTGTCTCGCAGGCGTATACTTGAAGTGGAAAGTCCTGTTCCTGGGCGAGGTAAAATGGCGCAAGTGCTGTACCATAGCGTGCTGTGGCAATGGAGCCGGCGTTACAGATCGTCATGATCCGTTCGTTGCGGCTGAAAAGCTTAAGGCCGTGCGCGCCGATTTGTCTGCACGTTTCTTCATCCTCCACCTGGATTTGGATGGCTTCGTGGATGAGGACTGTTTTAGCTTCATTTACAGATTGAACTCCTTTGCAGGCAGAAGCCAGCCGGTTCAATGCCCAAGTAAGATTGACGGCTGTCGGTCTGGAGCCGGCAAGGTAATCTTTCTCTTCTTGCAGCCGTTCCTTAAATTCAGTAAGACTGTCTTCTTCGTATTGGGATGCGGATAGAGCCAGCCCGAATGCCGCGGTGATGCCGATGGCCGGAGCGCCTCTGACCTTGAGCGTTTTGATCGCTTCCCATACATCCTCAATCCTGTATAGTTCGATGTATTCTGATAGTGCCGGCAGCTTCTGCTGATCAAGCAATAGTATATGTGTTTCCTTCCATTCAACTGAACGGGGAATGGTAAAGCTGCGCTGTGTCATGAGTCAGTGTCCTCCTGTCAGCGCAGGATCGCATGGCGGAAAAACCGTTTCAGCTGACCCGGCTCCGTTAGGTTATGCCGCTGCTTAATCAGTTTTCTCCCAAGCTCCAGTGCGCTGGTTTTTACTTGTATTCTTTTTTCGTAAGGTTCGATTCCGTCAAGGTCTTCCACATGGGCGAGCCCGATCGTCCGGCGGATGACCTCGCACCCGGCAAATCCGATCGCATCTTCAAAAATCTGGCCGAGGGTATGATCCAGATAGCCGTCCACTTCTGAGAAGCGTTCACGGCTGTCCTGTTTCCAAGAGGCAGCGAAGGTTGCAGAGAATGTATACCATGTCTTTTCGATGGCTTCAAAAATCACATCCTGATCCTCTTCTTCACGTGAAAGAGCGTTTAAAAGCAAGTTGCCGATAAACTGTCCCGGATCAAAACCAATCGGCCCGAAAAATGCAAACTCAGGATCGATGACTTTCGTTTCTTCTTCGCTTACAAAGATACTTCCAGTATGCAAATCACCATGCAGAAGGGCATCTGCTTCAGTCAAAAATTTCTTCTTAAGCTTTGCAGCATGAAGCTTTACTTCACTGTCTGCCCACAATGCTTCTGCAGCAGGACGCAGCTCAGGCTCAAAATCGTTTGAATCATGGTCGAAGAATGGATCGGTAAACACCAGGTCTTCCGTGATTTTGCATAAATCAGGGTTCATATACTGCAGGACAAGCTGCTTTTTCGCATGCGGCTTTAAGGCAAAGTCACTTGTATAAAATAGCGTTCTCGCCATGAATGAGCCAATCTGCCCGGCCAGATGCGGAAGGTTTTTTTTCTCGATCAGCGCTTTTCTGGCAATCTGCAGATGGGAAAGGTCTTCCATAACAGTGACAGCAAGTGTCTGATCTGAATAGCACACTTCCGGGACGAGTCCCGGAGCAAGCTCAGCCTGTTTCACGAGCGCACTGCTCTCGATTCTCGCCCGGTCAAGGGTTAGCGGCCAGGATTCTCCAATGACTTTAGCGTACGGAAGGGCTTGCTTCAAAATAAGGGAATGCCCTGACTTAGAATCTGTAATCCGGAACACAAGGTTTAAGTTTCCGTCTCCGATTTCTTCGCATTGAAGCACGCTGTTCGTTTCGAATAATCCAAGTCTTGCGGCAAGTGCAGCAGCAGAGCTTTCGTTTAACGGTTCGTAAAGTGATGAGCTGGCCAACGCCATATTGAATCCCTCCTGAAGGTAAAAATGAACATGAAAAAGCCTCTTTCTTTTTGAGAAAGAGGCTTGAAGAGTCATCTCCACACCTCTTATCTCCCGGAAAGAATATTGCTTTCCGGCGGATTTAGCACCGTGCCCTATGGAGTCCTGTACTCCGGCGCCTGTTGCTGCGCCCCATTTCACAATGGTTTTACGGTCGGTTGCTGTTGGGGTCAACGGGCCAATTCCCTCTCCCAACTCTCGATAAGAGTTTTTTGAATGTTTTGTTTGTTCGCAATCACTTGATGCAAATGTTACCAGCTTAAGAAGGAGGCTGTCAATCATTTTTTTTTGGCTTAATAATTCACTGCTGCTGATTTCAGCTGGCGGAAATTGGGTGAATTCTCCAGCTACTCGACTGCGGGGTCCCGGCTGTCATGCTGCTATTGAACTCGTAGTCTTACGAACAGAATGCTTTAGCAAAAGATCAGCGGAGCTTTTTGATAAAGGACTGATAGTATTCCGGACGTCTGTCCTGAAATACAGGAATCTGCCGGCGGATGGCTGCAATCTCATTCAAATCGATCTCTGCGGTAAGAATTTCTTCCTCTTTTCCAGCTTCCGCCAGAATGTTTCCCCATGGATCAATGATAAGGGAATGCCCCGCAAATTCATTTTTCGGGTCAGAACCGGAACGGTTGCATGCAACGACGAATGCCTGGTTCTCAATCGCACGTGCGATTAGCAGCGAACGCCAGTGCCCGAGCCGGGGGAGTGGCCACTCGGCAGCTACGAACAGTATTTCCGCACCGTTGGCAGCATGATCGCGCATCCATTCCGGAAACCGGATATCATAGCAGATAAATCCTGCGCATACTGTGCCCTCAAGCTCGAATAGCCCGCTCTCACTTCCGCCCGTCAGGTAATGATGTTCATCCATAAGCTTAAACAAGTGCAGCTTGCTGTACTCATGGATCTCTTTTCCTTCCCGGTTGAAGATGAGCATCGTATTGGTTACGCTGCTGCCCGTCTTTTTAGCAACAGATCCGGCTACGAGATTCAGATTATGCTGTTTAGCGAGATTGGAAAGGAACAGCCTTGAGTCCTTTGCTTCAGGATCGGCTATATCATCAAGTCTTGCCAAATCATAGCCGGTGTTCCAAAGCTCAGGAAGGATCACAATATCAGGCTTTTCCTTTGCCGCCTGACTGATCCCCTCTGCAGCGCGGCGTTTATTTTCTTCAGGATTTCCAAATGCCAGATCAAACTGGATGCAGCTGATTTTCATGGTAGGTCCTCTTTCTTTTACAAGATTTTGCTTTACAATTTGTCTATAACACTATATGATTTGGGACTGTAATTTCAAGAATTTTTAGAGAAGGTGAAAAAATGACGCATTTTGAGCCATCCCGATTGCTGAGCCGTCTTCCGGAACAGTTTTTTGCCGCTCTCTCGCTTAAAGCGGCGCAAAAAGTTCAAGAGGGACATGACATCATTAATCTTGGCCAGGGAAACCCTGACCAGCCAACCCCGCCTCATATCATCAAAGCTTTACAGGAGGCTGCAGAGCAGCCGGAAAATCATAAATATTCTCCATTCAGGGGCAAAGCTTCGCTAAAGGAAGCTGCAGCCGCTTTTTATAAGCGCGAGTATGGGGTCACTCTTGATCCGGAAACGGAGATTGCCGTTCTTTTCGGAGGGAAGGCAGGTTTAGTAGAACTGCCGCAGTGCCTACTCAATCCCGGCGAGACCGCTTTGGTCCCGGACCCCGGTTACCCGGATTACTGGTCGGGAGTGGAAATGGCAGGTGCAAACATGCATCTGATGCCGCTGCTCGAGGAAAATCACTACCTTCCCGATTACCGTCAGCTGGACCGTGCGGTGTTGGACCGTTCCAAGCTGATGTTTTTAAACTATCCGAACAATCCGACAGGTGCAGCGGCCTCGAAAGCTTTTTTCGAGGAAACCGTCGAGTTCGCAAAAGCACATCATATTTGCACTGTGCATGATTTTGCTTATGGAGCGATTGGCTTTGACGGTGAAAAACCGGTTAGTTTCCTGCAGACTCCCGGAGCGAAGGACGTGGGAATCGAAATTTACACCCTGTCGAAAACGTTTAATATGGCCGGCTGGCGTGTAGGATTTGCAGCTGGCAACCCTTCCGTAATTGAAGCCCTTAACCTGTTTCAGGATCATATGTATGTCAGTGTGTTCGGGGCTGTACAGGACGCTGCAGCTGCAGCGCTGCTGGATGAAGGGGAAAGTGTACGGAGACTTTCGGAGATGTATGAAAACAGGAGAAACGTTCTTGTTCAGTCGTTCAAAGAAATAGGGTGGGAGCTTAAAGCGCCTAAAGGCAGCTTTTTCGCCTGGCTTCCGGTTCCGAAAGGCTATACGTCCCAGGAATTTTCTGATTTGCTCCTCGAAAAAGCACATGTTGTAATGGCGCCGGGCAGCGGGTTCGGACAATATGGAGAAGGATATCTCAGAACGGCGCTTCTCACGGACGAAACCCGTATTCAAGAGGCAGCAGAGAGGATTTCGAAGCTTGGGATTTTTACAGCTTCAGCAAATTGACAGGATAAAAAGGATTGACAGCCGGCAGAATTCCTGTAATAATCCAAATTAATTGAATATTTAGCCTGCACGAAGCAGGTTAAACACATCCTTATCAAGAGCAGGCGGAGGGACTGGCCCTATGAAGCCCGGCAACCGACCCGAACCAATGTGGTTCAGGCACGGTGCTAAATCTTGCAGCGGAAAAGCTGAGAGATAAGATACTGTAAGCATTGCTATGCACAGCCTCTTCTCTCACGATGAAGAGGCTTTTTAATTGGTTTAAAAAGTGAGGGAGTAAATGTGAGCGAAGTAATTGCAACGTACCTGGTGCATGACCAAAAGGAAGATCTTGAAAAAAAGGCGGAAGGAATCGCCCTCGGTTTAACGATCGGTTCGTGGACAGATCTTCCGCAGCTTGAAAAGGAACAGCTGAAAAAGCATAAAGGAACTGTCCTTTCTGTTGAAAAGCTGGAAGAGGATGAGAAAACGAACGCGTATTTTGGAGGGAAACGGACAAAGGGACTTATCAGAATTGCTTACCCGGCTGCTAACTTCAGTGCGGATCTGCCCGCTGTCTTGACTACTGTATTTGGGAAGCTGTCGCTGGATGGAGAAGTAAAGCTGACCGATCTTGAATTTTCCAGTGGGTTCGCACAGCACTTTCCGGGGCCCAAATTCGGGATAAAAGGAATCAGGGAAAAGCTGAACATTTATGACCGTCCGCTCCTGATGAGTATTTTTAAAGGAGTGATCGGCAAAGATACCGCCTTCCTCAAGGATCAGCTGGCTGAACAGCTGGCCGGCGGCATGGACCTTGTAAAAGACGATGAAATCCTTTTCGAAAATGACCAGGCGCCTTTCTTTGAAAGAGTGCGGATGGGCAGAGCGGTCCTCGATCAGATTGAAAACGAGACTGGAAGGAAAGCCTTGTATGCCGTCAATTTGACCGGAAGAACGTATGAGCTTCGCGATAAAGCCAGGCGCGCTTCGGAAGCGGGTGCATCTGCCCTGCTTTTCAATGTCCATGCATATGGATTGGATGTCCTTCAGGCACTTGCAGAGGACCCGGAGATAACGGTGCCGGTTATGGCCCATCCAGCGGTAAGCGGAGCCTTCGGAGCATCCGGTCATTATGGTGTCGCTTATTCTCTGATCCTCGGAAAATTGGTGCGGCTGGCCGGAGCCGATTTTTCTCTGTTTCCTTCTCCTTATGGCAGTGTCGCCCTTGAAAAATCCGAGGCGCTTGCGATTGCCGGGGAGTGCAAGTCAGACTATTCCCCATTCAGAGAGGCATTTCCGGTGCCGTCTGCCGGGATCCACCCTGGCCTCGTACCAATCCTCATGAAGGATTTTGGAACCGATTGTGTGATTAACGCAGGCGGGGGGATTCATGGACACCCGAATGGCACATCAGCCGGTGCTGCCGCATTCAGTTCTGCGGCGGACGCAGTCTTATCCGGCCTCTCTCTTGATGAACAGGCAGAGAAGGATGAACAGCTGAGAATTGCCCTCGCTCTGTGGGGCCAGTACGAGGCTGCCAGATGAAGATATTTTGTGATTTTGACGGAACCATCACAAAGAATGACAACATTATTGAAATTATGAAGCAATTTGCACCGCAGGAATGGATCTATTTAAAGGATCAGGTGCTGAACCGGACCATGTCTGTCAAAGAAGGGGTAGGAGCAATGTTCAACCTGCTCCCATCCTCGAAAAAACCGGGAATTGTCTCCTATATACTAAAGCAGGCAGAAATCAGAGACGGATTTACAGAATTTGCAGCGTATGTGGAAAAAGAAGAGTTGGACTATTACATCGTCAGCGGCGGAATGGATTTTTTTGTTCATCCGCTCCTGGAAGGCAAAACAGGCAGGGAACGGATTTACTGCAACAGCGCAGATTTTTCAGGAGAACGGATTCAGATTTTATGGCCGCATCCGTGCGTGAACAGCTGTGAAAATGAATGCGGCTGCTGCAAACCATCCGTCATCCGCCAGCTGGCTGAAGCAGGAGAAGAGATCATCGTGATCGGTGATTCGGTCACGGACCTGGAGGCTGCAAAGATGGCGGACCTTGTGATCGCGAGGGACTATCTGCTCGATCAAGCACGCGAACTGGCTCTGCCCTATGAACCGTTTGAAACCTTTTTTGATGTCATCCGCATACTTGAGAAAAGGAAGGTGACCGTATGAGAACACAGCTGGATTCATGCTGGAGGGAGCTTGCAGAGGTGAAGAGGGAGCTCGCGCAGAGGGACTGGTTTCCTGCCACAAGCGGAAATCTGGCCATTAAAGCGGGAAGCAATCCTTTAACCTTCTATGTGACCGCGAGCGGAAAGGATAAGCGCAAGGAAACAGCAGAGGATTTTCTCCTTGTAGATCAGCACGGCCAGCCGGCAGAGGAAACAGATTTAAGGCCATCAGCGGAAACGCTCCTTCATACAGAAGTCTACAGCCGTACAGAAGCTGGCTGCAGTCTCCATGTTCATACGATTGACAACAATATCATTTCAGAACTTTATGCGGAGAGAGGCTATGTTACTTTTACAGGCCAGGAAATTATTAAAGCATTCGGGCTCTGGGATGAGGATGCATCCTTTACCGTACCGATTATTCCAAACTATGCGGATATACCCGCATTGGCCAAGGAGTTTGGAAAGCATGTGCGTGAAGATGCCGGCGCAGTTCTGATCCGAAATCATGGCATTACCGTATGGGGCAGAGATGCATTTGAAGCAAAAAAATATTTGGAAGCGTGTGAATTTTTATTTTCCTATCACGTTAAACTTCTGCAGTGCAGAAATTTTCAATAATAAGAGGAGGAAACAATCATGGCAAATCTTTATTTTCAAAGCACGGAAGAGCGGATCAGCAATCAGGACCAGGTCGCAGCGTTTTTGGCAGAGCAGGAAGTAATCTATGAGCAGTGGGATATAAGTAAGCTTCCCGCTTCTCTGAAAGAAAAATATGATTTGACCGAAGAAGAAAAAGCGGGAATCCTTCAAGCGTTTGAGACGGAAATCAAGGACATCTCGCAAAGACGAGGCTATCAGGCCCAGGACATCATCTCCCTTTCCGACAGCAACCCGAACCTGGACCAGCTGCTGCAGAATTTTCAGCAGGAGCACCATCATACGGATGATGAAGTAAGGTTTATTGTCAGCGGACATGGTGTATTTATTATCCAGGCTAAGGACGGCTCCTTTTTTAATGTAGAACTGTCTCCTGGCGACCTGATCTCTGTACCGGAAAATATTCGCCATTATTTTACGCTTCAGGAGGACAGAAAAGTAGTAGCGGTCAGAATTTTTGTAACAAAAGAAGGCTGGGTCCCAATTTATGAAAAGGAGGAGCAGACTGCCAAATAGATCACAAATCAGAGAGGCCTGCAGCCTCTCTTTTTTGGGGGCTGTATTTAAGGACAACGCTCCTCTGACAGGAGAAATCAGCTGCCGAATCTAAAAGGGGATTTGAAGCCCTTTGTCAATGAATGAGGTTGATTCCCTGCACCTGTAGACAGGAGCGGCGCTCTGCAAGCAGCAGCCAAATCCTGCCTCAGCCGTCTTCTTTGTTTTATAACGGGAAAAAAGGGTAAATTCTTCATACAGACAAAGGAGTGGATAATATGGCATTGTCAAAAGAACAGATGAACCAGCTGAAGCAGCAGCTGCTGGATATGAAAAACGAAATTGAAGAAAAGCCGGATGATGAGCAGCTCGACCAGTCTCTAAGTGAATCAACGGGTGAGATTTCAGGAGGCCTGGAAAACCATCCCGCAGATCAGGGGACTGAAGTATATGACAGAGAGCGGCAGCAGACTTTCAATGAAATAGATGAAGATGTTCTTAATGAAATTAATGGCGCATTAGAGCGCATGGATGAGGGCACGTACGGAATCTGTGAGGAAACAGGCAAGGAAATACCGTTCGAACGCCTTGAAGCTCTCCCGTATGCCAGACGGACCGTAGCAGCTCAGGAACAGGAGGATGAAGCGCTCAACAGTCCTGTATCGGGTGAAAGAGAATATCAGCAGAACATGAGGGACCTTTCGGATAAAGAGACAGCCGGAGCAGAAAATTCTCTGACAACGGATGGCCTAAGAGAGGAACAGGACGCTTTTCAGGGTCATGGCAAAAAGTAAAAAAACACTGAAAGAGGGATGCCTGACAGGTATTCCTTTTTTTATTTCGGCATTGTGTGTTGATCTTTTAACACATGTTGATTGGGACGGAAGGCGTGAGACCGGGAGCTTGAGAGCAACGGGACAGGTGAGACCCCGCAGTCGCGAAGCGAGGAGGAGGCTCACTGCACGTCCCTGGATGAGCGAATGCCTGCTAGCTGCAATCAACAGCTAAGTTTAACAGAGCTTTTATTTTAAGGGATTCATCTGGCTCCAGCGGTTTTGGCCAGTCTTTCCAAAGAGGATTCAACATATAGATTGAACTACCCCCACTTAATTTCCTTGCAGAAATTTGAAGTGGGGGATTCCTAAGAACACGGGCGTAACCGCCCGTTATTGATTAGGCGATCCCCGCAGTCCCTGCGGTTAGAAGCCTCAAGGTTTCGGTCAAAATGTTTTGGCTCGCG
>NZ_WMIB01000012.1 GCF_009711125.1 Metabacillus mangrovi | reverse complement strand
ATCTTGGCCTCATCTCCTCTGCCCTCATTATATTTTGAATCAGAGGAGGTGTCCAAACGAGTTAGGGGGCCTGAGAGATATCCTGAATATTTAACCGATAACCATTTTCACCGGCTGGTTTCATACCGAAATAGAGCCATGTCGGCCTCTATTTCAGCTTAAATTCCTCATTAATCACCGCAAGCACCTGGTTGTCCTCCCAATTACCGTTGATCATGACATTTTTTCGGGCGATTCCTTCTTTGTGGAAGCCTGTTTTCTCCAAAATGCGGATTGATCCTGTGTTGCGGGGCATCACTTCGGCTTCGATCCGGTGCAGGTTCAGTTCCTTAAAGCCGTAATCCACGATTAAGCGAACCGCTTCAGTCATGTATCCTTTGCCGTTGTGGTCCTGATCCATAGAATAGCCGATCATCGCTTTTTGAGCAGGGCCTCTTTCCACTTTAAAAAATCCAATCTGCCCGATTAGAGTTCCTTCCTCTTTCAGACAGATGCCGAAAGAACAGCCAGCGTCTTTTTCCCGGTTCTCTTCCATGGTTCAGAGTCTGCTCTGATGCCCTTTCAGTGTATAAAAATCTGCAGCCCGGTCCGGTGCATACTGACTGAAGAAATCTCTGTTCTTCCGTTCCATTGCGAGTATCGTTTCTGCATCTTCCACCTTCAATGGCCGTAAATAGATGGACAACACGATTCCTCCATCCCAAAAACGCCGGGCGTCCAAGCCCGGCAGCCTCTTTCTATCGCTCAAACAATTGCCTGTTTTTATAAACGATCACGCTGACTCCGGCGAGCAGCAGGCCGGAGATCATAAATACGGCTCGTATTCCGAGTAAATCTGCAAGTATGCCCACTATAAGAGACCCAATGCCAAAGATTCCGGTTCCAATGGCACCTAATGACGTGTACACGGTTGATAACTGTTCTTTAGGCACGCTTGATTGAATGATGGTCTGCTGAGGGATGTTTTTGAGCTGTCCAAAAATACCTAAGCAGAATGACAAAATCAAGGCGGCAGCAGGATATGGATTTACACTGAAAACCAATGTAACGAGGCAGCTCACGATCGAACCCGTTAGAATAAAGGCCCCGAGCCTATTTTCAATACGGGTGGAAAATCTCATACAGTAAAGGCTCCCTAAAATCATTCCCGTGAGGAAGGCACTGTTGATGAATCCCCACCATGTTTCATTCGTGTGCAGAGCATCACTGACAAAAACGTATAAAATCGCAGCGATCCAAACGGTTCCCGCCATTGTCTCCAAACCGTCCATCCAGGCAATTCTTTTTAATACCGGGGTGCGTGACAGTGTGACCCACCCCTCTTTTATTTGCTCCCATCTTCCTTTCGGGACCGCTGCTTCGTGACTGATGCTTTCCATGAAACAAAGCAGGATGCTTGCCAGAGTGAACAAGCCTCCCACAAGCCAGATCAGCTGTGAAGCACCCATTAAAAGAAGCAGAAAGCTCCCGGCAAACCACATGGAAGCCTGAATAAACTGCGTAGCCGTCTCAGTCATTCCATTCGCACGGATCAGTTGGTCCCATTCCACATAATGCGGGATCAGTGTCTGCCGGATCGGATTTGCACATCCATCGAGAAACGCGATCAAGCTGATCATGAGAAACATCCAGTAAACATTCGATGCGTTCATGCCAATCATCATAAAACCAAGAAGAACAAGCAGGATCGTTTTGCCGATCTGAGATCCTGCCAAAAGCCATTTAAGATTCACCTTATCGATCAAAAGCGGCGTCAAAAGCCCGGCTATGAACATGGATGACGTAACCGTAAACGGCACAAATGAGGCGGCGGCAGCAGACCCGGTCAAGATAAAAATCGTATGGATGATACTTACGACATACAGCACATCCCCAATATTAGCGAGCGACTGGCCCGCGAGCAGAAAATAGAAATTGCGATTCACCTTTATTCCCCCATTTTGCTGAAGTAACTAAAATGTTCCGGGGGGAACTTAGATTGGACGGTTCATACACTATGCTCCTTTCACGTTTCGGATGAATCTGGGGGCGAATTCATCCTGCTTAATAAGAGATCCTGTAGATCATAAAGCGCTCTGACGGATTGGCGTCGTACAGCTCCGGTACAAGGACTTCCTCTGTCAGTTCAAAGGCGGTCTGGTTCTCAAGATATAAAATATATTCCTCAGACGGATAGTAAAGCACCAATTCCACTTCCCGCGGTGATTTTTCAATCGAAAGAAGGATGCTGTTCACAATGGTAATGAAAATCTGGATGGAAAACGGGTTAAAAAAGTAAAACCGGTTGTCCTCCGGATGGAGAGGATACTCTTCTGCGAGGATGTTTTCGAAATGGATGGTCTCCCTGCTTCTTTTTGTTTTCTTTCCGTAGCGCTCCAGGTTATCAAGCGCTCCTTCGAAGAGGCCTTTATTCATTTCAATTCCGGTGACGGTGCAGCCGAAGAGGTAATGCGTATAAAAAATGATCCGGCCCTTTCCGCTGCCGAAGTCGACCACACGGTCCTGTTTATCAAGTTTATACGTTTCGTAGAGAGCTTCAAGTGCTCTGTACGGAGTCGGTTCATACCGGTGGTAATGATAGTGCACCGCCTGAAGGATTTCCTTTTGGTTCCTTCCGGTTTTCACGTTCATGATGTGGTCATAGTAGGCTTCTTTCATATGGTCACTCCTGTTGATCCTTTGTTCCCATATTATCCTATGAAAACCTGCGGCGGTGCAACCATCACCTTTTTAAGAGAGCTTTAACTTGAAGGTCTTAATCTCAAAAGGTTTCAGTTCAAAAGAAAACTGGTTCTTTTCCACCTTAATTGATGATAATTCGTTTTCCATCAGATCGCACTCTGTTACGGCCTGGACAGGGCTGTTGAATGACAGGACTGCTTTGGTCCGGCGTTTGAAGCTCTCGTACACGCGGATAATGACATCATCGCTGTCTTCTGCCTTTTTGATCACTTCCGTAATGACGTTTGGCTGATTCGACTGGACAAAGGAATATTCTGACGGGAGTGCTCCTGCATGGGCCTCCTCCGTAATCGAGATGAGAGGATTGTTAAAGGCATAGGCTTCCTCAACCGTTCCCGCTTCCCTCCAGTCCCCGCTGTGCGGATAAAGCGAATAGGAAAATTCATGTGTTCCTTTGTCCGCATCGGGACTCGGGTAAGTTCCTGACTTCAGCAGAGTCAGGCGCATCACACCGTCTTTAATGTCGTGGCCGTATTTGCAGTCGTTAATCAGGCTGACACCGTAGTTATCCTCTGAGAGGTCGGCCCATTTATGTGCGCACACTTCGAACTTCGCTGCGTCCCAGCTTGTGTTGGAGTGTGTCGGTCTTTCTACATTTCCGTATTGAATCTCATATGTCGCTTTATCCGTCTGGACATCGATTGGGAAGGCTGCTTTTACGAGAATTTGCTGTTCCTTCCAGTCCACTTTTGTATGGAAGTCAATGGCCGGCTTATGTTCATACAAGTAGATGGTCTGCTCGATAACAGAATCCATAAAACGCTTTTTAATGGTGAGTCCAGTTCGGAGCGAGCCTTTTCCGGCGGACTCTATGCTTACGACTTCGTTAATTTCCCACATTTTTTCTTCGTAGTATTTATTGATGTCCCAGGCATCGAACAGAACAGGCTTGTCTTCAAATGCCTGCAGAACATTCCCTCTCGAACCGGGCTTGAGCAGTTCTCTTTCGTTCTTTTTGTCATAGATTGAAATCATGTTTCCTGCTTCGTCAAATTGAATGTCAAAAAATGAGTTGGAAAGCCTTTGAAGATCTTCTTTTGCTTCAACTGCTTTATGCTCTGCTTTGCGGAGTGTAAACACCCTGTAGCCTTTCGCTGGAACGTTCTCCGCTAAAAACAGCCCTTTTCCTGTTGGATCCTGCTCCATTTTCATAACGTTTCCTGCTTCATCTGACACTTCCGCATGTTCAAAACCTTCGGGCAGCTGAAGCTCTGCCAGATCGGTCCGGTTCGTGCTATGCGGATTAAAAACAATGACAGATGTCTCTTTCAGGTCCATATTCGATGCAATCTGCTTCATAGCAGCATGCAGCATCTCCCGGCCGCTGCCAATCAGTTCCTCATATTGACGGTGTGAAGTTTCGTATACTTGCGGAATCGAGCACCCCGGCAGAATATCATGGAACTGGTTCAGCAGAATCAGTTCCCAGCCTTTATGGAGCTGTTCTGCAGGATAACGGAACGACTGATCCAGGTTTTTCGCCATTACAGACAGCCATTCTACTGTCTGGTAAAGAAACTCAGAAGTCCGGTTGTACTTCTTGTTTTTCGCCATGCTCGTGTACGTTCCGCGATGATACTCGAGATAAAGCTCCCCTGTCCATTTCGGCAGACGCGGATGACCTGCTGTATCCTGATCGAGCTTTTCAAAGAAATCGAGGGCTTTTCCCATTTTCACTTTTGGGCTTCCCGGAACTCCCTTCTGCAGACGGCGTCCGTTCTCAAGCATCTCTCTTGTAGGCCCGCCTCCCCCATCGCCGTATCCGTAAGGGAACAGCACTTCACTGTTCAGCTCTTTTTGCTGATATCTCTGCCAGGCTCCGGCTGTCTGGGAAGGATTCAGCATGCCCCCGTAAACCGTATAGAAACCATCGACAACTCTTTCATATTCCCGTGCCATGATAAAGTGAGTCAAAACTTCTGTTCCGTCGATTCCCTTCCACATGAACGTATCATAAGGCATCTTGTTGTACTCATTCCAGCTGAGCTTTGAAGTGAGGAAGTAATCGATGCCAGACTTTTTTAAGATTTGGGGCATCGCTGCACTGTAGCCGAAAACATCCGGCAGCCAGACGATTTTATTTTGCACTCCGAATTCTTTTTGGAAAAATCTCGTACCCATTAAAATCTGCCGGACGAGCGACTCCCCAGAAATCAAATTGCAGTCCGGCTCGACCCACATGGCACCTTCCGGCTCCCAGCGGCCTTCCTTTATTTTCTGCCTGATCTTTTCATATAAATCCGGTCTTTCTTCCTTAACGAATTGATACAGCTGGGGCTGGCTTGACATGAATATGTACTCTGGATACTCTTCCATCAGCTTAATGGCGGTCGAAAAACTTCTGACCACTTTATGTCTTGTCTGGGCGACCGTCCATCTCCAAGCCACATCGATGTGTGTATGCCCAATCGCCTGTAAGGTTGTTCCCTCATGCCACATGTCTCCGCTGTATACGGTCTTTTCCAGATACGCATTCGCCTCTCTGACAGATGTATGGAATGCATCCGACTGCGGTTTTCGCAGATCCAGCAGATTCACGGCATGGTTCAGCATCTCAATTAGATCCGCTCGGCGTTTATCTGTATCCGCCAGGGCGCCGCTTGATTCCAATGCTACTTTCAGATTGAAGTAAAGAGCTTCTGTTTCTGTTTCTAAAACGGATATTCTCGTCTTCAAATCTACTTGAACGTCTTCCAGCCCGGAGTGGGCATGCAGAACAATCTCATAGTGTTTTCCCGCTTCGGCTGATTCCGTAAGTCTTACAATTCGGTGGTTGTGGTCGAGCCCCTGAACCAATTCTCCGTTCACAAAGACCTTAAATTGAGGATTGATGCTGTCCCAAAAGGACTCCCTGCCTGTAATGACTTCGTATACGACAGGCTTTCCGTGCATTTCCTCAGGGACGGAGAATCCGGTTCGGAACCAGAAATTTTTGTCATACCCTCCCCAGCGGTCCTTCCCCGCTGTAAACGGACTCCAGTTTTCCGGATTATCGATCGGAGCCTCTTCTTCTCCGGGACCTGCTTCGGTTATTTGATAGTCTGCCAGAGTATGAGAATGGCAGTACCTGTAAGAATCCAGTTCCGAAATGATTTTCTGTATACGTTCTTTGAGCATAAGCATAGCTGTCCCTCTTTTCTTTTATTATCCTTTCGTTGCTCCAGCCCTTAAGCCGTCTTCCATAAAACGCTGGGAAAGCAGGAACAATAGTGTAATCGGGATCGCGACCAGCACCGCACCCGCTGCAAATGTAGTAAACTCGGAGTTTCCTCTTCCTGTTACCATTTCATAGAGACCTATGGCTAGTGTCTTATTTTCATCCGAACGGAGCAGCAGCCTTGCAAAAATGAAGTCCATCCATGGCCCGATAAAATTGCTGATTGCAATAAACACCATGATTGGTTTTGAAAGCGGCAGCATGATTTTCCAAAAGATCTGAAGATGGCTCGCTCCGTCAAGCTTGGCTGCTTCTTCAAGCCCCTTGGGCAGTCCATCAAAATAGCCTTTGACCAGCCAGGCCCCGAAAGGAATGGATCCGCCTGCATAGACGAGAATCATTCCCCAGAGATTATCAAGCAGGCCAAGCTGTAATAGGAGGATATAGACCGCAATCATCCCCATAAACCCGGGAAACATCTGCAGAATCAGCATCGCCATCAGCCCCTGCTGCCTGCCGGGAAAGCGGAACCTGGAAAACGCATATGCCGCCGTTACAACCAGAACGGTGGAAATGACCATGTTGAAGAAAGCGATCATCAAGGTGTTTTTATACCAGATGACGTAATCTGTTTCTGCAAATAAATAGCGAAAGTGCTCCAATGTGAGGCGATCCGGAAAGAGCTTGGTCGAAAACAGAGAATTTCCGGGATTTAAGGAACCGATAATAATCCAGTAAACCGGGTAAAGCACACTGATTGCGATAAGCCCTAAAAACAGATAGATAAACAGGTTCGTCCATTTTTTCTTTTTCATCATGACAGCATGTCCTCTTCCTTAAACGCCTTTGTTCTTCGGAAATTCCACAAGGAAATTCCTCCTACGATGAGAAAAATCAAGATTGAAACGACTGAGGCCATCGCAAATTGGCTCTGGTCGAGCGTCATTTTGTAAATCCAGCTGATCAGAATATCGGTTGACCCTGCGTAACTGTAGTCTACATTTACCGGGTTCCCCTCCGTCATCAGGTAAATGATGTTGAAGTTATTAAAGTTGCTCGCAAAATTCATTATCAGCAGTGGTGCCGTCGAAAACATAATCAGCGGAAGAGTGATTTTCCGGAATTTTTGCCCTTCAGTTGCACCATCAATTGAAGAAGCTTCATATAATTCTTTATCAATCGACGTCATCACTCCGCTCATCAGCACCATCCAAAAAGGAAAGCCAAACCAGAGGTTCACCATGATCAGAGTCGTTTTCGCCCACATCGGATCTGACAGCCAGGGGATGGCACCGAGACCAATTAGTTCGAGATACTGATTTATGGGACCGAATTCTCCGTTAAACAGATTCCGCATGATCAGGATGGAAACGAGCTGCGGGATCGCCCAGGGCAAAATAAAAATTCCTTTCCATACTCCTTTAAAGCGGATGCCTTGCCGGTTGATAAAAACGGCCAGAATCAGACCAGCCATAAAGGTGGTAACTGTGGCTAGAACTGCCCAGATAATCGTCCATGAGAAAACGCCGTAAAAGGTACTGCTCCAAGTATTCATGCTGAAAAGGCTGATAAATGTGTCAAGGCCAACCCAGTCCACCAACGCCTTTGGCGGGAGATAATTAGGGGCTGAGTAGTTAGTGAAGGCAATCAGCACACCGAAAATCAGCGGCAGGACTGTCAGAAAGGCAGTAAAGAGCAGGGCAGGCGTCAATAGAATATATGGAAAACCATACTCCATCACATGCCGCCAAGTCTGTGAAAAGCTGTTCGGTGTCACCCCAGCCTCTCTTAACCGCCCAACCTTATAGGCGTCTTTAACCGTTAAATAGTAGATCCATAGAAAAAGACAAAAAAGAATGAAAAAGATGATCCCTTCAATCAGCAGGAAGATCGAGTGGTCACCTCTTGTGACCTCAAAACCAACTTGCTTTTGAGGGGTCTCCCCCAGTGTAGTCAGGCCCCACATCGCCCACCTGAATGGAAGTGTCCAGAAAACAAAAAGGTAAACTTCCAGAAGCATGAGCAGAATCCCTTTTACAAATTGACGGTGATACAATTGCCCAAGGCCCATAAAAATAAGGGACAGGACGGCCCCTATTACGGCCGGAGAACGTCTGGACGGCTGCGGATAAGGTTTTGCTGTTTCAGCACCAAGATGCATGTTCCTCTCCCCTTTCTTAAATGAACAGGGGACAAACCAACTCGGCCCGGCCCCTATTGATTATTTTTGCTGTGTGCGGATGGTATCTTCTATCTGTTTAATCGCTGAGTTTAACGTACTCTCCGGCTCTTGGTTATTGTTCCAGATTGCCGTAAGCGCTTTATTCATTGGCTCCCATACAGCCTGCATTTCAGGAATATTCGGCATACTCTCTGCAGACTGTGCCTGCTTTAGAAAGCTTTGGGCATATTCATCATTCTTAATGGCATCACTATCAAGCAGGGCTTTGTATGGAGGAATCTGTCCGGTCATTTCAAACCGCTTTTCCATCATTTCATTGCTTGAAGCAAATTGAGCCAGCAGCGTAGCAGCTTTTGGATAGTCAGAATAAGCGTTTACAAAATAAGCTTTCGTTCCGGCAAAGCTTTTAGGGGTCTGGCCGTTATCAAGCTTTGGAAGCGGAACGACGCCAAAATTCACACCTGCATCCGCATAAGTTTTAATATCCCATGGACCGTTGATCCGGTATGCCAGATTGCCTTCGCTGAAAAAGGATGTGACAACATCCCCTGTCAAGTCCTCACTTTTAAGCGGCAGCAGTTCTTTATGAAAGCGCTGAAGCAGTTTTGCACCCTTGACAGCCCCTTCATTGTTTAAACCGATATCAGCAGCATCTGTTCCTTCCTTGCCAAAAACATAGGCGCCGTAGCCAGCCATAAATGAGTAGTTCGTATAAAGCATATTCGGCTCCAGCATAAAGCCATATTTGCCGTCGCTTCCGCTTTGGATCTTTTTGGATTGCTCAATCAATTCATCCATTGTCTCTGCTGGCTTTTCAACGAGATCTTTGTTGTAATACAACGCATACGTTTCAATCGTCGCAGGGAACCCGTAGACTTTTTTCTCGCCATTTTCCAAGTAGGAAATCCCATTCAGAGCAGCTTCCATCACTTCGGTTTCATAGTTTTCCGCAACCATGTTTTCAAGAATCAGACCTGACTTAACGAGTTTCCCTACCTGATCATGCGGAGCTAAAAATACATCTCCCCCAAGGCCGGCCGGGCCGTCTACTTCAAGCTTTTTCAATGCATCGATATCTGCTACTTGCTGGGTTTTAACCGGAATTCCATATTTTTCTGTAAATTTTTCCGCCACCATTTTTGCCCATTCCGTTTCTTTTCCGCTGTTGTTCCAAAAAATAAGCTCGGCATTCTCTTCTGGCTTGATTTCACCTGTTGCTTGGCTGTTTTGGTTTTCCTGCCCCTTACTTTCTGTGCTTCCTCCCGGTTTGCTGCATCCTGCTAAAGCAATCAGCAGCACCAGCATCCATAGACATGCCTTTTTCATCTCATCCCCACCCCTTTAATTAATTCAATGAATAAATCAATTATATATATAAGAAGGAGCTGATTACTCAACTCCTATGAAACCTTACTCTACTATTTTCGAGTAAAACTCATTCCAAAGTGCAAGCGCTCCCGCTCCGGCCACTTCAATATCTCTTCCAAAAATAGAATGAGCGACCTCAATTGGCTGTTTTTTTGCTAAAAATGATTTATTGTTGACTCCCTCGCTTATTTTTTCTACGATGGGAAGATTTTGATCTGCGAGCATGCCGCCAACGACAATCTTCTGGACGTGAATCATATTCACAAGCGAAGAAAGGACAATCGAAATTTTTTCTCCCGCCTCTTCAAGAACTTTCACAGCACCGTTATCGCCTTCATGCACTCTGCCAATGACTTCTTCAATGGAACCGGCACCTAGTTCTTCCAGCAAAATCAGCTCAGACACATACTGTTCAAGGCACCCTTCATTCCCGCACCAGCACTTTCTGCCGCCCGGCATATACGTCATATGGCCGAACTCTCCAGCACCTGTAACTCCGCTTCTGTATAAATCATCGTTTAAAATCAATCCGCCGCCCACTCCCTGGCCGATATAAATATACATAAAATCCATCATCGTCCTGCTAAGGCCGAACATCTTTTCGGAAAGCGCCATGGAACTTACATAGTTATCAAGAAAGACCGGCAAATCAAATTCTTTTCGAAGATTGGATAATAAATCAATATCCGGCCACCCCGTTTCTTCATTACCAAAGATCCGTCCTGCCATGTAATCGACAATGCCAGTGGAACTGATTCCGATACCGGAAGGGTTTCGATGGGAATGGGCAGACAAGTACTCATTAATCTCCGTGATGATAAAATGGACATATTCATCCTGATTAAAGCAGGGTTCTGCTTTTTTCTCATACAGATCCTCCACTTCGCCCTTCAGGTTCACTAGTCCTATTTTCAATTCAAACATGCTAATGTGGATGCCAATCACCCATACTGCATCACTTTTTAAATCTAGTCCGACCGACCTCCTGCCTGCACTGTTTTTTTCTGTAATCAGAGCTCCTGTTTCCTGAACAACCCCTTCCTCGATCAGCTGGGAAGTGATGTATGTAATGGTTGCTCTCGTCAAGTGAGTCATTTCAGCAATTCTTTGTCTCGGAATCGGTCCATACCTTAATAAAGTCTGGAGGACCAGTGATTTATTCATTCGTTTTGTACGGCTTGTGTTTTGTCCTTTTGCCAGCATTCTTAAAACTCCTATTGGTAAATGTTTGTTTTCATTATACCAAGTGTTCGGTTATGGTAGAATGCCTGATCTGATTATTTTGTTAATTCAATGAATTAATTATAATTATAAGACGTTCTATTCTTTTTGCAAGCGATTTCACTAAATCTTCAAATTTTTTCTGACTTAAGCTAAAAACTGAAGAGAGTTGGCTGAACTCTCTTCAGGCTTAAAATCATCTGATCTTTTGCAGGGAATGCAGGATAAACTGTGCAGCCTCTTTTGCTCCCTGTTCTTTTCTGATCTTCTCTCCCAGTTCCCCGGCAGTATGGACTATATCAGAATGCAGTGCGCGGTTTACAGCAGCTGTCAGTTTTTCAGCAGTCAATTGCTTTCGTCTGATCGGTTCAGGTCCGACACCGAGTTCGCGGACACGCCGCCCCCAGGCAAATTGATCGTTGCTGTGCGGGACGATGATACTCGGTATACCGGCTCTTAATCCTTCGGCCGTAGTCCCGGCCCCGCCGTGATGGATGACTGCGGCCATCTTTGGAAACAGCCAGGAATGCGGTGCGCTCTTCAGAATAAAAACATCCTCCGGAATTTCTTCGGATTCAGCGAGTCCATTCCAGCCTGTAGCCAGAATGCCGCGCTGGCCCGTTTCCTTAAGGGCATCGAGAATCATGCGGGTAGTTTCCTTAGCTTCCTTCGGATTGGATACACTTCCGAACCCCGCATACACGGGAGGCTTTCCCGCTTGAAGGAACTGAACAAGATCGGCTGGAGGCGTCCATTTTTCGTGATCGTGGAACCAATAGCCAAACGCATCCGAATCTTCCGGCCAGTCTTTCGGCCTCGGGAACACATGGCGGCTGATGGAAGATACGGCAGGCTGTTTACTGAAAGGCGCAGTAAAATTTTTCGGAACAGGACCAAGCTCCTTCTCCCAGAACTTTTTACCCGGCCTTTTTGAAGCCATCCACATTCCTTTTTCAAACAATTTGTGTGTCAGCCAATTGTACGTCCGGCCAAGCCGCCTGCTGTCATAAAAAATCAAAGCCGGATACTCTTTTGTCGGAGTCATCGGAAAAGGGCTGGCCAGAATCACCGGGATGTTCAGCTTTTGCCCGATGTAATAGCCAAGAGCCGCACCCGGATGATAAACAATCGCATCCGCACCGATACACGCTTCATAAAAATCCTTTTGCAGTCCTTCCATCAAAGGCATGAGCTTGCGGAAGCTCCGGAAAAATTTGATCGGGTGATCGGCCTTCATGGCATCCTCAACCAGGTCGCTTTGGGTCAGCTGTGAGACATCCCCTTTTATCGGATGGTAATCAAGCCCCGCTTCTCTTACAAACGCTTCGAAATTTTCAAAGGCTGCTACTTTTACTTTTGCCCCTGCAAGCTGTAATTCCTTTCCCAATGCCAGATAAGGCTGGGTGTCTCCTCTTGTACCGGTTGTCAGAATGGTAATATTCATTTCAATCCCTACTTATTAGTTTGGCAAACTAACTTTAAATTAGCGGCTAAGCCTATTTAAACAGCTTAACCAGTTTGCCTAAGATGTGCTGCAATTGTTCTGCCTCTTCCTTAGAAAGGGCACCGTTAATAAACTCTCCATATTTTTTCAAAGCCTGGTATTTTGCATCGATCAGCGTGGTTCCATCCTCTGTCAGGCTGACATGAAAAACACGCTTATCCTCCTGAGACTGCACCTTTTTAACATAGCCCATGCTGATTAATTTGTTCAGCCCTGCTGTGACAGAGGCTTTTGTAAAATTCATCCGCTCCGCCACTTCGGTGAGGGTGGGGTTCCCTAACTGGTGAACCGCATCAATATAATGAAACTGATTGATGGTCAGTTTAGCGGTTCCGGCTTTTACCCCCGCTTCAGATTGAATTTTTGTCAGTGAGTCTTCGAGCGTTTGTATGAACTCAATTAGCAGTTTTTCCAAAGGTAGTCACCCTTAATTAGTTTGTTAAACTAATAATATTACATCGTTATCATCTCCGTCAACTGGAATTCCCTTCCGGCATTAATAGAAAAAGCCGGAATAGACTCCCGGCTTTTTTTCACTCAAACCCCCGAGTACGCACTAAACCCTCCATCCACCGGAATCACCGTGCCCGTCACAAATCTTGAAGCTTCCTCACATGTCAGCCAGAGCAGGGTGCCGGTGAGGTCATCCGGGATGCCGAACCGCCCGAGCGGGGTCTGGGAAAGTATTTTTTCTGCCCGGTCTGTATAGGTTCCGTCCGGGTTAGTTAAGAGCTGCCTGTTCTGTTCAGTCAGGAAAAAGCCCGGGGCGATGGCGTTGACACGGATACCGGCCTTGGCCAGATGAACGGCGAGCCATTGGGTGAAGTTGCTGACGGCGGCTTTTGCTCCGCTGTAGGCGGGGATTTTGGTGAGCGGTGTAAAGGCGCTCATAGAAGAGATGTTAATAATGGTGCCGCCTCGGTTCATGTCTCTCCCAAAAATTTGCGAGGCCTGAAAGGTGCCGAGGAAATTCAGGTCAAATACAGCACTTACGCCTTCCGTTGACAGGTCGAAAAAGGAGCGGGAAGGTTCTTCCGAAGCAAAAGATTCCACTTCCGTTGTCCCCCCTGGATGGTTTCCTCCCACCCCGTTGATTAAGATGCTGCATGGGCCGAGCTGTTCATGAATGGCGCGCTTTGCCTCTGCCATGCTGTCCCAATCGAGTACATCTGCGGCGTAAGCTCTGGCGGTTCCTCCATCTGCCCGGATGTCTGCTGCTGTCTTTTCGGCTGCTTCATGCCGCCTGCCGAGGACGGCGACATGAGCTCCACTGGCAGCGAGTGCCTTCGCAAAACCTCTGCCGAGAACACCGCTGCCTCCGGTGACAACCGCTGTTTTCCCGGATAAGTCCGTCTGAAACGTACTTTTCATCCTTTTGCCGCCCCCTTCGTCACCGCTTCCCATAAGCCGTTCAGGTAAACGGCACCGAGCGCGCGGTCATATAGACCATAGCCGGGCTTCCCGGTCTCCCCCCAGATCATCCGGCCGTGATCAGGCCGGTATGGACCGGTATAGGCAGTCTCACTAAGCGCCTGGACAATCTCGAACATATCGAGCGACCCTTTTTCGGAAAGATGCGCCGATTCCTGGAATGATTTCTCACCCGTCCGCAGAATGTTCCTCAGATGCATAAAATTAATTCTGCCCTTCCTGCCAAAATGGCGGACGAGTTCCGGAAAATCAATGGACGGTTCCGCTCCAAGCGAACCGCTGCACAGGCATAACCCGTTGTGGGGACTGTCGTATAAACGGATAAACCGTTCAAGGTTCTCTTTGCTGCGGATGATTCTCGGCAGCCCGAAGATCGGCCACGGCGGGTCATCCGGATGGATCGCCATGAAGATGCCCACCTCTTCTGCGACCGGGAGGATTTCTTTTATAAAGTACGCGAGGTTCTCCCACAAGTCTTCTTCCGTCACCGTTTGATAGTGTTCAAGCAGGCTTTTCAGCTCCCCGGGTTCATAGCTTGAATCCCACCCCGGCAGTGACAATTCTCCGTTCAGCGGGTTCATCCGCCTTACTTTTTCCTCTTCATAAATAAGGGCGTTCGAGCCGTCCTCCAGTTCAAAATTGAGCGATGACCTTGTCCAGTCGAATACCGGCATAAAGTTGTAGCATACCGTCTTCACCCCTGCCCGGGAAAGATTCCGGAGCGTTGTTTTATAGTTTTCGATATACTGGCTCCTCCCCGGCATTCCAAGCTTAATGTCTTCATGAACCGGCACGCTTTCAATGACACTGAGCTTCAGTCCGGCCGCCTCAATTGTTTGCTTCAATTCAGCGATCACTTCGTAAGGCCAGACTTCCCCCGGCGGAACGTCATAAACTGCTGATACGATTCCCTTCATCCCCGGGATTTGGCGGATAAATTTGAGCGGCACAGGGTCCGATGCCCCGTACCAGCGAAAAGTCATTTCCATTATGCTCCCTCCAATCCAAAATAGGCGCTGGCATTGTGATAGCAAATGTCCTGAACGATTTTTCCGGCCAGTTCATAATCACCCGGCATCTCTCCTTTTTCAATCCAGCCGCCCATCATATTGCAAAGGATCCTCCGGAAATATTCATGCCTCGTGTAAGAAAGAAAGCTGCGCGAATCTGTCACCATTCCGGTAAAGTGGCTTAAAAACCCCATTCCGGCAAGGTCCGCCATCTGCTTGATCATCCCATCCTTCTGATCGTTGAACCACCAGCCTGCACCGAACTGAATTTTTCCTCGGATGCCTTCTCCCTGAAAATTGCCGATCGTCGAGGCGAGGACGGGATTATGAGCCGGATTCAGATTGTACAGGATCGTTTTTGGGAGGGACCCTGTTTTATCGAGCTCGTTCAAAAACCCGTTCAATGGCTGTGCCAGCTGAAAATCCTTCATGCTGTCATACCCTGCATCCGCCCCGAGCAGGCTGAACATCCGGCTGTTGTTATTGCGAAGAGCCCCGATATGGAGCTGCATCGTCCAGCCAAGTGAGGCATAAAGCCTTCCTAAAAAGAGCAGAGTGAACGTTTTATACTGTTTTTCCTCCTGAACGGTAAGAGGCTCCCCGTTTAAAGCCCTCCGGAAAATATGAGCCGCCTTTTGCAGGGTGCATGCTTCAAACGGCAGCTCCTCCAGCCCATGATCTGAAATCCGGCATCCGGCCCTGTGAAATACATGAACCCGCTGTTCCAGGGCATCAAGAAAATCAGTGTACGTTTTGATTTCGCCAGATAAATCCTTAACGAAAGGGATGAACAGTTCCTTCCCAATCTCCAATGCTTTATCTGGCCGGAAAGCAGGAAAAACAGCAGCCGGCGCAGCCGGATTTTCTTTTATTGCTTTATGGCTTTGAAGCGAATCAGCGGGATCGTCAGTTGTAACAATCACGCGGACATTCGACCGTTTAATGAGGCTCTGCGCAGAAAACTCCTTTCTCTGCAGCAGCACATTGCAATGCTCCCAGATGTCATCTGCCGTTTTTTCATTCAGCAGCACATCCACATCGAAATAGCGTTTCAGCTCCAGATGAGTCCAGTGGTACAGCGGATTCCCGGCACAGTTCGGAACTGTAACGGCCCAAGCCCTGAACTTTTCCCGATCGTCCGCCCCGCCGGTTATCCAGTCCTCCCGGATCCCGTTTGCCCGCATCGCTCTCCACTTGTAATGATCGCCTGTGAGCCAAATCTCAGTCAGATTTTGAAACTGCTTATCCTCCGCGATTTCGTCGGGATTCAGGTGACAATGATAGTCATAGATCGGCATGTTTTTCGCAAATTGGTGATACAGGATTTCCGCACTGTCGCTTTCCAGCAGGAAATCCTCGCCCATAAACCTTTTCATGGTTTTCTCCCTCCTTCTTTTAGATGAAAAACGGCTGTCCGGCTCCTGCCATAATCCGTTCCATTAATGACGAGCTTTCGTTTTTCTGCTTCCGGAAACCGGAGTTCGATCGTTTTGTACGGAAGCACAAATCCCCCTTCTTTCCAGATCTGCAGCTGAATTTCTTCGGCATTGGAAAGGAGTTCGGCGTGCAAAACGGCAAAGCTTCCTTTTTGAAGAAGGGATTCACCATCATCCTCGAAAAAATGGAACGAAGAGTAGGCTTTCTCTTTTGCCGGAAAAACAAGCAGTCCTCTTTCTTCAGCCAGTTGGACAGGAAGGATGCTGCCGCCTTTTACGAGAAGCGGTACCTGTCCGAGCGGTGCCGGCATAATAGCAGTCCTCCCTCCCTCGTGCCATTTGCCGCTGTGGTACTCATACCAGCCTCCTTCATGCACTGGCAGATAGACGGAGCGCTCTGTCTGCCCCGGCTCCGTGACGGAAGCAGCAAGGAGCGAATCCCCCAGCATAAAATCATCGCAATCCGTGAAGGTCTTTTCATCTTGTTCATGGTCATAGAACACAGGCCGGATCACCGGTTTATCATCCATGTGGGCTTCATAAAGTGCGGTGTAAAGATACGGAAGGATTTCAGTCCTGAAATCCATCAGTTTCTTCACGTAAGGAAGCATGTCGGGATACATCCACGGCTCGTTCACCGTCCCATCCTCATTCCAGGAGTGAATCGTAAAACGAGGATGCATGACGCCATTTTCAATCCAGCGGACGAACAGCTCCGGATCGGGAGCAGGTCCCGAAAATCCGCCGACATCATGGCCGAAATTGTATATACCTGAGAGGCTTAGCCCGATTCCCATCCGGATGTTGTACTTCAGCGTCTTCCAGCTCGTCCGGTTATCGCCCGTCCAAGTCTGAACATATCGCTGCATCCCTGGCGCACCTGAGCGGGAGATGAGATAAGGCCTTTTCTCCGGGCTGTGTTCCTTTTGTGCTTCAAAGGACGCCTTCATCATAAGGAGCGGCTGCAGGGCCCGGACGAGATGGAAAGGAAGGGTCTCACTGCATACAGCCGTCCTGCCCCAGATTTCGTACTCGTTGTTGTCATTCCAGAGCGAGGCGATTCCATAGTGAAGGAGGGTCTCTGTCACTTTTGCTTTCCACCAGCTCACGGTTTCCGCTTTTGTAAAATCGAGAAACGCTGCAGCACCGTCCCAGTATTGAGCCATTTCCGGTTCCCCAGTGTCCGCATTTTGGATAAACAGCTCTTTCGCTTCTTCAAAAAGTGGATGGTCCTTTAGAAGAGCCGGCTTTACATTGGCACACAGCTTCACCCCGGATGCCGCGAACGTTTCGGCGAGCTCTCCCGGATCGGGAAATTTTGACCGGTTCCAATGAAACACATAGCGTCTGCCGCCAATTGAGGTATAACCTGAAGAAAGCTGAAAAGAGGAGCAAGGTATGTCGTGCCGGCTGCAACTTTCAAGAAATTCACCGAGCTTCTCCTGTGAATCCGGTGCCTCTGTATAGCTCATCGATGAGCCGGAGTAGCCGAGACTCCACTTTGGCGGAAAAACAGTTCTTCCTGTCATCCATGCATAGGTCTCTGTCACATCTCTCACCTGCGGACCGGCCAGAAAGTAATAGTCCAGATCCCCCGCCTCTGCCTGAAAATAGCGGTATAACCCGTGATACTGATCGAGCTCGGCCCCCATATCAAAGACCGATGTGCAGTAGTGGTCATAGAACAGTCCATAGGAAATCCCGGACTTCGGATTTCTGGTGATATAAAAAGGAAGATGCTTGTAGAGCGGATCCGTCGTTTCCGCATCATACCCCATCGCATCCATCGGCTGCATCCGGTACCGGCGGCCGTGCTTATTCACCGGACCCGTCTTCTCCCCAAGCCCGAAATACTGCTCTTCCGGATCCCGCTCTAAATAGTGGGCAGGTCCTTCACTGAAGATGTACGCCTGGGTGCGGCGGTCCCGGGCAACTGGGATCCAATCGCCGCCTCCTTCTTTAAAGAACCAGCTGATTTTAAAGCCATCCAGCTCGATTTCAAGCTGAAGCCTGCCGGTCCGGATGGAAAAAACCTGGCCGGTCTGCTGCATAAAATAATCGGGAAGCGAAAATCCCGACGTATCAAGGCGGTCACGCCCTTCAAACGGAAGGTCTTCCAAACCCGGTGCAATGCTCCACGTTCTGCCAAGCTGCGGCTCAGGCCCTTTCGTAAAAAGCACACGGATCAGTCCATGCTCTAAAATGAATAGTCGAACAATCGTCTCCTGTCCCCTAAATTGCAGGACATTTCCGTTGCTGCCAGTGAACAAAAAATAATGATGCGGAAGTAAACTCATCCGGTTCATATCCTCCCCGCCTTGATCACGAGCCAAAAGAGGCTAGTCCAGACCATTTTATTCAGGGGGAAGGGCGATTATTTCGGTTTTTGGGTTTTAGGGGGATTGGCGAATGGGGTTGGGGGTTTGGCTTTGGGGAGTCGAACTGGTTTTGGGGCTGGGATTCGGTTTGGGGAGTCGAACTAGTTTGGGGCTGGGATTTGGTTTGGGGAGTCGAATTGGGTTTGGGGCTGGGAATCTGGTTTGAGTGAGTCGAACTAAATAAAGTCGGCGAAATTTGTCGAAAAGTCGATATATCAGGATTTTGACCGATATATTTAGATTTTGACCGATATATCCATATTTTGACTGATATCCTGTGGATTTGACCGATATATTCAAATTTCCGCCGATATCCGTTTGAAGAGGGCCTCTGTGTTACTGCTGATGAGCTTCATGTGCATCTATTTTTTATATTCCTTCTTTCTTGAAGTGAGTCCTTGCTCATTTGTCTGGAAAGCGCCCTTCTTTCGCACCTTTTGGGTAATCAATCAGCATAAACCACCAAAACCCGCCTGTATTTCCTATTCCCGCCTCAGCTTATGTAGATATTTATCGGCATGTTTTTGCAGGAGAAAAAAGAACCGCCAAGTAATTAATAGATAGGGAGAAAGAACGCCCTATCAAAGAGAAAGGTGGCAAAAAAGGGTGAATACAGATATGACACTGCAGCAAATTGTTGAGGGGATACCCAAATCGTTACTGAACGCTTCGGACCGGGACCTGGAAGGGTTCCAAAAAATATTGGAAGAAACCATTAAACTGAGAGAAGGACACCGGAACCTGCAGAAGATGATCAAAAACTTCTCTACGTCCGCTATCCAGCGCTCCTGACCTTTTCAGCTGTTGATTACTCAACGGCTTTTTCTTTTAGATGTTTTGTTTTAAAAACGGGGATAACAACGGTATCCCCGTGCAGTGTTCAGCATCCTCTTTTTGGATAGAATTGATTTCTGCCTCTTGCTTCTTATGTACTACCTTATTTGTTCGCCTTTATCGCAGGAGTTCAGTTCGTGGGGGTTGATGAAAAGAATAGGCAGTCCTATATGAAAAATCAGAAATGGAGCCGTACCCGTTTGCTGACAGCAAGGAAAAGTCCGTTCAGAAAAGCAATGTGGAATACACTTGTATAACAAAAAGCTGCTGTCTTCGCGGGAGGCACAGCTTTTTTCTATGATTCCATGCTTTCCATGGCCTCTTCGATAAATGAAATGACTCTTCGATCAATAGGGAACAGGTTTGCTGAGACATCTTCGGACTTTCTAACTTCCCAAAACTTTTCCATAAGCGAATGGTTGCCATCAAACATTTCCTCTGAAAGAATACGGATATCTTCTGCAATTAGCCTGCCTTCCTTTGAATTCGGGCTCTTCCCTTCCTCTATACACCATTCAATCCGCTTCAGCAGGTTGATCCACTTTTGCGTTATTCCACTTTCGCTCTCCAGTTTAGGCAGCTTTTCCATCAGCAGAGCTTGTTCTTCCGTACTAAACCATTCACCAAGGTCTTTCTTTCTCTCTTTAGCTTCCGATCCGTTCTTAATAAGCAGAAGCAGCTGCTCCCAGCGGAGGGTCCCTTCAATTTTAACAACATTCAACAGAGTGTTTGTATGCTGAAGAGCGTGTTCCATACGAATGATTGCCTCTTTCAACTCCATCCGGTGAATGGACAGCACTTCCTGAATCGTCACTTTTTGAATAACCTTCTTGATGTCTTCGAGAGACAAAGAGGCCTCTTTAAGGAGAATGATCTTCTCAAGCTGTAATAAATCTTCATCCGAATAATACCTTTTACCGCTCTCCTGCTTATGTGCCGGACGTACGAGTCCAATCTGGTCATAGTAGCGGAGTGTGCGCACCGAAATGTTTAGCTTCTTTGCTGCTTCTCCCGTTGAATATCCCAACATGATCCCTGCCTTTTAAAAAAAGATTTGCAGGTGACGCTGCGTCACCCTTTATAGTAAAAGTAACATACTTTATGGAGGCATGATTCATGAGTCAGCAAGTATTCAGAACAACGGAATGGACATGGAAGGAATTTACTCTTTTGCTAGTACTCGCTCTTGCAGCTGTACCGGTCATAATTGAAAACAGCTTTTACTCTTATGTATACGGATACCTTCAGGATTCTCTTTTGGCAGGTACGCTAACGGGTTTAGCGATTGCTTTGTTCCTTACCGCAGGGGTATATGTCGTAGCCATCAGACCTCATAAGCTGTCTTGGAGGGATATCGGGCTCCGCAGCTTTTCCCCGCGATACTGGATTCATATCTTCGGAGGCACCATTGCCCTTATTGCAGCCAGCATCCTGATCCTTCTTTTGATGAGTGAACTTGGGATAGGGGCTGAAAATCAGAAAACCAAAGCACTCGAATCCTCACCTGCCCAGACAGCAGTCCTGATCGGATTCGTTTCAGCAGCCGTCATCTCTCCTATATATGAAGAAATCTTTTACAGAGGATTCATCTATAAATGGATAAGAATGAAATGGGGTATATCCGCAGGCATCCTAATCAGTTCCATCATTTTTACCATCGTACACATCCCAACCTACAATACCCTGCCAGTCAACTTTGTTTCCGGTGTCATTTTTGCCTGGGTGTACGAAAAATCAGGATCCGTCTGGCCCGGGATCATTATACATGCACTGTTTAACGGAATAGCGGTAGCATTGACTGCTGCGGGATAAACAAGTCAAGTGGCGGTGCTTTTAAATAGATCGTCCTAAGGAATTTGACGGCTGGTTGCGGAAAGAGCACCGAATTTGTCAATTCTTGTTTATTTAGACGCCCCCTGTTTATTTTGGCTGTTCCGGTAAGAAATTTGGCTGGTCTGTTTTTTTCCCGTTCCTGAACTGACTCTGGCCGATTCTGCCGAAATTTAAGTTACCCTTTGGCCATGCAGGTTTCAACAACGAGAAAAACCGGGAAAAAGCTTCCCGGTTTTGTTTATATCTCCATCGTCCACCGCTCCTGCTCTGTCTCCTTAAGCTGCTTCTCCGTCTCTTCAGGGTGAACGGTACGGAACTTGTGGTGGTCGGCCGGGATAATCTCGATCATTTTTTCGATCATATCCTGAGGGTCAAACTGATCCTTCAGCCCCTCTGACTGCTTCAGCATATCTTCTTTTTTCGTAAAATGCTTTTCTTCGTCAAACCACTTCCATTTTTCTTCTGCACTCCGGTCGTTGAACCCGGTATCATAGGCTCCCGGGTTAATGGTCGCTACCTGGACTCCAAAATCCTTCAGCTCCGCCTGCATCGTTTGGGCGATGCCTTCCACTGCGTGCTTCGTTGCGGTATATGGACCTACATACGGCGTGGCGGAGATACCCGCCATCGAACTCATAAAGATGATTTTCCCGCTTCCCTTTTTCACCATATTGCGCGCTGCAACCTGGACGGTTTCAAGCGTTGCAAAAACATTCACTTCAAACAGCTCGCGGAACCGGTCCATCGGCACTTCTGCAAGCGGACCGCCCTCGTTGATGGCCGCGTTGGCCACGAATACATCTATATCATATTTTTCAATCTGAGCACGGTCCCTGTCATTTTGGATATCAAGTTTAAATACTTCTATATTTAAGCCCTGCTTTTCAGCTTCCAGCATTAAATCCGTTTTTTGCGAAGTCGTTTCCGTGGTGGCAATGATGTGATGGCCCTGTTTTGCAAGTCCAAGCGCTACCCCTCTTCCAAGTCCGCTTCCTGCTCCAGTAATAAAAATAGTTTTCCCCATAAATAGTCGCCTCCGTTTTACTTGCTATCCCTCTTCTTCCCACTGCATGAGAGACTAAAACTCCCGGAGGTGCAGGTTACTCAGTCTAATGACTGTTCAATCGAGGAGTACAAAACCTGTATTCCCTCAGAGGTGGCTGAAAATTCATGGGCACACTCTGCCTGGATCCCCAGACTGTCTGCCTCCTGCATGACATCAATATTGGCGCCCAGGAATAGAAATTCCCAGCTGTACGCCTCTCTCTGATGGGAGATCAATTCCTTCACTTTTGCATACGTGAAATTTCGGCTCGCGTTCTCCATCCCGTCTGTTGTGATCACAAAGGTCACCTTGCCCGGCCTTTCATTCTCTGGTGTATCGTTCAGCCGGAGGCCTACATCGGTAATGGTCTTGCCAATCGCATCAAGCATGGCCGTAGCCCCGCGCACATAATAATCTTCTTCCGTCAGACGGACTTCCGCTGCATCCGCTCCGTTCCACAGCAATTCATATTGGTCATCAAAAAGGACAACGGTCGCTTTTAAGTCGCCGCCGCGCTCGGTCTGGTTCTTCATCATCGCATTAAAGCCGCCGATTGTATCCTGTTCAAGGCCAGCCATCGATCCACTGCGGTCCAGTAAAAACACAACCTCTTTAAGCTTCTGATTCATGTGTATTTCCCCTTTCTCCTTGCATGATATAATCATAATCAAATAGAGAATGGAAATGGTCGCCTGAAAAGCGACATTTTAGGAGGTCCCATGCATACGGAATTTTTAAAGGAGCTTGAGCAATACCTTCAGGATCACCTGCACCGCGAATATCAAGTGATTGAAGCCCCCCTCTACTCCTATCCTTCCTATGAAGAGATGGATAATTTTCTTAAAAAGAATAAACAGCCTGTCTTCAGTGAAACACTGTTCCGTTTTATTGAAGAAAAGAAACTAACCGATGCCGAGGTATATAAAAAAGCAGGGATTGACCGCCGTCACTTCTCCAAAATCCGCAATCCCGAGTATAAGCCACGAAAGAAAACCGCTCTCCTATTAGCACTTGCATTGGAGCTGACAGCTGATGAAACAGACGCCCTGCTTTCTTCTGCGGGATATTCGCTTTCCGGAAGCAGCCGCCGTGATTTGATCGTGCAATTTTTTATGAAACAAGGGATTTATGACTTGAATGAGATTGAAGAGGCACTGGCCATTCATATGGAAGAAGGATTGAGGTTTTAGGGAGATTTCCGGTACTCGCGGGAGTCTCTTTTTTTTGCAGAGAATCTCGGCCGTTAAACAGGGGAAGGTTCTTCCGTAAAAATGTTTGTTACCCAGCACGAAACTGCAAAATTAAGTTTTTCCGATTAAAAATTGGATTCTTATATAAGGATAACTTCAGGGGAAATCATCCAATCCACTGCCTCTAAAATCCCCAGTCTCCCTTGCAAATTAACAATTTACTATTGGTCTAAATTCCATTACAATCAAGTAGGTTATAAGAACCAAAAATGAATTTTGGAGGAAAAATGAAGAAGATTTTAGCATTTTTGCTGTTCATTGCTGCGTCTTTTACGATTGTTGCCCTGTTTGGCAATTATGGAATCGCTTTTACTGTGGCAGCTTTGCTGCTGTGGGGAGCCAGAGTTATTTCTGCCAAACGCTATTTAACGTTCCGATATAAATTATTGCCGGTTCTTTTCTCAATTTTTGCATTCATGTTGGTGACCGGATGCTCGATGTCGGCAGAGCCTGCTGAAGAAAAACAGGCAGCCAAGGAAGAAAAGATTGCCGGAGATACAGCTAAGAAACCGGAAGAAACACAAGAAGCGAAAGAAGAACCGAAAGCTGAAAAAGCTGCTCCAGCCACTGCACCTGCTTCAGATTCAGCTCCTGCTAAAAAAGAAGCCGTAAAGCCGAAAGCAGTCTCTAAAGGCCTTAAAGCAACAGTGATTCGCGCAGTAGACGGAGACACTCTTGAAGTGAAGGTTTCTGACACAGGGAAAACAGAGAAAATCCGTTTGATTCTCGTCGACACACCAGAAACGAAGCACCCTCAGCTTGGGGTTCAGCCGTTTGGAAAAGAAGCAAGCGCGTTTACTGCTGATGAGCTGACTGGAAAAAACGTCGAGCTTGAGAAGGATGTAACGGAACGGGACCGGTACGGAAGGGTCCTGGCCTATGTATGGATCGACGGAGTGAATTTCAATAAGCTCCTCATTGAAAAAGGTTTGGCGAGAGTCGCCATCTACCAGCCGGATGTAAAGCATGTAGATGAATTCCGGGCAGCACAGGAGAAAGCGCAGCAGGCCGGCAAAGGCATCTGGAGTATTGAAAACTACGTCCAGGAAGACGGGTATGTAACGAAAGAAGAGCCGAAGCCAGAACCAAAACCGGAAGCCCAGCCGGCACCTAAGCAGGGAGCCGCTTCAAAACAGGAAGAACAGCCATCTGGATCCTGTGATATCAAAGGGAACCAGAGCGGAATCTACCACGTTCCGCGGAGCACTTACTACGAACGTACGAAAGCTGAAGTAATGTTCTGTTCAGTGGAAGAAGCGGAAGCCGCGGGGTATCGGGCGCCTAAGCGGTAGATGAAAAAAGCACTCCTTTCGGGAGTGCTTTTTTCGGCTGCAAACGCTGCTGCCGATCCACCGAAGAAAAGGAAAGACTCCATGAGGATCACCTGCCCTGCTAAGTCTAATAAAATAGGGATGCAGCTTCATACTGCAAAATCAGTTTTAATAGCTTATTTCCACCCTCTTCTCCTCATAAGGAGAGCTGAATACGACTTTTTGATCGGACCATTTGCTGTTTTCTACTCCCAGTACGGTTAAGCTGTCGTCGTTCGTGCCTCGCGTTATAATGCTAACGGGGTCTTTGTTTAGTTTTTTCATTACGATTGGAATTGCAGTGACACGGTAAAAGGTATAGAAGTGACTCGTTTCACCCAGCGTGGCGGTCCGGTGTTCGATGACCAAACTGGGGGATCCATTAGGAGCTTGAACCTTATCATAGGAGTACTCAAAAAAAATCGGTTTTAACGACAACCATCCTATGAGGATCAACGCTGCAAATGCTCCGGTTATGATCCAAAATTTCCTTACATTAAATGCTGCAGCTACTAAATACATGGAAAGGATCGTAACCAGAACAGGCATAATAACGCCAGTCGACTGTAAAAAAGTTACATAGTAACTATTCAGGTTTAATAGGATCAAAATGAAATCGAATAGAAGAACTGCGATAAAAATAACCAATACATTTTTTCTTTTACTAAGCACTTTTTTCCCCCTAACTACTATAGCGGCCAATTGTACAAAATCCATTCAAAAGCTAAAAACACAGCCCATTCAAGCAGTGGTGACATGTCTTAAATTCAGGTACGCACAGTACTTTTCAATCCTGATCACTTTTCTTCGGAGAGAATCGCACGACGATTGCAGCGATTAAGCATACAACCGGGACAAGGGTTTTCATTTCGTAGGTAGCGGTTGAGAAACCCACGATTGTAATGGTGAGCATGAGAATGATGCATATCCATTGTTTACTGCCTTCTGTCATAAGTTCCCCCCTCTCCTTAAGTCCGTTTCAGCATAAAACTGGAAAATTCCACATAAGGTTGAGATTTTTCAGCATAAATGGAAGCAGCTCTTCTAATCCCTCTCTCTACAGTCTATCATTTGATTTTTTACCAGTGAAATGGTTTTTTCCAACTTGTCCCGTACCCTCTTCAGTCTTAATGAATAGAGTAGAGTGTTGACCTTCAGAGCACGTGAGAAAAATTAAACGATAGAACATGGGGTTAGATACAAATGAAAATCGTTTGTTTTGGTGACAGTTTAACGAGGGGTGTATCGGTGGTCAAAGGGAGATTGAGAATTACGAAAAAGAACTACCCTTATTATTTAAAGGAGTTTTTAGCATCTGACATAGCTGTAGTAAACAAGGGCGTGTTCAATGCTCATTCTGAATCTCTTTTAAAGCGGCTGGATAAAGATATACTGGAGGAAAATCCGGATTACGTGATCATCGGCATCGGAGGAAATGACTGTAATTTCAATTGGAATGAAGTGTTGGAGCATCCTGAACAGGAGCACCAGCCCATTGTCCCGGCTGAGCGATACGATGCAAATGTGAGAACCATGATCGAGACAATAAAAGCGGCAGGGATTACCCCGATTGTAATGACCCTTCCCCCGCTCGATCCAGTACGGTACTACCAGTATTTATTCAGTCAGCACGGCAGTTCGATCGGTCATTTGATCAGTCTGCTTGGAGGTATGGAGCATTGGCATGGTATGTACAATGACCGCCTGATCAAACTGGCGGATGAATTGCAGATTGTGAAAATTGACGTCCGGACCGCATTGAGACAAGCTGGCAGCCTGGCCCATCTAATCAGTGATGACGGGATCCACTTAACTCCTGCTGGTTACAGGGAAGTGGGGCGGGTGGTTTCGCATTTCTTTAATGGATTGCAGGGAACATGAGTATAGTGCATAGCATAATCCAAAAGCACTTGGCTTAGAAGCTAAGTGCTTTTTAGTGTCCATGCTGGCCCTCCTCCGGTACAGGGTTGAATGACTCTCGGGATTATTCTTCTCTTACTCCAGCAGCCTCCGATTAGGAGCGGTTAACCGGACAAACCCCTCCTGCTCTCGGTCTCTGTACAAGCTCTCCTCCGCAATTCGGACATACACCTGACATTTCAGATGCACAGCTATGGCAAAATGTACATTCATGGATACAAATGAATGCGATTGTTTGGTTATCCAAAGGATTTTCGCATTTCTCACAATTTGTTCTCATTTCAAGTCCCATCTTTTCAATCTCCCCTCTAAGTCCATTACTTCTTCGGCAGTCATTGTTTCGGCAAATTCTCCGTGCAGATTAGCAAGCGTCATTTGGTGGATCTCTTCAGCCTTATACCGTTTGCCGTCAGGGCCGGTCCGATCAAAAGCGGCGGCAGCATCTGAAACAAGAACGGGATTAAAACCGAGATTCCCCGCCATTCGGACAGTTGTTTCTACACAATGATTCGTAGTCAACCCACAAATAAACAGCCTCTCACATACAAGTTCATGAAGAATGGACTCTAAATCTGTTCCGATAAAAGCACTGTTTACAGATTTCTCAATGACTATTTCATCCGGTAAAGGCAGAACAAGATCTTTTATTTTGCTGGAGTCCCTGTTTCGGTAAAATAACGATTGAGGATGATCGGATACATGTGCAACATGAATGACTGGCCATCCTGATCTCCTCCATAATTGCAGCAAACCGGCAATGTTTTTTTCTGCATCACCGTTGTTTCGCTTCCCCCAGCTTGAGTCATCGAATGCATTCTGAACATCTATGATCAGCAGTGGTGTCCGTTTATTCATGCCCCATCTCCCCCTCTCTGTTTCTCTCTCTTATTGTATTTCGAATCAATACCATTTAACATAAGGTTTATTAGGCAAACAAAAAGAAAACAAACCTTTTTTTCGTCATTTATACTTCATCACCTTATATTTTAAAGAGGGGGTTTATCATGGATGCTTTGGATCAAAAAATCATCTATCAATTGCAAATGGATGCGCGAATTTCCATGACCGAGCTCGGTCAACGGATCAATTTGTCGGTACCAGCCGTGAAGGAAAGAATTAGGAAACTTGAGGATAAAGGAGTGATTACAGGCTATAGAGCCATCATTAACCCTGAAAAAATTCAAAAACATGTTACGGCTTTTGTTTTATTTGATTCCAGGAGATGTAAGGCATTCCGCGAATTCTGCAGCGGTTATCCTGAGGTTATTGAATGCCACCGTCTTGCCGGACAATACAGCTATCTTGTAAAAGTCGTCACCGAATCGGTCCATAATCTAGAGGATTTTATTGATGCCGCCATGGAGTATGGCCAGCCATCCACATTGATCAACTTATCCTCTTCACTTGAGCACAAGCCTTTTTTCGGGGATGCTCTTTCCAGCTGAAGAAGAACCACAACGTTTGCGGTAAAATCAGCCGCAGGTAAATACTCCAATCTAAAATACTTTACTAAAATAAAAAACCAATCCTGCCCTGCAGAATTGGTTTTTTATCTTTATAAAATCATCATCACAAGTGTTCACCCATCGCAGCATAGGTTTGATCATTGTAAGTAAAGAGATAAAATTCCGTTTTATCAATCTGATAGATGCATCCGCTTTTCACTTTATTCTCATAATGCTGAGCCCTCCGCTGCGACTCTTTTAACTCGTTTATAAAGTCCGGACCCATTTTCCGGCAGCTTTTGCAAATGTGCTGCCGGCGGCCCTTCCCGCTGAATTTTTCATTTGGCTTGTCTTCCATGCAGATCCAGCAGTAGTGTCCCATGATGTATACTCCTAGCTTTCTTTTAATAATCCTTTTTTCAAGTCCTCTTCCATTATCTTTAGCAGTGCCTCCTGGTAGCCTGCCATTTTCCTTAGCTGCATTTCAGCTGCTATCTCCATGAGACCGTTTTCCGAAAAACCCTTTAGCTTAGCCAGCCGATCTTCTGTAAGTGGTACAGATGGCTCGCAGTTTAGATAAGATTCGGTGTCCATCCGCCAATAGTGCACTGCTTCCGGATAGCGCTGCTTAAGCCTTGCCGCCATTGCGAGGCCTTCCGGATCAAAATCTCCCGCATAATAGATCCTGTGTCCTGAAGCAGCGATCATATCAAGAAGCTTTAATCCCGATAACTTAAATTGACCATGTGTGCAGATCAGAGGTGCATCCGGTACTTGATCGAGGAGACTGGAGAAGACCCCTGAATTTTCGACCACCCACACTGCCTTCAAGTTATTTTTTGGGGACACCTTTTTAATTTTCAGCAGCTCTCGCATCGGAACGTTCATGACACTTGAAGTTTCCGATGCTGCCATCCACAGTGGATGGTCGGCTGTTAAGTTGGCGATGGTAACATAGTTTGTGATGTCATCTCGTAAAAGTTTATATTCCAGCAATAAATCATTTATTTTCTCCGTATCCGTGGGAGGTACCCCTTCTCCTTTCTTAACGATTAGAACATGTATCCAAAGTTTTCCGAGTTCGGAGGTTAAATCAAAGGAATGCGGATTTCCGTTTATTCTCTGACTGAACACGGGCAACCGCTCAAAATCTTCCGGCAGATGCTCCAATGCTTTGGCTAAAACGCCACTGCATTCCAAGAATCGGTCTTCCATCATCATTAATCGATGGATCCAATACGTATCTGCCGTTCGCTTTTGAAGATAGTCAAACCAAAAGGTAAGCGCAGGGAACTGCGTGCTCAGCTTTAGTATCTTGTTCTCCATTTGAATTTTTTTCTCATACTCTGCCTCTTTTTTTGAAACAAGTGATACTGCAAAATAGGCTTCAAGCAAGCTCTTTAAATCAATGCTTTCATACTTCGTTTCCTTCAATTTCCGTTCAAAAGAAAGCAAAGTCACGCTCCCCTTGCTTTTTAAAGCGGCCGGTTCCAATCCATAAAAACGGGCGATCGATTCCATATCGGATTCATTAAAACCGCCAATCTTTACAGAGCCTCCAATTCGGCCGTATGACTCGTATTTCGCTTTAAATAGACAAAAAAGGCGGTGAAAACCGGTGTCACCGCCAAAATACGTTAATGCGTCTTTCATTAATTGATCTGTCATTTCATAACCTCTTACGTGAGTATTAGATTCTCTTCCTCAGCATTCAGGCTTAATTTATTCCCGTCCCACCGATAGCGGAGAACAGATACATAATCTGCATTTTTCGGGCGAACGAGTTCGCATACGGAAAGGGAAGATATCGTATCATAATCGCCCCAAAGCACCTGGGAATTCATGATATAGTCAAAACCGAGATGTTCGACAATCTCAAACATCTCCCGAATGTTGTTTTCATCCACTCCAGCAAATGCTTCGTCCAGTGAAATAATATAAGGTGCGGTACCGGCGGCTTCCTGATATCTTGAATAGCAAGCCGTAAACAGCGGAATGTACATCGCCATCGCTTTTTCCCCGCCGCTGAACGTAAAGAATTTGTTGTTCGTCAGCTCCCGCTTCGGCTCATTCGTCCGCTGAAAAGAAAGGACAAATGAAAACCACCTGCGGTAATCGAGGACTTCTCTCAGTACTTGCAGCAGGGTATGGCCTTCCCCTTTTTCCTCGATCCACTTTTTTGCTTTACTGATTTTCGAACGGAAATGAGACGTAATCCGCTCCAGATCCTGTTCTTTCAAAAGCTGGGCATCCTGCTTTAGAATATGGACGAGGTCCTTCGTATCCATCTCTTCTTCCGTATCTGCAGTACGCGGCCTCCATTTGATGGAGAAGGTCAAGCCTGAGGAAGAATTGCGGCTTTCCATCAGTGCATTCATTTTTTCGGACCACTGCTCGGCTCGGCGGATGCGGCTTCTGAGCTTGCTTCCAACAGATTTGAACAGGATTTCTTCGTATAGCTCCTTATCCTTTTCATCCAGCAAGCTCTCCTGGCGCGCATATTCGCTTTCAAGATTTTGCTGAACAAAATACGGACTGACCTGCTGTCCGCGCAGATCGAGTTCAATTATCCTTCTGGATGTTTTCTGCTTCCACTGCTCAATGACCGGGCGGAACCGGTCCTCTTCCTGCTCTCCCATCCATTCCGGAACAGGTTGGCTTTTTAAATAATCACGCATCCGGTACTCCATCAAATCACTTTGTTTATCAAAGAATTCGCTTGTGAGGCGGGCATCTGTCTGGCTCTTTTCTTTCTCTTTGAGAAGCATCCCATATTTCTTCTCAATTTGGGTGGCCAAGCTTTCTGCTGTTTCTTCTTCTGAAACCCTATCTGTCAGGCCTCTCCTCAGTTCATCCTTAAATGCCGCTTTCCAGGCATTCTGCATATTTCTCCAAAACGCGCACTCTTTTTCTTTCTCCCCAATATCTTTTTGCAGATAAGCATAATCTGATTCTAATTTAGGAAGCAGCGTGCTGCTATCACTCAACGCATTCTGAATAGCCGTTAGTTTTCCTTGGACCTCCTGAATCTGTTTTCGGATGTCCAATGCTCCAGCTTGCCTCAATTGTTCCTCGATTTGAGAAATATTCTTTTGGAGGCGGGCGATATCATCCTTAAGAATGTTCATTTCTCCAGTCAATGCGAGAAGATCTTCTTCCGCTTCATCAAGGCGCCTTTCAATTTCTGCTATTTCTTTTTTGCCGTTTAGAAATTTTGTATGAATGGTTTCAAGTCCCGGTAGTTCTTTTTCATATCGAATCATAATCGTTTTGGCTGTTTGATACACTTCAGCACTTAATTCGAGATTCAATGAGCGTGCTTGTTCGCCAATGCTGTGCTTGAGCATCCGGTATTTTTCATCCAGTTCTTTTAGCTGGTGGGACAGCTTCTGCAGAATGTCCTGATGATGCTTAATTGCCAGTCGGACTTTTTCAATCTGCAGGTGGCTTTCCTGCAAGTCTTTATCATTTGGAAACTGCCTCCATGCCGACTCTGCAGACTCCATTGCCTGTCTTGCAACATCTTTTTCCCCCTGAAGGCCCGCTTTTTCCGACTCCAGATGAGCCAGTTCCTCCTGCAGCTGCATAATCATTGCCTCACGGTATTTCTTTCTTGCCGTCCGGCCTATATACCGTACCTGCTCTACAGGAATTGCATGGCCTTTTATGAGCCCGATTTGAAACCTCCCATTTTCCTGAATGGACATAGGACCTTCTTCGGCTTCGCCAATGACGATGCTTCGCAGCAAATCGTCCACTTTCTCAGCTGTGATCTCCTGTCCATCCAGCAGATCCGGCTTTAAATAATCCGCGAGTGTATGGGCCATCATGTTAGGGCTTGCGATAAGCGTTCGGTCATGCAGGACGGCAAAATCCCCGTCTGTTACAAGGGCATTAAGGATGCCACTATCAATCATCGCTGCTTCAATTTTCTTCCGGGTATCTGACGGCACTTCTTCATGAAATTCAATAAGTGAATAAAGAGGGGCAAATGCCGCACCGGAGTTTCTTAGTGCATGTCTAGCTTCTACTGTCTTAGGATGGATCTCTGGTTCAGGATCTTTTTTATTCTTCCATTCCTGAAGCTGCTGTTCTTTTTCTTCCATTTTATTGTTCAACTGTTTTACAACAGCGTTTAATTCAGAGATCTGGTCACGAAGGCCATTTTGGACCTGAATGACATGTGGAAAAATGGTGTCCTTTACTTCACTGTAGGCAGCAGACTCATAAAGGGCATAAAGGATTCTTGAAGTTTTCTGAAAGGTGTCTTCACTCAAATCAAATTCCGGATGTGCTTCAGCCCACTGATAAATTTCCTGCAGCTGGCGATCTTTATCCTGCTCGAAGATCCGAAGCCAATCGGCTTCTTCATGTCTTTTTTGCTCGAGGCCAAATTGTTCATCCGCAAGTTCTTTATTTTTACTCTGAACTTGTTCTTTCACGCGCTCGAATATTCTTAGCTTTTCTTCCATTTCTGAAAGCTTGGCTGTATGCTGTTCAGCTTCTTTCTTCCAAACAGCAAAATCGAAGCCCGAGTTCTGCTTCCGTTTGAAATCCTCTTCATTCATGGCATGCTGTGCAAAAGATGCTTCCAAAGCATCGCTTTCCATGCCGGAAAGATGGTCTTCCATTTCTCTGTTTAAATGGTCGTTGTCCACTTCAATAGCATCTTTTCTCTGTTCGTCCTTCCACTTTGAGCTCTTTAATTTGCTAAGCTGCTGGTCGCTTCGGGTAAAGTGTGCATTCGACCGATTCAGCCTCTCCAGCTCTTGGTTTTTTTCTCCCTCAAGGTTCCACACTTTATGAGATTGAAGTCTTTGTCTCTGCTTTTCGAATGTATCCTGGTCCTGTTTGAGGGCTTGAATCCTTGCGGAAAGGGTTTCAATCTCCTTTTCAAGTCCCTCTCGTTTTTGATTTTGTTCTTCAAGGTCTTTTTCTTCTTGCTGTACTTTTTTGGCGGCCTTCCTGAGTTCCATTGCCTGATCGGCAATAAAGCGCTGGTTATAGAGGTCATACGCCTTATTCAGCTTTCCAAGCGAGTCCAGTTCCCGCTCCAGCTGTTCAATTTGCTGTTTCGTCTGATCCATTTGTTCGATTGTATCAGAAAGATGGCGCAGATCATCATCTGATAGCGGCGGAAGGGCCGCTTCCAGAATTTCATAAATGACGGTCGGCCTGAATTCTTTTGATAGCTTCGGGCTTCTTAGCTGAATCAGCAATTTGATCAGTTCTTCATACGCCTCAACCGATTCAAACCCGAATATATGCTTATTCACGAGTTTCATATATTCAGTTTGTGTCTGGACGACTTGCCCACCCGTTCCAATCAGTGTTTCAAGCTCTGCTTTTGAGCGGGGTACTTTTTTGAGTTCAGTTCCCTGACGCTCCTTTTTGTAAAGTTCAAGGTCTGTTCCGATTCTTCGGTTGTCTGTGATAATGAACCCCCAGAATTTCAAAGGCTTATGTCGTTTCGCCTGCAGCCCGATTCCCGTAGTTACAAACTGTTCCATGCCACTTCGTTTATATTCAATGAAGAGATAGCCTGTGCGCTCATCCCGGTCGACAATCTCTTTCTCCCCAAGCAGGTAATCCTCCATCTTCCGTGCTTTTGAACCAAATGGATCCAGCCGGTCAGGAGACTTTTTCCCATCAAGCAGAACCGGAAGAAAGCTTTGCATCGTAACAGATTTCCCCGATCCGTTGCTTCCTCTTAAGAGAAGCTTTCCATCAGAAAAATCAAAAGTCTCCTCATCGTAATACCAAAAATTCAGCAGCCCTGCCCGATTCATTTGCCAGCGGTTTTGATCTCTCATGCCGAACCCTCCTCTTTTACATAATCCTTCGGGTAAACCCCAATCATCCGGCCAAGTCCAGATTGCAGGACAATCAAGTCTGTTTCAGGTTCCATATAGGCGAGCTCCCAATCTCCCAGGAGCTGGAGCCATTCCTCTGTAACCTGAGCTGCTGAGCTTTCGCGGTACTGCTTGCTCCAGCCATGCCCGTTTTCTCCCTTCACATCCGCAATCAGCTGTTCAGCCTCAGAGTAGGTAATACGGATTTCTCCCCTTTCATCAGCCTGGAATCTTTCTTTTTCCAATCTGATCCACGCAGCAATTTGAAGGGAAATGTCTGAAATTCCGCGCTGGTCTGGATAGAGGGTATAGCGCTGTTTCCGCTCCGGCATGATGAGCAGGGCAGCGTTTTTGTATACCTCCAGCCGAAACGGAGTATGCTCTTCCAAATCATCACGCAGACGATTCCGGAAGTTCCGGATATAGGCAAAGTCCGGATCATCCTCGCTCTCCCTGTATACAATTGGCGAAAACATGAGCTTCCTGTACACTCTTTTTCTTCGCTCATCCTGCTGCCTGCTCCATTCGCTCACAAGAATTTCTTCGATCGTTTCATACCTGAAAAGGTCCTCCGGATACGAACGCATGAAATATCGTGCATACACCGTTACCTCATAAAGCACTTCTTCCTCTTCACTGGCAGCAAAAAGATCAATCTCGCCGTCCACTGCTTTTATCAGCTTCAGTTCCATTAATTTTTTCAGTGCCCGGACAAGCGACTTACGGTGCTGAAAATTGGTCCAGTCCAGAGGAAACTCACCAGGATACATCTCTTGAACGTCCTCTGTAAGATCGGATAGCAAAAACTGCTCGTCCACTGAACGGCGCTCTGAAAAAGCCAGTGCACAGCAAAATACCGCGTAATCCATCGGCTCTGTGAATTCCTGAATTCCCATCCATGACTTCGGATCGACAGGAATCTTCTCAAGCTTTATAAAATGCTGATGAATGATCAGATCAAAACCGAACTTCTCTGAAAGATACCGTTTCAGACTGTGCTCCCGCTCGCGAATGAGATGGTAGGCTGCCGGATCATCCGATCGAAGAACCCAGAACTGCTCAAATAGAATTCCCAGCGCATCCTCTGTTTTTTCATCAAATGGCAATACCGTTTCCATTAAACACCCGCCTCCTCTTCAACGAACACGAACGTCGCATCCGGCATTTCAAGGCTTCCGTCATCAGCGGCCAAAATGACCCGCTCCTTTTCATGCAGGATGACCCTTACTTTTCTGCCAAACTCTGTTTTTACCGTTTTGTCTTCTCTTGCCATCGCTTTGCCAATCCATACAAGCAGCAGTTTCCTCACATGCGCCTCCACTTTCGGCAGATCCTTAATCCGAATTTCCCCGCCTTGGATATACTGCTCAATCACCTTCTTTTCACGGCGGCGCTGTTCAAGGTGTGTCTGTTTCATTTTTGCAATTTTCTCCTGATTGTCCTCGATGCTCCCGGCACGCGTTCTTTCCCGGAATGACCGGATCCTCGGTTTTGTCTGATGCTCCATTGGAGCTTCATCCCATATATCTGCGTAGATATCCTCCGTTCCCGTTTCATCTGCGTGAAAATGCCTCGTATGGAAAACTCCGAAAGCAACAGATGATAGTTTGTGGGCCTCTTCAATTGTTCCCATCCCGTCAAACCACTTCGCCAAATGCAAATAATCATTTTTTCTGCTTCTGAACTGCTGGTGGCGCTCGCCTAAACGTTGAACCGTCCTCGTTATTCTCCTAATGGCCTCGTCCGTCCGGTTCTGAAGCCGTTCAAACTCACTCTCCCCATGCTTATTGCCAAGAAACCATGCTATTAGGTTCGTCCATTTCTCCATCATCTCTTCCATTGGATCGGTAATCAGCTCCGTTTCAAATCGAAACGTCTGCTCCTGATGGTGAATAACCTGCTTGAAAAACGGCTCCAGTTTTTCTGCCGGCAAGCGGGAAAGAAGTTCCTGGATTTGCATCGCAGTGCGCTGAAGGGCAATAATAAAGTCCCTCAGATAGGCGGTAAATTGATCTTTATACGCTAAAAATGCTTCTGTCTTCATTCGGTCGGCTACTTCTTCACTATGTATATAAGCAATATAGTCAGATGTATTTTGTGTGATCTGGCGGAAGTAGGTCATGGCATCCTCCCATACCTGCGCACTTTCTTCGTCCTTTTCAATCTGATCGTCTGCTATCGTTCCGGCGATCGTTACCAGAACCTGATAAAGACGCTCAAACTGTGTTCTTTCAAGCGATCCGCCAAAGCTCTCTCCCATGTTTTCGAGCTGCATCATCATCCGCTCAAATTCGACTGTGTACGGGGTGCACTGATAGCGGAAGCTCTTCTTCTTGTATTCATCGATTGTCTTCGCCTTGCGATGCTCCTGGCTCGCAATCAAGTTCCCCCATCTCGTAAGGGAATCTAAATCCTGCTGCAGTGACTCAACCGTATAATCACTGAATTCACTAAAACGGCTAAGATATTCATAGATTTCCTCAGGAAGCAAAAACTCCCGCATCCGCTCATGCTGTATATAAAAATATCGAAGGATCGGCCGGTAGCTCCACGCTTTATCCGCTGTCAAATAGGTAGCTTCTTTAATCTTTTTCTGCAGGTGGGGCTGCATGGAAACACCTCATCACGTTTACGTATATAATCATCCTTCCATTATAAAGGATTTGGTGATGGCTATTAACCATTGAATCTTAATTTGTTGGGGTTCTTACTGCTAGTGATGGGGGATTTTTCTTATTTTAAGTGGGGAGACTCAGCATACAGTTTGTTATTTAATATTAAAGTTACGTGTATGCGAGTCTTAGGTTACTCTATATTTCAATCATTATCTGGAGTTTTAACCTCTTTTACTAATTCTGCCTTCAAAATCCTGCTTCATCTGTTCAAGCCAGTCATTCGTTTTGTATTTTTGATCTTGGACCATCATGACCATGTAGTCCTCCAATTCCTTATTGCTTAGATTAATATCGTATCCATGCATTCTAAGGAATAGGACAAAGATTGTAGCTGCTGTCCGCTTATTTCCATTGTGAAAGATATGCTGTGAGGCAATAGAATGGAGGTAGCATAGTGCCTTATCTTCGAGTGTTGGAAAAGCGTCCTCCCCAAATACACTTGTTTGCGGCCTGGCCAGCATAGCTTGGTATTTATCCAGATATTTGACCCCTGCCTGTTCCTTATCATCATATTTATTCATCATCACAAAATGGGCAAGTAACACTTCATTTTCAGAAAGATATCTGATTCTCAAGAAAATTCTCCCCTTCTAATCCTTACCGGTCTTTGAGATTTTTAAGTGCCTCGTCATAGTCAGTCAGCACCCCATCCAGCAGCTCCAAAAATTCCGGAGAAACTCCTTCAGGCAGTCCAGCCTTCTTCCTTAACGTTAGCTCTTGTGTTTCCTCTTTAATAATCCACTCCATTTCCTCACCCTTCTTTAATCCCATAGCATTTGCCACTTCATTTGGGATTCCAACTCCTAAGCTATTTCCTTGCTGGAAGACTTTCCTTGAGTATTGTTTAGCCATTAAAATCATCCCATTCCTTTCCTATTCCGTACTATATTTTATAAATTTATGCATAATCAGTACCAATAATATTACGTCATGTTTGTAAGAATTGTATGTACTCATTATAAAGGGAGTTGCTAAAATTGTAAATTATTTTCCTGCAAACAAAAAACCAACCCCTTCCCGCCAATGAGCAGAAAAGAATTGGTTCCCCTTTTACAAAATCATCATCGCTATCAATCCCGCTGCTATCCCCAGCAGAACAGTGGATCCGGCTACAAAAACGAGCACTTTCTTCGGAAAAGAGCCTGCGACGATCAGCAGGGACGGGAGGCTGATGGCCGGGAGCGTGATGAGGAGTGCTCCGGCCGGGCCGGCTCCGAGGCCTGCTGCCATGAACGTTTGGATGATCGGGATTTCAGCTGCGGTCGGGATGACGAAAAGCATACCGGCGACAGCGAAAAAGATCAGGATGAGAATGCTGTTTGCGGCAGCTTCCCCGACATTCGGGAACAGCCAGACGCGTGCTGCACCAAGCAGCAGAACCGAAAGGACATAGGCCGGGACGACATAGAGCAGCATCGTTCCGAGGCTTTTCCCCCATCTTGAAAGGAAAGAGCCGGCTGGTGCCTGTTCGGGTTCTTTCATGAGCTTTTCAGCTGGAAGCGGTGTGTCCTCTTTCATGAATCGGTTGGCCAGGTAGCTGACGCCGAAGGTCAGTATGAGGCCAAAAACGAGCCGGAGCACGGTAAACTTCCAGGAGAGCACGAAGGTCATGAAAACGAGAACAGCCGGGTTCAGCACCGGATTGCCGATCCAGAAAGCGAGACTTGCTCCCGCTGACACATTCTTTTTCCGCATGCCAACCGCCATCGGGGCGGCGCAGCATGTGCACATCATACCGGGCAAAGAAGCGAGACCACCGGCTGCCGTGCTTCCGAACGTCGTTTTCCCTAGCACGCGAAGGAGCCAATGGGACGGCAGCAGTACTTGAATAAGCGAGCCAAGGACGATGCCCAAAATGGCCGCTTTCCAGACCGCTTTAAAATAGACAGTCGTATATTCCCAGGCACTGCTCCACGATGGAGCGGCGTTTGCATCCGGACTGCCAAGAATCGAGTCGCCGATCGAGTGGGTGGAAGCAGCGATCCATGATTTTTCAACGTACGGCACCCATTTTACATAAGATAGACCTGCAGCCGCGATGATAAGGAACAATATGACAAGCCAGACCGTTTTTTTACCGGACGGACTGGTCTGCTGAAGTGCACTTTGAGCCAATTTCATTCCCCATTTTTTATAGAATAAGAACAATATCACATTATATCATGGCTACAGCGGTGCATGCCTCTTCCATGCTTTTTTGTGGAAGGTATTTTATAATGAAGAGAGTGATAATAGAAAGGTTGGCGTCATAATGACTCAAAATATAAAATTAACATCCCTATCAACGAAAGGCGGCTGCGGCTGCAAAATCGGACCAGCTGATCTGCAGGAGGTTATCCGCACCCTTCCCCCTTCCGTACCGAACCCTGATTTGCTTGTCGGCCTCGACACGAGTGACGATGCCGGTGTGTATCGTCTGACGGACGACCTTGCAATTGTTCAGACGCTTGATTTTTTCACCCCGATCGTTGACGATCCGTATTCCTTCGGCCAGGTGGCAGCTGCGAACGCGATCCGCGACATTTATGCGATGGGAGGCACACCGCTTACGGCCCTGAATATCGTTGCTTTCCCGATCGCAGATCTGGACAAGCAGATTCTCGCTGACATCCTCCGCGGTGCAGGCGATAAGCTGAAAGAAGCTGGTGCAACGCTTGTCGGCGGCCATTCCATCGAGGATAAAGAACCAAAATTCGGTTTGGCAGTAACCGGAACGGTCCATCTTGATAAAGTACGTGCCAATGCTGGCGCAAAACCAGGTGACAAATTGATCTTAACGAAGCCGATCGGTGTTGGCATCCTGACTTCTTCCATTAAGAGAGATCTGCTGACAGAGGAAGAAATCTCCCGTGTTACAGAAGTGATGGCCACCTTGAATAAAACAGCGGCCGAAACGATGGCACAGTATGACGTGCGTGCTTGCACAGATGTGACAGGCTTCGGGCTGCTCGGCCACACCTCTGAAATGGCAAAAGGGAGCAAAGCGGGCGTCCGGATTGCAAAAGAAGCGGTCCCTGTTCTCCCGAGAGTGCGGGAGCTTGCCGAACAAGGCGTTATTCCGGGCGGAACGAAAAACAACTTCGCTCATCTGCAGGGAGACGTAACCTTCCCGGAGAGCATGGATCAGATTGATCAATACATTTTGTGTGACGCAGTGACGTCCGGCGGGCTGCTCATTTCCGTGGCAGGCAGCGAAGCAGATGCTCTACTGAAGGATCTGCTCGATGCAGGCGTGGAAGCGGCTATAGTCGGAGACGTTACAGCAGATCATCCGGGGCACATCACGGTTTCTGAGAAGCTTTAACGGGAGAAGGGCGGAATTACGGTGTTTCAGGACTTACAGGTTGACCAGTTATTAGAGATGCAAAACGAAAAGAAAATCACGGCGGTGGATGTCCGTTCCCCGTCTGAATACAGAGAAGCGACCATTCCGGGGGCCTTGAACATTCCCCTCTTTAACGATGAAGAACGTGCCGAGATTGGCACCATCTATAAACAAGTCGGCGTTCAGGCAGCTAAAGACCGCGGCCTCGAAATCGTGTCGGCAAAGCTGCCGGAATTTATCAAGACGTTCAGCGCAATCCCCGGACATAAGGCCGTCTTCTGCTGGAGAGGCGGGATGCGGAGCCGGACGTCTGCGACAGTGCTCGACCTCATGGGCCTCAAAACGTTCCGGCTCGACGGAGGCGTCAGAGCCTACCGCCGCTGGGTTGTCGACAAAATCGAAACCATTGACTTCCAGCCGGATGCCTATGTACTGAACGGCTACACTGGCTCAGGCAAAACATGGCTGCTGCACAGGCTGAAGGAGCAGGGCTATCCGGTCCTGGACCTCGAAGGAATGGCAAACCACCGGGGTTCCATCTTTGGCCAGATCGGGCTTGAGCCCCATAATCAGAAGACCTTCGACTCTCTTTTGATGAAGGACACCCTTCCGCTCCAAACCTCCCCTTTCGTTGTCCTGGAAGCGGAAAGCAAGCGGATTGGGAAAGCTGTTCTGCCTGAGTTCATCGCCAAAAAGAAAGAACAGGGCACCCAGCTGTTCCTCGACATCCCAAGAGCCGAGCGCGCCCGGTTCCTCGTCGAAGACTACAAACCATGGGAACACCACGACGAATGCATGAAGGCCTTCAACCGGATCAAAACCCGGATCCACACCCCGGCCGCCGCACAAATCAAAGCCTCCCTTCAATCCGGGGACTACACTGAAGCGGTTGAGCTGCTGCTGGAATACTATTATGATCCGCGCTACGAGCATACCGCCCAGCGGTATCCGGAGGAGAACAGAATCATGATTTCTGTGGAAAATGCGGAGGATGCACTTGGGGAATTGGTGAAGGTTTTGCCTGTGCCGGTTAGGAAATGATTGTTGATTGAAGCACTTTGCTGGGAACAGTGAGGTGCTTTTTTACTTAACACAAAACTTGAGGTCAAATTGCTTTCTCATATTTATCATATCTATTGACTAAAATATAACGATTTAGTTATATTTTGGCTATAAATAATAACATATTAGTCACCAACTTTTTCCTTTGGATGGGAAGGAAATAAAATCGTTTTACTTCACACCTTTAGAAAACAAACACAAAAAACTCCCCAAAGAGAAATTGACCGAGCAGAAAAAGAGATGGCTAATTGGCTGATCAATGGCAAAAGAAGAATGCAGGGCACCACATAATTTAATCGGGAAAAGGGGTGAAGCATATAGATTGGGCTGACTTCAAAAAGCAAATTACATCTTTAGATCAATCTGAGATCGAGCAGATTGAACTTGTCGCTCAGCTAATCATTCGTCGGAAGACGTTAGGCTTAACTCAAAGAGAACTGGCAGAAAGAACCGGACTAAAGCAAGCAGCTATTGCACGCCTAGAAAGAGAAGGGGCTATTCCCCGCCTGGATACCCTCGAAAAAGTTGCAAAAGCATTAGGTCTTAAGCTCACGCTTATAGATGAAAACGCAACTTCAAAAGAGGTCGTTTCATCCTGACTTGTTAAACAAAGGACTAATCACCTTCCGCTCCGGAAAGGTGATTTTCTTTGGTTAGAGCGAGCTCTAATGCCCTTATTAAGAAATTTTCGCCAGTTCAATACTTCAAGACTATCAATCTTTCATCTGTTATCATGATGATAAGCGAATACTAAAATAATTTCTTTCAGAATCATATAAAGGAGCATTAACCCGATGACTGTTTTCCTAAAAACCATACAGCCCTACATTTTAAGCAAGGACCCAATCATTCAGGATTTCGCCATGCATACCATTGATAAAGCCCGTCTCGGAAATGAAGAGACCTTCCATCTGGCTTTGGATGCGAACGATCAAAACATCCCTCAAAAAATGACAAATAAAATCTTGCCGTATACAAAACATTATCAAATCGGACATAAGGAAATGCAGCGGCTTGTAGGTCATATTAAAAGAAATGATGATAACTTTGTATGGTATCTGTTAATGTTATCCCCTATAAATTCCGACCTGATTGAGGAGTATTACGAAGAGATCAGTTCGTCTGTCGATGAAAAATACCTCGTTCCATTGGAGAACATCATCGCTTTGAATCACCTTTCAGCTGAAGAACTTCAGGAGGAACTTGCTGGCGTCCTTAAGGAAATTGAAAAACAGCGATTTTATGACCATAATCTTTTCTCCGGTGCCAAACGGATTTATGACCGGATGATTAAATTGAATGCCATTACCGCGGAAGAAATTCAGAAAATCATTCAGCAGGAATTGCATAAGGAGTATTTTTCATATGAAGGTTTCTTAGCTGTGTATGCTGCAGGTGAACTGAAGATCCACTCACTAGTTAAGGATTTAGCAAAGCTGCTATTACGCGGAGATGAAGAAATTTTAATTGGAGAACTTGAAGAAGCACTCATTAAAATTGGATCGGATGAAGTCATTGCCGAAGTCGCTCCCTACGCACTGGATCCAAATGAATTTTACTCACCCATCGCCACAATGAAAAATATTAAATCTGACCTTTCTGTCGAAAAACTTTTATCACTATTCGATCAAGCAACCGATCTTACAGCGAAAACACTAATGGCAGAAGCATTATGCAGCCAGCTCTCAACGGAGGCCATTCCTAAAGTGGCAGACTTTATGGAGGAAGGATATGACGATGGTCTTCTTGAACTGGAAAAACACCTGTATGCAACGTGCATCATCACCGGCGTCGACCACCCAAAACTGAATATATGGAAATCGGTCATTGAAAAAAGAGAGGCGAAAAGAAACAATCGGAAAATCGTATTCACACCGCCACCACCCTCCACTGAGCCACCAGAAAAAATCAGCCGCAATGCTCCCTGCCCTTGCGGAAGCGGGAAGAAGTATAAAAAGTGCTGCGGGAAATAGGATGTGAAAAAACCACCTGGGAGGGTGGTTTTTTTGTGCTTCAGTACAAAATTTTCTCTCTTTTCTCTTCCTCATAGACCCTTTCTGCCACAAACTGCTTCAATAACGTCTGATAGGGTACATTCTTCTTTTCAGCCACCTTCTGAAGCCGGGACAGAAGGTCGCTTTCTATTCTAAGGTTGATGGGCTTAGTGGACTGCTTTCGGGGTAAAGGCAAATCTTCCTCATCTTCAATGTGTGTGGCATTCAGCAAGTCTTCGCTCATAGCATGCTTCTCCCAAAATCGCTTTGTTTCATCTTCTGTCATATTTTGAGGAATTTCATTTAAGTCATCAATAAAAATTCTTCCTAACTCATCTATTCTTTTCTCATTTTTTCTAGCCTTGTCCATCTTTATTCCCTCCTTTTCTTTTGCATAATATCTGTTCTGTTTTCGTATCTAATTTGCTTAGTTATTCCATACGTATCTACCTTGGTATATACATTCTAACTTTAATCAACACTCAACACCAATGCCGGACTGAACTACCTCATATCCGCTTCAATAACTGCAATCCAGAAAAAATAAAAAGAACGCTGCATCAGCGTTCCATTCATCTACCTACTTTTTCAGAATAAAAATCCTTAATCACACCAGCCCATGCGGCACATACAACTCTTCCAAACTTCTAATCTCTTCATCCGTCAATCTTACTGACAGGGCCGCCACTGCATCCTCAAGATGACCCAACTTTGTCGCACCAATAATCGGAGCTGTGACTTCCTCCTTCTGCAGCAGCCAGGCCAGTGCAACTTGAGCACGCGGGATATCTCGTGCAGCTGCCACTTCCGCTACTCTCTCTGCTACTTTCCGGTCTGCTTCCTCAGATTTGGCAAATAGCCCCTTTGCGATCTGATCCCTTTCTGACCTTGCCGTCTGCTCATCCCAGTCTCTTGTCAGGCGGCCGGCCGCCAACGGGAGATAGGGCGTGACCCCGATGCCTTCTTCTTTGCACAGCGGCAGCATCTCCCTCTCTTCTTCCCTGTAAAGCAGGTTCAGCCTGTTTTCCATCGAAATGAACTTTGTCCAGCCGTTGCGGTCTGCGGCATGCTGGGCTTTCAGGAATTGCCAGGCAAGCATAGAGGATGCCCCAATGTAACGCACCTTCCCCGCCTTCACTAAATCATGCAGAGCTTCCATCGTTTCTTCAATCGGTGTATGAGGATCCCATCGGTGAATCTGGTACAGATCCACATAATCCATCCCGAGCCTCCGCAGGCTATTGTCAATCTCAGTCATGATCGCTTTGCGGGAGAGCCCCATTCCGTTCGGCCCCTTCCGCATCGGGACGAAAACCTTCGTTACCACAACCACTTCTTCGCGCCGCGCGAAATCCTTTAATGCCCTCCCAACAATCTCCTCACTCGTTCCATCTGAATACATATTCGCCGTACTGAAAAAATTGATCCCCAGATCAAGTGCTTTCTGAATGATCGGCCGGCTCTCCTCTTCCTTCAGCGACCACGGTGCATTTCCCCGTTCAGGCACCCCGAAGCCCATACATCCAAGACACAGCTGCGAAACATCCAAACCCGACCGTCCAAGCTTCACATACTTCATCACGTTAGCATCCCCCATCCCTCATCAGGTTGATATGTCAACCTAAACACATTGTAGCCTCTTGAGGTTGATACGTCAACCATGATAAAATACTCTCATGAAAAAAAATCTGATCAGTCAAGAAGAAATGAATATATGGCACATGTGGAAAGGGTCCTACAAGACCATCTTCGGCCGCGTCGTCAAAGACCTTACCGACAAAACCGGGCTCTCTGAAGGAGACTTCGGCATCCTCGACCGGCTCGATCAATTCGGCAATGGAGAGCTTCGCCAGCAGGAACTCGCAGACTCCATGGACTGGGACAAAAGCAGATTATCCCACCATCTCACCCGAATGGAAAAACGCGGACTCGTCCGCAGAAAACCAGCAGACACAGACCGCGGGGTACAGGTTATCCTTACAGTTGCCGGAAAAACGGCGTTGGATGAAGCCAGACCCGTAGTATCAGCAGCGATTAAGGAACATTTTTTGAGTTTGCTTACAGAGGAGGATGTGGCGTCGATTAGGAGGATTGGGGAGAGGGTGAAAGAGGACTAGCCCCCAAAAAAAACAGACTCTCCGTTTTAGGAAGTCTGTTTTTTTACAGTAGTCATCGCACTTAATGACCGTTAAATTTCCTTTGTCCTACCTTTATTCACTTACCTGCTCTTCCCCATTCACTAGGTACTGATAGATCTTATAATCGATCGGCTGCTCCATCACCATATGAACATGGACAACCGGAAGTTCTTTTCCATTAGCGATCATCTTGCTTTGGTTAATGTTCTCCTTATCGGGGTGGGCCTTGCCTAGGTAATAAAAATCACTACCTTCCCCGTCTTCTTTTTTCACAAAGATATGAAGATCAATGTTGGCTTCGTCAGCTTGGATAATCTCCTTTACTTCTTTTGATTCCAGGGTTCGATTGCTTCTCGTAAACCATTTTAGTAGATCCTGACTTAAAAATTCGTCCCCATAATTTATGCTTTCTTCTACTTCACTTTTCTTATGATACGTAATGAAAATAGGGCATGTTTGGTGCTTTGTTTTGTACCCATATACTGTTGAGCTTTCGTCATTTTTCCAATTGAGGAGCTTACAGACATCCTTTCGCGAATACTTCTGATTAATGGTTAGCAGCTGATTGCATTGAAAGGATTTCGCCTTAACTTTGGCACTTTTAATAAGATCTTCAACCATTCTTCTAAAATAAGAATTGGTTGAAAGCCGATCCTTCACCAGCTGGCTAAAAGCAAAGTCTGTTCCTTCTAATTCAATAATTGGTAGCTCTCCGTATTTTTTTCGGCTAACTTGTGTAAAAAAGGAAAGATCGAATACTCGACGAACAGAGGTAAGGGTCTCTGCACTCATTTGACAATTAAGATCAAGCAGTCTTTCTGTAAATAGCGGAACACTTACTTTATCTTGCATCATCAAAAGGTCTAGTAATACAATTTCATGCAGCCGTTGTCCATTTAAGATCTCTAATGAGAGCATCGTGAGGACCTTGCTTTCATAATCCGTAATAACTGGAACATCCACTTTCATTTTTTGTAAAAACTGATAGTAATTGAAATGCTCCTCTACGATAACGACTGGATCTATGGAGTTATGCTGGATAAAATCATAAAGCTCGGGAACTCTTCCGATGCGATTTTCCAGCTCCTTATAAGCTTCTTTTAACACTTTGAATGATGTTAACTTACTGTTCGTAATCGCCTTAAATATTTGCTTTTTAGCGATTTCTTCAAAATTGATCGTTGATACGCCTTTAATATAGCTTGTATCCTTCACATGACGGCGGATGTTGTCCTTGTTTTGTGACTTGTCCCCTGATAAGGCGACTGGGATCAAATAGTTGTTTTTATAGTTACCGATAAAATCAATAATGGTTACATACTCTTTGGAGAGATGTTTACGAAGACCTCTTCCTAGCTGCTGAATGAAAACGATGCTGGATTGTGTTTGCCTAAGCATCACCACTTGATTGACACAAGGAATATCAATGCCCTCGTTGAAAATATCAACTGTTAGAATATAATCTAAAGCCTCGTTTTCCAGCTGGTTTACTGCAAGAATTCTTACATCCTGCGAGTCGTCTCCCGTTAAAGAAACAGTACGTAACCCTCTATTGTTTAGTTCAATGGAAAGCTTCGCTGCTTCATCTTTTCTACTACAGAAGATCAACCCTTTAACTGTGTCCCCAGAGTGTCCATAGTAGTTGAGCTTCTCTACAATATGATCCACTCTTTCTGTATCAACCAATTTTGAGAAAGAGACCTCTTCATCTAACAGTTGCCCGTCATACACCATGTCGGTGACGCCAAAATAATGAAAAGGACATAGCATATCTTCCTCTAATGCTTCCTGCAAGCGAATTTCGTAGGCAATGTTGTAATCAAATAGTTGATAAACATTAAAATGATCTGTCCGTTCAGGTGTAGCGGTCATCCCCATCATAAACTTCGGTTGAAAGTACTCAATGACTCGACGGTAAGAAGCAGCCCCAGCCTTATGCACTTCATCAATTAAAATATAATCAAATTCTCTAGGATCAAACTGATTTAGATTTGCCTCTTTTGAAATGGTTTGGATTGTCGCAAACAAATATTTTGCTTGTGTCTGTTTGTTGTTCCCTGAGTAAATTCCAAAATCAGATTCGATCCCTCCCAGAATCTTCAGGAAGTCAGATTTCGCCTTCGAAAGAATTTGTTCACGGTGGACAATAAAGAGCATTCTCTTTGGAGCATAACGGCGTACGTCAAACGCTGATAAATAAGTTTTCCCTGTCCCAGTTGCAGAGATAATGATGCCTTTATCTTTTCCGTTCTCTCTCACAGCAGCAATTTGCGATAGGGCTGCCTCCTGCATCTTATTCGGGACAATCTTCAGAGCTTCCTTCAAAGCATTCGTTTCATAGGAAGCAGGCATTTCAACTAGTTGATTAATTTCATTTGGTCGTGCTGGAGGGATGTATGACTTTTCGTAATTTTCTATCCACTCAGAAGTAAGCTGATGGGCATTCTCCCACACCTCTTCAAACTGATTTTTGAAATGGTGAATGATCTCCCCATCTTCATGAGAAGTGAGCTTCACATTCCACTCGTAATTTACCTTTAGGGCATGAGCTGTTAAGTTCGAACTGCCTACGATAAGTGAATAATGCGTATCGTGTTTGAAAATATACCCCTTAGAGTGGAAACCTTTTATATCCGTTGTCCGCACGTCTACATTTTCTAGCTTTAGCAGCTCTTTGAATACTTTTGGCTGGTTAAAGTTTAAAAAGGTGGACGTTAAAATTCGTCCACGAATTCCCTTTTGCTTTAAATCTAGCAAATGGGATTTTAATGTGGCTAATCCACTCTCAGTAATAAACGCCACGGAAAAAATAAAGTCGATGCTTTTCTCCAATTCCTCCAGTACAGCGTTTAAAACATTTTCGTTTTTCCGAGTGTTATTTACCAATAATTCAGGTCGAAAATGACCTGAGACTGTTTGCTTATCAATAAATCCTTTATGTAAAGAATTCTTTAATTTCTCAACCAAATTTGACATAATATCCCCTTATTTACCAAGTATTCTTTTATTGTAAGATAATTTGGTAGACCCTGCAAATTTAGGAGAATAATAAAAAGCTACCCACAATTTGTGAGTAGCTCTCTATCAATGAACAATAAATTCTTTTGAGATCTTTTCAATAGCTGGAATATCCGCTGGAGCCCAATCCAGTGTGTGCAACTCACTAGGCAATAGCCACTTCATTGCCGCATGCTCGGTTAACACTGGCTTGCCTTCCTTTAGCTGGCAGTAAAAAGTGGTAAGATGGACGATTCCGAAATCATATTCATAAACCGTTGTTTCAATTTTTTCTCCGATTTCTACCTTGCAAAGCATCTCTTCTTCTATCTCCCGGCGCAGCGCTTCTTGAGGAGTTTCCCCCTCTTCAATTTTCCCACCTGGGAATTCCCACTTTAGAGGAAGCGCCTTCCCATCTCCCCGCTGGGCACAGAGGATCTTGCCGTCTTCAATGATTACTGCGCCTACTACATGGATGTTCTTTTTCATAGCAGCCTCCTAAAACCGTCGTAATTCTGTTTTTATTATAACTTACCTCAGAGACAGTTGAAACGAACGTGCAAGATAGCCTTTCAAAATTCACTTTTTACAAACCTTCATTATTCGCGTAGAATTAAAATAGAAGATTTATCCAAAAATACCTCTTAGAAAGGATCTACTCAATTGAAAAAACACACAAAAAAGTATGCTTATTCTGCTCTATTTTCAATCCTTCTCCTGCTCACTGCTTGCCAAAGCGATCAGACCGAAGCGGCAAAACCAGAGGCTCCTGAGGAGAAGGCGGCTTCTGAATCTGTAAAAGAAACGAATGCAGCTGAAGAAGACCGTGTAAAAGAAGAAGGTGAATCGGAAGCAGAGGAACCTGCGGTAGAAATCAAAAAAGAGGAAGCGAGTAGTTCAACTGAACAAGAGAAAGAAACAAAGACTGAAGAAGTAAGCAGCCCAGCTGAACAAGAGGAAGAACCAAAGACTGAGGATGCAGGCAGTACAGCTGTAAATGATGAAGATCCTTTAGCTGGCTATTCATCCAACGAAATCGAATACGCGAGAGTCTGGCTGCAGCTTGGGCCGAATCAGGAGATCGATGAATTGAATGTCCGCCTGATTCCAGCTGGAACAGCGCTCAATCCTGATGATGACACTAGTGCAGTTTACCCGGAGGATGTCATTCAGCTAGCGGGTTCCCGCTTGGTGGATGGATCGATCACGTACAGCGGAAATGGAGACGGCACGGTTAATGTGTACAACGTCCCTTTACGCTGGGATGGCCAGTATCCGGCGGGGAAAGAATTTTATGAGGATTTACTGAAGCAAACAAAAAAAGTATCCATAGATACTGGGAATGATGAGGAAGTTATAAAGCTCATTAAAAAGATAAAGCTAGGGTAGTGTAAGGCAGCTCTCGCAGAAAAAGCAGTTGGAATCGAGTGGTTCGATCCCAACTGCTTTTCTTTTCACATAAATCGTTTCCAATTCCCCTCAGAAACCACTTCCACCACACCATCCACCACCTTAATCGCTGTCTCATCATCAATCGCATAAGCCGGTCCCTTCATCCCGGCTGCCCACTTCTCTGCAGCGGCCATCGTGTTATGCGGGAGCATCTCGTGATCCACATGCGGGAAGATGGAAAAATCGACGAGATTCAGTGTTTCATCGCCGCCGTTGGGTGGAGTCCAGCCGACGAAGAAGTCCCCGATATGAGGTGCCATTACCATGCTTCCGGCGCTCATTCCCACATAGACTGAACTAAGGGAGGGCAAGAGGTCTGCCAGTCCGGACTGCCGCATCCAGTAACTCAGGTAGAGGGCGTCGCCTCCACTCACGAGCAGGACGTCTGTCTCCCTGACGAGCGGCATCCAGCGTTCTTCGCCGATGCTTGGCAGTGCTGTGAGTTCTAGGATACCTACGGATTTCCAGCCCAGGTTGACCATAGGATTCTCTTCTTTTCCGGTGATGAACTTCCAGGCTTGGACGCCGGGACCAATCCAGGGGTGTCCATACATTGCAGTGGGGATACAAAGAGCACTGCAGTCAGCGATCGGTTTGTCCAGCATGTCTTCCAGTGCGGCATGGATGCTTTTGTTTTTGACACCGCCAGATGTAAGCAGAAGTTTCATATCATGACTCCTTCCGTTTCATTATTCTGGTTTACCTATTCTGCATGCTCCGCTGTTATCCTTCTGCTTCCATACAATACCTATAGTAAAAAGCGGCACACCGGTCATTCGTTACCGTTGTGCCGCCAAAAATTAAGCGTCTGTTTCCTCTTTTAAAACAATCTTCGCGACCGCTTCACAGTGCATCGTCTGCGGGAACATGTCGACCGGCTGGACTTCCACCGTCTCATAGCCTCCCTGTTCGAGCACCTGCAGGTCTCTCGCAAGTGTTCCAGGGTTGCAGCTTACGTACACCACCCGCTTCGGCTTCATATCGAGGATGGTTTTCAGCAGCGCTTCGTCGCAGCCTTTGCGCGGCGGATCGACGACAATCGTGTCCGCTTTTATGCCCTGCTTGTACCAGTTCGGGATGACGACTTCGGCTTCTCCTACACCAAACTCTGCGTTGTTCAGTCCGTTCAGTTCCGCGTTGCGTTTCGCGTCTTCGATGGCTTCGGGGACGATTTCGACGCCGTATACTTTTTTCGCTTTCTGGGCGAGGAACAGGGAGATCGTTCCGATGCCGCAGTAGGCGTCGATGACCGTTTCTTCTCCAGTGAGCTCGGCGTATTCCAGTGCTTTGTCGTAGAGCACTTTCGTTTGCTCCGGGTTGACCTGGTAGAACGACCTTGCCGAGATCGCAAAGCGGATGTCACCGATGCTGTCGTAGATGTATTCTTCGCCCCAGAGGACGTTTGTTTCGTCGCCGAAGATGACGTTCGTGCGCTTGATGTTGATGTTTTGGACAATGGATTTCACCTGTCCGAACCGGCTCGTGATTTCTTCGATGATTTCGGTTTTGTGCGGGAAGTCGTTCGTTCTTGTCACAAAGACGACCATCATTTCCCCGCTCACCTGGCCGTAGCGTACCATGATGTGGCGGAGCCAGCCTTTGTGGGTTTCTTCCTTATACGCCCGGATGCCGCGGCGGCTGCAGATCTCTTTGACTGCCTGGACAACATCATCGTTTTCCGCCTGCTGGATGAGGCATTTCTGCATGTCGATGATTTCATGGGAACGCTGCTGGTAGAAGCCGGCAACGAGTGCGCCTTCGCGTTCGCCGACCGGAACCTGGGCTTTGTTGCGGTAGTTCCACGGATCATTCATGCCGAGTGTCGGATGGACCGTTATCCGGTCAAGGTCCAGCTTGCCGATCCGGCTGAGGACGTTTTCGACCTGCTTTTGCTTGAAGTCGAGCTGGCCTTTATAGCTCAGATGCTGCAGCTGGCAGCCGCCGCACTCCTTGTAGATCGGGCACGGAGCCTCGACCCGTTCCGGGCTCTCCTCCGTCAGTGCCATGAGGCGCCCGAAGGCGAAACCTTTTTTCACCTTGATGATCTTGACTTTCGCACTCTCCCCCGGGAGAACGTTCTGCACAAATATAGGAAACCCCTGAACCTTCGCCACTCCGGCTCCTTCGTGGGTCAGATCTTCAAAGGTTAAATCGTAGTATTCATTCTTCTGTACGGGTACTTCTGTTTTAGGCATTTTTCTCGTCCTTTTCAAAGTATGCTTTCTCCATTTTATCATATTCAGGTGAGAAACATTCAAGGGAACGAACCTCTTACATAAAATGGTATACTGTGAAAAAGGGGGAATTTCGTTGAAGAAGATAGATATCGGATTTTTCACAACGCTGGGTGTGATCTTTATATGCAACTTGATTTTCAGGGAGTACACGGATACGATCACCAAATTCTACGCAGCGTTACTTGCGGTTTTTTACGCTTACAGAGCCTGGGAAGTCAGGGGGCAAAAATGGCGGCCGGTTGTATACGGACTGACAGCCTTTACATTAGCCGCGATTTTCACCTTTGGCCTGGTTTTTTAACCATCCAAAAAAGAGCTCCCCTCATAAAGGAAGCTCCTCTTGCATTTCTTTTTGCCTGACCGGCTTATAGTATTTCATTAAGTATAGAACGGCAGCCGCGGCAGCGAAGATATTCAGTCCTGTATAGCCGATCAGTGCCGTCTGGATTGTAAACGTATCGGACAGCCAGCCTGCGAGAGCGGACGTGATTCCCCCGCCGATCCCTAAATAGGCAGCGATCGAGACCATCTGCATCGTCGTCCGGTATCCCGGTGCTGCGACATCATCTGTCAGCTGTTTGGAAGCGGTCATAAAGAGCGGCATCGTGATGCCCTGCAGCACGCCGGAAAGTATCAATACCGTCACATCCTGGAAGAAGAACAGGACAGCAATGCGGAGCAGCATGAACAGGATCGCTGCGAGAAGGATGGACATGTGGGTCCACCTGCTGACAAGGGTTCTGGCGAGAAAGAACATCGGGATTTCCGAGAACGCGACGAGTGCCGTGAACAGCCCGATATGAAAGGCGGTTCCGCCGCCCTGTTCGATCAAAAGCACCGTGTACATCCCGATCATCCCGAGCAGCATATAAAAGAGAATATAAATCCAATTCAGCCAGAGAAAGCGGCGGTTTTGCAGGATGCGGAACAAGTCTTTCGCTTTAATTTCTGGAGCAGCCTGCTTGGATGACGGGTTTTCCAATGTCCGGATCACAGCGAGAAGCAGCAGGGCAAACAGGAAAAAAAGATATGGCACGAGCCAATAGCCAGTTATGCTTAAAATTCCGCCTGTAACGATCATTGAAATCCCGAAGCCGAGTGAGCCGAATGCACGGATTTCTCCGAATCGGCTTTTTACTTCTTCATCCGTTTCAATGATCCAGCTGTCAATCAGGCCGATCAGGGCGGACTGAAAGAAAGAGACAGCGATAACGGCCGTGATAAACAGCGGAAGGAGTTCCACGGTATACAGCAGGAGTGTCACCGCACTCAGCAGCACGACCCAGATGATAAAAATGCTCTTCATTTTCTTCAGCCAGTCGCAGAGAATCCCCGTGCCGATCTGGCCTGCAATTCCTGTAATGGTGTTGATGGCAAGAATCCAGCCGATCGCTGTGTTCGAATATCCCTTGCTGATCAGATAGGCAAGGAAGAAGCCTTGCGAGACGGCCAGCATCCAGCTGAAGGAAAAATAAAAGGTTTGATACGGCCGGATCTTTTTAGCTGCCAATATACCGGTCCAGCTTCTCCGCATCCAGTATCAGGTCTGCCGCGCTCTTGTAAATGGTCTCCATTACAACGATCCCCCCGTACGCTTTGTTTTTCAGGGCCTGGAACATCCGCGTGTAATCAATGTTCCCTTTTCCCATGCTTAAATGAAGATCACATGACCCATCATTGTCATTAATATGAACATGGCCAAGCTTTGATTCCAGTGTATGGATGAAGTCAGCCGGATCAATCCCGCACCGGTTGGAATGCCCACAGTCAAAAAGCGCCTCGACATTTTTCCGGTTCACGGCTTTTAGCATGTCATCAAGCTCGCCAGGGGAATAGACGATTTCCTGCGGCAATAGCACATTTTCAAGCGCCAGTTTCATGGTGCTTCCGGCCAGATAGTCGGACAGCTGCACAATGCTTTTTACCGTCGCTTCCCGCGCCTGCAGCTTTTTCTTTTCGCTTGCCGCAATCAGCAGTTCTTTGATTTCACTGCCGTCGCGATCAGGGATATCCATCGTTCCGATTGTACCGGGGTGGATCGGAAGGTACGATACATCGTACTCCCCGGCAAAATCGATGGACCGCTTGATCTCATCCATGATCACGCTGTGAACAGCCGGATTCGCATGGCCGATATCGAGGTTCGTCGGAATATGCATGGTCACTTCCGGTGAAAATTGCTTCATTAACTCACCGATTCCGTTCAGATAACTCTCCGAATCATAGGACTCCATGCCAAATGGATACTTGATTTCAATCGCTTCATAATAACCGCCGCTTAAAAGCTCTGTCCCGATTTCGATAATCTCTCTCTCTTTAAACCCAAGGGGAATATGGTATCCTTTTATCATAAAATGCACCTTCTTTTTAAATTTTGGCTCTTTTAAACTTGGCTGTTGATTGCAGCTAGCAGGCGTTCGCTCCAATCAACAGGTGTTATTAAGGAATGCCATACTTTTACATAGCTTAAAATTTAAAGTCCCCAATTTTCCCAAGCTTCTGGCTGAGCAGGATGATGGCAGCGGTAATGACCACTTGTATCACTCCGTATGTCATCGATAAACCGATGTTAAAGTTGTACATTTTACTGATCATCTCAACTGAGATCGGAACGTTATGCACCGTATACATGAGGGCCGATGACGTGTAGTCCCCCAAAGCTCCGACAAAGCCAAGCAGGGCACCCGCCATGATTCCCGGCATGGCGATCGGGATGACGATTTTCCTGAAGGTCGCAAACCAGCTCGCCCCAAGACTCCTGGAAGCTTCTTCGATGGACGAATGGAGCTGCAGCAGAGAAGCATTGGTGGAGCGGACGATGAGGGTCAGCATGCCGACAAAATACGTAAGCGGAAGAATCCAGTAGCTTCCCGCCAGCACCTGGTTAAACGTGAAAACCGTCGGAACGTTAAAGCCAATCACCATGTTGATCGCAACGGTGCTCGCCGGAAGCGCCCACGGCAGCAGGACGAGTACTTCGATCAGCCATTTTACTTTAAGCTTTGTTTTGATAATGATATAAGAGGAAATGCTCCCCACTACTACCGCAAGTGCCGTCGAAAGAACCGCCATGTTGAAGCTGTTGATGAACGGCTGCATGACCCTCGGCTCCGTAAAGAAAGCCGTATAGTTCTCCAGGCTGAACTGCGTCGGATAGATTTCAGCAATCCACGTCCCCTGCTTCACAAAGGACAGCAGGATGAGTGCGAACACCGGAAGGATGATCATCAGCACCACTGTGCCGGAAAGGATTCCGAAAATCCACTTCATCCAGGCTTTTTCAATTTTAATGGTGCCGACCACTCTCCCCTTCGTTGAGATCGTGTAATCCTTGCGCGACTCATACCATCTCATGAAAAGCAGGAACAGGATGGAAATAAGCGAGAGCATGATGCCCTGTACCGCGGCCAATTCAATGAAGTTGTTCACCTTGGACATGAGGATCTGGACACTCATCACCCGGAACGAGCCTCCGACTAAAGCGGGGGCGGCGAACGATCCGACGGCGGTCATAAAGGTCAGGATCGAGGCGGCGACAAGGGCCGGTGTCATGAGCGGCAGGATCACGGTCCGGAAGACGTTCCAGTTGGACGCACCCATATTTTTCGCCGCTTCAATCAGTGAATAATCAATCCGTTTCAGGCCTGCTGAAATGTTCACGTAAAAAAAGATATATTGGGTGTACGCATGAATAAACATGATTCCCCAAAACCCCTTCAGCTCAAAGGGAGGTTCATTCATGGAAAACAGCAGCTGGACCGTCTTTGTGACCAGTCCGCTCTCGCTGTACAGCTGCATGAAGACGAGTGTCGTGACTACACCCGGAAGCATGATCGGAGAAAGCAGCATCAGATTGACGAGCCTTTTTCCGGGAAACTCAAAGGCATTCGTGAAAAAGGCGAGCGCCGTCCCGATTACACCGCAGATCAGAACCGTTGCAAACCCGATTAGAATCGTGTTCCCAAATGCCTCCATGTTTTTCGTATACGTAAAAAACTGCTGATAATAGTCCAGTACAAAACCCTTTTCAGTAAAAAGGCTGATCGCAAGCGTATTGAGTGCAGGATATAAAATAAAGCCGATCAGGATCCAAAGCAGGGGAATCAGTGCCAGTCCGGTCAGGAGGTTTTTCTTCGTTTTACCGCTCATCTTCATCCCCCCCTACACCCCTGGCACAAGGTCAATGTCATCCGGATGGATGGAGATAAAAATGGAATCTCCCGGCTGATAGTGGCCTTCTGTTTGATGGAAGGAGTTGATTTTCCAGTTCAGCCCTTCAGCTGCAGCCGTGTAGGCGGTATGGGTCCCGTAAAATTGCTTATCCGTAATCGTACCCGGAAAACAGTTCAGGTCCTGCAGCTTCAATTTTGATAGCGAGATGGAAGCAGGGCGGATGAGTGCAAAGTCTCCGCTCCTTTTTGCACCGGTTTTCAAGAAGGTGCTTCCGCCAACAGAGATTCCTTCCGGCTCTTTTTTTACGGGGAACAGGTTCGCTTCCCCAATAAATGAAGCGACAAATTCATTCGCCGGCTGATCATAGAGTGTCTCAGGAGTACTGATCTGCTGGCAGACTCCCTTGTTGAAAACGGCGATCTTATCAGACATCGTTAAAGCCTCCGTCTGGTCATGGGTGACATAGATCGTCGTGATCCCTAAGTCTTTTTGAATCTTTTTCAGCTCGACGCGCATCGTTTCTCTCAATTTTGCATCGAGGTTGGAGAGCGGTTCATCCAGAAGAAGGATGCGGGGCTCCATCGCAAGCGAGCGTGCCAGTGCGATCCGCTGCTGCTGGCCGCCGGAAAGCTCGGAGATTTTCCTGCTTTCATAGCCGCCGAGCTCAACCATGTGCAAATACTTTTCGACCCGGTCTTTGATTTCCGCTTTCTTGAACTTTTTCATTTTCAGTCCGTATGCCACGTTCTCAAACACGTTCATATGGGGAAACAGGGCGTAATTTTGAAACACCATCCCGATATCCCGCTTTTCAGGGGCTGTATAGGTTACATTTTCATCGCCGATGTACACCGTTCCCTCATCAGGATAGGCGAATCCGGATATCATTCTTAGTGTGGTCGTTTTCCCGCAGCCTGATGGTCCGAGAAAGGTGAAAAATTCCCCTTCCCCCACTTTAAGCTCAAGCCGGTCTACCGCCTTGTAATCGCCAAATTGCTTGCTTACTCCGTTCATTCTCACAGATGACATGAAAGCTCCTCCTATCTTAAAAAGAGAAAGAGGGGTTGTTAGCCCCTCCGGATTTATTGTTCTACTTTTGAAGAGTCCCTCACGTTATCTTCATAGTTTTGAAGCCATTCGGAAGAGTTTTCAGCGAGGTTCTCCCAGTCGACATCCATCGCTTTGTAATCAAAGTTTTTCATCCAGTCCGGTGAGGATTGCAGTGCTTCTTTGTTTGTAGGCATACGGTTGAAGTCGTTTGCCAGTTTTTCCTGAACTTCTTTGCTTCCGGCGAATTCGATGAATTTTTCAGCAGCGCTTTGATTTTTCGCCCCTTCGATCACAGCAATTCCATCAGTGATAACCGGGCTCCCGCTCTCTGCGTTTACCATCGTAAATGGCATGTTGTTGTTTTCCACGTTGTCGATGACACCGTCAAGCGTCCAGAAGCCGATGCTTCCTTCTTCTCTAGCAATCGCCTGGAACACCATGGAAGAATCAGAGACTTGCTTTTTAATGTTGCTGTCCATTTGCTTGATGAAGTCCCAGCCTTCTTTTTCCAGCGTCCCTTGTTGATCATATTGGTCAATCAGGCTCGCGAAGGTTGCACGGGATGCTGCAGATGTTGTGCTGCGCACGATGATTTGATCTTTATATTTTGGATCTGCGAGGTCTTTCCAGTCTTTCGGTGCATCCTGTTCACTCAGGACGTCGTGGTTGTAAAACATGACGACTGGCGTCTGGATTGTTCCGTACCAGCGGTTATCCTGGTCTTTGAACATCGGGTCGATTTCTTTCGCCCACGTTGGAGAGGATTCAGCGAGAAGGTTATCGTTTTTCATTTCGTTAAAAACGGATGAGGGGTTTCCATAAATGATGTCAGCCTGCGGGTTCGCTTTTTCAGCACGGATCCGGTCAACGAGTTCACCGCCGCCCATTGTAAGAAATTCCATTTCAATCCCTGTTTCTTCTTTGAACATCCCTGCCACTTCCTGAAGCATTTCTTCACCGTGGGGAGAATACACCACTACTTTTTGGTCTCCCTCTTCCTTTGAAGCATTGCTGCCCGAAGGCTGATCCGCAGCACTTGATGAACAGCCGGTCAAAGCCACTATCACTATTAGGAAAAAAGATAAGAACTTCACGTTTCTGAACATGTTGTTACCTCCCGTATTCGTTTCTTCTTACACGTTTAATCATATAGAGGCTGTGTAAAACAGAAATGAAAGAAGCATAAACATTATGTAAATAAAGCGTAAATAATCACGCAAATAAAATTATTATTACGTAAAAACAGCAGCCTACCGGCTGCTGTTTCGAATCATGATTTCGTATGGGATCACTACTTTTCTCGGAAAGTCGGTTTTCTCTGACAGTTCTCCCATGAGCAAATCGACTGCTGAGGCTCCCATATGTTCCGTATGGATTTTAACGGTGCTGAGAGAAGGAAAGGTATATTGTGCAATCGGGAGATCATCAAAGCTGATGATCGACACATCGCCCGGTATCTTCACTCCCGCTTCCTGAAAGGCGCTCAGAACGCCTATTGCCACCGTATCTGAAAAAACGATAAACGCATCAGGCATGTTTTCTGTCATCGAATGGCTGGCAATCTTAAATCCTGCGGAAGGGGTTGGATCTTCTATAACGTAAAGATAATCCGGATGATAAATCCCTTCAGCGATGGCAATCAGCTTATAGCTTTCCTCTTTCAGGTCCGGATACTCTTCAGAACCGTCCCCTACATACTCCTTCTTTCCGATATACCCGATTTTCTTATGTCCGGTGCCGATCAAGTAACGGATGATGGATTTCATGGCATCGAAGAAATCAGCGGTTACACTGCTGTACGCGAGCGGATCCGGTGAGGAATCCACGAAAACGAGATGTGAGGTTATGGCAGACAGCCGCTCGACCTCCGCTGCCGAGAACTTCCCCACCGCGATAATCCCGTCTGCGTTTTCCGGCAGGTGCTTCAAAGAATAATAGCTGGAAAACGAAATCGCTTCTCCTGCGAACCGCCTCTCCATTCCGCGCCTGATTTCCCTGTAATACAAATAATCCTCTTCCTGGGCTTCTTCAAACCAAAATACGGCTGCAATGGTCAATCCGGAAGCAGCAGCCGGTTCTTGTTTCTGCTTCTTTTTCCTGGGAGGACCATAGTTCAGCTCCGCGGCTGCGTTCCTGACCCGGTCGATGGTGGCCTGGGAAAAGGTATACGTTTTGTTTCCGCTTAAGATTCTTGATACGGTTGCGATTGAAACATCTGCTTTTACGGCAATGTCTTTAATAGTTGTCATATCCAGCCCCACCATTTTCTTTAATCAGCGTTACTAGAAAGATAGCCCAGTTTGCGTAAAATAGAAACAGATTTGCGTAACTTTTACAAAATATTAAAACAAGTATTAATTCCTGGAAGGCCCTGCTTAACCTTTTTTTATTTAGCATGTTACCGAATTGATACTCTGCTGTAACACAAAACTTGGTATAATATACCTAATGAAAAGGAGAGGAGAGGATGCAGTGATTACGATCGAGGCATTGGGAGCAGAGAGTCTGACAGAGGGAGATCATTTCATTCATTATCTGAACAGCGATACGCGGTTCGTGTTTACATACAATGGCAAATCGGTTCAATTTTTGACCGAGGTTTCGAAGAATATTCTGTATGATGTAGCGATGAAACTGATCCGCAAGTTTGATTCATTCGAAGTAACGCCTTTTGGAGTGGAATCAGATCATTCGGTCGTCTTCCGCTTCAGTGAGGATCGGGGACGGATAGACATTAAAAAGATGCCCTCCGCCTCTCTCGCGACCATCGAAGAAACATCCTTCCCGGCAGATGTATTCCTTGTGGAATTCGCCAAGGCCTACGAGCATTTTCTCTCCCCGCTGCATGATGCGGAAAAAGAAGAAGAGGAAACACCGAGGGACCTTATACAGATGAGAGAGATTCTGGAGCTTTTGAAAGAGCAGTGAGTGAAAAACCGCCGTAATGGGCGGTTTTTTTAGTATTTGACGATTGTGGTGATGCCGAACTCCGTTAAATAATTTTTATGGCATAGCTCTTCTGTCCAATTTTTTGGGTTAAGCTGATACGTCCCGTAGCGGTCCTTGTACGTCAAGGCTGCCTGTGTTGATCCAAAAATGCCGAGGGTTATCAAGCATCCTTCTCTCGTAGTCTCTGAAAGCATGCTGATTCGGAATATACAGCAGCTCCAGCTCATCCCCTGTTTCCATGTACTTCTCCAGATACAGGAGGAATAAAGCATTACCAACGCCGGAAATTTCGTAAATGTATGGCAATATAAACAGGCCCTTTTCCAGTTCCTCAAGCCAATAAGGGTGAGCTTTTTGCACCCAAAGCTGCATGAAGTCCTCTTCCCGTTCAAACACTCTGCGGTTGTTGTATTGCTCTATTTCATCAGGGATTACGAACTTCTTTGATGATGCCATGAAGGTGATGTCGGACATGGAGAGCCTCCTCGGATTTTTACTTTTTTACTTGCAGCATTTCAATTGTGAGCTGCTGCCACCTTCTCCTTCAGACATTCATATTGCCTTTCGTTTGTATCCGTGAACGCTTCTTCTCTTGATGAGGGGGTATCTGAATACGGGATTTTCGCGCTAAATTGGGACGCGGTAAAATCACAGCGGATTCCTTCAATCCGGTTATAATAGTGCCAGCCGTCCGGAAGCTGCGTTTTCAGAATCTCCCCGCCAAGCCAGTCGCTAACGACAAGTGCTGTCACTCCGCATTGTCCGGCGGCGGGGTTGTCTTTCGTCCACTTCGAACTCGTCTCAATGGACCACGATTGCTGCAGTGCGGCAAGCATTTGCTCGTTTTTGGTCATTTTTTCACCTTCAGCTTCTGGAATATTTAAACGGAATCAATTCTTTAATCGGCGTTTTCACCAGAGAACCGTCGACCTCCAGGATCACCTGGCAGTCAGGCGCATAGTCCGAAATCAGTTCCCGGCACATGCCGCATGGACTGACGACCCGGATCCTCTGGTCGGTTTCATCAGGATGAGGATGCCGGACCGCAACGATGGTTTCGAAATCTTTCTGGTCATTTGAAATGGCGGTTCCAATCGCGATGGCTTCGGCGCAAACCGTTACCCGCCCTATGTACGCTTCGATATGGACAGCAGAGATGGTCTCTCCGGTTTTTGTCCGAATGGCTGCCCCTACATGGTGTTTGTCTTCTTCATAAAGCTTCCGGATTATTTCCTGTGCAGCACTGACCAGTTCCTGATCCTCTTCCGTTAACTCAATATATCGCATGCTCTCACCTCTGTCTGATTGAATTCCTTTATTTTACCAAACATTTCAAAAAAGCACCTCCAGCCGGAGGTGCTTACTTTTGTTCTGCTTTTTTATTACTGATGTAAACGAGTCTCAATGCGGCAATCATAAGTACGAGCGCCAAGGCCCGCTGCCAGTCAAAGGAGATCACCGTTCCACCAAAGAAGCCGAAGTGGTCAATTAGGATGCCCGCACTCAGCTGGCCGATCACCGTTGCGATATTCGCGGCGATGACCCCGATTTGCGGGACAGCAAGGACGGTCAGGAACAGATAACCGACCCCGAACCAGACCGCACTCAGCTGCCAGGCCGGGGCATCGAGTATACCTGTGATATCCCCTTGTCCGAAGAATAATACAGCAATGATCAGTACCATCGCACCCGTGATAAATGTCAGAAACGTACTCTCATACGTTCCCGCCTTTCTGCTGAAAGCCCCGTTGATGGAGGACTGTGCACTCAGCAGGATCCCGCCAATGATAGATGATAATGCAACAATCAAACCCATTTTATATCTCCTCCTGCATTAAAAGATTAAGAATAAAGAAATCAGCATCAAAGCTGCTGCACCCATCTTCTCTTTATTGACCGGCTTCCGCTCACTGCCGAGCCAGCCGAAATGTTCAATGACCATGCTCATCGCCATCTGTCCAAAAATGACACTGATCATGGCGACGCCTACTCCAACGAGCGGAATGGCGATGACCAAAATGGTTAAATAGATGGTTCCCAAAATCCCGCCTGTCAGCTGCCACTTTGGAGCTTTAAACGTATAGGATAATGAGCCTTTCCCCAGGAACAGCAGCACCAGACCGATAATAAGTGTGCCGACTGCAAAATTATACAAACTGCTTTCCAGCTTGCCGATTTCCTTTCCCAGTTCGCCGTAAATTGCTCCTTCAATGCTGAGAGAAACTCCCGCTGCCACGGCGAGCAAATAAATCCAAACCTTCATGCTGATCACCTCATATTGTTTTATCGGGAAAAATAGATATGTTTTGCAAAAAAAAAAGAAAGGAATCAGACCTCCCTTTTGATTAAGTCCATGACTTCCTCTATCCGCTCTTCATTGCGGCGGTAGTAGGTCCACTTACCATGGCGTTCTGACTCAAGCAATCCAATTCGCTGGAGCATCGAAAGATAATGAGAGGTCGTCGATTGGGAAAGCTTCGCCTTCTCCTGGATATCCCCAACGCATACGCCGCCCTTTTCACTGATATTCTTTGAAAGATGCGCCGTCGGCTTATCAAAATGCTCCATCGGATCCTTCAGCCATGAGAGCATCTCAAGCCTCGTCTCATTCCCAAGTACTTTAAAAACTTCTGCAAGATTATTTTTCATGGGTTTATATTAATCGATATTTCTCGATATGTAAAGAGGTACGTTTGAACCTTCAAAGAAAAAAGCGTATGCCTAAGCACACGCTTTACTGATCCTCTTCCTGCATCTCCCGTTTTTCCAACGGTCCTTCGTTTACGTTCTCTTCCTGTTCTTTTGCATCCTCCTCGGACATTTCGTCTGCTTTTTCCTTCGACATGACGATGTCCAGGTGGCGGTACAGGTTTTCAAACTCAGCCGGCAGGAGACCGCCGTACTCTCCATCAAGGTTCAGCTGCATTTTGTCTTTCGTTGTGACTTTCACACGGCTTGCTTTTGTATAAATGACGTGTTCATCGTTCATGTGCTCTCCGCGCAGGGCGAGTGAAGCAACTCTGACGAACTCGGCCAAATTCGCTTTTTTCAGGATGAGGAGATCGAAAAGGCCGTCATTCAGCTTGGAATCCGGCGCAAGCTTCTCAAATCCGCCTACGGAATTGGTGAGGGAGCAGAGGAACAGCATGACTTCCCCCTGGAAAAGCTTGCCGTCATATTCGATCTCAACCTCTGTCGGCCGGATGGAAGGCAGCATCTCCATGCCCTTCAGGTAATACGCCAGCTGTCCGAGCATTGTCTTCAGCTTGCTCGGCACCTCATACGTCAGCTCCGTCAGCTTCCCTCCGCCTGCAATGTTGATGAAATAGCCATCGTTTACACGGCCGATATCAATCGGGACAGCAACACCGTTCACCAGCATATCAGCTGCCGCAAGTACATCGTTCAAAGGCAGAGCAATGGCACGGGCAAAATCGTTCGTCGTTCCAACCGGTATGATGCCGAGCTGCGGCCGCTTATCAAAACCGGCAATTCCATTCACGACTTCATTTACTGTTCCATCCCCGCCTGCAGCGACAACAAGGTCGAAGCCGCGTTCAACGGCGAGCTTCGCAGCATCCGTTGCATCACCTTCGCACGTGGTCGCGTGACAGGATGTCTCATAGCCTGCGTTCTCAAACTTAGCCAAAACCTCTGGCAAATGGCGTTTAAACGCTTCCCTTCCGGAGGTCGGATTATAAATTATTCTCGCTTTTTTCATTCTCCATCATCCTATACATTATAGTCGTTCCATCATACAGCGCTCTTATCAGTCTACCATTTTTACCATATGCCATCAATTAGCCTGCTCCTATAAAATCCCCCAAATACTGGTTCTCGAAACCCATTGCAAAAGAAAAGACAGCGAGCCTGGATGGAGGCTGCTGTCTTTTATTGGAGGGCTGAAATGCTGAAGATTCCGGGTGAAAGGACTTTTGCTGATTTATCACTGCAGAAATTATATCGGCATGTTTTCTTCTTTTTTTACAGTCTCTTCTTTTTTTCCATAAGCTTTTAAAAGAGAAAGGGCCATAATTATAAAAGCTCCAAGCCCGATCATGCCAAGAATCCAGCGCTTTTCTTCAAAGCCAATGCCGTTGAAGAAAAACAAGGTTCTGAACCCTTCCACACTGTGGGAGAACGGAATCCAAGACAGCAGCCACGTCTGTGTCGCTTCCGGAAGAAACTCCGGCGGCATATTCAGAACCGGACTGGAAAAGAAGAACAGCAGGATCAAAACCGGCATCGCCCCATAGCCAATCCAGTTAATGAGAGCGCCCTGCATCAGGAAAAACATATAGGCGGTGAACACCATGAAGCCGTATGTGTCCCAAAAATCCGGAACCTCCAAACCAAGCGGCCCTGTGGCAATCCATAGGATGATAAGAGAGTTCAAACTAACAAATAGTAAACCTGCTGCAAGCTGGGCTGCCAGGGAAGATGGTGTGATCCGGCCGCGCGATGCCTTTTTCAGTCCAAGGTAAATAACAATCGAGCTGATGATCGTTGTAAGCCAAAGGATTTGCGTCATCATGCCCGGAGAATTTCCGCCGGCATTATAATCCCTTACCGGATTGACGTTCTCAACGCTTAACGTGATCCGTTCAGCCGCCTGCGGAACTTGGTCCGGGGAAAGCATCATCTTCTGAGCCTTCATCTGAGCAAGCATCTGACCGCTTATTTCTTTGTTCACTCCTGTGAATACTTTATCCATAATCGCTGCAACGCTGTTCGCAGCATTCAGATTCTTTCCCTGGTTTACGAGAAGTTTTGCTTCTGCCTGGACCGGTTCCGGCGACTGAAGAGAAGCTGCATGTTCCGAGAATTCTTCCGGAATGATCAGCGCTGCATAATACGCCCGGTCATCAAGCTCTTCTTTTGCTTCTATTTCGCTGTCCAGCACAGTCCATTTAATCGGGAGTTCTTTGTTGCCCGTTAATTTTTCCTGCATGAGCTTCCCGATCTCAAGTTTCTGGCCATTCGGGAGCTGTACACCCTGGTCCTTCATAACAAGTGCAACAGGAAGATCCTTTGGGGCCGGATTAACATTTGACCCCATAAATGCAAATGTAAAAATAAGTGCCGCTGCCGCAAGTCCGGCAAGTCCACCCCAGAATATTTTCTGAGTAAAGTACGTTTTGACAGTCTTCATTGCTGAACCTCCAATCTAATAGACAAGCTGTTGTTTATCTAACATCCTGTACAACAACTATGGTATTCTAGAAAAAAGGTTCATACAATGCTCAATACTGGATGCAATGACCTATAAACAACACTTCTTCTGCAATTGTTGATTTATTTCGGGAGGGATATAATGGAATCCAAAACGGATCTGCGCATCATCCGGACGAGAAAGTCCATCCGGGATGCTTTCATTCAGCTTGTAAGAGAGAAGGGCTTTGATGCAATGACCATTCATGATATCACGGCCAAAGCGATGATCAACCGGGGCACGTTTTACCTGCATTATCAGGACAAATATGACCTGCTCGAACGCCTGACGGATGAAGTGTTTCAGGATGTGATCGGCAACATCAACCCATCCACCCATCTCGTAGGCGGAAAAATGCATCCTAAAAACGTAGAAACGTCCATTGAGTCTGTCTTTGAAGCAATTTCTGCCCATGCGGATTTTTTCGAGGCCATGCTCGGCAGCAACGGCAGCCTGGAATTTTCCCGTAACATGCTCTCCATGATCCGGACGAAATTCGACTCGGAATTTACGAAAGCCGGCCTGCCGGAGGAACAGATGCACCTCCCGAAGGACCTTGTCATCACCTTCATCTCCTCTGCCTGCCACGGCATGATGACGTGGTGGCTCCAGAACGGAATGATCCACACCCCTGCCTATATGGCTCAGAGCATCGTTAAAATTATGATGAATGGACCCGCGCGGAGCTTTGGGGTTGAAGTGATGGAGGAGTAAAAGCATCAGCTGGAGGCTGATGCTTTTTTGAGGGCGTATTTGCGGTTAACTAGGGCAATTAGCGGACTGCCGACAATGGTCGGGAGGAACCAGACCAAGAGAATGGGAACACCTTGCAGAAAGCCAATCTTTTGCGCATTAACGACCAGCACAGCTGTAATCACCGCGATATACGAGCCAAGCATTCCACTAATATAATACAGCAGCCAGTTTCTCCACTTTCTCTTAACCGCAAGATATCCAATGATCGCAAAGGAATAGGAGAAAAAACCAATGTAAAATAGATAAGCACTCTCCTCCCAATGCATCAACGCCATTGTGACGGAAGTAAGAAAAATAATAACAAAAGAAGCATGATACACTTCGCCGGACCACGTGTGCCGGCCTTTTCTTTTTTTAGAAAGCATGGAAATTAGGCCTGTGATCAAACATATGACCCCTGCAGTGATGTGAACAGTTAACAGAGCGGAAAACATGCGCTCACCTGCTTTCCTATATGTTATCATGGTGGGGGTCTGGGAGAGTGTTAAATTAAGGTAAAATTCAGTGATTGGATTTGGGCAGGGGCTGTTCCCACTTTTCGGTGCTTATCGACTCCATTCCAAATAAGAGGACAGGGAATAGACCGGGGACGGGGGTCAGTCCCCACTTTCACTGCCGCATTAAAGCTCCGGCACCATCTCTTCAATCTCTTGCGGAGCAAGGGCTCGAAGCTTCGGGTCTCTGTCCCCGCTTGCGTTAAAGCAGTGCGGGACTGGCACCGTGCCAGTCCCCACGTTCGCTGCCGTACTAAAGCTCCGGCACCGCCTCCCCAATTCCTTGCGGCGCAAGGGCTTACAGCTTTGGGTCTCTGTCCCCACTTGCGTTAAAGCAGTGCGGGACTAACCCCGCCAACGGCACTTTCCGATAAACATAGAAAAAAGCAGGCCAGAGCCCGCTTTTTACGATGGTACTGCTTCTTCTTCTGTACATTCCTTTACAAACACATCAAACATCCGCTGCATGTTTTCATATTTGACGGCCATTTCTTCCGGGTGCCATTGGACAGCAAGTACGGACCAGTCCTTCTCGGTTCCTTCTACTGCTTCAATGACTCCATCCGGGGCACGTGCGACCACTTTCAGGTTCTCGGCTACGTGGGCCAATGCCTGATGGTGCATGCTGTTGATGCTCACTTGAGTATCACCGAGGATGCTGTGGAGACGGCTGCCTTCCTCGATCTCACAATCATGGGAAGCATTGATTCGTGACCCTTCCTGATGGTGCTTGATTCCTTCGTCAAGCTGGCTGTGAATATCCTGCGTCAGCGTGCCACCGAGTGCTGTGTTTAGTGAAGCGATTCCGCGGCAAATCGCGAAGATGGGCGTGCGCTTTTTCTCCGCTTCTTTCACAAGGGCAATCTCTGTCTCATCACGTTCGAGGGTTACAGGACCAAGCTCAGGATGAGGGTTCGCACCGTAGGACTGCGGATCGACATCCTCTCCTCCGCTTAGGAGCAGGCCGTCGATTACATCGATCCATCTTTTTGCCGTTTCATCATTTCCGATGGGCAAAATAACCGGAATGCCTCCGGCGCGAATGACTGCTTCTGGATATTTAGAGTGAACAAAAGAATGATCAATACCTTTTACATCCTTTTGGGAACCGGTAATTCCAATAATAGGTTTGCGTGACATGTACATGTCTCCTTTTTTTCGGGTTAAGAAACCATACCCTGTATAAGGCGTGATTACACATGGTTACACGGGAAGATTGTGGAACTTTAGTACGAGGTGGTGTCTGACCCTCACTCTGCTAAAGCACTAAAGCTCCGGCACCAATTCTGTAAGCCCTTGCTGTGAAAGGGCTTACAGCTTCGGGTCTGTGTCCCCACTTGCGTTAAAGCAGTGCGGGACTGGCACGGTGCCAGTCCCCACATTCGCTGCCGTACTAAAGCTCCGGCACCGGCTCTCCAATCCTTTGCGGCGCAAGGGCTCACAGCTACAGGTCTCTGTCCCCGCTTGCGTTAAAGCAGTGCGGGACTGACCCCGCCTCCCGCCTTCCCGCGCCACACTTGTCCCAGTTGCCCATCACCCACTCACCACCTACCCCGTCACCATCTGCCCTCCATTCACATGCAGTGTTTCACCGGTGACAAAGCGGGAGTCGTCCGAAGCGAGGTAGACGTAAGCGCCGGCGAGTTCGAACGGCTGGGCAGCGCGTTTGGCTGCTGTTTGCATACCGAAGGAGGCGACCTGTTCGGCGCTGAAGCTTGAGACGATGAGCGGGGTCCAGACAGGTCCGGGAGCCACACTGTTGACGCGGATTCCTTTTTGAACCAGATTCAAGGAGAGTGAGCGGCTGAAGGAGATGATGGCTCCTTTCGTTGCGGAGTAGTCAATCAGCTCCCGCTGTCCTTTATAAGCTGTGACGGAAGCGGTATTAATGATTGAGGTGCCTTGCTTCATATGAGGAACGGCTGCTTTTGTCATAAAAAAATAGGAGTAGATATTGGTTTTGAACGTTTTATCAAATTGCTCAGGGGTTATATCAAGGAAATCCGCCTGAGGATATTGAACTGCCAGATTGTTGACGAGAATGTCGATACTCCCGAAGGTCTCGATTGCAGCTGTTGCTGTTTTTTCATTGGCTTTGGGTTCTGAAAGATCCCCCGGGATAAGTAGGCAGCGGCTGCCGAGTGCTTCGATTCGCTGTTTTGTTTCTTCTGCATCGCGGTGCTCATTTAGATATGGAATGACCAGATTTGCTCCTTCTTTTGCAAAAACATAGGCAACTGCGCGTCCAATGCCGCTGTCACCGCCTGAAATAATCGCTGTTCTGCCCAGAAGCTTGCCGCTGCCCCTGTAATCCGGGTTCTCTGATATGGGCTTCGGGTTCATTAGATACTCCATCCCCGGCTGTTCGTTCTGATGCTGTGGAGGGAAGGTGAGCGGCTGATCCTTGCATTCTGTTTTAAAACTGTAGTAGGGGTAAACAGGATACATGTGAAGGGCCCCTTTCAGATAGGTTTATGAGACCTATTCTATTCAGGAGCGTGGTTTGTATAACCTACTGCTATTTCCTCCGCCTCAGCAAATCTTTCATGAATCCTTTCGAGTTCATATACCAGTACACATAGATGGTCGTGCTGATGATCAGGAGCAATGCTGCCGGATAGCCAAATGTCCATTTCAGCTCGGGCATTTTTTCGAAATTCATGCCCCAGAGCGCGCCCCATGCGGTTAGCGGGGTGAAGAGGATCGTAATGACGGTCAGTGATTTCATGATTTCGTTTCCGTTGTTTGAGGAAATGACTTCCTCCATGTTGATGATCGTATCGATTTCTTCCTCATATTCCTTTAACAGGGTCATTGCGCGATTGAGCTGTTTGGTAAGCCTGCGGTATTCTGTCCAGGTCTCCGTATCGTTCAGAAACGCTTCATCCATTCCTTCTTTCAGCTCGATAATTTTCATGAGCAGGCCCTTCCATCTTAAAAGTGAGTGCCTGAGATCGTAAATTTGGTTCAATATACTAGCCCGGTTATGGCGGTGGACCTCTTCCATCACGCTGTTCATTTTTTCTTCGAACTCGTCAATCCCGTCCAGATAATGCTTGGATAAGCCATGCAGTATAACCGAAAAGCCTTCCGGCGCACGATCTGCTTCGTTCAATTTTTCCTCCAGCTCCCCCTCATTTACCCTGGAAAGCGACGAATGGGGGAAACCGATAGTGACGAGTAACTCTTTGGATATGTAATAATGGAACACCTTTTCTTTATCTTCGCCCTTCACTGAATAGACGAGAGACCCATATACGGCCTCACTGCCAGTTTTCAAAGCCTGTACGTGCATCTGGTTACGGTGCCCGTTCTCTATGTCCTGTTTCCAAAATTCCCGGTATTTCAGCTGGTTCAGCGCTTCTTCATCCGCTGTTTCGGCGGAAATCCATTTCCACGAACGCATCTGCACCGCCCCCTTTTCTCTTCTATAGCCCTTCCTTTTCAGGAATAAACGCTTATCCGGTGGAAAATGATAGATGGTAAAAGGTGGTGCACAGGATGATTCATGAAGCATTGAAGTCCTTGAACGAGGCAGAGAAAGCGGTGATTTCCGCCCAGGGCAATCCGGGTTCTGCAGAATTTCAGCGTGCTTATCAAAAGCTGCAATTAGCAAAGGAACGGGTTGCTCAGGCTAAAAGCAGCGGGCTGGAGCCGGATGGAAAGCATCGGCTGGACCTCGCTTCGGAGCATTTAATTCATCTGCACGAAACGATGGAAGCTTTGCAGGATCAGCTGTAGCCTTTATTCAGGCTGCAGCTTTTTTCTTTGGGATAATTGGACAGCCCCCGAATACATATAGAAAAAACGGGGATTGAAGGAGAGGTTACATGAACATCATCCTAAACCATATTTTACTCGGCATTTCCCTCGCCGCGCCGATCGGGCCCATCAATGCGGCGCAGATTGAGAGGGGATTCAATAAAGGCTTCTGGCATTCATGGCTGATCGGCCTCGGCTCAATCACTGCGGACGTTGTGTACATGCTGGCCGTTTTCCTCGGACTCGTGCAGTTCATTGAGATTCCGGTCGTAAAAGCATTTTTGTGGCTGTTCGGCTTCTTCGTTCTGACCTATACAGGCATCGAGAGCCTGATTCAAGCGAGCAAGGGGCTTGAGTTTCAGCGGCAAAGGCCAAGCTCGCTTGCAAGATCCTATTTTGTCGGGTTCATGATGTCTCTGACTAATCCGCTGACGATTATGTTCTGGGTGGGGATCTATGGATCCGTTTTAGCGAAAACAGCTTCGACGTATCAGCATACGGAGCTTCTCTTATACAGCGGTTCGATCCTGCTCGGATTGCTTATCTGGGACATCTGCATGGCCGGTGCCTCGAGTTTTGCGCGCGGATTTATCAACGACAAGACCATCCAGGCCATATCCTGGGTATCCGGTTTATCATTGATCGGCTTCGGCGGCTATTTCGGATATGAGGCGTTTATTCTTTTCACATAATTTCCCCTCCCCCGGCAAAAATAAAAGAACGACTGGGGGAATGAACGTGTCCAATGAATCGAAGGAAGATCAACTAAAATGGTGGCAGCTCTCCCTGATCGGGATTGGCTGCACGATCGGAACAGGGTATTTTCTCGGATCTGCCATCGGCATTAAAGCAACGGGGGCATCGATCCTTCTCTCCTTCCTGCTTGCGGCAATCGGAACGTACATTGTGTACAGGCTGCTTGCGAAAATGACGGCCGAGGATCCGCAGAAGGGCTCGTTTTGCTATTACGCCGGTAAAGCGTTTGGACGCTGGGCAGGCTTTAGCTGCGGCTGGAATTACTGGACCTCCAACATTCTGATTATGGGAAGCCAGCTGACAGCACTGGCCATTTTGTCGCGTTTCTGGTTTCCAAACGTTCCGCTCTGGCTGTTTGCAGCGGGATATGCAGCTCTCTCGATCCTCGTTGTAGTAGCCGGAACGAAAGGCTTTGACCGGCTCGAAAATGTGATGGCCATCGCAAAGGTCGCCGCCATCCTTATGTTTATCATCCTCGCCGTCGCGGCGATTGCCGGGTGGATCCCGGGAGATGCACAAAAGCCTTCCTTCCCGCTTACTGGCGGCGAATTTTTTTCAGAGGGCTGGGCAGGATTCGGCTCTTCTCTCATTTATGCTTTTTATGCATTCGGCGGAATTGAAGTCATCGGCCTGATGGCCATGCAGCTGGAGAAAAAAGAGGACGCACCGAAAGCCGGCTCCGTTATGCTGATCGTGCTTGCTGTCATTTATACGGCCTCCCTGGCACTCGCTGTTTCCCTGACCTCCATCGGATCCTTTCATGAAAAAGAGAGCCCGTTTGTGACCGCTCTCAGCAGCTACGACCTTTCGTTTTTCCCGCATGTGTTCAACGCAGCGATCATTATTGCCGGCTTCTCCACGCTGACGGCAGCTCTGTTCGGGGTCACGACTCTGCTCGTCACATTGGGTGAAGGCGGCGACGCACCGAAATTTTTTTCCAAAACGACGAAGGGAAAGAAAAAGCTCGCCCTCCCATCACTTGGCCTGGCGACTGCCGGGATGGTGCTGTCAATTATCGCAGCGCTTCTCCTGCCCGGGAAAATTTACGAATACATCACCACCGCAGCCGGAATCATGCTGCTGTACAACTGGAGCTTCATCATCCTCTCTTCGCTGAAAATTTTGAAGCTTTCCATCTGGGAAAAAGCACTCGGATCCGCAGGAATTGTCCTCCTGCTTGCAGCCATTGCCGGTACACTGCTTGAAGGCATCGGCCGGTCCGGATTTTTCCTCAGCCTGCTGTTCGCTGCGATTATCGGGGTCATGTGCCTGTTTATGAAAAAGAAGTGGAAACAGAATCCATCAGGGTGCTAGGAGGAGACGTGTCTCCTCTTTTTTGATTTTATTTTTCAGAAAATATTGTATACTGTATTTAACAATATCTGGAGGAGGAAACAGAATGAGAAACACAGTGACTGGAATGACGCAAGCACATAAGGGGGCCGGACTGAACTGACCTCCTGACCTGTGCAGCCAGTGGAAATCTGCACACAAAAGGGGTAAAACCAATTGAATAGCCGCTTAAAAAAATTTGTTTCCTATTATAAACCTTACTTGCGTTTGTTCGCTGCTGTAATGGCCTGTTCTGTTCTCGGATCTGCGATTTCCCTCGCCTATCCGCTTCTCACCCGGTACATCACAAAGGATGTACTTGAAGGAATTGATGAACAGGCTATGAACCAGATTCTCCTCACCGGAGCGGTGATGCTTGTTCTGGCAATCTTCCAGGCAGGCTTTCACTTTGTGGTCGATTACCACGGTCACCGGATGGGTGCGATGATGGAGAGCGATTTGCGCACCGAGCTTTTCAGCCATTACCAGAGCCTTTCATTTCCGTTTTATGACCGTCAGAAAACCGGACAGCTCATGTCCAGGATGACGAATGACCTCTTCTGGCTATCCGAGCTATATCATCACGGGCCAGAGGATCTGCTGAGGTATTCGGTTCAGTTTATCGGCTCGTTCGCGATCCTGTTTATGATCAATGCTCCGCTGACCTTGGCGATTTTTGCTTTTCTGCCGTTCATGGCCATTTTTGCTGTCTATTTTAATAAAAAAGTAAACATGGCCCTGAAACGGAACAAGGTTCGGATCAGCGAGATCAATGCACAGGTGGAAGACAATCTTTCCGGGATCCGGGTCGTGCAATCGTATACGAACGAGGAGCTTGAAAAGGAAAAATTTCAATATGAAAACCTTCGCTTTCTCGAGAGCAGAAAAGCCGGCTACAGGTATGAAGCCTATTTTTACAATGGATTTGAAACGTTCATCCAGCTGATCAGCCTGACCGTTGTTGTGGCAGGCGGGGCAGCGATCGTCGGCTCTTCCATGGATCTGGCCGACTTAATTACCTTCATCATGTACACAGCTTTTCTCATCGAACCAATCAAGAAAGCAACCAATGTCGCCATTCTGTATCAGGAAGGCATGACCGGGTTCGAACGCTTTATGGAGATGATGGCCGTAAAGCCTGATATTCAGGATTCCCCTGGGGCGATGGAGCTTGAACATGTCCTGGGAAGCATCGAGTTCCAAAACGTCAGCTTCCGGTATGACGAGAACCAGCCTAACGTTGTGGAGAACCTTTCGCTGAAAATCGGAGCAGGAGAATACGCGGCACTCGTCGGTCCTTCAGGAGCCGGCAAGACCACGATATGCGCCCTGCTCCCCCGCTTTTATGACATTCAATCCGGGGAGATCAAAATTGACGGGATCAATAGTAAAGACATCACCCTTGCTTCTCTGCGGAAAAACATCGGCATCGTCCAGCAGGATGTGTATCTGTTTGCCGGCACCGTCATGGAGAACATCCTTTACGGAAACCCTGGGGCATCCGGCGAAGACATTATCGAGGCTGCCAAAAACGCACATGCCCATGAATTTATCATGAAGCTGCCGAACGGCTACGATACCGACATCGGCCAGCGCGGCGTCCGCCTGTCCGGCGGCCAGAAGCAGCGGCTCAGCATCGCCCGCGTCTTCCTGAAAAACCCGCCGATTGTCATCTTTGACGAGGCAACCAGTGCCTTGGACAACGCAAGTGAAAAAGTAGTGAAGGATTCGCTCGAACGCCTGGCCCAAAACCGCACCACCCTCGTCATTGCCCACCGCCTGTCCACGATTCGGAACGCAGGACGGATCATCGTGCTCAAGGAGAACGGAATCGCAGAACAGGGTACACACCAGGAACTGCTGGAGCGGAACGGGGACTATGCGAAGCTGCAGGGGGTGCAATAAAAAGGAGAAGAAATACTATGACAACATTGCCCGCATGGGTGTTCATCATCTATTATCTGTTTCTGCTCATCACACTTGGAACCGCCCTTTTCCGTCTCATTCGGAGGAACGGCAAAGCATACTCCGCCATAGCCTTCCTTGCAGCCCTGACGATTCCGGTTATCGCTCTCCTCAACTCGATTGGACGGCTGGAAGGAATGAATGAAGGGCAGCATTTTATCAGTTCGCTTCAGGCCGGTGCTCTTTGGGCCGTTTATGTTTTGACGGCGTTTTTTTATTTGCTCGTTTGGTGGGGGCTGGTTTTTTGGAAAAGAAAAACTAAACAGGTGGCTGTGCCTCAATAAGAAAAAGAGCGGACAGTGTCTGCACTTTTTCCTGTTGGTTTTCGGAAGATCACGTATTGCTGTATGAAGAACCGGTTTTATCGATATTCATATAGAACAACAGGACAAAGGAGCGGATTCCTTGAAATCCTTCGAATACCATAATCAAAAAGTGTATAAAGAGACCGGTGCTGCCGCACTGTCCTGTCTAATCCTTCAAGGCGATAAGGTAGTCTATGAATCTTATACAGGGACTCACAGCCGGAATTCCGGTGCAGGAAAGGTGCAGGAAAACTCAAGGTTCAACATTGCATCCATTCGGAAATCCTATATTGGTTTAGCACTTGCCTGCATGATTGCGGAGGGAAAAATCCGGGGGCTTGATCAGGATTTATCTGATTTTTATCCTGATGTCCCTTTGATTAATGGGACCACCTTTCGCCATGTGTTAACGCATACCCATGGTCTCGCAGAAAAGGACGGAAAATGGATCCGGATGTTCCAGCCCGGTGAAGACTGGTCTTATAACAATGCTGGAGTAAACTTACTGATCAGCATTCTTGAAACTGTATCTGGAAAGACAGTGGCTCAAATACTGGACGAGCAGGTTTTTCGAAAAGCAGGCTTTGCAGAGAGCGGCTGGGGATATTCCGGGGAGAATGCAGTATCTAACCTGCTGGAAAATCCCTCTCAGCGAATGAATGGCAGTGGGAAAGACAGCAACCTGTACTGCAGTACACGGGATCTGGCTAAATGGGGAAAATTATTTCTTACAGAAGGGAAAGAAGCCGGGATTTTAACACCCGATCTTTTCAAGCAAATGACTTCAGTCCAAAATAAGGGGATTGCTCCATTGCCACAGCACGGATTCTTTTGGTGGATGAAGGAAAAGGACTTCCCGCAAAACGAGATCGGCCCTAAAGTTCCAAAGGGCTCCTTCCAGCTTCTCGGCATTACGGGCTGTATTTGCCTCGTCATGCCGGAGTATCATGCAGTTGCGGTAAGGATGATGAACCAATCCGGACAAAACAAAGCGTTCGATTATTTGGACGATGTAAGGACTTTCGGAGATCTTGCAGCTGGAATGGTTAAAAACCCCTGAATACGGGTTTACTATTTCCGTTTCTTATCATAAAATGGAGTCGTATTCAGATTGGATAGAATGAAGCGAATAAATAGAAGAGGTGCTTTTTGTGAGTGTGTATAGGTTCTAAATAGGAGAATTTAACGATTTGAATCTTGTGAAAAACGGGGAATCACTCCCTTTATTTGCTGTGGATTCATTTCAAACCTATGAAGATGCCTGTACCTTTCATAAAAAAGCAGACAGCCCGGCAGGATGATGCCGTTTATTTGTCTGTGCCTTGTGAAGGAAAAGCTGCAGGATCTCTGCAGCTTTTTTTGTGTTTAAAATTTGGCTTGTTCTCTCCATCTGACAAGGTATCTTCATTTGATTGTACAAATAATCGTGAGGAGCTAGTAAATGAATACAGAGACGTTTGATAAATTGCAATACAGCGAGTTGAAGGAAGTCATTAAATCCTATTGCACGAGTGGACTTGGCAAAAATCTGCTGGATAAGCTGGGGCCTGCCTCAAGCATGGAAGTGGTGAAGATCCGTTTAAACGAAACATCTGAGGCCCGCGCGATTTTAGACGCGGATGGGCACGTACCGTTCTCCGGTGTTACAAATATTGAAGGAACCATCCAACATGCAGAAAAAGGCATCATTTTAAGCCCGGATGAATTAATCAGCCTGTCAGACTTTTTAAGAGGATGCCGGAAATTAAAAAAGTTTATGCTGGATCGTGAATTTTTCGCACCCGTCCTATCTTCTTATGCACAATCCATGTCTGAGTATAGGGAAGCGGAAGAAGAAATCAATACTGCTATCAAAAATGGAAAAGTGGATTCATCTGCGAGCAGGGACCTAAAGAAAATCCGCGACCAGATCGAGGGAAAAGAAGAGAAAATCAAAGCCCTGCTGACGAAATTTATGAATAGCAGCGAGAACAGGAAATACCTCCAGGATACCTTTATCAGCCGGAAAAACGACAGGTTCACCATTCCGGTAAAGGCTTCCTATAAAAATCAGGTGGCCGGTTCCATTGTAGAAATTTCTTCTAAAGGCTCTACCGTTTTTATGGAGCCGCACAGTGTAGCGAAGCTGAACGGGGACCTGGAACGGCTGAGGGCCGAAGAAGCTATAGAGGAATATCAGATTCTGGCAACGCTCACCGGGATCATTATCGATCATCTTCCTGGCATCCTAATCAACATGGAGCTGATCAGCCAGTACGATATGGTGTTTGCAAAAGGAAAATACAGCCAGCATATACGCGGGATTGAGCCGGAGCTTAATGATACAGGCCACATCAAGCTTGTACAGTGCAAGCATCCGCTCCTGACCGGTAATGCCGTTCCGCTTGATTTTGAAATCGGGAACGGATACCGCAGCCTGGTCATTACAGGTCCGAATGCCGGCGGCAAAACGATCGTTCTGAAAACCATTGGATTGATCACCCTTGCTGTCCTTTCGGGGTTTCATATTCCTGCGGAAAGGGGTACGGTAATCTCAGTATTTGACAGAGTTTTCGCTGATATCGGCGATAATCAGAGCTTGGAGAACGCGCTGAGCACGTTTTCCTCCCATATGAAAAATTTATCGGAAATCATGAGTCAGTCCAACAACCATACACTTCTCCTTTTTGATGAGATCGGCAGCGGAACCGAGCCAAATGAGGGGGCCGCCTTAGCCATCTCCATTTTGGAAGAGTTTTATCATATAGGCTGCATCACAGTGGCCACAACCCACTATGGTGAAATCAAGCGCTTTTCCGAACTGCACCCGGACTTCATGAATGCTGCCATGCAGTTTAAACAGGAAACACTCGAGCCCGCCTACCGGCTGATCATTGGGGAATCAGGAGACAGCAACGCCCTTTGGATCTCCAGGAAAATGAACATAAAAGAAGCCGTTCTCGATCGGGCGAAAGCCTACATGGAAAACAAGGCATACCGTCTTGAAAAAGTGAATGAAAATAAAATCAGAAAGCCAGCAAAAACGGCCAGTCAGCTTCCTGAAGAGATCACCGACTTTCAAAAGGGAGACAAAGTCACACTCCTTCAATACAACGACACCGGGATTGTTTACAAAGAGCGGAACAAATCCCGCAACGTAACTGTATTTTATAAGGGAGAAATGCATGAAATCCTCGATAAGCGCCTGAAGCTCAACTTCAAAGCGGCCGAACTGTATCCGGAGGGCTACGATTTGGATCAGCTGTTCACCGATTATCAGACGAGGAAGCTTGCGCACGATATCGAACGGGGATCGAAGAAAGCACTGAAGAAAATTCAAAAAGAAATGAAGAAGGATAACTAACAGGTTATTGAAGAAACGGAAAAGAGCGGACAGATTCAGTCCGCTCTTTTTGCTTTTTAAAACACACTCCTTACCAATCCCCCATCTGCTCTGAGTGCAGCTCCGTTAATCGCAGATGATAATGGACTCGCCAGAAACACCGTAAAATGAGCAATTTCCTCCGGCCGGATCAGCCTCTGAATAATGGAAGTCGGCCTGTTCTCTTTCATAAACTTTTCCTCTGCCTCCTGAACGGAGAGCCCGTCATCCGGATACAGGGATTCCAGCATGTTCTTGACCCCTGTTGTAAGCGTAGAGCCCGGCATGATGGTGTTAACCGTAGCATTCGTTCCCGCTGTTAATTCTGCCAGGCTCCTCGAAATGGAGAGCTGCATCGTTTTCGTCGCGCTGTAATGAGCCATTTCCTGTGACGGCATGACTGCTGCTTCGCTGGCAATGAAAATGACACGCCCCTCTTTATTAGCAATCATTTTTTCAACGTATGTCCTGGTCAGCCGGACACCGCTCATAATGTTCACTTCAAAAAACTTCATCCATTCTTCATCTGTAATATCAAAATACTCCTTCGGCTCAAATATCCCTAGATTATTAACCAGAATATCCACCTCCGGAAATTCCTCCATCAGCTTGCGGCACCCTTCCTCAGTCCCCAAGTCCGCCACTCCCTTAAGAAAATCCCCTTCCGGAAGCTGCTTCTTCATCTCTTCAATCGTCTTCTCCACCCGGCTGCCGCTCCGACCGCTGATGATGACAGAGGCACCCTCCTTTGCAAGAGCAAACGCGATCGCCCTTCCGATCCCGGATGTAGATCCCGTGACTAACGCACGTTTTCCTGACAGCTGTGTATCCAAAATGTATCCCTCCAGTTTGTTTCTATTCTTATTTTCCCGGAAGTACAGAAAAATACCGCTTTTTTATTCATCGTTAATTCTTTTGGCAGCAAAAATAGGATCCACTGATCAAAGCTTTTTGTTTTATTATCGAATTTTCCCATTTATTATCGAAAATCTTAATATATTATCGAATTGGATCCGCTTATTATCGAAAATCCTGATATATTATCGTTTCTGCAAAATTCGACACAAAAAAGCTTCCAGAGCAAAACGCCCTGAAAGCTTTTTTCTTATCGTTTATTGATTTCTTCCATGAGAAGCTTGTTGACCATTGGCGGGTTGGCCTGGCCTTTGGAGGCTTTCATGATTTGGCCAACGAGGAAGCCGATGGCACGGTCCTTGCCGTTCTTGAAGTCTTCGATTGATTGCGGGTTCGCATCGAGAGCGTCGTTGACGAATGTACGGAGTGCACCTTCGTCAGAGATTTGGACGAGTCCTTTGTCTTTAACGATTTTCTCAGCGTCGCCGCCGTTTTCGATAAGCTCTTTGAATACCTTTTTCGCGATTTTGGAAGAGATCGTTCCTGCTTCGATCAGCTTGATCATGCCTGCCAGTCCTACAGGAGTAAGAGCTGTATCTTCAAGCTCTTTGTTCTCTGAGTTCAGGTAAGCTGATACCTCACCCATCAGCCAGTTGGATGCCTGTTTTGCATCGGCGCCGGTTTTGACGGTTGCTTCAAAGAAATCGGACATCTCTTTCGTAAGCGTGAGAACCATGGCATCGTATGCCGGAAGGCCAAGCTCTGAAACGTAGCGTGCTTTGCGCTCATCCGGAAGCTCAGGAATTTCAGCACGGATGCGTTCTTTCCACTCTTCATCAATGTAAAGGGAAACAAGATCAGGCTCCGGGAAGTAACGGTAGTCGTCGGATCCTTCTTTTACACGCATTAGAAGGGTTTTACCTGTAGATTCATCAAAGCGGCGTGTCTCCTGCTCGATGATTCCGCCGGACAATAGAACCTCTGCCTGGCGTTTTTCCTCGTGCTCCAATCCTTTGCGGACGAAGTTGAAGGAGTTCAGGTTTTTCAGCTCAGCTTTCGTACCGAACTGCTCCTGGCCGACTGGACGGAGGGAAATGTTCGCGTCACAGCGAAGAGAACCCTCTTCCATCTTACAGTCCGAAACACCTGTATATTGGATAATGGATTTTAATTTCTCAAGATACGCATACGCTTCTTCCGGCGTACGGATATCCGGCTCGGAAACAATTTCCACAAGCGGTGTACCCTGACGGTTAAAGTCAACAAGGGAGAAGCCGTCGCCCGTATGGTTCAGCTTGCCCGCATCTTCTTCAAGGTGAAGACGGGTAATCCCGATCTTCTTCTTCTTTCCGCCAACTTCAATTTCGATCCAGCCGTTTTCACCGATTGGCTTATCAAATTGAGAGATTTGATACGCTTTCGGATTATCCGGATAAAAGTAGTTTTTGCGGTCAAACTTCGTGTCCGTTGCGATTTCACAGTTCAGCGCCATCGCAGCCTTCATCGCGAAGTTCACGGCTTCCTTGTTCAATACCGGAAGGACGCCCGGGTAGCCGAGGTCGATCACGGACGTATTCGTATTCGGATCCGCTCCAAAATGGTTCGGAGAAGCGGAGAAGATTTTTGAATTCGTTTTAAGCTCAACGTGGACCTCAAGTCCAATCACCGTTTCAAAGTTCATTATTTTCACCCCTTACAATTCAGGTTTTGCTTTATGATGGTCCGTCGCTTGCTCAAATACATGGGCAACACGGTAAATGGTGCTTTCGTCAAAGTGCTTGCCGATGATTTGAAGTCCGAGCGGAAGACCGTTAGAGAATCCGCAAGGGACAGAGATTCCCGGCACGCCTGCAAGGTTAACTGGAATCGTTAAAATATCGTTCGCATACATCGTAAGCGGGTCGTCTGTTTTTTCGCCGATTTTGAAAGCAGGAGTCGGAGTCGTCGGTCCAACAATGACATCGTACTTTTCAAAAACATCTTCGAAATCTTTTTTAATGAGCGTACGCACTTTTTGCGCCTTTTTATAGTACGCATCATAGTAGCCGGAGCTGAGCGCGAACGTTCCAAGCATGATCCGGCGCTTCACTTCGTTTCCGAAGCCTTCCGCACGGGTCTGCTTGTACAGGTCAATCAGGTTTTCCGCATTGTCTGTACGGTATCCGTAGCGGATTCCGTCAAAGCGGGAAAGGTTGGATGAAGCTTCGGATGACGCGAGCAGATAGTAAGTCGCAAGCGCATATTTTGAATGCGGAAGCGATACTTCTTCCCATGTCGCACCTTGCGCCTCAAGGACTTTAAGTGCTTCAAGAACGGAATTTTTCGCTTCTTCGCTGACCCCTTCGCCAAGGTATTCTTTTGGCACGGCGATTTTCAGACCTTTAATATCGCCTGTTAAGGAAGAAACATAATCTGGAACGTCCACATTTGCAGAGGTTGTATCCATTTGATCTCCGCCTGCAATCGCTTGAAGGAGGTACGCATTGTCTTCAACTGTACGGGTAATCGGGCCGATCTGGTCCAGAGAGGACGCGAATGCCACAAGTCCGAAACGGGAAACACGGCCGTACGTAGGCTTCAATCCGACAACGCCGCAATATGCTGCCGGCTGACGGATGGAACCGCCTGTGTCAGAGCCAAGGGAAAAAGGAACCTCGCCGGCTGCAACCGATGCAGCCGAACCGCCGCTTGATCCGCCCGGCACGGTTTCAAGATTCCACGGGTTCCGTGTCGGCTTGAATCCGGAGTTCTCTGTAGAAGAACCCATCGCGAACTCATCCATGTTCAATTTGCCGATCGTAACGGATTCTGCCTGCTGAAGCTTTTGCACAACCGTCGCATCATAAATCGGCATGAAGTTTTCTAAAATTTTGCTGGAGCACGTCGTACGAAGATCTTTCGTCACGATGTTGTCTTTCACACCGATCGGTATACCGAAAAGAAGGCCAAGCTCATCGCGTGTGCCGACCGCCTCGTCCAATTGCTTCGCATAAGAACGTGCACGCTCTTCATCAAGCGTCATGAACGCCTGTACTTTATCTTCTACTTCACTGATCCGTTTGTAGGACTCATCCACGAGATCCGTAACGGTGATGTCTTTTTTATGTAAACGCTGCTTTAACTCGGAAATCTTATGGTCAAATAATGACACCTGGTTTCCCTCCCTTATTCAAGAATGGTCGGAACGCGGATATATCCGTCTTTCTGGTCCGGAGCGTTTTTCACAACGTCCTCAACCGGAAGACCTTTAGCCGGCTTGTCCTCTCTCATGACATTTTTCATATCCAAAACGTGAGTCGTCAGCTCAACATTTTCAGTATCCAATTCATTCAGCTGCTCCGCAAAAGAAATAATCGCATCCAGCTGCTTTGTGAACATCTGAGCTTCCTCTTCCGTAATCGCCAAACGCGCAAGGTGCGCAACGTGCTTAACCTGGTCCGTCGAAATGCGTGACATCAACCGTTCACCTCCAATAAAATCGTGCCTAGACAATACTCTGATGATACCAAAATAGCGTAGGGGAAAGCAAGGTTTTGGGGGATGGGAGTTGGGAAGCAGGGTAATTGGGGTCAGACAGGGCTGGCGGTGGGCAGGCAAGGATGTGGGGTCGGAGGCAGCAGACTGAAATGGGTTAAATTTGAGCCGGTGCCTGTCCCTCACTCTGCTAACGCACTAAAGCTCTGGCACTACTCTCTGTAAACCGTTGGGGCGCATGGGGGTTGAAGCTACGGTCTTTGTCCCCCAACGCTTTAAAGGATGTGGGGTCGGAGGCGGTGCCTGTCCCCGGTTCTGCTAAAGCACTAAAGCTCTGGCACCGAATCTGTAAAGCGTTGAGGGGCAAGGGGTTCGGGGCTACGGTCTTTGTCCCCTGATGCTTTAAAGGATGTGGGGTCAGTGCAACCAGTCTAATCGGTCTAATCGGTCAAACCGTTCCAACCGGTCTAACCGGTGTAACCATTCCAACCAACGCAACCAGTGCCCCAGACACCAAAACCAAAAACCAAAAAAACCGGGAGCCCGCAAGGCTCCCGATCCCTATCACTTCTTAATTAAATGCTCATCCACAATACGTCCGTCGCGGGATTTGGCGAGGATTTTGATTCCGTCCTCTGCTACTGTCACGCTGGAGTAGACTTGTGTTTTTTCTTCGAAATAGACGTCCATGTAGTCAGCCGGGACGGCGTCGTAGAATTTGCCGCCGGTGGAGCCGGCGATCAGGTAGGTGGTGCCGCTTTCTGCTTGCTTGCCGTCCTTCAGTTTATGGGTGCGGACGTAGGCGTGGTCGTGGCCTGAGATGGCGAGGTCGATGCCTGCCTGGTCAAAGGCTTTCGGGAATACGCTTTTGACTGCTTCTGCTCCGCCTTGCGGGTTGGAGTAGTATGCTGAGCGGTGGTACGTGACGATTTTCCATTTTTTCTTTGATTTGGCCATGTCTTTGATGAGCCAGTCTGCCTGCTTTTGAAGGCCGGCTGCATCGGTCTCTGTGTTCAGGACGGCGAAGTGGGCGTCGCCGTAGTCGTAGGAGTAGACGGTTCCTTCAAAGCCGTCTGGTCCGTTGTCCGGCATGTTGAACAGGCTTTTGAATGTCTGGATGCCTGTTCCGATGTTTTCATGGTTTCCGACAGTCGGCATGATGGCGGTGGATGGTGCGAGCGCCGGGTCCTTCATGGACTCGAAGAAGGCATTCCAGTGAGAATACAGGTTTCCGTCGTCGATCATGTCCCCGACATGCATCATGAAGGCTGCATCCGGGTTTTCCGCTTTTGCTTTTTTGAACAGTTCTGTGTAGATGCCGAAGCCGGATTGTGTCTGGTTAGGCGGTGCCTGGGTATCCCCCATCAGCAAAAAGGTGAATGGGGATCGAACCGGATCGTTTGCTTTCAGTTCGGCTGGTTCGCTCCAGCCTTCCGGCGTTCCGTCACCGACGCGGTACATGTACGTCTGTCCAGGGACAAGCGCGTGTACTTCCGCGGTGTGTGCCTGAAGCTCGCCTTCATCCATACTGAGCGGTGTGCTGTTGCCGTTTTTGCCTGAGAATCGTTTGCCGTTGAAGCCGGCTTTTTTATAGTCTTCCAGTTTTGCAACCTGAACAACTGAATCGGTAACTTGAGGAGCTGTCGTCCATGAAATATTGCGGCTTCCGGTTTTGCCGTTCATTGTTACAGTTACCCGTTCAGGTGTCTGGGAGCCGAGGCTTTTCAGGACATTTAGTTCCTGAGTGAAGCTGTAGCGGCTTTCTTTTGATGCCTGAATGGTAACTTTTCCAGGAATCATGGCAAGAAGGTCTGTTTTTAGCGTTCCTTTTGCATCCGTTTTCCCTAGCGTCCAATCCTCAAGCGCGGTATCCTTTGCCTGGATCCAGCCTGTCACGTCTCCGATTCTTACCTGGTGCCAGTCTCCCTCTGTTTTCATAACAAGAAGCTTTACATTTCGTGTAACAGGGGCAAGCATTTCAGAAGAAGTATCGGGCGCTTTGCGGACATGTGCTCTCGTTTCTTTCACTTTTGCCAGTTTGTATTCCGGTGATAACACGTTTACTTCTGCTCCCTTTACCCCTTTTCCGTTCTCATCCTCAACTGTAACCTTGGATGGGAAACCTGTGGAAGTACGGTCTGCACGAACTGTGTAGTGGGCTTTTAGCTCACGGGTAACATCAGGTACATACAGATCCGTTTCTCCAAGCTGGCCGGAAAGAAAGCGGAGGCTTGCGTTCCCTTTTGCTGATTTAGAAACTGTGAACGGGATGTGCCCGATTTCAAGGTCGCCTTTCAGCTCATTCAAGCCCTTCAACTCGATTTCAATCGTGCCGTCCGTGTTGACTTCGTTTTTCACGGTCATTTCCGGTGTGATGGCTTCCGCGAGCTTCAGGGAGTCCGCCTGCAGTACGGCCGGGTCTGCCTTCAGCTTCAGCTTGAGCGTATCGAGCTGCTCCGCCTTTTTCACTTGCAGGGTGACCGGGTATTCCTGGCCGATATAGGCATCGGCCGGTGCGTTCAGCTTAAAGCCTGCCTGTCCGGCTTCTGTTTCAAATGTCCAGGATTTCGTTGTTTCATTGCCGAAGTTGTCCTGAACCGTCAGTTTTGCCATATGGTAGCCGTCAAGCATTGGTGCTGCCGGAAGATAGGAGATCTTGCCGGTCTCTTCATCAAACGTGTGCTTCACATTTTTGCCGTCGACCGTCATAGTGATGCGCTCCGGATTGATTCCGGTCTGTTCATCCTTGGCAACTGCTGAGATAACCGGTGCTGCTTCCTTCACAGTCCCGGAAGGAAGCGTGGATTCGATGACTGGATTGACGAGGTCATCGTTCGTTTCGCCGTAGACTGCACGGATGTTATCCACGTAGATGGTACCTGCATTTTTATTGGCATCGCTTGTTTCCATTAAGCGCACTGCCAGATCCATTTTCAAAGGAAGGGCTTTTCCAGCCGGAACAGCCGCTTCAACATACTTCCAGCCTTTCCAGTCCATTTTCGTGGCAAAATCGAGCGCGAAGGCACTGTTGTTACCGTCTCTCATCTGCGCACGGAGCCAATGGTTGTTGCCGTCCCCGTACACCCACATTCCGATTGCCTCCGGGTAGTCTTCAATAGCGATCGGCTGCTTTGGATGCGCATACGCTCCGGATGTGCCGGTTGTTCCGGTAAAGTCGTAATTCAGCTGAAGTGAATGCTGTCCAAAGCGGGCAGGCTCAGGGTAAGTCGTCTGCTTGATGGAGATCGATTTATATCGTGCGCCGCTGTAAGTCCAATTGGCAAAATCTTTTTCAAAATCAGCGAGAATGATCGGGAGCTTGCCAGTTTGGATCTCCATTGAGTCGGATACGTCTCCATAGGTAACCGTTATTTTTCCGGAAGCTGTCTTGTTTGCTGCCTTAAATACCCCATTTTCATCGATGGTTCCTACTCCGCCTTCCACCTTCCATTCAAAAAGGGAAGGGTCCGCATCCACAGGTTTTCCGTTCAGTGATGCTTTTGGCATCAAATTGAGTTCTTCTCCTTTTTTAACCGTTAAAGAATCTTGAGGAAGCTGCAGATCTGTGAGTTTGTCGGTTACCGTTACCGAGGCTGAGCCCTCTGCTCCGTCACGGGTTGCCTGCACCTCCGCTGTTCCTGCTTCTCCTGCAGTAAAGTTCCCTTGATCATCGACCGTTCCAGCTCCGGAAACCTTCCACTGCGGTTCACCGCTGATTTCCTTTGGAAAGTATTCGGAATCCGTTCCTTTTGCGTCAAAATCCTCTGTACTTCCTTTCAGCATGAGCAGGTGATCCGGCTTTACCGCCAGACGGCTCAATGCACCTTCTTCAGCAGAGGTCGTGATTAGGAATGAGTTTGCTACCGAGCGCTCATACCCGTCGGACGGCCGGTTCACTACAGCAAGTCCGCCTTCACCCGGTTCACGGGAGGTAAAAGTAGAGGATCCGCCGCCATCGAGATTCAGTGCTTCCACCGCTCCCATTTCGAACATCATGTCCTGAAGTTCAAAGACCGTGATGCCCTCTGAATAGCCGGGAGCACGGCCGTCAACAACTGCGAAAAAGATGGAGCCGTCCGCTTTTTTCCCGACTGCTGTTCTCGGTGCTGTCGCTTTTGTAAAACTATCTGAAGCGAGGGTTGTCTTTTTCCCGCCCTGAACAAGCTTGTGGTTTCCGCTCAAGCCTTCCTCAGCGTCAGCCCATTGAGTGGAAATCTGTGTTTCGATTTCAATTTCCTGTCCTGGCTTTAGATTCTTCACTTTATCAGAACCTGCGCCATGCCCGGATAGAACGAGTTTACCCTCTTCAATGGTCTCGTTCCCTTTTCCTTCAATGATTTCATCGACTTTCGCTTTCATAGTCCCCGGTTTATGTACGTCTCCGGAAAGAACGGATAATACTGCCTCTGTTCCGGAAGTATTTGTTCCGGTCGATTTGAGAGGGGCAGAATACAAGGCCAGGTGATTGGCAGAACGGCTCCCATTTAGATGATCAATGTGCTGAATGTTTCCTTCCGTATGGAGCTTGAATTGCACTCCCGGAATGCCGAATAGCGGTGTTCCGTCCTTTTTCATCCCGAAGGACTCCTTGTAGCCTGATTTCAGGATTTTCCCGTCATGAATGACCGTTCCATTTGGGATCCCGTTTGACATGTTGTAGAAATCCGCGTTAAACGCTCCGATTACCGTCTGGCCCGGCTTGGAAGCAGCAGCTGCCTGCTGGCGCACCGGCTGCATGCCGAAATCTTTTCCGTTCGGCAACCCGGCATCAAGCTCGATTTCCGGATCATCCAAGTCTACATTCATGACAAAGGCTTCCTGTCTTCCCCGGCTGCTGTTGAGGGTTATCGTTTCTTGCTCCACTCCGGGTGAAATCGTTTTTTCCCACTGATCAATGATTGGGCCAAGCGAATAGCTCGTTTCTTCTGCTGCAGCTGTGCTCGTAAATGCTATCCCCGCAGTCCCTGTCTGAAAAGCCAGTACCCCTGCAAAAACAGCAGAAAGCAGTTTGCCGTACTTCCTCACATCATTTCCCCTCGTTTCATCATTTTGTTGGGTCTTCTGTCTCACCGTAGCACGGCATTTTGAAGGGACTTCGCTTCATACTTTAATTTTTTGTAAATGCATGAAAAATAAGGATATACTCCTAACTCCTGTTGTCGAAAAAGCAGGTCTTTTACCATCTTGCAGAACGGGTACGATCGAGGGAGCTTAATTGACAGAATAGTTTTACTTTTATATTTACAGAAACCGCTTTCAATCCTTCTATAAACCTTCCTCTCACGGTTTTTACCAATTTTCAGGGTGTTTGGCCAGCTTGAATGTTGGGGATAATTTTGTTAGGTTAGTAAACCGTAGGCTGCGAACGGTGCTCGACGCCATTTCACACCAGATAAGACTCAGCGCTCTCCTTTTTCTGATCAATCCTTCCAATTGAAAAAAAACCAGATTTGCTATACATCTCGTTTTCTATCACTCACCTGGTGTTCCAGATAGCAAAGCTGCGCTAATTTTCGGGAAGGGACTGCCGCTATGCCGGCTGAAAAGGGCTGAACTCTTAAAAGGGATGAGCAGGATCACTTTCCTTGCTCAACTGAAATGACGCCAAAGCTTTATGGCCGCTTTCCTTAAAGCGGAAGCGCATGCCTTTTGTGCATGCGGGGGGATGGTTCATCCCATGTGAAAGGTTCATAGAGCGAAATGTTTGTTGGCAAATAATTCGAGAATAGGAGAGATATTGTGGAGATTGGAGTTTATATATCATTGGCTCTCTACTTCATCATGATGCTCGGAATCGGCTTTTATGCCTTCAAGCAGTCCACTGGTGACGTAGAAGGCTACATGCTTGGAGGACGGGGACTTGGTCCCGCTGTAACGGCACTGTCTGCCGGTGCTTCTGACATGAGCGGATGGATGCTGATGGGCCTACCCGGAGAAATGTATTCTACCGGACTTGCTGCTATGTGGATTGCCATTGGATTGACTTTGGGAGCTTATGCAAATTATTTAATCATCGCACCTAGACTCAGAACTTATACTATTGTTGCGAATAACTCGATTACAATTCCGGATTTCTTTGAAAACCGGTTCCATGACCGGTCCAAAATGCTGCGTACATTCTCTGGAATTGTCATCGTGATATTCTTTACCCTCTACTGTTCAGCGGGAATGGTTTCCGGGGGAACGCTGTTTAAATCGTCGTTTGGTCTTGATTACACAACCGGACTTCTCGTTACCGCCGGCGTTGTCATCGCGTACACTCTCTTTGGAGGGTTCCTGGCTGTCAGTCTGACAGACTTTGTACAAGGGGTCATTATGTTCCTTGCCCTGATCCTAGTACCGGTTGTCGCGCTTATTGACCTGGGCGGCTTCGGTTCAACGGTAGATCAGGTAAGACAGATCGACCCGCGCCTGCTTGACGTTTTCCGCGGCACAACCGTCCTTGGAATTATCGGATTCCTCGCATGGGGCCTCGGCTACTTCGGGCAGCCGCATATCATCGTCCGTTTTATGGCGATCAATTCAATCAAAGAATTGCGTCCGGCACGCCGCATCGGAATGGGCTGGATGGTTGTATCCATCGTTGGCGCCCTGATGACAGGTCTTGTGGGGATCGCCTATGTGAAAGCGAACCAAATCGACCTAGCTAATCCGGAAACCATCTTTATCAAATTTGCCGATGTGCTGTTCCACCCGCTCATCACCGGATTCCTTCTGTCAGCCATTCTTGCAGCAATCATGAGCACCATCTCATCCCAGCTGCTCGTTACATCCAGTGCCTTGACAGAAGACTTCTACAAAACGTTCTTTAAACGAAATGCATCCGATAAAGAACTTGTATTAGTTGGAAGACTCGCCGTACTTCTCGTCGCGATTATTTCCATCCTGCTTTCTCTCAATCCGAACGGAACCATCCTCGACCTTGTCGGAAATGCTTGGGCTGGATTCGGATCCGCATTTGGACCTGCCGTCCTGCTGAGCCTGTACTGGAAACGCATGACAAAATGGGGCGCACTTGCCGGCATGATCACCGGTGCCGTCGTCGTCCTGATCTGGCTCACAGCCGGACTGTCCGATGTCCTATATGAAATGATCCCAGGATTCTTCCTCAGCCTGGCAGCCGTTATCATCGTCAGCTTGATGACTGCAAAACCTTCAAATGATGTTACAGACAACTTTGAAGAAATGAAAACCGTGCTTGCACGGGAAATGAAATAAGCGTTTGTTTAAGAGAAAGGCAGCCTTTTGCGGGCTGCCTTTTTTGTGGGTGTTTAGTGGAGAAAACATCTTTGGCAGGTTGCGTGCTTCCGGCTACAGTTTGTGTTTGAATGGGGTTTGCCACTTAGCTCGAGCGACTCATTCCACGCTTTATTTTTACGGATAAGTTAAAGTTTCAGGCGCCTCCGACCCTACATCCTTTAAAGCACTGGGGGACAAAGACCCCGCACCGCGAACCTTTGCGCCCCAACGGTTTTCAGGGTCGGTGCCGGAGCTTTAGTCCTTTAGCAGAGCAGGGGACAGGCACTGCCTCTGACCCCACTTCCTTTAAAGCAGCGGGGGTCAGAGACACGCCACCGAGAGCCACTGTGCCCCAACGGGTTCCAGAATCGGTGCCGTACCTTTAGTCCTTTAGCAGAGTGAGGGTCAGAGCACAGCCTTCAGAGTCACAGACACTGATTGCTCATTCACTCATATAAAAACAGCCCCTGCATAAACAGGGGCTGTTTTCCTTACAGCATTTCAGATGTTGTTTTCGCTTGCAGGTGCAGAACAAGGTAATCCGGACCTCCGGCTTTTGAATCTGTACCGGACATATTGAAGCCGCCGAATGGCTGATAGCCTACAATGGCTCCAGTACAGCCTCGGTTGAAATAAAGGTTCCCAACATGGAAATCTTCTCTTGCCTGCTCAATGTGGTCGCGGTTGTTTGTGATGACTGCACCAGTCAGACCGTATTCTGTATTGTTCGCAATTTCAAGCGCTTCGTTGAAATCCTTCGCTTTTGCAAGTGCCACAACCGGTCCGAAGATTTCTTCCTGCATGATGCGGGCTTTTGGATCGAGATCCGCGATAACGGTTGGCTGAATGAAGTAGCCTTTGCTGCTGTCCCCTTCTCCGCCTGAAAGCAAGCGTCCCTCTGAACGTCCAATTTCTACATACTCCATAATTTTATCGTAAGCAGCCTGATCGATGACCGGCCCCATGAAGATGGAAGAATCTGTCGTATCGCCGACAGTCAGTTCTTTCGTCAATTCTACTACTCGGTCTACGACTTGATCATATACATCTTCAACGATTACCGCACGTGAACACGCAGAACATTTCTGCCCGGAGAATCCGAATGCAGATTTTACGATGGATTGGGCAGCCAGTTCAAGATCCGCCTCTTTATCGATGACCATTGTGTCCTTGCCGCCCATCTCTGCAATGACACGCTTCAGCCAGATCTGGCCTTCGCTCAGTTTGGATGCACGCTCATAAATGCGCAGCCCGACTTCACGTGAGCCTGTAAAGGAGATAAAACGTGTACGCGGGTGATCAACAAGGTAATCTCCAACTTCAGATCCGCTGCCCGGAATATAGTTGACGACTCCCTTCGGAAGACCGGCTTCCTCGAGAACCTCTACGAATTTAGCTGCTACAACCGGAGTTGCAGATGCCGGTTTTAATAGAACAGTATTTCCTGTCACCAATGCAGCAACCGTAGTCCCTGCCATGATCGCGAATGCGAAATTCCAAGGGGAGATTACGACGCCCACTCCAAGCGGTATGTAGCTGTAGCGGTTATACTCACCCGGACGGCTCTCAACAGGCTGTCCATCCTTCAGCTTCAGCATCTGGCGTGCATAATATTCCATAAAATCAATTGCTTCCGCTGTATCCGCATCTGCCTCATTCCACGGCTTGCCCGCTTCCTTCAGCAAAAGCGCAGAAAATTCATGCTTACGGCGGCGTACGATGGCTGCAGCACGGAACAGGATATCCGCACGGACCTCAGGCTTCGTCTTGCGCCACGTTTGAAACGCTTCATCCGCTGCCTTCATCGCCTGCTCAGCAATATCGCGGCTCGCCTTTGAAACGCGGCCGATCACTTCATCTTTCTTCGCAGGATTGATCGAGACAATTTTATCCTCAGTAGAGATGCGCTCTCCGCCGACAATCAAATCATAATCTTTGCCAAGATAGGATTCAACTGTTGCCAGCCCTTTCTCAAACGCACTCTTATTCGATTCATCTGTAAAATCCGTAAACGGCTCATGCTTGTAAGGTAATACCATTCTAATACGCCTCCCTTTTCAACTAAAACGGTTACAAAACTATTTTAACTGATAATTCCCAACCATTCAAACATAGAAATGATTGTTATAATTTTATTTTTGCAGAAAAGGAGATTGACAGGGAAGATTGCCGGGGTTCTAGATTGAGAGGATTGTTTGGGGAATGAGGGATGAGGGCCAGAGGAGCTTTCTTCTGAACCGGGGTCTGCCGTACTCTGTTTTACCGAAGCTTATTTTTACGCCCGAGTCTGGCCTGCTCTCCTTCACCGCGGCGGGGGACAGAGGAGCGGAGCGCTCACCCCTTGTACCGCAAGGGTTTGCAGTGGCGGTGCCGGAGCTTTAGTACGGCACCGGATGCGGGGACTGGCACCGGGTCTGTCCCCACTTGCTTCACCGCATTCGGGTACGGAGACCTATGCGCTCTAATCCTTGGACAGCAAGGGATTGTGGAGACGGTGCCGGAGCTTTAGTCCTTTAGCAGAGTGCGGGTCAGACCCAGTTTTCCGTTCTCCGTTCTCCGTTTTCCGTTTTCCTTCTCCCTCCCCCACAAAAAAAACCGCCGGTTCCCCGGCGGCTTTTCCTGATTTTACTTAAAAATATGGGTCTCTGTTTCCTCGCCGGCCCTACGTACAATGAGGGCTTCCTGGCCGTCTGTGGAGGTGATGTTGACTTCCAGGTCGATATAATCCTGCGGGAAGTACTGCCTCATTTTATCGTTGACAAATTGGGTCAGGGCGACGACTTCTGCTTTTCCGTAGAATTGCATCGGGATTTCAATTTTCAGGGACTGCATCTCATCTTCTTTATAGCGTGCCTGGCCGATCACGCCTGTGTAGTTCGGAAAATATTCGCCGATGTCTTCCTTTAGGCGCTCAAAGGTATCGGAGTCCTCAGGCCGTTTTTCTTTTGCTTCAGGAGAAGGGAAGAAGGAGTAGCTTTCGTTGATATCCTTCCAGCCTTCGAGATTGCTGCTTCCGGGCTTGGCTTCGCTCTGAGCGATAAAGCTGCCGGGGATGATTGACGATTTCGGCTGCTGCTGAAAGAGGGCAACCCGGATCGGCACATCGGCGAGCTCTTTGCTCTGGCGGGCTTGTTTCACGATTTCCGCTGCGATTTTCTCGCCTTCCTGGCGCACTTTGCTGCTGTCCAGCCTTTCTTCTTTCTGAATATCGTTATTTTTATAGTAGTGAACAGAATTCAATGCGACTCCGATCATGACACCGCCTAGCTTAACGGTATTATCATCCACACGCTTGAGGTAGTTTTGTTCAAGAACGCTGGCAAGATATTTTGGCGTGTCGGTGCTGTTCAGGTTGTTAATAACAGGATTCAGGCCGCTGTTCTTAAACTCCTTGTCCTGTCCCTTTGCTTCATTCTGTTTTTCTTTCAGGGCTTCCCCTTCATATTTATACCGGAGCCAGCCGCTGACCTGGTCCTGGGTCAAATACTGGCCTTCCTGGTAATAAAAGTCCTTATTGGATGGGAACGGCTCCTGTGCTAGGTCCATCAGGCCGATCTCGAATTTATCCAAGTCCAGTCTTGTATTCAGATTCTCTGCCGTCAATCCTCTTGCCGCACCTGCTTTAAAGGGCAGGACGACTTTGTAGTCGGAGTCGGAGATGTTGCTTTTCGGTATGATGGCTTTCTGCTCTTCATTATCCGTTTCCTGTACGACTTCATTGTCATCGCCGAAGCTTGGTGCGCATGCACTCAGCAAGAGGCTGCACATCGCTGTTGCGGCTATCCATTTTTTCAAAACCTGCCCACTCCCTGTTTTTTGGCTCTGTGCACCTGTCCGGCCACACAGATGTTATCTTTTTAATTCTTCAATCATCCGGTCTTCGTTCCACACTTCGATTCCGAGTTCCTCCGCTTTTGCCAGCTTGCTTCCGGCTGCTTCCCCTGCAATAACAAGATCGGTGCTTTTGCTGACACTGCCGGTTACTTTGCCGCCGAGGGCCTCGATTTCGGCTTTTGCTTCATTGCGGCTAAGCTGCTCGAGCTTTCCGGTCAGAACGATGGTTTTCCCTGCAAAAACAGAATCGATTTCTTCCGGTTTAGCAAGTTTAGGCCCCTTGTAGGCCAGGTTGACCCCGTGATCCTTCAATTCACCGATCAGCTGAAGCACTTCCGGTTTGTCAAAATACGTAACAACGGCATCAGCCATTTTATCCCCGATTTCGTTTATGGCAAGCAGGTCTTCCCGGTCTGCTTCCATCAGGCGGTCCATCGTCTCGAATACCTGGGCGAGCGTTTTGGCAGCCTTTGATCCGACGTGGCGGATCCCAAGTCCGAACAAGAGCTTTTCGAGTGAATTTTCTTTTGATTTGGCGATGGCATTCAGCAGGTTATCGGTCGACTTCTCACCCATCCGCTCAAGGGAGAGCAGCTGCTCTCTTGTCAGTTCATATAAATCAGCGACATCGGTGATCAGGCCTTCCTTGAAAAGCTGGGCAATAACCCGCTCTCCCAGACCGTCGATGTTCATCGCATTCCGTGAAACGAAGTGGATCAGGCCTTCTCTGAGCTGCGCCGGGCACATCGGGTTGATGCAGCGAAGTGCTACTTCCCCTTCAATTCGGACGAGCCCGCTTCCGCACTCCGGGCATTCTTCCGGCATGGAAAACTCCTGCTCGTCCCCTGTGCGCTGATCGGCCAGGACGTTGACCACTTCCGGTATGATGTCTCCTGCTTTTTTGACAATTACATAATCTCCAAGACGGATGTCCTTCTCGCGGATCAGGTCTTCGTTGTGAAGCGAGGCCCGCTGGACAGTCGTTCCTGCGACACGTACCGGCTCAAGGATGGCAGTCGGGGTGATGACACCTGTCCGGCCGACATTCAGTTCAATATCGAGAAGCTTTGTCATGACTTCTTCCGCCGGAAATTTATAGGCAATGGCCCAGCGCGGACTTTTTGCGGTAAAGCCGAGCTGCTGCTGATGCGCAAAGCCATCCACTTTTATTACAACGCCATCAATTTCATACGGCAGGGAGTTCCGCTGCTCCTGGATGGAATGAAGGATGTCGATAACTTCTTCAATGCTCTGGCATTTCTTGCGTTCAAGATTCGTCTTAAACCCGAGATCATCGAGCAGATCGAGTCCCTCGCTGTGCTTTTCAATTCCCGTTTCACCAGGGTCTCCAATACCATAGACGAAAATGTCGAGATTTCGTTTCGCGGCAATTTTGGGATCCAGCTGCCTTAGTGACCCGGCAGCTGCATTGCGCGGGTTAGCAAAGGGCTCTTCGCCAAGTTCAATTTTCTTCTCATTTAGCCGTTCAAAGGAACGCTTCGGCATGAAGGCTTCGCCTCTGACCTCAATTGAGAAATCCTTCTTCAGCCTGAGCGGGATGGAGTGGATGGTTCGGAGGTTTTCGGTAATATCCTCTCCAACCGATCCGTCTCCCCTCGTTGCTCCCTGTATGAAATAACCGTTCTCATAGCGCAGCGATACAGCGAGTCCGTCAATCTTCAGCTCGGTTACATATTGAACGTCCTCTCCTGCATTCTGGCGGACCCGCCGGTCAAAATCGCGGAGGTCCTGATCATTGAATGCATTTGCGAGGCTGAGCATCGGTGTTTTGTGCTCGACTTTGCTGAAGCCTTCCAAAATGGTGCCGCCGACACGCTGGGTAGGTGAATCCGGCGTTTTCAGATCCGGGTGCTCTTCCTCAAGCGCTATGAGCTCATGAAGACGCTGGTCATACTCTGCATCGGGCACGCTCGGTTTATCCAGAACATGGTAATCATAGTTGTACCTGTTCAAGAGCTCATGAAGCTCTTGGACTCTTGTCTGGGCTGATTGATAATCCATCCTTGATTCAACCCTTTCCTATGCTTTCTTAATGGGGGCAAAGGCCGCAAGCAGCCGTTTGATTCCAACCGGGCTCGGGAACGCGATATCGAGCTCTTTGCTGTCTCCCTCGCCTTTCACGCTGACGACTGTCCCTGTTCCCCATTTCTTATGCTCGGCTTTATCGCCGACTGACCAGTCAAAGCCTTCTCCCCCGGTTGATGCTTTAACGGGACGCTTGACCTGCGCCATGCGCTGGCGGTCGCGTTTCGTATTGCCGAACGGAGTGGTCATCGCTTTTATGTTCTCATTTAGGTTTTCCAATAATTCCTCAGGTATTTCAGCAATAAAGCGTGATTCCGGATTCATATTCGTCCGGCCGAAAAGGGTACGCATCTGGGCGTTGGTCAGGAACAGCTCTTCTTCTGCCCTTGTAATCCCCACATACGCCAGACGGCGCTCCTCTTCCATCTCACCTTCCTCCATTAAAGAGCGGCTGTGAGGGAAAACGCCCTCCTCCATTCCCATAAGGAATACAACCGGGAACTCAAGGCCTTTTGCCGAGTGGAGCGTCATCAGGACTACTGCTTCCTGCTTCTCCTGCTCTTCCTCGCTCAGGGAGTCGATGTCTGCGATCAGGGCGAGATCGGTCAGGAAGGAAACAAGACTTTTGTCTTCGTTGTTTTTTTCAAAGCTCTGGGTTACGGACAGGAACTCGTCAATGTTCTCAAGACGGCTCTGGGCTTCAATGCTTTTTTCCGCCTTCAGCATCTCTCTGTAGCCGGAGCGCTCAAGGATTTCCTCTGTCAGCTCAGTAACGGATAAGTAATCTTGCATGCCGGAAAGGTTGCGGATCAGGTCCCGGAATTCGATCAGTGCATTGACCGCTTTGCCGGATACTCCGATAAAATCAACTTCGTGGATGGCCTGATACAGCGATAGATCATGATCTGCCGCATAGCCTGCCACACGGTCAAGGGATGTAGCCCCGATGCCCCGCTTCGGCACATTGACAACGCGTGCGAAACTGAGATCATCATCCGGGTTGGCGATCATTTTTAAATAAGCTAAAAGGTCTTTGATCTCTTTTCTGTCATAGAACTTGATGCCGCCGACAATCTGATACTGGATATTGGACTTGAGGAGAATTTCCTCCATGACCCGGGACTGGGCGTTCGTCCGGTACAGGATCGCAAAGTCAGACAGCTTTCTGTTTTTCTGCAGGCACAGCTCCTGGATCTTCCCTGCTACGAATTGTCCTTCGGCAGACTCTGAGTCTGCGCGGTAGTACGTAATTTTTGCCCCGTCATCATTTTCCGTCCACAAGTTCTTCGGTTTGCGATTGGAGTTGTTCTGGATGACTTCATTTGCCGCATTCAGGATTTTCTTTGTGGAACGGTAGTTTTGCTCGAGCATGATGACTTCCGCGCTCGGATAATCTTTCTCGAAGGAAAGGATGTTGGAAATGTCCGCACCGCGCCAAGCATAAATGGACTGGTCGGAGTCCCCTACCACACAAAGGTTCTGAAAACGGGAGGCCATTTGCTTAACGAGCAGATATTGCGCTCTGTTTGTATCCTGGTACTCATCCACATGAATGTACTGGAATTTGCGCTGGTAAAACTCAAGTACTTCAGGAATTCTTTGAAAAAGCTTAATCGTTGTCATGATGAGATCATCAAAATCAAGCGACTGATTTTTCAGAAGCTTCCTTTGATAATCGGTATAAACGTCAGCGACGATTTGCTCAAACATGCCGCCGGTTTTTGATTTCGCGTATTCCTCTGCGTCAATCAATTCATTTTTCGCGCTGCTGATGGAACCAAGCAGGGCGCGGGGATCGTACTTTTTCGGATCGAGATTCCGTTCCTTTAATATGGTTTTAATAACGGACAGCTGATCAGAGGAATCCAGAATGGAAAAATTCCGGCTGATCCCGATCCGGTCAATGTCCCGCCTTAAAATGCGGACGCACATGGAGTGAAAGGTCGAGATCCAGATTTCGTCTGCTCCGGGACCAAGCAGCTTGCCGATCCGGTCTTTCATTTCCCGTGCTGCTTTGTTCGTAAAGGTGAGAGCAAGAATATTCCACGGAGCGACGCGCTTTTCGGTCATCAAATACGCGATCCGGTGTGTCAGCACCCGTGTTTTTCCGCTTCCTGCACCTGCCATGATTAATAGAGGACCATCCGTTGCCTTCACTGCCCGGCCCTGCTCCTCATTTAAGCCGCTCAATAGCTGCTGAGTGATAAAATCCAATTATTCCACCGCCTAACCAAACGTTTGTTCTTATTTTCTATTCTAATTCTGTTCTGCTGATTTTGCAATCAGCTTTTCACAGCGTCCACGGTTTTCAAAGCAGCCTTCAGATCATCGTAAATAGCGTTTCCGACGATCACGGTGTCTGCATATTTGCCCATTTCAGCTGCCTGCTCCGGAGAAGCGATGCCTCCGCCGTAGAAGAGCTTCGTGGTATTCAGGACCGATTTGACTTCTCTGACCCATTCCGGGTTTCCGTATGTACCGCTGTATTCCATATAAAAAACAGGAAGGCTGAACATGTTCTCGCTCATTCTTGCATAGGCTACGACATCATCCAGGCTGATTGATGCATCCGCCTCTGCAAGCTTTGCTGCTTTGCATTCTGCATTTAAAATGCAATATCCTTCTGTTATCATTTCGTTCCAGTCCATCAGCTCGCCGTACTCTTTCACCGCATTTTTATGGTGTCCGACAATCCAATCCGGATTCCTGCTGTTCAGCACGGTCGGGATAAAGTACAAATCAAACCCCGGTACGATCGCTTCCATATCGGAGACTTCCAGAACACAAGGAACAAGATACCTTCTGACGCGGGCCATTAAATTCAGGATCTCTTCTTCCTGAATGGAATCACTGCCGCCAATAATGACAGCATCTGTGCCGGATTCACACACTTTTTCCAAGTCTTCATCTGAAATCTGCTTGTTCGGATCCAGCTTAAATGCGTGGCGCCATTCTCTTACATCGTACATCATGTACGCCTCCTTTTAACCATTTCATTATTATAACAAATTCAGCAAGGTTGGACACCTTCCGAGAGGCATCTCCTCCTGGAAAAAAGCACAAAAAAAGACGCCTTGTCAAAGCGTCTTTTCTCAGGATTCGTTCGGCTGCTTGTGAATGCGGTCAAGTGCCATTGCATAGGCATCGCTTCCGTAGTTCAAAGCGCGCTTCACCCGGGAGATGGTCGCAGTGCTCGCCCCGGTTTCTGTTTCAATTTTGTGATACGTGAAGCCTTCGCGGAGCATTCTTGCCACTTCAAGGCGCTGGGCCAGGGACTGGATTTCATTCACTGTGCACAGATCATCAAAAAATCGGTAGCACTCTTCCATGTCTTTAAGGGAGAGCACTGATTCAAATAATTGATCAAGCTCTTTGCCGCGCAGTTTATCGATTTGCATGCAGTCATTCTCCTTTTGTAATCGGTCGTTTTCTATGGGCTCGGACAATTGCCGGATCTATTGCAGGAAAGTAGTACGGTCATTTTACTGTTATCCTTTCCTATTTTAACGCATTATCGCTGGAAAGAGTATCGTTTTTTTCTTCACATCAAAAATCCCTCTCGGTGTAATGCGAACAAACGGCAGATGAGTGGAGGACAGGAAAAACAGCGTGTAGATTGGGTCCTCGAACCGGTAGCCCCTCTCTTTCAGGCAATCATGGAATTCCGTATACTTACGGGCTAATTCAGGCATTTCTGCTGTTGAGGCTGTTCCATTTAATTTCAGCGGCAATTCAAAGATGGTTCTGCCGTTTTCAAAAATCGTAATCCCGCCGCCAATTTCAATCATCTGTTTCCAGGCGGAGATCATATCGTTTTTATTTTTTCCGATCAGCAGGATGTCCCCTGTCGCGGAAAAAGAGCTTGCAAGTCCTTTTACGTCTGCGAATCCTTTTAAAACGGTATTGATCCTCCAGTTGCCTTCACGGTCAATCAGTGCCAGAAACGATTCGTCCTGTCTGTCAGGCAATTCGTCCGCCGCTAAATCGAGAGTGACGGAATAAGGCTGGATGATGACCCCGTTTACCATGTCCAGGCCGAGCGGCATCGAGAACTGAAGGTCATCTGCTGTCAGCCCCCAATTTGATGTCAGCGGAGAGAACCCCGCTTCCTTCCACGGAATTTCCTCTTTAACTTTTTGCACATCTTCGCCGTCCAGTTTCAGCCATTCGCCCTTTGCCATTACATGTACCGGATTCGGCTCTGCCGGGTTTTCCAGAAAGTTCAGCGTGGCATACCGTCCCGGAGTCACAGAGCCATGCAAATGATCCAGCCCATAATAGCGGGCAATATTAAAGCTCGCCATATGGTACGCCTCGATCGGGTCAATCCCTTCCTCCAGCGCCATTTTAATGAGCGGATTCGTTACTCCTTCTCTGTAAAAAGCGGGCGTTGCTCCATCTGTTGTAAAAAATAAATGCTCACAGGACGATATCGGCAGCTCTTTAATTTCTTTCAGCAGCCTCGGCAAATCCGGACGGATGGAGGAATGGCGCAGCGCCACCGTATAGCCTGCAAGCAGCCTTTCGTATACTTCTTTCCCAGTCATCGCCTCATGATCGGCATCTGCCCCGAACAGCTTCATTTTCGTCAGCGTCCGTTCTGAAGCGCCGGGAAAATGCCCTTCCACCCGCTTCCGTTTTCTTTTCGCCTCCTGGATCCGATCAAGCATCAAGTCATCCCCAGCCAGCAGGCTCGGCCAGCCGGTCAGCTCCCCGCCCTGTAACACACAGTCATGATCAAGCCATGCGGAAATCCGGTCCGGCGACAGAATAAAATCCTCGTCTGCTACTTCAGACTGCAGGTCAAACCGGGCCCACCAATAATGATGCTGCGGCTGCTGATGGAACGCTTTTAATAAGGTAAGCGCTTTCTTTTGATTTTTTTGAAAAAGCAGATTTAAGTTATCGCTGATCAGTGCAGTTGTCCCATACTGGGCCGCATAGCGGGACAGTGTCTGGGGATTATATAACTGAAAAGGATGGGCATGCGGCTCAATGTAGCCCGGCACAATGTAAAGCCCTTCACAATCCTTTATTTCAAGAGGAGCCTGCTGCGGCACATCATTGCCGACATAGACAATCCGGTCTCCGGCAATCCAAACGTTGCCGCGGATCCATTGCTTTAAATAAGAATGTAAAATGACGGCATTCTTCAAGAGGATCGACGGTGCTGCTTGATGATCCAGGATTTGAATTTGTTTGCGGATTTGTTCATTTTTCCATACAGATCGATGTTCAGGCATCGCTTGATCCTCCTCTGACACATTTAGGCAACCGCTTTCACAAATGGCGGTCTGCATCCGTAAATTTCCTTTTCATGTTAACACAATTGCCACGTTAATGCATGAAAGAATCGATTGATTTTAAAATTTTTCACAATTAAAGGAGGAAATAAAATGCTGAAACCAAACATCGGCATCGCGAACGCCCTGATCCGCATAACTGTGGGTCTGACGCTGACAGCAGTCGCCTCAGCTAAATTTGCCAAAAATCCACGGAGGGAATCCCTGATTCTGCTTATTCTTTTAGGAGCCATGAAAGTCGGCGAAGGGATTCTCCGTTTCTGTCCATTGACACTTATGTATGATCAGGCGAAGGAGAATCGTGAAGAGGAGAACGGCGGGGGAACTTATAATCCTTCTTGATTTTTTTGAAAGAAGAGGTTGGCGGAGTCAAATGATTTTTCATCTGCAAGAGGTGCTGGGCGGGGCTCAGTCCCGCTCCGCTTTAAAGCATCGGGGGACAGAGACTGAACACCGTCGCCCTTAAAGCCGCAGCGGTTTGCAGAGCTGGTGCCGGAGCTTTAGCGCTTTATCAGAGTGAGGGACTGACCCCTATAAAACGAGGTGATTCAAATGGGTTTTCTTGAATACATGTCCGATATGTTTTTCGTGTATGCCTCTTTAATAGGCGGCATAGTTGCCCTGGCATTTGTATTTATCAGACGGAAAAGGCGTGTCAGATAAAGAGCGTCCCACCTAAAGGGACGCTCTTTAATTTGCTAAAGAACCTGAATAATCAGCCGATATACCTAATATAATACTGGGTTTTTGGAGGTATAAAGTCGGATGTCGATCACTCAAGTCTTGCAAACGGATGCGGTATTGGCCGCTATGGAAACACACCTGGCCATGATTGAATTCAATCTGGAAAAAGAGGTGATCTGGGTAAACAGCCAATTCGCATCAGCATTGGGCTACCGCCCGGAAGAAATGACCGGAATGATGCACCAGCAGTTTTGCACCCCGGATTTTCACAACAGCCCGGAGTATGCAGCATTGTGGGCAAATTTAGAAAAAGGGCAGAAATTTCAGGAGAAAATTGAACGAGTCAGTAAAAGTGGCAGCCTGCTTTGGTTTGAAGCGACTTACATTCCTGTTGCAAATCAGGCAGGTAACATTACAGCTGTATTAAAAATCGCCACCGATATAACCGAGCATGAGAAGAAGACCGTAAGTGTCATTTCCGATTTGAAGAGCATGCCGGAAGAACTGGCCGAGCTTGTAGTCACCAATACAAAGGAAAGCATCCAGGCCGTTCAGGCCCTGCATAAGCAAACCGAATTAATCCGCCAGACCTCCAAGACGATCAGCCATATCTCCTCCCAGACGAATATGGTCGCTCTGAATGCAGCCATTGAAGCAGCACGCGTCGGGGAACATGGAAGAGGATTTAAGGTCGTCGCAGATGAAATCCGCAGATTATCCACCAATGTGGATGAAGCGATTGAAAAAGTAAACTCTAACGTGGAACACATCACAAAAGAAGCGCAAAAAGTCAGCCACATCACGAACAGCCTCCAAACCATTATCAAAGAAACACAAATTAAATTTTCCGCAACAATTAAAGAATTTGAAGGGTCGGCTAAATAAATAGAATCCTTTTTCCTCCATTTAATGGAATAGGTACTGTCAATCTGCTCAGTTTCTGTTTCATCTTTACCTGTAAATCCGGTTCATTATGTAACAAATCTATGATTCATAACAAACACATGACAAGCATTACACTTCCTGGCCCCTTCCTCACAACCTGTGAAATATCCTGATCTTTTTTCAGCCTCCTCCCGTACGCTGGGTGAATCTAAATTTTAAGGAGGAGATTTTGAATGTTTAAAACCATCGCAACAACTGGACTTGCTTTTTCACTTGCTTTAGGAGCAGCAGGCGGTGCCGCATCCGCGGAGGAGAAATCAACAGACTTGGATTTAGAGACGGTGCTGGATGCGAAATATGAGTCCAACCAGTCTTTTTCCTATTATGAGTTCAGCGATTGGGCTGAAGAAAATGACTGGAAATCCGGTGACCTGGAAGAATGGGCTGAAGAAAAAGGCATGAGCGAGGAAGAAATGCAGGATTGGATGAAGAGCATGGGCTGGACATATGAACAAAGTCAGGAGCTCGATTTAAACTTGGGAGCAAGCCTATCCTTGAGCAGCATTTTAAATGATGAAGACGAAAGTGAAGAGGATGACGATGAGGATGGCCTGCTGGGCGGAATCCTTGGCGGTATTCTGTAAAATATGAATAGGACAAGCCCCCGGGTTTCCTGGGCTTGTTTTTTTAGAAGGCTTAACCTTGTCGAATCTCCCCGAAAAATCGATATCCGCTCATTTTCGATGAAATATCAAAAAAATCGTCGATATACTGGAAAATTAGTCGATAAATTGAAATTTTCGTCGATATCCTATTTTTTTCGACGATAACCGTTCTCAGCATAGTAAAAACCCCCCTTCTACCGGGGGGTTTTTGCCTTTAACGCCTTATCTCCAATGTCTGTCCGGTAAAACACGCCGTCTCCGGCAAGAAAACGGATGGAATCGTACACTTTTTGCTGCGCTTCCGGGAGATCCCGGCCATTTGCGGAGACAGCGAGGACCCGGCCCCCGTCTGTAACGTAACGATCTCCCTCACGTTTCGTGGTGCCTGCGTGAAAAACCGCAGCATCCTTGCCGGCTTCCTCAAGCCCGTTCAGCACGGTCCCCTTTTCATACGCTTCCGGGTATCCTTCTGAAGCGAGCACCACGGCAACGGCGGCTTCCTCACTCCACTCAATTTCAAAGTCCCGGCCGTCCAGCACCGCTTCAAGCACGTCCACCAGGTCACTTTTCATCCTCGGCAGCACGGCCTGTGTTTCCGGATCACCGAAGCGCGCGTTGAATTCGATGACTTTCGGGCCGTCTGCTGTCAGCATCAGTCCGGCGTAGAGGATCCCGGTAAACGGGGTGCCTTCCTGAACGAGGCCTCCGGCTGCCGGTTCGAGAACAGACCGGACTGCATCCTGAACAGTCTTTCCCGGAATTTGCGGTACCGGGGAGTAGGCACCCATCCCGCCTGTATTTGGTCCTTGATCACCGTCAAACGCCCGTTTATGATCCTGGGCGATGACCATCGGGTACACTTTTTCTCCATTTACAAACGCCATTAACGAAAATTCTTCGCCCTCTAAAAATTCCTCGATCACGACCGATCGGCTCGCTTCACCGAATTTCTCATCCAGAAGGAAGTCCTTCAAACAATCAAGGGCTTCTTCCATGGTCATCGCAACGGTTACCCCTTTTCCGGCTGCAAGTCCGTCCGCTTTGATCACAATTGGAGCCCCGTGCTTCTCCACATATGCCTTGGCTTCTTCATAAGACGTAAACGCCGCATAACCCGCTGTCGGGATGCAGTATTTTTCCATCAGCTCTTTCGCGAACTGCTTGCTGCCTTCCACCATCGCCGCCTTGCTCGATGGGCCGAAAATCCGCAGCCCTTCTTTTTCAAAAGCTTCAGTGATTCCCGCAAGTAATGGAACCTCGGGGCCGACAACGGTCAGCCCAACACTGTTCTTTTTCGCAAAGGCAATCAATCCGTCAAAATCCAGCTCATCCAGCGGAACCCTTTCGGCACAATCGGTCATTCCATCATTCCCGGGAGCCGCAAATACCCGGTCTGCTCTTGCGGATTGTGCCAGCTTCCAGCAAATCGCATGCTCGCGGCCTCCGCGACCAATCACGAGTACGTTCATTAAGATCGATCTCCCTTCTTAATGCTTGAAATGGCGGATGCCAGTGAAGACCATTGTGATGCCGTGCTCATCTGCAGCACGGATGGATTCTTCGTCTTTGATCGAGCCTCCCGGCTGAATGATCGCTGTAACACCGGCCTTCGCTGCCGCTTCGACCGTGTCTCCCATCGGGAAAAATGCGTCGGAACCCATCGCGCTTCCCTCCGCTTTCACTCCTGCTTGTTCGATGGCGATTTTCGCTGAGCCGACACGGTTCATCTGCCCTGCACCGATTCCGACCGTCATTTCATCCTTTGCCAGGACGATCGCGTTCGATTTCACATGCTTGACGACTTTCCAGGCAAGCTTCAGGTCTTTCCACTCCTGCTCAGTCGGCTCCCGCTTCGTCGGAATGGAAACGACGGCATCTTCAAGGGTGAGCGTATCTTCATCCTGAATCAGCAAGCCCCCGGCAACAGAAACGAGCTGTTTCGCCGGTGCAGCTTTTTCCTCCCGTTCAACCGTCAGCAGGCGAATGTTTTTCTTCGCTTTAAGGATTTCAAGCGCTCCATCTGAAAAGGAAGGGGCAATTATAATCTCGAGAAAAATCTCATGCAGCATTTCAGCGGTTGCCGCATCCACTTCACGGTTCAGGGCAACAATCCCTCCGAAAATCGAGGTCGGATCGGCGTCAAAAGCGCGCTGATAAGCCTGGCTGATTGTTTCAGCGGTACCAACTCCGCATGGATTCATATGCTTCACAGCCACAGCAGCCGGTGCTTCAAACTCCCGGACGATCTGCAGGGCCGCGTCCGCGTCCTTAATGTTGTTATAGGAAAGCTCTTTTCCGTGAAGCTGTTTCGCTTCCGCAATGGAAGCTTTCCGCTTTAGCGGTGTCTGGTAGAAGACTGCCTGCTGATGCGGGTTTTCCCCATAGCGCAAGTCCTGTTTTTTCTCATATGTAACCGTCAGGGTATCCGGATTTTCTTCTCCGGCAGCCGAGGTCATGTATTCGGCGATCAATGCATCATACGCTGCGGTATGACGGAACACCTTCGCAGCGAGCCGGCGTCTGAGGTCAAGGCTCGTATCCCCGTCCTTTTCCACCTGTTCTAGAACGGTATCGTAGTCCGCAGGATCGACTACTACGGTGACATCTCCATGATTTTTTGCAGATGCACGGAGCATGCCCGGGCCGCCGATGTCAATGTTTTCAACAGCCTCAGCGAATGTAAAGTCCGGCTTTGAGATCGTTTCTTTGAACGGATAAAGATTCACGACGACGAGGTCGATAGGCTTGATGCCGTTCTCTTTCAGCTGGTTCATATGACTCTCGTTGTCTCTTACAGCAAGCAGCCCGCCGTGAATGGCAGGATGGAGGGTTTTCACACGGCCGTCCATGATTTCAGGAAATCCGGTCACCTCTGAGATTCCGGTGGCACTCACGCCTGCTTCCTGAAGCATTTTTTTTGTTCCTCCGGTCGAGATTACTTCCACCCCGAGTTCGGTCAAACGCTTTGCGAACGGGATGAGATTCTCTTTATCGGATACGCTGATCAGTGCTCGTTTGATTGTCATGATTGGTTCACCTCTGTCTGGATTTTCAGTACGTGCTGGAGAACGGCGGGGAAAAAGGCATGCTCCGCCTTATGGATGCTTTCTTTTAGCTGTTCGAGAGATTCCGGGATCACGACGGTCATCTGGTCGATGATCGGACCGGTGTCCATCCCTTCATCCACATAGTGAATGGTGATGCCCGTTTCCTGTTCACCGGATTCATAGGCACGCTCAATCGCGTCCTTCCCGGGAAACTTCGGCAAAAGAGAGGGATGGAGATTGATGATTCTAGTAGGATAGGCATCAAGGAGGACCGGGCCGATCAGCCTCATATAGCCCGCCAGGATCAGCCACTCTGCTCCATGCTGCTGAAGAGCAAGTAGAATTTCAGTTTCATAATCGGCTTTATTTTCAAAGGACTTTGGAGACAGCTCCAGAACCGGAATCCCGGCCGCCCTTGCCTTTTCCGTTACAGGCGCACCAGGCTTATCACAGACGAGCAGGACGATTTCTGCTTCCAGCTCGCCGCGTTTAGCTGCATTCGCTATGGCTTGAAAATTGCTGCCGTTGCCCGAGGCGAAAACCGCCATTTTAGGCTGGGACTTCATAGGGCAGCACCGCCAAATACAACGCCTGACCCTTCTTTTACCCGGCCGATAATAAATGCTTTTTCTCCATGCTCCTCCAAAATACGGATCGCATCAAGCATTCGTTCAGGGCTGATTGCCAGGACAAAGCCGATGCCCATGTTGAAAACATTGAACATTTCTTCCCTGTCCAGCTTCCCTTTTTCTTCGAGCAGGTCAAAGACCGGAGGAATCGGCCAGGAGCCGTAATCAATCTCTGCACCGAGTCCTGCCGGCAGCATCCGCGGGATGTTTTCGATAAAACCGCCGCCGGTGATATGGGCCATGCCATCTACTTTTACTTTCTTTACTACTTGCAAAACCGGCTTCACATAGATCCTCGTAGGCGTTAACAGTTCCCCGGCAAGGGATTGCTGCAGCGGAGAAATCTGCTGGTCCAGTTCAAAGCCGTTTTCCTCGAAAAGGATCTTCCGGACAAGAGAATAGCCGTTGCTGTGGATGCCGCTTGAAGTAAGACCGATGAGCACATGGCCGGCTCTGATTGCCTCTCCTGTCACGAGTTCATCTTTTTCCGCACCGCCGACACAAAAGCCGGCCACATCGTACTCATCCTCTTCATACAAGCCCGGCATCTCTGCTGTCTCGCCGCCGATCAGTGCACAGCCTGCTTCTTCGCAGCCGTCTGCAATGCCCTTGACGATTTGTTCAATTTTTTCCGGATCGGCTTTTCCAAGAGCTAAATAGTCGAGGAAAAAAAGCGGTTCTGCTCCTTGAGCGAGGATATCATTCACACACATCGCAACCGCGTCAATTCCAATTGTATCATGACGGTCCGCCAGAAAAGCGAGCTTCAGCTTCGTTCCGACGCCGTCTGTTCCTGAAACGAGAACCGGCTTCCGGTAATTCAGGGCTGACAGGTCAAAGACTCCGCCAAAGCCGCCGAGCAGACCGATGGCACCATTGCGCTTCGTGCGCTCAACATGTTTTTTCATCCTGGAGACGGCTTCGTAGCCTGCCTCAATGTTCACTCCTGCATCCTGATACGCTTTTGACATCGCAATTCCTCCTTAGCGGGTACCTGATTTGGCTTCTTTTTCGTGAGGCAGGACGGTATCCGCATAAATTTCCGTCGGGTAGCGGCCGGTAAAGCAGGCCATGCACTGTCCCCTTGTTTCTCCCTCATACGGCCGGCCGATGCCTTCGAGCAGGCCTTCCGGACTGATAAAGGCAATCGAATCCGCGCCGATGAGTTCCCGGATTTCTTCGGGACTGTGGGAGGAGGCGATCAGCTCCTCGTGAGTAGACGTGTCGATCCCGTAAAAACATGGATGGGCGATTGGCGGTGAACTGATCCGGACGTGCACTTCGGTCGCACCCGCTTCTTTCAGCATCTGGACAATCCGCCGGCTCGTCGTCCCGCGGACGATTGAATCATCGACCATCACGACCCGTTTCCCTTCGACGACCCCGCGGACAGCGGAAAGCTTCATTTTCACTCCCTGCTCGCGAAGCGACTGCGAAGGCTGGATAAATGTGCGTCCGACATACCGATTTTTAATAAGCCCGAGCTCATACGGGATTCCGGATGCTTCTGCATAGCCGATGGCAGCCGATATCGAAGAATCCGGCACACCAGTTACAACGTCTGCTTCCACTGCGGCTTCCTGTGCAAGCCGCTTTCCGAGATTTTTGCGGGCAGTGTGAACGTTGATTCCGTCGATGTTGCTGTCGGGTCTGGAAAAATAGATGTATTCCATGCTGCAGATCGTCCGGTTGCTTGACATCGTAAACCTCTCAGACGTCATGCCCTCATCATTGATAATGATCAGCTCGCCGGGCTGGACTTCCCTCAAATAATCCGCTCCGACAATATCAAAGGCACATGTTTCAGATGCGACCACATACGCATCGCCAAGCAGGCCGAGCGACAGCGGGCGGAGGCTGTTCGGATCAAGCGCCACCATCATTTCCGTTTCCGTCAGGATGAGAAAAGCGTAAGCGCCCTTCAGCATCGAGAGCGCATTTTTCACTTTATCCTTCAGGGAAAAATGGCCGCTCCTCTTGATGAGATGGGCGAGTACCTCCGTGTCGGAGGTCGTTTGAAAAATGCTGCCCTGGCTTTCAAGCTGATGTTTCAGGTGATTCGCGTTCACCAGGTTGCCGTTGTGGGCAAGCGCCAGACCGCCGTTTTGCGACCGGAACATAAGAGGCTGGACATTTTCAAATCCGCCGCCTCCCGCTGTCGCATAGCGGACATGGCCGATTGCGGCTTTCCCGCTCATTTCGCCAAGCTGCCCTTTATTGAACACATCGGTGATCAGCCCGAGTCCCTTTTCACAATCCATCGTCTTGCCGTCCGTCGTTACAATCCCTGCGCCTTCTTGGCCCCTGTGCTGCAAACTGTGCAGGCCATAGTACGTAATCTGGGCTGAGTCCGGGTGCCCCCAAATTCCGAATACCCCGCATTCCTCGTTTAATCCTTTGATTTCAGCAAGCATGGGATGGCTCCTCTCCAGGCGGCTTCAAGCTTCTCGATGCTTGTATCCACCCACTGTTCCCCTTGGCTTCCGCGGATGGTGAGTTTTCCATCATCTGTGACCCGGCCGATTTTAACCGAGTCGGTTATCTCTTCAAACCGTCCTTGGTGTTCAGGACGTACGGTCATCACATAACGGGATTGGGTTTCACTGAATAATGCTGTAACAGCGTCCCCTGATAGTTCAACTTCAGCTCCAAGTCCGTTCCGTGAGAACGCAGACTCGGCAAGCGCTACGGAAAGTCCGCCCTCTGCTGCGTCATGTGCAGATTGAACGAGGCCTTCGCGGATCGCTTTTGACAAACGATCCATGCGTTCTTTTTCCACAGCTAAATCTAGAGCCGGTGCTTTTCCGTATATTTCACCGTATACAAGCTTTTGCAGCTCGCTCCCGCCGAACTCGGGCTTCGTTTCGCCCATTACATATATCAAGTCGCCGGCTTCTTTAAAATGCTGCGTCGTGATGTAGTCCGTATCTTCAATCAGGCCGACCATTCCAATGACAGGTGTCGGGTAGATGGCCGTTCCGTTCGTTTCATTATAAAGGGAAACGTTGCCTCCGATGACCGGAGCATGAAGGACCCTGCACGCTTCACTCATTCCGTCTGCTGCTTTTTCCAACTGCCAGAAAATCTCCGGCTTTTCCGGATTGCCGAAATTGAGGCAGTCTGTAATCGCGAGCGGTGTTCCACCGGAGCATACGATGTTCCGGGCTGCTTCAGCCACAGCAATTTTCCCGCCTGTTTCCGGATCGAGATACAGGTAGCGGGAATTGCAGTCCGTTGTCATCGCGAGGGCTTTTTTCGTACCGCGGATGCGCAGTACGGCCGCATCCGATCCCGGCGCGACGACTGTGTTCGTGCGGACCATGTAATCATATTGATTGTAGACCCATTCCTTGCTCGCGATGGTCGGCTGCTTCAGAAGATTCACGAGCGTCTCCTCTAAATCCGCTACTTGAGGAACCGTCTCCTCCATTTGCTGAAAGGCACGGAAATAAGCAGGCTCCGCCGATGGTTTGTGATACACCGGTGCTTCCTCTGCCAGGGCATCGACTGGAATCTCGCCGACGACTTCTCCCCTATGAACGAGGCGGAGCATTTTATCATCTGTCACGGTTCCGACTGAAACAGCTTCCAGCTCATATTTCGCAAAAATCGCTTCGATTTCATGCTCGCGGCCTTTCTCGATCACAAGCAGCATCCGCTCCTGGGATTCAGAGAGCATCATTTCGTAAGGGGTCATCCCGTATTCACGCTGCGGGATCAAGTCGAGGTTCATTTCGATTCCTGATCCGGCCTTGCTCGCCATTTCAGCAGAAGAACTGGTCAGGCCAGCCGCTCCCATGTCCTGAATGCCGACAAGCGCATCGTTCTGGATCACTTCCAGGCAGGCTTCAAGGAGAAGCTTTTCCATGAACGGATCTCCGACCTGAACGGCGGGGCGCTTTTCATCGGACTTTTCATTCAGTTCTTCGGAAGCGAAGGTCGCACCATGAATGCCGTCGCGCCCTGTTTTTGCCCCAACATACATAACGGTGTTGCCAAGCCCTTTTGCCTGGCCTTTTTTTATATCCTTATGGTCAATCAGCCCGACACACATCGCATTCACAAGCGGATTCCCTTCATAGGAGTCGTCGAACTGAACTTCGCCGCCGACCGTCGGGATGCCGATGCAGTTTCCGTAGCCGGCTATTCCTGCCACTGCTTCTTCAAACAAATACTTCACACGCGGTGATTTCAGTTCACCGAATCTCAGCGAGTTCAACAGGGCGATGGGACGAGCGCCCATTGAGAAAACATCGCGGATGATGCCGCCGACACCTGTTGCAGCACCCTGGTAAGGCTCTACAGCGGTAGGATGGTTATGGCTCTCAATTTTGAAAACGACCGCCTGGTTATCGCCGATATCGACGATCCCTGCTCCTTCGCCCGGCCCCTGCAGGACGTGCTCTCCTGTAACAGGGAACTTTTTCAGCACCGGCTTGGAGTTTTTATAGCTGCAGTGCTCCGACCACATGACCGAGAAGATACCCGTTTCCGTGTAGTTGGGAAGCCTGCCGAGAATGGACTCCACCATCGCGAATTCCTCGTCGCTGATTCCCATTTGCTGATACACTTTTTCGGCTTTGATTTGTTCAGGATTTGGCTCAAGAAGTAGTGACATGTGCTTCCCTCCAGTTTTTGACGATCGATTGAAACAGCTTTAAGCCGTCAGCGCTTCCAAGCATGGAATCGACAGCGCGTTCAGGATGCGGCATCATGCCGAGGACATTTCCCCGTTCGTTTGTGATCCCTGCGATGTCTGCGAGGCTGCCGTTTGGATTTTCGCTGTATGTAAACACGATCTGGTTATTCTCGTTCAGCCTTTTCAGCGTCAGCTCATCACAGAAATAGTTTCCTTCTCCGTGGGCGATTGGGATCGAGATGATCTGGTTTTCTGCATAGGTGGATGTGAACAGGGTACCGGCATTGACCACCTTTAGAGAGGCCGGTTCACATTTGAATTTCAGCCCTTCATTCCGCTTCATAGCACCCGGAAGCAGCCCTGCTTCCAGCAGGATCTGAAATCCGTTGCAGACACCAAGCACCGGCTTTCCTTGCTCAGCTGCTTTTTTCACTTGTGCCATGACATTTGAGAAATGAGCGATGGAACCGGAGCGCAGGTAATCTCCATACGAGAATCCCCCGGGCAAAAGAATGCCGTCATAGCCGCTCAGATCATTCGCATCATGCCAGACGTACTCTGCTTCCTCTCCAAGCTCATCCTTTACTGCATGGTACATATCCACATCACAGTTGGATCCCGGAAACACGATTACTGCGAATTTCACTGGACCACGACCTCCTCTGCTTCGAACCGGTAGTCTTCAATCACGGTGTTTGCCAAAAGCTTTTCACACATTTCCCTCACTGTCTCTTCAAGCGGACGGTCTGTTTTTTCAATCATAAGCTCCATGTACTTCCCGATGCGTACATCCTGGACTTCCCTGTAGTTCATGCTGTGGAGCGCGCTCTTCACGGCGTTCCCCTGCGGATCCAGAATGCTTTCTCTTAAACTGACATATACCTTCACTTTATACATGAGCGGGTCCTCCCAATCGTTTTAAGATTTCTTCGTAGGCATTTGTCAAACTGCCCAAGTCGCGGCGGAATACATCTTTATCCAGTCTTTCTCCCGTCTCTGCATCCCAGAGGCGGCATGTATCCGGGGATATTTCATCGGCCAGCAGAATCGTTCCGTCTTTGCGGAGACCAAACTCGAGCTTAAAGTCTATTAACCTCACATTTCTTTGGGCAAAATAAGGAATGAGGATTTGGTTTACTTTGAGGGCTTTTTCTTTCAATTCAGCGGTCTGCTCCGGTGTGGCCGCGTTTAACAGGGCAATATGGCTTTCTGTGATGAGCGGGTCTCCGAGTGCATCATCTTTGTAGTAAAACTCAACAATCGGTTCCGGAATCGGCGTTCCTTCCTGAATGCCGAGACGCTTCGCCATACTTCCGGCAACGATGTTCCGCACAACGACTTCAAGCGGGATAATCGTGACTTCCTCTACAAGCTGCTCGGTTTCAGAAACTTTACGGATCAGGTGGTTCGCAATGCCGGCTTCTTTGAGCTTTTCAAAAATCAGAACAGAAATCTCGTTGTTCAGCCGCCCTTTTCCGGTAATCTCTGTTTTTTTCTCCCCGTTAAATGCTGTTGCAGCATCTTTATAGGAAACAAGCAGTTTCCCCTGACGCTCTGTTCTGTAAATGCGCTTCGCTTTTCCCTCATAAAGCAGTTCCATCTATTTCACCCTCCTGTAGTCGGAATATTGGGAATCTTAAGATTGAAAAGAGGCAAAGATTGGCTTTGCCTCTTCATTTTTTTATAAACCGAGCCTGTTAAAAATGGCATCTACGTTTTTCAAATGATAGTTATAATCAAAGCAGTCATCGATTACGGCAGGTGTTAACCGTTCCGTAACAGCCGGATCCGCTTCTACTAATGTCCGGAAATGGGTTTGCGTTTCCCATGCCTCCATTGCTTTCGGCTGCACAAGATCATATGCTGCTTCACGTGCCATGCCTGAATCAATGAGAGCAAGCAGGACGCGCTGGGAGTAGATCAGACCAAGTGTACGGTCCATGTTGCGCTTCATGTTCTCAGGGAAAACGGTCAGGTTTTTAACGAGATTACCGAAACGGTTCAGCATATAGTTCAAGGCGATCGTCGCATCCGGCAGAATAATCCGTTCAGCGGATGAATGGGAGATGTCCCGTTCATGCCAGAGCGGTACATTTTCGTAAGCGGTCATCATGTATCCGCGGATCACACGGGCAAGCCCTGTCATGTTTTCAGATCCGATCGGATTGCGTTTATGCGGCATTGCGGATGAACCCTTTTGTCCTTTAGCGAAAAATTCCTCGACCTCACGCGTTTCACTTTTTTGTAGACCACGGATCTCTACAGCAAATTTTTCAATGGACGTAGCAATGAGCGCAAGGGTGCCCATGTAATCTGCATGGCGGTCACGCTGCAATGTCTGGGTTGAAATTGGAGCCGGCTGCAGGCCAAGCTTTTCGCACACGTATTTTTCCACAAATGGATCAATGTTCGCATACGTTCCAACCGCACCGGACATTTTGCCAAATTCAATGCCTTCCGCCGACCGGTTAAAGCGCTCCAGGTTTCGCTTCATTTCCTCATACCATAAACCAAGCTTTAGGCCGAACGTAGTTGGCTCTGCATGGACACCGTGCGTGCGGCCCATCATGACCGTATATTTATGCTCGATGGCTTTGTTTTTCAGGATTTCAACAAAGCGCTCAAGATCTGCCCTCAAAATATCGTTCGCCTGCTTCAGCAGGTAAGACAGCGCTGTATCCACTACATCTGTAGACGTCAGACCGTAATGGACCCACTTGCGTTCTTCCCCAAGCGTCTCGGAAACCGCTCTTGTGAATGCAACAACATCATGTCTCGTCTCTTCTTCTATTTCTTTAATGCGGTTAATATCAAAGGATGCATTCTTACGAAGAAGCACGGTATCCTCTTTCGGAATCACTCCGAGCTCTGCCCATGCTTCACATGCAAGAATCTCCACCTCAAGCCAAGCCTGAAAACGGTTCTCCTCCGTCCAGATGGCCCCCATTTCCGGTCTTGTATAACGTTCGATCATCGTAAATCCTCCGTTCTTCTATTGACCCCACTGCTTCGATATTTTTTCCATCGTTTCTTCAATGAAGTCCGTTTTAAAGTTCACATGCCCCATTTTTCTCTTTGGCTTGTTTTCTTTTTTACCGTACAAGTATAACGCAGCTTCATCTAAAAACGAAAGATTATTTAAAACAGGCTCCATATGTTCGCCTAATACGTTTACCATCAGCCCTTTTTTTACTAAATCTGTCCTTCCGAGAGGCAAATTGCAAATGGCCCGGATGTGCTGTTCAAACTGTGACGTCTCACACAGATCCATTGTGTAATGTCCCGAATTATGCGGTCTCGGTGCAAGCTCATTGATGTAGATCTCTCCGTCTTCTGTAAGGAACATTTCAACTGCCAGCGTTCCAATCAGCTCAAAACGCTCTGCCAGCTTCAGTGCTGCTCTTCGGGCCAGTTCTTCGGTTTCTATTGAAATTCTCGCCGGTACGATGCTTTGGTGCAGGATGTTTCCGATGTGGATGTTCTCTGCGGCCGGAAACGTCATGACAGCACCGTCCGGATTCCGGGTTACAATGAGGGACAGTTCCTTTTCAAACGGTACCCATTTTTCAAGAATGCATTTCGCCTCGTTCAGCAGCTCTCGGGCCTCCTCGAAATCCTCCGGTCCTCTGATAACCGTCTGCCCTTTGCCGTCATATCCCCCTCTGCATGTCTTTAGTACGGCCGGAAAGCCGACGTCTTCCATTGCTTCTTCAAAGTCTGAGCCATCTTCAAGGATCCGGTAAGGAGCGACGTCGCATCCCGCAGCTACTATCGCTTCTTTTTCCGTTTGTCTGTCCTGTGTAACAGCGAGCAGCCTGCTCCCTTGCGGAAGGTATGCATTCTGCTCAAGCCAGGTAAGGGCATGGTAATCAATGTTCTCAAACTCGTACGTGATCACATCGCTGACAGCTGCAAGCTGCTGGATTGCAGCAAGGTCACTGTAGGCTGCCGTAATCTCCACATCAGCCACCTGTCCGCACGGACTGTTCGGTACAGGATCAAGGACCGCGATCCGGTAGCCCATGTTCCTTGCATCCAGCGCCATCATTCTGCCGAGCTGGCCCCCGCCGATGATTCCGATCGTACTGCCGGGCAAAATCTGCTTATACAAGCTGATCACTGCTTTCCAGAACCGAATTGCGGATCTCTTCCCTCCGCCTGGTAAGAGCGGCTGCAATCCGGCTATCGTGAATGGATAGAATTTGAGCCGCAAGAAGAGCAGCATTCACAGCGCCGGCTTTTCCGATGGCAACCGTTGCGACTGGAACGCCGCCAGGCATCTGGACAATTGAAAGGAGGGAATCAAGTCCGTTCAGCGCTTTAGACTGAATCGGCACCCCGATCACAGGAAGAGTCGTTTTGGATGCCACCATCCCAGGCAGATGAGCCGCACCGCCGGCCCCGGCGATGATGACCTTTAATCCACGGTCTCTCGCGATCTCTGCATAATCAAACATCAAATCCGGAGTACGGTGGGCCGAAACCACCTTCTTTTCATAGAAAATCTCAAGCTCATCCAGCACCTTGCACGCATGGGCCATCGTCTCCCAATCGGACTGGCTCCCCATAATGACTCCAACCTGCTCTATCATACCGGCTCCCCCATTCTCATAAAAAATATAGAAAAAGCCCGGCCATCCTGCTTCTATAGAGAAAGCAAGACGAACCGGGCACAGTATGTAAACATCTATGTCCGCAGCGCTACTTCCCCTCATAGTCCGGTCATTTACGGTGTCCGGGTAGAAACTTCTGGGCCATATCCCCAACTATATATGAAGGCTTCGTTGTTCAATTTTCATCCTAATCATAACAGGAGATTTTGTCACATGTCAACCGTAAATATCGAACGATACTTATGTGTCACTTATTAATGTTCGGATTTACAGCAACTTCCCTTCGAAAACCAGCTTCCGTCCTGCCGGTAAAATCTCTGTTTTTCCATTCTTTTTAACCTCTTTGAAAATAGGCTCCTCCATACGGCGGACTGGAGAGTATCCTTCCTCTTTCATGCGGTCCAGAACATCGGCAATGCTCTCATTCTCCGCAACTTCAAATTTCTTTTTTTGTGGCTTTTCCGGCATTTGATACTTCCTCTCTGGGTTGTTAGTGTTTCTTTATTATATATGGGGAGTGGGGGTGTGACAAATGGGGATGGGTGTTTTAGAGAGGGGTGGAGATGGTGGACGGGGCTGTGGTGGTGGGGACGGGGCTGGGGGTGGTGGAGATCGAGGTAGCAGCGGGGAGGGGGCGTTATGTAAACTGATAATGATTATGGATCTAGACTTTATTAATATTTGTAGACTTATCGGCCGTTTTTGGGGATTTATCGTTCGATTTTGGCTGGATATCGACGTTTCGTGCAGGTCTGCACTCCTGGTCCCGGTCTTGAGGATGAAAAATGGCTTTAAAACTTGGTTTTTGCTAGCTTCCGACTGGAATAAAGGACAGCTCCAGCAGGTTATTTGCCAAAACCTCCTACTTATTTGCAAAAAAAATTTTTTATTTGCGAAAAGAAATCTCCTGACTTATTTGCGAAAATCACTCATTTATTTGCGAAACGGCTTCAACGCTCATTTTGGGTGGATGGATTCCTTGGCCTAGTCTCAAACTCTGCCTTCGGCTGCCTCAAAAAGTGTGGAACCCCACCTTTTTCGATCAGTTTTTCAATATATTATCGAAAAGGCATCCTTTATTATCGAATTTTTTCATATATTATCGAATTTCTTTTTTTATTATCGATATTTCTAATATATTATCGAATTTCCTTATATATCACCGAAACGCTGGCCCATTGCACTACTACCAGAAGTCTGTCAAAGGGAACCAGAACCGCAGTGTATCTGCTGCACACCTTAAAAGTGCCCCCAATCCGGTGATTGTCCGCGTATCCGCCACCCCTCTCCAGTCACAAAACCCGAGCGTATCCACCGGCTTCAACTCCTGGATATGCATGCCTCCCGAAAACCGAAAAACACAAAAAAACCCGCCCTCAGCGGGCGGATCTCTTCATATGAACCTGGCGGCGTCCTACTCTCACAGGGGGAAACCCCCAACTACCATCGGCGCTGAAGAGCTTAACTTCCGTGTTCGGTATGGGAACGGGTGTGGCCTCTTCGCCATAACTGCCAGATCTTTAGAAAGATTGCTCTTTCAAAACTGGATAACGAATGTTCACGAGTGTCATGCCTTACGTT
>NZ_WMIB01000011.1 GCF_009711125.1 Metabacillus mangrovi | reverse complement strand
AGAGATCCGCTCGACTTGCATGTATTAGGCACGCCGCCAGCGTTCGTCCTGAGCCAGGATCAAACTCTCCAAAAAGTGTTTGACTAGCTCTTGTTTAAAACTTTAGAATTAACGTTGGCACTTCGATTTGTTTAGTTTTCAAGGAACTTTTTAGCACTGCTCCCGAAGGAACTATCTTAATATACCACCGGGCACTATCCATGGTCAAGGTTTTTCTAAAACTTTTTTGATCTTTTTTTCTCGCACCTAACTAAACTCATTCTGATGCTTAGTAATTACTTTAAAAGAGGAAGATTTCTCAGGCCCTTCTTATCCGCACTCCTCTGTCGGATCGCTTCACCTTTCGCATGGAGCCGCGGTTTACCCGCTGCAAACCGCTGAAAAAAGAAGCCGGGAAGATTCGGCTTCTTAGAGGATTTCTTCTATATAAAGATCCAGCCGCTTTTCAAGCTGCACCATTTCTTTTCCGTTCGTCCGGATAATGGGTCTGACCGGATGCTGCGGGTCCGTAAAAATGACTTCCCCAATCGTTCCATCTGACAGTTTAACATGTGAGCCGCGGAGCAGCCGGGCAAGCATTTTTGATATTACATCAACTGTACTCAGATCAAATTTCCCGAAGCTGTCCTGTTTCATTTCTTCTATTACCTTAAAAGGTGAGAGGGGGCTCCGATACGGTCTCGGACAGATCATAGCCATGAATGTATCAGCAGCGGCTACGATTTTTCCGTATGGATGAAGCTGTTCGCCTTTGACTCCGAGCGGATACCCGCTGCCGTCCAGCCGCTCATGGTGCTGGAGGACGCCAACCTTCACTCCTTCTTTAATTGTTGATATTTCTTTAATCATTTTATAGCCGGCGATGGAATGCTGTTTAATCTCAGCGAATTCCCGATCCGTGAGTGCGAGTTTCTTTTGCAGGACTGCCGGAGTCATTTTGGCCATTCCGCAGTCACTTAACGCTCCCGCCAATGCAATCTGGTTCACTTCTCCCTGCGGAAAACCGAGCTGGTTTGCAATAAAGGCACTCAGCATGGATACTGCCAGACTGTGCTGAGCTACATAGGCCTGGCTTGAAAATGCTGAAGGGATTTTCAGCAGCTCTCCGGGCTCCTCCTTATACCTTTCTGCAAGAGGCAGGACAATCTCTCTGATTTTAGGCAGATCCACAGCTGCTCCTGACTGCCAGGAAAGAAACGCAAGATGAAACAGTTCCGCATTTTTTCTGAAATCTGAAGTACAATCCGAAAAGCTTTCCTGTGGTGACTGCTGCCTGCTTTGAATCGAATAACCCGGCTGAAAAGGCTCTCCGCTGCTCAGATAAGGCTTTACAGCTGCTTCTTTTATAAGAAATGCATTCAGTACTCCGATCATCTCCTGATTGAGAATGGTGTCCTTCTTCATAATCGGATCTCTTGATCTGCTCGTCACATCTTCAGATAGGATACACCCTTCTATTAACTGTTCAAGTCCGGTCCTCACCTGCAGCCCCCCTTTTAGATAAATTGAGTCATTAGACCTATTTATCATTTATATCGGCACAAAAAGGAGCAACCTTTAACGGCTGCTCCTTTTTTTGTCATTATTTTATTCTGCTTCTGGATGATTTTCTTCCAGCTCTTCTTTTTCTACAAGAGCAACTGTGGAAACGTGGTGGTTTTCACCCAATCGGATCAGGCGTACCCCCTGTGTGTTCCTTCCCATTGTAGAAATATCGTTTACATCCATGCGGATCAGAACCCCGTTTGCTGTAATCAGCATGAGATCCTCTTCGCCTGCGGATGCTTTAAATGAAACGACCGGCCCGTTCTTATCTGTAATGTTGCAGGTTTTCAGACCCTTTCCTCCACGGCTCTGAATGCGGTACTCTCCGGCAGGAGTCCGTTTTCCAAATCCATTGCGGGTCACGATCAGGATATCTGTGTCTTCCTCCAGAATCTCCATCCCTACTGCTTCATCATCTTCACTCAGGCTGATGCCTTTCACGCCGGTTGCGGTTCTTCCCATCTGGCGGACGTCGGATTCAGGGAAACGGATCATCATGCCATCCTTCGTTCCGATGATGATGTCTTTCGATCCGTCGGTCAGACGGACTGAGATTAATTCATCTTCCTCACGCAATCCAAGGGCGATCAGGCCGTTTGTACGGATGTTCGCGAATTGGGAAAGAGGTGTCCTCTTGGATATCCCCTGCTTTGTGGTGAAGAACAAATACCAGTCATCTGCAAATTCCGATACCGGAATAATGGCTTTCACCCACTCATCCCGCTCGACTCCGAGAAGGTTGATGATCGGAAGACCCTTCGCCGTCCGTCCGTACTCAGGAATTTCGTATCCTTTTGTCCGGTACACTTTTCCTTTGTTCGTGAAGTACAGGATCGTATCATGAGTAGAAGTCGTCAATAACTGATCAACGAAATCATCTTCATTTGTACCCATTCCCTGTATTCCTCTGCCTCCGCGCTTTTGGCTGCGGTAGGCCGAGATCGGCTGGCGCTTGATGTAGCCCTTATGTGTGAGGGTCAGAACGATATTTTCTTCCGGAATCAGATCCTCGTCCTCAAAGATTTCTGCACCACCTGCGATAATTTCCGTACGGCGCACATCGTTGAAGCGCTCTTTGATTTCAAGAAGCTCTTCCCTGATGATTTCAAGAACTTTTTCTTCATCGGCAAGGATCGCTTTAAGCTCGGCAATCAGAGCAACGAGGCCCTGGTATTCCTCTTCGATTTTTTCCCGCTCCAGTCCGGTCAGGCGCTGAAGGCGCATATCAAGGATCGCCTGTGCCTGCTTTTCACTGAGGGAAAACTGCTCCATTAAGCCATTACGCGCAATATCCGTCGTCTGTGATCCGCGGATCAGGGCGATGACCGCATCGAGATGATCGAGTGCGATGCGCAGGCCTTCTAATATATGGGCCCGTGCTTCCGCTTTTCTCAGTTCGAACGCAGTACGGCGTTTAATAACGACTTTCTGATGCTCAAGGTAATGCTCAAGGAACTGTTTCAAATTTAATACCTGCGGCTGGCCGTCTGCCAGAGCAAGCATGTTGATTCCAAAGCTTGTCTGAAGAGCCGTCTGTTTATAGAGGTTGTTCAAAAGAACGTTGGCATTCGCATCTTTGCGGACTTCTATGACAATTCTCATTCCGTTCCGGTCTGACTCATCACGGAGGTCGGAAATTCCATCAATCTTCTTATCACGGACGAGGTCGGCAATCTTTTCGATCAGTCTCGCCTTGTTTACCTGATAAGGAAGCTCATGAACGAGAATTACCTGCTTGCCCGACGGCTTTTCTTCAATTTCCACTTTGGCGCGGATGATGATCGAGCCGCGACCTGTCTCGTAGGCCTTGCGGATTCCGCTGCGCCCGAGGATCTGGCCAGCTGTCGGGAAATCCGGTCCCGGAATGATGTCCATCAGTTCAGCTATTGAAATTTCCGGATTTTTGCTGACAGCAAGGACTCCGTCAATGATTTCACCGAGCTGATGCGGGGGAATATTCGTTGCCATCCCGACCGCGATTCCTGCTGCACCGTTAACGAGCAGGTTGGGGAATCTGGCTGGAAGAACGACCGGTTCTTTCTCGGAACCATCATAGTTATCCTGATAATCGATCGTATCTTTATTAATATCTCTCAAGATTTCCATTGAGATTTTGGACATGCGCGCTTCTGTGTAACGCATCGCAGCTGCTGCATCTCCATCCACCGAACCGAAGTTTCCGTGGCCGTCCACCAGCATATAGCGGAAGTTAAAGTCCTGCGCCATCCGGACCATCGTGTCATAAACAGCAGAGTCACCGTGGGGGTGATACTTACCGATTACTTCTCCGACGATACGGGCAGACTTTTTAAAAGGCTTATCGCTTGTCATGCCGAGGTCATTCATTGCGTAAAGAATCCGGCGGTGGACGGGCTTCAGTCCGTCCCTTACATCAGGAAGGGCCCTCGAAACGATTACGCTCATCGCGTAATCCAAAAAGGACGACCGCATTTCCTGACTGATATTTATTTCCCTCACTTGAGGTGTCTTATCTTCAGCCATGTTTAAACCTCCCCAGAACTTTAGTTTGGGAGTTAGAAAAACTATCTCCGTTTATATCAAAATCGTATGAAAGATTATAGCAGCTTAAATCAGGCCATATTCTCCATTATATCAATAATCCCTTTATATTACACGTCAATTACGGAAAATGTCGCGCATGGCTAAAGGAAAAAAGCCCCCTGCATGGCAGGAGGCTCTGATGCTTTATTTGATCGCACCCTTTGTTACTCCCCTGATGATCCATTTTTGCGCAATGATATAAACGAGAATCATTGGGGCAAGTGCCATCAGATAGGAAGAGAAAGCGAGATTGTAGTCGGTGCTGAACTGTCCCTGGAAAACGAACTGGACAAGCGGCAGTGTCGAGAGCTCCCGGTCGCTGATGATAACGAGCGGCAGCATGAAGTCATTCCAGGCCCAGAGGGTTGTCAGGATTCCAACCGTTGCATTCATCGGCATCAGCAGCGGGAAGATAACCTTCCAGAAGACGCCCCATGTACTTGCGCCATCCACAATCGCTGCCTCCTCAAGCTCTTTCGGAATGGATTTAATGTACCCGACATATAAAAACACGTTAAAGGCGAGTCCGTAAACGACATAAAGGAAAATCAGGCCGATCAGGTTATCCAGGTTCCACTGAGCAGTCTGCTTCACGATCGGAAGCATGATGATCGGAAACGGAATGAACATCGCACTAACGAGATAATAAAAGATAAACTTATAGAATTTTTTATGCATGTTCCGGGCGATCGCGTAGGCCACCATGGAATTTGTCAATAGAGTGAGGACGACGACAAAGACCGTAATCAGCAGACTGTTCCCGAATGCATTGAAAAAGTTCGTCAGTTCAATCGCTTTTGCATAGTTTGAGAAATTCCACTGTTCCGGCAAGGCGAGCAGGGACTTGCCCATTTCCTCCGGTGTTTTAAACGAGATCGTTACAGCCAGGTACAGCGGAAATAAGATGAGCACCGAGCCCGCCAGCAGAAGGAGGGTTACGAGCCAGTTCGTTTTTCCTTTTTTCATTACAGCTCCACCTCTCTTCTCTGCAGGTAACGCAGCTGCACAACCGAAATAATCACAATCACAAGGAAATAGATCACAGCGTTGGCAGACTGATAGGCAAATTCTCCACCCTCAAATCCTCCGCGGAAGATAAGGAGCGAGATAGACTCAGTAGACGTCCCGGGGCCTCCGCCGGTCATAGCGATGATGTGGTCGAAGATCATCAGGAAGTTCTTCATCGCAAGAACCATATTGATCGTGAAGAACGGTGCGATGAGCGGGAAGGTAATGTTCCAGAACTTTCTCCATACACCCGCCCCATCGATGCTTGCCGCTTCATACATATCCTCCGGAATGGTAACAAGCCCGGCCAGATAAAGGATCGTATTAAATGCAACCGCCTGCCATACAGATACAGTCAGTATTCCAAGCCAGGCAACATCGGGCTTCCCGAGGATGTTTTCAGCCAGGGCATTAATGCCAAGCACCTGGGCGATCTCCGGCACAAACATGGTGAAAATAAAGTTGAATATGTAGCCGACGATCAAAATGCTCAGGATGTTCGGCAAAAAGTAAACGGCTCTCAGCGTTTTTGAAAATTTGATCCTGGAATTGAGGCCGATGGCGATCAGCAAGCTGAAAACATTCACGAGAATTGTAGCGACCACCGCAAACTGAAAGGTAAATCCGTACGCCTGAAGCGCCCGTTCATCCTGAAACACATTGAAGTAGTTTTTCAGACCGACGAAGCTCCATTCCCCGTAGCCTTTATAATCTGTGAAGCTGTAATAGATTCCCTGAAGTGCAGGGTATGTGTGAAAAACAAAGAACAGAATGAGTGCCGGGATGGTCATCAACATAAAGGCACGCTGTCTATTTTTCATCTCCCCAGTCCTCCCCTCTCAATTGTTTAATAGCGGTTTTGAACCTTGTCCCACTCCCGGTCCATCTTACGCAAAAATGCCTCTTTATCTTTTCTGATCAGGAATTCCTGAATCAGCCCCTCAGCCCGGATAGCTCTTGGATAGGCGTGATCGGGGAAACCGGTCAGCTGCTCCTTCTCAAAGCTTTCCTGGATGCCCTGCATGACCGGGTCCTCCTGAATCACATCTTCCAGGGCAGAAAATGCCTTCTGCTCATCGATGTAGCGCTTTGAATTCTCTTTTTCCAGCATAAAGGCCAGGAATTTCTTTGCTTCCTCTTCATGTTCAATCTCTTTATTCATCGTCAGGAGAACATCGACTCCTGAAACGAGGTTGTTTTTCTTTGGATCATCCGTTACTGGGAGCGGGAAAACCCCCATTTCCAGATCAGGATTCAGTTTCTGGATCTCCGGGATTGCCCAGTTTCCCTGGAGGTAAAAGACCCCTTCCCCGTTGGCAAATGCCTTATTTCCATCTGCATAGCCGTAACCGTAATTGTTTTGATGCCCGTACTGGAGGAGCGTCAGCATTTTGTCTGCAACATCGTTATAATCTTCCGTAAAGCTCGCTTTATCGTTTCGCTTTTTTTCGGCAAAATTTTCACCCTGAAGATTTCCTGCTACAGAATTCCATGGGATCATCCCGGTCCATGCATCTTTTAAAGTGAAGTAGATCGGCACATCTCCTGCTTTTTTAACTGTTTCCAACTGTCCAATGAAGTCACTCCATATATTTGGAGGGGTCAGTCCGTATTCCTTCAATTTTGCCTTGTTGTATATGACCACATTGGCGTTCGTAGCAAATGGAATCCCGTATGTACCCTCTTTTTCATTGGCAAGCTCATCAATCATCTCAGTATAGGACGGCTTCACCTGATCAAGCAGGCCGCTTTTGGAAAAGTCATAAAAGATGCCGGCATTCGCGAGTTCACCGTAAGAACCGTTGCCTCCTATGGCGAGCAGGTCAGGCATATCCTCTTTTACCAGCCTCGTCTTCAGCACGGTTTCTGCTTCAGGCGGCGCGTTCAGCTGAATATCAATCGCTGGATTCTCTTTTTCAAACTCTGTGATCAGCCCTTCGAATGTACCGACGTTCTCTGCTTTATTGGAAAACAGCTCGAGCTTTATTTTTCCGTCAGATGATGCATTCTCAGCCTGGCATCCGGCGAGCAGAAACGTGCCGGCAGCTAGACCGAAAGATGCTGCAAACCGTTTTCTCCACATGCTGCAGTCTCCTCTCTTAGTTCGTAAACGTTTACGCAAACAGGCAAAAAAATACTCGTGTAAACGTTTACGTCAATTCTATCATACCAACAGCTTCCTAAGCTGTAAACTCTTACATGCTTTTTTCCAGCACCTGATAAACAGGAGGTCAGAAGCTCCTGCGTTCCTTAAGTAAACTAGTTAAAACCAGCCTTTATAAAAAAATGCCCGCTGCATGAGCGGGCATTTGAGAGTTAAATATCAAGGTTTTTAACGTATTGTGCATTTTCTTCAATGAAATGGCGGCGCGGCTCTACTTTGTCTCCCATAAGGATATCAAAGGTTTCATCCGCTTCGATCGCATCCTGAAGGCTGACCTGGAGAAGGGTTCTGGATTCCGGATCCATTGTTGTCTCCCAAAGCTGCTCAGGGTTCATCTCACCAAGTCCTTTATACCGCTGAATTCCAGGCTTCGGATTTTGCGGGATTTCGCCAAGGAGCCGTTCAAGTTCGCGATCATTGTAGGCATATTCAATCCGTTTGCCCTGCTGAATTTTATACAGCGGCGGCTGCGCAATGTAAATATAGCCTTTCTCAATGATTTCACGCATATAGCGGTAGAAGAACGTCAGCAGCAGGGTACGGATATGTGCTCCATCCACGTCTGCATCTGTCATGATGACAATTTTATGATAACGGGCTTTAGTGATATCAAAATCCTCGCCGATCCCTGTTCCAAGAGCCGTGATGATCGTCCGGATCTCGTTGTTTGAAAGGATTTTATCAAGGCGGGCCTTTTCTACGTTAATGATTTTTCCGCGAAGCGGCAGGATCGCCTGAAAATGACGGCTTCTTCCCTGTTTCGCTGATCCGCCTGCAGAGTCACCCTCAACTACATACAGTTCGCTGATGGAAGGATCCTTAGAAGAACAGTCAGCCAGTTTACCAGGCAGATTGGAGATTTCAAGGGCACTTTTGCGTCTTGTCAGCTCACGCGCCTTTTTCGCAGCCATCCTTGCTCTGGCTGCCATGAGGCCCTTCTCCACAATTTTCTTAGCGACAGAAGGATTCTCGAGCAGGAATTTTTCAAAGCCTGCGTCAAAGAGGGAATCGGTTACTGTACGGGCTTCCGAATTTCCAAGCTTTGTTTTCGTCTGTCCTTCAAATTGAGGATCCGGATGCTTGATGCTTACAATTGCGGTAATCCCTTCCCGGACATCTTCACCGGACAGGTTGGCATCGCTGTCTTTGAAAACATTATGTTTCCGGGCGTAATCGTTAATGACACGGGTAAGAGCCGTTTTAAAACCGGCCTCGTGCGTTCCGCCTTCATACGTATGAATGTTGTTGGCAAACGAGTAAATGCTGCTCGTGTATCCGTCATTGTATTGAAAAGCGATCTCGATCGTGATGCCGTCTTTTGATCCTTCAAGGTAAACAGGCTCATCATGAATCGCTTCTTTCGTACGGTTCAAGTGCTCGACATACGATTTGATGCCGCCTTCATAATAGTATTCATTCCGGCGCTTATTCTCGCGTTTGTCTTCAATGATGATTTTAAGGCCGCGGTTCAGGAAAGCGAGCTCTCTTAAACGGTTGGCAAGTGTGTCGTAATCATATTCAGTCGTTTCCGAGAAAATTTCCGGATCCGGTTCAAAATGAGTGATCGTTCCGGTTTTATCCGTTTCCCCGATGATTTCAAGATCACCCTGCGGCACCCCCCGCTGGAAGCCCTGGCGGTGGATTTTGCCGTCCCGGTGCACCGTGACAATCAGGTTCGTTGAAAGGGCATTAACAACCGAAGCCCCTACTCCGTGAAGTCCGCCGGACACCTTGTATCCGCCGCCGCCAAATTTTCCGCCGGCATGAAGGACCGTCATGATGACCTCTACAGCCGGACGGCCCATCTTCTCATGGATTCCGACCGGAATTCCGCGTCCGTTATCTGTTACTGTGATGCTGTTGTTTTCCTCGATCGTGACGACAATCTCATCGCAGTAGCCGGCAAGGGCTTCATCAATGCTGTTATCGACAATTTCCCAGACCAAGTGATGCAGTCCCCGGGCGCTTGTCGAACCGATATACATCCCCGGACGTTTTCTTACGGCTTCAAGTCCTTCAAGAACCTGTATCTGATTTTCATCATAGCTTTGCTGTTCCACTTGTTTTTGTTCCATAGCCAATTAGTTCACCTGCTCTTTTCAAACGGCTTATGGGGCCATTAAGTTTGTTTTTCGAATTGAATCTATATCAAACGCGATATGCGCCCGTTTCTTTAGCGTTCCTGCTGCTAGGGGGGAAAAATAAATATGCTTCTCTGTGACTACGATGGACTTCGCTTCCCCTTCCGAAAGCCGGACCACTTTCTCTTTCTGCTTATCCAGAAACTCCGGTACTATATCCGACGTTTTGGAAGAAGCCGTGTCCATGATCATGATTACGTCCTTCGACGGAACAACAAAGTCATCACCCAGATGGATGTACATACGCGTCTCACCCCGATTCGTTCGTTTCCAGTCCGCCTGAGGCTACCCGGTAGGCAGCCGCTTCCTTCAGCGTCTGATGATCGATCCCTTCCACACTGGTGGTCGTGACAAAGGTCTGAACCCTTCCCTGGATCGTGTTCAGAAGATGCGACTGCCGGTAATCGTCAAGCTCCGACAGCACGTCATCCAAAAGAAGAATAGGATATTCCCCTATCTCTTCATGAATCAGCTCGATTTCTGCGAGCTTTAAAGACAGTGCGGTTGTGCGCTGCTGGCCCTGTGAACCGAAGGTCTGGACGTCCCGGCCGTTCACGAGGAACTGGAGATCGTCTCTGTGAGGCCCGGCAAGCGTGGTTCCGCGTTCTATTTCTCTTTCTTTTATCGCATCAAATTTTTCCAGATACACATCTGTCATTTTCGACAAATCCGCGTCTTCTGATACGTCTGCAGTAGATTTATATTGGATGGTCAGTGTCTCAAGGCCTCTTGAGATGCCGGAATGAATGGGCTGGGCCCATTTTTCAAGCTGATTGGTAAAAACTCTCCGCTTCCTGTAAAGCTTGGCAGCCGCTTCACTCAGCTGCTGGGTAAGTACGTCAAGCATTGTCCGGTCATGCTGTTTGCGGGTCTGCAGCTGCTTCAGATAATGATTACGCTGCTGAAGGATTTTCTGATAGAGGCTCAGGTCATGCAAATAGACAGCCGAAACCTGTCCGATCTCCATATCCACAAACCTTCTCCTCACCTGCGGGCTTCCTTTGACGAGGTTCAGATCTTCAGGAGCGAACATAATCACATTGACTGCCCCGATATACTGGCTTAGCTTCCGCTGTTCCAGGTGGTTGATTTTCGCTGTTTTTCCTTTTTTGGAAAGTACCAGCTGCATGGGGACGGAACCGCCCCTCTTGACAACCCTTCCCTCTATTTTAGCATATTCTTCATCCCAGCGGATAAGATCTTTATCGTTTGAGGTCCGGTGGGATTTTGCCATGGCAAGAACGTAGATAGCTTCCATCATGTTCGTTTTGCCCTGGGCATTTTCCCCGATAATGACGTTCACTTTATTCTCAAACGATACAGTGAGGGAAGAGTAATTGCGGTAATTTGTCAGCTTCAGTTCCTGAATGTGCATCGATCCACCAACCTTGCTTTATTCATGCGTGCTGATAACAGCGAATGACCCGGCTTCTCCTGCATCGACCGTATCACCGTTCCGCAGCTTCCTGCCGCGGCGGTCCTCTGGCTCCCCATTCACATAAACCTCATGCTCTTCAAGAAACCATTTGACCATGCCGCCGGACTGGATGACATCGGCAAGCTTCAGAAACTGGCCCAGGGTTATATATTCCGTCTCAATGCGGACGTGTTTTTTCTCACTCATAGGATCGCCTCCTGTTCAATTTCGGCCGTTCTATTTAGGCGTACCTTTTATTTTAACTTTTTTCCTAAAAAAAGAAAAGAACCCCTGACTCTGTATTAGTACAGCGAGGGGATTTTTGTTTCTTTATATCGAACACTGTCTTTTCTGAGCGGACACAAAAGAAGAGCTGGCGTAGAAGTGCCAGCTCTCTGAAGATTAATAGGTGCGGACTGGAAGAATCAGCTGCAGGATGCTGTCATCCTCAGGCGTCCGAATAAGAAACGGCCGCATTGCTCCGGTAAAGCTTACTTTGATTTCACTGCTGTCCAGTGCTTTAAGCGCGTCCATCATATATTTGGCACTGAAGGAAATTTTTAATTCTTCACCGCTGATCTCCTCTGTCTGCACTTCTTCAATGACCTTCCCGATTTCAGGAGAGTTTGAGGAAATTTCAAGCATGCCTCCGTCCATAGTCGAAAGCTTAACTACATTGTTCCGGCCCTCTTTTGCAAGCAAGGATGCACGGTCGATCGATTGCAGAAATTCCTTTGCCTGAACAAGAACATCCGTTTTGCTCTCATCCGGGATCAGACGGGAAGTGTCCGGATAGTTGCCATCCAGAAGCCTGGAGAAGAATAAAATGTTCTTCGCTTTGAAGAGCACCTGATTGTCCGTAAAAAGAATTTCGGTTAAATCATTTGTATCATCCAGGATTTTGCTGAGCTCTGACAGGCTTTTTCCTGGAATCACGACATTGTACTTGCCTTCGTTTGCTCCATCAATCGACGTTTTCCGTAGTGCAAGCCGGTGGCTGTCAGTTGCGATGCACGTTAATTCCCCATTCTCGAGACGCCAGTTCACTCCTGTTAGTATCGGTCTCGTTTCAGAAGTGGATACGGCAAACCCGGTTTGTCTGATCAATGTTTTCAGCAAATCTGCCGGGATGCGGAACACATGATCTTCTTCGACATTCGGAAGGTGCGGATATTCCTCTGCATCAAGGCCAATCAGGTTAAATTCAGCTTTTCCTGACCGGATGATCGTGGAAAAGTGGTTCTGAACTTCCATCTCCACTGTGTCCTTCGGAAGTTTTTTAACGATTTCACTGAAAAAACGGGCCTGGAGAACAATGCTGCCAGCTGTTTCGACCTCAACATTGATTTTTCCTTTTTCTTCAGCAGGAATAAAAGACTCGATGGATATATCAGAATCGCTTCCTGTCAATGTTACGCCTTCACTGTTTGCTGAAATTTTGATTCCCGTAAGGATCGGAATCGTGGTTCTGGAAGAGACAGCCTTCATTACGTCCTGCACACTTTGGGCAAGCTTATCTTTTTGAATGACGAATTTCATCATTTTTTCCTCCTGTTCTAGCGTCTGAATCTATTAAATAATGTTTTAAAAAGCAGTAGAAGTACTAGTAGGGCATGTGATTATGTGGATAACTCATAAAAGACAAGGAAACACAGCCTATCAACCTGTGGATAGACTGTGTATGAATGAGAAGGAGTTATGCACATTATTCACGTTTTAGTTTTTCAGAGATTCCCTGATCTCTTTCACCTGACGCTGCAGCTGATCATCAACCTGAAGCATTTTGCTGATTTTTTCATGGGCATGAATCACGGTCGTGTGGTCGCGTCCGCCAAACTCTTCCCCGATCTTCGGAAGGGACGAATCCGTCATTTCTCTAGAAAGGTACATAGCGATCTGCCTTGGAAACGCGACGGATTTCGTCCGTTTTTTCGCTTTAAAATCTTCGAGGCGCACCTGATAGTGCTGCCCGACCGTTTTTTGAATATCCTGGATCGTTACCATCCGGGGTTTGGAGCTTGGAATGATATCCTTCAGTGCCTCCGCTGCAAGATCAGCGTTAATATCTTTATTGATCAAAGAAGAATAGGCGACAACCCGGATCAGCGCCCCTTCGAGTTCCCGGATGTTGGAATCGATTTGGTTTGCTATGTAAAGCATGACCTCATTCGGGATATCAAGTCCTTCCGCTTTCGCTTTTTTGCGGAGGATGGCGATCCTTGTTTCCAGATCCGGCGGTGTAATGTCTGTAATCAGGCCCCATTCAAAGCGGCTTCGCAGACGGTCTTCCAGTGTCGGAATTTCCTTCGGAGGACGGTCACTGGAAATGACAATCTGTTTGCTTTCCTCGTGAAGCGTGTTGAACGTATGGAAAAACTCCTCCTGGGTCTGTTCTTTCCCTGCCAGAAACTGAATATCATCTATGAGAAGCACATCCACACTTCGATATTTATTGCGGAAATCGACCGCTTTGTTGTCACGGATCGAGTTGATGAATTCATTGGTGAACTTCTCAGAAGAAAGATAAACCACCTTGGCTTGCGGATTATGATCGATGACATAATGGCCGATCGCATGCATAAGGTGGGTTTTTCCAAGTCCGACTCCTCCGTATATAAACAGCGGATTGTAAGCTTTCGCGGGTGCTTCGGCTACTGCCAGGGATGCTGCATGGGCGAAGCGGTTTCCGGAACCGATGACAAATGTGTCGAACGTATATTTCGGATTGAGCATATTCTGCGGAATCTCAATCTGGTTTTCATCCTCTTTGGATACCGGTTTAGCAGGAGTTTTCGGAATAAAATCCTCTTCATCCTGATTAAGCGGGATGATAAATTTTACGGCCAGCTCTTCTCCGGTCAATTCATAAATAATATTGGCGATCAAATGCAGGTAGCGGCTCTCCAGCCAGTCTCTTGCAAATTCATTCGGGGCCGTAATCGTCAGTGTATCCCCTTGAAGAGCATGGGCCTTTGTTGATTTCAGCCATGTGTCGAAGCTGGGCTTGCTTATTTTTTTTTCAATTTCTCCAAGCGCCTTCGTCCAAAGATCTGCGATATTTTCCATAAGCTGCTCTGTCCCTCCTTCTCCAAGTCTTTTTATCTATCTTTAGTGCCATGTGTCAAAAAAATAGGCATGTACAGAAGTTGTACAGCCTCTCCGGCGACCTTTGTATATTTATTCATGCGTATTGAATTGTTGATAACGATATAATATAGTAGAAAAGCAGGTTTTCGACAAAAAACCCGTTCTGTGGACAAGTTTACAAACACGCTGTTATCAACTTTCCACATCTTATCCACAGTTTGTGGATAATCTGAAATGGTGCTTTTCGTTATGAAGAGTGAAAACACAAATATAATATCAAAATAAACCATTTGTTGCAACGGGGTATGAAACTTATCCACAAGAACAACAGTCTGTCGATAAAAATTGTCCACATTTGCCGAATCTGTGAAAAACGTGTCGATAAAGGGTGTGGATAAAAAAAATGCATTAGAAAAGTTGTCCACAGACCGTTTTTTCCGGAAGAAGATCGCTGCGTGAAAAAATTCAAAAAGGTCTTCTGTTTTTTTCCCTATTGACATTTACCTGGCATGGTCACTATACTTATAAGGACTGTCTTTTACAGCTATTCCTCAGGGAGGTGCATATAATGAAACGTACTTATCAACCAAATAAACGTAAACACAGTAAAGTACACGGCTTCCGTGCGCGCATGAGCACTAAAAATGGACGTAGAGTCCTTGCTGCCCGCCGCAGAAAAGGAAGAAAAGTTTTATCCGCATAAGCCACTGAAAACGTCAGTGGTTTTTTTTTTCATTACAAGGGTTTTAAAGTGAAAGGCAGTTTGGCTACCCTTAAGAGGAAGATGGGTTCTAAAGAGCAATAAAGCGGAGTGGAGCAAGCGTGAAAAAAAGAAACCGCATTAAACGGAATGAAGATTTTCAGCAGGTATTTAAAAAAGGCAGATCGATCGCCAACCGTCAGTTTGTCCTTTATACGCTTCATAGAGATGAAGAAAAAGAGTTCAGACTCGGACTTTCTGTCAGCAAGAAGATCGGGAATGCAGTCACGAGAAACCGTGTGAAACGGCTCGTGAAGCAAATTTTTCTCGAAGAAAAAGATTTCCTTTCGAAAGGAAAGGACTATATTGTCATCGCCAGGAAACCGGCGGCCGAAATGAGCTATGAAGAAGTTCGCAGCAGCCTTTTTCATCTATTTAATAAAGCAAAGCTTGTTAAGAAGAAGAAAAATGATGAAAAATGATGTCAAGAAACGTTTGAAAAGAAAAAACAATTCTCTAAAAAAAGATGGTAAAATACATGTGAATCAATGCCCGGTATTCCGGGCGGAGGTTCTATAACAATTGTATTGCCAGTTGAAAAATAGACATGCTGTTAGGAGGACAAAGTTTGAAGAGGCGCATTTGGTTAGGAATTGCACTTGTTGGTCTTGTCACCCTATTATCCGGCTGTACCGAAATCAATCAGCCAATTACGGATAAAAGTACAGGGTTTTGGAATCAGTATATTGTTTACCCTCTTTCATGGATCATCACGTATTTCGCCGATTTGACAGGCGGAGGAGCAGCGACCGCAAATTATGGACTTGCCATTATAATTGTAACCGTGCTCATCCGTTTTGCGATTTTGCCGCTGATGATCAAGCAGACAAAAAGCTCTAAAGCCATGCAGGCACTGCAGCCTGAAATGAAGAAGCTGCGCGAGAAATACAGCTCTAAGGATCAGCAGACACAGCAGAAGCTGCAGCAGGAAACGATGGCATTATTCCAGACACATGGCGTCAACCCGCTCGCAGGGTGTTTCCCGCTTCTCGTTCAAATGCCGATCCTGATTGGTTTTTACCATGCGATCATGAGAACGGAAGCCATTAAAGAACACGCCTTCCTCTGGTTCGATCTTGGAGAGAAGGATCCATTTTACATCCTTCCGATCGTGGCAGGGATCACAACGTTTATCCAGCAGAAAATTATGATGGCCGGTACAGAAAACCAGAATCCGCAAATGGCGATGATGGTTTGGCTGATGCCGATTATGATCGTTGTTTTCGCCATCACGTTCCCGGCAGCACTCTCTCTTTACTGGGTAGTCGGAAACATCTTTATGATCATTCAGTCCCTCCTTATCAAAGGACCGGATCTTAAAGCTTCCGCCAATGCGAAAACACCGCAAAAAGCAGGAGCAAAAAAATGAACGAGGCGACGGCTGCAGGTTCAAACGTTGAAGAAGCCGTTTCAGCCGCATTGAAGCTTCTGAAAGCATCGAGAGAAGAAGTAACGATTGAAGTATTGTCAGAAGGAAGGCGCGGGTTTCTCGGCTTCGGAAAAAAAGAAGCCCGGGTAAGAGTCGTGCTTTCCGCTCCTGAACAGACCGAACTCCCTAAAGTGGAAGAACCGGTACTGCCGGCAGCACCTGACACCGAAGAAAAAGCGGAACTGCCCGCTGCTAAGCCCGAGAACCATGCACCGCCCAAAGCTGTCAGCGAAGTACCCGGAGAAGAAGCCCACGCCTATTTGAAAAGCGTGGTGGAACAGATGGGTGTGAAAGCGACAGTGGAAAAAATTCAAAAGGGAAGAAATCTCACTTTCCTGATTGAAGGCGAAAACATGGCGCTGCTGATCGGAAAAAGAGGCCAGACGCTGAACTCGCTTCAGTATCTCACCCAGCTGGCGGCAAACCGTCATTCTGATCAGTACTTTCACGTTACAGTCGATGCAGAATCCTACCGGCAGCGCCGGGAAGAAAGCCTTGTCCAGCTCGCCGGCAAGCTTGCAGGACAGGCTCTGTCAACGTCAAAAGAAGTGGCCCTCGAACCGATGCCATCCAATGAACGAAAGATTATTCACGCCGCGCTGGCGCGCAACCGGAACGTCTCCACCTACTCGGCCGGAGAAGAACCAAGGCGCTATATCGTGATCGTTCCAAAAAAGTAAGCCAGTCCTGATCAGGGCTGGTTTTTTTTCTGCCTGGAAAGCTGTTTGCGGTCCTGAGCCAGGGAGCGAAAGCAAGAATCCCAACCACTCAGATGAGTTTCACTTTAGTGGATTCAGCATAAAACTCGGGGAATTCAGCGTAAACTCAAAAGTTTCAGCAAAAATTCGGAAATCCAGCATAAACTCAAAAGTTTCAGCAAAAATTCGGAAATCCAGCATAAACTCATAAGTTTCAGCATAAACCCATAAGTTTCAGCATAAACCCCAAAAATTCAGCAAAACCGAAAACCATTCAACTTAAATTCCGACGTTTCCGGTCGGCTGTCGGAGCCGCTCTTCATAATTTCTGTGGACAGCTGTTTTTTCATTCTCCTGCTGCACTTATATTGTTATTCACATGTGGATAAGTTAAAATATAGAGCGAAAGAAAAAGAATATGTGCATAACTCCTCCCGTCTTCAATCTTCCTTTTGCCTGCCGAATATGATATCTTTGAAATTTGATGACCACTTTTACGATTATTTCCCGAACTATAGATAGATTGCCATACAACGAGGTGAACGACTTGGAATTTGATACAATAGCAGCGGTATCCACACCGATGGGTGAAGGAGCAATTGCGATTGTCCGGATGAGCGGCGGAGAAGCGGCAGCGATAGCTGACCGTATTTTTGCAGCGCCTGGAGGCAGGCCGCTGTCTGAAAATGACTCCCATACCATTCATTACGGCCGCATCGTGGACCCGGATACGAATGAGGTCGCTGAAGAGGTCATGGTTTCTTATATGAAAGGACCAAGAACCTTTACCCGCGAGGATGTTATTGAAATTAACTGCCACGGCGGACTTGTTTCCGTGAACCGGGTACTTCAGATTGTCCTGAACTGCGGAGCAAGGCTTGCAGAGCCGGGAGAATTCACAAAACGCGCCTTTATGAACGGCCGTATCGACCTCTCTCAGGCTGAAGCGGTCATGGATTTGATCCGCGCTAAGACGGATAAAGCGATGAATGTTGCTCTTGGCCAGATGGAGGGCCGGCTTTCCAAGCTGATCCGGAAGCTGCGCCAGGAAATCCTTGAGACACTAGCCCACGTGGAAGTGAACATTGATTACCCGGAATATGATGATGTGGAAGAAATGACACATCAGATGCTTGTAGAAAAAGCTTCTTATGTCAAGAATGAAATAGAGAAGCTCTTGCAGACTTCAAGCCAGGGCAAAATTTTAAGAGAAGGGCTGTCTACTGTCATTATTGGGCGCCCGAATGTCGGAAAGTCTTCTTTACTGAACAGTCTTGTTCATGAGAATAAAGCGATCGTAACAGATGTACCGGGGACGACCCGCGATGTCATTGAAGAGTACGTGAATGTAAGAGGCGTGCCTCTGAAACTGGTCGATACAGCCGGCATCCGTGAGACAGAGGACATCGTTGAGAGAATTGGTGTGGAGCGCTCCCGCCAGGTTTTGAAGGAGGCAGATCTGATTCTCCTCGTTCTGAACTACAGTGATGAGCTGACCCATGAGGATGTCCAGCTGTTTGAAGCGGTGAAAGGCATGGACGTTATCGTCATCATCAACAAGACCGACCTTCCGCAGAGCATTGACATGGAACGCGTCATGCAGCTTTCAGAAGGCCGTCCGGTCGTGACGACGTCGCTTAAAGAAGAAGAGGGAATCGATAAACTGGAGGAATCCATTCAGTCCCTGTTTTTCCAGGGGGATATTGCCCTTGGAGATATGACCTATGTATCCAATTCCCGCCATATTGCCCTCATGACACAGGCGAAGCGGTCGATTGAGGAAGCACTGAACGGCATTGAGGCCGGTGTGCCGATTGATATGGTACAGATTGATTTGACGCGTGCGTGGGAACAGCTCGGAGAAGTAATCGGCGAATCGGTTCATGAGAGCCTGATCGATCAGCTGTTTTCCCAGTTCTGTCTTGGAAAATAATCTGCTGATTACAGCAGAGAAATAGATGAAACGATGTAAAAAATAAAGGAGGAAACCACATTGGCATATCATGCTGGTGATTATGATGTCATCGTTGTTGGGGCCGGACATGCCGGGGTTGAGTCCGCTCTTGCTGCTGCGAGACTGGGCGCAAAGACGCTTGCGTTGACCATCAATCTCGATATGGTCGCGTTTATGCCCTGCAACCCTTCTGTCGGAGGGCCCGCAAAAGGAATTGTTGTCCGTGAAATCGATGCCCTTGGCGGAGAAATGGGCAAAAATATAGATAAAACCCACATTCAAATGAGAATGCTGAATACAGGGAAAGGTCCTGCCGTGAGAGCATTGCGTGCCCAGGCGGATAAGTTTACGTATCAGCACGAAATGAAAAAGACTATGGAAAATGAACCGAACCTAACCCTCATGCAGGGAATGGTCGATCACCTCCTGATCGAGGATGGCGAATGCCGAGGTGTTGTCACGCAGACCGGTGCTGAATACCATTCCAAAACCGTTGTACTGACGACTGGAACGTTCCTTCGCGGAAAAATTATTCTCGGAGAGCTTTCTTATTCCAGTGGTCCGAATAATCAGCAGCCATCCATCAAGCTGTCTGAGCACCTGCAGGAGCTTGGCTTTGATCTTGTCCGTTTTAAAACCGGAACGCCTCCGCGTGTGGACAGCAAAACCATCGATTACAGCAAAACGGAAATCCAGCCGGGCGATGAAGTACCCCGTGCCTTTTCGTATGAGACGACGAAATTTATTACCGATCAGCTTCCATGCTGGCTTACGTATACAAGTGAAGAAACCCATCAGATCATCGACAGCAATCTGCACAGATCGCCGATGTATTCCGGTATGATTAAAGGGACAGGCCCCCGCTATTGCCCTTCCATAGAAGATAAAGTGGTGCGTTTCAACGACAAGCCGCGCCATCAGATCTTCCTTGAGCCAGAGGGCCGCAATACGGAGGAAGTTTACGTGCAGGGTCTTTCCACAAGTCTTCCGGAAGACGTGCAGAAGCAGATATTGAGCACCATTCCCGGCCTTGAGAATGTCCAGATGATGAGACCGGGCTATGCGATTGAATATGATGCGATCGTTCCGACTCAGCTTTGGCCGACCCTGGAAACGAAAAAAGTACCCGGCCTCTATACAGCAGGCCAGATCAACGGAACATCCGGCTATGAAGAAGCAGCCGGACAGGGCATTATGGCAGGAATCAACGCAGGCCTCAAAGCTCTCGGCCGCGATCAGCTGATTCTAAGCCGCTCAGATGCCTATATTGGTGTGCTCATTGATGATCTGGTCACAAAAGGAACGAGCGAGCCGTACCGTCTGTTGACGTCCCGTGCGGAATACCGCCTTCTCCTCCGCCATGACAACGCCGATCTTCGCCTGACGGAAAAAGGCCATCGGATTGGCTTGATCAGTGAAGACCGTTATCAGCGGTTCACAGATAAAAAAGCAGCGATCGAAGCGGAGAAAGAGCGCCTGTCCAAAGCCATGCTGAAGCCTTCTGAAGCGGTGCAGGAAATGATCCGCTCAACCGGAGGCAGCGAGCTGAAGGACGGGATCCGTGCTGCGGACCTTCTGAAGCGGCCGGAAGTGAATTACAGCCACATCGCGGCCGTTGCGCCTGCTGATGTTTCTGTAGATCCGGACGTATCCGAGCAGGTAGAAATTCAAATTAAATACGAAGGGTATATTGATAAATCCCTTCAGCAGGTCGATAAACTGAAAAAGATGGAAAATAAAAAAATTCCGGAAAACATCGATTACGATGCGATCAACAGCCTGGCATCCGAAGCACGCCAGAAGCTGAAGGAAGTGCGTCCGCTCTCCATGGCGCAGGCTTCCAGGATCGCCGGTGTCAATCCGGCTGACATATCCATCCTCCTCGTTTATATTGAGCAGGGCCGCATAGCAAAAGTAGCGAACGACTAAAGCACAAAAGAAAGGATTGTATGATGGACATCTCCCTATTTCAATCCAAGCTGGAGGAGAAAGGCATTTCCCTTTCTCCGGAACAGCTTTCCCAATTTGATACGTACTACCATCTGCTCGTTGAGTGGAATGAGAAAATGAACCTGACCTCTATCACAGAGGAAAAGGAAGTCTACTTAAAGCACTTCTACGACTCCATCAGTGCTGCCTTTTATTTTGATTTTTCCAAGCCGCTGTCCCTGTGTGATGTCGGTGCAGGAGCGGGATTCCCGAGCCTGCCGATCAAGATCTGCTTCCCGCAGCTTAAGGTTTCTATCGTTGACTCACTGAACAAGCGGATCACATTTTTAGAAGAGCTCGCCAAACAGCTGAAGCTTGAGAACGTTCATTTTTATCATGACAGAGCGGAAACGTTCGGCAAAAACAAGCAGCACCGTGAACAGTATGATGTGGCCACAGCAAGAGCGGTTGCCCGGCTGTCTGTGCTGAGTGAACTCTGCCTCCCGCTCGTTAAAAAAGACGGACACTTCGTAGCCCTGAAAGCGGCATCCGCAGACGAGGAAATGAAAGCAGGCGAAAAAGCGGTCACCGTTCTTGGAGGAAAGGTTGAAGCCGTTCATTCTTTCCAGCTGCCGCTTGAGGAAAGCGACAGAAACATCGTCGTCATCCATAAAATCAAAGCGACTCCCGGAAAATATCCGCGCAAACCCGGAACACCGAATAAAACACCAATTGAATGATCCATATTTTGAAAAAGTACCCATGTGCTTATTGGCATGCAGGAATTCCGGCTCAGAAAATAGAATACTAAATTGGCAGTTTCAAAAGGTGGTGTACGCATATGAAGCATCCGTTTTCCCGTTTCTTCGGTCTTGGAGAAAAGGAAGAAACAGATCAGACGCTTGAAAATCAGGAGATTGAACCAGCAGCAGAAGAAGAACCCGTGCGGGAGGAAGTCAAACAGATTCCTGTTCTTGACATCACTCCGAACCGTTTTCAGCCCCGTTCCGTCTTCTCGGATGAAAAAATAGATGAGCTGTCCATGACAATCCGCACACACGGAATCATCCAGCCGATTGTTGTCCGGCCAGCCGGCGGCAAATATGAGCTGATTGCCGGTGAGCGCCGCTGGAGAGCGGTCCAGAGATTGGGCTGGGAAACCATTCCTGCCATTATTAAAGAATTTAATGATAAAGAAACCGCATCTGTGGCGCTGATCGAGAACCTTCAGCGTGAGGAGCTGTCCGCCATTGAGGAGGCCCTTGCTTATGCACGGCTTCTCGAACTCCATGAGCTGACACAGGAAGCCCTCGCCCAGCGGCTCGGCAAAGGCCAGTCCACGGTCGCGAACAAGCTACGGCTTCTGAAGCTCCCGGATGAGGTGCAGGAATCCCTTATGCAGAAAAGCATAACCGAGCGCCATGCAAGAGCGCTCATCCCTCTTAAAAAGCCCGAGCTTCAAAATGCCCTGCTGCTCGAGGTCATCGAAAAGCAGCTGAACGTTAAGCAGACCGAGGACAGGGTCGTCAAAATGCTCGAAAAAGAAAAGCCAAAACCAAAGCCGAAGCGCAAAGCCTTCAGCCGCGACACACGGATCGCGATGAACACGATCCGGCAGTCCCTTACGATGGTGCAGGACACGGGAGTCCAGATCAATTCGGAAGAAGAAGAATTTGAAGAATACATTCAATTCACCATCAAAATTCCCAAGTAGCTCTCTAATCTTATGATTAGAGAGTTTTTTTGTTCGCCCAGCATGGGCGAACTCTAACGGGTGAAAGTCCCAAGTACGACCTTAAGTAGCGGTAAGTACATAGCCAAAAGCAAGGGTGTCCACGGCGACGTGGAATCTGAAGGAAGCTCGAGGCAAACCTACGGTCTGACAAACAGAAATCATATAATACGCGCCGTTAGAGGATAAGGCTGCAAAAGAGGGTGAAGTCCATAGCTACTGTACTTTCGTCGTATATATGGCAGATAGATGGAGGGAAAGAATACGCACCTTAACTGTTCAAGAACAGTGGACGACGGAGATTTCATCTCCTTAATCCGAAAATTCCTAGTTAGTGGGGTCCAAATCAATGACGAGTATAAAGAAGCCGTCATCGGTACGCCGCAAGGGGGGAATCTGTCGCCTTTATTGAGCAACATTATGAACGCTTCTGAGGAAAGTCGATGCTCACACATTGTTCAGGCTCAGAATGTGTATCTGGAAAAAGTGGAAGACAGCTAAAAACCGCCGAAAGAACCTAATCAAACTGGGAATGAACCGAAATGATGCTTATAAAAACAGCCACACAAGCAAGGGACCAGCACGAATTGCATCTTCGTGGGTAATGACCACAACCATAACAATAAGAAACTAGCCTCATTTGGGCTAGTCCCTGGATTAAAGTACGTGCCTAGAATAAAATTGAACCGCCGTATACGGATCCGTACGTACGGTGGTGTGAGAGGTCGAGGGTTAATCACCTCCTCCTACTCGATTTGTGATGTTAAAATAGCAAAAAATAGTTCGGTTGACGAAAATCGCCGCATGTAAAAATTCATGCAAAGATGTTATACAGAACAATAATAAGGATGATTCCCATTACAATTGCCCCACCGATGGTTGGCGTTCCTGATAAGATTCGCCCAAGAGCATCGCCGGATTCAATCTGACTTTGGTTTTTCTTTTTCTTGTTCTTTTCGCTGTTCATAATTGGATCACCCTTTCTATTCTATTAACTAAAAACAATTCGTCAAATAGAAAGGTACTTCCTTTTTTTTAAATGAAAAAATATTTAGAATATTTTACTAATTTACATTGATTTCCGACAATAAAAGCGTTAACTTTAAATGGAATATATTACATAAAAAGGAAGTGGGTTAAATCGTGAAAAAATGGTTTGCATTAATGTTAACGGTTACACTGGCGTTTAGTTTCTTCGGAGAATCTACTTTTGCAAAAGTTAGTGATGCCCCAATACGTGTACTCTCGGAGGAAGTCGAGATTAAAGACATCGATGAACTATTTGAAAGAGCAAAAGAGAACGTCAATGATTTGGATGCCAATGTGATCGAAGACAAATTAGACGCCTCTTTGACCAAAGAAGGAGGAGGGGCGAGTGAAACCGCTGTCGACCTCATATCCACTTCTCAACTTTTAAAAGTTTCAGAGAAAAATGATGGAACAAGGCTTGAAGAATTCGCAGTGACTGCGTTTACCGCTGACGTGGGGCAGCAGATGGCTTCTGGTAGCAGTTCCAGATCGGCTTCATTGTGGGACGAGTCATACTCAGTGAGAGCTTATGCCACTTATTATTTCACCAGACACGTCAAGGGCGATTATACGTATCACGACATCACTCGTGCGACTGGTGGATGGGAGCGAGCTGATACTTCAGTGACAATAAGTCAAAAAAAGGTGATATATGGTGCGAGTGGTCAACGTTTAAAAGATAGTGGTTACGTGCAACAAAGTCAAACAATGTACCCATCGGGTAATACGTTTGCCTATAATGCGCCTAGTAGTTGGGAGCCTGTGATAACGCTTCATGGTGTAGGGGTTAGTACGTGGGTTACAATGAATCGAGGCCGTAGCACATGGACACTGAAATTAGTTTGTCAGAACTAATAGTGACCTAAATGTAAGCATACGTTTTTCACTGAATAATAAAACCGGAGCAAATTGCGCTCCGGTTTTATTTTCGCCTTTCTTCTTTAGATTTTAGTTTGTGAGAAGCGCCTGGAGGTGTCCCATGAATTGACTGACCGCAACTTGGACTCCTTCCGGGATGTCTTTTTCATCAGCGTCTTCTTCCGGCTCCTCTCCAAGAAAATCAAAGATTGTGAGCGGGCCGTTCGGTGCGTCTTCACCACGTTCTTCATGATGGCAGGCGATTGACTGGAAGAACGTTTCAATCGCTCTCAGTTTGCTCATTTCAGCAGCAAGCTCGTTCCCTTCGGACTTTTCGATAAACAGACGGCTCTCGATCAGATGAACTTTCTCAGCATTTGTAAATCCGCTGCTCCCTATGATGGATTTGATTTCAGTCACGTTGCAGGACTCAATGGCGTTCAGGGATTCTGTTTCGTGTTCTTTAATCGATTGGACTGTCATTTGTATCATGTTGCATTCGCTCCTTTAAGTAACCGAATGACGGTCTATACGAGTTCTCTTTTGTATTCGGATTCGCTCTCCCGAATCCTGACATACAGATCACTGGTGTGCCCATAACTTTCGATCATGACGCAGCAGCTGGATTGATAGTGCGCTTTATGCCAATTAGCATGGCGTCTGCAAGCAGCTATTCTTTTAGTTGTTATCCGGAATGAAGGTTGTTTCGACTGTTGTGTTCATTGGTTCACGCTCCTTGTCTCATTAGGAGGCTGGTCGTCGAAGGACGCCTCGATTTCGTTTAGGATTTCCTCGCCGGAAAAATAGCAGGCAATCTAAATATTTGCAGATTTTAGAAAAATCAGGGCGAAGCGGGTTCGTTTTTTGGTAGAATAGAAGAATAACTTTAAAGGACAGAATGCATGGACGTCATGCAGAAGCAGGTGAAACGCATGGGAAAAATCATTGCAATTGCAAATCAGAAAGGCGGCGTGGGCAAGACTACGACTTCAGTAAACCTTGGTGCCTGCCTTGCCTATATAGGGAAAAAAGTTCTTCTCGTTGATACGGATCCGCAGGGAAACGCGACGAGCGGAATCGGAATTGAAAAAGCGGATGTGGAATATTGCATCTATGACATCTTGGTCGAGGATAAAGAAGCAAGTGCAGCGATCAGCCCCTCTCCGGTAGAAAACCTTCATGTGATCCCGTCAACCATTCAGCTGGCCGGCGCGGAAATTGAACTGGTTCCGACTATTTCCCGGGAAGTAAGACTGAAAAGAGCGCTTGATAAAGTAAAGCATAATTACGATTACATTTTGATTGACTGTCCCCCGTCTCTCGGTCTGCTGACCATCAATGCCCTGACAGCGGCCGATACGGTGATCATTCCGGTGCAGTGTGAATATTACGCTCTTGAGGGCTTGAGCCAGCTTCTCAATACGGTCCGCCTCGTCCAGAAGCATCTGAATACGAACCTCATGATCGAAGGCGTTCTGCTGACGATGCTTGATGCCCGGACAAACCTTGGGATCCAGGTCATCGAAGAAGTTAAGAAATACTTCAGAGAGAAAGTATACAGGACGGTAATTCCAAGAAATGTAAGATTAAGTGAGGCTCCGAGCCACGGCCAGCCGATCATTCTATACGATGCGCGTTCACGCGGAGCGGAAGTCTATCTGGATCTTGCAAAGGAGGTAGCGGCCAATGCCTAAAGGACTGGGGAAAGGACTGGAATCCCTCTTGCAGGCAGGGACAGAGGAAAGTGTACAGGAGCTGAAATGCAAAGATCTGCGGCCGAACCCCTATCAGCCGCGCAAAGTCTTTCAGGAGGATGCGATTGCAGAACTAAAGGAATCGATCCTCCACTACGGGATCTTACAGCCGATTATTGTGCGGAAGAGCATCAAGGGATATGAGATTGTTGCCGGTGAAAGGCGATTCCGTGCTGCTGTGCTCGCCGGTCTTGAGACCGTCCCTGCCGTAGTACGGAAGCTCGATGATAAGCAGATGATGGAGCTTGGACTGCTCGAAAACCTCCAGCGGGAGGATCTGACTCCGGTGGAAGAGGCAAGAGCCTACCAGTCCCTGCTTGATGAGCTCGGCCTCACGCAGGAAGAGCTGGCAAAACGGCTCGGCAAAAGCCGTCCGCATATTGCCAACCATTTGCGCCTCCTCGCTCTTCCGTCAGAGGTGCAGACCATGATTAATGAAGGCCGGCTGACTATGGGCCACGGCCGGACCATTCTGGGATTAAAGAATAAATCGAAGATCAAGCTGCTGGCAGAAAAAATAATTAAAGACCAGCTCAATGTCCGGCAGACGGAAATTCTCGTGCAGCAGCTGAACGAGAGCGGCGGAAATGCACCCGATCCAAAGAAGCTTCAAAAGCGGGATCTGTTTTTAGCAGAACGCGAGAGCTCTCTGCAAGCTTATTTCGGAACGAAGGTCTCGATCAAACAGCAGCACAACAAAGGGAAAATTGAAATCGAATTTACGGATTCACATGACCTTGAGCGGATCCTGGAGCTCCTTGCGGCAGAAGAATCCTAGATTGGAGTTTTTGTGAATGGTTTTATTGGGAAGCCTGGCAAATGCACTCGGAATTGCAGCCGGAACGTTAATCGGGCTGTGTCTGACGAGGATACCGGCCAGGATAAAAGAAACCGTCATGGTGGCAATCGGGTTATCTGTTTCCATCCTTGGCATCACCATGGCGTTGAAGGCAGAGGATTTTTTCTTCGTGATCGTCAGCCTGATCGGCGGGGCCGTACTTGGGGAACTCTTCTCTCTTGAAGAAAAACTGCACCAGGCCGGCCGCTTTCTTGAACGGAAAATGGGGAAATCCAAATCCGGAAACATCGCAGAGGGATTTGTCACCGCTACCCTGATCTTTGTGATTGGAGCGATGGCGATTGTCGGGGCTTTAGACAGCGGGCTCCGCGGAGACCACAGTGTCCTGCTGACAAAATCGATGATCGACGGGTTTACAAGTGCTGTCCTTGCGAGCACGCTCGGCATCGGGGTTCTGTTCTCGGCAATCCCTGTCTTTTTTTATGAAGGGTCGATTGCCTTATTGGCTGGATTGATTCATGCGTCGATCGAAGAAAAACTGCTCGAGTCCCTTATCGCCCAGCTGACCGGCACGGGAGGAGTTATGATTTTGGCTATCGGACTGAATATGCTTGAAATCAAAGCGATCCGGGTAGCAAATCTGCTCCCGGCACTCCCCTTCATGATTCTGATCGTATGGCTTCAGCACAGCTTATTCTAAAGCACCGGCATTTTTGTTCGTCAGCTTTGCAACAGGCGTGCGCCTGAGCCAGGAGGAACGGACCACATGCCGTTTCTCTGCGTCATTCAGGCTTTCCGCAATCAGATGGGCCATCGACATCACGAGATGAAGCCTGGTGTTCTGCAGTACAAAAAACTCCATGAACCCGCTCACGTTCACGATCCCCGTTAAATGCATATCCCCGACCGCAGGAAGATCCTTGTTGACCCCTGCTCCCGGTTTTACCGGACCCGGTCCGACCTGAAAGGAACCGACACTCTTTAATTTTCCAAGACAGGCATCAATGGCAATAATATATGGATTATGGTGCGTGTCCTTGATGCGGGCAATGGAATCCTCCAGATTGACCGCATGCACCGGCTCTTTAAGCGTCCCGTACACATGAAACCGCTCCAGTCCTATTTCCGCAAGCCGGGTCCCGACAATTGGACCGAGACTGTCTCCGGTTGACCGGTCCGTACCGATGCAGAGGATCACAATCTCCCTCCCCGCCGTCTTTGGAAGCAGCGTCAGAATACAGGAAGACAGAAGTCCTTTTGCATCCTCATCCTCGTAATATATGCGTTCCGGATCCCGGAATGATGAAAACAACCCTGTCTTTATATTCATAGACTCTGCCCAGCTCCCTTGTACTCATAAGTACTACCAGTATACGGATTCTGCCGGAAATCTATACTTGCGGAATAGAAGTTTGCCCGCCTCTGTCAAAGCTCTTCAAAACTTGCTAAAATAGACCATGTTGAGTATTAGGGACAGACAGGAGTGAATCCTTTTGATCAAAACAATAAATGATAAACTGCAGGAGTACTTGTTTAATGAAGAACTGTGGGTTGGCATTGGATTTGGAATCTTAAAAATCGTCCTGATCGTCATTGTTTCCGCGATTATCATCCGGGTAGGGAACCTCGCCATCCAGAAAATCCTGTCACTAAGGGTCAAATCACCACTCCGCATTTCTGAAAGGCGTGAAAATACCCTCGCCAAGCTGCTGAGCAATGTGATGACCTATGTGGTTTATTTTGCAGCACTGCTGATGGTGCTTGAGACGATGACGCTTGATGTCCGGGCTCTGCTTGCCGGAGCGGGGATTGTCGGGCTTGCTGTCGGATTCGGCGCCCAGAACCTTGTGCGCGATATCATCACAGGCTTTTTCATCATTTTTGAAGATCAGTTCTCAGTAGGTGATGTGATCCGGGTAGGTGCTTTTGAAGGTACTGTCGAAGAAATCGGCCTCCGTACCACAAAGATCAAAAGCTGGACAGGTGAGCTCCATATTCTGCCGAACGGAAGCATCGTGGAAGTCACGAACTTTTCCATTCATAACAGCACGGCAGTAGTAGACGTTAACGTTTCCTATGAATCGGATATTCAGCATGTCGAGGAAGTCATCCGTGACCTTCTGCGAGTGCTCCCTTCAAAATATGAAGATATGGCGGCCGTTCCGGAGCTCTTGGGTGTTCAGAATTTTGGTGCATCCGAAATAACACTGAGGGTCATTTGTGAAACAGCCCCGATGCAGCACTTTTACGTATCCCGGATGATCCGCAAGGAAATTAAGCTGATGATGGATGAGCATGGGATTGACATTCCATTCCCGCGCATTGTGATGTATAACCGGGATGCAAAAGAAGGACAGGCAGGAAAGGGTGAAAGCAGTGGCGGATAAAGAATTTGATTTGAATGATGTAGTCGAGATGAAGAAGCCGCACCCGTGCGGAGCAAACCGCTGGAAAATCATCCGCCTCGGCATGGATATAAGGATCAAATGTGAAGGCTGCGGGCACAGCGTCATGATCCCAAGAAGAGAGTTTACAAGGAAAATGAAGAAAATCCTGGTGAAGGGTGTGCCAGCACCAGAATAAACCCTGTTTTTCTTGTGTTTTCCCCGTATCCTTTCTATAATTGGGGTTGGTTTACAAAAGTACGGCCATTTACAGCAGGGTCCGAGCAGGACGCTGTTTATCATAGAGGAGCTGAACTAATCATGGCTTTAACTGCAGGTATCGTCGGACTTCCGAACGTAGGAAAATCCACGCTTTTTAACGCAATCACCCAGGCAGGGGCTGAATCTGCCAACTATCCGTTCTGTACAATCGATCCGAATGTCGGAATCGTGGAAGTGCCGGATGAGCGCCTTCAAAAACTGACGGAGCTTATTCAGCCGAAAAAGACGGTTCCAACCGCATTTGAATTTACGGATATCGCCGGAATCGTAAAAGGTGCGAGCAAAGGCGAGGGACTTGGAAATAAGTTTCTTTCCCACATCCGCCAGGTGGACGCCATCACTCATGTGGTCCGCTGCTTTGAAGACGGCAACATCACACACGTTTCCGGAAAAGTCGATCCGATCGATGACATCGAAACGATCAACCTTGAGCTCGTGCTTGCTGATCTGGAAACGATCGAAAAACGTGCGGCACGTGTTGAGAAGCTTGCCAGACAAAAGGACAAGGAAGCCGTGTTTGAGCATGAAATCCTTTCTAAACTGAAGGAAACGTTCGAAAACGGACAGCCGGCCCGTGCTCTTGAATTTAACGAAGAGCAGCAGAAATATGTGAAGCAGCTGCACCTTTTGACGACAAAACCTGTTCTTTACGTAGCTAACGTTGCTGAAGATGAGGTAGCGGATGCATCCGCCAACCCACTCGTTCAAAAGGTAAAAGACTTTGCAGCAAACGAAAACGCAGAAGTCATCGTCGTCTGTGCCAAAATCGAATCTGAGATTGTCGAACTGGACGCTGAGGAAAAAGAAATGTTCCTCGAAGAGCTCGGAATTACAGAATCCGGCCTCGACCAGCTGATCCGTGCCACCTATGAACTGCTTGGCCTTGCCACGTACTTCACAGCAGGTGTGCAGGAAGTCCGCGCCTGGACGTTCCGCCTCGGCATGAAAGCACCGCAATGCGCAGGCGTCATCCACACCGACTTCGAACGCGGCTTCATCCGTGCCGAAACCGTTCACTACGAAGACCTCGTCGCAGCCGGCACTATGGGCGCAGCCCGCGAAGCTGGAAAAGTCCGCCTTGAAGGAAAAGAATACCTCGTTAAAGACGGTGACGTGATTCACTTCCGTTTTAACGTATAAGAGAGGGGAGAAGGCCGCGGCCTTCTCTTTTTTTTGGAGTTTTGGATTGGGATGTTTCTGTTAGCGGCTGGCAGGGAGCGGCATGAGGATTGGCTGGTTTGGTACGGAAGCTTTCCGTTTCGGCACGTGAAAAGACCGAACCGGCACAAAACCTGGAAGGATCGGCACGAAACCGATCCGTCCCGGCACGTAAATGGAGTTAGGTACGAAACCCTCCCATTTCGGCACGTAAAAGGACCGGACCGGCACGAAACCTGGAAAGATCGGCACGAAACCGATCCGTCCCGGCACGTAAATAGAGTTAGGCACATAACCCTTTCATTTCGGCACGTGAAGGGACCGAACCGGCACGAAACCTGGAAGGATCGGCACGAAACCGGTCCGTTCCGGCACGTAAATAGAGTTAGGCACGTAACCCTTTCATTTCGGCACGTGAAAAGACCGGACCGGCACGAAACCTGGAAAGATCGGCACGAAACCGATCCGTCCCGGCACGTAAATAGAGTTAGGCACGAAACCCTCCCATTTCGGCACGTAAAAGGACCGGACCGGCACGAAACCTGGAAAGATCGGCACGAAACCGGTCCGTTCCGGCACAGATCCCTACCCCAAACCTGCATAAACCCTAAAAAACCGTCCCGACCGACTTATCTTCAAGCCCCTCGGTATATCGCAAAAGCCATCTTTCGCCCCCGAGAAACTTTAAAAAGCTGCTCCTGTCTGTTCCTGATCTCTCCCCTTGCTAAATTCCAATTCCAGTGGTATAATTCTAACTTGTGAGTAATTGAATATTGCTCCTTGCTCTCAATTCATTGAGAGCCGCTTAGACCAAGAGGAGGTGTAGAGGTATGACAAACTACGAGATTATGTACATCGTACGTCCGAACATCGAAGAAGATGCTAAGAAAGCTCTTGTTGAGCGTTTCAGCGGTATTCTTTCTGACAATGGTGCGGAAGTAAAGGAAACGAAAGAGTGGGGCAAACGCCGCCTTGCTTATGAAATCAACGATTTCCGCGATGGCTACTATCAGATCGTTAAAGTTGCATCTAACGCTGAAGCGGTTCAGGAATTTGACCGTCTTGCGAAGATCAGCGAAGACATCATTCGCCACATCGTAATTAAAGAAGAAGAAAAATAATAGCTGATAATAAATTTTAAACAAAGGATGGTCTTCATGATCAATCGTGTCGTTCTTGTCGGAAGACTTACAAAAGACCCTGAACTCCGCTACACACCATCTGGTCAGGCTGTTGCGACTTTTACTATTGCGGTAAACCGTACGTTTACCAATCAGCAGGGTGAAAGAGAAGCAGATTTCCTGAACTGTGTTGTGTGGAGACGTCAGGCTGAAAATGTAGCCAACTTCCTGAATAAAGGCAGCTTGGCTGGCGTAGAAGGCAGATTGCAGTCTCGCAGCTATGAGGATCAGTCAGGACGCCGCGTGTATGTGACGGAGGTTGTCGCGGACAGTGTCCAATTCCTTGAGCCTAAAGGTTCAGGCGGAAGCGGTGCTGGAGGCGGCGGCAATAATAACTTTTATGGCGGAGGCCAGTCCCAGGGCGGAGGCCAAAACCCGTACGGTTCCGACCAGCAGCGGAAGAATAACAGCGATCAAGGCCGTACAAGCTTTGATGATGATCCATTTGCCAATGATGGACAGCCGATTGATATATCAGACGATGATTTGCCATTCTAAAACCATTTAAAAACGAAAGGAGTGTATGACTAATGGCAGGAGGACGCAGAGGCGGACGTGCAAAGCGCCGTAAGGTTTGCTACTTTACTTCTAACGGAATCACGCACATCGATTACAAAGATATCGATTTGCTGAAAAAATTTGTTTCCGAGCGCGGTAAAATTCTTCCTCGTCGTGTAACTGGTACAAGCGCTAAATACCAACGTAAACTTACGATTGCTATCAAACGCTCACGCCAAATGGCATTGCTTCCATACGTTACAGGCGAGTAATGATTTAATCAAGAGACACTCAAGTGCTGAGTGTCTCTTTTTATTCTATAGAAGCGTCTGGTACGCTTTCCGGCAAAAAAATGGTATAATAAATAAGGTTATGTACATAACAAAAATGATGGCTTCGGACTGTAAGCCATTTTTTATTTTGCATTTTGATTGATCTGAAGCAGGGAGACGGTCTTTCTGCTCTTTCTCTGTGTACATATAAATGAGGTGAACAATTGAAGAAAACCAATGCTCTTACCGAGGGTGCTGTTTTGCTGGCGCTCTTTGCGGCCGCTGTATTTCTGACACAATCCGTTCCGCCTCTTGGAGTAATCCTGGTGGTTGTTTTGCCGCTTCCGTTTATTGTTTATGCGTTAAAGCATGACGTGAAATACACGCTGGTGATGCTGATTGCTTCGATTCCGGTTGTTTTCCTGACCGGGACGTTTAACGGGCTAGTGCTTGCCTTGCCTGCAGGCTTAATGGGTGCCGTGATGGGTACACTTTATAAGAAGAAAGGGAGTATGGCCGCAGTAGCGGGCGGCGCTCTTTCCTTTGTGGCTTCTTTCCTTATCGGGATGGCTGTTTCGGTTTTCTTTTTTGGATTTAATCCGCTTGAAGAGATGCGGGCACTTGTTGATGCCTCGTTCAGACGGTCTTTCACCATGCTTGAGAGTCTCGGCCGCGGACTGAGTGATAAACAGCAGGCGATGTACTTCGAACAGCTTGAGCAAGCTTACAGCGCATTGCCTTTTTCGATCATCGCCGGCGGGTTCATGGCCGCGCTGATTCAGCATAAAGCTGCGCGTGTGCTGCTGAAAAGGCTCCGGATGACGGTTCCCGCTTTAAAACCGTTTCGGGAATGGAAGCTTCCGGCAAGCATCGGCTGGTATTACCTGGCTGTGATTTTGCTTGGGTACTTCCGTTTTGAAGAAGGCACCTTTATGCATTCCGCCTTCATTAATGGCTTTTATCTTTTAACCGTGCTGCTCATTATTCAGGGCCTTTCCTTTGTATTTTATTATGCTCATGTGAAGGGTAAGTCTAAAGGCATACCGGTCATTACGGTTATTGCCGCTTTAATGATTCCATTTTTGCTTTATCCTCTACAATTCTTAGGTATAATTGACATAGGATTTAAATTAAGAGAAAGAATTGCCCGGAATTCATAATCCGGGCTTCGGTATCACTGGTGCGAGGAGCTGAAGCAGATGCCAAGTTTTTATCAAAAGCGTTTATTTCGTTACCCTATAATCGCCTTATACGGCGTAACAGTGATCGCATTAGCCATCCTTTTTTACTATAACTGGATCCTTTCCGTTTCCTGTCTGCTTCTGACCGGTTTCACGCTCATCCTTCTTATTCAGGCGGATGCGAGGATGCGTGAGGACATGGAGGGCTATATTTCCACGCTTTCTTACAGGCTGAAAAAGGTCGGAGAAGAAGCACTGATGGAAATGCCGATCGGAATCATGCTGTTTAATGACCAGTACTTTATTGAATGGACCAATCCGTTTCTCGCCTCCTCTTTTGATGAAGACACCCTTGTCGGCAGGACGCTTTACGATGTGGCTGAAGGATTGATCCCCCTCATCAAGCAGGAAGTGGACTCCGAAACGATCTCCCTCAACGGCCGTAAATTCAAAGTGATTATTAAAAGAGAGGAACGCCTTCTTTATTTTTTTGATGTAACGGAACAGAAGGAAATCGAACAGCAATACAAAGAGGAACGAACGGTTTTAGCCCTTATTTTTCTGGATAATTATGAAGAAGTAACGCAGGGGATGGATGATCAGACGAAAAGCACGATCAACAGCGAGGTAACCTCTCTTCTTAATAAATGGGGTACGGATCACGGCTTGTTCCTGAAACGGGTTTCGTCTGAACGCTTTCTCGCTGTATTAAATGAAAATATTTTAGAAGAGCTGGAGAAATCGAAGTTTTCGATTCTTGATGAAGTCCGTGAGAAGACGGCCGTGGATAATATCTCCCTTACGTTAAGTGTAGGAATCGGTGCCGGACATCATTCCCTGCAGGAGCTCGGCGATCTCGCACAGTCAAGTCTCGATCTTGCTCTTGGACGCGGGGGCGACCAGGTGGCGCTCAAGCAGCCGAGCGGCAAGGTGAAATTCTACGGAGGCAAGACGAATCCGATGGAAAAAAGAACCCGTGTCCGTGCCCGCGTGATTTCCCATGCGCTGACGGAGATTGTGACAGCGAGCGATAAGGTGCTGATCATGGGCCACAAATACCCGGATATGGATTCGATCGGAGCAGCTATCGGTGTCTTGAAAGTGGCTGAGGTGAACGATAAGGAAGCTTACATCGTGCTCGATGAAACCGAAATCGATTCAAGTGTGCAGCGGCTTGTTGAGGAACTGAAGCTACACAGCGAACTCTGGTCTCATTTTATCCGGCCGGATGACGCACTTGATCTTCTTACAGAGGAGACCGTCCTCGTTGTCGTGGATACCCATAAGCCGTCTCTTGTGCTGGATGAGAAGCTGCTGAGCCGCGTTCATGATAAAATTGTCATCGACCATCACAGACGGGGCGAAGAGTTTATTAAAGAGCCGCTGCTTGTCTATATGGAGCCGTATGCTTCTTCAACGGCAGAACTTGTTACAGAGCTTCTTGAGTATCAGCCGAAGCGCCTCAAACTCAAAATGATTGAAGCAACCGCCCTGTTAGCTGGTATAATAGTGGACACGAAAAGCTTCACGCTCAGAACCGGATCAAGAACGTTTGATGCTGCTTCCTATTTAAGATCCAAAGGAGCGGACACGATTCTTGTGCAGAAGTTCATGAGAGAGGATCTTGCACACTTTGTGAAGCGTGCGAAGCTGATCCAGGATACAGTGGTGCTGGATAACGGAGTTGCCCTGTCGAAGTCTGATTCAGATGACAGCTTTGACCAGGTCATCATCGCCCAGGCAGCAGACACACTCCTGTCCATGAGCGGAGTGTCGGCTTCTTTTGTCATTGCGCGCCGTAATGAGAATACGGTGGGAATCAGCGCCCGTTCACTCGGGGATGTAAACGTTCAGCTCATTATGGAGGCACTGGACGGCGGCGGCCATTTGACCAATGCTGCCACCCAGCTGTCAGGCATCACCGTACCGGAGGCGGAAGAGAGATTAAAACAAGCGATTGGCGATTACTTTGAGGGAGGAATCAAGCAATGAGAGTCATATTTCTGAAAGACGTAAAAGGCAAAGGGAAAAAAGGCGAAGTGAAAAACGTAGCGGACGGGTACGCCCACAATTTTCTGATCAAGCAGGGTCTTGCTGTCGAAGCGAGCAATTCTGCTATGTCTGCACTGCAGGGCCAGAAAAATAAAGAAGACAAAGAAGCCGAGCAGGAGCTGAAGGAAGCTCAGGAGCTGAAAGCAAAGCTTGAGGAGCTGACAGTTGAACTGAAGGCAAAATCCGGGGAAGGCGGCCGTCTATTTGGCTCCATCACGAGCAAGCAGATTGCGGATGAGCTGAAAAAGAGCCACTCCATTAAAATTGATAAACGCAAAATTGAGCTTCCGGATGCGATCCGCGCTCTCGGATATACAAATGTTCCTGTGAAGCTTCATACCGATGTAAGTGCGGTTTTGAAGGTGCATGTAACGGAAGAATAAGCAGGAAAGTTTCACCACCTGATGAGGGGAAAAACCGTCTCATGACAGGCAAAGACAGATAAAAAGGGTGACAAAGCGGGCAGAGGAAAAAATTCTGTACAGCTTCTGTCCCCTTTTTCTTATATAATGGAACAAGTACACAGTTATTTTAACTATTATAAGGACGGTGCCAGAATTTGAATGAGCTTTTTCAAGACCGGATTCCGCCGCAGAATATAGATGCTGAACAAGCAGTGCTCGGAGCCATCTTTTTGGAGCCGCAAGCGTTGACGATGGCCTCGGAAATCCTGATTCCTGAGGATTTTTACCGGGCCGCGCACCAGAAAATCTACAATGCGATGCTTGAGCTTGCCGACAAGGGAGAGCCAGTCGACCTGGTCACCGTCACCTCGGACCTCGCGGATGTGAATCTGCTTGAGGAAATTGGAGGAGTGTCCTACCTGACGGACCTTGCCGACTCAGTACCGACCGCGGCAAATGTTGAATATTATGCAAAAATCGTAGAAGAAAAATCCATCCTGAGGCGCCTCATCCGCACTGCAAGTACGATCGCCCAGGACGGCTATACACGGGAAGATGAAGTAGCGGATCTTCTGACCGATGCGGAAAAAAGCATCATGGAAGTCGCCCAGCGCAAGAACGCCGGTGCGTTCCAAAACATTAAGGACGTTCTCGTCCAGACGTATGACAACATTGAACTGCTTCACAACCGGAAAGGCGACATCACCGGAATTCCGACCGGCTTCGCGGAGCTTGACCGGATGACAGCAGGATTTCAGCGAAATGACCTGATTATCGTTGCCGCCCGTCCTTCCGTAGGGAAAACCGCCTTCGCCCTGAACATCGCCCAGAACGTGGCAACGAAGACGGACGAAAACGTCGCGATCTTCAGCCTTGAGATGGGAGCCGACCAGCTCGTTATGCGTATGCTCTGTGCGGAAGGCAACATCAACGCCCAAAACTTAAGGACAGGTAACCTGACGAGTGAGGACTGGGGCAAGCTGACGATGGCGATGGGAAGCCTCTCGAATGCCGGCATCTACATTGATGACACCCCGGGGATCCGGGTGAGCGAGATCCGCTCCAAATGCCGCCGCCTCAAGCAGGAGGCCGGCCTCGGCATGATCCTGATCGATTACCTGCAGCTCATCCAGGGAAGCGGCCGGAGCAAGGACAACCGTCAGCAGGAGGTATCCGAGATTTCCCGGACATTGAAATCCCTCGCCCGTGAACTCAAGGTGCCTGTCATCGCCCTGTCCCAGCTCTCACGTGGAGTGGAGCAGCGGCAGGATAAGCGCCCGATGATGTCTGATATCCGTGAATCCGGAAGCATCGAGCAGGATGCCGACATCGTCGCCTTCCTGTACCGTGATGACTACTATGACAAAGAATCCGAGAACAAGAACATCATCGAGATCATCATCGCCAAACAGCGTAACGGCCCGGTTGGAACCGTATCGCTCGCGTTTGTAAAAGAATACAACAAGTTCGTGAACCTGGAGCGGAGGTTTGACGACGCCCCAGGGGCTTAAAGGCTGCATCCTTTTCAGGGTGCGGTCTTTTTTGCTTCAAGCAGCCCTTTTACGGCATTCTCCAGCCGTTCGGCGTCCCTGACTTTTAAAAACTGCAGATTGATCTCTTCTTCTTTGTTCTGTTCCAGAAACAGGACAAGCTTGGTATCGGTTATCCTGTAATCTTCTGCCATCGCAAGGCTGATTTTTACAGGAGGGAAAAAATAGCGTTTTTTGTGATAGAGCCAGGACCCATTTAACGTAATATAGTCTCGTTTGTCGATCGTAAAGAAAAAGAAGCTGCCATACAGGGCAAAGATAATCATAAGGGGCGAGCCGTAAAAAATAAGAGACGTTGAACTAAAACTAAAATCAAATCCTGAGAAAGGATCCGTTAGTCTGAAGAACATAATCGGAAAGGCCATCCAAACACATCCCAAAAGAAAAAATAGAATTCCGCTTATCTGAGTTAATGCTGATTTTTTGTATTTCAAATTCAAGTGATCTCCTCCTTTCTTTTACATGACACATATACCCATTTATTTGTATTTCTGAGCAATTTTACATGAAAAAACCCCGCTCCATAAAGAGCGGGGTTGATTTCAATTTCCTGTTTTAGTGAATTCCATCCAGTCCAGATTCGCATTCGGTGCGTAGACCTGCAGTGTTTGGATGCCTTTTTCCAGGCGGATGCTCGTTTCGAAGGTTTTCCACGTATCCCATCCGCCAGTCTGGGGGATGGCTGCCTCTGAGCGGGCATCTGCCTGTTCCGGTTTAATTTCCCCTGGGGGAAGGTCTCCGGTGAACTGATTTCCTGCTTTGGTAAGGAGGGTGAACGTTCCGCCGTCCCTTCCGGATGCAGCGGCAAAGGCCACCTTATAGTCGCCAGCTTCCTTAACATCTACAGCGTATTGCATCCAGTCACCTGTATCGATCCACCCGACGCTCGTACCGCCGCTTTGGACGCCGAACATGTCCTGATAGCTTTCCGCTTCGATTCGTTTATTCGCAGCATCCAGAACAGCGGGCTTGGCGAGGCGCTTCATCCGGATGTTATCGATGGTGACCCCTGCCCGGTTTCCGCCTAACAGGAACTCGATCACACTGTTCGGGTTGCTCTCTGAAGGCTGGACGAGCAACTGGTAGGACTGCATTTCCTTGGTCAGCGCGATTTGTTCGGTTTTCGTATAAAAGGCGGAGCGGTTTTCATTGGTTACCTGGAATCCGAGTTGGCGTACGGCCTCTGCCTTCGCGTCAAAGGTCAGGAGATAAGCGGCCTCTTTTTCAAGGTTCAGCTTGCTCTGGCTTAAGCGGATGGCCTCCCCGTAGCTTCCTGTCTTTTTGATGTCCACGTGAAGCTTTCGCTCAGCGACCGCTTCGCCTACAGAAGCTGAAGCCTTGGAGCCTTTATCGGCTGAGAGGTCCCAGAATTCCATCCGGGCCGTGCCCTGATCAAACGTTCCGTTGTAAATGTAGTTTCCATCGGGAAGCACTTTTTTCGGTGCGTTCGGATCCTTTGGAAGTTTCACGAGTTTTACATGGTCAATCCAAACCGGACGGTCCGAGCTCTGGCCCAGGTTGAATTCCAGACGGGCATGCGGATCTGTTTCACTTTCCATATCAAATTCATAGCTGAAGGATTGCATGCTGTCCGTCAGGGAAAGTGTCTGATCGGACAAATATCTCGCATAGCTGCGTTCCGGTCCTGAGATATTGATTCCAGCCGCACGAGGGCCATCCGAGCGGGCATCAAGGGTCAGTCTGTAGCGCTCTCCCTTTTCAACCGGCAGATTCGGCTGTACGAATTGAACAGCATGCACCGCATCACCAGGCTTTGTGATGCTGATTTTGGCTTCGCCATTCACCTGTTCTGCCGTTCCTTCGCCTCCAAACAGGGTGGAAGGCTCAAACGGCTGGAACTTCCAGTCCGTGAGGCCGGCCTCAAACTCCCCGTTGTACACATAGTTTCCGTCGGCAAGCGGGGGACGGAGATCCGCGGTGACCTCTTTTGCAGCGGGTCTGTCCCCGGCCTCGCGGTACTCTCCGTCCAGTTCATACACTCTTACATAATCGACAAGCATCCGGTTCGGGAATTGGGTCGTGCTGTCCGGATAACCGGGCCAGTTTCCGCCGACGGCCAGATTCAGCTGAAGGAAGAAATCCCTGTCAAATGGAGCCGGGTACGTATACGGTGCAGCAGCATTTGCATTTTTGCTGTACCAGTCATTTTGCTTCGCATAAAGGACGCCGTCTACATACCACCTGAACTCACCGGGCTCCCAGTCAATCGAGAAGGTGTGGTAGTCTTCAGAAAAATCCTTCGCACCTTGCGGAAGACGGTACACTTCACCTGTGTTTTTCCACGGCAGACCATAATGGAGCGTCCCATGCACCTCATTTGGAGCGTGCCCGAGCAGTTCCATAATGTCGATTTCACCGGAAGCCGGCCAGCCGGAGTAGAGATCATAGTCTGTCGGCATCATCCAGATTGCCGGCCAGATTCCCTGCCCCTTCGGCAGCTTCGCACGGATTTCATAGCGGCCGTATGTCCAGTCGCCTTTATTCTGTGTGGTTAATTTTGCAGAGGTGTAGTCATTGCCCCCGAGAGGCTCCTTATGGGCTTCAATAACAAGCGATCCATCCTCTACACGGGCGTTTTTGGAACGATTCGTGTAGTTTTGAAGTTCATTGTTCCCGTAGCCTCCGCCTCCCTGGATAAAATTCCACTTGCCCTCATCTATGGAGGCTCCTGTGAATTCATCCTGCCATATCAGGTTCCAGTCTTCCTTTTGAATCTGGTTTTCTTTCAGGGTGATCTGCTCGAAATCGACAATCCGGTCAGCAGAGTCCAGCAAGTAAACACCGGCATATTTGTTGATTCGGGAATCCACACCCGTGAGGTCCGAGCCGGAGCGGTACGGATTTGTAACGGTCCGGTCCTTAGGCATAACGTCTCCCGGTTTTACTTTTCCAAACGGTTCATTTGAAACCTTGACTCCGATATGGTGGGATTTCGGCATCGGGATAATCAGCTTGGCTGTCCCGTGCACCTCTCCTTTAATGGCAACCGGATGGAACGGAATCTCTTTTTTACTGCCGGCTGCTTCCGCAGGCCCTGTTAATCCGGCGATCAGCATACAGGAAATCATCATCCCTGTGAATTTACGCATCTTTTAACCTCCCACAATGGTTTTCAAAAGGCGGGCTGAATCAGGAGCCAATCTGCAAAGAGGCCTCTCTCTGCTTAATGATCTCCGCGTAACGGTATGCGCTGTCCTTCCAGATGCGTTCCTGGGTGTCAAAATCTACGTAAATCATGCCAAAACGCTTGTCATAGCCGAAGCTCCATTCAAAGTTGTCGAGAAGGGACCACAGGTAATAGCCTTGAATGTTCATGCCGAGGTCATTCAAATCGGACACAGCCTGAATGTGCTGTTCAATGTAGCGCGTCCGGAGCACATCGTGCACTTTCCCGTTCACGACCTCATCATCATAGGCCGCACCATTCTCCGTTATGTAGATTGGCAGGTCAGTATATTCGTTCCGCAGCCGGATGATCAGGTCTTTGAACTCGTCCGGTGCAATGTCCCAGCCCATTCCGGTTTTCTCATAGTCGGAGAAAGCCCCCTTGCTCATGAAATCCTGTGCTGCGCTGAATTCAACGATGGCACGGCTGTAATAGTTGATTCCGAAGAAATCGCAAGGAACCGAGATGGTCTCCATGTCCCCTTCTTTAATAAAATCATAGGAATGAACGTATTTAGAGAACAGGTTCATCATGTCTGCCGGATAGGTCCCTTTAAAAACCGGATCCAGGAACCAGCGGTTTGAATACCCGTCTGCATTGTTCGCTGCCAGCTGATCGTTTGCAGAATCAGATTTTGCATAGATTGGAGACAGATTCAGCGTGATGCCGATCGGTGTGGAGGATGAAAATTCCGTTTTCAGCATGCTAACCGCTTCCCCGTGGGAAAGAAGCATATGATGAACCGCCTTGACGGCCTCTTCCATATTCGTATGGCCCGGTGCATGTACACCCTGATGGTAGCCAAGAAAGCCTGCACACCAAGGTTCATTGTGCGTGATCCAGGAGTCTACGAGAGAATCAAGCTCAGTAAAGCACGTTCTTGCGTAGTCCTTAAACCACTCGACCGACTCACGGCTGATCCAGCCGCCTTCTTCATGTGCCCACATCGGCAGATCCCAATGATAAAGGGTGACGGCCGGCTTGATTCCTTCCTCGCGAAGACGTTTCGCCAGGTTTTTATAAAATGCCATGCCTTCCGGGTTGTACCGGCCTTTTTCCGGAAAAATCCGCGGCCAGGCGATCGAAAAGCGGTACGCGTCCACACCTAGCTTTTTCAGCGTCTGGATGTCCTCCTCGAAGCGGTGGTAATGGTCGCATGCATTGTCTCCGTTGTGCTGTTCATATACCTTGCCTGGGGTCGCGCAGAACGTGTCCCAGATGGAAGGGGTCCTTCCGCCTTCGTTGTGGGCTCCTTCAATTTGATAGGAGGATGTTGCCGTGCCGAAAACAAAATCTCTCGAAAAATTCATCTCAATCTACTCCTCTATTCTTTGATGGCTCCAGCAGAAATGCTGTTGATAATGTATTTGGACAGGAAGAGAAACGCGATCATGATCGGTACGACGGAAATGGCGATCCCGAGGTACATCGACCCTAAGTTCTGGGCGACCTGCGATCCTTTCAGGAAGCCCATTAAGACAGGCAGTGTATACTTTTCCGGTGAGAAAATCAGAACGAGCGGCATAATGTAGTTATTCCATGATCCGATGAAGGTGAAGATCGACATCGTTGCAATCGCCGGCATCATGATTGGAAGGGCGACGATATGGAATATCTTGAATTCACCCGCCCCGTCGATTCTCGCGGCCTCGATCAAACTCGGATGCAGCGTCGTCAGGATGTACTGTCTCAAAAAGAAGACGACAAACGGACTCGCAATCGCCGGCAGAATGAGCGGGATGTACGTATCCAGGATACCGAGCGTTTTCGAAAGCTCATAGAATCCGATGAGTCCCAGCTGTCCGGGAACCATCATCATCACAAGCATGAACACAAAAAGGAAGTTCTTCATTTTGAAGTGATAAAAGGCAAATCCATACGCGGTCAGTGCTGAGAAATAGCCCGTCAGCAAGGTCACAAGAACGGAAATGAATAGACTGTTTTTAAACCCTGTCCATACATTTACGTAGCTCATCATCGTCTGATAGTTTTCCACTAATGCGTTACCGGGTACGAGGGTGAATCCGGTCAGGATCGCTTCGTTTGAACGGGTTGCATTGATGAGCATCATCAGAAAAGGGATAAAGCATGCGATCGCAAGCAGCGTCATTCCGACGTACAGAACGATTTTGATAAGCCGGTCTTTTCCTTTTTTCGGTTCAGCCGCGAGCGGTCTCGGTTCAATTTCAGTTGGAGCATACGGTTTCGTTTGCGGACTTGAAATCATGTCTGCACCTGCCTTGCTTGTTTTTTCCCGTTGCTGTACATCGATTTGAAAACAACGGCGGAGAAAAGGACGGTAATCAGGAACAATCCGTATGCAACTGCGGATGCATAGCCGTAATTGTTGTATTTAAAGGCCTGGTTGTACAAATACAGCACCATCGTATTGAGCGATCCATCCGGTGAACCGATCCCATCCGTAAGAAGCATAGGAAGGTCAAATAACTGGAGGCCTCCAATGAGCGAAGTGATCATGATATAAAGAAGGATCGGCTTCAGCAGGGGAAGAGTAATGCTGGTCAGCGTCTGCCAGCGGTTTGCCCCGTCAATGAGCGCTGCTTCGAAGTAATCCTTCGAAATGCCGGAAATGCCCGCCATGATGATGATGATGAAGGAGTGGCCGAACCACATCCATGTCAGAATAAGTGATACAGAGATCTGTGCCGCCGCCGGCTCATTCAGCCAATTGATCGGCTCAGCGATCAGCCCGAGATTCATCAGAACGATGTTGAGAGAGCCATGCTGCCAATCAAGCAAAATCCCAAACAGCAGCGCAACAGAACTCACCGTGATCAAGTTAGGAAGGTAGAAAATCGCCCGGAAGAACGACTGGCCCTTCAACTTCATTCTCATATCCGAAAATACAGCAGCGAGAATCAGCGCCAAGCCCATCTGCAAGGCAAAATTGATGCCCCAGATCTTCAGCGTATTCACAAAAGCCTGCAGAAAAAAGGAATCGGTCAGAAGACGCGTGTAGTTTGTCAGCCCGACAACCTCAGCCGTACCGCTGCCGGTATAATTCGTAAAACTGTAATAGAAGGTTAACGCAACAGGATAAATGCTAAACACCAAGAAGATGATCCAGAATGGGGCGATAAAAAAGTATCCATACCGATTTAAATTTTTCACCTGTTTACCTCTCTTTCAAAAAGTGTGCGGTGCAAGGAAATCACACCGCACGTGGGATGCTTACTTAGCTGGGACTGTTAAATCCGGATACGCATTTTTGGCTTTCATATAGAACTCCTGGATTGCATCTTCCTTCGATTTCTTTCCATCGGAGAATTGCTTCACCGCATTTCCGTACAAAGTGTCCAGCTGCTGATCATACTTCGTGACAATCCCCGGTTTAATCTGCTCAGACTGCTCAAGGAAGAATTGATAGTTGTTTTGCCCGCCAAGGAATTCATCCTTGAAATCTCCTTTGATCTCTTCTGTTACCGGAAGATAGGACAGAACATCACCCGTTTCTTTCGCCCAGTCCTTCAGGAATTCCTGATCCTGTGTCATCAGCTTTACAAAATCGTAAGCAAGCTCTTTGTTTTTCGATTTGCTGTATACCCCGAGCCATGAACCGCCCCAGAAATACGGGCTTGGTCCGCTCGTTACTGCCCAGTCACCCACTGAATCTTTCACATTGGCTTTTAGAACACTGTGTAGGCCCCAAGTAGGGAGAACATAGGAGAAGACCTTCGTATCAGTAGATTTGCCGCCTTCTATAACTTTTACTGCTTTATCCATGGACTCGAACCAGGCAGGAGACCATTCGGCAGCATTCGCTGTATAGCCGTTCTCCTTCAGTTGTTTCGCATAATCCATAAACTCGATTTTACGGTCTGTCAGCTTCAGTTCGTTCTTCTCATTCACCCACGGCTCCGGTTCATTCCCTTGAGCAAACCAGCGGATCGCTCCTTCATCCGGGAACATTTTGTAGCCTTTTGCTTTCATCTTTTCAGCCACTTCAAAAACGGAATCCATTGACCCCATCATTTTTCCTACTTCAGCCGGATCATCCGTGCCGAGCACTTCTTTTGCCATGCTGCGCTTGTAATAAACGCCCCCTGGAGTGGTCTGCCAGGAAAGAGCTCTCACTTTTCCATCTTTATCTTTCCCCATGTCAAATACGTAAGGTGTGTACTTGTCGGCCAGCTCCTCTGCATTGTAAGGAGCCTTGGAGAGATCTTCCCAGTATCCGGCATCCACCCACTGTTTAATGAAAGCAAGCTCTCCGGTAAACACATCCGGCGCGCCAACGCCGCTCTCAAGGACAGGCTTCAGCTTTGTCGGGTAATCCGCGATCGGAACAATTGTCAGTTCAACCTTTACGCCGTTCTTTTCTTCAAATTTCGTAATCGGTTTTTTCAGCTCATCGGTAAACGACCAGACTCTTAAATCGATGTCACCGCCGCCTTTTCCGTTGCTTGCACTGTCCGCTCCGGAACAGCCTGCGAGAATTCCAAACAATAAAACAAGGGATAATAGCAAACTTGCCGTTTTTCTCATGTATGTACACTCCTTTTTTTTATAAATCGGTTTTTAACCGAAAGCGGTTTCGATTTGCTGCAAAAAAATTCTGAAAGCGATTACTTTATTAGGTAAAAAGGAAGCCGCTTATTCGAAAGCGGTTTCGATTTCCGGTAAAAAAAAATCAGCGAAGCTTTTTACAGGACTCCCGTTCGATTAACGTGACAGGGACCATCTCACTCATTAGGGACTTTTTTTTCTGGTTCATTTGATTGACAAGCAGGTGAACGGCCTGCTTTCCGATCTCATCGGTATCCTGCTTAACCGTAGTTAGCTTGGGGGATAAAAATTCCGCCATCTCAATATCATCGAAGCCGATAACGGAGATATCTTCCGGAACCGTAAGCCCCGCTTTTTTAATGGCTTCCATTGCGCCAATTGCCAGCAGGTCCCCGGCAGCAAAAACAGCTGTAGGCCGGTCCGGCAGTGTCAGCAGTTTCTCCATGGCTTCCTGTCCTTCACGAACCGAAAACATGCCGCCATCCACGAGATAATCCTCTGGGATCTCAAGCTGCGCCCTACTCATCGCATTCCGGTAGCCTTGAATTCTCGCACTTCCGGAAAAAGTGTCCGGCGCGCCGGAGATATGGGCGATCTTCCTGTGTCCGAGTGACAGCAAATACTCGACTGCCTTTTCTCCGCCTGTCACATTATCTGAATGAACCACGCTGCTGTTTACCTTGTCCATATCGATCACTACAATGGGAATGGAGCTGTCTAGGACTTCAAGGACGAACGGGTCATTCTGATCCGAGCAGATAATAATGATGCCGTCTACTCCGCGATACTGAAAATACTCCAGGTAGCTTGTGTTGCGGTTTCTTAAATTTCGTGACGGGAAAACAAGATCATAGCCTTCATTTTCAGCATGCTTACGGAAGCTCTCAATGACGGCATTAAAGAATGGATGCTTCATCCCGACACCGTTGTCTTCTGTAAACATCACGCCGACCGACCAGGTTTTCTTTGTGGAAAGGGACTGGGCATGAGAATTCGGCAGATAGCCCATCTCTGCAGCAACCGTCAAAATCACATTCTTGGTTTTCTCACTTACATCCGGATAATTGTTCAAAGCTTTTGAAACGGTGGTGCTCGAAACACCAGCTTTCTTTGCAACGTCATAAATTGTAGCCATTGAAATCTCCTCTTATCGAAAGCGCTTTCGTTAAGTTGAATTATAAGTCGATGCCATCGATTAGGCAAGAGCTTTTTTTAAAAAGAATGTGTTAAAGCATAGGGCTGTGATTTTTGGAGCGGAAGGCGTGAGACACCGAGCTGAGAGCAACAGCCTATTTTACCAGAGATAAAAATCAAACGGTGAAAGGAATCTTTGTATCGGCCGTTTTACGAACGAAATGACTTTAGTCCTCCTTAAATGTTCGGGAAATGATTTGACAACTCCTCTTTCCGATTGGTACAATATTGGATGGATTTAGTATATATAAACTTCAATAAATCGTACGTTTAAATAGTATTCGGAGGTGCAGTACATGTCTTCAGCAGTTGTAGTGGGTACTCAGTGGGGAGATGAAGGAAAAGGGAAAATCACCGATTTCCTTTCAGAAAATGCAGAAGTCATCGCCCGTTACCAAGGCGGAAACAATGCAGGCCACACGATCAAGTTCAACGGAGTAACATATAAGCTTCACCTGATTCCATCCGGAATTTTCTATGAAGATAAAATTTGTGTAATCGGGAACGGAATGGTTGTCGATCCGAAGGCGCTCGTTCAGGAGCTAGCTTATCTGCATGATAAAGAAGTCAGCACGGATAACCTGAGAATCAGCAACCGCGCACACGTTATTTTGCCTTATCACTTGAAATTGGACGCTGTTGAAGAAGACCGCAAAGGCGCCAATAAAATCGGGACAACGAAAAAAGGAATCGGACCTGCCTACATGGATAAAGCAGCCAGAATCGGCATCCGGATCGCAGACCTTCTTGACCGTGAATCGTTTGAAGAGAAGCTTGCGCGCAATTTAGAAGAAAAGAACCGCCTGTTCGAAAAAATGTACGAGGTGGAAGGCTTTAAAATCGAGGATATTCTTGATGAATACTACGAATATGGCCAGCAGATCAAAAAGTATGTGTGCGACACATCCGTTGTCCTGAACGATGCACTCGACGAAGGACGCCGCGTCCTGTTTGAAGGCGCACAGGGGGTTATGCTCGATATCGACCAGGGAACGTATCCATTCGTTACCTCTTCCAACCCTGTCGCAGGCGGCGTCACGATCGGTTCAGGTGTCGGCCCGACGAAGATCAACCACGTAGTCGGCGTATCCAAAGCGTACACTACCCGTGTCGGTGACGGTCCTTTCCCGACAGAGCTGGATAATGAGATCGGCCACCAAATCCGTGAGGTCGGCCGCGAATACGGGACTACTACAGGCCGTCCGCGCCGTGTAGGCTGGTTTGACAGCGTTGTGGTCCGCCATGCCCGCCGTGTCAGCGGAATCACCGACCTTTCCCTGAACTCCATCGACGTTCTGACAGGGATCGAGACTTTGAAAATCTGTGTCGCCTACCGCTACAGAGGAGAAGTCATCGAGCAATTCCCGGCAAGCCTGAAGGAACTCGCTGAATGCGAACCGGTATATGAAGAGCTGCCGGGCTGGACTGAAGATATCACTGGCGCTAAAACACTGGAAGATCTTCCGGAAAATGCCCGCCACTATCTCGAGCGCGTTTCCCAGCTTACAGGAATCCCGCTTTCCATCTTCTCCGTCGGCCCGGACCGTTCCCAGACGAACGTGCTGCGGAGCGTGTACCGCGCGAATTAAATAGATTTCAAAAAGAGGGAGCCGGATGGCTTCCTTTTTTTGTTATGATCAAACGAGGGGGGAATGATATGAAAAGCTATCACGTGAACGGCTTAACCTATACCGTCCGTCAGGCAACTGTACAAGATGCCTCGGAAATGTCCAGCCTGCGCCTGCAGATCGACGGAGAAACCGAGAATTTAGACAGGGAACCGGGAGAAGCATTTATTGATGCAAATGGCTTTAAACAACTCATCAGCAAGGATGCGGAGAGCCCGGTGAACTTGTTTCTGGTCGCAGAAGCCGGAGGACAGATTGCCGGGTTTTCAAGGTGTGAAGGAAGCACCCTCAAACGATTTTCCCATAAGGCGGAGTTCGGAGTAGGAATTTTAAAGGAATACTGGGGTCATGGGATCGGCAGAAACCTATTATCTGAGTCCATCGCCTGGGCAGAAGCAGCAGGGCTGAAAAAAATGACGCTGAACGTCCTTGAAACAAATCAAAAAGCCATCGAGCTCTATCAAAAACAGGGCTTTAAAATTGAAGGGACGCTAGAATGCGATAAGATTCTTTCGGATGGGCAGTGTTACCGTACGATTGTGATGGGACGGCTGTGTGAATGAACTGTTTTTAGAGCTGGTTTGAATTGAAGGCAGATCTCCTGGATTTATAGAAACGTTTTTGTATGAAGTTAAAATAAAGAAGACTCCCCCAGTAAGAGACAGTATAATGAAAAGGCTAACTTATCAAACGGTTATCATCTTAAAATGTTTTTGTCACTTTCGTAAAAAAACTATTGTCTTGCTCTATCGTTCCATGCTATTATTAAAAACGTCGCTGAGGCGCTCTGACAGTGGGTTTGAGGTGGCATTGGTATTTTGAGCCATTAGCTCAGTCGGTAGAGCACGATCGAATAATCATCGAAGCGAAACATCAGCGCACAAATCGAGCTGCTGCTTGAATAATCTCCCTGAGATTCGGGCGTCTTACATGCTCTGGGTGTAGGAAAACTAGGAGCCATTAGCTCAGTCGGTAGAGCACGATCGAATAATCATCGAAGCGAAACATCAGCGCACAAATCGAGCTGCTGCTTGATTAATCTCCCTGAGATTTGGGCGTCTTACATGCTCTGGGTGTAGGAATACTAGGAGCCATTAGCTCAGTCGGTAGAGCATCTGACTTTTAATCAGAGGGTCGAAGGTTCGAGTCCTTCATGGCTCATCTCTAATAAATGGCCCGTTGGTCAAGCGGTTAAGACACCGCCCTTTCACGGCGGTAACACGGGTTCGAATCCCGTACGGGTCACCATTCATATCTCTTATATTTTTGGTCCGGTAGTTCAGTTGGTTAGAATGCCTGCCTGTCACGCAGGAGGTCGCGGGTTCGAGTCCCGTCCGGACCGCCATTTATTCTTTTTCTTACATATGATAAAATCAATAACAGTAAGAGGGTTTCAATAAGCGAGAAGGTCGAGGAAGCGACCGAATGAGCACCGGAGCGTATAATTCATACGCGAGGATGTGAATGAAGGAGCTGACGAAGAGATTCGAAGCTTAGTGGAAGCCGAAATGATATGGCTTGGTAGCTCAGTCGGTAGAGCACGCCCGAATAAGCTGCGAAGCGAGACTTCAGCGCACAAATGGAGCTGCTGCTTGAATAATCTTTCTGAGATTTGTGCGATGGTGCAAGTATTAGAAAAAGCTCTGACAAAAATTTTATAATGGCTTGGTAGCTCAGTCGGTAGAGCAATGGACTGAAAATCCATGTGTCGGCGGTTCGATTCCGTCCCAAGCCATCCAAAAACACGTTCCTGGTGGAATGTGTTTTTTTCTTTTTCATTAGAATCATTATCGTTCGCAAATAAGCTGTGAGTTTTCGCAAATAAAAATAAAATTTTCGCAAATAAGCTGGTCCCGAGTCGGTCCGGGGTCTCCTCCAGTTAGGTGTTTCGATAATAAATTCAGGATTTCGATAATATCTGTCCTGTTTTCGATAATATATCCAGGATTTCGATAATATCCGAGTCATTTTCGATAATAAACGGTCCCCCGGACCCTAATCAGGTCCCATTTCCTGCTTCAACTCCCCTTATACTGCCTCAGGTCCTCTATGTTCACCTGATTTCAACGCTGATCACGCCGTTTTCCGGTCCATACACACTTCCGGCCAACCCCCATTCCCAATCCTGCCAAATCATTCCCGTATTATTACATCCAACGTGCGATATATGACAAAACGGCCACAATCCCTTAACAATTGGAAGGGAATTGGACGGACGGTAGGAAGTCTGTGCTATCTTAAACGGGTGCCTTTTTAGGGGCTTATATAAAGTTTGGGGGGTTCCGCTTTGGATAAGGGTCATAAATCGAGAATTAAGTATACGCTTGCATGCGGCGTGATGGTGTCATCTTTCATGTTCGGATCACAGACGGCGTCTGCGGTAGATCAGGTTTCAGCGGTTTACCATTTATACATAGATGGAAAGAAGCTTGGAACGGTAGATAACAAGAAGATTATCGAAGAAGCGGAATCGGCGGTCGTGGACCGTGAGGAAGACCGTTTTAAAAAAGAGGGAATTGAGCTGACTGTTCAGGATCTTGAGGTTGTTCCGGAGATGATGTTCCGCCCGTTCGCCGATAATCAGAAGGCGAAGGAGAAGCTGGAATCAGAAATGGAAGTCGCAGCTAAAGCGCATTCCCTCGTGATTGATGGGAAAACGGCTGCATCGTTCCGTTCAAAGGAAGAAGCCGAGAAGGCGTGGAAGGATTACCTTCATACCTTTATTCCTGAAGATCAGCTGAAAGCCTTCGAAGAGCATCAAAAATCCGGAAAGCCGTTCGAGCCGATCAAAGAAGGTGTGACCCGGATTACAAATATCGAGTATGCTGCAGCTCCTGAGTTCAAGGAGGAAAAAGTAGATCCGGGTGCGGTCCGGACAGCATCAGAGGGAACGGATGCGCTGAAAAAAGGTACGGAAAATGAGTCTCTCTATCAAGTGAAGGACGGGGACAGTCTGGAAGCTATCGCAGATTACTTCGGCATGCCGCTTGACGAACTGCTGAAGCTTAACGAAATGAAAGATTCAAAGGATGCGATCAAGCCGGATGATCAAATCAAGGTCGTGCGGTCTGCTCCGTTTACCGAAGTGAAGGTGACGGAGGAGTCCTCTAAGCTTGAGTCCATTCCTTTTGATGAAGAGCGCAAGGAGAACGCAGAGCTTCCAAAAGGGGAAGAACAGGTTTCCCAAAAAGGGGAAAATGGAGAAGCGCTCCGTGAACGCAAGGTCTACCGCTTGAATGGCCAAGTGGTCAGCGAGGAAACCAATAAGGACGAAAAGAAAAAAGACCCGGTTAAGCAAGTCGTTCAGATCGGGACGAAAGAAACCTCCAAAGGCGACGGGTCGCTTGCATGGCCGGCAGTCGGCGGAGAGATCACAAGCAAGATGGGGGAACGCTGGGGCCGCGAACATAAAGGGATCGACATTGCCGGTGTCCAGGACCGGACGATCAAGGCTGCGGACAACGGGAAAGTGGTCTATGCCGAAAACAGCGGAGCCTATGGCAATAAGATAGAGATCGATCATCAGAATGGAATGAAAACCGTGTATGCCCACCTTGATTCCATTTCCGTTTCAGAGGGCGCTACCGTCCAGAAAGGCTCCAAAATCGGAGTCATGGGAAATACAGGGCGTTCAACAGGCATGCATCTTCACTTTGAAGTGTATGAAAACGGCAATCTGAAAAACCCGCTTGATTTTGTAAGTCCATAAAAAGAACCGGCCCTACCGGATGAAGGTAGGGCCGGTTTTTTGACTTTTCCCGGGGAATTCGCTGTTAAGGTGGAAAAAAGGACATACTATCGGTATAATTAGTCTGTTTAGAGCTATCGAAAAAATGACTTCACATAGATTTGGAATCCTTGGCCAAAAGGGGCGATCGAACAGATGGATAATCGAAGAATATTAGTCGTGGACGATGAAAAACCGATTGCGGATATATTGGAATTTAATTTAAAAAAAGAAGGCTATGAAGTCGTTTGTGCCTATGACGGCAACGATGCGATTCAGCAGGTGGAGGAGTTTCAGCCGGATTTGATTCTGCTCGATATCATGCTTCCGAGCCGTGATGGCATGGAAGTGTGCCGCGAAGTGCGCAAAAAGTATGATATGCCCATCATCATGCTGACGGCGAAGGATTCGGAGATTGATAAGGTGCTCGGGCTTGAGCTTGGTGCGGATGATTACGTGACGAAGCCCTTCAGCACCCGTGAGCTATTGGCTCGTGTGAAGGCGAACCTCAGACGCCAGCAGACAATCGGCACCGCGGAGGAAGCGGCCGGCGATACGAACGAGATCACCATCGGCTCCCTCGTTATCCACCCGGATGCCTATGTGGTGACAAAGCGCGGGGAAACGATTGAACTGACACACCGTGAATTTGAACTGCTCCATTATCTGGCGAAGCATATCGGCCAGGTGATGACGCGTGAGCACTTGCTTCAGACAGTATGGGGCTATGATTATTTCGGTGATGTCCGTACCGTTGATGTAACGGTACGCCGTCTCCGTGAGAAGATTGAAGACAATCCGAGCCATCCGAACTGGATCGTGACGAGAAGAGGCGTGGGGTATTATTTGCGTAATCCTGAACAGGAGTAAGTGAAATGAATAAAATTGGGTTCTTCCGATCCATCCATTTTAAATTTGCCCTGATTTTTGTGCTGCTGATTGTATTGGCGATGCAAATAATCGGGGTCTACTTTGTCAGGGAGCTGGAGAAGTCCCTCGTGGACAACTTTAACAGCTCCATCAACAGGCAGATCAGCCTGCTGACCTTCAGCCTCAGTGAAGAGCTCGCTAAAAAGCGCCCTGCAGAAGACGGAGATACAAAAACGCAGGACTTGTCGAGAGTGGTATCCTCCTATGCCAAAGGGGATATCCAGGAGGTGCAGGTCATTGACCCGAACGATGATATGAAGGTCATTGCCACCTCGAATTCAGCGAGCGATAACATCATCAATAAAAAGACGACCGATGTCAGACTGAAGAATGCGGCAATCAACTACGGCTCGCAAAATTCGGATTTTTCAGCCAAACCAGAGGTTTTGTTTGATCCCAACACCCAGAACCGGGTCCGCGTTTCCACTGCCCCAATCAGGGATAAAAACAACGGCAGCCTTGCCGGCATCGTATATGTAGAAGCATCGATGGAGAGCGTTTTTGCCCAGATGCGCAACATCAACGGAATTCTGGCTGCCGGAACGGGAATCGCGCTTATTTTTACCGCCGGAGTCGGAATCCTCCTTGCCAGGACCATCACGCGGCCGCTGTCCGATATGCGGAAGCAGGCATTGGAGCTTGCGAAAGGAAACTTTGGCCGGAAGGTCCGGATTTACGGAAATGACGAGATCGGCCAGCTCGCTTTGAACTTTAACCATTTGACGGAGGAGCTTGAAGAAGCCCATGCCCAGACAGATGGAGAGCGGAAGAAGCTTGCGTCTGTGATCGCCAATATGACAGACGGGGTCATTGCAACGAATCGCAAGGGAGAAATCATTCTCGTGAACGATCCGGCTGCAAGTCTATTAAACGTTTCACGTGAAACGGCCCTTTCGATGAAAATTACAACTCTATTAGATATTGAGGAAGAAGTACAGTTCGATGATCTGATCGAATCGCAGGAGCCGCTGCTTCTTGATTTCAGCTCGGATGAAAAACCCCTGATCCTCCGCGTCAATTTCTCTGTAATCGTCAAAGAGCATGGCGGATTCATTGAAGGTCTCATCGCGATTATTTATGACGTGACCGAGCAGGAGAAGATCGATGAAGAGCGCCGCGAATTCGTGGCGAACGTATCCCATGAGCTCCGCACACCGCTTACGACGATGCGCAGCTACCTGGATGCATTGGCGGAAGGAGCCTGGGAGGATAAAGAAATCGCCCCTCAGTTCCTGAATGTCACCCAGACAGAGACAGAGCGGATGATCCGTCTTGTCAACGACCTACTGAACCTTTCCAAAATGGACAGCAGGGATTACCGGATCAAGCCGGACTGGATCAATTTCACGGTCTTTTTCAACAAAATCATCGACCGCTTCGAAATGACAAAGTCACAGAACGTCACGTTTAAGCGAGACATTCCGGCAGAAGATCTCTATGTCGACATCGACACGGATAAAATCACCCAGGTGCTTGATAACATCATATCGAATGCCTTGAAATATTCGCCTGAAGGCGGAAAGCTTACGTTTAAAGTGAAGGTCTTCCGTGAAGAGATCCTGATCAGCATCCAGGATGAAGGGGTCGGCATTCCGAAGGACAGCGTGAAAAAGATTTTCGACCGGTTCTACCGCGTGGATAAAGCGAGAACCCGGAAGCTTGGCGGTACAGGCCTCGGCCTGGCCATCGCCAAGGAGATGATTGAGGCCCACTCCGGTGAGATCTGGGCAGAAAGCAAGGAACGGCGGGGGACCACGATCTTCTTCACACTCCCGTACAATCCGGATCAAGAGGATGATTGGGAATGAAGCGGGAAACGGTTAAGACGCTCATACTTACAGTTCTGGTAGCAGTCAGTATTTATTTTACGTTTAACATCTGGACGTTCCAGCCCTCCTTTGACCCGATCAAAAACCTCGAGTACCTCGAGCAGCAGCCGCTGTCGGCGGGCGAAAGGGTTATGGGGGATGTGATCAAGCCCCAGCAGCTGTTCTACCATGAAAAAGGCAAGCACTATAATGCCGATTCAGAAGCAAGCGAGATCTGGACAGGCATGGCGGACTGGAAGCTTGAACAGTCAAAGGATGTAACAGAGAAATTCGGCAATGAAAAGCTGAAGGACTTCGTATATGGGAAGGACGGGCAGTCGAAGGTTGATTTGGTGTTCAGCCAGTCCCTCCCGGCGGAGACGTTCCAATCGATTCTCGACTGGGAAACGCCGCCTTCACGCGATCAGACGTATGACCGGATCATCATCCCTTTGGACCGGGTCCGGACACCGCGTGTCTATTTCGTTTCGACCGGAGATAAGAAGGTAACGGAAGTAAAACTGAAGACGGATGTTGCGATCCAGCTTAGGGGAGAGTTTTTCACTGAACTGGATGCCTATCCGCAGTATTTCGCGTGGGAGGTCAGAAAAGACACGACGCTCCTCCTGCCGATGAACAAGGTCAGCTACCCGAAGACCTCGTATTCGTTCCAGAATTTCAGCGGGGAAAAATTTAAAAATGCCCTCTTCAGCAATCCGTCCTACGTCACGAGCTCCGTTACGGAGGATTCACAGCTGTATACGGACTTATCCAACATCATGAGGATCCGGACAGAGCAGACGCAGATGGAATTCACCTCGGCAAGGGGTTCTAATCCAAATGCGAAAGCGAGCAGTCTGGCCACGGTCCTCTCCCAGAGCAAGGATTATCTGAACGCTCATGGAGGATGGACGGATGACTATGTGTTTTTCAGCCATGATGAGAACATGAATGTGACCTTGAAAATCATGAAAAACAACCTCCCTGTCTTTGCGAGCGAGGACATTCCCCAGATCATGGCGGGCATCAGCCTGCAGTGGGCCGGGACGGAGGTCAACCGCTATGAACACCCGACCTTTCAGCTGAGAAATGACTCGAACCCTGTCAATATCCTGCTCGAGGATGGGTATGAATTGAAACAAATGATCTCAGGCAGCACCGGCCAGCTCAGTGTAAACAACATTATCCGGGTCTTCCCTGCCTATGAGCTTTCCAAATCGTCGGAGGACCTGAATATGATCGCAGAGCCGGCCTGGTATGCCGAGACGAAATCCGGCACGTACCATTTGATTAACGATCCGGTCACAATTGGAGGAGGCAACAGGAATGGATTGGAGTAAGACGAAGACAATCTTCATTTTCGCGTTCCTCGTTCTGGATCTGTTCCTTGTCTGGCAGTACTCCCAGCTTGTGATCACGAACAAATACAAGAACATCCAGGACGCTTCTGTGACGGATCAGTTCAAGGAAGAAGCGATCACGTATCCGCCTCTCGATGACACACCTGACCTGCCGCCTCTTAAAGCGGAACGGCATCTGTTTACAGATGAAGAGCGGTCCTCCCTCAAGGAGCAGGAGCCCGCGTTTAAAGAACAGGATCCATACCGGCTTGCAATGAAACTTGTGGAGCCGGTGAAGGTGGACAAGGATGACCTGGCGAAGGCCGATACCTTCGTCTCGGCCCAGCTCATCAGCGGCAGTGAATATGTGCTGTGGTCCTACAACAGAGAAAATAGCACGATCACGTATTTCCAGCGGGTGAACGACCGGATCGTATACCAGAAGAGCGGCGATAAGCAGCTGGGATCCATCGTCCTCCATCTGAACGAGAACCGCGAGATCATTTCCTATGAACAGACGTACATGGATACGGCTGATGAAGAGGAACAGCCTCAGGATACGGCGACGGCGCTTGAAGCGCTCGCCCGTCTATACAACGAGAACGACTTGAAGCCGAAGAGTGAAGTAACGGAAATGACACTCGGCTATTATACGTCCCAGGGACAGGATATCGCGTCTCAGTCGCTGCAGCCGCACTGGTATGTCGAAATCAACAACAAGGACTTTTATTTCGTGAACGCCTATGATACACAGGTCGTCAGACCGAATCAGCAGAAAAAATTGGAGTGAATGCAAATGAGCTTGCAGTTCAGCGTACTTGCGAGCGGAAGTACAGGGAATGCCATTTATGTCGAAGCCGATGGACAGTCCTTCTTGGTGGATGCGGGCCTGAGCAATAAACAGCTCGGCCTGCTGATGGCCAAAATCGGCAAGAGCATGGACGATTTGAGCGGCATTTTTGTCACCCACGAACACAGCGACCATATTAAAGGCCTCGGCGTGGCAGCCCGGAAGCATAAGGTGCCGATCTACGCCAATGCAAAAACATGGAACGCGATGGACACGCTGACCGGTGAAATTCCGGCCGATCAGAAGTTCCATTTTGAAACCGACACCGTCAAAACCTTCGGAGGGCTGGATATCCAGTCCTTCGGTGTTTCCCATGATGCCGCAGAACCGATGTTTTACGTGTTTCACCATAACGGCCGCAAACTTGCCCTCATAACCGATACGGGCTATGTGAGCGACCGGATGAAGGGCATGATCCGCGATGCGAACGCCTTCGTGTTTGAAAGCAACCACGATGTGAGCATGCTGCGGATGGGCCATTATCCTTGGAGCATCAAGCGCCGCATCTTGTCAGACGTCGGCCACGTCTCCAATGAAGATGCTGCCCTCGCGATGTCAGACGTCATCGGTGACCAGACATCGCGGATCTACCTTGCCCACCTGAGCCGGGACAACAATATGAAGGACCTCGCCAGGATGTCGGTTCAGCAGACACTCGAGAGCAAGGGCTTCGTTATCGGTGATACCGTCAGCCTGTTTGATACCGACCCAATCAACCCGACACCATTGACCGCGGTATAATTTATTTTTTTGCCATGCTTTGAGTATAATACTAAATAGAAGCAAGCAAAAAAGGAGCTGGACACAGTGGGGTATTATGATCAGGATTATCAGGAGCCGCCTCGCCGGCAGAAGGGCAACCGCGGCGGCTGGTTTCTCGCCGGTATCACGGGTGCGGTTCTCGGCGGGCTGCTCGTTCTCCTTGCCGGACCGACCGTCAATGATTTCATCAGCGGCGGCCTGCAGCCGGGCACAGAGGAAAACGGAAACAACGAGCCAGCCGGACCCGAAAAGCAGGTCAATGTGGATGTGAGCTCGGACATCACGAACATCGTCAGCAAGGTCTCAAGCTCTGTCGTCGGCGTCATCAACATCCAGCAGTCCGGGTTCTGGGAGGAAGACGAAGGCAGTGAGGCGGGGACAGGCTCCGGCGTCATCTATAAAAAAGACGTCGGCACCGCCTTTGTCGTCACCAACCATCACGTTATCGAAGGCGCCTCACAGGTGGAAATCAGCCTCTCCGACGGCGCGCGCGTCCCTGCTAAAATTCTCGGCAGTGACAAGCTGACCGACCTCGCCGTTCTGGAAGTCGACAGCAGCAAAATCAAAAACGTCGCCCCGTTCGGCGACTCTGATAAAGTAAAACCAGGTGAGCCGGCGATCGCGATCGGCAACCCGCTCGGCCTCCAGTTCGCAGGCTCTGTCACTCAGGGCATCATCTCCGGAACCGAGCGGGCGATTCCGATCGACGAGAACGGTGACGGCCAGCCGGACTGGAACTCTGAAGTGCTCCAAACGGACGCAGCCATCAACCCGGGCAACAGCGGCGGGGCATTGATCAACATGGACGGCAAGGTCATCGGCATCAACTCGATGAAAATCGCCGAGTCCTCTGTTGAAGGAATCGGCCTCGCCATCCCGGTCAACGTCGCCCAACCCGTCATCAAGGACCTCGAAACGTACGGCGAAGTCCGCCGCCCGTTCCTCGGCCTGAGCATGCGCTCCCTTGATGAAGTATCGAGCTATCACCATAAAGAAACACTCAAGCTGCCGGACAGCGTCACGAAAGGCGTCGTCGTCTTTGAAGCCGATCCCCTCTCCCCTGCAGGAAAAGCGGGCATGAAGCAAATGGACGTCATCACGCAAATGGACGGCAAAGAAATCAAGGACATCATCCAGCTTCGAAAAGTACTGTATGAATTGAAGCCGGGCGATTCGGTGACAATCACGTACTACCGCGGCGGAGATAAGAAGTCGGTGAAGGTAAGGCTTGGGGAATCGCAGACGCAGGGAAGTTAAACTTGGTTTAGTGGGTGGCTTATTTCCGCTGCAGGACTCCCTTTCCGCGGGGCGGGCGGTGAGCCTCCTCGATGCTGTGCATCTGTGGGGTCTCACCTGTCCCGCTGTTCCCGCAGGAGTGTCGCCCTTCCGCTCCAATAAGCCCGACCAAGAGTGAGCACAGTCACCCCGGAATGCATAAGCACTTCGGGGTTTTCATTTGCCGGCTTTTCACCTTTCAGGTTGTGGATAAATAGCGAAATTCGTGTACAATAAAACCATCATCCACTTGTGGATAAGGAGGAATCACCATGAAAGCATGCGCAGATCATGTCGAAACAGCAATAGATATGTATGTTGATGAGCACGAACTGGCTCCGGAAATAATAAAAATTGAAGAAACAAACAGGTTATCCACAGCCTGTGAATTGTGCGAAAACCCCGCCGTATATATAGTAGGGGAATAAACATTCGCCACCATCTGTGGATAGGAAATACACATTTGTGGATAACTCATGTTCATAACACATCATCAAGGTGGGGATAACCTGTGAATATCACAATCATCACAGTCGGAAAACTAAAAGAAAAATACCTCAAGCAAGGAATCGACGAATACCTAAAGCGCCTCAGCGCCTACGCCAAAATGGACATCATCGAGCTGCCCGACGAAAAAGCGCCGGAAAATTTGAGTGATCTGGATATGAAAATCGTGAAGGACAAAGAAGGCGAACGAATCCTGGGGAAGATTTCAGACGATACCCATGTCATCGCCCTAGCTATTGAAGGAAAGATGAAGTCTTCTGAGCAGCTGGCATCGGATCTGGACAGACTCGCGACTTACGGGAAAAGTAAGGTTGCGTTTGTGATTGGGGGATCGCTCGGATTGAGTGATGGAGTGATGAAACGTGCAAATGATACGCTGTCATTTAGCAAAATGACGTTTCCGCATCAATTAATGAGGCTGATTTTGGTGGAGCAGGTTTATCGGGCTTTTCGGATTGTGCGGGGGGAACCTTATCACAAGTGATGGTAAACAGTAAATATGAGATGACATTTAATATAAATAAAATCAACGAATATAAAAATAAATAGAAACAATCTTATTCTACATAATAAGGCAGGTTCAATTAAATGAACTTGTCTTTTTTTGTTTTTAAGAATTCTATTTGTTTAAAAATAAAAAGGAAGTAAAAAATAATTTAAATATCGAACGTATTTTGTGCTAGATTGCAATTCAAATTTTTTACATACTAAGTGAAAAGCTCACCAAGCAATTTTGGTATACTGTTGATATGGAATTACAAAATTTGGAGGTTATACGTTTGAGCATTTGGTTATTTCGAGCAGGTTCCGATGGTGAGTATGAAAATAAGTTTTTGTTGATCTAAATAAATTTCAAAAAAAAGAAGAATTATATTCGTTTTTGGTTAAAAAGTATGATTTAGAAAAAGAAAAGACGGCAATAAATTGGGCATCACAAATATATCCCATTGCTCATCGAATGCTTATCGGTGATTGGGTTGTATTACCTAGTATGCTTAATCGAACGATTCATTTTGGTAAAATTACAGGTAACTACCAATACAATCCAAACTTAGAAAATCCATATTTTCATTATCGAGATGTAGAGTGGTTTTCATTAGATGTTCCAAGAGACAGATTTGAACAGGATATTTTGTATTCAATGGGTGCTTTTATGACAGTTTGTAAAATACATAAAAATAATGCTGAGGAACGCATTAAAGAGATGTACAAGAATAATTGGCAAGTAGCCCATAAACCAATCCCTGAAAGAATTGAAGATACTGAAGATGAGGGAATACCTGATTTTGAAGAGTATATCGAAGATAGAATTTCAGAGCATATTATCAGGAAATTTAAAGGGCATAAGATGGAAATGCTAATAGAAGAAATTCTGAAAGCAAAAGGATTTACAACATATAGAAGCCCTGAAGGGTCAAATCAAGGGGTGGATATTTTAGCAGCAGCGAATACATTAGGATTTAGCCCCCCGAAAATTTGTGTTCAAGTGAAAACTACAGATTCACCTGTAGACCGTCCAACAATGGATCAACTAATTGGGACTATGAGTAATTTTAATGCAGATTATGGGCTACTTATTTCTTGGAGTGGCTTCGAAAACTCTGTAATGAAAGAAATTCCAAAGCAGTTCTTCCGAGTGCGATTATGGGATTCTGCAAAAATAATAGAACAACTTCTAGAAAACTACGATGCACTTAGTGATGACATAAAAGCAGAAATTCCATTGAAAAAAGTATGGATGTTAAACAGTGAAGATTAGATGATATGCCTAAAATAGCATTTAAACCATTACTGAGAACCGTTTACAAGTAATAAGTAGAATAATATGAAGTGGAGAGATACATAATGGGTCCTAACTCTTTAGAGTATCAAAAATCGATTGCTCATGAATTTAACGCCACTAAAAATAGGATTAGATATTTAATAGGTTCTACCCATTGGGGTGAGGATGGTAGATATAAGGAAGTAATTCTAATGAATTTTTTAAAAAGATTTCTCCCTAATAATATTGAGGTAGGAACAGGTTTCGTTAAGGACGGCGATAATATATCTACCCAAATTGATATAATTATTTATAATTCATCATTGCCATTATATTTTAAAGAAAATGACTTTATAATTGTTCAACCAAAAAGTGTATTGGGAATAATTGAAGTGAAATCAAATCCTGATAGGAATAAAATCGCAGAAGCGATTTTTAAAGCAAGTAAAGTAGGAGAGATTATAAGGGAGAATTTAATATTTAATGGGTTATTTATTTTTGGAGAAGCAAACAATAATCAAAATCACTCATCAAAATTATTAGAAAATCCAAGAAATGGTCAATTTAAAGATTCTTTATTAGATGCATTATTAAAAAATAATGGCTTAAATCATATTGTTTCTAATGATGGGGCCTTTATAAAAAAATGGAGTGAAGAGGAGAAGTTTAGTTGTTATGCTATTAAGGATTTGGCAACGAGTTATTTTTTCTCTAATTTATTAGATATTATTAATAATAGAATTGAATTATTTGGAATTCCAGAAGCAATGTATAACCATCTTTATCCTATTCCAGAGGGTAAAGAAAACTTTATAAAATGGAATGTTCCTAGATGTTACGATTATTAAATTACTAGAAAAATAATAATAAAATACAGTTTTAGTTATCGAAAATTTAAAATATTTATGGACTTGGAGGAAAAGTTTGGACTATGAGAAATGATATCTTTATAAATGAAACTGTCTTAAATAGTTTTGTAGATCAAATCCCAAGAAATTTATATCCGAGAGATTATAAAAAAAGAAAAACAGTCTCTTATAGCTTAGCAGGTATAAAAGCAGATATTAGCGAAGAAAACGTAGTTCGAAATATGAATAACCATGAAAAAATTGAGCTACTGTTAAAATATCTTAAAAGTAAGGATGCTTTACAATATAGTAGACCTAGGGATATGTATGATTCATTTAATAATAATGGAAAAGCATTTGTTCTTGAAACAATGAAAGCAACACAAATAATATTTCCACCGGAATCTTTAAAAGATACTCCTGACCTTAAATATTTTGCTCTTTGGATTTCCGATCCTAATACAAGTGATATTCAACATGGAGAAATAATTCATAACTATACTGGAACATTTTTGTATATTACTCAAATGTGGCTAGATAATGGTTGGTATTCGCCTATACGGTCTGGATGTTCCGCACTTCAAGCAATAGTTAACTATTTAGAAGGCAGACCAATACTGAATACAATTCTCCATGGAGGACGTGAGAAATTTGGTAGAAGTAATTTTCAACACCCTATAGATAAATTAATTAGTTTAGGTGCAAAGAAAGGGAGTGTAGACGTCAAGTTGAATTTTACACTTTTTGCTCATTTCCTTTTTACACTTTTGCTAAAAAGATGCTTTTCCGATTTTTCATTCGATGACTTTCTTCATCTTCTTTCCCATAAATGACTTCTACACGATGAAGTAATCGATCCAAAATGGCCGTTGTTATGCCTTGATCCCCAATTAAATTCCCCCATTCATCTGGACTTTTATTGGATGTTAGAACGATTGAACTTCGTTCGTATAGATGGTTGATCAAATGAAAGAATAAGTTTGCCTCTCTCTGGTCCATCGCCATGTACATCAAGTCATCAACGATGACCAGGTCTGCACTTCTGAGTCTCTTAAGCTGCGCCTTTGACTTGTTCAAATACTCCTCTGTTTTTAAGAGCTGGATAAGTTCTCCCATCGTGACAAAGTAAACGTGAAATCCTCTTTGGACTGCTTCAAGCCCTAACCCAACGGCGATAAATGTTTTCCCTATGCCTGGAGGCCCCAAAAGGATTAGGTTGTACTGCTGCTCCAGCCAGTTCAATTCCCTAAGCTGGTTCAACTGACGGGCAGTCAACACATTTTGTCCTTCCAATTCGAATTCCTCTAACGATTTCACAAAGGGAAAGCGAGCCCATTTCATTCTTTTCTCTAGACTTTTGGCTTCTCGTTTGACCAATTCATACCGGGTGATGGCCTCTAAAAATTCCAGATAGGTCCACGATGCCTTTTCAGCTTCGCGGAGAAGCCGTGGCGGCTCCTCCGCTGTTTCTGCTAAACGTAACTGACGGAATTGATTCTGCAGTTCATTCACTGTTTTATTCATCATGCCCGCCCTTCTAAAATAGAGGTGTAGGTATTTAGAGAACGGGCAGAGGCCTTGATTTCGGAATGTCTGGCCGAGTGGGCCTGAAGAGCTTTGATTTCCTGCACCGGGACATGACTGGATGTATGATAATGATGGGCCATATCCCGGAAATTGGCACTATACAATCTTTCTGTCGAGCACCTGGTCATAACCGCATCGATACTGGCTGAATACTTTTGGATCACCTCTTGAATGATGGAGAAGTGATCCCGCCGATACCTAGGGTATCGCTTACTGATTTCATCAAGATAGACGGCTGCTTGCCTCTGATCGGTAAAAGAGGAGATCAACCGTTGTTTTAATTCATCGATTCCTTTCGAGCGATCACGTGTATGGCTGCGATTCTGAATCAGCTTTCCTTTCTCTAAGCTGATTTCATGCTCGGCCAAGATCTCCCCTTCGACTTGTTCTTGAATGATAAGTGTTTGGGATTCTCCTGCTTTAACTTCAATGAAAACAAGGTTTTCAGAATGGGTTTGATAGGTCCCAAGCGGGACCAAATACCGATTTGACTTATAACGTATCGTGTTGTCCTTACTAACACTTCTTGTTATACTTTGGGTATGGGTGCTTTCATAGGAAAGCAGCGAAGAGACTGGCTGTAAGTGTTGCTTTTCGAGGAGAAACACTTCGGCTGGTCTTTTTTTCGTTGTTTGATGAACCTGATGGTAGAGCGCGCTGATTCCAGTCCTCTATGTCGCTGAACACTCGGCTGTCCGCAAAATTGCCTTTTATGTACTTCACCACGTTTTCAATCATGCCCTTGGATTCCGGATCAGCTCGTCTGCATAGATGGACCTTAAACTTGCGTTCACTCACATACCGTTGAAATTCAGCGGTTAAAAGCAGTTGTCCTGCATTCTCGCTGACTGCGATCAAGTGATCCTGATCATAGACCATCTCTTCTGTACGTCCTCCATAAAATTGAAAGGCATGCTCATGGCACCGGATCGCATCTTTTGTGGTGAAAGGACGCGTCTGCCATTCCATGTATTTTTGTCTGGAATGCGCCATCACAAACGCAATGAAGTGCAGCTTGATTTCCTTGTTGTCGCTCGTCCTCTGCTCTGTTTCTCCCCAATCAACCTGAAGCTGTTTGCCCATTGGCTGTTCAGGAACGGCTTCATACTGGCGAACGGTCACTTTCTTTTCAATCTGATAGATCTCCCTTATTTCTTTTACATAAGAGCGTACCGTACTTCCTCCGACTGCCAGCTCAGGATATCTCTCAAGCAGCCAATCATGATTTTGTGCACCACTCAAATGAGGGTACTCTTCTAACTAGGCAAGGATCCATTCTTTATATTGGTCTAATTTTTTCTTTCTCCCATGTGGCTAAACCGAGTAGGCCCTCGCTTCCTCCAATGTCATCTCTAGATATTTATAAACCGTTGGTCTTGAGATCTTAAGCTCCTTAGCGAGTTGTGCTACTTTAAATTTCCGTCTAATCAATTCCTGAATCTTTACATACAACACTAACTTATCCTCCAAAATCCTATCCTCCAGTAAAATAACGTCTCCAACTATTTTACTAGATTATTAGGGTAATAAAGCAAAAGTCTAACTAAGCAAAAACTGTTAACTTTATTCTAGCGTTTACAAGAATTTATGAAAACGTTAATTATTGTTATGGATGAAGATGAGTTTGGTAGAAAAATACTAGATAAAATTAGAAAAAAAGTATAACTCTATTGGCTGGCCTGCAATTATTTTGCGGGTTTTTTTATTTCAATGTTACAATTTCGATGTGTAAGGGATTAATACATAGTAAAACAGTATTTTGGGCAACTAGATTTATTTTTATTAACAAGGTTATTACAAGGAAACCTGTTTTATCAACGTTTAGGAAAGATTTAATGATGGAGATAACAGAGAAAAACGCAATTATCTTTAAAGTGAGCCCATTAGGTAACAAGATAAGAGACAGCAACAATCACTGTCTCTATCTAATGTATCTTATAAATATCCTTTTTCCTTTAAAAATACATATGACAGGGCACCTACGATGATATGATCTAAGACATCAATTCCAAGAATCTTCCCTGCCTCACTTAACCTTTTAGTCACTTCAATATCTTCACGACTAGGATCAGGCTGGCCGGATGGATGGTTATGTGCAACGATAGCACTTGCGCAGCTACGACGGATTAAGTGTTTGAACGTTTCGCGCGGATGTACGATGGATGCATTCAATGATCCAATAAAGACAGTCTCTTTGAAGATGATCTCATTTTTTGTATTTAATCCTAGAACCACAAAATGCTCTTGGCTAAGGTACTTCATTTCGTTAAGGTAATTATAAGCATCTTCAGGTGAGCGAATGGTAAAGCGGCTTTCAACAGGACATGGATTCATACGAGCCAGCTTTAACGCAGATAAGATTTGTTTCGCTTTTACTTTACCAATCCCATTGATTTGTAGTAATTCTTCCTCTGTAACATCAAGTAGTTCTTGGACAGAAGGATAACGGGTGAAGATTTCATTTACGACATAGCCATCTTCCTTCTCACGAATAGTTGAAGCCAGTAATAGTTTAAAAGTCACTTTATCAAATATATTGTTCATGATATATTCCTCCAATTTGTTTGATAGAATTAAAAAAGGAGAGACGATGATCGTCCCTCCGATTGAGTGAATGAATCTGATGCGATATACTGTTGTTAAGAATTTCAGTTGTAGATGAGTTCATTGGCAGATGATCTCATCTATTTTTGTGCAAAAAAAGCCCATTGACTGCAGATGCAACCCATGAGCTTCATTTAGTATATTGCCAATTCTTTCATCTCCTTAGAGACATCCTTTAACTGAAGTAAGTCTTGAATGAAATTAGATGCCTGCTTTTTCGTTAGCTTTGTACTGTGTTCGACTTGGTACATCATCTGCATCATCTCTTTTGCAACTTCGGGACGCATATTGAGTTCAGCAACGATGCGGAAAATGGTCTGTAGCTGGTGCTTGGTTGCTACTGCATCAGCCCCTTTAATCGGTAGTTGTTTCGGAAAATCCTCTATGTCTTGTGTAAATAATCCACTTGCACGTGTTGCTGATAAAACAGCATCAATCAATGCTCGTTTCTTTGCCATCTTCAAAACGGTGTTGACGATGGTAAATGGATTCTGTTGATTATTGAAGGTAGCTTCTTTACTATCGCATGATCCAATTCCTTCAGCCTCAATTACTCCATTATCCTTTCTTGTAAGTGTCATCTTCACTTCATAAGCAAATATACCAGTATCCCATTGTTCGATGCGGTTGACCACGTCAACGGACTTTGAAAATCCAAAAACATCACAAAGCTTTTCAGCACCAGGCTTTAACAGTGTTGGTCTTGAGAAGCCATCTATTAAACCATAGTCGATGCCTTTAACCATTACCTCTTCAACGAATATTTCTAGCTCCTCAATTCGACGTTTGGACTCTGATGATGATACAACCACATTTGGTAACGAAGATGTGCTAGAGTATTCACTACTAGAAAATGGAACTACATTATTAATGGATGAATGATTCTTTGGCTTCATATGAATGTTTTCACCTCCTTTCAATAGATTAGTATCTTTTTTGAATGATATCTGCCAGTCTTGATAAGCCTTCAGATGTTTTTCAAATAAGTAATTTACTCGCATCATGACCAAGTTGGTTTCCTTTGCTAATAGTTTTATTAGAAAGGGCTGTTGCAATTGACATCATAGTCGTGTTGAGTCATTTAACTTTTCTAGATTGCTAGCTACCTTTATCAACATGTCTTCGCCTTTAGCTTCCATCTTTGAAGCAGCGTCCTTCAGTACATTACTAATATGATGTTTCGTTTCCACTTGCTCTTTAAACTCTGACTCATAAGCTGACTCAATCTCATTTATTGCTGTTTCAACTTTGGATCTCGTAACAAGTAGATGAGCAAGTTTTACATAATCGTTTTGTTCTACTACATCTGCTATTTCATCCGAAATGTTTGCATGTTGGTTTAATAGATTCTGGTGTATTTCCTTTACCTCAATAAGTGATATACATCGCTCATTAGATGATTCACGATGGTATTGCTTTACACGTGTCATATTTTTCTCAATAATCATTTTCCTCCTATAAAGTTTTGATGGTTTCGTTTCCAATTACTGTTGATTAAAGTAGTGATAGCCTTTTAGAGTTAACTTTAGTAGTAAGCCATCCGATTTACTTCTCTTGGTAAGAATGAGGTAAGATTCCTCAAGTTCTAATAGATTTACATTTTTGATGTCGTACTTTACTAGTAACCTGGCTGGAACCCATTTGTTTAGTTCTTTTGCCTTGACTAGAATTTCTACTAATGACTGGTTCATCTCATTAACCTCCTTTGATATGCGCTCCTCTCATCATGCAAGTCGTCTCTGTAAAACAAAAAAACGCTATCTATCCAAATGGATAAACAACGGTCTTATAAAAGGGGTGGGGCATGAAACGGGAGGGTACCCCCCTTACATTTATAAAACGTGGAGGTGCCAAAAAAATTTGTATATTTTTCCATCCCTATTGAGTTACGAAAGTACTAGAGATAAAATAAAGATAAAGTATAAAAAAAGTAAGAGTATTGAGGTGGCTTCCGTGGAAGTTAAACTATTTCAGAAAACACAGAGAGATTTAGCAGGATCGATTAATTTTGTTATAGATAAATATTGGAATGACGAGATAGACGAAACGAAAATGATTGAATTGATTCAAAAGTTGTATATAACTAATACGCGCAAATTTTTTAAAAATGGTAAGTATACAACCATTATTCGTCAACAATGTGGAAAGAGAAGACTTGAAGTCATTGATCAAGTACTTAATCAAACTAACGTCATTTAAGAAGGTAAGGTGAAGGAATATATATGGAATATTCCGCAGGTTTTACGAAGGAAAAGTGGTCTGAAAATGAGATTGAAGTTGTTTTAAAGCTCATGTCAGAAGGAAAAGTGAAGAAAGAAATATTAGATGAAGTAATGGAGCAAAATTCATTTCAGTTAAGGAGCCCAGTAAGTATTAAAAATCGCTTTAATATGGTCTACAATCGAGCAGCTGTCCTTGACGATGAAATGAAGAAACACTTTTTAAACGCAAGCGACTATGATCGGAAGGCATTGACATTATACTCATTTTTAAAAGTATATCGAATACCATTAGAGTTTTACATAGAAGTTATTGTATTTAAGTATGAACAGCAGGAGCCTTTATACAGTAATGACTTTCACTATTTCTTTGAAGGGAAAGCTAATGTAAGTGAAAAAGTCAGTAGTTGGAGACCCGAAACCATCAAGCGGCTTGTCAGTTCATTGGTATTGTTTTTCAGGGATTCAAAGATGATTGATAAGGTTGAACCAACAAAGTATCAAGTTAAACCGATATATATGAGTCAGTCATTAAAAACATATGCAGAGAGGAATGCTCCTCTATTATATTCTTTTACAATTCTAGAAAAGGTGAATGAAGAATGAAATCGACGTATGAACGATTAGAACAAATGGAAAAGCGGATTCAACAAGATAGCTTTACAAACCCAAGAGGCATTGGAAGTGACATTCCTCATTTTGTCTTAGACTATCCTCCTGAAGATGAATTACAAGTTCGTGTGTACATAAAGAACATGTTGAAAAGAACAAAAATGGAAATCAAAGAAGTAAATTTATTTGAATTTCTCCTTTCATTGTTTGATGAAGATGAGTTGGATGAACTATTTGAAATGGAAGAAGAGGAAGGATTACAAGGCTTGATTGATGTATTCGAACCGATATTAAATGAAAGCAATACAATGATCCAACAATTTAAAGACATAACAGAAAATGCGGAGCTTATTTTTATTACTGGGGTTGGTTCAGCGCATCCATTTTTGCGGTCGAGTCAATTACTAAAAGCCGTCTCTAGTAAAGGTTATAAAAAACCAGTCGTATTATTCTATCCGGGTGAATTTACAGGATTGCGATTAAAACTATTTGGCATTCTTGACTATGAAGATGACTATCAATTATCACGTATTTCCTAGGGGGTAGGGACATGAAAATTAAAGATTTATTTTTAAAAGATATATTCCGTCCAATTAATAATGTTGTTCAAGCTGAGCAAATGGATGAAAAAACAATTGAAAATGAATTGGATGAGTATGTATTAACAGAAGAAAGCGAACATTATTTAGAACGTTTTTATCGTAATTATCTTGCCATTTATAAACAGCCATCAACTAAAGTCGGGGTTTGGATATCAGGTTTCTTTGGATCCGGTAAGTCTCACTTTTTAAAAATCTTATCTTATTTGTTACATAACCAAACGATTTCAGGTAGAACACCTGCAGATTACTTCAAAGATAAAACAAAGAATCCAGAGTTGCTTAAAATGATGGAAGAAGTATCTGCAAAAAGAACAGATGCCTTATTATTTAATATTGATTCAAGATCAACATCCTCATCTAAAGATGCACAGAAAGAACGTATAATTGAAGTTTTCTTACGAGTGTTTAATAATCATTTAGGTTATTCAGATACATTGTGGGTTGCTGAAATGGAACGTCAATTAGATGATGACGGAAATTATGAATCTTTTAAGCAAGCCATTTACGCCCAACACGGAAAGCCATGGGAAGAATTTCGATTAAAAATATTATTACGTAAGAGAAAAGTTATACAAGCACTTGAATCAGTCGGCTATGATCAAGATACTGCAGAGACGTTCTTTGATATGAGTAGAGAATGGTTCTCTATTGACGCACAGCGAGTAGCTGAATTAGTAGCAGATTATTGTAAAAAACAAGGCCGGGATTATCGAATTGTATTTCTTGCAGATGAAGTAGGACAGTATATCGGTAGTAATACCAGTTTAATGCTTAACTTGCAAACGATAACGGAAAAACTCGGTGACTTATGTCAAGGTCAAGCATGGGTAATTGTAACATCACAAGAAAAACTAGAAGCAACTGTTTCAGATCTTGATAGTACGAAAGACTTTTCAAAAATCCAAGGACGATTTGAAACAAAAATCAATTTATCCAGTGCGAATACAGATGAAGTTATCAAAAAACGTTTGTTAGAAAAAGAAGACGTTGGTGCAGATACATTAATAACGATTCATGATCAAGAAGGAAAATTAATTCATAACCGTTTAGCGTTTGATAAGCAAAATACACAATTACGTTCAGGGTATCGTTCAATAGATGAATTTGTATCCTTTTATCCTTTTGTTCCTTATCAAATAGAGTTATTACAAAAGATTTTCACGAAAATCCGTAATTTAGGAGAAGGTGGACAGCACACTTCACGTGGTGAACGTTCATTACTTAAAGCATTTCAGGAAGCAGCACAATTAAATGCTGGGGAACCTATCGATAATATGGTAACCATGGCGGAATTTTATCCTTCGATACGTGATTATTTAGAATCGGCAATCACCAGTACAATAACAAGAGCTCAGGATCGAGCGAGAAATAATGAAGGTTTAGAAGAATATGACGTAAAGGTTTTGCAAGTGCTTTATCTAATCAAAGGGATTGATGATATAAAATCCACACCTAGTAATATCGCAACCCTTATGGTTGAGACAGTTTATGATGAACGTCAGCCTTTAGAGTATCGCATAAAAGAATCCTTGAACCGACTTCAAATGGCAATGTTCATTGAACAACATGCAGATGGGTCATACTCATTCTTATCAGATGAAGAACAAGAAATTAATCGTGAAATACGTGTAGAAGAATATAATACTGCTTCTGTTAAAGAACGGTTAGGTAACCTTTTTTTTAATGTGATGTATCGCTTTACCAAGTATGAATATAAGTATAAAGAACAAACTAAACACTTTGATTACAATAAACGATTTGATAACTACATGAAAGGTCAGATGAATCATGAATTAACGATGCAAGTGTTCTCTGAAGGCATGACAGATTCAGAAGCAGCGTTACAAGCTAACTCTGGTCATTTAATTATTCTTTTAGACAAAGACCTTGTCGCTGAAGCAGAAAGTGCTTTAGCCTATATTCAACAAGTGGATAGCTATGTACGTCGTAAACAGTCAAGCACGACTAGCCAGCAGCAGAAGAGAATATTTGATGCAAAAATTGCTGAAGTTGATGAATATGCAGATAAGGCAGAAGAATTATTAAATAAAGCGTGTGAGAAAGCAGAATTTTATATCCAAGGTCAACGTCGTGATTTTAATGGTGCTTTTGAAAGTAAAGTTAGCCAAGCTATGGATATGCTGATTCGCAACACATATACAAAATTTCACTATATTGAGGATCCTATTTCATTTAAAAATAGTAAAAATGAGTGGATGCAAGTTGCAGAAAATTTAGGGCAACAAAGCTTATTTAGTGACTTAAACAAAAATGCAATTGATGAAGTCAAGCACTTTGTAGAGGAACTTGAACGTTCCCATGACCAGCGAACATTAAAACAAGTCATACAAAAATATAAGGCTGTTCCATATGGATGGGAAGAACAAGATACAATTGGTATTCTAATGGGATTAATGAATGCGGGAAAAGTTCGTTTTACTTATGCGGGTGAAGCCTTTAACCCAAACTCCAATCAATTCTATGATCGACTAGAAAGGGTTTCAGAACGTGATCGTATTGTTGTTTTACCAATCGTTGAAATGGATTATCACGTTAAACAAGAGCTTATTGCATTAGTTCGTGATTTCTTTTCGAATACACAAACATATGACACGTATGATGCTTATGAAGAAGTTATACGCGAGAAGATTGACGAAGAATTTGTTCAACCGATTGAAAAGATTCGAGGGAGAAGACGTCAACAAGAACCAACAAGTGAGTATCCATACCCAGGTGAAAGTGATATACGAACAATTGTAAATGGTACTCAAAAATTACTAGCTATCCGTGATCCCGAACAATTCTGTCGTATGTTTATTCAATATGAAGATGATATAGAAAATTGGTATGACATTTTAGAGACACTCCAAGGATTCTATGAAGGAAATCCTATCGTTAAATTTGACGAAGCGGTTCAAGCTCTAAAAGACCATAAGCAAGACTTAGAAATCATCCATAATGAAGAATTAGAAGAAACAGCTCAACGAATGAAACACATTTTACTACAGGAAGAACCTACAAAGGAAATAAGTCAATTACCTAAGTTGACAGATGTTCTGAAGAATCTAATTCAGGAAGAAACTAATAAACAAAAACAGGCGGTAATGGTTCAAGCAGAAAAAACATTGCAGCAACTTGAAAACTTAATAGATCAATATCGTCAATCTGAAAGCATTTTAGAATATATTCAATCACGAAAAAATCAAGCCACTCTACTTTATGAAAAAATTAAGAAGAGTGAACGTATATCTAGCACTCGAATCAATCAACAACAGCTTAGTGAGCTTGTTGAAGCAACAAAAGCAAAAGCACGCCAGATGTTCAATGATTTAATAGATGACCCAGATACAGTTAAGAGACAACCGAAGAAAATTACAGAGCAAGAATTGTATACCTCTTTCTTTAGTCAGTTAGATAAAATTGAGTCCGAAGAAGACTTAGAGCGTGCTATTGAAGCATTGAAGAAAAGTCTATTAAAAGAATTACAAACACACTACTTCTTGAAATAATAAATCGTGGGGCGGATGGTTATCTGCTCCTCTACATATAGAGGTGAAACAATGAATAAGGCGGAATTAAAGAAATTTGCTGTAGAAGCAAGAGGAGACTTAATGGCTAAAGTCTCATTAAAAGCAGAGCAATATGGTATTACCAAAGCTAATCAGGATTTAAAGATTGAAGAAAACTATGGAAAATTATTTATAAACGGTAATCCCTATCCAATTGAAAGAAAGCACGCTTTTCATACGTTAAAACAACGATTACAATCTGCTGGTTATGATCAGCTTATTGAAGAAGTGGCATATACATGGTTTAACCGAATCATTGCGATTCGTTATATGGAAGTGAACAATTACTTGCCAGATCGAGTAAATGTATTATCAAGTAGTACAGGTAAAAACGAGCCAGATATTTTACTTCAATATGAAACGATGAACCTTGATGTGGATTATCAACAAATAAATGAATGGATACAAAAAGGTGAAAGTGAACAAGCTTATCGTAAATTATTTGTCGCTCAATGCAATAGCCTGAATAAACTATTACCTTTCTTATTTGAAAAAATTGATGATTTTACAGAACTATTATTACCCGACTATTTATTAGATCAGGAATCTATTATACGCAAAATTGTAAATGGTTTATCTGATGAAAACTTTTTCCAGATTAATGAAGACGGTTCTCGCTCAGATAATGTTGAAGTATTGGGTTGGCTTTATCAATACTACATGTCTGAAAAGAAGGAGCAGGTCGGTGGACTAAGAAACAATGCTGTTAAGAAAGAAGATCTTCCTGTTGTCACACAGTTATTTACACCAAAATGGATTGTCCAATATATGGTACAGAACTCTTTAGGAAAACTATATGACGAAAAATATGAAGACAATAAATTAGCTCAGAATTGGGAGTATTATTTAAAACATGAAGAAAATTACCATTTGTACCCTGAGTTCGAATCATTAGAGGATTTAAAAATTATGGATCCGGCATGTGGATCTGGTCATATCCTTATATACGCTTTTGAAATGTTATATGACATGTATGAAGAAGCGGGATATCCATCAAGAGAAATTCCACAGTTAATTTTAGAAAAAAACTTGTATGGTCTAGATATTGATAAACGAGCTCAACAAATTGCGAACTTTGCATTGTTAATGAAGGCTGCTGAAAAACAACCACGTTTTATCTCAAGATTAAGTCGTAAAGGGATAAGTCCAAAGTTAAATGTATATGAAATTATTGATGTAGATCAGTCTCTATCTCAAGAAGCTATAGACTATTTTGTAGAGAATGAAACTGAAAGATCATTATTTAATAAATTATTAAGTCAGTTTGAAAATGGAAAACAGTTTGGTTCATTAATCATTCCATTAGAAATCCCTTACGAAGAATGGATTATTCGGGTAGATAACTTAGAAAAACAACAAGATGATTTAATTGAAGAATCTTACTCTAAGGAATTAATAAATAAGCTAGTCCCAATTTTAAAACAGGCTTATTTGTTATTTCTAAAATATGATGTAGTTGTGACTAACCCACCTTACCACAGTAAATATAATAAAGTGTTAAAACAATTTATTAACAAGTACTATGAAAATTATAAGTATGATTTATATTCTGCATTCATTTATAGGGCAAATCAAATGGTAACAACTAATGGGTTCTCTGCCCTAATGACCCCTTTTACCTGGATGTTTATATCTAGACACGAAAAATTAAGAGAGTATTTAATTAAGAATACAAGTATCTCTAGTTTAATCCAACTTGAATATTCCGCATTTGAAGAAGCCACTGTTCCAATATGTACTTTTGTCATACAAAACCAAACCCATAATACATTGGGACAGTATGTCAGGTTATCACAATTTAGAGGTTCAAATAATCAGCCAATGAAGGTTAAAGAAGCGGTAAAAAACAGAGAGATAGAATACAGAAATGTTTATGAATCTAAGAACTTTATTGAAATACCTGGTTCTCCTCTTGCGTATTGGGCTAGTGAGCAAGAAAGACAGCTATTTAAAGACAATAAATTAGTTGGAGATGTTGTAACATCACCTAGTCAAAACGTAACTGGAAATAATAGTATGTATTTAAGGTTTTTCTGGGAAATAGACACCTTGAAGCATTTTTTCAACGATGGATATTGGCGTTTTTATGCTAAAGGCGGTGGCTACAGAAAGTGGTTTGGAAATTTACTCGAATTAATTAATTGGTCACCCGAGGCCAGGGAGGTTTATAGGAAAGGACATGCTTCTCAAATTATTCCCGAAGAATTCTGGTATAAACATGGGATTACTTGGGGGTTAATTACAAGTTCAAACGCAAGCTTTAGAATGTTACCTAGTCATGCAACATTTGATAAGGGAGGTTCTTCGATCTTTCCCCAAAATAACGATGAAAATTTACTGCATTATATTTTGGCTTTTTTAAATTCTAAAACAGCTTTTTATTTATTAAGTTTTTTATCTCCAACTTTAAATTTCCAAGTAAGGGACATTAAATCCTTGCCCTTAATTCAAGAGAATGGAGACAAAGTTATTAGTATAACAAAAGAATTAGTTCGTTTATCGGAAGATGATTGGAATTCCTTTGAAACTTCATGGGAGTTTAAAAAACACCCATTTTTACTTTGCAAAGATAACAAGGATAGTAAGCTACAGACAGCATTTTGTGGATGGAAAGAATTAAGCGAAAATCGCTTTAATTATCATAAAGAGAATGAAATAAAACTAAATGAGATTTTTATAGAAAGTTATGGTCTTGCTAATAAGCTTTCTCCTGAAATCGAGGAGAGTGAAATTACTATATCAATATCAAAACGAGAAAGAGATACAATATCGTTTTTATCTTATTTTATTGGCTGTGTTTATGGGACGCTATTCCCTAGATATAGACGGTCTTGTGAATGCAGGTGGTAAGGTTGATGAATCAATATATGAGACATTCAAACCCAATAAGGATAGACTCATTCAAATAACCGATGACCATTATTTTGACAATGATATTATTGTACGTTTACGTGAGTTTTTATCCGTTGCATTTAGTCCAGAGACTGTAAATGAAAATATTCAATGGCTAGCAGAATCGTTAACACTGAAGAAAAATGAGTCGCAGGAGGAGCGGTTACGTCGTTATTTCATAGATGAGTTTTTCAACGACCATTGTAAAACTTATCAAAAACGACCAATTTATTGGTTAGTGGATTCCGGTAAACAAAAGGGATTACGTACACTAATTTATATGCATCGTTATCAACCTGATACTATGGCAACAATTCGTTTTGAACATTTACAAGAGATTCAATCTAAATATCAAAATGAAATAGAAATGATTGATACACGTTTAGCAAATCCAAGCATATCGGCAAGTGATAAGCGGAGCCTTGAAAAATCTAAATCAGCTTATCAGAAAAAAATTGAGGAGCTTCAAGAGTTTGACAAGAAATTAGCGACGTACGCAAATGAACAAGTTGACATTGATTTAGATGACGGTGTTAAAGCGAATTATGAAAAATTTGGAGATGTGCTTGCAAAGATTAAATAGCTGAAAGAGGAGGAGATTCTCCTCTTTCTCTTTACATAATGAGGTGGAATCGGTGGATATGATTGAAAAGTTACAAGAGAAAATAAAACAAGAAAGGGATACGAAAAAACGAGCAATTGTCTTTTGGTACGATCCTCAGGCGCAAGTAAGTTTGGATGAACTAAAAGAACAGCTGGGTGATATCGAGGTAAGAAAATTAACTAATCATAATTGTTTTCAATTAAAAGTTGAGATTGAAATACAAAGACCAACAGAGTCGTTTTTAATTTATTCTGATGTAGCGAACCCAGCCGACAAAGAAAATATGTTATTGGATATGTTGTTGTACAGTACAGAGTTCAAAGCAGATGAAACTGCTATGTTAACTGAAACATTGCAAGTATCTGACAGTGTGTTGCGTCCTAAGATGGAACAGTATCCTTTGTTCTTTGATAGTAAAGAACGTAAAAGAAGATTAAGTAAAATCTTGCCTAAACAAGCTGATGACTATCATTTTGAACTTAGTATGATGGCTACTATAGTAAAAGCACCGGTACCTGATTTACGTGTAATTGTCCGACTGCTTCTTTTGGAAGGACTACGTGTGGAAGAAAGTGAACTATTGAAGCAAATAAAACGTAACTTTTCTATAGAACGTACACTTGAGATAATCGGCCGCTACTTTGGCGTATCACTAGAAACAGATAATGAACCATTAATGGAGCTATTAAATGTTCTCATCTATCAACATTTCCGGCAGAATGCAGGCTTTACTGCTGACGATTGGGAGGTTAAATGGGCATCATCATCACCTAACGTCTGTGCATTATTCATTGAAGAGTGGTTACAACATAGTGATAGGGATGTACTAGAAGAATATATCAAAGAATGGGAAAGAGTATATAACGTAAGAGATGTGTTATCTAAACAGGATATAGAAAACTACCAACGAGTAGATACTTTCCCGGTCGTTGATGTGCTTATCATTGAGAAATGCATCGATGAATTATTTCATCAAACAATTCAAATAGAAGAACGATTATCCTTAATTGAACAACGTTTACATAAATATTGGGGTTCGAAAGATAAAATAAAGGCCCTTTATAACACGTTATTTGAAGCAATCCGAATTGAAAAGCTAAAACCCGTTATTAATTGTATCCATCTACAAGAAGATTTTTATGAAAGTTATGGGAAATCATTATATGAAATCGACCAGGCCTACCGTAAATTTATGTATTATTTTACGCGCCTTGCTGCGAAAGAAATGCTTGAAGAAATCGCAAGCCGATTGACTAATTGGTATGAAAATGAATACCTACGTCGACTTTCAGAGGAAATGAATTTTAGACTGGAAGAAGGGTATGTATCCAAACTAATGCCTCAACGAGCATTTTTTTCTACGATGATTCGCCCTATATTAGAGAAGGAACAAACAAGGATTTTCGTCATTATTTCAGATGCTTTACGATTTGAAGCGGGTTATGAACTTCATGAAATATTAAAGAAAAGAGAAAATGGAAAATCAAGCATTGATCCTATGGCAGCAAGCTATCCAACGTACACGCAATTAGGGATGGCATCATTGTTACCACATGGTGAACTTTTAGCAGACGATAAGAGAGGTATCTTGGCTGACGCACTATCAACAAAAGGGTTAGATAATCGCCGACACATTCTACAATCAGTTGAGCGGCAAACTGAAGTTTTAAAGTTAAAGGAACTTCTGGATATGAAAGCAAGTGAAGCCGATCAATTGTTGAAAGGCAAGAGACTAGTATATTTATATCATGACCACATCGATGCTCTTGGAGATTCAGCAAAGTCGGAACGTGAAACTTATGGAGCAGTTCATCAGGCGATACAAGATTTACAATATGCGGTTGATCGATTATCACGTCTTCAAGCGAAACGTATTTTTATAACAGCGGATCATGGTTTCTTATTTCAATTTAAACAAATTGAAAACCATGGAAAAATTTCTGCTGTTGAAGGACAAGTTATGGATCATAACCGTCGTTTTGCTATTGGGCACAATTTAAACGTTCCTGAAGGTTCGATTAAATTAACTGAACGTCAAACTCCGTTACAAAATGTTGAGGTTGTTATGGCGAAAAGTCTAAACCGATTCAAAACAGGTGGAGGTCTTCAATTTATCCATGGAGGAGCATTACCACAAGAAGCGGTTGTCCCATTAATAGATTATCGAAGAATTGAAAAAGGGCAACCTGTAGATATTGCGGTAGCAATGGTCAATAAGGTCGTTACAAATTATCGTATTTCGGTTTCTTTTTATCAAGAGCAGAATATTACGGATATCTATACTTCACGAAAAGTTCTTATGGCGTTTTATCAAGGTGATGAACGGATTTCTAATGAGGTTGAACTTGTATTTGACTTAAAAGGTGAAAATCGTGATCGGAATAGACAAGTAACGTTTAATTTGATTGAAAAGCATTATAAGATTGGTGAAACATGTAAATTAAGAATCGAGACTGTAACCAAGAAAGGTCAAGAACCGTATTTAGAAGAAGAATTTACTTTGCGCTTATATGAAGCATTGTATTAATTTTTAAAAGAATGGGGGTGTTATCTTGCTAAGAAAAGGTGAAATTGTAGGTGCATCATTTTGGCCAGAACCTGTTCAAATCAAACATATTGAGAACATTGATGATGATCTGTATTTAGTCGAAGCTGTCGGGCGAGAGTCAAGTCAATTCTTCGAAAATTATCTGGAGAAACATCAATTACAAGAAGTTGAACGTTTTTCCGATGAAGATGCTTCAGATAAATTGAGAGATAGATTTCAACATTATCTGCAATATTATGTTTTGCGAACAGAGAAAGAATACTCTCAGTCACGGGCTCGTGGCAATAAGAACCTGATACCGTTGCCACACCAAATCGAGGCTGTTTATAGCAAAATGCTTCAAGCTCCCCAAGTACGTTATTTATTAGCAGATGATCCAGGTGCAGGTAAAACGATTATGTCTGGCATGCTTATCCGTGAATTAAAGGCACGAAACATGATTCGAAAAACATTGATATTAGTACCTCCTCTTGTATTGAAGCAGTGGCAAATGGAATTAAAGGAAAAATTCGATGAAGACTTTTTAATCATTACACGTTCTTATTTAGATGCTTCAGGTGAATTGAACCCTTTTGATATGCATCAGCAAGTTATTGCATCGGTGTATTGGGCCTCTAGAGAAGATATTAAAAATATAATTATTAACTCACAATTTGACTTAGTCATAGTCGATGAAGCGCATAAAATGGCTGCCTATACTGTCGGGCAAAAGAAACGTAAAGTGAAGCGGACTAAGATGTTTCAACTTGGTGAAAATTTATTAAGGCATACTGAGCATACCCTTTTATTGACAGCGACTCCTCATAAAGGGGATAAAGAGAATTTTCGTCATTTGATGAGTTTAATAGATCATGATATCTTCTCACAATTGAATCGAAGTGATTCTATTTTTGAGAAAAGTAACCCCTATATAATTCGTCGTTTAAAAGAAAAAATGGTTAATTTCGATGGAACCCCCCTTTTCCCGAAACGTACAACGAAAACGTTAGGATTTGCACTAAGTCCAGCAGAAAGTGATTTGTATGAAGCTGTCACTGATTATGTAAGACATTACTTTAATCGGGCCAAGCAAAACAATAAACCAAATGTTGCTTTTGCAATGATGATCTTGCAACGACGATTAAGTTCATCCGTTGAAGCAATTTATTTGTCGCTTGTACGTCGGAAAGATCGGTTGCAGAAGGTATTGGAAACAGGACAAAAATTCCAAAAGATGATGTTGGATTATGAAGATTACGAAGACAGTTCACTTGAGGAACAGGAATTGCTCGAAGCTTACGCTGAAGGAGAATACGAAGAGCTTGATTTTGATGAATTGCAAGTCGAGATAGAAATGTTGGATCAACTGATTCGTAAAGCTAATGTCATCAGACAGAGTCAAAATGAGCGTAAGTTTCTAGAGCTTGAAAAGACATTATTTGGTGCTAATGGATTGTTGGCACAAGATGAGAAGATTTTAATCTTTACTGAATCAAAGGACACACTTAATTACCTAGAGAAGAAATTGAAAGCATACGTTCCAGAGATAGCCAAAATTGTTGGTGACTTTTCTATGGATAGACGACAAGAAGAGGTAGAGAAGTTTCGGAATGATGTGCAAATCATGATTGCAACAGACGCTGGTGGAGAATCTATTAACCTGCAATTCTGTAATCAAATGGTCAATTATGATATTCCGTGGAATCCAAATCGTTTGGAACAACGTATGGGACGTATTCACCGTATCGGACAAAAAAATGAGGTCTTTGTCTTTAACCTTGTTGCCACCAATACACGTGAAGGTGACGTATTAATTCGGCTACTTACCAAGATGGAGCAAATGCGAGAAGACCTTGGACAAGATCTTGTTTATGATTTTATAGGTGAAGTTCTAGAGGATCGCCAAGCCGATTTATCTTCAGTAATGGAGCAAGCGATCTCAGGCCGAGAAGATTTAGACGAAATTATTGCAAACATGGAAAAAACATTATCCGAAGAACACAAGCGTTTATTAGAACTCGCTCAAAATGAACGTTTAGATGATAACTTTGACCTTCCAGGTGCAAAACGTTGCTTTGATGAAGTATCAATAAACAGCATACCTAATCGGTTTTATGGACGCTTTGTGATTGATGGATTAAAAAACACAAGAACTAGATTAAACATTTCTGCGGATCAGACAACTGCCCGTATTGATCGTTTTCCAAAGCGGATTCGTGATTTTGCACGTGATCATAAATTGATGTTTAATTTTGATGATTCTATACGCTTTGCTTTATCTTTATCGAAAGTCTCAAATTTAATAACGATGATTGAAAATGATAATCCTTTGTTTAACTTAGTGATGAAACTGACAGCGAAAGAAATGCAGCAAGCTGTACTTCCTCTTTATGAAGTGAAGGCATCCATCCCAGAATCTATGACAATGGAATTAAATCAAGTAACAATTGTGGACGGTAATGGCCGAGAACTTGAACAAAAGCTAATGCTGACTGGTAAACGTAGTAATGGTGAGTTTATAGAAATATCACCATATTTACTGTTTGGTCAAGCAATGAATGTAATAAATACGTATGACTATGAAGATCAGGAAATCAAACGACATGTAATTAAACATGCTAGAAGACTATTAAGGTCTATTCAACGTAAACGTGAAGATTATGCAAATAAAAAGAGGGTCTTCTTGAGAAAATCTTTCGAGGATCAAATGGAAACCTTACAAGATCGATTGAAGAAGTATCAGGAAGAAAATGTAGAAGGTAAAAACAGTGCTTTAATTAATCAAACTTACGCACAAATAGATGAAATGGAAGATCGGAGTAAAGAACGTTTAACTGAAATTGATCGTGAGCGATCGATACAATTAAAGCCAGTAAAAAGGATAACTCAATTTAGAATTGAACCAAATGGCACTGCTAATGACCGTGTAATACCAGAAGACTACTTCTCAATGATTGAAGATTATGAAATTAGGCAAGGAAGAATCAACGTAAGAGTACAACAAGCACTTGGGTTAGTAGATTTTATCAGCGAGGAAGCGAATGGTGCAAGTCGACTTATTGTGGTTACGAACGATATACATCAATTCAAGAAGCAGTTGATAGAGGAAGACTATAATGCAATCAAGAGTCGCGTAGTTGTTTATGAAGTAAGAGAAAAACAGATAATAGAACATCAATTAGACCAAGGCTTGATGTTTGTTTAATGAGGGGGATAAATAATGAAGAGATGGTGGATGATACGTGCTGGTGATGATAATGAATTGATACCAGTATGGAAAGAACATGGTATCGCATCCGTTGGATGGCCTAAGCTTGGAAATCCAATACAATATAGAACTAAGGATGAGATGGTTGCCAAGTCAAATATTGTTTTTGCTGAAAGTAAGCCTAACTCTAGGAGAAGTTGGGTTAACCAAGTATGGCGTTTTAGTAGAGAAGTTAAAAAAAATGATCGGGTGATTACTTACAATAAGGAAAAACGGGATTACATGGTGGGAACTGTTTTAGAATCACATTTTTATGATGAATCTGTAGGGAATCCTGCTTATCCTAATAACATTAAAGTGGACTGGGAAGAAATTACGGTTGAAAGGGATTCTTTGTCACAAGCTGCCAAAAATAGTCTCGGATCAGTTTTAACGGTGTTTCGTGTAGATGAGTGGGGAAATGAAATTGAAAATTTAATAGAACATCCATTTACAGACCCAGAACCTATAGACGAGGTAGAAGAGAAAGAAATTATAGAAGACCTTGTCAGTAAGGCCTTAGTAATGGTGCAAGACAAAGTAGATAAGCTTGATCCGTGGCAAATGCAAGAGTTGGTTGGTGGTCTCTTGCAAGCAATGGAGTATAACGTTCAGGTAAGTCCAAAAGGGCCAGATGGTGGAGTAGATGTATTGGCCTATAAAGATGCTTTTGGTTTTGAAAAACCAATCATTAAGGTTCAAGTTAAACATCGAAAATCTTCAGCAGGAGCACCAGAAATTCAGCAATTACTAGGAGCAAATCCTATTGATGCTAATAGTTTATTTGTTTCAACAGGGGGATTTACTTCACATGCTGAAGCAGTAGCTAAACATAACTCTGTAAGATTAGTAGATTTAGAGGAATTGGTTGATTTAGTAGTGAAATGGTATGACAATATACCTGATGATGTTAGGGCATCGCTGCCACTGCAGAAGATGTATCTACCTGAGTAAAAGTGGTTTAGTACAAAATCTTATTAAGTATCAAACTGTGAGGTGACAGAAATGAACTGGATGGAGAGAGTGAAGAAAAATATATTCCCTGTTAGTAATGAAAAGTATAATATAAGAAAAGCTTTGGACGAGTGGATATATGAAGGGAATATGTTTGATGTAGAAGTTGCAGATGAAATATGTGAGCTATGTGACCAACCACATATAAGATATCAATTTGAAATTGTAAACACTCAAAATGATAATTCGTTATTAATTGGATCAGAGTGTATTACTAGGTTTAGAATTTCAGTAATAGATGAAGCAGGAAAAAAATTATCATATGAAGATGCAAAGAAAAAAGTAAGTAAAGATAGAAGCAGACTTGTTACAGAAGCAAAGGAAAAAAGTGTCCTAAATGCTTTGGTTAAATTAGCTACTATTGATAATGAATTTGCTATAGAAGATTTCATTCAATACTTTAAAGAAAGAAAAGCCTTTACACCTAAACAGTTGACTTTCCTTGTTTGGAGACTTGAAAAAGCTAAGATTGTGTTTAACAAGTCCCATTTCAAGCTAACAATTAAGAAAAGTCGAGAAAAAGAACAGTTATTGAGTTTAGAGGACTGGAGATTAAGAAGTATTTGGGATTGTTTATCCAGTAGTCAGAAACAATTTATTTCTGAAAATAGAATTTTTAGGTTCTAAACTTAATTTCCAACTTCAAAAGTGGTTGTAGTTAAGGGATTATAGTTAGAGTTAATTGGAAAAAATAAAAATAATTATTTGTTATATGGTTGGACTTCATAGTTGTTTCTTATAAGTCTGTATATCACTTTTCTGATACACATGAATATCCTAAACCAAATTAAACAGGAATTTAATCGCAAAGGAGGTGCTATTAACTTGGCTACTGCTGAACAAATTAAGATGTTAATTCAGTCTCATTATGAAAAAAATGAAGAAAGGTTTAAAACGGTCGTCTTGCAACTTGCCGCATATGAAGCCAAAAAAGGCCATCAAGCCTTCGCACGTGATATTAGAGATTTACTGGAAAAATCAAAAGTAAAAACTGATAATATTTTACCATTTAACAGACAGTTAGATGATTTGATGCTAACTGATATAAGTGAGAAAAAGCTTAATGATTTAGTCGTAAGTGAAGAAATTAAATCCCGCATAGAAAGAATATTACTTGAATTTTGGCAAAAGGATAAGTTAAGAAAACATGGTTTAACCAATAGAAGAAAAGTATTGCTGACTGGTCAGCCTGGTACTGGAAAAACATTAACTGCTTCTGTGTTAGCAGGAGAAATAAATCTTCCATTCTGCACCATAGTAATGGATAAACTGGTAACGAAATACATGGGAGAGACTAGTGTAAAGTTACGACAAATTTTTGATTTTATCCACAATAATCCTGCTGTTTATTTATTTGATGAATTTGATACTATTGGTACAGAAAGAAGCTTAGATAATGACGTTGGTGAGATAAGAAGAATTTTGAACTCATTTTTACAGTTTATAGAGCAAGATGAATCAGAGAGCATAATTGTTGCCGCAACAAATAACCCCATGTTACTAGATCATGCCTTGTTTAGAAGGTTCGATGATGTTATTCATTATACATTACCTGACAAAGAACAAGTAAAGAGATTAATTAATAACAGACTTGGAAAGTTTAAACCTAAAAATGTCTCATTGGATAAAATAGTTGAAAGTGCAATTAAGTTGAGTCATGCAGAGATATCTATGGCTTGTAGTGATGCTGTCAAAGAAGCAATATTACTTGATTTGAATGAAATAAATGATGAAATAATTTTAAGAATGATTAATGAAAGAAAAGAAGCTTACAAAAGGAGGGATATCTAAAGTATGGGCGTAAATAGATACGATAATTTGTTTATCCAAAGAAATATTAATCCATTTCCTTACACTTCGAAAATAAAAGGAAGAGATAAAAAACTACCTCCTAGAGATCGCGAAAATCATGGCCTTCGTCTTCAACGTCAATTAGACCATTTGTGGCAAGAAGCAAAGGAGCAAGATGATTATCGAACTGCAGTTTCTTTACCAATCCGTCAAGGGACATACATTGAATTTGAAAGTTTACCTGACTTTGATTTAGCATCAAAAAGTTTAGAAGATAGAGCAAAAGGTATTAGACTTTTAAATGTAAGAACAGTAAAAGTTCAAGAGAAAGAAGTTAAAAAAGCAACTGTTTTTGTACCTAAAGGTAAAGAAAATAATTATTTGAAAAAAGTTGAAGAATATCTTAATAATGAAACAAAAACTGGAAAACCGAAAAATCAAAAGTTGATTAATAGCATTGAGAACATTAAATTGGCGGTTCTGGAATCCTTTTGGCCAATAAGTCAAATAAAATGGATACCTGAGGGAAAACCAGAATGGTGTGAAGTATGGCTAAGCAGTGACCTAAAAGAGGTGGAAGAAAACTTCAGAAGACTCATATCTCAAACTTTAAACCTGCCTTTACAGAAGGAGGCACTACGTTTTCCAGAAAGGACTGTTGTATTACTAAAAGCCAATAGAACTCAGCTTATGGAATTAATTTTATTGAGTTCTGATATAGCAGAGATTAGGAAAGCTGCGGAAATTAATAGCTTTTTTATTGATATGGAAAATAGCGAACAATCTGACTGGGCTAGAGAACTTGTTGAACGAATTGAAATAGATGACGAATTAGATGTATGTATATGTATTCTGGATACAGGAATTAACAATGGTCATGTCATGATAGAACCATTACTTAGAGATGAAGATCGTAATAGTTATGACGATGCATGGGGTCTAGATGATCACAATGGACACGGGACAAAAATGGCAGGTTTGAGCGCTTTTGGAGATATTAAAGCTGCATTAGAAGAAAGTGGCAAGATAAAAATATATCACAATCTAGAGTCAAGTAAAATTATACCTAATACTGGCGAAAATGACCCGAAGCTTTATGGTGCAATTACCTCAACTGTTATTAGTAATCACATGATAAATAATCCACACAGAAAAAGAATCATTTGTATGGCGGTTACTGCTCCAAAATATGAAACTGGTGATGGAAGTCCATCTTCTTGGTCTGCTGCTATAGATGAAACAACTTCAGGTTTTCTTGATGAAGAAAAGAAATTATTTATCGTTTCTGCAGGAAATATTAACGACAATAATGAATGGACGAATTATCCAGAAAGTAACATGAGTCTATCTGTACAAAATCCTGCACAATCTTGGAACGCTTTGAGTGTTGGTGCTTATACTGAAAAAACAGAAGTAGAAGCTAGACAACATAAAGGTATGAAAGTTGTTGCTCCAAACGGTGGACTATCACCTTTTAGTTCAACATCTTTGGTTTGGGATAATAAGTGGCCTATAAAACCAGAAATTCTTATGGAAGGAGGAAACGCACTTAAAGATTCATTTGGATGCTATACTTCAGAAGAACTATCTTCTTTAACAACATACTATAAACCTTTTGAAAGACACTTTGATTACATAAATGCAACAAGTGCAGCTACTGCTAAAGCTGCTTGGATGGCAGCGCGAATTCAATCTAAATATCCTGATGCATGGCCAGAGACTTTAAGAGGTCTTATGGTTCACTCTGCGGAATGGACAGAAACGATGAAAAGTCAGTTTTTAGAAGGAACTCAAAAGAAGGATTATAGAAAATTATTAAGAATTTGTGGATTCGGAGTGCCGGATCTGAATAGGGCAATCTATTGTATGAATAATAGTGTAAATCTTATAGTACAATCTGAGTTGCAACCGTATGATAGAAAGGCAGATGGATCTTATAAAACTAAAGACATGCATATACATGAGTTGCCATGGCCCAAAGACATTTTGTTAGGCATGGGTGAGAGCAATGTCAAAATGAAAGTAACTTTATCATACTTTATTGAGCCTGGGCCTGGTGAAATTGGATGGAAAGATCGATATAGATATCCATCGTGTTTATTAAGGTTTGATGTTAATGGAACTGATTCTAAAGAATCTTTTTTACAGAGGATCAATGCTGCCGCAAATTCTGATGATAATGACTTAGACAGTGGTGGCGGTAATGTGAAATGGGTTTTAGGGAAACAAAATAGACACTTAGGGTCTATTCATTCAGATTTATGGGAAGGTACAGCTGCTGAATTAGCGACGAGCAATTTTATTGGTATCTACCCTGCTGTTGGATGGTGGAGAGAAAGGTCTTGGATTGGTAGATGGGATAGGAAGATAAGATACTCATTAATAGTATCGCTTATCTCAGAGGAAGAAACAGTAGATTTATATACTCCTATTATTACAAGTATTAAAACTACAGTTCCTATTAAAATATAAATAGATACATAAGTGTTATAAAATAAAGGCACACAAAAATGTGTACCTTTATTTTTATGTTCTATTTTACCCTATCCAATGTTACGGTGAGCCTTATCATAAGTAGTTAAATGGGATTTTATTATATAGATTTTTGTTTAGAAAGGAGTGAGCATCATGAAGTTTACCAAATCTCAAATGAAACAGTTGATTAATGACAACAAGGAATTGCAAATACGTTTAAAAGAGTTGATGGAAGAACATCAGCTAGAGAAAAACTTTGCTCTCAAGGCTTTGTACCATACAGAGGTTGCGGAAGGCGGAAAGTATCAACTAGCATACCAAGTACTCGACTCGCCTAAAGGGTAGAGAATTAAATGGCAAGCTCCATGTACTGGTTTGGCACTGCTATTTATAGAGGATGGGGGACAAGGTAGGTGGAACACGACATACGTTGCTATCTGCCCCCCTTGGTCGGTGTCACTATTACATAAAAGAAATACACTCTATTGAAGTCTATTAGTGATTATTTAATTTCCTTCTTTCGCTTTTCCTCAAGTCCAATCCAAAATTTCCATCCGTTATTAGATTGGCCAGAACATAAATCCGCTGGTGTACTTGGGCTGGTAAATTCAACATCGTGTAATAGTTGGGCTTCATTATCCCTTATTATTTCAGCTTGTTCGGTATCAATAAAATTTTGAAAGTGGCGCATATAGCGATTATAGAAGCGTCCCCCATCACTCCAGGATCTCGAAGAGGTTATAGGCTGTTTAATTACTGATCCTTTTTGCAAAATAAACTTTCCATCTTGTAAATAGATGCTCGCCCTATAAGGTTCAGGAGCATGAAAATATTCGGTATGATTACTTACCTCTATCCCAATTGGTTGAAAGGATATCCCAAGGGCTTCTAGTAAAAATTCAATTTGTTTGGCAAATGCCCTAAGTGTTGACCGGTTGAATACATTTAAGTTCGGTTCAACTTGGCGAAGATCACGATTTTCCAGGTTAAACTGCGTTTTTGCGAATTCCCGGATGAATTGATACTCCAAATAATCAATACTAAGTTTATCAAAACTATTATTATCAGTGACGAAAAGAATTCCAAATTTCCAGAACTCTTTTTCGCGTAAGTGTGATTTGATTCGTGTTATCCCATTAACCGATTGGCCTATATATACGCTAGGTTCTTCCAGATCCGAAAATAAAAAGTAAACAGCATAGTTATTTGCGTATTCTAAACTCTCGACCTTCTGCATCTGACTTTTTGTAAAGTAGAATCCCCGAATTTGACTAGTAGAATCCTGGATGACTTTTAAAGAAGATGCGTTTGCAGAATCAGGAAAATACAACAGGACAGTGCTGTCTTTTTGGATAAGATATTCCTCCTTGGAAATATAATTCCTGGATGATTTATTAAGCAAAATTATGGTTGGTATATTTGATGCATGCATCATTAATTATTAAGATTGCTTAATGTCGATTGTCATAGAGGATCTGGCTTTGTACCATTATCAAAGTCTTTATTGTTTTCAGGTAAAAGAGATTCAATTAATATTTCTATCGCCGCCCATAACACTTTCTCTAATATTTCTTTAGTCAATTCAGCAGAGCTAATGTCCTTAACCCAATTGAATATTTTCGACAAAATATTATTCATTGTTTTTCCACCACTCTTTATCTAACATATTTTGAGCTATTTGAGCAATTTTTTTATATTTTTTGTTGTTTGCTACTTTTTTAAGCAACGAGATTTTTAGATTGATATTAGGAATTTCTGGATTTTCATTTAACTTATCTATTGTGTGATTTCGTAGTTCATCCACATCGAAGGGATATTCATTTACTATTATTTTTGTTAACTTAGCTGGAGATTTAGAATTATTAGACTTAAATAATACTCGTTTAACTGCTTTTTTTACTAAAGATTCTAAATAACTTTCAAACTCAGTAAGGTTTTTACTATTAATTGTACTTAGTTCTTCTGGATTCTGTTTTTGCTTTACTTCATCATTTAAAGTTGGAGGTCGCATTTCCAATCACTCCTTTATTTAAGTATATAAATCTACTTCCCTATTAGATTATTGATAACCATGATTATTAAATCTGACTTAACCCAAGTATTTGAAGCTAACTTCTATTTCAGATTCCTCTTATATTCCCCCTTTAGTGGATTAAATCAGTACTCAACCAAATTCTAATCTCATTGTGAAAGAATGTATCGTGACATGTAAAAAACTAGTTCTTTTTAACTACTTATCTGGTAAAATAAATTAGATTTATATTAACTAAAAGACAGAAGGTATAGATTATGAGAACCGTTATGAGTTTTTCAACTAAACAGCTTTTTAATTAGACAGAGCTTATTGTTTACCAATAATAAAAAAGGAAAACAACTTCAATATAAATTAATGGAAATGGGAGTATTAGAAACTATGAGTTTACTAAGAGAGATTGGGAAATTTGCAGGGAAAGCAGCTGGGGTAGTAGTAGGGGGACCTATTCAAATTGTCGGTGAATTAACAGGGGTCGAGATAATTGAAGATATCGGAAAAGGTGTTAGGAAATCATCTGAATTTGCAGGTGATACCGTCGGACAAGTTGCTTCAGGAGCGGTTGATACTGTATCTGGGATTATTAACGATAACCCTAAACAGCTAGACAAGGGACTAGGAGATATGGGAGGTGCTGTTACTAGAACGGCAAAAGGCGTGATGGTAACAGCAAAGAATACGATCCATAATGGTGGAGAGGTAATTGGTGGCTTTATCGATGGTGATAACGATAGGATAAAAGGTGGAGCATCCTCCATAGTAAAAACTGTGGCAATAGGAGCTTTAGCAGTTGGATTGGTAGATGTACTGGACGGGGTTGATGGGGTAGAAGCTGCTGAGAATGATTCCTCAGAAGCTAATTCAGATAAAGTAAATTTGCATAATGGAGAAAAGATAGAAACTACCAACGATCATTTAGCTGGATTGGATCATCCAGAAACGGGTGTTCCATTTTATGAAGAAACAATTGAGCTACCAAATGGTGAGACTGTTATAGGTATATTTCCTGATTTTGATGTTGAATATGGAGTAATTATTGATCAAAGTTTATATTTACAATCCGATTATGTTCAATTTAGTTATGCGAATCAGGAACTTTATGATGCTATTATGAAAGATCCTAACTTAGCCAAGGACTTAAGTTTAAATGAAGAAGATGTACAACTTCTAAAAAGTGGTGATACTCCAGAGGGATTCACTTGGCATCACAATGAAGAACCAGGAGTGTTACAACTAGTCGACGAAGAACAACATACCAATACGGGACACACTGGTGGCCGAGAACTTTGGGGCGGTGGTAGTGAATATCGTTAAATGAACGATAATTTCTGATTTTTTCCGGTTAAGTGATGTCAACTGCACTTGAGAAAATGTTATATGAAGCAGGCTGCTTATCAGGGGTATGTTTATGACACAAAAAGTTTTTATCAACCAACCGCTTCTCAGGATATCTCAACAAACGCGAAAACATGGAATGCGAAATTTTGGCATTGCAGTGAATCCGTTCGAAAGCAAATAGCCATCCTCCAATCGGAGAATGGCTATTTCCATTAAGAAACCTGCCGTTTAGGAGCTGCCTCTTCCTCACCAGTTCCCATTTTCGCAAAGATGTTGGCTAAAATAGAGCCTGAGATATTATGCCAAACACTAAAGATTGCGCTTGGTACAGCTGCCAGCGGGGAGAAGTGGGCTGTTGCAAGCTGAGCACCTAACCCGGAGTTTTGCATGCCCACTTCGATGGAAGTGGTTTTGACACTAGACAGATCCATTCGCAGAAGCTTGGCTAAGGCGAATCCGAGTAGAAAGCCGAGTACATTATGCAGCACCACGACACCGAAGATGGCTAGTCCGGTCTGCGCGATCTGCTGCTGACTGTTGGATACGACAGCTGCTACGATGGCTATGATTGCCACAGCTGAGACGAGGGGCAATACTTTCACGCTCGCTTTGGCTTGTCTGTTGAAGAATCGTTTCACCAGCAGTCCCAAAGCAATTGGGATGATGACGACATTCACGATCGAGATAAATAGGGAGACGGGGCTGATTTCAATCCATTCGCTCGCGAATAAAAGAATGAGTGCAGGTGTTACAACCGGTGCGAGTACAGTTGTTATTGCTGTAGCCGTTACGGATAAGGGAACATCCCCTTTGGCGAGAAAAGTCATGACGTTAGAAGACGTTCCGCCAGGACAGCAGCCTACAAGAATGACACCGACCGCTACTTCTGGAGGCAGTTGCAGCCCCTTTGCCAAAACAAAAGCAAGCAGCGGCATGATCAAGAACTGGGCGACTACAACCACCATCACCTCAAATGGACGTTTTACCACGCCTTTAAAATCGCTTGCTGACAGCGTCAAACCCATACCAAACATAATAATCCCGAGCAGCGGGGTAATAAACGGAACAATCCACGTAAATCCTGCCGGCAGCATAAAAGCTACCACCGCAAACAAAATGACCCAATAGGCAAAGGTACTTGAAACAAACTGACTAAATCGTTCTAGCGTTTTCATTCCTCACATCCTCATTCAACTGTTTGTGAGATTGTATAACACCTTTCGATATATTTCAATATTTAGATTTTTTAGAATTAGTGAAAGAAGTTCGACCGCTAGGATAGTCTGTGATCAATTAAATAATTTATCGATTCATCCATATCATGTCGAAATAGTAGTTCTTTTTAACTATAATTCTGGTAAAATGAATAAGGTTTGTATAAATAAACTAAAGACTAGGAGATATAGATTTTGACTATCATATTTGAGTTTTTGAAAAAGAGATGGACGTATGTATTAACTGCAATCATTGCGCTGGCTGTTGGATCATTGATCGGTCCATCACAGGAACAATTGACTATTGCCGATGCGAAAATAACCGGTTTGGAAGAACAGCTTGTTGAAAAAACGGCTGCAGAGAAAGATTTGGAAAAGGACAATGAAAGCCTGGAGCAACAAGTAGATGCAGCAGCACCGTGGTTTAAAGAACAAGAAGAAGCAAAAGCCAAAGCAGAAGCTGAGGCAGAAGAGAAAGCCAAAGAAGAAGCAGCGGAACAAGAGGTGAAACTGCAAGCTGAGGCTGAGTCTAGTGAGGAAGCTGAGCTCATGGATGCACTGGAGATACCAGGGGGAGAAATAAACGAAGATGGAATAAAAAAGATCGTCGATAATCACTTGGGTGGCGAATATTCTTTTGATAATGGAGAGATAAGTGCTACAGCTGACTTATCAGGATATGACATAGGGTCTCCGGAAGATGTGGCAGTTTCCAGTTATGCTAATTTATCGGATGAGCTCTTATACTATACCGGCTGGGAAACCCTTACCGTTACTTTTCTAAATGTGGGCACCATTAGCATGAATCGCAGTGAGAAGGAAACAAATGAATATGGGGATTACTTTCCGACGATGGAAATTGAGGAAAGGCTCGGATTTTAGGGGATGGGGTTATAGGGCTTGTCTTAATCGTAGTAAAGGGTCTGAGTTTTAAGGTCCTTTTACTTTTTTTTGCATGATTTTATCATATAAGACATACCTCTTCTATGATAAAATCAGTGTAAAAAATAGGTAAAAGAGGTAGGGACCAATGAATTTGTTTAGATTTGATAAAAAGACCGGCAAAAAAATTTCAAGATTCAATTCCGACTTTATTATGTCTCGGGTTATTCAAACGGAAAAGGCTGCTCATATAGGGTGTTATCACCAGGCTGTTGCTCCTCAACTCCTTCTTATTATGGTTGGCGAAGGATATGTTAGAGGAAAAGAAGAGGAATATGTCAAAGTGAAAGCTGGGGATGCTGTTTTTTTCGAAAAAGATGAATGGCATGAAACAAAAACGATAGATGGATTGACTGCTATTGTAATTGAGAGTGAGGAATTAACACCTTCAACTTATATGCCTTTTAAAGAGGGAGTTTCATCTAATAAATACTAGCGCACTACTGTTAGTAGAGCATCTGTTGTGCCCCATTAAGATTTCGTACTTAGCCACATCCTTAAACAAGAAGCACCTAAGAGGCAAGTAACCGGTTCTTTGGTGCTTTTTTCAACTAGACACCTGCAGCTCCACCCTCCTTCCGGTATCTACTCACCCTTTGGCCAGTCTGCGTTTTGCAAGGTATCGTTTCGCAATCTTAAACCTTACCCCGTCTATTGTTTCCATAAATCACTCCTCCCGCCCATACCACTCCTCTAGAGTCATCATCTCGAAATCCTCCTCAACATCCAGCCTGAGGGGAGCAATGAATTCCAGTGAATTTCCGTCCGGGTCCTGAAAATAAAGACAGGCATGGGCTTGCGGGTGATTCGGGAGTACCAGGGGCTGGCGTTCCGGTGGAAAGCCGAAAGCTTCCCTGACGCTGATCCCTCTTTCTTTTAGCCAATTCTTCGCCGCTGTGATCTCTTCTGCTTCTACGTGAAAGGCAATATGCCTGAGGGAAGGGTGGTATGGGAGGTGTACGTGCTCTGTTTCCCACAATCCAAGCCAGCTCTTCCCCTTTTCAATCCAGATAAACGATACTTTCTCACTTACATATGCGGTTTGTAAGCCAAGCTTCTGATAAAAATGGATCCACCTCTCCATATCGCTCACAGGCAGATGTGCTTCATATAATCCTTTAATCATAATCGGACCCCCTTTTGCTCTATCGTATCTTTTTTTACAGAAAAAGGGCTCAGGTATAAGTTTGAAAGTGGTCTAAGACTTTTGAATGAGGAGAGTCCGTTTTCCTCCACAACTCCAGCACTGGAGGGCTATTCTTTTTCCTGTATATTCTAAAAAACAACAAATTTTAATATATAGTGCTATTCAATAGTCATACATTTATGGTTTATGTTTCCAAGTCAGGGGGAAATGTACTATCGGAACGGAATTGAAACATTATTGAAATATTTTTAATTTAACGGATTGGGAGGATTATGAAATGATGAAAAAAGGTAGTTTTCTAGTTTTGACGGGTTTGCTGATGACAACTGCAGCAGGATGCAGCATAGGCGGCCTTGGGGAGAAGGCAAACGCCGATGGCGAGGGCAGCAGTAAGAGCAAGTTTATGGAAGTGTCAGTGACGGACGCGTCATACATAATGACAGGGGAGGATGACGGTGCATCGGAAGCGGATACAGGTCTTCTGATGGTCAATCTCAAGGTGGAGAACACGTCGGACAAATCTCTTAGCATCTCTGGCTCGGATGGGATCAAGCTATACAAAGGGGAAGAGGAACTGAGCGCGAAAAGTGGTGTTTACTCTACCGATCTTGGACTGGAGCCAGACGTGTCAGGGAGCATTGGTGCCAAAAAAGTAAAGACGGTCCCTGCTTTTTTTGAAGTGGAAAAGGGAGAGAAGTATGAAATTGGCATCACACCGCGCACGGACGATTATGAAGATAAGCCAGAGGAAGTCACATTAAAGCTGGATACGGAAAAATATGCAGACAGCCTGGAGGAGATGGAGAATCCTGCGAAAGCTTTGACTGCCTATATCGAGACCATTTATCTGGACAAAGAAAATCCGGATTATGAAAAGTTTGTCACCGCTGATAAGCAGGCCCTTCAGGAAGAAGCAAAGAGAAGCTTCAGCGACGGCATGGACCTCATTGCCTATGAGTCCATTCCAGAGCAGGAAATGGACAAGCACTATACGAGCTTCAAATCTGTACTTGCTGAAAAAGGAGAGCTTAAAGCTGAGGCAAAGGCATTTGCCAATGACCGGGCGGTCGTAAAGCTTGAGTACTCTACCGTATCACTGAGTGATGCATATGAACCGATTAAGGATTTACGAAACGAATATACGGACAAAACGGATGACTACGACTCGAAGAAATCCCAGAGCTATGCTATGGAAAAGTTCGATGCTGTACTGAATTCACTGGATGCCCAGCCAGGGAGAAACCCGCTGGAAATTAAGATGATCAAAAAGGATGGCAAGTGGACGGTTGATACAGAAGATTACAACAGTGACCAACTTGTAAAAACATTTGCACAAGGAGACCGCTGATTAAAGGAGCAGGGATGAAAGTGAATAAAAAGTGGATTATTGCAGCTTCAATTGCTGGCGCACTCGTTTTCGGTATCGTTATCGTGGTTACTGTTATGCAACTGGCCCCTTCACCTGGTGATGCAGTGGAACAGTTCGCAAATGCTGTGGATAAGAAACAGCCAGAGGAGCTGAAGGAGATCATCAAGCCGGATGATCAGAAGGCACCTGTGAACGATGCCTCCTTGACGGCACTCATCAATTACCTCAATGAGAATAACAACAGCTACAAGGTGATAAAGGACAGCCTGGATGAGCAGGTGGAAGATAAAGATTTCTCTGCAACCGGCCAGCAGATCAGCTTGATTGAGGACGGGAAAAAATGGGGTATATTTCCAGACTACAAATTACAAGTTCAAACCGCTTCCATTAAAGTGACCGGGCAGAATGACGGAGATGCGGTAGACGTGTCCATCGGGAAGCTAAGCGGTTTGAAAAAGCAAAAAGATGAGGACATTTATGGCCCTCTGCTTCCCGGCAGCTATGATGTTTTGATGACTGTCAAAAACGACCTTGGAACCTTCATGGAAGAAAAGAAAACGGAAGCCTGGGGCAATAAACAGGTGACCGTTGTGATTGACAGCCATAAGCTGGCAAGGGAGGACAAAGATGTTCAGAAGGAGCTCCTTGCTGCCGTTGACGTATTCAACAAAGATATGTCTGTGTTTCAAACCTCGGGCTTTGATATAAGCACACTCACCAATGTCACGGATGAGGTCAAGGAAGACACTTCCTTTGTTCAGGATGACTTTGAATTGATCAAAGACTATGTCGATGAAATGCATTCGCAATATCTGGGTGCTGTTGTCAATCTGGATGATCTGAATGTAGACAGCTTTGATAAGAAGTGGTCGGCGGAAGTATCTGCCCTCGTATCTTATAACAGTAAATTGAGGTACAGGGAGGAAAAAACCTTTGAAGACCTCTCTTATCAATCGGTCCGTGAATACTCCCTCCAATATGATCCGAAAGCAAAAAAATGGCTCATTGCTGATTTAATGGAAAGGGAGGCTATCGGTTCCGAGGATGAAGATTGGGACAATAAGAAGGAACTGAAAGTGGAAAATCCGCCTGTATTGAAATGGAGCAGGAATGACGAGAGCATCAATTTGTGACCATGTGGGGAAGCATGCATATTGAACCGATATGCATGCTTTTCTTTTTGCTTTTCAGGGCTATCTTAAAATAGTTATCTGTTTTCGGTACCTTTAAGACCTCTGACGCTTTCCTATGCTGCTTATTAAGTTAATTAGTAACTTGAAAAATAGTACAAATCGCGGCAGGCCCTCCTATTCCTTTAAAAAGATTCATCTAAAAAAAATCATCACTAATTATGTGATGAGGACAATATAATTAATTTCTTTTCATATAGTTAAGTACAAGTCTCCCAATAAAAAGAATGAAAGCTACAAATCCAATAAAGCCAACAGCCATCCATACTGGATAACTACTTTGAAGCATTCCTATAGCAAAAAGTATTAAAGCTAATAAAGCTAGTATACCAACAAAAAAATTATTCTTCATAAAAGCACTACCTTCCCATTTTTATTTTGAGTTTATCAATCATTGCCACTTCAATATTTTCATATTTCGATAGCCAGTCCGAAGTTGAACCTCCATCTATATTTTTTCCTTCATTTATTAACGTTACATTATCTGATATTTCTTGGAAAAAATGGATGTCATGAGTAGTGAAAAGTATAGAACAACCACGAGACCTATAATCTTTGAGAGTGCTTTTCAAATGGTTTACACCCACTATATCTAAACCTAAAATAGGTTCATCAAGAATAAGTAAAGATGGATTATATAAGTCTATGATGGCTAAAGACAATCGTTGCTTCATTCCCTTTGAATAGTTTTTAACCAACAAATCTTTTGAATCTTCTAATCCATTTTCCTTAAGTATGCTAAGTGGTGTTCCATTTTTTGGGGATTTCCATTAATATAATTCATATAAGAGAGATTCTCAAGTCCAGTAAGAAAGTTGGATAAGATTGGTTCATCGGGCAAGTGGCCTATTTTTCTGCGCGTATTTTTAGAATATGGGATATTTAATACTTCATCTTTAAATAGGATCTCCCCACTATTAAGTTCACTTATTCCTAGTATTGTTTTTAATAAACTAGTCTTACCTGCACCATTGGGACCAAGAAGAGCATGAATTTTGCAGCTCCCTATCTCTATGTTAAAATCGTGTAAAATCTTCTTATTCTCAATCCACTTAGGAGGAATGATCATTCTGTTTATGCTGATCGAAAAAGCATCGCAGAATTCGGAAGCCGTAAATCTACCAAGCGGAGAGCTTACGGAAGTTATGACCAAGTTCAATGAGGAATTAGATAAGGCAAGCATGAGAATCATGATTAAAAGGCTCCATTAAAGTTCAAACGGGGTGACCTTCGAAATGCTAAAAATCCTTTCCGGATTCCCATTGCAGTGGCTATAGCTGCTAGAGCGGTGGCAGATACGGTAATCCAGGTTAAGGCTTCACCAGAGATGGAGAAAGTTTCAAGAATTTCTGGATTAAACAGACCTTGTGCGGGAAGCAGGCGGAAGGTTCTTGTCCTTCCTTCGGTACTGCCTTATAAATTCCCTCAAGACACCTGCCGCTTTCCTATTCTGGCAATAGATTCTATCGGCAACACAAGAATTCAGTACATTTAAGCTTTGCGACCGCCCCGCCGATCCAGGTCACATTCATCAGGTTGCCCTGATGATAGACCAGTCCGCCTATTTTCCTTTCACTATATTAAGAATGATAAAAAACAGGAGGCATTGTGAGTTGAACAATAATTCCGGGACAAAAGATGAAATAAACGATTTTTTTAAGAATCATGCTGAGTATTGGTCAATTGTAGATATCAAAATAGACTATATGAAGGAATCCATCCGGTTAAAGTTAGTCTCCACTAGTAATCAGGAATTATTAAAAACATCTATCCAGTTTAATCAAGTGTTGTCTTACTATGTACACCAGGAACCTGTTTATGAAGGCTTTAGATTAAATTCATTCGGAGACAATGATTATCTGCTATTGTCCGAGATTTCTTACCATCCGGAAGGTTTTGGCCAAATATTTATTAAAAGCTTGGACTCGGAATTAAAAGAGATAGAATCTTTAACTGCTCCCACTAATTTCTTTTTCCAAGTGAACAACAAAGATTGTTTTTTTATAGAAGCAAATTCACTTATTATAAATGGCAAACAATATAGGAATTTACTTAAGGACGAGACTATTCTTAAAAAACCATACTAATTATTTAATCTTTTTCTTAAAGTAACGGGAGATGCTTCTTTGAAAAAAAAGAAGCACCAAAGAACCACCCAACGGGCCTTCGGTACTTCCTAAAAAAAACCCCATCAAGACACCCGCAGCTTCTCTCTCCTGCCGGTGTCTCTTTCCTTTTGATCCAGCCGGTAGCTCACAAACGTCAGAACGCTTGCAGCCACCGCTACCAGTCCGCCGACCCAGGTCACATTCGCCAGGCTGCCCTGATGGTAGACGAGTCCGCCTAGTGCGGAACCGAAGGCGATGCCTACGTTGCTTGCGACGGGCATGAGGGAGGCGGCAAGGCCTGTTGCTTTTGGCTGGTAGATCCCGGCTAGGTCGATCAGGTAAAGCTGGGTGGATGTGGTTAACAGAATCGCCATCAAGGACATGAGTCCGATGTTGATCAATCCGAGCAGCAGATCGTTTGTCGTCCAGTAGAGACTGATCAGGACGATGGCCTGGATGAGAAACACGAACCGGAGCCGGCCGATGGCGTTGCGGCTCGCGATTTTGCCGGCCAGGATGTTGCTGAAAATTGAGATGAATCCGTAGCCGAACAGGATGAGGCTGATTGACTGGCTTGGCGCGGCCATTTCATTCAGGATGGGGACCAGGTAGGTGAACACAACATAGGTTGCTCCGAATCCAAGAGACGGGATGAAAAAGGCCATCAGGATTCTTGGATGTGTCAGCAAAGAGAACTGGTCACGGATCGAGCTGCGGGCCTGGTTCTCCATATTAGGCAAAATGAAAAAAGAGGCGGTAAATGCAAGTAGCCCAAGCAATGCAGTCAGCACGAAGGTCGCGTTCCAGTTGTACCAATCTGCGATGACCGTTCCAATCGGCACGCCGGCTACGTTTGCTAGCGTAAAGCCGCCAAAAACAAAGGAGATCGCCAGGCTTCGTTTGGCTACGGGGATCGTTTCACTCGCGACCATCATCGCAAGCGAGATCAAAACCCCTGTCACGATTGCTGTCAGCATCCGGAGCCCAAGAAGCAGGATGTAGCTTGACGCAATGACGCACAATGCATTCAGAATGATGAACGACCCGATCAGAAACAGCATCCATTTACGCTTTGGAAAATGGCTCGTTGCGGACATGACGATTGGTGTCGCAACGGCGAACGTAATCGCAAAAGCAGAAACGAGAGTACCTGCTTCTGAGTTGGATATATGAAGGCTCGAGGAAATCTCGGTCAGGATCCCGACAATCACAAATTCACTCGTGCCGAGAACAAAAGTTAATAAAGCCAAGGTTAAGATGAGCAGCCAGTGCTGCTTCGTCAGTTCTATGGTGTTCATGGGTACCTCTTTTCCAGTCAAATTAGACGAACAATTTTACTATAATAACATAAAGAGTAAAAAAAGGGAGGCTGTAAATGCCTCCCAGTTAAGCATGAAAGAACGTTATAATTGAATAGATGTGAACGTTGATCATACTCCGAGGAGGTCTGCTTCAAGAGCAGCCTCCTTTTTAAAATGGAATGCAACCATTTCCGGCCTGGCTTTATCTAATCTTCTGAAAACAAAAAGGAGGTGGCTTAAATGGGGACGATAAAAGCGCTGGTGAAAAAGGCGAAAAAAGGGGACGGGGAGGCCTTTGTTTCACTTGTGAAGCAGTACGAGGATGTGCTGTACCGGACGGCAAGCCGGCTGCTGAACAATGAGGAAGATGTGGCGGATGCGATGCAGGATGCCATCATTTCAGCTTATGAGAAATTACATACATTGAAAACGGATGAGTACTTTAACACGTGGATTTATAAAATCCTGATTAATAAATGCAACAGCCTGCTCAAGAAGAAGGAGAAGGTTCTAACGATCGACGATCATCTGCTTCCTCAAAGGAGGAACGATGACTTTCAGAAGGTAGAGCTTGAAGATGCGCTAAACAGCTTAGGTGACAAGTATAAATTGGTTCTTACCCTGTATTACATCGTCGGATTGAACTGCAAAGAAATCAGTGAATTTTTAAAGGAGCCTGAGGGGACGGTCAAATCCAGGCTTTCGAGAGCAAAAGCAATTCTAAGGTGCAATTACTATAACGAGGGAGGGTTACGGTATGAAAAACAACTTTGATCAGGAGTTTCATCAGCTGATGACAGAAAATAAGGAAATCCCTGCGAGGGTGAGAAAATCGATTGATGGCTCTTATGATTATATCCGAATGGCATCAAAAAAGAAGAAAAAGGCATCGATTTGGAAGAAAACTGCAGCTGCTGCCTGTGCATTGATGGCAACGGGGATGTTTCTATCCAATGAGCAGGTAATGGCAGGCATTACTGATTTCTTCGCTTTTGGAGACCAGGGTATCAAGCAGGCCTTGCAAAATGGATTCGCCCAAGAAGATCATCACGCAGTTGCGAATCAGGGGGTGGTGATCACGCTGGACAAACATTTTTCAGATGCCAATAAGGTCGGTTTACGCTTTGAGCTGGCATTCGATGACCCTTCCCTCCTTAAGAATGCAACAGAAGTAACCCTTGATTACCGGTTGAAAAATGGTGATGGGGAATATGTAATCGAATCGATTCCGGATACGAAACCGTTAAAGGGTGAGCAAAAGGTTTTGTCAGGGGCGGAAGAAGCCAACCCTGTTCTGGATTCGGAGAGCGGGATTGCACAGTATGAAGTCCTTATGAGCTCCAACGCAGGGAATCTGCCCGAATTGAAAGGTGCCGTAATCGAGGTGGAATCGGTCAACGTCTTCTCCTCTTCCGGGAAGTTGAAGAAAGCGGAAGGGAACTGGGATCTGGCTGTAGCCAATACGAAGCAAACGAAACCAAAAACGATCCATTTCGCGATGAAGAATCCGTCTTCAGTTATCCAAGTTACAAAAGCAGCTGCCAATCCGACATCGCTCAATCTGATCTTTTCAGTGGATGGAATTCATGAGAATGAAAATGCATTTGCAAATCAAATGAAGATTGTCGATGAAAAAGGCATTGAATATGCAGCTTCAAGTTTCAGCATGAGTGAAGAGAAGAACAAAACCATCATCTCAACGAACTTTCCAATAACCTCTTACAATTCGTCCAAACAGCTAAAGCTTGTGATCAATGGGATTGGCAAAGTGGAACTGGTGAAAGAATAGAAGCAGGGCCTGTCACTCCGATTAGAGGTGACAGGCCCCTTTTTAACTAAGCTGTTTACTCAGGTGTTTTTTTGTTACGCTTCCGCTTGAATGAAACTCCAGAGGATAGCAACTCAAATATCTAAGCTCCGTTCTCAATCCATTTTTCTCTGTAAGTAGTGAAAATTTCTTCTCTTTGCATAAAGATGCCTATACTGATTTCTGTGATAAAAATCGGCAAGTGGAAGAATTGCTCCTATTAATTCCGTGCGTCTTCATTAAATCACCAAGAAGATCTTTTGAATTACTGTTTAGAATATAGTCGATGTTCCAGTCACAATAAGCTTGTGCCACATGGTTCAATAAGTTTTCGGTTAGTTCGGCCAGATCTTCAAAAGACAAATGAAGATCTTCTAAACTTTTATTGGAAACAAATTGCACTTTTATAAAGTTATTTGTGGGTTCAAACAGGTCTTTTTCCTCGTCCCTTAACCATGGATAATCCTGTACTGTACTTGGTCTTTTTTTATCTGCAAGAATCAAATAATTCATACTGTCTGTATCTTCTATCATCACATTCCAGATTTCAATTGTTTCTGAATTGTATTCTCTTTTCAATATCATTTTCTCCGCCTTTCACCAATGGCTCTTTAGTTTCTCTATTGCCAGCTTCAATTTTTCCCTATCGTATCACAATTAGTGTTTGCAGAAGGAATTCTCTTGGCTGCATGGAATTGTAAAATGACCAACCGAGCGGTGCCTCTGCTAATAAAGGAGGAAGATATGTGCTGTTTATGCTGATTGTTAAAGCTTCAAAAAACTCGGAAGCCGGAAATCTGCCGGACAGTGGGCTGATGGAGGCGATGACAAAGTTTAATGAAAAGTTGGTTCAGGCGGGCGTAAAGGTTATGGCTAAAGGACTTCATCCGAGTTCAAATGGGATCCGCATTTCGTTTCCGGAACAAGGAAAAAATCCGGTGGTAACAGAAGGGCCCTTTACGGAAGCACAGGATTTGATCGCTGGATTTATCCTGATTGATGTGAAATCCATGGAAGAAGCAAAGGAGTGGGCCTTCCGGATGCTGTTTTAGCTCGAAAACGAACACGTTCAGGCAAAAGTATCACTATATGTAAAATATTGCTATAATAATAGTTGTATTTATTGATATCTTGACAGTAAAGGGGAGCGACTCATGGCTGATCTGAATGAAAACCCGTTAATGATGGGTGATGAACCAGCACCAAAAATGAAACCGGAACGAAAAGAGGGCGAACCAACAGCTGCCTTTAAGGGAGCGAGCTGGTCAGCATTGGTCATTGGAGTGGCCGCTTACTTGATTGGCCTGTTCAATGCAGGCATGCAGCTGAATGAAAAGGGGTATTACTTTGCGGTGCTCATATTCGGCCTGTACGCAGCGGTATCCCTGCAGAAGGCGGTAAGGGACAAGGAAGAAGATATTCCCGTTTCGGGGATCTATTATGGCCTCAGCTGGTTTGCGCTGATCACTGCGGTTGCCTTGATGGCGATTGGCCTTTATAACGCAGGAAGCATTGTGTTAAGTGAAAAAGGTTTTTATGGAATGTCCTTTGTATTGAGTATATTTGCAGCGGTGACCATTCAGAAAAACATCCGGGATACGCAGGCAGCCAGAGGAAGAGATTAATTGGATTGGGGCATTGCTGCTTGCAGGAGTGCCCCGTATTTGTTTTGGAAAATGGGATTAACAAGCCGTAATAAAAGGGGTAAGAACACTTGTGAAACTCTTCCTGTAAACCGATCATACACAAGACAACATGACTAGGAGAGTAAAAGATGAAGAGAATGTTATTTTTTATTGCGATCACTTCGATTGTATTTTTAGGCGGGTGCGGTTTTAACACGGATCAGATGGATGAAATGCTTAACGCGCTTGCTGAGGATAAGAGTGTGAAGGAATTCGTGAAGACTGTTGGATATAAGCAGCTGGAAGGTCCAGTTGAAGACAGCACATATGGGGATGAGGGCGACGTCTCTTATTCTTATGAGATAAATGGGACTCTCGTCGATACATTCGACAAGGTATCCGCTAAGGAACAGTTTGCCTTTATGGAATCCGTTATAAAAAAGCAGAAAAATTCGCAGGTCCCATTGAGTATACAGAAGGAGAAGTATACTGCGGGAGCGATGAAATCAATTGCAGCATTGACTATATAGAATTTCAAACGGCTGACCATACGTACAAGGTTGAGTATTGGAATGCCAGCCATTACTTATATAAAGACGATGAAATCGTATATGATGCATCTGCTATTGATGGAAAATACATCGACCCTTCTCTAGAGAAAGAAGAGACAGAGACAGTCCCTGAGACCAATTATAATATAACTACAGCAGATGGCGATGATTGGGCGGGCTATGACGAAGGTGAAAAATATAGTGTAGTGAACGATTCTCTTAAAGCCATCCGGGAGAGCGGAATGCAGGTCGAGTTTGATGTGGATTGGTTTATAGAAGCTTTGGATGCCTACTATGGAGATGGCGGGGAGAATCTCTCAGATGAACGGATTTTGGATATCGTGACGATGTCGGGTGTGGCTGGGGAGATGATTCAAGATCCGAAATAACAGATTCAGCTCTGCGATAAGTTAAAATTTTCTTTAAAAGGGAATTCAAATACATAGTTTAAGGATCTTGAACAAGGAGTGATCCACATGAACCAACTGCTTCAAATGGGGGCCAACACAACATTAAGCTCTCCAAAAGGCTATGTCACGGTCAGCTATGAAACATCCAACGTGATTGATATTTCACTAACGGCATTTCTGTTAACCGAGGCAGACAAGGTCCAGGGGGACAGCGGGATTATTTTTTACAATCAGCCGCAGAGTCCGTCCGGTGTCGCCACCCTGCTGCCTTCCGAGAATGCAGGCAGCCTGAAGGTACATACTCTGCATTTTGACATGAGCAAAGCTCCTGCAGGCATCCAGAAGATCGCAATTACGCTGACGGAGGACAACCATTCAGGCTTTGCGAATGTGCGAAATTTGAAAGCTGCCATCCGCACGGATGAGACGGTGATCGAGTTTACTCCCTCGAGCTTCACGAAGGAAAACGGGATTGTGGTGCTTGAACTGTACGTTCGAAACGGCCAGACGAAGGCCAAATCCATCTGGCGCGGCTTCGACTCCGGACTTGATGGTCTGTGCAGAAATTACGGGGTCGAGGTCGAGGAGGAGCCAGCCGCTGCCGAGCCGGAACCTGTAAAGCAAGCGCCAGCTCCCGAAAAGAAAATTCAGCTCGAAAAGGTAAAGGGTCAGATCAATCTCGATAAAGGCCAGAAGCCGGTCATCATTGAAAAGACACCGGAAATCACAGCTACCGTGTCATGGAAGACGGGGACCGATTATGATATTTACGCACAGGTCTATACAAAAGACGGCCGGCAGGTGGATGTCGCGATGTTCGGGGCGAAAAAAACCCCTCCCCTCCAGAGCTTTGCCAATGGAGCCGTCGAGCATATGGGAGATGTGAGGCGCGGCAAACAGGCGATCAAGACGGAAATCATCAAGCTTAGGCTGACCGATGAAATCCTTGCCGTCGTTCCTGTCGTCTACTCCGCCCAGTCCAACGGGACAGGCTCTTTTTACAGATACAAGGTGTCCATGAGCATCGACAACCATAACGGAACATCCGTCACCATCTCTGCCAAAAATGCCAACAACAACGACATGATCTATACATGTGTACCCGGAATTCTTCACAACACCCCGGACGGCATCATCATCAGCCCTCTGGAGCTGTATAGCGCACCGAAATCCGAGTTCAGGCCGAAGCTTGTGATGGGAGCCGGGAACATGGTCGAGGTATTGATGGATCAGGGGCCGAAGAATAATTTTAAATAATAAACTATGGACTTATCCTGTGTAGGTAAGTCTTTTTCTCTTCCCTCTCGTACTATATTTTTATTAGCTAAAGGACATACTTTAAAGGTTTTTATAGAACATAAGACTTGGGTGGTTTATAAGGATAGATTATAGAGTCCAATGGACTAATAAACAAGCTGAATATAGATTAGGAGATGAGTTTTCTTTTTTAAATTCCATCTTTTGATATGTTTTCTAACCATACTAAGTATTGGTAACATTAAATATATCTACTTGAATTTTTTGAAAGGTTGTGAAGAGATGACACGGAGAGCAATTCAGTGGGTAGCGTTTAGTGTCTGTATAGTAACATTAGTCATACAAATTACTAGTTTAGAAACAGGAATCTTAGAAGATTTCAAGGATTTAATCCTGCCAGTAGGGTTTGGGATTGGTATTTTGTTGTTAGTGGTGAGCTTTTTATTAAAGAGGGACAGGAATTACAACTAAATTACATTTTTGTTAAATATATATAGTTTTTGCTTTTTTAATTGTACACTTGAGGTGTCAAACAATTAGCTACACCTTAAGGAGGAGCTTTACATGAAAAAAAGAATTGTTTTGTCGCTCGCATGTTTTATGGCTTATAACACCATTTATCCCTTAGCACCTTCTGTCTCAGCTAGCAGTGAAGATTCTGCCCAAATTAAAAGTGTTGATGAAAACAGAGTAGTTTTTGAAAATGGGGAGAACTTGGAAAGGAAAGTGGATCAAAACGGAGAAGAGCTTTATATAGCTGGTGCCAATTCAAAAAAATACAGCATTCAAAAAGCCAACAATGAAATTACTATTACAGATCTCGACTCAGGTAAAACCGTACAAAAGATAGACTTAGCGGACAGTGCTCCTAAGAAAGTTGAAAACGTAAAAGAAAGTGAAGTTAGCAAAATCGCAGCTTCTGGAAGCAAATATGAATATGCCTATCAGCATAAGTTAAGCTCAGAAATTTATGTAGCTTCTGCAAGCGTAATCGCAGGCATCATTGCATCAATTGTAGGTGGTCCAATTACCGGAGTTATTACGACAATTGCAACAGGTTATGCCGGTTATAAAGCTAAGAAAATTTACTACTATGAAATTGTCAGCCGTTATGTATCCGGAAATACAATCCATGTTAAAAAGCAATACAATTTTTTTAAGTATCATGATTACACAAATTATCTAGGTACAACAACTAAATATAGTAGCTATGTTGGAGGACCAAGATAGGCTTTCCTTTGGAATAATAACTGGAACCCCATGTCTTGCAGAATCAAAAATTGAGCAGAGGAATTTCCTCTGCTTTTTAAGTGTCTGGGATAGTTAATGTAAGAGTGTAGTTGATGAATAGATATTATATTTCAAAATGAATCTATGCTTTCATTCATCTATATAGACAACTAATATAATTTCTACAAGCCTTTTTAGATTCTTTACCACTGCAAGAGGATACAAAAGGACGCATCCTATCACCGGATAAGTCCTTTTTTAATTTTCCCACAAATCTGCGTTATTTTCATGTTAAGAAACAGCTGAACTTGTAAAGGCCCTGACGTATCCAACTGCAGCAGTAATTCACCAAATCCGTTCCGTTCCCCCACTCTTTTCTGGAAAAAATTACAAACAGACAGGCTGATTGGCACACATCCTTTCACGCTGACCGTTAAAATGAGCTTAGTTGGAGCATGATTACCAGAAAGGAAGGATAAATAGGTCTGAAAATGAAAAGTTTAACCTTTTAATAGAATTTTTACATCAAAGTGTTTCTTCTCCTGACCCTCTATTTTCTTCTACTTTCAAACCCCTGGCAGACATGGGAAAAAGCTGAAACACCAGCTCATTTACAAATTATTAACTTGCTGAAGAATCCGCAGAGACCCTACCATGATAAGTGAAGCTTCGTTCAATTAGACGCGGCATTCCCCCTTCACCGCGTTCCTTACTTTCCTGCATTTTTTTATCCATTGTGTTTTAAAAAATTACATAGAGGAGGCATATTTATGCTGAAAAAATCATTGTTTTTTGTTCTTGCTCTTGTCCTGACGTTTTCGGTTTTCCAATTGCCTGAAGCATCCGCACTTCCTCCCGGCACACCATCCAAGTCCTCAGCCCAGTCCCAGCTGGATGCGCTGACTGTGAGAACAGAAGGATCCATGACTGGATACTCACGCGACAAATTCCCGCACTGGATCAGCCAGGGATCAGGCTGTGATACCCGCCAGGTGGTCCTTAAGCGTGACGCTGACTCCTACAGCGGCAGCTGCCCTGTGACATCCGGAAGCTGGTATAGTTATTATGATGGTGTGACAGTGACCTCTCCATCAGACATTGACATTGACCACGTTGTTCCATTAGCTGAGGCATGGCGTTCCGGTGCAAGCAGCTGGACCACAGATGAACGTGAATCCTTCGCCAACGACTTGAGCGGCCCGCAGCTGATCGCTGTAACCGCAAGCTCAAACCGCTCAAAGGGTGATCAGGATCCGTCCACATGGAAACCAACAAGATCCGGCGCTCATTGCGGATATGCAAAATGGTGGATCAATACGAAGTACCGCTGGGATTTAAGCTTGCAGTCTTCTGAGAAGACTGAATTGCAGGGTATGCTCAACAGCTGCTCTTATTAAATCATAATGAAACGTACTCCCGGCGGAATGCTGGGAGTACTTTCAGTAATTTGAATGGAGGAATAGACATGGAACAGAAATCAACGGTTTTCACCGCCACCCACGGAGTCATGACAGCAGAAGTCGGCGTAATCAGCGGGGAGCTTGAATTGCGCACCACCTGTGAAGAGGACGGATCCCTTACCCTTGCCATCACGTATGTCGGCGCAGAAGAATGGTACACGCTGCCGGGTGAAGAATACCGCCTGCATGATCCGCGTGACCACGAGGTTGTTCACCGCATGCTAGCTGCTGTGCTGGAGCGCCCTTGAACCTTCCGCTCCATCCACCCCGCTTGAGTCCTCTCTCATTTCACTTTCCTAAAAAAATAAAATGCTAAGCAATTCCATTTTGCTGACAGAGGAAAAGCGTTATACTTAAGTGGTGTATTTGCTCTGAAAGGAGAAATGAAGGATGAAATTATTTGCACTAGATATGGATGGGACAACATTATCGTCCACAAATGAAATCAGTCCCGAAAATATCCAAGCGATTCAAAAAGCCCGGGAGCTTGGGCATAAAGTAATGATGTTATCAGGCAGGGCACCGGAGTCTATCCAGGAGGTTCTGAACCGCTACAGCCTGGATCTGCCGATGGGTGGAAGCAATGGAACAGCAGTGTTTGCGGATGGAAAGCTGCTGGAACTGACTTCTTTGGCAGCCTCACAAAACTCAATCATCGCGCAAACAGCAGAACTGGAAGCTGTTCCTTATAAAATTTATACGAATAAAGGAATCTATTTTCAGCGGGAATGGCCGGAACGGCTCCAGCGCACGCTTGATTCAGAGGCAGTGCCGGAGGAATATTTCGGGGACGAAAACTTCGGCAAAATGACTGCTATTCCGGATGCAGCGGGTGGTCTTCAGGCATTCGACAGCATTCAAAGCCTGCAGGAGGATGAAGAACTATCGATTCAGAAGTTTTTCCTGCTCACCCTCGATCCGGTTCAAAAGGAACGGCTGCTGACCGCGCTGAAAAACATTGATGGCGTGTACGTCACTTCCTCTTCTTCTTTTAACATCGAAGTGATGAACATCAACGGGAATAAAGGGAACGGCTTGAAAGTGATGGCAGAGTATTTAAACATACCGCTTGAAGATACGGTTGCGATCGGCGACCAGTTCAATGACCTGCCGATGTTTGAAGCAGCAGGATTTGCTGTTGCCATGGGGAACGCTGTGGAAGAAATCAGACAGCAGAGCGACTATGTCACGGCCACAAATGACGAAAACGGTGTGGCTCTTGCGATTGAGTATGTATTGAATAAGCTTACTGTACCGGAAGGTATGGCGTAAAAAAGGGACTGTTTCAAAAGTCCTTAAGAGCGTAAATCATGGAATGGAGAACCCCCGAACGCACAGTTTGGGGGTTTTGTACGTAAAAATCACAATATTTTCAAAAGTTCATTGACAATGATTATCACTAAAAATATAATTTTATCAGGTGATTGAGAATGAGTTTCATTCTCTTAGTAAAAAATACGTCCATAGTAAGGGGAAAAAGAACATGAAGCACGTAAAGCCGGTGTTATTTTTATTGCTATTGTCAGTGTTTGTCCTTGGATTAGCTGCGTGCGGCCAAACGTCAGGAGCTGGCCAAACAGAGAAGTCGAAGGAATCAGCAGCAAAAGAAGAGAAGAACGCGGGTGCCGTAAACGTCTATACGACAAGGCATTATGATACAGATGCAGAGCTATACAAAAAATTCACTGAAGAGACGGGGATTAATGTAAACGTTATCTCTGGAAAAGATGAACTTATTCAGCGCTTGAAGGATGAAGGAGATGCAACAGAGGCTGATGTATTCATTACAGCAGATGCCGGAAATCTTGCTCGTTTAAAGGCGGATGGGCTGACACAGTCCATTGAAAGCGATGTATTAACAGCCAATATTCCGGAAAAGCTTCGTGATCAGGAAAATCACTGGTTTGGTTTAACGAAACGGGCCCGTGTCATCGTGTATTCGAAGGATCGTGTAAAGCCTTCTGAACTATCAACCTATGAAGCATTAACGGAAGATGCATGGAAAGGCCGCGTCCTGATCCGTTCCTCTGAAAACATCTACAATCAATCCCTTCTGGCTTCATTTATTGAACTGAATGGAGAAAAAGAAGCGAAGAAGTGGGCAAAAGGCATGGTAGCGAACATGGCGAGAACTCCGGAGGGCGGAGATACAGACCAGATTAAAGCCATTGCTGCCGGTGAAGGAGACGTGGCTGTTTCAAATACGTACTATGTAGGCAGACTGCTGAACTCCGCTGATCCGGAAGAAGCAAAAATCGGGGAGCAAGTAGGAGTATTCTTCCCAGATCAGGATACAAACGGTACGCACATTAATATCAGTGGTGCAGCTGTTGTGAAAAATGCAAAGAACGCGGATAATGCGGTGAAATTTATGGAATTCCTCACAGGTACAAAAGCTCAGGAGCTTTTCGCTGAGGGAAATAATGAGTATCCCGTTAATCCGGAAGCAAAGATTTCTGAAACATTAAGCTCATGGGGAGAATTTAAGGAGCAGGATATCAATTTGTCTGTTCTTGGTGAAAACAACACGCGTGCCATCCAGCTGTTTAATGAGGTGGGCTGGAAGTAAAAATAAAAGCTGTACCATATCTTCATTGTGGTACAGTTTTTGTCTTGAAAAAAGTTCCGTTTAATGTAGGGAAGTGTAGCCATGAAATTCGTTCAGCATGCTAAGGCACAGATTAATATGTGGTCTATATTAAGCTTTTTGTTCATCCTGATCATTCTGCTGCCGAACATCTTCATCGCCATTCATTTATTTGCGGAGCCCAATGAAAATTGGCTTCATATTAAAGTATATTTATTGGGCGACCTGTTTTACAACACAGCTGTATTACTGGTTTTCACCGGGGTTTTTACACTCCTGATCGGTTCGAGCCTTGCGTGGCTGATAACGGTGTATGCATTTCCGTTTCGAAGCTTTTTTAAATGGGGACTCATCCTTCCCTTGGCGATCCCGCCCTTTATCGGTGCCTATACGTATCAGGGGATGGTTAGCTATACCGGGTTCATTCAATCCATTCTTCGCAATACGTTCGATCTGCCAGTCAATCAGAAGTACTTTTCGATGATGTCGATGGAAGGAACCATTTTTATTTTTACCCTCTTCCTTTTCCCGTACGTGTTTGTCATTACAAAGAGTTTTATTGAAAATCAATCTTCCTCTATTTTCGAGAATGCACGTTTGCTTGGAGCCGGTTCCTTTGAAACATTCATAAGAATTGTCCTTCCCTTATCCAGAACAGCGATCGGCGGCAGCTTATCCATTGTCATGCTGGAAGTGATCAATGATTATGGAGTGGTTAAATATTATGGAATCCAAACCTTTATCACATCGATCTTTCAAACCTGGTTCGCGATGGGGGATAAAGAATCAGCCTTCAAGTTAGCCGGGACATTGATGGTGGTGGTTCTTTTCATTTTAGTGCTGGCCAGAGTCCTGCGGGGCCGAAAGCAGTACAGCTATTCCACAACAAAATTTAAACCGGTCCAGCCAAAACAGCTAAAAGGGACGAGAGCATGGGTTGCGTTTAGTTACTGCTTTGCGGTTTTCAGCCTTGCTTTTCTTATTCCATTTGTACAATTAGCTGTCTGGATGTTCATGACCTATGACCGAATTTTAACGGCAGAATTTTTCAGCCTTGCTAAAAATTCTTTTACAACTGCTTCTGCAGCTGCCTTCATTATTGTCATCGTCGGGCTGATTATTGCGAATTATTCACGGATACACCGCGGGCTGCTGCCTAAATTGCTTGCAAGGGTGACTGTATTAGGCTACTCCGTCCCTGGTGCAGTGATTGCCATTGGTGTGATGACGATCTTTCTGTTCATCGACCGCAATCTGAAATCTCTTTTCACGCTATTCAATATGGATACAGCCTTTGTGCTGCGGACGAGTATTGTCATGCTGATTTCCGCCTATGTCATCCGCTTTTTGGCGGTTGGGTATAATTCAATAGAGGCTGGCTTTGAAAAAGTCGGCACCACTTTTACAGAAGCATCTAGAACACTTGGCTTATCAACCTTCCAGACGTTTCTGCGAGTGGATGTTCCGATGGTAAAAGGGGCGGTGATTGGCGGGTTTATCCTTGTGTTTATTGATATTTTAAAAGAGCTGCCCTTAACCATGCTGCTTCAGCCCTTTAATTTTCAGACGCTTGCTACCAGAGCTTTCCGCTATGCAAATGACGAGATGATCAGTGAGGCCGCATCTGCATCGCTGCTTATCATTCTATTAAGCGGAATGTGTATCTTTCTTTTTCATAAAGTACTAGATGGAGGGAAGTCTGATTAATGTTTGTACAAATTGAGAATCTCGCCTATCGGTATCAAAATGCAAATCAGCCGGCGATCCAGGATTTTTCACTGTATATGAATAAAGGAGAGATCATCGCTATTTTAGGGGAGAGCGGCAGTGGCAAGAGTACGGTTCTACGGCTGCTGGCAGGATTGGAAATTCCCCAGGCAGGTTCCATTTCCATCAACGGCCGGCAAATAGCCGGTGACCATACATTTATCCCGCCTGAGAAAAGAGGAATAGGGATGGTCTTTCAGGATTATGCCCTGTTTCCCCACATGACGGTGGAGAAGAATATTTTATTTGGCCTCCGTCATCTGAAGAGAATGCAAAAGCAGGAACGGCTTGCTGAAATGCTTGAGCTGGTGAACCTTTCGGATTATAAAAAACGCTATCCTTATGAATTGAGCGGCGGCCAGCAGCAAAGGGTCGCACTTGCACGTGCTTTAGCCCCTGCACCTTCTCTCATGCTGTTTGATGAGCCGTTCAGTAATCTTGATGCAAGTCTTCAAGTGAAAATCAGAGACGAACTGAAAGGGATCCTTAAACAAACGAACAGTACGTCCATTTTTGTCACGCATGACCAGGCAGATGCAGCTGCACTGGCCGACCGAACCATTTTTATCAAACAGGGAATGGTGAAAAATGCTGAACCGGCCCCAAATAAAAGCTATTCTCTCGTTTAAATGCTCTTCTATTAGAAAAGCAGGCTCTCACTAGCAGAAAGCCTGCTTTTTTTATGTTAATTATTCAAGTCATACATTCCCGGAGCATGTTCATTCGGCATGTCAGGGAGCTCCGGCACAGGATAGCCTTTTGGTGGTTCGATGACGGACAGTTCTCCGCCGTTTCTGCTTGGTGAAGTACCGGAGAAGACTTCTGAAATCAGCGTGTCATCGAGTCTGAAGTTAAACTGGGCGTTGTGGAAGCCCATATCCACGTATTTCCGGCATTCAGGGTATTTGTTCAAATCGTAATTCGGGATCGGAAACAGCTTCCCCCAGTCCACTCCCAGCGTTTCCAATGCTTTCGCGAATGCATTTTGATGGGCGTTGTCCCGGACGATCAGGAAAGCGATCGTCTCACGCAGTGCTTTATTGCTGCTCATCTCATAGATCCTGGATTTCTGCAGCACTCCGGTAGATTCCAGAACGACGTTGTTTAAAAGGTTGGCTGCAAGGTTGCCGTGATCATACACCCAGGATCCGTTCCAAGGGTTTCCGCCGGCATCGACCGGCAGGGAGGCTTTTGCCCCCATAATATAGTGATGAGGATTGGCGCCATCGGCGATCACATCACTAAGCGGGGCACCATCAGATGCCTGGTTTCCAGGCTCGGTTCCCCCGGATTCGTTCAGCAGCTGGTTGATTGTGGACTGCACCAGTTCCACATGGCTCAGCTCTTCCAGGAAAACGCCACGGATCAGGTCACGGTACTTTTTCGCCTTCCCTCTGAAGTTCGCACTTTGAAAGGAAAACTGCATCATCGTCCTCATTTCGCCAAACTGGCCTCCAAGCGCCTCCTGCAGCACCTTGGCAGCATGCGGATCGGGCTTATCCGGAACAATCATGTTGATCAAATCTTCTTTGTAAAAATACATACGCACGTTCCTCCTTTGTGTCACGGTTCCTATATAATTTGGCTCCGATTTGGTTTTTTATACCAAGAGGAATTGCTCGCATGCTAAAAATTGTTTTTCATGGAATTATATGAAAGAATGCTGTTAACGAATGGTGGCAGGGGGAGTCCGGGTTGGAGATCAGTAAATTCTTTATTAAGAGGCCTATTTTTACGCTGGTGACGATGGTATTTGTGCTTATTTTAGGAGGGGTTTCGTTCATAGGCATCCCGCTTAAGCTAATTCCGGAGCTGAATCCTCCGGTCGGAGTTGTGGTGACGAGCTATCAGGGAGCGGGACCGAACGAAATCATGGAGAAGGTGGGAAAGCCCCTCGAGGAGTCGCTTTCCACGCTTGAAGGGCTGGACCGCATTACCTCTACCTCTGAGGAGAACTCCAACCTGATCCTGCTGCAATTTTCCTGGACGACAAACATTGAGGATTTAGAGAACGAGATTATCGAGAGGATGACGGCCGCTCCGCTTCCGGATGGAGCTGACAAGCCGAGGTTTCTTAAATTTGATCCGGCCCAGTTTCCGGTGATCCAGCTGTCCCTGTCTTCAGAGAATGCCGAAAGCAGGGAACTGCAGGCATTGTCAGAGGACCTGGAGGAGGAACTTTCTAAAATAGAAGGAGTCGCAAGTGTCAATCTGACCGGCACATTAACCGATGAGGTGGCGGTGGAGCTTGATCAGGACAAGCTGAAAGAATACGGTCTGTCCCAGGAGGACCTCGTAAATGTCATCCGGGCCAATTCGGTGTCCTCACCAGGGGATCCGATTGTGACGGAAGGCAGGGAGCTAACGGCCAGGACACTCAGTGTCATTGACTCGGTGGAGCTGCTTGAAAATCTCCCGATCACCAAGTCCCCGGAAACAGGTGAAGACGTTTTGCTTAAAGACGCAGCGAAGGTTTCCTTGAAGCAGAAGGAACAGGAAACCATTACCCGGGAAAACCAGAAGCCTTCCCTCCTTTTAAGCGTTCTTCAGCAGTCTGATGCCAATACGGCAGCTGTTTCAGCACAGTTTCAAGAAGAGCTAAAACAGCTGCTGAAAAATGATAAATATAAGGATATCCGCTCCGATGTGATTTTTGACCAAGGTGAATACATTGATCGCGCCATCGGCAATATGCTGAGCACCCTGCTGATCGGCGGGGCACTGGCGATGGTCATTCTCTTTCTGTTTTTACGGAATATCAAAAGCCCTTTGATTATCGGGATCGCGATTCCGTACTCGGTCATCGTTACCTTTGTGCTGATGTATTTTTCGAAGTTTACCTTGAACATTATGACGCTCGGCGGACTGGCTCTCGGCATCGGGATGCTGGTCGACAACTCAATCGTGGTCATTGAGAACATCTACCGCCATCTCGCTATGGGAAAACCGCCAAAGAAAGCCGCTTACGAAGGTGCAAAAGAAGTAGGGCCGGCCATCATCGCGTCCACTTTAACAACGATTGCCGTTTTTGTACCAGTCGTTTTCATTACCGGGCTGATCGGCGATTTATTTAAAGAGTTCTCTTTAACGATTGCCTTCAGTTTGTTTGCGTCTCTAGTTGTGGCTCTGACCGTCGTACCGATGCTTGCGAGCAGGCTTTTGACAAAACCGCCCCGTGTGACGGAGGAAATCCGGCGCCAATCCTCCTTTATGAGAGGGTATGAACGGGCGATCGCGTGGTGCCTGAGCAGGCGGTTCCTTGTACTGGCTATTGCCGGTGTGCTTTTTGCCGGAAGCATTTACGGCCTCACAAAAATCGGAGCAGTGTTCCTCCCGAATTCCGATGAAGGGTTTTTCACCATCCGGACGGAGCTTGAGGCGGGAAGCTCTCTTGAGGAGACGGAAAAGACAGTCGATGCCATCGAGAAGTACCTGGCAAAGGAAAATGCAGTAGACGTTACCGTCAGCTTGATCGGGACCACTCAGGAGGAATCCTTCCGGGGAACGAATTCTTCGAATATAGCGGAAACATACGTCAGGCTGAAGGAAAAGCAGGACCGGTCTGTAACAACATTTGAACTGATCGATCAGGTCAAGGAAGCCGTTGAAAAAGAAGCGGCGAACAGCAATTCCACTGCGAAGCTGAGATTTAACCTGCAGTCGACAACCGGTTCGACCCCGAATACCCTGTCCTTCAATGTCAGGGATTCAGAAAAAAACCGTCTTGATAAAACGGTGGAGAAAATGGAAAAGGCAATAGAGGAACTGCCGGAGGTTAATGCGGTAGAAACCGATTTAAATACCATGACGGATGAGCTACAGATTAATGTCGACCGGAAAAAAGCCTTCGACCAGGGGCTTACGCCTGCACAGATCGGAATGGCGGTCGAAACGGCGACAAGGGGGACGAACGCTCTCCAGCTCGATAATAAGGAAGATGAGGAACTCTATGATGTGACGGTCCGCTACAGCGAAGGGGTGACGGAGGATGCCGGAGCCCTTGAAAACCTGCTCATCAAAAAGCCGCAGGGCGGATTTGTGGAGCTAGGGGACGTTTCGGACATCTCACGAGGCAAAACCCAGGCCTCGATCCAGCGGATTGATAAGCAGGATGCAGTGGAGTTTTCGATTCTTTACAAGGACACAGCAAACTTAAGTGAAGTCTCAGACAAGGTGGACGAAGAAATTAGCAGCCTGAACCTGCCGGATGAAACGGAGATCACCTTCAGCGGAGACAGGGAGCTGCTCGAGGGATCCATCGATGATATGATTCTCGCTTTGGTGCTCGCGATTATTTTCGTATACATCGTGATGGCCGCCCAGTTCGAGTCGTTTAAATATCCGTTCGTCATCATGTTTACCATTCCACTGATGGCGATCGGGGTCGCAGCCGCTCTGCTGCTGACCAACACCGCTATCAGCCTGTCGTCTGTCATCGGCATCATCGTGCTTGCCGGCATCGTCGTCAACAACGCCATCGTCATCGTCGAATACATCAACCAGCGGAAGGAAATGGGCATGCCACTGAAAGAAGCCCTGATCGAAGCCTCCTCCGTCCGGCTCCGCCCAATTCTCATGACAGCCCTCACCACCATCCTCGGCCTGCTCCCGCTCGCCTTCGGAATCGGCGAGGGCACAGAAATCAACCGGCCTATGGGCATCACCGTAATTGGCGGACTCATAACGAGCACGCTTTTGACGCTGTTTGTGATTCCGGTGGTGTATAGTTTGTTTGACGGGGGGAAGAAGGAGAGAGCATAAATAAATTCAAGGTAAACCAAAGAAAAAGGCAGACCTTCGTCTGCCTTTTTCGTACATTATTTATAACAAATGCAATTAAGGGTACCATTTTAAAGACCTAAGGGAATCAAAAAAATATGATCAATGTATGTCAAGAAAGCAGAAAAGATACGATATGAGCTTGCGTTTGAAGAAGAATTTTTTACAAATGATGTGTGTTATAACATCTTCGAATAGGTATATAAATTCCCTTTTTCATTGCGGACAGTTACTATAACTTTGCTTCCATTCTTCCAAATACCTAATTTGAAACTAATATTTATACCCCAGTTAGACCTTGGATTAATAGTAGTGGAAATCCCGGAATTCTGAAGTGATTCTTTGCTATAGCTAGTAAATAGAGAATTCCCTTCATAAATTTCAATTTTTTCAACGTATGCCTTTTCTTGATATTCATAATTTAGTATATCTATTTCCATACTTCTTATAACATTATTAATTATTACTGATCCATATGCATTCAAATACAAATTAGGCTGATCAGAAACAATTAATGTTTTTGAAGTGCTAATCCCATCTGCCGTGGCAGTAATAGTGACAGTTCCCTCAGACACTGATGTTACCAACCCGTTTTTATCTATAATTGCCACTGATTCATCTGAACTGCTCCATGAGAGGGCTTGGTCCGTTGCATTACTCGGATTGAACGTAACAGTTAATTGCCTGCTAACTCCTGTTTTCATAGAAGAAGGCATATTAATTTCTAAGCTGGATACTTTAATTTTTTTGACTGTAATTATGCGGCTAATTTCTGAAGTGTTACCGGCTCTGTCCGATACGCTATATGTCACTGTGTAATTACCTTCAACAGTGGTATTTACAGATCCGTTCGTGCTAATAGCAGGTGTAAGGTCTCCATCATTATTATCAGAAGCAGAAACGCCAGCTAGTAAATCAAATTCTGTATTTAATCCAATTGTAATGTCTTCTGCTCCCGAGAATGCAGGTTTAATATGATCAATGACAGTTACCTTTCGTTCTGCTGAAACAGCATTCCCTGATTTATCGGTAACGGAATAAGTTAATGTGTAAGAACCGGCTTTATTAACATCAACTAAACCTTCAATTTTGATAGCAGAAGTTAGATCTCCATCATTGTTATCAGAAGCAGTGACACCAGCTAAAGGATCAAAAGCATCATTAAAATTAATTTGTTTATCCTGTGTTCCGGTAATAACGGGTTTGATGTTATCAATAACGGTTATCTTACGTTGGGCAGAAGATGTATTACCGGACTTATCGGTGACTGAATAAGTTAACACGTAGATTCCCGCTTTATTAATATTGACTGAACCAGTAACTTTAATAGCGGATGTGAGATCTCCATCATTGTTATCAGAAGCGGAAACACCAGCTAAAGGATTAAAAGCATCATTAAAATTAATTTGTTTATCCTGTGTTCCGGTAATAACGGGTTTGACGTTATCGATCACTGTTACCTTACGTTCGGCAGAAGAGGTATTACCGGACTTATCGGTAACGGAATAAGTTAACACGTAGATTCCCACTCCATTAACATTGACTGAACCAGTAACTTTGATAGCAGAAGTAAGATCTCCATCATTGTTATCAGAAGCAGAAACACCAGCTAAAGGATTAAAAGCATCATTAAAATTAATTTGTTTATCTTGTGTTCCGGTAATAACGGGTTTGATGTTATCAATCACTGTTACCTTACGTTGGACAGAAGAGGTATTACCGGACTTATC
>NZ_WMIB01000010.1 GCF_009711125.1 Metabacillus mangrovi | reverse complement strand
AGAGCAGCGGGACAGGTGAGACCCCGCAGTCGCGCAGCGGCGAGGAGGCTCACCGCCCGCCCCTGGATGAGCGAACGCCTGCTAGCTGCAATCAACAACCAAGTTTAACAGAGCTATTTTTTTAAATCGCACACCCAATCCATGCCTGTAATGATCGTGCTGAATTCCGGAGGTGTTGGTACTGCTCCGCGGTTTAAGCCTTGGATTAATAAACTAAAAGTTGGAAAAAAGTCTGTCATTCTGTGCTAAAATAATGTGTCGGGATGTAGAGATCGCGGCAATTTCATCGGATCTTATGGGGGAAACAAACAGATGGCAGCACCTGCTAAAAATTACTTGAAGGAACTTGTCGAAGAGCTGAAGGATCCAGATAAAGATATTCGGTATTCAGCTGTTATGGAGATTGTTGAGCTGGGGGAGGAAGAGGACCTTGAGATGAATCTTCTTTCGCTGGAATGGCTTGCAGAGGAAGCGGCTTCTGCTTTTCCTAAGACTGGCTATGAATGGGATGATCCAAGTTTTCATTTAGTTGATTTTGTGACGAATTTCCGTTTTGCTGAGCTGGCGGAAAAGCTTGCTGAACAGTATGCGGGTTACAGTTTGTCTGCCAGGGAAGCAGTCATTACGTATATCAGCACGTTTAAAGGGCTTGAAGAAAGAATATACCGGCTAATTGAACAGGATTTGACAGAGGGAAGGGAATTCCCGATGCTCGCCCTGCTGGATCAGCCGCATCTGGCAAGAAGACTGGTGGAAAACAGCCTTCATCTTCTGGATAACGATGCGCAAAAAGAGACGCTGTATGAGCTGCTTTCTTTGAGCCTTGACCGGGGCTTGATGGAGGTGTACCGGCCGGAGTTTGTGACACCGCTGCTTGCTGGAGATTATGAGAAAAAGAGAGCACTGTATAAAGGCTATGAAAAGGACTACGCTCTCGCGTATGTTTACGGAAGCTGGAAGGATACGTACCTTTCCATCCGGGGCGATATGTGCATTCTTCTTTCGCTCATGGAATACTATTTTGACGAACAAATGAAGGCGTTTGCAGAAGAAGCTTTGCAGTTCAAAGATCGCTTGATTAGAATGAGCGCTGTCATTGCGTTACTGAAAAAAGGTTTTCCTGCAGATCAGGCAGTTTTGCAGGAATGTGCAGAGAATCCTGAAACTTGTGAGCCGTTTTATTTAGAATTGATCCGCATCAAGAAGGAAGACTGGTTTCCTATTAAAGAAAACAGACAGGAGGCCTTCGCGCGGAGCCATTTGTTCCGGCATGCCGTTCATCTTCATGGGTTTGTTCCGGAAGAGCTGTCTATTCAGGAGAAGGTGGAAATCCAGGAAGAGGAGATCACCTTCCGCTATTACCTAGCCGCCGTTAAGGAAGAGGGCAGCCTGCGTCCGGCCTGGATTGGGGGCTATCCGCTTCACGAGGGGGATGACCTCCCGTTTTGCCGGGAGGAGACGCACATCCTGGAGGAAGACTATCGTTCAGCAGAAAAACATGTGAAGGAATTTTTGGATGGCACGAGGAAGATGCTGGAGTATGAGGCGAATAAAGTCCATTATGTCAGCAAGCCCCGGGTGAGCCGCTGGTATTATATCTTGTATCCGGTTCTTGCTTACCGCATTTTCCAGGCGGCTTCTTCACAGGATCCAGTTTATATCGGGCTCACGTCCCTCCTGTTCATCCTCGTGACAGGCACCCATCTGTATCAGTGGAAATTCAGGCGGCAAAAGGTAGAGCTGACTGGAACAGAACTCCGCTATACGGAGAGGGGCAGGCATTATGCGGTGAAGCTGAATGAAATAGGGGAGATCACCATCGAAAGAGCAGGCATCGGATCCAGGCTTTTCGATGCTTTTTCCAAAAAAGTAGCCGTTTATGATAAAAAAGGAACGGCAGTGATGAAATTCCCGCTGAATGCGGTAAACTATGAGGACTTCGTATTTGTGGCAGAGACAGCCACAGAGCACCTGGAGGAACAGCCTAAAATAGAAATGCCTGAATGAGAAAAGGACCGTTTGGGTCCTTTTCGTTTCTTTATTGCCTTTCATCAATGAGAGGCGGCGGTTTTGCTGTGCCGGTATTAGGGTTTTCTCGGATGCCCTGGGAAAAATGATCGGTCTGGCGCTCAGAATTCGGTCTCGTTCTATGGTATAATGAATGCCTTATATTGTACGGAAAGAAAGGGAAACAGTTATGTCAGAGAAGTCTTTGAGTCTTTTGAAGCAGCCTGAGTGGAGAATTCTCGATCAGTCGGGCCTTGGACAGCAGTTTGATGCGAAACAGTCATTTGCCTATGATGATACGCTCTGCACTTCAGCGGGAAGCCTGCAGTCCCCTGCAACAGCCCGGTCATGGGTGCATCATGATACGATTGTGCTTGGCATCCAGGATACACGGCTGCCTTATATAGATGAAGGAATTGCGTTTCTTCATTCCCTCGGGTACCGGACCGTTGTCCGGAATTCGGGAGGTCTGGCTGTTGTCCTTGATGAAGGAGTTCTCAACCTTTCATTGATTTTTCCAGAGACGAACAAAAGCATCGAGATCAACCGGGGGTATGATGCGATGTGGGAGCTCGTTAAAACGCTCCTGCCTGAGCAGTCGGGTCTTATCGAAGCCAGGGAAATTGAAGGATCTTACTGCCCGGGCAGCTATGATCTCAGCATTGGCGGTAAAAAGTTCGCCGGCATTTCACAGCGCCGCCTCCGGAACGGGGTTGCTGTCCAGATTTACCTGTGTGTGTCCGGAAGCGGTTCGGCACGCGCTGAAGTCATCCGTCAATTTTATGAAAAGAGCCTGCAGGGAGCGGAAACAAAGTTTGAGTATCCTAAAATCACTCCTTCAGTCATGGCCTCACTGAGCGAGCTTCTGGGCAGGGAGGTTTCCATCCAGGAGATGATGCTGAAGCTGCTGACGGTCCTGAAGGATTTGAGCGGCAGGATTTTCTCTTCCTCTCTGTCTATGGAAGAGCAGCTGATCTTTGAAAAAAACCTGACGAGAATGGTTGAGCGGAACCGGAAAATCGGTATTTTATAAAAAAAAGACGCTCCGTTATCCGGGGCGTCTTCTATATATATAGGGGGAGGGGGCAAAAAGGCTATTCCGCTACTTTTTCAAGGTTTCCGTTCCGGTCCATTTTAAATTTCGGGGAGGTCCGGTCCTCTTCATCAAACAGTGTCAGCTTTCTGGCTCGGTTCATAATCTTCATCAGTGTTTCATAGTCTTCCTGAATGGTATCAGAATCCTCTTCCATTTTAGCGATTTTCAATTCCAGATCCTCGTTCCGTCTAGCCAGATCATCCAGCTCGCGTTTCAGGCGGATATTTTCCTGTTTCAGCGCTGTAGAATGAGTGGCCCTGCTCTCATAGGTTTCAAGGAAAGCGATAATTTGGTCCATTGTCAGCTCAGGTGCCGGTGCGGCCGGCTGCTTAAGGGATGAATAGGAAACGCCTTCCAGATCATCGAATTCCGGCTGCTCCTCAGGTGCGCTGTAGACCATGATGGCAGGTTCATAGGTTTGCACATCCACAGGCTCTTCTTCCTTGATCTGCTGCGGAGCGGCTGTTTCAGGCGGAGCGTACAGCAATTTCTTTTTGGCAGGCTGACCTTTGCCCGTAGCCCGCATCTTTTGTTTCCGCTGTTTTTTTGCCAGCTGAAGCGCTTTTTCATATTGATGGCGCACAACTGCATTCCAGCGGAATCCGCAGGCTGCAGATGTCCGGTTCAGTTTATCTCCCACTTCTTCAAATGCATTCAGCTGCGTGCTTCCCTCACGGACATGGCGCAGAACCGTTTCTGCAAGCAAAAGGTCATTTTCCTCAGACCAGGCATCTTGTCTCTGTTTCATTGTCTCAACTCCCGATAGTAAATAATGTATTCCTGCTAACAGAATGGACGGATTAGCTTCCTTTTATACCTTTTTTTCTAAAAGGATAATAGAAATTTTTTAAAAGTTTCGGAAGCTGATTGAGTTAACGGACGAGCTTGCACAGGAGAAAAAATCGAGGTAGAATGAAAAAAGTCTAACGCACAAAGTTGTCCGGACCCGTTAAAAAAATCGCCATGCATTCTATGCACAGGGGATTTTTTTTCTTGCCGGTTTTCCGATTACACAGCCTGAAAATAGGGCATTACATGAATAGCCCTCTTTGAACCGCTGCATTTTTTCAAATATCAGGAATTTACACATTCATAGCATGCAGAAAAAAGCTATAATGGATACAAGTAAAACGGAAGAGGGAAAAGAATGGCAAATCGCAACGGGAAACTTTCGGAAGAAAAGGTATTTAAAGATCCTGTCCACCGTTATATCCATGTGAGGGACAAGCTGATCTGGGATCTGATCGGAACGCCTGAATTTCAGCGTCTGCGCAGAGTCCGCCAGCTCGGAACCACCTATCTCACGTTTCACGGAGCCGAACACAGCCGCCTGAATCATTCACTCGGAGTATATGAAATTGTCAGAAGAATGGTAGATGACGTGTTTAAAGGCCGGCCGGAATGGAATGAAGAAGAACGCCTTGTCAGCCTGTGTGCAGCTCTGCTTCACGATTTGGGTCATGGCCCGTTTTCGCATTCATTTGAAAAGGTTTTTCATATGGATCATGAAGATTTCACCCGGAGAATCATCCTCGAGGATACAGAAGTGAACCGTGTCCTGAAAACAGAAGGAAAGGACTTTCCGAAAAAAGTCGCGGAAGTCATCGCCAAAACCTACTCGAACAAACAAGTCGTCTCCCTGATCTCAAGCCAGATCGATGCGGACCGGATGGACTACCTGCAGCGGGATGCCTATTATACAGGTGTCAGCTACGGCCATTTTGATATGGAGCGGATCCTGCGCGTCATGAGGCCGAGAGAAGATCAGGTGGTCATCAAGTACAGTGGAATGCATGCTGTAGAAGATTACATCATGAGCCGATATCAAATGTATTGGCAGGTTTATTTCCACCCGGTGACACGCAGCGCCGAAGTAATCCTGACTAAAATCCTCCACAGAGCCAAGCAGCTTCACGAAGAGAACTACACGTTCAAACAGGAACCGGTTCACTTTTACTCCCTTTTTAATGGAGAAGTCATTTTAAAGGATTATCTCAAGATGGATGAATCTGTCATTCTCTTTTATTTTCAGGCATGGGAGGAAGAAGAAGATCCGATTCTTTCCGACCTGTGCAGCCGGTTCCTCCACCGTAACCTGTTCAAATACGTAGAATTCAACCCGTCCAACGAACAGATGATGAAGCTTCTGGAGCTGAAAGCTTTGTTTAAAAAAGCGGGAATCGACCCTGAATACTATCTGGTATTAGACTCCTCGTCCGATCTGCCTTATGATTTTTACCGTCCCGGAGAGGAAGAAGAACGTCTTCCGATCCATCTGCTTATGCCCAATGGAGAGATCAGAGAATTATCAAGGCAATCAGAAATTGTTGACGCGATTTCCGGTAAACGAAGAACAGACCATAAACTGTACTTCCCGCTTGATCTGATCGAGGACCTGTCCGTCAAGCGGACGGCCAAGAAAAAAATTATCGAACTGCTCAATCTACATAAATAGAGAGAGAATAACCGGAAGTAAGGAGTTGAAGGGGATTTGCTTACAGAACATGCCAAAGTCCTGAAGGTATTTTCGTCGGCCGGAGAAGTCATCGGACGGAAAAAGCTTCAAAAAATGATCTACATCGCCAAAAAGATTGATTTCCCATTTTACGAAAAATACGACTTTCACTTTTACGGACCCTACTCAGAGGAACTCACACTGAGGGTGGAAGAACTTTGCAACCTCGGCTTCCTGGACGAAGTCCGCGAAAAAAAAGGCGGCTACTATCAATACCGTTACAATCTGACTGAATCCGGCGAAGAATTCCTGGCCAACCATGACCTCGAGCTTCCGCCGCTCGATCCATGCATGACCGACCTCAACACCCAATCCGCCCGCTTCCTCGAACTCGTCTCCACCATCCTGTACTTTGACAGCCTGGAGCGGGAAGAAGTAAAAGAAAAGGTGTTCACCCTAAAAAGCAAACAGAAATACACCGAAGAAGAAATTGCAGAAGCGTACGCGTATGTAGAAGCATTGAGAGACAAAACGAAGCATTGATAGAAAAGGAGAGCCGGCCATGGGCCGGCTTTTTGTGTATTGGGCTTAAAGTGAGTGGTTTGCAGCAGTTTACGGGGACAGGCTCCTGGATCGAGTGGCAGCCGGGGGCTGTCTCTTAGATTGAGCGGGAGTGGGGACAGTCTCTTAGATTGAATGGGAGGCGGGGACAGTCCCCTGCTGCTTCACCGTATCGGGGGACAGAGACCGATGGGCTGCATCCCTTGTGCAGCAAGGGATTGCGGAGCCGGTGCCGGAGCTTTAGTGCTTTAGCGAAAGTGGGGACAGGCACGGTGCCTGTCCCCACATCCTTTAAAGCAACGGGGGACAGAGACTCATCCGTCTCAACCCTTGCATAGCAAGGGATTACAGAGTAGGTGCCAGAGCTTTAGTGCTTTAGCAGAGTGAGGGACAGACCCCGCTTCTGCCGATCTGCGCATCTCTCCATCTCAACGGCCTGTCAAATAAGCCCAAACTCCCTCTCTGCCACCTCCGCAAACTCTTTTTCTCCAATTTCCTGCTTCACTTTCCCTTCCGAGTTCGTCACTGTAAAGGATTGTGGGGATAAGGATTTATAGCCGCCGTCTGCCGTCCTCATCGCAGCGAGCGGAGCTTTGTTGAATGGAGAGTCCGGATGTGTGTGGATTTTGTGCTGCATAGCTGTCAGCTCTTCTGTGTAGATGGGCTGATCCGCGCAGAACGCATACCCTGTTTTCCATTCTCCTGCTTCTTCGTAAGCGAGCTTCATTTGAAGGAGATGGGTGCCTTCCTCTGTCTCCTGCCGGAGGACCCGGAATTGGCCGGAAGCGGTTTGGACTGCCTCTCCATTCATCGGGATCGGCACACCTGCTACATTGGTGCCGAAGCCGGCATCCACTAAGAACACGCCCTTCTCATTAGTCATTAAAAGAGCAGCGTGGGTTCCGCTCAGGCTCCAGCTTCCTTTGGCATGGTTGTATACGGTTCCCTGGATCAGCCGTACATCCAGCCCGTTTTCCAGCAGAAAATAATACAGCAGTGCATTTAATTCGTAACAGACGCCGCCGCGGCGCTGGTTCACGATTTTTTCTGTTAGAGAGGCTTCGTCAAGCCCGGTTCTTTCCCCGCGGATGATTCCGAGGTTTTCGAATGGGATCGTGCTGTAGAAAGCGGTCAGGATTTGTCCCAGATCCAATGAGGCTGTTTCCGGTAATCCAATCCGTTCAAGAAAGGCTTTATTCATGGGAACTCCTCCTTTTAAAAAACGGCCGGCCTGCAAGATCAGGCCAGCCGCTTATGCATTACATATCGCTTAATCGTTTTCCGGCTACGCCGTAATGGTTTTTGCTCATTTCCTCAATAAAGACAACGATTTTGTCTTCAGCCGCGCCGGTTGTTTCGGAAACGGCAGCTGTGACCTTTTCAACGAGGGCTTTCTTCTGGTCTTCTGTGCGGCCTTCCAGCATTTTGACGGTTATGTAAGGCATGTCAATCACTCCTTTTTTTATGGGTTGGAAAATTCGTGAGACTGCTATTCAGCCATAAATATAGTATACTTTAATCAGGAAATCGTTGCAGTGATTATGCGTGTTAAAGGAGAAGAGTACGTGGAAGATGCATTCAGTTTTTTGGCCTTTCCTTTAGAAGTTCTGCCATATGTCATTATTACCTTGCTGGTCGCTTTTACGGTGCATGAATTTGCCCATGCGTATGCCGCATACAAATTTGGAGATCCGACTGCAAAAAATGAAGGCAGGCTGACCCTGTCTCCTCTTGCCCATCTGGATCCGTTTGGCACCATCCTGATTCTGCTTGCCGGTTTCGGCTGGGCAAAGCCTGTACCAGTGAACCGTTTTTATTTTAAGAACCCGCGGCTTGCGGGGGTCATCGTTTCAGTAGCCGGCCCGTTGAGCAACCTGCTGATGGCGTTTATCGGGATCGCGATGTTTTATATTCTGCAAAGTCAGGCGGGCCCGATGCCATCTGGATTTTTGCAGGCGCTGCTGGATTTCTTCCGGATCTTCTACAATCTGAACGTTATTTTATTTCTGTTTAATCTGCTTCCGATCCCTCCGCTGGACGGATACCGGATCATTGAAGACCTCGTTCCGCGCACGATTAGACCGAAGATGGCGAAGTTTGAAACATACGGTATCATTGTATTTATCGTTCTGTTTGTCACGCCGCTTGATCAGTATACAATCCGGCCGTTTCTTGATAATGGCACCTATATAATCACCAGCATCTTTAACGGGATCCTGATCCCGCTGTTTTAGGAGGGTTAATGGATGGAAGAGAAAAAGAAAAAAAGCATCGGATTTAACATTATTAAAAACGACCCGACGGACGGCCACGGAGGCTTTGGAGTCGGAGCGCTCAGTCTCGATAACATTTCGCCGGTCTTCGTTGATATTCAGGAAGAGGAAGCGTTCGTAGACATCGGGGCGATGCACGCCCGCAGTGTAGTCGAAAAAGGCATAAAGTTTCTTCCAAATAAGGAAGACGTCCCTGAAGCGAAGCCTTACTGGCTCGTCTGGGTAACGATTGACCGCAGGGAAGAGGGGCCTTATTATGCAGGGGTCACAGCCTGTGAGATGACGGTTAACCGGGAGATCAGAAGAGGCTATAAATCTCTTCCCGAGCATGTGAACAAAATGGATAAATCCATGAAACGCCAGATTATGGTGGACCATATGGATGAAAAATCCAAAGCAATTCTTACAAACTTTCTCCGGTCCCATGATGAAGGAATGTGGGAGCGCGCAGAAGAGAAGCTGAAAAACGATCTGAATGCATAAAAAGACCCGGCTGAAACCGCCGGGTTTTTTTCAGTTCCAGAATTTTAATCGATCCCATATGCTCTCTTTTTCTTTTATGGTTTTATTCTGCGGCTGTTTCTTTTCCTCGACTGGGCCTGTGCAAAGTCCAGCCGGCTCGGTTCCGATCTTGAAATAGACGAAGCGCTTCACCGGACAGCCGGGGCCTGCAAGCTTGCCGTTCTCAGGGTTGATGTAGACTCCTGTTACACCCTCCGGAGGCTTAAACTCTTTCATGGATTTTCCCTTCAGTGCATCCTCCATAAAATCAGCCCAGATGTTTTTGGCATAGGAGCGCTCAGCCACCTGATTCATCTCAAGGTCCCGGTCATAGCCGATCCAGACGCCCGCTGCGAGCTCGGGGCTGTAGCCGATCATCCAGCTGTCTGTTTTCGTCGTTCCGGATTTCCCGGCATAAGAACGGGTCAGCTTTTTCGCGATTTTTCCACCGGTAACGGCTGTATAGGCATCCATTTTTTTATCGAACATTCCGGTCATCAGCTGGGTCGTAATATAGGAAGATTGTTCGCTGAGAACTTGTTTTCCGGGTCCTTTGTTCCATTCATATAGAAGCTTTCCGGTTGAATCCTCGATTTTCGTGACATAGACCGGAGTGATTTGTTTTCCGCCGTTGGCGAGAACCCCATAGGCGCTGACCAGCTCTTCAAGCCTGGCAGGGGCCGTTCCGAGTGCGAGGGAGGGCAGCTTTGGCAGCTTGCTTGTAATCCCGGCAGCCCGGGCAGTCTCAGCCAGTTTCTCCGTGCCGATAAACAGATGGGTTTTAACGGCATAGATGTTATCGGATAAGGCGATGGCCTGAGCCAGTGTGATCGGACCGTTCGCATAGTAATCATTGTAGTTGCTTGGTTTGTAGACCGATTTTCCTGAATCGTATTCAAATTCAGTTGGCTCACTCACCATCTGGGTCGAAGGGGTATAGCCGTTTTCAATGGCAGCATAGTACAGAAACGGCTTGATGGTCGAACCGGGCTGCCTTAATGCCTGCGTGGCACGGTTAAAGGGGCTTTTGCTGTAATCGCGTCCTCCGATAAGGGCGCGCACAGCCCCCGTTTCAGGGTCCATCGCGATCATGCCGGCCTGAATCCCGGAATCAGGATCAATCCCCGCCTTTACCTGTTTCTCCGCCTTCCGCTGCATGTCAGGATCGAGCGTCGTATGGATCTTCAGCCCTCTTGTGGACAGGGCTCCGGGCTCTGTTCCCAGGAGGCGGGCGGTTTCTTTTAATGCTTCATCATAAAAATACGGCGCCTCGGTTCCGGCTGGCTCCTCAGGCTTCTGCGAAGCGAATTTCAGCGGCTCCTGTTCCGCAGCAGCTGCCTGTTTTTCGGTCAGATCTCCCGCTTTTACGAGACTCTTCAGAATCAGCCGCTGTCTTTCTTTTGCTTTATCCTCATTCAGGAATGGGGAGTACAGACTTGGACCTTTCGGAATTCCGGCAAGAAGGCTTGCTTCAGCGATGGTCAGATCCTTCGATTTTTTCCCAAAGTACATCCTCGAAGCTGCTTCAATCCCATAAGCTCCATGTCCGTAATAAATGGTATTCAAATAGCCTTCCAGGATCTGCTCTTTGCTGTAGTTCACTTCCAGGCGTACCGTATAAAAGGCCTCGGTCAGTTTTCTGGACCACGTTTTGTCATGGTTTAAATACAGGTTCCGCGCATATTGCTGGGTGATCGTACTTGCTCCCTGCACCTTGGCCATGGCTTTCAGGTCAGCCACAGCGGCACCGGCAATCCTCTTAAAATCAAAACCGTGGTGCTCATAGTAGCGGCGGTCTTCAATCGCCAGTGTAGCCTTCACTGCATTCGGTGATATATGCTGGAGCTTCGTCCAATACCGCTTTTCCCCGTAATGCGTTTCCCCGAGCTTGGACTCATCCTTTGCAAATAGGATGGTTGCCTGGGGAACATTTAAAGAAGGCGGGCCCTGTAATTTTGCAGTAAGCAGAATGCAGCCGGCAGCGATTGACATCAATATGATTGCAATCAAGCTGATGAAAAACAAAGCGCGAACCAGCTTGACGGTCTGGCGGATTCGTGAAGGATGGATCACGTTCATTCTCTGCACCCCGTTTCGTCACGTTCTTTTCTTACCATTATGGAAAAAGAGCGGCTGTTCTAAACGGAGAGCCCTGTAAATATTCCTTGATTTTTTGCAGGATTCCTCTATACTTTCTTTGAGGTTTTGTTTAAAACTGTCAGGGTACGATAAAATGAGTCACAAAATAAATCACAATCGGAAAGGATGAAAAACATGTCCGAACTTTGGTATACAGAGAAACAGACAGAAAATTTTGGAATCACAATGAAAATCAAGCGCACCTTACATACAGAGCAAACGGAGTTCCAGCACCTTGAAATGGTGGAAACAGAGGAATTCGGCAACATGCTGTTCCTTGATGGAATGGTCATGACTTCCGAAAAAGACGAGTTCGTTTACCATGAAATGGCAGCTCATGTACCGCTCTTCACCCATCCAAATCCTGAGAACATTCTTGTAGTTGGCGGAGGTGACGGTGGCGTTATCCGCGAAGTGCTGAAACACCCGTCCGTTAAGAAAGCAACACTTGTTGATATTGACGGAAAAGTAATCGAGTACTCAAAAAAATACCTTCCTGAAATTGCCGGAAAGCTTGAAGATCCGCGTGTGGAAGTGAAGGTAGGCGACGGATTCCTTCACATCGCCGAAAGCGAAAATGAATACGACGTAATCATAGTAGACAGCACTGAGCCGGTCGGACCGGCTGTTAATCTGTTCACAAAAGGCTTCTATGCCGGCATTTCCAAAGCATTGAAGGAAGACGGAATCTTTGTTGCACAGTCGGACAACCCATGGTTTACACCGGATTTGATCCGAAACGTACAGCGCGATGTCCGGGAAATCTTCCCGATTACGAACTTGTATATCTGCAACATCCCAACTTATCCGAGCGGCATGTGGGCGTTCACAATCGGTTCGAAAAAATACGATCCGCTTCAGGCAGCAGACGAGCGTTTCCACGAAATCGACACGAAATACTATACAAAAGAACTTCATAAAGCAGCGTTCGTGCTTCCGAAGTTTGTAAAAGACTTAACGAAATAAGAAAAAAGGGGAAAGGGCGTTTAATCAAACGCCCTTTCCTGAATTGGAGGGAAAACGATGAAATTTGATGAGGCTTATTCCGGAAATGTTTTTATTAAAAGCCATCCGTCCTATGAAGAGAGTGAAGCCGTCATTTACGGCATGCCGATGGACTGGACGGTAAGCTACCGTCCCGGCTCAAGATTCGGCCCGTCCCGCATCCGCGAAGTTTCAATCGGTCTTGAGGAGTACAGCGCGTATTTGGACCGTGAGCTGGAAGAGGTAAAATACTTTGACGCAGGCGACATTCCATTGCCATTCGGCAATCCGCAGCGCAGCATTGAGATGATTGAAGAATACATCGACGGCCTGATGGCAGCGGACAAGTTCCCGCTTGGCATGGGGGGAGAGCACCTCGTCTCCTGGCCGGTCATGAAAGCAGTCGCGAAAAAATACCCGGACCTTGCCATCATCCATATGGATGCTCATACCGATTTGCGTGAGGAATACGAGGGCGAACCGCTCTCCCACTCTACACCGATCCGCAAAATTGCTGAGCACATCGGACCTGAAAATGTTTATTCATTTGGCATCCGCTCCGGAATGAAAGAAGAATTCCAATGGGCGAAGGAATCCGGCATGCATATTTCAAAGTTTGAAGTGCTTGAGCCTCTGAAGCAGATTTTGCCGACCCTCGCAGGCCGTCCGGTATACGTAACAATCGATATCGATGTGCTGGACCCTGCCCATGCACCGGGCACAGGAACCGTGGACGCCGGCGGAATCACGTCCAAAGAGCTTCTCGCTTCCATTCACGAAATTGCCCGTTCAGAAGTAAACGTGGTCGGGGCGGACCTTGTCGAGGTCGCGCCGATTTATGACCCATCCGAGCAGACAGCCAACACAGCAAGCAAGCTGATCCGCGAAATGATTCTCGGCTGGGTACAGAAAAAATAAACCATAAACCGGACAGTCCCATACAGCGCCATCAGGCGGTGTATGGCGGGCAATCCGGTTTTTTCAATTTCCAAATTCCGCGTCCTATTGAACTTTGCGTAAAGAATCTTTATACTATTGTAGTTATAGTGGAAGGAGTGTCCTGAATGACGCAGACACCGGTAAGCCTCTACATTCTTTCGAAAATCAGAAATGAAGGCGAAACAGAAACAATTGAGTTCCGTTCAAGCGGCAGTTTTTACATAAAAGATTCCGTCCCCTACCTCTCGTATACAGAGGAACAGGAATACGGATCCATCCAGACGATCGTCAAAATGAAGCCGGAAGAAACGATCGTGTTCAGATCCGGCGCCGTCTCTATGAAACAGCGGTTTATGAAGGATACTGAGACGCTGACACATTACAAGACCCCGCTCGGTACCCTTCAAATGTCAACTTATACATCCAGAATAACGCAAATCGTTCACCCTGAATATGCTGAAGGCAAGCTCGAAATCGAATACGAACTGCACATGGGAGAAGGGCAAAGCCATCTTCATTCACTAATGATTGATTTTAAGGAGGCTGTGAAATGACCATCGCTGAACAAATGAAAGACCTTTTAAAAGAAGAAATCAAAGCATCTGTCCAAAAAGCAGGACTGGCGGAAGCATCCCAGATCCCGGATGCGATCCTTGAAGTGCCGAAAGACAAAGTCAACGGCGATTTTTCCACCAACATGGCGATGCAGCTGGCAAGAGTAGCGAAAAAAGCACCGCGTGCGATTGCTGAAGAAATCGTCAGCAGCTTTGACAAGCAAAAAGCGTCCATCGAAAAAATTGAAATCGCAGGACCGGGCTTTATCAATTTTTACATGGACAATTCCTACCTCGCTGATTTGGTTCCTGCCATCCTGAAAGCAGGCGAAGCATACGGAGAAACGAATGTAGGGAACGGCGAAAAACTGCAAGTCGAGTTCGTCTCCGCCAACCCGACCGGAACGCTCCACCTCGGCCATGCCCGCGGCGCCGCAGTAGGCGATGCGCTCTGCAGCATTCTCGCAAAAGCAGGATACGATGTTTCACGTGAATACTACATCAATGACGCCGGCAACCAGATCAACAACCTTGCCCTGTCCATCGAAGCCCGCTACATGCAGGCACTCGGCGAAGAATTCCCGATGCCTGAGGATGGATACCACGGCCAGGATATTAAGGAAATCGGCCAAAAGCTCGCAGATGAATACGGCGAACGCTTTAAATCCCAACCCGGGGACGAGCGCCTTGGCTTTTTCCGTGAATACGGCCTTAAATTCGAAATGGACAAACTGAAAAAAGACCTGGATGAATTCCGCGTGCCATTCGATGTATGGTACTCCGAAACATCCCTGTATGAAAACGGGAAAATTGACAGTGCCCTTGCCACCCTCCGTGAACAAGGTCACATTTTCGAAGAAGACGGCGCAACATGGTTCCGCTCCACTCAATTCGGCGACGACAAAGACCGCGTCCTGATCAAAAAAGACGGATCCTACACCTACCTGACACCGGACATCGCGTACCATAAGGATAAACTGGACCGCGGCTTCACGAAGCTCATCAACATTTGGGGAGCAGACCATCACGGCTACATCCCGCGGATGAAAGCAGCCATTGAGGCGCTCGGCTACGGAAAAGATACACTCGAAGTCGAAATCATCCAGCTCGTCCACCTGTACAAGGACGGCGAAAAAATGAAAATGAGCAAACGGACCGGCAAAGCCGTCACGATGCGCGAGCTTACAGAAGAGGTCGGCCTCGACGCCGTCCGCTACTTCTTCGCCATGAGAAGCGCCGACACCCACATGGACTTCGACCTCGACCTGGCCGTGTCCAAATCCAACGAAAACCCGGTCTACTACGCACAATACGCCCATGCCCGCATCTGCAGCATGCTGCGCCAAGGCGAAGAACAAGGCCTCACGTTCGGAGCGGATGACGTTCTTTCAGGCGGACTGTCCGAAAAAGAAACCGACCTGCTCAAAAAACTCGGCGAATTCCCGGAAGCCATCGCAGATGCCGCCAACAAGCGCATCCCGCACCGCATCACCAATTACATTTTCGACCTGGCCTCCACCCTGCACAGCTTCTACAACGCCGAAAAAGTGCTCGACCCGGAGAACGTAGCCAAATCAAAAGCCCGCCTAGCTTTAATGAAGGCCACTCAGCAAACACTGAAAAACGCCCTGACTCTGATCGGAGTTTCAGCTCCAAAGAAGATGTAAGGAAAGACACCCCCTGTACGGATGTGCGGGGGGTTTTTGTATTGGGGTGGGGTTAGTTTTGGGGTTAGTTTTGGGATTAGTGTTGGGATTGGTGTTGGGATTAGTGTTGGGATTAGTGTAGGGATTAGTGTAGGGATTAGTGTTGGGATTGGTGTTGGGATTGCTCAGTTGTGAGCAAAGTAAGGGGGAGTAACAAAAAAAGGGGTCTGTCCCCACATCCTTTAAAGCATCAGGGGACAGAGACAGAAAGCTTTCGTCCTTAGAGCTGCAACGGTTTGCAGAGCCGGTGCCGGAGCTTTAGTGCTTTAGCAGAACAGGGGACAGGCACTGCCACTGACCCCACATGCTTTAACGCAAGTGGGGTCAGAGACATAAAGTCGCGGCCGCTAGAGCCGCAAGGGATCAGAGAGCCGGTGCCAGAGCTTTAGTGCTTTAGCAGAGTGGGGGACTGTCCCCGCCAAACTGAATTTAGACCAGCCAAACTGAGTTCAGCCCCGCCAAACTGAATTTAGACCAGCCAAACTGAGTTCAGCCCCACCAATCCAAGTACTAAAATTCACCAAACCACACTCCCCCCATCAACCCGCTTCACCCCGCGCACTTTCGAGACTTCGTCAATCAGCTTAAAGAGGGCGAGATCCTTTTGTTTCGCTTCGATCATCATATCCACGTCGACGTTATAGTCTTTCAGCATTTTCAATAGCGGCATGGCATATTCGAGGTCGACGAAGTCGGAGTGGCTGCGGTATTCTTTTTCGGACTTGGGTGAAGATAGATGGATTTTGGGTGGGAGGCCGGTGCCTTCCCATGTCTGAAAAAACCGCGGAAGCAAGTCGGCGAGTGCTCCGTCTTCTTCGTTTTTGTTTGCCATGTGGTGATGGTAGTCAAACATGAGCGGGGTGCCGCCTTTTTCGCATATTTGCAGGGTTTCCTCTGTTGTATAGGTTTTGTCGTCATTTTCCAGGGTCATTCTTTTAAAAATAGGCATGGATAGGGACTGTATATTGTCAAAGAAGCGTTCGGCGGAGGCGATTTTGTCACCGTAGGCTCCGCCGACGTGAAGGTTGATCAGGCCCTCTTTTTCAAGTCCCATGGCTTCAAGCATCGCATAGTGGTATTCCATGTCTTTCACAGAGTTCTCAGTTATTAAAGGTCGGTCGCTCGTGAACAAGGTGAATTGATTTGGGTGGAAGCTTGTCCGGATGCCGTGTTGCTTTACGAGGCTTCCGATTTCCTGAAATTGATCCCTGAAGGGTGTGACAAAATCCCAGCTCACGTCCGGATGGGTGGCGAGCGGGACGATACTTGATGAGAAGCGGTACAGATGGATTTCATGGGCGATGTTGTAATGAATGATCCGCCGAGTATGCTCCAGGTTTTGGGCGGTTACGCGGAGAAGGGCTTCTCGCCGTTCATCGGGATCCATTTTTTGATAGCGGGCATAGGTGATTGTTTTTGCCGGTGAGCAGTCCCATAAGGATAAGGCGTTTGCTACATAGCCGAACCGGATTTTCATTCTCTTCTCCCTCCAGATGCTATAAAAATAAGGAAAGCAGGTTCGCCGCGCGTTCTTTGGCTTTTTGGCGAAGCGGACGTTTCAGGTAATCATCGTATAAAAGCTGTTCAGCGTTGCGGATGTCTTTTTTGATGGTTTCTTTTACCCGGGACGTGAAGTCTTCATCGAAAATATACACGTTCATTTCATCATTTAAATACAGGCTCCGTTTGTCGAAGTTCGCAGTTCCGATGTCACAGAAACCGTCATCTGACAGAACGATTTTTGCATGGTAGAAGCCGGAATAAAACCGGTGGATTTCCGCTCCGGCTTTTAAAAGGGGGCCGTAATAAAGGAAGGCCGCTTCTTTGACGAAAGGATGGTCGGATTTCATGGGTACGACGATTGTAACCTTTACCCCTCTTGCCAGCACATCAAGCAATTCAGTCTGCAATTTTGTCCCCGGTATGAAATAAGGGGAACAAATATAAAGTTCTTTCTGTGTCTGTCTGATAATCGATACATATTGATCTTCAAGCTTTCCGTATGTGGAAACGAGGCGGTGGGAAATGCCGCTGCAGGAGACCGCCGGTTTATCCTCTGGAATGAACTCTCCCCCGGCATTTCTCCAGTCGCGTCTGAATTGGGCAGCGAGGTCCCTTGTTCCTCCTCCGGTGAAAAACAAATGGTAGTCGCGCCATTTTCCGAGTTTCGGATTCTTTCCGATGTATTCCTTGCCGATGTTGTAGCCGCCGAGATAGCCGGTTTGCCCGTCCACTACGGTGATTTTCCGGTGGTTGCGTGCCTGCAGGGTAAAAAATAGGAAGGGCAGCCTTGGAGTATGGGAATACGCCGTCTTTACCCCGTTGGCTCTGATTTCCTTCAGCAGTTTTCCAGGTGCTTTCAGCGAACCGAGCCGATCCATCAGAAGATAAACCGCAACCCCTTCTTTTGCTTTTTCGCCGAGCAGGGTTAAAAAAGCGCGGCTGACTTCTTCATCGTTTTTGATAATATAAAAGCTTGCAAAGATGGAGGACTTTGCTTGCCTGATGTTTTGAAAATAATGAAAATAAAATTTCTGCCCTTCTGTAAAAAATTGCACCCCGCCCTGTCTGATTGGGTAAGCCTGAAGTCCGGCCTTCCGGATGTGACGGCTGAATCCTCCTGTAAAATCGAGGCGCAGCCAGACAATGACGAGCAGGGTGAGAAGGATTCCGACAAAGAAGCCCATTCATAAACCTTCTTTCCACATACTGAGGTACTCTTATCATGGAACGAGGCAGGGAAAATTATGAAAAGTTTAATGGAAAAGGATTGACTGAATGCTCATTCATATTTATGATGAAGTCAGGGATAATTTCTGAAAATTTGCTTGTTTTAAAATTTTCAAGAGATGAATGAGAAATGATCGAGACATCAGATAGGGGGAAATGAAATGGGCATCCTGCTGTGGATTAATCTGGCTGCATTCTTATTTGTAACCGCTTACGCCGTTGCGCTGTTTGTTCATTTGATCCGTTCCCGGGTGGCTTACATCCGGATGGGGAAAAAGGAAGAATTCGATGGGAAATGGAAGGAACGCCTTAATCAGATTTGGGTGAATGTCTTCGGCCAGAAAAAATTGCTGAAGGATAAAAAGAGCGGAATCATTCATGTCATGTTCTTTTATGGATTCATCCTTGTGCAGTTTGGGGCGATTGATTTTATTATAAAAGGGATTTCTCCGGGGAACCACCTGCCGCTTGGACCGCTTTATCCCGGATTTACATTTTTTCAGGAAATTGTGACGTTTGTCATCTTGGTTGCTGTTGTCTGGGCATTTTACAGACGCTACATTGAAAAACTCGTCCGCCTGAAGCGCAATTTTAAAGCGGGTCTTGTCCTCATTTTCATCGGCGGGCTGATGCTTTCCGTGCTTCTTGGGAACGCGATGGCACTCATCTGGCATGATCATGAGCTGACCTGGACGGAGCCGATTGCTTCATCGCTTGCCTTCTTATTGAGTTTTATGAACGAGACCGCGGCGATTGCAGTGTTTTACGTATCCTGGTGGGTTCACCTGCTGATTTTGCTCACCTTCCTCGTATATGTTCCGCAATCAAAGCACGCTCACTTGATCGCCGGTCCGGCGAATACGTTCTTCTCCAGAGTTGGGCCGCCAGGAAAGCTTTCAAAAATTGACTTTGAAGATGAATCCCAAGAGTCCTTCGGGGTCGGGAAAATAGAAGATTTCAGGCAGTCTCAGCTGATCGACCTGTATGCTTGTGTCGAATGCGGACGCTGTACGAATATGTGCCCGGCAACCGGTACAGGAAAAATGCTGTCGCCGATGGATCTGATCCTTCGTCTCCGTGATCACCTGACGGACAAGGGAGCCGCTGTAACTTCCCAGACACCATGGGTTCCGGCGTTCGCTTTTGCGGATACGCAAGGGAACCAGCTCGCAATGGCCTCCGCGACTCAAGGTTCAAAGGAAGCAGCAGCTACCTCTGCCTACAATCCAAGCCTGATCGGCGAGGTCATCACCGAAGAGGAAATCTGGGCATGCACGACGTGCCGCAACTGTGAAGATCAGTGCCCGGTCATGAACGAGCACGTGGATAAGATCATTGACCTTCGCCGCTACCTTGTACTGACAGAAGGGAAGCTTGATGCAGATGCACAGCGTGCGATGACCAACATCGAACGCCAGGGAAATCCTTGGGGGCTGAACCGGAAAGAGCGAGAAAACTGGCGTGAGGCAAGAGAAGATGTTATCATCCCGACGGTTAAAGAGCTGCAGAAAAAGGATGAGGAATTCGAGTACCTGTTCTGGGTCGGATCCATGGGGTCCTTTGATAACCGAAGCCAGAAAATTGCCCTTTCTTTTGCAAAGCTGCTGAACGAAGCTGGCGTTACCTTTGCCATTCTCGGCAACAAAGAGAAGAATTCCGGTGATACACCAAGAAGGCTCGGCAATGAATTCCTGTTTCAGGAGCTTGCTTCAAAAAACATAGAAGAATTCGAGAAAATCGGTGTGAAAAAAATCATCACCATCGATCCCCACGCCTATAATATCTTTAAAAATGAGTACCCGGACTTCGGGCTGCAGGCAGAGGTATACCATCATACCGAGCTGCTCGCCAAGCTTGTAAAAGAAGGGAAGCTGAAACCGGTGCACGAGGTGAAGGAAACCATTACCTTCCATGATTCCTGCTACCTCGGCCGCTACAATGATGTGTATGATGCACCACGGGATATTCTGAAATCCATTAGAGGGGTAAAGCTTGTCGAGATGGCGCGCCGGCGTGAAACCGGAATGTGCTGCGGTGCGGGAGGCGGTTTAATGTGGATGGAAGAGGATACCGGCACACGGATCAACGTCGCCAGGACCGAACAGGCGCTGGCCGTGAATCCAACGGTGATCAGCTCCGGCTGTCCATACTGCCTGACGATGCTGAGCGACGGAACGAAGGCGAAGGAAGTGGAAGAGACCGTATCCACTTACGATGTTGCCGAGCTTCTGGAAAAAGCAGTCATTGGTGAAGGGAAAAAAGACATCGCATAAAAGGAGAAAGGCGGCGCAATATGTGCTGCTATCCCTTTTTTCATAGACTGAGCGAGCGTTCAGTCAGCTTTTTGTAAGCGTTTCCTAAATAAAAGGAGGAATTATAATGGGAAGAACAGTGATCGTTGGAGGAGCCCGTACACCTTTTGGAAAATTTGGAGGAGCGCTGCAGGCGCTGACAGCTTCTGAGCTTGGCGGCATCGCGGTTAAGGAAGCGTTGAACCGAAGCGGCGTCCGTCCTGAAGAGGTTGGGGAAGTCATTCTCGGTAATGTGCTGCAGGGAGGCCAGGGACAGATCCCTTCGAGGCAGGCCGCGCGCCATGCCGGAATTCCATGGGAAGTAAAAACAGAGACAGTGAACAAAGTATGTGCCTCCGGATTAAGAAGTGTCACGATGGCTGACCAGATCATCCGCGCTGGAGATGAAGAAGTGATCGTTGCCGGAGGAATGGAATCCATGTCCAATGCCCCTTATATCGTTCCGAAAGCCAGATGGGGCTTCCGGATGGGTGATGCTGCGGTTAAGGATCTGATGGTGCATGACGGTCTGACGTGCAGCTTTGAAGGTGTCCATATGGGAACCTATGGGAACAAAACGGCAAAAGATTTGGAGATTACGAGAGAGTCCCAGGATGAATGGGCATTACGGAGCCATCAGCGGGCAGCAAAGGCAGGCGATTTGTTCCGTGAAGAAATCGTTCCCGTCAGCGTTCCGCAGCGCAAAGGGGACCCTGTTCTTGTCGAACGCGATGAGGCTCCGCGGGCAGATACCTCTATTGAGCGGCTGTCGGCATTAAAACCGGTCTTCGGCCATGACGGCACCATTACTGCGGGTAATGCGCCGGGGGTGAATGACGGAGCAGCAGCCTTTGTCCTGATGAGTGAAGAAAGAGCACAACAAGAAGGCAAAGACGTACTTGCTGCAATCATTGCTCACACAGCCGTTGCGACGGAAGCGGCAGATTTTCCGAAGACGCCGGGTCTTGTCATCAGCGAATTGCTGAAAAAAACCGGAAAGACCGCTGCAGATATTGATCTATTTGAAATCAATGAAGCGTTTGCCGCCGTGGCCCTCGCCAGCAATCAGATTGCCGGCCTTGATCCGGAAAAGGTGAACGTGAACGGAGGAGCTGTTGCACTCGGCCATCCGATCGGAGCCAGCGGAGCGCGTATTCTGCTGACGCTCATTCATGAATTGAAAAGACGGGGCGGAGGCATCGGGATTGCTGCAATTTGCTCGGGCGGCGGCCAGGGTGACGCCATTATGGTAGAGGTGTAAGGATCTTTTAAGGGGGATGGGAAGATGGAAATCAACAAAGTGATGGTGATTGGAGCAGGCCAGATGGGTTCAGGGATTGCCCAGGTTTGCGCGATGGCAGGCTTTGAAGTCATTTTGCAGGATTTAAAGGATGAATTTTTAGACCGCGGGTTCTCAGGCATCCGGAAAAACCTGCAGAGACAGGCAGATAAGGAAAAAATCACAGCAGCCGAGATGGAAGAAACGATCGGCCGTCTGGAGCGGTCCCTCAGCATCGAAAGTGCTCGTGAGGCAGACCTCATCATCGAAGCCGCGGTAGAGAATATGGAAATTAAAAAAACGATTTTTGCGAAGCTGGATGAGCTCGCCCAGCCGCATGCGATTCTTGCAACAAACACGTCATCCCTGCCGATCACAGAGATTGCTGCGGCAACGGACCGTCCGGGCAAGGTTATCGGCATGCATTTTATGAACCCGGTGCCTGTTATGAAGCTCGTGGAAATCATCCGCGGCCTTGCGACAGAGGACTCCGTTTACGAAGCGGTTGAACAGATGACACACTCGCTAAAAAAGGTGCCGGTAGAGGTCAATGATTTCCCTGGCTTTGTGTCGAACCGGATTTTAATGCCCATGATCAACGAAGCCATTTTCACGCTGTATGAAGGTGTCGCGAGCCGCGAGGCCATTGATGAAGTGATGAAGCTTGGGATGAATCATCCGATGGGGCCTCTGACGCTTGCAGATTTTATCGGTCTGGATACATGTCTGTATATTATGGAGACGCTGCATGAAGGCTTCGGGGATGACAAATACCGGCCTTGTCCGCTGCTGCGGAAATACGTAAAAGCCGGATGGCTTGGTAAAAAGTCGGGGAGAGGTTTTTACGAGTACGCATAAACGGCAGGGGGAAACAGCGTGAACCTTCATTTTACAGAAGAACAGAAGATGATGAGGAAAATGGTGCGCGATTTTGCAGTCAGCGAAATCGAGCCGTTTATTGAGAAAATGGAGGCTGGGGAGTTTCCGCGGGAAATCCTCGCCAAAATGGGAGAGCTCGGGTTAATGGGGATCCCGGTCCCGGAGCAGTACGGCGGAGCCGGAATGGATTTTACGTCCTATATCATTGCCATCCATGAGCTATCAAAGATGAGTGCGACCGTGGGAGTGATCCTGTCTGTCCATACATCTGTCGGTACAAATCCGATTCTTTACTTCGGCAATGAAAACCAGAAGCAGCGGTATGTGCCAAAGCTTGCTTCAGGTGAATACCTCGGGGCTTTTTGTCTGACGGAGCCGGGGGCAGGGTCAGATGCAGCCGGGCTGAAAACGAAGGCAGTGCGCAAAGACGGTGACTACGTTCTGAACGGATCGAAGGTATTCATCACGAACGGCGGTGAAGCAGATATGTACATCGTATTTGCTTCGACGGATCCTGCTGCAGGCAGTAAAGGGATTTCAGCTTTTATCGTGGAGAAAGGGACGGAAGGGTTCATCATCGGTAAGGATGAACACAAAATGGGGCTGAACGGTTCGAGAACAGTGCAGATCTCACTTGAAGACTGCCGTGTGCCTGCTGACAATCTTCTCGGGGAAGAAGGGCATGGCTTTAAGATCGCACTTGGAAATCTCGATGCAGGCCGGATTGGAATTGCCGCTCAATCTCTCGGAATTGCAGAAGCAGCACTTGAAAAATCAGTCGAATACGCAGCTGCAAGAAGCCAGTTCGGAAAACCGATCGCCGCCCAGCAGGGAATCGGCTTTAAGCTTGCCGATATGGCAACGGCAGTGGAAGCCTCAAGGCTCTTAGTCTACCAGGCTGCCTTCATGCGCCAGAACAACATTGCATGCGGGAAGGAAGCTTCGATGGCGAAGCTGTTTGCCTCAAGAACCGCAATGGAGGTCAGCACCGAGGCGATTCAGGTGTTCGGCGGCTACGGTTATACGAAGGATTATCCAGTAGAGCGGTACTTCCGGGACGCAAAAATCTGTGAGATTTATGAGGGAACGAGCGAGATTCAAAGACTGGTCATTTCGAAAAATTTAACGAGCTAACAGGGGGAGAAGACGATGCAATTTAAACTGACAGAAGAACATGAAATGATCCGGAAAATGGTGCGTGACTTTGCCAGGAAAGAAGTCGAACCGACAGCAGCAGAACGGGATGAGGAAGAGCGCTTCGACCGGGAGCTTTTTGACAAAATGGCGGAGCTTGGACTGACGGGCATCCCGTGGCCGGAAGAGTATGGCGGCATCGGAAGTGATTATCTCGCCTATGTAATTGCGGTCGAAGAGCTGTCCCGTGTCTGTGCTTCCACTGGTGTGACCCTTTCTGCTCATACTTCCTTAGCCGGTTGGCCGGTTTACAAATTTGGTACGGAAGAGCAGAAACAGAAGTACTTAAAGCCGATGGCGCAGGGAGAGAAAATCGGTGCTTACGGACTGACAGAGCCGGGCTCCGGATCAGATGCAGGCGGAATGAAAACGTACGCGAAGCTTGACGGGGATGACTATGTCCTTAACGGCTCGAAAATTTTCATCACAAACGGGGGCATTGCAGACATTTACATCGTATTCGCGGTAACGGATCCGTCCCATAAGCATAAAGGCACGACAGCCTTTATCGTGGAAAGCAGCTTCCCGGGCTTCTCGGTGGGCAAAAAAGAGAAAAAACTCGGCATCCGCTCTTCACCGACAACGGAGATCATCTTTGAAGACTGCCGTGTGCCGAAGGAAAACATGCTTGGTGAAGAAGGAGACGGCTTTAAAATCGCGATGATGACGCTGGATGGCGGCAGAAACGGAATCGCCGCCCAGGCTGTCGGAATCGCTCAGGGAGCACTGGATGCGTCCGTCCATTATGCAAAAGAAAGGCAGCAGTTCGGCAAGCCGATCGCAGCCCAGCAGGGAATCGGCTTCAAGCTTGCAGATATGGCGACAAGCATTGAAGCGGCACGCCTGCTGACGTACCAGGCAGCATGGCTTGAGTCGGAAGGGCTTCCTTACGGAAAAGAATCCGCGATGTCGAAGCTGTTTGCGGGAGACGCGGCCATGAAGGTGACAACGGAAGCTGTTCAGGTATTCGGCGGATACGGCTATACAAAGGATTATCCGGTTGAGCGGTATATGAGAGACGCGAAAATCACCCAAATCTATGAAGGCACCCAGGAAATTCAGCGGCTCGTTATTTCCAGAATGATCACAAAATAACCGCTTCTTCAGGGAGCGGGTCACTCTCCCTGGGGGCTGTTAAAAGGGGCCGATCCTTATGAGAAGAGAGGTGCCGGCATCCGTAAAGGATGAACGGCTGATTAAAAAGAGACGGGATCAAATGATCAAGGGAGCCGTCAGCCTGTTTAAGCAAAAAGGCTTCCACCGCACGACCACAAGGGAAATCGCAAAGGCATCAGGCTTCAGCATCGGCACGTTATATGAATACATCCGCCAGAAGGAGGATGTGCTGTACCTCGTTTGCGATACGATTTATGATGAGGTCCGCATCCGGCTGGAAAAGGATATTGACCCGCAGCACGGAACGGTGGAAGGGCTTGAACATGCCATTGCCAACTATTTCAGGGTCATTGACGATATGCAGGATGAAGTGCTTGTTATGTATCAGGAAGCAAAATCCCTGTCGAAGGATGCCCTGCCTTATGTCCTCCAAAAAGAAGTCGAAATGGTCGGCATGTTTGAACGGGTCATCGACAACTGCATCGTGAACAAAGCGTTTCAGCTGTCCGACAGCGAGAAAAAGCTGCTGGCACATAACATATTTGTCCAGGGCCAGATGTGGGCCTTCAGGAGATGGGCGCTCCAGCGGCTTTGTACGATTGAAGAGTATATTGCCTCTCAGACGGTGCTGATTTTAAATGGGATAAGGATACAAGACCAGTAAGCCGCACATGGGGATGGGCGGTGAATAAAAGGGGGAAACGCAGCATGCATATTTACAAGCCAAAGCATGCCGTTCGATTTGTAACAGCTTCAAGTTTGTTTGACGGACATGATGCATCCATCAATATTATGAGACGGATCCTGCAGGGAAGCGGAGCAGAGGTCGTCCATTTGGGGCATAACCGTTCCGTAGAGGAAGTAGTGAATGCAGCCATCCAGGAAGATGCACAGGGCATCGCCATCTCCTCCTATCAGGGCGGGCATGTCGAATATTTTAAATACATGTATGACCTGCTTAAGGAAAAGGGAGCCCCGCATATCCGCATTTACGGCGGTGGCGGCGGTGTCATTATTCCTCGGGAAATAAAGGAACTGCACGAATACGGGATTGCGAGGATCTTTTCTCCTGAAGATGGCCGGAAAAATGGACTGCAGGGCATGATCAATCAGATGATCGAGGAGTGCGATTTTCCAACTGTCACAAAGCTTGACGGGGAGCTGGAAGAGCTGAAGAACGGAAGCGTGACAGCCGTTGCCAAGCTGATCACCCTCGCAGAGGCGCAAGCGGATAAATCCAACGAAGCCGCCGCAGCAGCGGAAAAAATGATGGCCGGCCTTCAGCAGACAGCCTCTAAAGCACCGGTCATCGGGATTACCGGAACGGGCGGGGCCGGAAAAAGTTCACTGACGGATGAGCTCATCCGCCGGTTCATCAATGAACTGCCTGAATTGAAAATCGCGATCCTCTCCGTCGATCCGACGAAGCAGAAAACCGGAGGAGCCCTGCTCGGAGACCGGATTCGGATGAATGCGATCTTCAATCCGAGAGTTTACATGCGGAGCCTTGCAACGAGACAGTCGCGTTCGGAGCTGTCCCTTGCGATCAAGGATGCCATTTCAGTCGTAAAAGCAGCCGGCTATGACCTTGTCGTAGTGGAAACGAGCGGGATCGGGCAGGGTGACGCAGGCATTACCGATATCTGCGACCTTTCCATGTATGTGATGACCAGTGAATTCGGTGCCCCGACCCAGCTTGAAAAGATCGATATGATCGACTATGCCGATCTCATCGTCATCAATAAGTTTGAACGCAAAGGATCAGAAGACGCGAAGCGCCAGGTCCAAAAGCAGTACCAGCGGAGCCGGAACCTGTTCGAACAGGATCTGGACGAGATGCCGGTATACGGGACCATTGCGAGCCAGTTTAACGATATCGGCACAAACAGCCTCTTCCAGGCCCTTTTAACCGAGCTTCGCCAGAAAACAGGAGTGGAATGGCATTCCCGCTTAGAAACCTCAGCAGAAGTAACGAAGCAAAACGTCATCATTCCAAGTGAACGCCGCTATTACTTAAGAGAGATCAGCGAAACGGTCCGCAATTATCATAAAAAAGCAGAACAGCAGGCGGAAGCCGCCACAAAGCTCTATCAGCTTGATGGCGTAATGGCAATGCTTCCCGAGGCAGAAGTGTCATCCCTGCAGCATTTAAAAGAGCAAGCCCTGGAAAAGCTCTCCAAAGAATCCCGCAGCCATCTTGAAAACTGGGATTCTTTAAAAGAGAAGTATCAGGCAGATCAATTTACGGTAAAAGTCCGCGATAAGGAAATCGTGACAAAACTGAAGACGGTGTCATTATCCGGGCTGCGCATTCCGAAGATCTCTCTTCCTGCATACAGGGATAAAGGAGACCTGCTTCGCTGGATCTACAGGGAAAATGTACCGGGGGCCTTCCCTTACACAGCAGGCGTCTTTCCGTTTAAACGGGAGGGAGAAGATCCGAAAAGGCAGTTTGCCGGAGAAGGGACTCCTGAGCGGACGAACCGCCGTTTCCATTATCTGTCCAAAGACGATGCAGCGAAGCGGCTGAGCACAGCGTTCGATTCCGTTACCCTATATGGCGAGGATCCTGCCCACCGTCCCGATATTTACGGGAAAGTCGGCGAAAGCGGGGTGAGCATCTGTACGCTTGAGGACATGAAGAAGCTGTATGCCGGCTTTGACCTCTGTGCTCCGTCCACATCGGTCTCCATGACGATCAACGGACCGGCACCGATTATCCTGGCAATGTTTATGAACACAGCCATCCAGCAGCAGCTTGATAAACGGAAAACAGAGCTTGGGCGTGAGCTGGATGAAGCAGAGAAGGCAGAAGTCAGGGCGTTCACCCTGCAGACTGTACGGGGTACTGTCCAGGCGGATATTTTAAAAGAAGACCAGGGACAGAACACGTGCATTTTTTCAACAGAATTTGCCTTAAAGCTGATGGGGGATATCCAGGAATATTTCATAGAGCAGAAGGTGCGGAACTATTATTCGGTTTCCATCTCCGGCTACCATATTGCAGAAGCGGGAGCTAACCCGATTTCCCAGCTCGCCTTTACGCTCGCGAACGGCTTCACCTATGTGGAGTATTATTTAAGCAGAGGCATGAACATCGACCATTTCGCACCGAATCTATCCTTCTTTTTCAGCAATGGCCTTGATCCCGAATATACGGTGATCGGGCGGGTGGCGCGAAGAATCTGGGCAACAGTGATGCGTGATAAGTACGGGGCGAATGAGCGGAGCCAGAAATTGAAATACCATGTCCAGACGTCCGGGCGCTCCCTGCATGCGCAGGAAATTGATTTTAATGATATCCGTACGACGCTGCAGGCGCTAATGGCCCTTCATGACAACTGCAACTCCCTGCATACAAATGCTTATGACGAAGCCATCACGACGCCAACCGAGGAATCGGTGCGCCGGGCAATGGCCATTCAGATGATCATTACAAAAGAGCATGGACTCACGAAAAATGAAAACCCGCTGCAGGGATCGTTCATCATTGAAGAACTGACGGATCTGGTGGAAGCAGCTGTGCTTGAGGAGTTTGACCGCATCAACGAACGCGGCGGGGTCCTTGGTGCAATGGAAACCCAATATCAGCGCGGCAAAATACAGGATGAATCGATGCATTACGAAATGAAGAAGCATAACGGAGAGCTGCCTATCATCGGCGTGAACACCTATCTCAATCCAAATCCGCCATCCGAGGAAGCGCTGGACAGCATGGAAATCGCCCGTGCCTCACAGGAAGAAAAAGAAACCCAAATTCAAAACCTGAAAGCTTTCCAGCAAAAGCACGGAAAAGAAGCGGAAGCCGCACTCGAAAAACTCCAGCAGACGGCCATAGCGAACGGCAACCTGTTCGAGGAGCTCATGCATACTGTACAATATGCAAGCCTCGGCCAGATTACCGGAGCCCTGTATGAAGCAGGAGGCCAGTACCGCCGGAATATGTAATCAGCTGATTGGATCAGCACCCCCGGGAAACGTTCGGATTCCGGGGGTTTTGTCATTGCCAGCCAGAAACAGAGGGTCTTGACAAGGCTTGATTGAAGGGGCCGGACTATGGCAGAAAAAAAGGGGGGCTCAAAGGTCCTTGGGCCGGGGGATGAGTTTTTCATCTGCAGCATCCTGCAAAACCATCAAAGTATGTAAAGGAAGGAACTTTACAAAACGGACTTCCAGACTTGGTGTTTCATTATATTTTCAAAGAATCCGCTAGCATAAAGTGCTAGAATTTGTTTATAATGAAAGATATGAATTTATGTCATCATCATAGCTTACATACGGGCCAGGCAGGCGATCCGCCTTACTCCGCCTTTATATAAAGAATGGACGAATAAGAAAGGGAGTGCCTTCATTGAGTTTAAAGCAATACTCGAAAGAAGAAATCAAAGAGATGTCTTTTATTGAAATCGCCCACCAGATTCTAAAGGAAAAAAATCAGCCGATCGATTTCCAGGAATTAATGAAAGAAATAAAAAATGTACTCGGCCTTTCCAAAGAAGAGGTTGAAGAAAAGATTGCCCAATTCTACACGGATATGAACATCGATGGACGGTTCATTTCTGTAGGCGATAACCGCTGGGGACTCCGTAACTGGTATCCGGTTGATACGCTTGAGGAAGAAATGTCCGCTGCACCAAAAGCGAAGAAGAAAAAATCCAAAAAAGCAGCTGCTGCAGATGACGATTTTGAAGAGGAAACGTTTGATGAGGCGGAAGAAGAAGAGGATCTGGACTTTGATGATCTGGATGACTACGATGCGGATGACCTCGATGAAACAGATGCAGATGATGCAGATGACGAGGACGAAGAGGATCTGGATGAAATGATTGAAGAGGATCTGGAAGACGATGAAGATGAAGACGATGACAGCTTCGATGATGACGAAGAGGACGAAGATTAAGATTCATCTTGACTTTCATCCATGAAGTAGGTAGTATTTTATCTGGGCTCTTTTTAAGTGCTTTTAACGATGATTATATCAGCTCCCTTCTGAGCAATTGGAAGGGGGCTTTCTTATTTTAATCAAAAGGCATACGACTGTACCTGTATTTAGCAATGCCATTGCTCCGGCTGTAAGTAAAATAGGCGGGATTGGCACAAATTATACAAAGATTGAATCTCGCGAGGGGGAAGACCATCAAATGACAAAGTATATTTTCGTGACCGGCGGTGTTGTCTCATCGCTCGGTAAAGGTATTACGGCTGCATCCCTGGGCCGTCTGCTTAAGAACAGAGGATTGAATGTAACCATCCAAAAATTCGATCCATACATTAACGTGGACCCGGGAACAATGAGTCCTTATCAGCACGGAGAAGTGTTCGTAACAGGAGACGGCGCTGAAACCGATCTGGACTTGGGGCACTACGAACGTTTTATCGACATTAACCTGAACAAATACAGCAATGTGACGACGGGAAAAGTTTATTCCACAGTGCTGAAAAAAGAACGCCGCGGCGATTACCTCGGCGGAACCGTACAGGTTATTCCTCATATTACCAATGAAATCAAAGACAAAGTGTTCCGTGCCGGGAAAGAAACGCACGCAGATGTTGTCATTACAGAAATCGGGGGAACCGTCGGCGATATCGAATCCCTGCCATTCCTTGAAGCAATCCGCCAGATCAAAAGCGATATTGGCCGCGATAACGTCATGTACATCCACTGTACCCTCGTACCATATATCAAAGCTGCAGGCGAAATGAAAACTAAGCCGACCCAGCACAGCGTTAAAGAACTGCGAAGCCTTGGCATCCAGCCGAACGTTATCGTGGCTCGTACCGAGTACCCGATCTCTCAGGATATGAAGGACAAAATTGCCCTTTTCTGTGACATCGACTCAAAAGCAGTAATCGAGTGCCGTGATGCGGACACGCTTTACTCCATTCCGCTCGCACTTCAGGAACAGAAGCTTGACACCATTACTTGTGAGCATCTTAAACTGAACTGCCCGGAACCAGATATGGAAGAATGGAAAGAGCTGGTGCACCGTGTGACTAACCTTTCCAAAACGGCGAAAATTGCCCTTGTCGGAAAGTACGTTGAGCTTCAGGATGCCTACATCTCTGTAGTGGAAGCTCTCCGTCATGCAGGCTACGCATTTGACGCCGATATCAGCATCGACTGGATCAATGCAGAAGAAGTAACAGATGAAAACGTAAGCACCCTTCTTTCCCATGCAGACGGGATTCTCGTACCGGGAGGATTTGGGGACCGCGGAGTGGACGGCAAAATCGCTGCCACGAAATATGCCCGTGAAAACCGCGTGCCGTTCTTCGGAATCTGCCTCGGCATGCAAGTTGCATCCATTGAATTTGCGCGCAACGTCCTTGGGATGCAGGGAGCACACTCTGCAGAAATCGATCCGCTCACTCCGCATGCAATCATTGACTTGCTGCCTGAGCAAAAGGATATTGAAGACCTCGGCGGTACACTCCGTCTCGGGATCTACCCGTGCAAGCTGACGGAAGGCTCCAAAGCCATGGAAGCTTATGCGGATGAAGTGGTCTACGAACGCCACCGCCACCGCTATGAATTCAACAACGAATACCGTCAGGCTATGGAAGAATCCGGCTTCATTTTCTCCGGTACAAGCCCGGACGGCAGACTGGTCGAAATCATCGAACTGAAAGACCACCCATGGTTTGTCGCATCCCAGTTCCACCCGGAATTCACATCCAGACCGACAAGACCGCAGCCGCTCTTCCGCGACTTCATCCAAGCATCACTCAAAACTGCGGAAAAGCTGTAATATAGAAAAAACCACCCCTTTTTAACGGAGGGGTGGTTTTTTTTGATGGGTGAGGTGAGGTGGAGAGCAGTGTAGAGTAGTAAAGAGCTGAGGCGGGGTCAGTCCCGCTCTGCTTTAACGTAAGCGGGGACAGAGGCCTGTCACCGCAAACCTTTGGGCGGCAAGAGTTTCCAAAGTCGGTGCCGGAGCTTTAGTACGGCAGAGAGTGTGGGGACTGGCACGGTGCCAGTCCCCTTCCGCTTTAACGCAAAAGGGGACAGAGACCTGTCACCGCAAACCCATGGGCAGCAAGAGTTTACAGCTTCGGTGCCGGAGCTTTAATGCTTTAGCAGAACAGGGGTCAGACACTTCCTTGGCCGCTGCGGTTCTTTTAACCGTGCACTGACCCCCACCGCTTTAAAGGAGCGGGGGAAAAAGCATGACCCCGCCAATCCCTTGTGCAGACAGCGTTCGTGAAGATGGGGACGGAGGTTTCGTGCTTTAGCGAAAGTGGGGTCAGAGCACCCCACCCCATCCGTCAGTAATTTAAGTCCTCGATCTCCCCTAAAATCTCCTCCACCGTAAACCGCAATGCATAATAAACAAACAGCCCCGTCATGATGGCCGGGAAGCCATAGCGGCTGCCGTCTTCAGCCGGGATCATCGGTTTTTTGAGTTTTGAATCGATGTGGATGTCCACGGCGGACTGGAACCCGTCTTCAACATCGATGGCGGACACGCCAACGGTTGATATGCCTTCCTGCTGCAGCTTTTGTGCGAGCAGAATAGCTTCCTCGTCTGAAGCCAGCCGGGTGAACAGCAGTACACGGTCAGAGGGCTGGACGCTGGCCATTTCCCCTTTTTCATTAAAAAGGGCCCTGGCTCCAGGGAACGGCTCCAGGCTTTCTGTTGCTTCCTTTACAATGGCAGCCATTTCGCTGAACCCGTGCACATAAACCGTGCCGTCTCCTGCGCAGCCCTGGGCAAGCAGTCTTGCTCCATCCTCTATTGAAAATTCCTCCTGGCTCTGGATCCGCTGGAATTGCCCGGCAAGCTGGGTGGAAAATATTTTAAGCATAGGAAAAACTCCTTTTTCGATGTTCTTGTCACAGGCATTATACGGAATATCAGCTCATATTACAAAAAGTTAGGCATTATCCATTTTGAGGCAGGAGATTGACCATCCGGACAGAATTAGTATCATAGATGATAAGGAATAATAGCGGAGAGGTGCACAAATGGCGAAAGAAAAGATTTTAATCGTGGATGATCAATATGGAATCAGAATCCTGCTCAATGAAGTGTTTCAAAAAGAGGGCTACGATACGTATCAGGCGGCAAGCGGCTTTCAGGCACTGGAAATCCTTGAGCAGACTCCACCTGATTTAGTACTGCTTGATATGAAAATTCCTGGTATGGATGGAATTGAAATCCTGAAAAGAATGAAGCTTGTAGACCCGAACATCCGGGTGATTATCATGACGGCATACGGTGAGCTGGATATGATCCAGGAAGCGAAAGACCTTGGGGCTCTAACGCATTTTGCGAAGCCGTTTGATATTGATGAGATCCGCGCTGCGGTAAAAAAACATCTTCCCTTAAAATCGAACTGACAGTAGTTTGAATTTTTGGACTTGTGTCGAAAAGTTGCCGATTTTCCTTGTTATTGGTATGCTATTGTTTAGAAAAGCTATGCATCCATTTCTTAGTTACATATACAGGAAATTTTCTGGTCAAGCTAGATTTGATAAGCTTTTCGGGTTTAGCAAAATCAGGCTATACAAGGAGGATTATTCGATATGCCTTTAGTATCAATGACAGAAATGCTTAACAAAGCCAAAAGCGAAGGCTACGCTGTTGGCCAGTTCAACCTGAATAACCTTGAGTTCACTCAAGCGATTCTTCAGGCAGCAGAAGAAGAAAAATCACCGGTTATTCTTGGTGTATCTGAAGGCGCGGCTCGTTACATGGGCGGCTTCAAAACAGTTGTGGCACTGGTTAAAGCGCTGATGGAAGAGTATCAGACAACAGTACCGGTTGCGATTCACCTTGACCACGGTTCAAGCTTCGAATCTTGTGCGAAAGCAATCCATGCAGGCTTCACGTCTGTCATGATCGATGCTTCCCATCACCCGTTCGAAGAAAATATCGAAACAACTTCCAAAGTGGTTGAGCTTGCTCATTTCCATGGTGTTTCTGTTGAGGCAGAGCTTGGAACTGTTGGTGGACAGGAAGATGACGTCATCGCTGAAGGCGTAATCTACGCAGATCCTAAAGAGTGCCAGGAACTTGTTGAGCGCACAGGCATCGACACGCTTGCACCTGCACTTGGTTCCGTTCACGGTCCTTACAAAGGCGAACCGAACCTTGGCTTCAAAGAGATGGAAGAAATCGGCGCAGCAACGGGCGTTCCACTAGTTCTTCACGGCGGAACAGGCATCCCGACTCACGATATTCAAAAAGCGATCTCTTTCGGAACAGCAAAAATCAATGTAAACACTGAGAACCAGATTTCTTCTGCAAGAACGGTTCGTGAAGTGCTTGCTGCGAAACCTGAAGAATACGATCCGCGTAAATATCTTGGACCAGCTCGCGATGCGATCAAAGAAACTGTTCAAGGCAAAATGCGTGAATTCGGTTCTTCTAACAGAGCTTAATTTACAAAAATTGAAAACCGTCTTTTATAGGCGGTTTTCATAGCTGTTTAAAGAAAGCGATAACAAGTTTTATTTTTCAGATTTTTGATAAGGGAGCGGGACAAAGTGAAATTTTTCATTGATACAGCAAACCTTGAGGAAATCAAAGAAGCTAAAGCCATGGGCATCCTTTCAGGCGTAACGACAAATCCGAGTTTAGTAGCCAAAGAGAATATCTCCTTTCATGACAGACTAAGAGAAATCACGGACATAGTAAAAGATTCGGTCAGTGCAGAAGTCGTTTCTTTAAAAGCAGAAGAAATGATTGAAGAGGGCAAGGAACTAGCCAAGATTGCCCCGAATATTACAGTGAAAGTTCCGATGACGCCTGATGGCCTGAAGGCTGTTAAGGAATTTTCGGAGCTCGGCATTAAAACGAACGTAACGCTTATTTTCAGTGCAAACCAGGCTCTGCTTGCTGCCCGTGCAGGAGCAACCTATGTTTCTCCTTTTCTCGGAAGACTGGATGATATCGGCCAGGATGGGATGGATCTTATTGCGACCATCTCTGAGATTTTTGATCTGCACGGATTGGACACGGAGATAATTGCAGCGTCCATCCGCCATCCGATGCATGTAACGGATGCAGCCTTAAACGGTGCGCATATTGCGACCATTCCGCTGAAGGTTATCCATCAGCTTTTCAAGCATCCGCTGACTGATCAGGGAATTGAAAAGTTTTTATCAGACTGGAACAACCGGGCACAGCAATAATTGAATATTCAGGGCGGAATGGCAAGCTTATGGCTTGCCATTTGCTCTGAAATACACCAGACTCATCAAAGCAGCCGTTATTCTCCAAAAGTTCCGTTTGAGCCTAAATGGATTTTAATTTACAATAGGGAGAGGCCGTTTTTAAACTTGCCTGAACGTTTAGAGTGGCACCATGCTTACCGCTCTGCCGCGCAGGGGGGACCAGCCCCCGGACAATGATGCAGATTCGTGTAAAAGCAGCCAAATCTATTTTTTTATATAAGCGTATGTTCTGTCGGTTTTATGGAGAATTTGTTGAAAAGAGTACCTTTATTGTCAGCTTCTCAGGAAGGAGACCATCATGGAAAAATTAAAAATTGCAGGCGGGGAACCCCTCAAAGGATCGGTTACAATCAGTGGTGCAAAAAACAGTGCTGTAGCCCTCATTCCCGCCACGATACTTGCGGAATCTTCAGTTGTGATTGAGGGTTTGCCGGACATTTCTGATGTGCATATATTAAAGGATTTACTGGAGGAAGTCGGCGGGAAAGTTGATTTTCAGAATGGCGAAATGCATGTGCAGCCTGAAAACATGATCTCTATGCCTCTTCCGAACGGAAAAGTAAAGAAACTCAGAGCCTCCTATTATTTGATGGGAGCCATGCTCGGCCGGTTCAAAAAAGCTGTAATCGGGCTGCCTGGCGGCTGCCATCTGGGACCGCGGCCGATCGACCAGCATATAAAAGGCTTTGAAGCTCTCGGTGCCCAGGTAACAAATGAACAGGGTGCGATTTATCTTCGTGCAGAAGAGTTAAAGGGTGCGCGCATCTACCTGGATGTAGTCAGTGTAGGCGCGACCATCAACATCATGCTCGCTGCCGTTCTTGCAAAAGGGCGCACGGTTATTGAAAATGCTGCGAAGGAACCGGAAATCGTAGATGTAGCGACGCTCCTGACGAGCATGGGTGCAAGGATTAAAGGGGCAGGAACAGATGTGATCCGCATCGACGGAGTGGAGAAGCTCCATGGCTGCCGCCATACCATCATTCCGGACCGGATTGAAGCAGGGACCTATATGATTATCGGTGCTGCTGCCGGAAAAGAGGTGCTCATCGATAATGTCATCCCTCTTCACATGGAGTCGCTGATCGCCAAACTGAGAGAGACGGGCGTTCATGTCGAAACGAGCAATGATCAGATCTGGATTGTCGGAGGACAGAAGGAACTGAAGCCGGTAGATGTAAAAACGCTGGTGTATCCCGGATTCCCGACAGATCTTCAGCAGCCGTTTACTTCTTTCCTTACAAAAGCAAACGGGACAAGCGTTGTGACGGATACCATTTATTCAGCCCGCTTCAAGCATATTGACGAGCTGCGCCGGATGGGTGCGAACATTAAGGTGGAAGGCCGTTCCGCCATTGTTTCCGGTTCTGCAAACCTGCAGGGTGCAAAGGTAAAGGCGAGCGATCTTCGTGCAGGTGCCGCTCTTGTAACTGCCGGCCTGATGGCTGATGGAATCACAGAAGTAACCGGTCTCGAACACATTGACCGCGGCTACAGCGATTTAGAGAAAAAGCTGACAAACATGGGAGCCTCCATTTGGAGAGAAAAAATGTCGGCACATGAAATCGAACAAGTCGAAAACTCATAGCAGCAACAACCTGTTTCCGTGAGGAAGCAGGCCTACATATATTTGTTACAGCGAAGGGGAGGAACCAAAGATGGAAAGAAGCTTATCGATGGAACTAGTACGCGTAACAGAAGCCGCTGCATTGGCATCTGCCCGCTGGATGGGCCGCGGGAAAAAGGACGAGGCCGATGATGCGGCAACGTCTGCTATGAGAGACGTGTTTGACACCATTCCGATGAAAGGGACGGTCGTGATCGGCGAAGGGGAAATGGATGAAGCGCCGATGCTCTATATCGGAGAAAAACTTGGAAATGGCTACGGACCGAGAGTGGACGTGGCAGTAGATCCTCTTGAAGGAACGAATATTCTCGCTACAGGAGGGTGGAATGCCCTCGCTGTCATTGCTGTGGCCGATCATGGCAATATGCTTCATGCACCGGACATGTACATGGACAAGATCGCAGTGGGACCTGATGCAGTAGGCTGTATTGACATCAATGCGCCGATCATCGAGAACCTGAGAGCTGTAGCAAAAGCGAAAAATAAAGACATTGAAGACATTGTGGCGACCATCCTAAACCGTGAACGCCATCAGGGAATCATCAGCGAGCTCCGCGAAGCCGGTGTCCGCATAAAGCTGATCAATGACGGAGATGTGGCAGGAGCCATCAATACCGCTTTTGACCATACAGGGGTGGACATCCTCTTCGGCTCCGGCGGAGCACCGGAAGGAGTTCTCGCAGCAGTAGCTCTGAAATGCCTCGGCGGGGAAATTCAGGGCAAGCTTCTGCCTCAGAATGATCAGGAGCTGGAACGCTGTGTGAACATGGGGCTTGATGTGAACAAGGTTCTCCTGATGGAGGATCTCGTAAAAGGGGAAGATGCCATCTTTGCGGCAACCGGTGTCACAGACGGGGAGCTGCTTAAAGGGGTACAGTTCAAGGCATCAAGCGGCACCACTCAATCCCTTGTCATGAGGGCAAAATCAGGCACCGTCCGTTTTATCGACGGCCAGCACAGCCTGAAAAAGAAACCAAACCTGGTCATCAGATAACATTCAGGCCAAAACGGCTGAACCGGAGCCCTCGGCTCCGGTTCGCTATTTGTTTCAAATGTTTTACGTCTTCGAAAACGTATTGATTAATCCCTTCAAATAGGGTAAAACTAAAGAGTACTGCAAACAAGATCCCAACTGCATTCAACTACTTCAAAAGCTTTCCCTTCTTTTCCTTCTCTATCTTGAAATCCATTATCTAAAAACAAGGCTGTTCTTAGCTAATTGCAAAAGTACATATAGGGCGGAAAGAAATTATTTTCTCTATTTTATATGGTAAAAGTGTGGTGTTTACATGAGTAAAGTTTCCATTTCATCATTGGAAAATATGAAGCTGAAGGAATTATACGAGCACGCTCGTCATTTTAAAATTTCCTATTACAGCAAACTGACAAAAAAAGAATTGATTTTTGCGATTTTAAAAGCAGATGCAGAACAGGAAGACCTTTTATTCATGGAAGGCGTTCTGGAAATCATCCAGTCTGAAGGATTCGGATTCCTCAGACCGATTAACTATTCTCCGAGCTCGGAGGATATTTATATTTCTGCGTCGCAAATCCGCCGTTTTGATCTGAGAAACGGGGATAAAGTTTCCGGTAAGGTACGCCCGCCGAAGGAAAACGAACGCTATTACGGCCTGCTGCACGTAGATGCCGTAAACGGAGACGATCCTGAATCGGCAAAAGAGCGGGTCCATTTTCCGGCATTGACCCCCCTTTACCCTGACCGGCAGATTGTACTGGAAACACAGCCGCACATGCTGTCCACCAGAATTATGGATCTGATCGCACCGGTCGGTTTTGGCCAGCGCGGACTCATCGTTGCTCCTCCTAAAGCAGGGAAGACCATGCTTTTAAAGGAAATCGCCAACAGCATTACTGCAAATCACCCGGAAGCCGAACTGATCGTGCTTCTGATTGACGAACGTCCTGAGGAAGTAACGGACATCGAGCGTTCTGTTGCCGGGGATGTTGTCAGCTCCACTTTTGACGAAGTCCCGGAAAATCATATCAAAGTGGCCGAGCTTGTGCTGGACCGTGCCATGAGGCTTGTTGAGCACAAAAAGGATGTAATCATCCTGATGGACAGTATCACCCGTCTGGCACGCGCCTACAACCTTGTCATCCCTCCAAGCGGCCGTACCCTTTCCGGAGGGATCGACCCTGCAGCCTTCCATCGTCCGAAGCGATTCTTCGGTGCTGCCCGGAATATTGAAGAAGGCGGAAGCCTGACCATCCTGGCAACGGCACTCGTCGATACAGGATCCCGGATGGATGATGTGATTTATGAGGAGTTCAAAGGAACAGGTAATATGGAACTGCACCTTGACCGCTCCCTTGCTGAAAAACGTATTTTCCCTGCCATCGACATCCGCCGTTCCGGAACGCGGAAAGAAGAGCTTCTTGTTCAGAAGGAACATCTTGAGAAATTGTGGGCGATCCGGAAATCCATGACAGATACCCCTGATTTCACAGAAAAATTCCTGCGGAAAATGAAGCAGTCCAAAGGCAATGAAGAATTTTTTGAAATGCTGTCTGCCGATACGAAGCCCGGCACAGCAGGATCCAGAAGATCACACTAACAGCAGGACGGTATTTCCTTTCCAGTTCCAATTTTGATCCTTGCAATCGGACTGAACCCCTGTTATAATTTTTAGCATATGCCGTTCAAGATGACGAATTCATGAAAGCGATGAGTCACGTCTCTGGACAAGATAACTCTGGATTCGGTAAGAATTCAGGGCGGAAGGAGATGAAAAGAATGAAAGCTGCAATTCATCCAAACTACAAAAAAGTTATGGTGAAATGTTCTTGTGGAAACGAATTTGAAACAGGTTCTGTTAAAGATGAGGTGCGCATCGAGACTTGCTCCGAGTGCCATCCATTCTACACTGGCCGTCAAAAATTCGCTGAAGCTGGCGGACGTGTTGACCGTTTCAACAAAAAATACGGAATGAAGTAATTTTTGGAATAGATCGAAACAAAAACAGGCAAGTCTTCATACTTGCCTGTTTTTTTACGAAAAAAAGCGCATTTGCCAGGTTACATAAGGACTTTTGGCATGTAAAACCTGGCTTCGGGCAAATTAAGAATACAGAAAAACTGGACAAACCGTGCTGTCTTGCGAGCCTCAAGCAGCAAAGGAAGGGAGAGGCCGTTTGCAATGTATGTGATGAAATTCAGCGGATGGCTGGAAGTAATATGCGGAAGCATGTTTTCCGGAAAATCAGAAGAGCTGATCCGCCGGGTGCGCCGCGCTCAATATGCAAAACAAAATGTACTGGTATTCAAGCCATCCATCGATAACCGCTACAGTGAGAAGGAAGTCGTTTCCCACAATGGGACAACCATCATCTGTTCTCCCGTACCGGGTTCGGAGGACGTATTGAAGCTCGTTGATGAAGATACAGACGTGGTCGCCATCGATGAAATACAATTCTTCGACGCCGGAATCACCGACGTTGTAACCATGCTGGCAGACCGTGGCCACCGGGTGATCACAGCAGGTCTCGACCAGGATTTTCGCGGGGAGCCATTCGGCATTATGCCTGATTTGATGGCCATGGCCGAAACCGTCACCAAGCTTCAGGCAGTCTGCTCCGTCTGCGGATCTCCCGCAAGCAGAACCCAGCGCCTGATCAACGGCAACCCAGCCGCCTATCAGGATCCCATCATCCTCGTCGGCGCATCCGAATCCTACGAACCGCGCTGCCGCCACCACCACGAAGTGCCCGGCAAACCTGCCCGTTCAGCGGAGAAAAATCGCGCAGCGCATAAATAATGTGTAAACCCTGGAGGTGATGATCTCCGGGGTTTTTTGTTTTGGAGGTGGGGTGGTGTTAATTTTGGTGTTGATTCTGTTGCTGTTGCTGGCCGGTGCTCTGACCCCATTTTCGCTAAAGCATTAAAGCTCCGTCCCCGCTCCAGTTTAGCCCTTTATTGCCAAGGGCTTCTCCATTTGATGCATGTACCCCCGTTGCTTTAAAGTAAGCGGGGTCAGAGCTGAGCTCTGACCCCACTTTCGCTAAAGCACTAAAACTCCGTCCCCTGCCCAATTTAGCCCTTTATTGCCAAGGGCTCTTCCGTTCGAAGCTTGTACCCCCGATGCTTTAAAGCATGTGGGGTCAGTGCACGGCAAAGTCCTGTTGAGCATAAGCAACAGCACAAAACGCTGCTCCGATGCACTCTTAACTGAGTGATGAGTGTTTTGAACGGTTTTTAAGAAGTGGTGTCTGACCCGCTCTGCGCTACCGGACTAAAGCTCCGGCACCACCTCTCCAAATCCTTGCTGTGCAAGGGTTTGCGTGACCACCTCTCTGTCCCCTGCTGCGTTAAAGCAGCAGGGGACTGGCACCGTGCCAGTCCCCACATTCTCTACCGAACTAAAGCTCCGGCACCGCCTTCGCAAACCGTTGCCGCACAAGGGCTCATTGCGACGGGTCTCTGTCCCCACTTGCGTTAAAGCACAGCGGGACTGACCCCGCACCGCATGCGGTTACCCGGCTGTTTCCCTCGTTTTCCAGGACCGTACCCCGGTTCCGCCCGTTCCCACAACCTCTCCTTAAAAACTAAAAAAAACCAGCCCGCGGGCTGGTCATGCGTCACAAACTAAAGATGGATTTCAGCAGCCCCTTGCGTTTTCCAACCTTCTGGTGTTCAAAAGTGAGTGCAGGCTCTGTTTGGGCATCCGGCAGCTGGGCGAAGAGGATGTCGATGGTCTGTTCGATTTTTTGAATCTTAGTGTTCAGTTCTTCCATTTCTCTGCGATGCTGGAGGAGCTGGTAGGAGACGACAGCGTCCGCTTTATGGTTTAATTTCTGCTCCAGGAGCTGAAGTTTAGCTTCAAGTTCATCGATCCGGCTGTCATTTTCCGGAGTGGAGGTTTCTTCAATGGTTTCTTCAGCGGCAGCTGCAGAAGTTTCTTCGAACGTTTTGGCGACGGCTTTTATGTCTTGAAGAAGAACGCCGTTATGAAGCTGTTCTCTTACATTTTTAAGCAGTTCCAAGTCGTTTTGACCGTAATGGTAGTGTCCGAGTTCGTTTCGTTCCATAGGCAGGTTCAGCTGCTTTACCCAGCGCTGAACGGTTTTGGTAGAGACTCCAAGTTCTTTGGCTACGGCGGCAGTGTTCATGAAACATTCCCCCTATCTCTTGATACAAAGGAATTCGCTGTTCTGTTTCAATCTCCTTTGCAAAAGACAAAACAAGAAGCTGTTCGGCAAAGTCAGTGCATTTGCGCAGGGGGAATGTCGAATCAGTCTTCGTACAGCTCAAGCGGCAGATCGTCAGGGTCTCTGAAAAAGGTGAAGCGTCTTCCGGTTAATTCATCGACCCGGACTGGTTCGCATGGAACGCCTTTGGCTGCGAGTTCTTCAACAGCTCCGTCAAGATCAGAGGTGCTGAACGCAAGGTGCCTTAATCCTCTCGCTTCCGGACCGGTTGGCCGGGGAGGAGGATCCGGGAAAGAAAACAGCTCGATCTGTCCGTCTTCCCCCACTGCCAAGTCCAGCTTGAAGGAATCTCTTTCTTCCCGGTAGGTTTCTTCAATGACCCGGAAGCCGAGTGTGTTTGTATAAAAAGCTTTGGATGCATCATAATCCGAGCAGATGATGGCTGCGTGATGAATGCGGCGGATCATTCCTGTTTCCTCCTGACCTGGCGCTGAAAATACAGGAAGACCGGGAACGGGATCACGATCCAGCCGAGGCTTTTAATGATTCCGTTCAGTGCATTTTCCTTGGCGCGCTGTTTCTCGCCTGCGACGGCATCATCAAACTGTTCTTTGATTTGTTCTTCGCTTAACGGTTTCTTGGCGGTTTCTTCCTTCATGGTTTTAAAATCAGAATAGCTTTGGTAGTAAGTGGGAGGAGATACATAATCGGCTGCTGACATAAAGACGCCGACTGAACCGCCGATGGACATCATCAGCGTAGCGAATAAAACGAGATATACGTATAAATTGCGGAATGCCATATTCATTTCCCCCTCATCTTTGTCTTTCGCTGCAGCAGATGCTGCATACACCACTCCGGTGATGAACAGTACCGCCAAAATAAGAGCTGCGGACAGGATCATGGTGAGCGCCCCTTTCCTCCTTACTTTATCACAAACAGGCCGGGAAAATGCTTTTGATTGTTGGGCTCACCTGTACTATAATTAGAATGTTATACCCAGCGGCCGGCGCTAAAATGCCGTACAGGATTTGCTGCTGGTACAAATAGGCCGGCTGAAAGAATTAGCTAGGAAATCCCAGAGGTGAAGAACGTGTTAGATCGTTTGCAAGCGGTTGAAGAGCGTTATGAAAAATTGAATCAGCTCCTGATGGACCCGGATATCATCGGTGATCCGAAAAAGCTGAGAGACTATTCAAAAGAACAATCCGATCTGTCAGATACAGTGGAAGCATATAGGGAATATAAATCCGTTCGTGAGCAGATTGCGGATGCGAAAGCGATGCTTGATGATAAGCTTGATGCCGATATGCGCGAAATGGTGAAGGAAGAGCTGTCCGAGCTTCAGGACCAGGAAGCCGGGCTGAACGAAAAGCTGAAGCTCCTTCTCGTTCCAAAGGACCCGAACGATGACAAGAACGTAATCATGGAAATCCGCGGTGCGGCAGGCGGAGATGAGGCTGCACTGTTTGCCGGAGATCTGTACCGCATGTACAGCCGCTTCGCTGAATCACAGGGCTGGAAGACAGAAGTAATGGAGGCGAACTCTACCGGAGTCGGCGGATATAAGGAGATCATCTTTATGCTGACGGGCAAGGGCGCTTATTCCAAAATGAAGTTCGAAAATGGAGCGCACCGCGTCCAGCGTGTTCCTGAAACAGAGTCCGGGGGCCGGATCCATACATCCACAGCTACCGTTGCCTGTCTTCCGGAAGCAGAGGAAGTGGAAGTTCAAATCCATGACAAGGATATCCGTGTCGATACGTTCGCTTCAAGCGGACCGGGGGGACAGAGTGTTAACACGACGATGTCCGCTGTCCGCCTTACCCATCTGCCGACGATGACAGTCGTGAGCTGCCAGGATGAGAAATCCCAGATTAAAAACAAAGAAAAGGCGATGAAAGTACTCCGTGCACGTGTCTATGATAAATTCCAGCGGGAAGCACAGGCGGAATATGATCAGACACGTAAGCTTGCGGTCGGATCAGGAGACCGTTCCGAGCGGATCCGCACCTATAACTTTCCTCAGAATCGTGTAACAGACCACCGCATCGGTCTGACGATTCAAAAGCTTGACCAGATTCTTGAAGGAAAGCTTGATGAAGTCATTGACGCCTTGATTGTCGAAGACCAGTCCAGCAGGCTGGAACAGGCGGAAAGCTGATGACAACCGTATTTGAAGCCCTGAAATGGGCTTCTCTTTTTTTAAGTGATGCGGGAAGAGATGAAAATGCAGGTGAATGGCTTCTGAGGCACCATTTGAAGATGAGCAGGTCCGAAATGCTGGCCAGTTTCCGTATGGAAATCGGCAGCGGTGCTAAGAGCGCATTTGAAAGGGATGTCCGGCTCCATGCGGACGGAGTGCCGGTCCAGCACCTGACAGGCTATGAAGAATTTTACGGCAGGCGCTTTGAAGTAAATCGTGAGGTGCTGATTCCAAGGCCGGAAACGGAAGAATTAATTGAAGGCATTAAATCAAGGATAAAAGCTCATTTTCCATCTGGTCAGCCCCTCTCGGCAGCAGATATCGGAACCGGCTCAGGCGCTATTGCCGTCACGCTCGCCCTGGAGATTCCGGAGCTGGATGTGACCGGGACGGATATCGCGCCTGAATCCCTTGAGGTGGCACAGAAGAATGCCTTGCAAAACAAGGCAGATGTCCGTTTTGTACAAGGGGATTTGTATGAGCCGCTGGAAGGAAAAACATTTGATCTGATTGTTTCAAACCCTCCTTATATTCCGGATGAAGACGTCCGCGGCCTTTCTGAAGTTGTAAAGGATCATGAACCGTTACGGGCGCTTGCAGGCGGCAAGGATGGGCTCGATTTTTACCGGAGGCTTTGTGCAGGCCTGCCTTCGATGCTCCATACACCCGGAATTACAGCTTTTGAAATCGGAGCCGGTCAGGGAGAAGCGGTAGCGGCCCTTCTTAAAGAAGCTCTTCCGGATGCGAAGACCGAAATCGTATTTGATATAAACGGGAAGGATCGGATGGTGTTCGCGGTCCGATAAGATCAGGGGGCTTGAAGAGGGATGGAGTATTTAAAGGTACTGGATGAAAAAGGCCGGATGCTCGGGACGGCTTCGAGGGATGAAATTCACGAAAAAGGCTGGTGGCACGAGACGTTCCACTGCTGGATGATCGAAGAACAGGAGAGGCGTGTCTTTCTTTATTTTCAGCTCCGCAGCGCCTCGAAGAAAGACTACCCGGATCTGTACGACATCACTTCGGCAGGGCATCTGCTTGCAGATGAAACGCCGGAGGATGGGGTGCGTGAAATCGAAGAGGAGCTTGGGCTGAAGGTGGCTTTTCAGGATCTGGAGCCGCTCGGCGTGATTCCCTGGACAAGCAGCAGCGGGACTATCATAGACCGTGAGCTTGCCCATGTGTTCCTTTACAGACTTCCCCGGCAGCCTGACTTTGTTTTTCAGGAAGAAGAAGTGGCGGGAGTGGTTAAGGCGGATATCAACGAATTTCAAGAGCTCATTCTTGGAGACCGCAGCAGCATTCAGCTTCTTGGAGAAACTAGGACGTGCACTGATCTCTCCCGGTTTGTTCCGCATCCGAAAGCGTATTATGCGGAGCTTTTTAAAAGAATCGGCTTAAGCGGATCACTAAGGTCCGGCTAGTTTATTTCACAAGTTACTTTTGACCATAAGCCATTCTTTTTTATTACGGCTTCCCTCTCTTTTCCAAAAGCAGTAAAGCACTTTTCGATAATGAGCTGATTTGCCTGATGGTTCCTGTACTCCTGGATAAACAGCAGTCCGCTTATTGCCAGAATAGCAGCACCTCCGATTATGGTGGCTTTCCGGTTCTTTTTATTCAAGTTCATCCATCCTTTCGGTTTCCTGCTTAGTATAGGGGAAAAAGGAATCTATTTCCATAGAACCTGCAGAAATTTTCAGATAGACTGCTAGATTTTCATTTTCCATGTTTACTTTCAGATGCTCCCGTCCATACTGTTTGATAGAGAAGGGATGGTTGAGGAGATATGAAAAAACAAGCGTTAGCGATTATATACATTTTATTGATTACAGCAGGTGCACTGCTGCAGACATACGGCCAGCCTTTAGCGGCAGCTCAGGCGGCTGAAGATGGGAACAGTCCTGAAGTGATTCCGGATGAGGCGATCCGGCTGAGAATTCTTGCAAACAGTGATGCACCTGAAGACCAGGCTGTAAAGCTGAGGATCCGGGATGAGGTCAACAAAGAAATCACGGAGTGGGTAAAGGGGATTGCATCGATCGAAGAGGCAAGAGAGCTGATTCGTTCAGAGATCGGCAAGGTTGAGGAGATTGCTGCAGCGGAGCTTAAAAAGGAAGGCGTCCATCAATCGGTAAAAGTAGAGTATGGGAGCAGCGTCCACTTTCCAACAAAGCTTTACGGCGAGTTTATTTATCCCGCCGGGGAATATGAGGCCATTTTGATCACGCTCGGCAATGGTGAAGGTGCGAACTGGTGGTGCGTATTGTTCCCGCCGCTCTGCTTCCTCGATTTTTCAACTGGACAGGCAGTGGAAGCGCAGGAGGAAGAAGCAGACCAGAAAGAGCAGCAGCTGAAAGCAGCGGCTGAAAAAGAAAAGGCAGAGCCGGAAGTGAAGTTTTTTCTCGCCGAATGGTTCAGCGGACTGTTCTCATAGAGAACAGTCTCTTTTTTTCTCTGCCGAAAGAGGGAGAATAAAAATAGATTCGCTCACATACATTGGACTATCAATAGACAATGGGGTGGGAGAATGTTTTATCAATTAAAGATCGCTGAGCCCTCGGATTCGGGCCGTTTAATAGAATTCGTGAAGGAAGCGGGGTCTAATGCGGATGGCATTCCTGAAAGGATTGACCAGTTTGTGCTGATGACAGACGGCGGGGAGAAGATTTCCGCCTGCATCGGTTTGGAAGTTTACGAGGAAAACGGCTTGCTCCGTTCCCTTGTGGTGTCGAAAGATCTGGATCAGGCTTACATTCTATCGCTTTTCCGCAGCGTTCATGAAGCAGGGCGCAAAAAGAATGTGAAGAATTACTATCTAGTGGCGGGAGGACAAGCCTCCATCGACTTTCTCGAAGCTGTCGGGTTCAAGCGGGTGCCGGAGGACCGTCTTCCGAAGGGCATGCTCGAATCCGAACACGTTCAAACCTCGCTGAGAAGGAAGGGGTCAGCCGTAATGGTCAAGAATGCCTGATTCGGCATAGGTCTAAATACGTTATCAACAGAGTTATCCACTAAAAAGAGGGCTTTATCCACATTTTGTGGATAAAGCCCTTCTGATTTCAGGAAAAACAGAGCGCCGCTTTTACTTCGTACTCTCCGGTGGTAAACTAACTGAAGGGAAAATCAGATCCGGACAGTAAGGAGTCAGATAAAAATGAAGACGATCCATTGGACTGTGGATAAAAAGCAGTCTCCTGAAAAACTTTATCCACAGATTGCACAGGCTGCCGGCCTCCTGGCCGCAAATGAGGCAGTGGCCTTCCCGACCGAAACCGTGTACGGACTTGGGGCCAATGCCGAAAGTGATGAAGCGGTCAAAAAAATTTATGATGCAAAAGGAAGACCGGGAGATAATCCGCTGATCGTGCATGTAGCAGACCAGGAACAGGCTCTGGGGCTTGTCCGTGATATACCGGCGTATGCGATGAAGCTGATGAACATGTTTTGGCCAGGAGCCCTAACGGTCATCCTTCCTCTGAAGGAGGACAGGCTTTCTCCGCTTGTGACTGCAGGGTTATCCACAGTCGCCATCCGCATGCCCGATCATCCGATCGCTCTGGCACTCATCAAACAGGCGGGTGTACCGGTTGCGGCCCCGAGCGCCAATACATCAGGCAAGCCGAGTCCGACCGAGGCGAAGCATGTTGTGCTTGATCTGGACGGGAAAATCGCGGGGATTATTGATGGGGGAGCAACAGGGGTAGGTGTGGAATCCACGGTTCTTGACTGCACAAAGCCGATTCCGGTGATTCTCAGGCCCGGCGGCGTGACAAAAGAGCAGCTGGAAGGGGCCGTCGGGCGGGTAGAGCTGGATGGAGGCCTTGCAGATGAGTCGGCCGTGCCGATTTCACCGGGGATGAAATATACCCACTATGCTCCAAACGCTCCAATGACCATCGTGAAAGGATCGAGGGCTTTCCTGCAGCAGACGGTGGATGAAGCCCGTTCGCAGGGGATGAAGACGGGAATCCTTACAGTCGAGGAGCATAAAAATCTTTACAGGGCAGATGCCGTCATTGCCTGCGGGAGCCTCAGCCAGCCTGAATCGGTGGCAGCCAATCTCTACAGGGTGTTGAGGCAATTTAATGAAAGAGAAGATCTGGACCTGATCTTCAGCGAGTCGTTCTCCGAGGAAGGAGTCGGACTTGCTGTAATGAACCGTCTGATGAAAGCTGCCGGACACAGAGTGCGGAGCGAATAACCCGTTCTAACCCTTTTTGGACAGACATATGCTGAAACAGAGCGTGTCCGAGGAGGGAATGAATGAACATAGAAGCGGTGATCGGCGAGATACTTACGCTGTTTATGATGGCTTTAGCCTTAGGGATGGATGCCTTCTCGGTAGGGCTTGGGATGGGGATGATTTCCCTCAGGCTCAGGCAGATCTTATTTATCGGCCTGGTCATCGGCTTGTTTCATATTGCCATGCCGCTTGCAGGAATGGGTCTTGGCAGGATGCTGTCCGATAAGTTGGGGGCTGTGGCAGGTTACGCAGGGGGAGGACTTCTGATCCTGCTTGGCATCCAGATGGTCGTGGCATCGTTTAAAAAAGATGAAGCTCCGCTTATTACCCCGGCCGGCTTCGGATTGCTGCTGTTTGCCTTAAGCGTCAGCCTCGACAGCTTTTCCGTCGGACTGACCCTGGGAATCTACGGGGCGAGGACGATGCTTGCGATCCTCATGTTCGGGTTCGTGAGCATGGTCCTGACATGGCTCGGTCTGATCATAGGCAAGCGGGTCCAGGGGTGGCTCGGCAGCTACAGCGAAATACTCGGGGGCGCGATTTTGCTTGTTTTCGGAATAAAACTGCTGCTCCCATTTTAAAAACCAGGCCTGTCTGCAAAGGTCTGGTTTTTGATTTAGCGATACACTTGGTGCAGGCTGCACTTAGTAGTACAATAAAGGTACATAAAATGATAACCGCTAAAGGAGCGGTGCCAGATAGATGATGGAGGAGTGGGATCAGTGGCGAATGTTCTTTTCGTTTGTACAGGAAATACATGCAGAAGTCCGATGGCCGAAGCGCTGCTGCAGTTCATGAAGCGGTCAGAGGAAATCAAAGTAAAGTCCGCCGGGGTTTTTGCAATGGACGGCAGCGGGGCATCCCCTTATGCGAAGGATGCTTTGCTGGAAAAAGGCATTGCCTTCAGTCACAGCTCAAGCCTGCTCAGCGGAAAGGATGTGGAATGGGCGACCCATATCCTGACGATGACCGGAAGCCATAAGCAGCTGATGCTTGAAAAATTTCCGGATGCACGGGGTAAAATCCATACGCTTTCAGAGTATGTCCACCCCGCTTCCGAAGCGCGGGATGTTCTTGATCCGTATGGAGGCCCTCCGGAATTATACCGTGCAACGAGGGACGATTTGGAAGAAATGCTGAAACTTTTAGTTGAAAAGCTTGAAAAAGAATAGGGAGGCAGCAACATGAAAGTAGTCATTGCATCTGATCATGGCGGTATGACAATCCGCGCTGAGATCAAATCATTAATGGAAGAAATGGGTATTGAATATGAAGATCTGGGCTGTGAGTGCAGCCAGTCGGTTGACTACCCGGACTACGCTGTCCCGGCCGCTGAAAAGGTCGCAAGCGGGGAAGCGGACCGCGGCATCCTGATTTGCGGGACAGGCATCGGGATGAGCATCGCGGCCAACAAAGTCAAAGGCATCCGCTGCGCACTTGTGCATGACGTATATAGCGCCCGGATGACGAGAGAGCATAACGACAGCAACGTCCTTGCTATGGGTGAGCGTGTGATCGGCCCGGGTCTTGCCCGCGAAATCGCCAAAACATGGCTTGAAACCGCATTTGAAGGCGGCCGCCATGCAAACCGGATCGGCAAGATCGGCGAATACGAAAATCAATCATAAGAGGTGAAAGGGAATGAATGAACTGGCATCCTGGCGTTCAGACCTTCAGACCATCCTTCACGATTTCGAAGAGCAGACAGCCTTTCAAAAAGACAGTCTCTTTGTTGTCGGCTGCAGCACAAGTGAGGTCATCGGCAAAAAAATTGGAACAGCGGGAACCTTCGATGCAGCGGGCATGATTTTTGAGGAGCTCAGCCGTTTTAAAGATAAACACGGCATCCGCCTCGCTTTTCAATGCTGCGAGCACTTGAACCGTGCCCTTGTGGTCGAAAGAAGCACGGCAGAACGAAAGGGCCTTGAGCCGGTAACCGTCATTCCCGTCAAGAAAGCAGGCGGGGCTATGGCTGCCCACGCCTACCGTTCCATGGAAGACGCGGTCGTAGTGGAGCACATTTCGGCTGAGGCCGGCCTCGACATCGGCGACACGTTTATCGGCATGCACCTGAAAGCTGTGGCAGTGCCGGTAAGAAGCACTCTTAAACAGCTCGGACAAGCCCATGTGACGATGGCTAAAACCAGGCCGAAACTGATCGGCGGAACGAGAGCGGTTTATGAAGCAGCCGAGGAAAATGAATCCTGTACGTAATAAATCAAATCTCTGAAGCGATTCAGGGATTTTCTGTTTTAACGGCCAATATCGAACGATGAAAGCTTTTAAAACTTAAATAGTTCGTTATTAGGCCAATTTTTTTAAAAATCAGCCGATTCTCTTTTACATTTTGTTCAGGATAAGTGTAAAATAAGACTTACAAGAAAGCCACTAGTGTACATAAGGGGGAAATACCGATGACATTTTTGCAGGAAAAAGATCCATCCGTATTTGAAGCCATCCAGAAAGAACTGAAGCGTCAACAGACGAAGATTGAGCTGATCGCTTCTGAGAACTTCGTCAGCGAGGCGGTAATGGAAGCGCAAGGCTCCGTTCTGACCAATAAATATGCAGAAGGCTATCCGGGAAAACGGTACTATGGCGGCTGTGAGTACGTGGACATCGCTGAAAACATCGCACGCGACCGGGCAAAAGAAATTTTTGGTGCAGAGCATGTGAACGTGCAGCCTCATTCAGGTGCCCAGGCAAACATGGCCGTATACTTCACGATCCTCGATCACGGCGACACGGTACTAGGCATGAACCTCTCCCACGGCGGCCATTTAACGCACGGCAGTCCGGTGAACTTCAGCGGCGTACAGTACAATTTTGTCGAGTACGGAGTGGATGAGGACACACACCGCATCAACTACGAGGATGTACGCCAAAAAGCGGTGGAGCACAAGCCGAAGCTGATCGTTGCCGGAGCGAGCGCCTACCCGCGCGAAATTGATTTCCAGAAATTCCGTGAGATCGCCGATGAAGTCGGTGCCTACTTCATGGTCGACATGGCGCATATTGCAGGCCTTGTTGCAGCCGGATTGCATTCCAACCCGGTTCCTTACGCAGATTTCGTCACCACCACTACACACAAAACGCTTCGCGGACCACGCGGCGGTATGATTCTCTGCAAAGAAGAATTCGCGAAGAAAATTGATAAATCGATTTTCCCTGGCATCCAGGGCGGACCGCTCATGCATGTCATCGCAGCCAAAGCGGTTGCTTTCGGAGAAGCGCTGCAGCCTGAATTCAAAGATTACGCAGCAAAAATCATTGAAAACGCCAAACGCCTTGGAGAAGCCCTTGTAAAAGAAGGGATCAACCTTGTTTCAGGCGGGACAGACAATCACCTGGTGCTGTTAGATGTGAGGTCCCTCAACCTGACTGGGAAAAAAGCAGAAAACGTGCTGGATGAGATCGGAATCACAGTGAATAAAAACACGATTCCCTTTGATCCGGAAAGTCCGTTCGTAACGAGCGGAATCCGCATCGGAACAGCAGCAGTCACGACCCGCGGATTCGGCCGTGAAGAGATGGATGAGATTGCCTCCATCATCGCACTTGCTCTGAACAGCACCGAAGACGAAGAGAAACAAAAGGAAGCGGCAGAGAGAGTAGAAGCTCTTACTTCCAAATTCCCTTTATATTAAACGGCAGGAGAACAGCTGTTTCACGCTGTTCTCTTTTTTATTCGGCAATTTTTTCTATTTTTTATTGCCGAGCTTTCTCTTGAAACAAAGGGTCTTTTTCTGTAGAATCTATGGAAGTGCAATGAAACTGGAACGACCTACTGAAAAGGAGATGAGCGGCATGGGCAAAGTTTACGTTTTCGATCACCCGTTAATTCAGCATAAACTGACATACATAAGAGATGTGAAAACAGGTACAAAGGATTTCCGCGAGCTTGTAGACGAAGTGGCAACACTCATGGCTTTTGAAATCACGAGAGATCTTCCGCTGGAGGAAGTCGAAGTGGAAACACCGGTCACGATCGCAAAATCTAACGTTCTCGGCGGCAAAAAGCTTGCCATCATCCCGATTCTCCGTGCCGGACTCGGCATGGTCGAAGGCATCCTGAAGCTGATCCCGGCTGCGAAAGTCGGCCACGTCGGCTTATACCGCGACCCGGAAACCCTCAAGCCTGTTGAATACTACGCCAAGCTTCCATCCGATGTGGAAGAGCGCGACTTCATCGTGGTCGACCCGATGCTTGCAACGGGCGGATCCGCTATTGAAGCAATCAACAGCCTCAAAAAACGCGGCGCTAAAAACATCAAGTTCATGTGCCTGATCGCCGCTCCGGAAGGCGTCGAAGAATTTAAAGTAGCTCACCCGGATGTCGATATCTTCATCGCAGCCCTAGACGAAAAGCTGAACGAAAAAGGCTACATCGTCCCAGGCCTCGGCGACGCCGGTGACAGAATGTTCGGAACGAAATAAACGGCAAAAAAACCTGGATCCTCCTTAGCAGATCCGGGTTTTTTTATGTTGATCAGCAGGTGGGTGTGAAATATGGCGAAAAAAGACGAATCGATAATAATGGAGATTTTCGATAATATAGGGGTTGATTTCGATAATATCTACCGGGATTTTCGATAATAAAAAGGGTAGTTTCGATAATATATGAAGATTTTCACTAAGATAGAGAATGCTTTCAATCATATCGCACGATTTTCGGTAGCAGCCAGGTTCATTTTGAACATATTCCGCTCCGGACGAGCCCCGCTGCTTTCCTATTCGCAAATAAACGGTTCAAAATCGCAAATAAAAAATTTTTTTCACAAATAAACGTCCAAAGTCCGCAAATATCCGACCGGCACACTGCTGCCAAATCATAAAAACACCCTTTCAGGAGCACCCTACTCCAAAGAAAGGTGGTTTTTTTATGAAAAGAGGATCCGTTTTAGCTCTAATCCTCATTCTCGCACTCATCCCCCGTATCTCATCCCTCACCTATACCTATCCGCAGCGGCCCCCGCTGCCTAAACCGGCTCTGAGTACAACTGAAACCCGGATTATCGTGGCCAAGCCCGGAGAATGGGCCCGTTTGTCTGCTAAATTACGCTTTGATTTCCCCCATATTAAAATCCGTCGCACGTATCAAAATGTTTTCCAGGGCGCATCACTCGAAGGGGCGCCCGCTGACCTTGACCGGCTCGCAGCCCTTCCTGAAGTAGAAAACTCCGGTCCTGTGACAACGTATCAAACAGAAAATCAGGGTTACGTGCCTTATGTCGGCGGCGACAAGGCCAGGGGTCTTTTTGACAGCAAAAATCAGCGTCTGACCGGTAAAGGAGTAAAGGTTGGCATCATAGATACCGGAATGGACTACATGCATCCGGATCTTTTCCGCAACTATGCAGGTGGCTACGATCTCGTGGATGGAGACCGCTACCCGATGGAGACAAAAGGGAAATATGCGACCCTCCATGGAACCCATGTCGCGGGGATCATTGCTGCAAACGGAAAGATAAAAGGGATCGCTCCCGAGGCGAGTCTCTATATTTACCGTGCCCTCGGTCCGGCCGGTATGGGTACGTCGGAATGGATCATAGCAGCGATCGACCGGGCGGTTAAGGATAAGGTAGATGTACTCAACCTTTCCCTTGGAAATGATGTGAACGGTCCGGACTGGCCGACCAGTCTCGCGCTTGACAAAGCTGTTGAAAAAGGAGTGATCGCTGTTGCTGCAGCCGGTAATTCCGGTCCGGGCAAATGGACGCTCGGCTCGCCGGCAACCGCGGGAAAAGCAATAACAGTCGGTGCCTCGACACCTCCAATCCGGATTTTTTCCCTGAAAATAGCTGACCAGCTTATAAAAATTACTCCCTTGCAGGGCGCGGCATCATGGAAGGCCGTCCGGAATCTCGGGATGGCTGATGCCGGGTTCGGGAGAGAAAACGACTTCCCGCAAAACGTAAAGGGGAAGCTTGTCATCACTAGGCGGGGGAAATCTTCATTCGAAGCGAAAGCTCGGACGGCAGAAAGAAAAGGTGCCGCCGGACTTCTTGTTTATAACAGTGAAAAAGGTGCATTCAGCGGATCTGTTAAACGATCCGGTATTCCTGCTGCCTCGATTTCCAGAGAGGATGGCATGAAGGTGAAAAAGCTGATCTCGCAGACAGGAAGCATCGTGGAAATGAAGGAGGAAGACACCATCGCTTCCTTCAGCTCACGCGGACCTGTTACGGTGAACTGGCAAATCAAGCCGGATCTCGTTGCTCCGGGTGTTGCCATTACGAGCACCATTCCCGGGAAGCAGTACAAAACCCTCCAGGGAACGAGTATGGCTGCACCGCTTGTCGCAGGCGCAGCCGCACTTATGAAGCAGGCTCATCCTGATTGGAAGCCGGAAGAAGTGAAGGCGGCGCTGATGAATACCTCCGTACCGCTGAAAAGGGAAAGCAATGACCTGTACGAACCGATTGAACAAGGTGCCGGCAGATTGGATGCATGGAGGGCTTTGCAGGCAGAGGTGCTGATTGTACCTGGCTCCCTGGTTTTTTCAAAATTCGAATCAGGGAAACGCCGGACAGCTTATGAGGCAAAAATAAAGATCGTCAACCACTCTGATACTGCTCAGAAGGTCCGCTTTTCCTATCCGCCTAAATCAGCAGGGCTCACGTGGAAAATACCGGGTGCCGAAACGGTCGATCCCCGTTCTTCGAAAAACATCACGATCGGTCTTGAAGGAACGCCGATGCACTTAGTGGAAGGCACTCATCAGGGGAGACTGGAAGCATTCGTTGGGAGAGAACGCTTTTCACTGCCCTATTTATACATGATGGATGAACCGGATTATCCGCGGCTGATGGGATTTGAGCTTGAGCGGGGAGAAGAGCCGGGCACGCTTGCGTACCAGGTTTATCTGCCGGGAGGAGCGGATGAAATTGGCATTGCATTATACGATTCTGCATCGTATCATTTTACTGGATATCTTGATTGGAAGGAAAACGTGGGGCGGGGCCGGATGAAAAGAATCCTGAAATTAAAGGACCTTAACATCCCTCCCGGAACATATAAAGCACTCATTTTTGCCCGCAAAGGAAAAGCGGAAGATGTGATTGAAGCGACAATTGCAATCGATAACTACAGCCAGCGATAAATTTATTTCAAAATGTGAACAAATTGTGCCGGGCAGGGCCGTTTGTGAACTTTTAGCATGGAATCACATTGACACAGTAGAGTATCAGTTGATATGCTATACGAGGGTAATGATAAGGTTTTCAAAACTTGTCAATTCCTTGTATTTTTCCTCTGAAAATACCTATTAAAACCGTGATTGAGGGGTGCTGCAAATGCGCGATAAACAGCGTCATCCGCTGCAGGCTATGGCCCTGATGTCTGGCATTCTATCACACCTGGTAGGATCTGTCTTGATAGGAGTTTTTGCCGGAAGATGGCTGGACGGCTATTTTCACACGGTACCGCTGTTTTTAATCATTGGCCTTCTTTTAGGACTCTCAGCTGGCGTTTACGGCATGCTGAAGCTTGTCCGCCACTACTTTCCAGGAGACTGAGCATCTCATGTCTGAATTGCATCTCATGAACCAGCGCTATTTTAAATACATAATCTACTTGCTTGCCATTTACGTGCTTGGCTGGGGTTTTACAGAGTACAGGGACGTGTTTCTCGGTTTAATAACTGGAACAGTATGCAGTCTCTTTAATTTATGGACGATGATCAGAGGACAGAAACGGTTTTCGAACGCGGTGGAATACGGCGGGAAAACAGGTTCGTTAGGCATGCTTTCAAGAATGGCGGCAGCCGGTCTTGGGGTGCTTATTTCTCTGAGATATCCTGAAGAAGTAAGTCTGGTTGCAACGGCTATTGGAATAGTAACAATACACATTGTTATTATGATAGATTTCCTGATTCAAACATTACGCAACAAGCTGGAAGAGAGGTGAATATTATTGGAACATGGAGCACCTATAGTAGAGTTCCTGGGACTGAATTTTAATTTGGCCAACATCTTGATGATTACTGTCTCAAGCATTATTGTCTTCATTATCGCAGTAGCTGGTACCCGTGCGCTGTCCCTTAAGCCTGCCGGGATGCAGAATTTCATTGAGTGGGTAATGGACTTTGTCAAAAACATCATCAACAGCACAATGGACTGGAAAACAGGAGGCAGATTTCTGACTCTGGGAATGACCATTCTCATGTACATATTTGTATCAAATATGCTGGGACTTCCTTTTTCAGTAGTGATTGATGGCGATCTCTGGTGGAAATCTCCAACCGCTGATCCTGTCATAACCCTGACCCTGGCAATCATGATTGTCGCACTGACTCATTATTACGGGATCAGAATGAAAGGTGCCGGCGAATATCTGAAAGATTATGTAAGGCCGATGAAATTTTTATTTCCTATTAAAATAATAGAGGAATTCGCCAATACCTTGACTCTGGGGCTGCGTTTGTTTGGTAATATATATGCCGGTGAAATCCTGCTTACCTTACTAGCGGGAATGGCCACCAGCGGATATGCCGACAGCATTTTCGGAGGGGTCATTGGAACTGTGTCAGCCATCATACCGATGCTTGCATGGCAGGGATTCAGTATATTTGTAGGGGCTATACAGGCATTTATTTTCGCCATGCTGACAATGGTGTATATGGCTCATAAAGTCAGCGCAGATCACTAATCAGGATTCAGTTTAATCCAAATAAAAATTTTAACCATTACAAGGAGGATATACACATGAGTTTAGGAGTTTTAGCAGCTGCAATTGCAGTAGGATTGGGAGCACTTGGTGCAGGTATCGGTAACGGAATGATTGTAAGCCGTACAATTGAAGGAATCGCACGTCAGCCTGAGCTTCGCGGAACACTTCAGACAACGATGTTTATCGGGGTAGCATTGGTTGAGGCCGTTCCTATTATCGCGGTAGTTATCGCATTTATCGTAATGGGCCAATAATAAAAGCCCGATGGAATTGGCGAAGATTAGCTTGCTTCGCCAATTCTCTTATGTAAAAGACCTTCTCTTTTTTTTGTCCCAAAACGAACATTCATCCTTTTCTATAACATAACCCTTGGAGGGAGTGAACGAAAGCAATGCATAATCTACTTGTACTAGGTGCAGCAGCAGGTGAAGGCCTGAACACCGGAGATATCATTTTTCAGCTCCTGTCCTTCCTGATCTTGCTGGCCCTTTTAAAACGTTTCGCATGGAAACCTCTAATGGGAATCATGCAGCAGCGTGCAGAATTCATTGCTGACGAAATTGATTCTGCTGAAAAAAGAAACAGTGAAGCAGCAAAGCTGATTGAAGAGCAGCGTGAACTGCTTAAGCAGGCCCGTCTTGAAGCACAGAATCTAATTGAAAACGCCAAGAAAATCGGAGAACAGCAAAAGGAAGAAATTGTGATTGCTGCCCGGAATGAGTCAGCTCGCCTTAAGGAATCTGCCCGAAAAGAAATCGAGCAGGAAAAAGAGCAGGCAGTTGCCGCACTCCGCAGTCAGGTTGCTTCATTGTCTGTCATGATCGCTTCTAAAGTCATCGAAAAAGAACTGAACGAACAGGCTCAGGAAAAACTCATCAGTGACTATCTGAAAGAAGCAGGGGATCACCGATGAGCAGCAGCGTTGTTTCCAAACGGTATGCTTCAGCCCTTTTTGAAATTGCAAAGGAAACAAAGATGTTTGATCAGTTTGAAGATGATCTGATGACAGTCAAAGAAGTGTTCACGCAAAACCCGACGCTGATGGTTCTCCTTCAGCATCCGAAAATGGACATGCAAAAGAAAAAAGAACTGGTAAAAGAGGGCTTTGGCTCCCTTTCTTCCCAAGTTTTAAATACGGTTTATCTCCTCGTTGATCGTCACCGGACAGACATCATCCCTGCTGTGGCAGATGAATTTGCAGTCCTTGCAAATCAAGTCCGCGGAACAGAGGATGCCATTGTCTACTCTGTCCGCCTGCTGAATGAAACCGAATTAAATGAACTATCTGCAGCGTTTGCAAAAAGAATCGGAAAAACGTCCCTTAGGCTCAAGAATGTCATCGACCAAACCTTAATCGGAGGCATTAAGCTTAAGATCGGAAACCGCATCTTTGATGGAAGCGTAAGCGGCAAACTTGCACGGATCGAGAAACAGCTCGTTATAAAATAGATCACAGATAGGGGTGAAACTCATGAGCATCAAAGCTGAAGAAATTAGTGCTCTGATAAAAAAGCAGATTGAATCCTATCAGTCTGAAATCGAAGTTAGTGATGTCGGTACAGTTATCCAGGTGGGTGACGGTATCGCTCGTGCTCATGGCCTCGACAATGTCATGGCTGGAGAACTTGTTGAGTTTTCAAACGGCGTTCTGGGAATGGCTCAGAACCTTGAAGAAAGCAACGTGGGTATTATCATTCTCGGACCTTACAAAGACATTCGCGAAGGCGATGAAGTAAAACGTACAGGACGCATCATGGAGGTTCCAGTTGGAGAGGCTTTGATCGGCCGTGTAGTAAATCCGCTTGGTCAGCCGGTTGATGGTCTTGGACCGATTGAAACAACGAAGACGCGTCCAATTGAAAGCCCGGCTCCAGGAGTTATGGACCGTAAATCTGTTCATGAACCTCTGCAGACAGGAATTAAAGCCATCGATGCACTTGTTCCGATCGGCCGCGGCCAGCGTGAGCTGATCATCGGAGACCGCCAGACAGGTAAAACATCTGTAGCCATCGATGCAATCCTGAACCAGAGAGATCAGGATATGATCTGTGTATACGTAGCGATCGGCCAAAAAGAATCAACGGTCCGCAACGTAGTAGAAACACTTCGCAAACATGGCGCTCTTGAATACACAATCGTCGTTACGGCTTCAGCTTCCCAGCCGGCACCGCTCTTGTTCCTTGCTCCTTATGCAGGGGTAACATTCGGTGAAGAGTTCATGTACAACGGCAAGCACGTTCTTGTTGTGTACGATGATCTTTCCAAGCAGGCAGCTGCATACCGTGAGCTTTCCTTGCTCCTTCGCCGCCCTCCAGGCCGTGAAGCATATCCAGGGGACGTTTTCTACTTGCACTCCCGTTTGCTTGAGCGCGCAGCGAAGCTCAGCGATGCAAAAGGCGCAGGTTCTCTGACCGCTCTTCCATTCGTTGAAACACAAGCCGGAGATATCTCCGCTTATATCCCAACGAACGTAATCTCCATCACAGACGGACAGATCTTCCTTCAGTCTGACCTGTTCTTCTCAGGCGTACGTCCTGCGATCAACGCCGGTCTTTCTGTATCCCGTGTAGGGGGCTCCGCTCAAATCAAAGCGATGAAAAAGGTAGCAGGTACACTGCGTCTTGACCTTGCATCCTACCGTGAGCTGGAGGCATTTGCCCAGTTTGGTTCTGACCTTGATAAAGCAACACAAGCGAAGCTTGCACGCGGAGCGCGTACTGTAGAAGTACTTAAGCAGGATCTTCACAAACCGCTTAAGGTTGAAAAACAGGTTGCCATCCTTTATGCCCTTACAAAAGGACACCTGGATGACATCCCTGTTCAGGATATCAACCGTTTTGAAAGTGAGCTTTCTGCGTACCTTGACCAGAACAATGCCGATATGATGGAGCAGATCCGCACTACCGGAAACCTTCCGGAAGATTCCGCTATTGTTTCTGCGATCCAGGGCTTCAAGAAAACATTTGCCATTTCTGAATAAACAGAGAAAGAGGGAGCGTCCATGGGCGTTTCCCCTCACTTTTTTGCAAGTATATGACCGGAGTTTAAAACAAGGTGGTGAGGATCTTTGGCATCATTACGTGATATAAAATCAAAAATCAGTTCGACAAAAAAAACCAGCCAAATCACGAAAGCGATGGAGATGGTTTCGGCAGCAAAGCTGAATCGTGCTGAAAACAATGCAAAATCTTTTGTTCCTTATATGAACAAGATGCAGGAAGTAGTCGCGAATGTAGCGAATGGAATTTCCGGGGTAAGCCACCCTATGCTCGTTTCACGCGAAGTGAAAAAGACCGGATATCTTGTTATAACATCAGACCGCGGGCTTGCAGGTGCTTTTAACAGCAGCATACTCCGCGCCGTTTACCAGACTATCCAAAAACGTCATACTTCCAGTGAAGAATATGCAGTCATCGCAATTGGGAAAATCGGCCGTGATTTCTTTAAGCGCCGCGGAATACCTGTTGCCCGCGACATCACAGGTCTTGGAGACCAGCCTGCCTTTGCCGATATCAAAAGTATCGCAAGCCAGACAGTTGAAATGTTCGAGGATGAAACGTTTGATGAATTGTATTTATTCTATAACCATTATGTCAGTGCCATCCAGCAGGATGTTACAGAGAAAAAACTGCTTCCTCTGACAGAAATCTCCCCTGAAGGCAAGAAAACGTCGTATGAGTTTGAGCCGGATGAGGAAGAGATTCTGGAAGTTCTTCTGCCTCAATATGCAGAGAGTCTGATTTACGGTGCCTTGCTGGACAGTAAAGCATCCGAGCATGCAGCGCGTATGACGGCTATGAGAAATGCAACAGACAATGCCAAAGAATTGATCAACAGCTACACACTCACATTCAATCGCGCACGCCAGGCTGCCATCACTCAGGAGATCACTGAGATCGTCGGCGGAGCTGCCGCGCTGGAATAGAACGAGCCTTTACACGTTTTCAAATAGCTAGTTAGGAGGGGAAGCTCATGAAAGGACGCGTTACACAGGTTATGGGTCCCGTAGTAGACGTTAAGTTCGAAAGCGGACACCTGCCGGAGATTTACAACGCACTTACAATCAAGCAAACAGCAAGCGAAAAGGAACAGTCCTTCGCGCTTACGCTGGAGGTTGCTCTGCACCTTGGTGATGATACGGTCCGTACCATCGCTATGGCATCGACTGACGGACTTCAGCGTAATACGGAAGTAACCGATACAGGAGCACCAATTTCCGTTCCTGTTGGAGATATCACCCTTGGCCGCGTATTCAACGTACTCGGTGAAAATATCGATTTGGATGCTCCGCTTGCTCCTGGTGAGCGCCGTGACCCGATTCACAGACAGGCGCCAACCTTTGAACATCTTTCCACAGAAGTGGAAATCCTTGAAACAGGAATTAAAGTTGTTGACTTGCTTGCCCCGTATATCAAGGGCGGTAAGATCGGTCTCTTCGGAGGAGCGGGTGTTGGTAAAACCGTTCTGATCCAGGAACTGATCAACAACATCGCACAAGAGCACGGTGGTATCTCCGTATTCGCCGGTGTTGGAGAGCGTACACGTGAAGGAAATGACCTTTACCACGAGATGACGGATTCCGGAGTTATCAAGAAAACGGCAATGGTATTCGGACAGATGAATGAGCCGCCTGGCGCACGTATGCGTGTTGCCCTGACAGGTTTGACAATGGCTGAGTACTTCCGTGATGACCAGGGACAGGACGTTCTTTTCTTCATGGATAACATCTTCCGCTTCACACAGGCAGGTTCTGAGGTTTCCGCCCTTCTTGGACGTATGCCATCTGCCGTTGGTTACCAGCCGACGCTTGCAACGGAAATGGGTCAGCTTCAAGAGCGGATCACATCTACAAACGTAGGTTCCGTTACATCCATCCAGGCGATCTATGTACCAGCCGATGACTATACGGATCCGGCTCCTGCTACAACGTTCGCTCACCTTGATGCAACGACAAACCTTGAGCGTAAATTGTCTGAAATGGGTATCTACCCTGCGGTAGATCCGCTTGCTTCCACTTCACGCGCCCTTTCTCCTGAAATCGTCGGAGAAGAGCACTACAATGTGGCCCGTCAAGTACAGCAGACACTTCAAAAATACAAAGAGCTTCAGGATATCATCGCGATCCTTGGGATGGATGAGCTTTCTGAAGAAGATAAATTGGTTGTACACCGTGCACGCCGCATCCAGTTCTTCCTGTCTCAGAACTTCCACGTTGCCGAACAGTTCACTGGCCAAAAGGGTTCATATGTGCCGGTTAAAGAAACGGTTAAAGGCTTCAGAGAAATTCTTGACGGCAAATACGATCACCTTCCGGAAGATGCTTTCCGCCTTGTCGGACGCATCGAGGATGTTTTGGAAAGTGCAAAAGGCATGGGTGTAGAAGTCTAATCTGGTCCTTAGGAGGGTTTGGGAATGAAGACCGTACAAGTCAATGTCGTTACTCCTGATGGCCCGGTTTATGACGCGGAAGTGGAAATGGTCAGCGTAAAAGCTCAGAGCGGTGAGCTTGGAATTCTGCCTGGACACATTCCGATGGTTGCACCTCTCAAAATTGGAGCGGTTCGCCTGAAAAAAGGAGGCAGCACCGAGCTTGTGGCTGTCAGCGGAGGCTTCATCGAAGTCCGTCCCGACAATGTTACAATCCTGGCTCAGTCTGCTGAAGCATCCGAGGACATTGATGTCGAACGTGCTCAAGCCGCCAAAGAGCGCGCTGAGCGCCGCTTGAACAAAGCGGAAGGCGATGTTGATGCAATCCGTGCAGAACTGGCGTTAAAAAAAGCGATTAACCGAATTGACGTAAAAAATAATCGGATGTAACGAGAAACCCCCGGCTGCTGCGCCGGGGGTTTTTTATGCTCTTCTAAAGCCAGTTCATTCATCAACGCTTTTATTGCCACTACCTTGCTGCCATAACAATTGCCGGACTTTCTCCAAGCTCAAGTGAAACGAGGATCTCTTCTTCTGTAAAACCGAGTAATTCACTTAATCCTGCAATGGTCAGCGGGCTATTGCAACAGTGATTTTCAGCAGCCTTTTTTATTTTATACAAAATAACCGAGTGGATGCTGTCGAACTTAATGAGTATAGGCCTTGCAACTCCTTGTAAAAAAATAGATCTCCATAATAAACTGGATGATAAATTTGTTCCCCATCCAAATTCACGTTAAACATAAATTTCACAATTTGGCCATCCGTTCTAGCAATCTCTTTATTAAAAAGTAAAATTATAGTAATTATGGAGGGGGTTTATATGACAGCTATTTGTTTAGCCAATCCGAAGTGGGGGTGGTTTTGTGTTCCTTCGACCCTGATTTTGAACTCTAATGCATTAGCCCACCTCTGCCAAACTTTGTAACCCACTCACCCCAAGCTGCCATAGGAACCATACTGGACTGGCCTCTCTTTATTCCGGCACCAATGCAGTTCAAATATAAACTTCCTTAATTCGTCAAACTTTCCATATGCTGAGCTGTATATAAATGGGTATTATGGGATGTGAGGAGGTGCTTTACATGACAGCTATGCGCTTATCCCAGCCAAAATGGGGATGGTTTCTTATCGTTACCACTCTAATTCTGTGCTCCAACACCCTGGTTTACCGGATTCCAAATTTTATCCCGCATTCGCCTCAAGTGGCCTTCGGTACCTTGCTTGATTGTCTGCTCGTGATTCCTGCTTTGGCCTATTTTCTAATCATCCGGAAAAGGTACCCGATAAAAGTCATTGTGCCTATTATCCTTGCAGGGCTTGTGGCTTCATGGTTCATCATCCCGGCCGCTTACCAGGAAAACATGGAAAGCATCTATTATGCGGTACTTGCAGGGGAAGCCGCACTGATTGCGCTGGAGCTGTACATCCTGAGCAAACTGGCAATCAAGCTGCCTGGTGCGATTCGTACCATAAACGATAAACAACATATCCCGTTTTTGCCTAAACTGGACATGGCATTATCTGTATTTGGGGAATCAAACCGAATAGCGGCTATTTTCGCAAGTGAAATCGCGATGTTCCGCTACAGCCTTTTCACCTGGCGGAAACAGCCTCCCGCCTCGGATCTTTACTTTACCACCCATAAAAGGACGAGCTTTATCGCCTTTTATGTCATGCTTATTCACGCAATTGTGATCGAATCCATCGGTTTTCATTTTCTGCTCCACTCTTGGAGCCCTGTGCTCTCTATCGCCATGCTTCTTATTAACGCCTACACCATTCTTTTTTTCTTGGCAGAAATTCAAGCGGTCCGCCTTGAACCAATCAGACTAACAGAAGACACGCTTTATATTCAGATGGGCTTGACGAAAAGAATCGATGTGCCATATAGTGAAATCCGCTCTGTCGCTTACTACGATAAAAAGATACATGGAACTCAAAAAGAGGCCTTTGATGGCATCCCTGCAGACTTCGTAAAAGAAGAGCCGGAAATTGTCATCGAATTTTACAACCCTGTCACGGTCCGAAAAATATACGGGTTCACCGGTCAAGTGACCGCAGCACACATCCGCCCTGATCACCAGGATAAATTTTACGAAGCATTAAAAAAGAAACTGGGAACAGTAGAGTAGACCTGCCGGTGAGGACGCCACTAAACTTTTCACATTCCTTCTGGTAAACTAGCAAGTATCAGGATGAGAAGAAGGAGTGGGAACATGAAATTCGATTTTCATACGCATCACGATCGATGCGGGCATGCTGTCCAGTCAATAAGAGACTATATTGAATCAGCAATCTCAAACAACCTTGATATCATTGGCATTTCCGATCACTCGCCGCATCTGTACTCGGAGGAGGATCACCTTTACCCGGGGATCTCTATGGCGAAGAGCCATTTTCCGGAGTATGCAGAGGAAGTGCTGCAGCTGAAAAAAGAATATGAAGGCAGGATTGAAGTGCTGCTCGGAGTAGAATCGGACTTTTTCCCTGAGCATCTGGCACAGTACAAGAAGTTTTATGAGCAGTTCCCGCTCGATTACATAATTGGTTCGGTTCATTTTGTGGACGGGGCCAGCATTTTTAAAAAAGACCGTTGGGAAGGGTTAAGCACCGCTCAAAAACAGCAGACGAAAGAAAACTATTACCAAATGATCGGACAATCTGCGCGCAGCGGGGTTTTCCAGATTCTCGGCCATATCGATGCGATGAAGGGCTACTACCCTGAGTTTTCCGCGATCCAGACGGACGCAGCAGACCGGACACTGCAAATCATTGCCGAGGCTGATGTGGCCATTGAGATTAACACATCCGGCAAAAATAAATACTGCGGAGGATGGTATCCGTCCCATGAACTGCTTGAACGGGCCCTCCACCACGGAGTAAAGGTCACGTTCGGCTCCGATGCCCACAAACCGGAACGGGTCGGCGACGATTTTGAAGAAGTGCGCGGCAATTTAAAAGAGATTGGCTTCAAAGAATGGGCCATCTTCCGGCAAAAGCAGAGAATCATGGTGCCGCTGTAAAAAAAGAGCCGGTTTCCCGGCTCTTTTTACATGGTGCGGTGCAGATATCTTCGAAAAAAATCGTTTATCTGCGAAAATATCAATTTATCTTCGAAACTAAAAATTTATCTTCGAATTCAAAAGTTTATCTCCGATAATACCTGTCTTTCGATTATTCTCCATTTTTCGACACGCAGCGGACCTTTTCAGGTCAGATCCGTTCCTCTATCCGTTTAAACCGATTATAAAGGTACTGCTCCTCTTCATTCTTCACACTCAAGTAATGATCTTCGAACAGGTTCGTGGAAAAGTCGGTGTGCTGGCCGCGCTTCAGCCCGAGAACGTACTTTTTTTCATCAAACGGATAAGGCTTGACTGTCCAGTCCGTTTGGGAAATATGGCGGGTCACCACTTCACCGAAATAAATGGACATCATCATTTCGAACTCGCGGATGGTGAGCTGCAGCTCCTTCCAGCCATTGGTCCGGAAACATGAGAAGTACAGGTTTTCAACGTCATAAAGACTTTCTGGTGAATAATCCAGTTCTCTGATCCGTAAATATTCAGCGGCATCAAAAAGCGTTGCGAGCATTTCTTGCCGGTAGTCATAATAGTAAGCAATCGCCTCAAACTCGGTTTCAAATTCAGGGAGGCTGCGTCCGTATTCTTCTTCTATATGAAATGATTCATGCATTCTCTTTCACTCCTTCCAAAGAAAAGCCACTGTCAGTATAACACGGAATTTGTAAAATAATAGGGAATAGAAACCATTGCCTAATGCAAGAAAAATATAGTAAACAGTGGGTAATTTAGGTAGAATTAAATACAAATAACAGATAGTCAAGGAGAGTACCAGATGGCGGTATGGGTCGTTTCTCTAATAGCGGTACTGTTTTTTCTGCGGATTCTGTTCCGCATGCTCTGGTCAAGAACCATTTCCCTTCATGTCAGCCGCATTAAAGAGGATCCTAACGAAAAGCAGGCAAGAGCCTTTTTGAAAGGAATCCGCTCCGTATGGTTTGTACCCAATAAGCCCGGGCTGTGGATCGAATTAAAAGAAGCCTACTTTGTGATCCTGAACGGCAGTGAAATCGACTACGAAACCAAATTGGGCATTTATCAGCTGCTTTCGAAAAAAAGGGTATATGGATTGAGGAAGCCTTACAAACGGCTTCATTCCAAAATGATGAATGAACCGTCTGCCTAGCAGGCGGTTTTTGTGCTGTATAGGAATTCGTCCGCATAACATGTACTAAAGATGGTTTCGTGTATGGAAATGTTTTGCAGGCTGTATCGACACTGATAGGCTCCTTTTGCTATAATGATAGCGATTACATTATTAGAAAATTTAGAAGGTTTCAACATTGGAGGGGGATCATGGAATCACTTTATCCATATTGGAATAACTATTTAATCGTTACCGCCTTTCTTCTTCTCGGACTGCTTCTGCCTGCGATTGCACTGACAATCGGACGGCTGCTTCGCCCTCACGCACCTACACAAGCTAAGATGACCACCTATGAGAGCGGAATCGAACCGTTCCACGACTCCAGAATTCAATTCAATGTCCGTTATTACATATTTGCCCTGCTGTTTGTCATTTTTGATGTGGAAACGGTTTTTATGTATCCATGGGCTGTCGCCTATGAAAAGCTTGGACTTTTTGCCTTGATCGAGATGCTGATCTTCGTTGTGATGCTTTTGATCGGCTTGCTGTATGCCTGGAAGAAAGGGGTGCTCAAATGGACTTAAAGCTTGAAAACCTTCCGCAAGACGAGCTCGACCAAATCCGCCAAAGTGTTTTCCTGTCCACTCTTGAGGAACTAAAGGCATGGGCGCGCAGCAACTCCCTCTGGCCTCTGACCTTTGGACTTGCCTGCTGTGCGATTGAAATGATGGGGGTCGGAGCTTCCCACTATGACCTGGACCGCTTCGGCTCCTTTTTCCGCACCTCTCCGCGCCAGTCCGATGTCATGATTGTCTCCGGCACCGTGACGAAAAAAATGGCGCCGATCCTGAAGCGGCTGTACGACCAGATGCCGGAGCCTAAATGGGTCATCGCCATGGGCTCTTGTGCAACCGCAGGCGGTCCATACATTAAATCGTATGCAGTCGTAAAAGGAGTGGACCAGATTGTTCCGGTCGATGTATACATCCCCGGATGTCCGCCAAACCCGGCGGCCCTGATTTACGGAATTAATAAACTAAAGGAAAAAATCCGTTACGAAGCCAAAACGGGAAAGCAGGTGCACTAACCGATGGCAGACGGAAAAAGTCTGGAGCAGCTGAAAAAAGAAGCAGCCGAAAAAGCGAGGCAGGCTGCTAAAGAAAAGCTGATGCAGGAAAACCCTGCGGAAGAAACTGCTGCCTCAGCAGAAGCGGCAGAGGAAGCCTCCCTTGCACTGGCCAAGAAAAAAGCCGCCGCAGCCGCGAAAGCCAAAGCGGCCGCCCTCGCGAAACAGAAGCGGATGGAGTCAGAGGGAAGCGCCCTGGCTGAAGCCAGCGATGATCTGGCCAAGAAAAAAGCCGCCGCAGCCGCGAAAGCCAAAGCGGCAGCTCTCGCGAAACAGAAGCGGATGGAGTCGGATGGAAGCGCCCCGGCTGAAGCCAGCGATGATCTGGCGAAACAGAAAGCCGCTGCCGCAGCAAAAGCCAAAGCGGCTGCAGCCGCGAAAGCAAAGGCAGTTGCTCTTGCGAAATCCGGTCAGTCCTCTGTACCGCTCTCAGATGAGGAGAAGGCGAAAGCGAAAGCAGTAGCAGCCGCAAAAGCGAAAGCCGCTGCGGCCGCGAAGGCGAAGCTTGCTGCAAATGAAGCGGAGGAGCCGGAAGAAGAGGTTCCATCCGTCCATCAGCCGCGGCTTGAACGGACGGCCGCTCTTCTTTCTGCTGCTCTTGGTCCTGAGTGTGTTCAGGAAGCATCTATCAACCGGCTGTCGAAGGAAGTTCCGACGATTACTGTGGCAAAGGAGCATTACCTGAAGGCAGCTGCTCTTATGCGCCGGCACGAAGACCTTGCCTGTGATTATTTATCGGAGATGCATGCGACCGATTTTCAGACCCACATGGAGATCTACCTGTACCTGTACTCTTACACGCATCGGCAATCGATCGTTCTGAAGACCAAGGTGGACCGGGATAACCCGGAAGTCGATTCGGTTGCCGGCCTTTGGCGCGGTGCGGATTGGCCGGAGCGGGAGGCGTACGATCTGCTTGGCATTCATTTTGTCAATCATCCGAACTTGAAGCGGATTATGCTGCCTGATGAATGGGTCGGCCATCCGCTCCGAAAGGATTATGAACCGTATGATGTGGAGGTGTAGCCTTTGATCCGCACGGAAGAGATGCTTTTGAATGTCGGTCCGCAGCACCCGAGTACGCATGGGGTGTTCCGGCTTGTTATAAAAATCGATGGGGAGATCATTAAGGAGGCGACCCCGGTAATCGGCTACCTGCACAGGGGGACGGAGAAGCTCGCCGAGAACCTGCAGTATACCCAGATCATTCCGTATACCGACCGGATGGATTACCTGTCGGCGATGACGAACAACTACGTGATCTGCCATGCGGTCGAGACGATGGCCGGCATTACGCCGCCGGAGCGGGCAGAGTACCTCCGCATCCTCGCGATGGAGCTCGGCCGTGTAGCGAGCCATCTAGTCTGGTGGGGAACATATCTGCTGGATATCGGAGCCGTCAGTCCATTCCTCTATGCATTTCGGGAGCGGGAAATGATTATTAATCTATTAACCGAGCTTTCCGGTGCGCGGCTGACCTTCAACTATATGAGAGTCGGAGGGGTGAAGTGGGATGCGCCGGACGGCTGGCTTGAAAAGGTGGCGGATTTTGTTCCGTACATGCGGGAGCAGCTGAAGGGCTATCATGACCTCGTTTCAGGGAATGAAATCTTTCTGAACCGGGTGAAGGATGTCGGCATTTATACGAAAGAAGAAGCGCTTGAATATTCGCTCAGCGGGGCAAACCTGAGGTGCACGGGTGTGGAATGGGACCTCCGCAAGCATGAGCCATACTCTTTGTATGACCGATTTGATTTTGAAATTCCGGTGCGGACGAAGGGGGATGCTTTCTCCCGTTACGAATGCCGGATGGCGGAGATTGAAGAATCCCTGAAAATCATCGAACAGGCTGTGGTGCAGTTCCCGGCAGACGGGCCGATTATGGCGAAGGTGCCGAAAATCATTAAGCCGCCAAAAGGAGAGACGTATGTCAGGATCGAGTCTCCGCGCGGGGAAATCGGCTGCTATATTGCCTCGGAAGGAAAAAAAGAGCCGTACCGGTTGAAATTCAGGCGGCCCTCCTTTTACAACCTGCAGATTTTGCCCAAGCTCCTGGAAGGAGAAAATATGGCGAACCTGATTACCATTCTCGGAGCCATTGATATTGTTCTTGGGGAGGTGGACGGGTAATGATGGAGGATCTGCTGTATTCCCAGCCGACGATGTGGAATTTTCTCGCCTTCTTTGCACTCGCGCTCCTGTTTCTGTTTGTCGTACTCGGTTTTGTGACCTACGGGATCCTGGCTGAACGGAAAGTCATGGGCTTCATGCAGGGGCGGATCGGTCCGAATCAGGTTGGAGGCAGGTGGGGCCTTCTTCAGACAGTTTCGGATGTGCTTAAGCTTCTGCTAAAAGAAGATACCATCCCGAAGCTTGCTGACCGCCCGCTCTTCATCCTGGCTCCGGTCATCGCCTTTGCTCCGGCATTTCTTGTCCTGGCAGTCATCCCTTTTACAGATGCCTTCCAGTTTGCCGATATCGGTGTCGGCCTGCTTTACTATATCGCGATCTCCGGACTGACCACGGTCGGAGTTGTAGCCGGCGGCTGGGCGTCCAATAATAAATATTCCCTTCTCGGGGGGATGCGGGCAGCCGCGCAGATGATTTCCTATGAAATTCCGCTCGTCATGAGTGTAATTGGTGTCGTTTTGCTGACAGGCAGCCTCAATCTAAATGAAATCGTCGCTGGCCAGGAAAAGGTGTGGTACGTATTTTTACAGCCGATCGGCTTTATCATTTTTCTGATTGCTTCCACAGCAGAGCTGAACCGGACACCGTTTGACCTGCCTGAAGCGGAATCAGAGCTTGTGGCTGGCTATCATGTCGAGTATTCCGGGTTCAGATGGGCCTTTTTTATGCTCTCTGAATATGTCTATTTTTTCGCGATGGCTTCCCTTACAACTGTCCTGTTTCTCGGAGGATGGCATGGGGTGCCGTTTCTCGGGTTCATCCCGGGGGCTGTCTGGTTTGCCTTGAAGTTCAGCCTCATCGTCTTCACATTAATCTGGTTCCGGGTCACGTTTCCGAGACTCCGTGCAGACCAGCTGATGGAATTTGGCTGGAAGGTCCTTCTTCCAGCAGCACTTGCCAATATCTTTATCACAGCCTTAGTAAAGGAATTGTTTTTCCGATAACCGTGAGAAAGGGAGTGACGGCATGAAGGGATTGGGAAAAGGGCTCTCCTATACGCTGAAGAATCTCGCGAAAAAAAAGGTCACCTATGACTACCCGAATGAAGCCCTGCAGCTGCCGGACCGGTTCCGGGGCATTCAGAAGTTTTATCCGGAAAAGTGCATCGTCTGCAACCAGTGTGTGAACATTTGCCCGACGGACTGCATTTCCCTGACCGGCAAAAAACACCCGGATCCGTCTAAAAAGGGGAAAATCATAGAAACGTATGACATTAACTTTGAAATCTGCATTCTGTGTGACTTGTGCACGGAGGTATGCCCGACAGAGGCCATCGTGATGACGAACCATTTCGAGCTTGCTGAATACAGCCGCGATGAACTGTTTAAAGACATGAAGTGGCTGGATGAAAATGATACCCACGTCCGGAAGGAGAATAAAGTGGAATGATGTCTGGAGAATTTGCCGCGTTCACCATTCTTTCTCTTCTGGCGATAACCGGCGGGATTATGATGCTCAATGTCCGCAAAGTAGTCCATATGCTCGTCTCCCTTGTCCTCACCTTTTTAAGCATCGCCGGCCTGTATATTTTGCTGACAGCTGAATTTATCGCAGTCGTTCAGATTTTGATTTACTCCGGTGCGGTTACGATTATCATGCTGTTCGGCATCATGCTGACGAGAAAAACCGATGAAGAGGGGGCAGCACCGGCACGCTTGCGAAACTGGCTGACTGCAGCAGCGATCGCTGTTTTTGCAGGGGTCATGTATACCGGCATTTACCGGCTGAACCTGGAGGGAGAGCCGGCTGCACTCCATGAAAACAATACAGAGCAGATTGGCATCGCGCTTTTTACCGAGCACATCCTGCCGTTTGAGCTGACCTCCGTTCTGCTCCTGGCTGCTTTGATGGGAGCGATCATACTGGCAAAAAAGGATGACAAGGAGGATTCCTCATGACCACAGTGCCGCTGTCCGGATACCTCGTTCTCGCTCTCATCCTTTTTTGCATCGGGCTTTACGGGGCGCTGACGAAACGGAACATCGTCATTATCCTGATCTGTATCGAGCTGATGCTGAACGCGGTCAACCTGAATCTTGTCGCGTTCAGTAAGCTTGGAGCCGCCCCGGCGATTACCGGGCAGATCTTTGCCTTGTTTTCGATCACGATTGCCGCTGCTGAAGCCGCGGTTGGACTGGCCATATTGTTCGCCCTGTACCGGAACCGGAAATCGGTCCTTGCAGAAGACAGCAATACGATGAAGCATTAGAAATACAGAAAAAAGGGGATTGGGAATATGATGCCATATGCCTGGCTGATACCGCTTTTTCCGCTTGCTTCCTTCCTGATTCTGCTTTTTGCCGGAAGGCGGCTGAACAGTTTTTTGACCGGAACAGGCCTGCTGCTGCTGTCTTTTCTGCTGTCGGTCATGGTTCTCGCCGACCGGCTGCAGCATGGTACGTTTAAAGCCGAAGCAGTATGGCTTTCAATCGGTGATGTGCAAGTAACGGCAGGATTTGAGATTACCCAGCTGAACGCCCTCATGCTTTTGACGGTTTCGCTTGTCAGCCTTCTCGTCCATGTTTATTCAAAGACGTATATGGCCGGGGACAAAAGGCTGCATGTATTTTATGCCTATCTCGGGCTTTTTACCTTTGCGATGCTCGGTCTGGTCATGACCCAGAACCTCCTTCAGCTGTATATCTTCTGGGAGCTGGTCGGGCTCGGATCGTTTCTTCTCATCGGCTTTTATTTTTCAAAAGAAGCAGCAAAAAAGGCAGCCCATAAAGCGTTCATCATGACACGGATCGGCGATATCGGCCTGCTGGTCGGGATGCTGCTGCTGTTTGCCTATACGGGAAGCTTTGAATATGACGCCATTTTTCAAACAGTCGGTTCCGGGCTGATTCCAGATAGCACCGTCACGGTCATAGCCCTCCTCATTTTTGCGGGAGCGGTCGGCAAGTCCGGGCAGTTTCCGCTGCATACGTGGCTTCCCGATGCGATGGAAGGGCCGACTCCTGTATCAGCCCTGATCCATGCCGCGACGATGGTTGCTGCCGGGGTTTACTTGACGGCTCTCATGTACCCGCTGTTTGAAGCAAGCGCGGCAGCGATGCAGACGGTAGCTGTTATTGGAGGCTTCACAGCTATTTTTGCCGCAAGCATCGGCCTTGTGCAAAACGACATTAAGCGGGTGCTTGCCTATTCGACGGTCAGCCAGCTCGGCTACATGATGCTTGCCCTCGGATCTGGCGGCTACATCGCCGGGATCTTTCATCTGCTGACCCACGCTTTTTTCAAGGCGCTCCTTTTTCTTGCAGCAGGAAGCGTCATCCATGCTGCCCATACGCAGGATATCCGGAAAATGGGCGGCCTTTGGAAAAAGCTGCCCTGGACCGGTCCTCTCTTTTTAACAGGGGCGCTTTCCATCAGCGGATTCCCGCTTTTCTCCGGATTTTTCAGCAAGGATGAAATTCTCGCATCCGTTTGGCTGCATGGAAATCCGGTATTGTTCTGGCTCGCCGTTGCCGCTGCTTTCTTTACAGCCTTTTATATGTTCCGGCTCTTCTTTATGGTGTTCGGCCGCGGTGCCGATCAAGCGGCCGCCTCGCTCAGTACGGATCTGCAGCCTGCAGAAGTCCGCTCAAATGCGGAATCCGGTCCGTTTATGATTGCGCCAATGGCTGTACTCGGCATTCTGGCAGTCGCAGCGGGGGGCTTGAACGTGCCGTGGTCCCCGTTCCTTACAGAGTGGCTCCTTCCGGGTGAAGCCCATGAAGCCGCTCCGGTTTGGGTGATGGCCGCGGCCGTCACGGTTTCGCTCGCCGGCATATTCCTCGCTTTTGCTGTCTACGAGAAAGGGTGGATCAACAAGGCGGCCATTGTCCGGAAAATGCCGATGATCCATCAGGCTTTATTGAAAAAGTATTTTATAGATGAAATCTATCAAATGACAATCCTTGCCGGAACAAGGGCAATAGCGTTTTTGTGCCAGATGGTCGAGCGCTTTTTCGTGGAAACGCTGGTCAAAGGGACAGCTGCCTTCGTCCAGGGACTCGGCACCGCGAGTTCAAGGCTTCAGACCGGCCAGGCCCAGACCTATGCTGCAGCCGCCTTTATCGGGCTTGCCCTGATTGCTGCTGTATTTATGCTGACAGGAGGGATGTCCGGATGAACAGCTGGATTCTCACATTGATCGTGTTCTCCCCGCTCATCGGGGCGGCAGTGCTTCTCTTTTTGCCGGGAAAAGCGGCCAGGACAGCTGGCTTCCTCGCTACACTTCCGGCCCTGCTCATATCGGCGGTGGTTCTCATCCAATACAGCATCGGGGTGCCGATTGCGCGGTTTCATGTCTCTGTTCCCTGGTTCAAGGCCGGGAACGTAAGCTTGGAGGGAGAGCCCTTCTTTACCGTTCAATATGAACTGGCAATAGACGGCTTTTCACTCATCATGCTGGTTTTATCTGCAGTCATCGCAAGTCTTGCCGCGGCTGCATCGGACGTCCGCTCCGGGGCAAAAGGATTTTTCGTCCTCCTCCTCATTCTGGAAACCGGCATGCTTGGTGTTTTTGCCGCCGGAAACCTGATCCTGTTTTTTCTGTTCCTTGAAGCGACGCTTGTCCCGATGTTTTTCCTGATCGGGAAGTGGGGGCTGCGTGAGCGGGAAAAAGCAGCATGGTACTACCTGATCTATAACGGACTCGGCTCAGCGATTCTGCTTGTGGTCATTGTTTATTTGTTCGCCAATACAGGAACGGTGCAAATCGAAGCACTGAAGGATCTAGCTCCTGACTTTCCGCCATCCGTTCAGCTTGGACTGCTGCTTGCTCTGCTCGTCTCCTTCGGCATCAAGCTCCCGATCGTGCCGCTGCACACGTGGATGCTACACGTGCATGTCCAGGCACCGCCGTCTGTCGTCATGCTTCACTCGGGCATCCTGCTGAAAATTGGCGCCTACGGGCTGATCCGGTTTGGAATGGGAATTTTTCCGGATGCATTCAGCAAGATCGGGACTGCCCTGATGATCCTGGGTACAGTCAATCTGCTTTACGGGGCATTCCTTGCTCTTATTCAATACGATTTTAAACGGATTCTCGCTTATTCCAGTGTGTCTCACATGGGGATCGTGCTGATCGGCATTGGGGCGATGAATGAAGCGGGCGTGCAGGGGGCGATTTTCCAAACCGTCTCCCATGGATTTATTTCTGCGCTTTTGTTTTTGATTGTCGGTCTGATGGCGGCGCGCTTTCAAACGACGGACATCCGCGAACTCGGCGGGCTTTCCTCCAGGCTGCCCATGCTTGCCGGCATTTTGCTTGCAGCAGGGATGGCATCCCTCGGCTTGCCGGGAATGTCCGGCTTTATCAGTGAACTGACGGCCTTCATCGGCATCTTCCGTGTGAATCCGGAGCTTGGCGCTGTGGCAGCAGTCGGTCTGATTTTAACCGCTGCCTATGTGCTGCGGGCCGTGCTCGCCATTGCGTTCGGAAAGGAAAAAGGCCTCGGGGAGAGCCTGAAAGACATCCGGCTGTCGGAAGCGGGTCCCGCTGCCGTCCTCCTCGCTTTGATCCTGGCGGTTGGTCTTTTTCCAAACGGCCTCGCCTTGCCGCTGCAGCCGGCCATTGAAACCATCATGAAGGGAATAGGAGGGTAAGCGATGGATGCTGAAACTTTATTGTCCTATAACTGGCTGCTCATGACTCCCGAGTTCATCGTTCTCGGCGGGGCCCTGCTGATCACGGTGTTCGACCTGTTCCTCCCGAAAAAAGCGGACAAAGAATGGCTTGGCTGGCTGGGGCTCGCAGCTGTACTGGGAGCCGGTGCTGCACTTGCTGCAACAGCACCTGCTGATACGGGTATTCTCGGGGAGAGCTTCGTTCTTGACCCTTTTGCCAAAATGTTCAAGCTGCTGCTGCTCGGTTCAGCAGCGGTCGTGTTCCTGCTTGCGTTTCAGGAAAAAAAGAATGAAATTACTGAACGGAGCGAATTTTACACCCTCTGGCTGACCGCTCTGCTCGGGGCAATGTTTATGAGCTCAAGCCGGGATTTGATCACCCTTTTCACCGGCCTCGAGCTGCTCTCCATCTCTTCTTATATAATGGCCGGTCTCAAAAAGAACGATTTGAAATCAAACGAAGCGGCCATGAAATACGTGATAAACGGAGGCGTAGCAACGGCCATCACCCTTTTCGGCATGAGCTATCTCTACGGGATCACGGGCTCTGTCTCCTTGCCTGAGATGGCTCTTGTGCTTCAAAATCTGGAGGATCCAAACCAGCTTTTTGTCCTTGGCCTTGCATTTTTCATTCTGCTGACAGGCTTGTCCTTTAAAATTGCCGCAGCCCCGTTTCATATGTGGGCACCAGATGTATATGAAGGGTCACCTGTCTCCGTTACGGCATTCCTGAGTGTTGTTTCAAAAGCAGCAGGCTTCATTTTGCTGATCAGGGTTTTTTATACCGTCTTCATCCAGGCCTCGTCGCTCCAGGGAGAGCCGGTGTTTGTAGAACTTCAGCCGTATATTGCGGTGCTCGCTTTGCTCACGATGATCGCCGGAAACGCCGCTGCATTAAAACAGAAGAACGCAAAACGGATGCTCAGCTATTCTTCCATCGGCCACGCAGGCTATATGCTCGCCGCTTTTGCTGCACCGGGCTCACCGCTCATGCTTGATGCAGTCTGGTTTTACCTGCTTGCCTATCTATTCATGAATGCAGGAGCGTTTGCCGTGCTTCAGGCTGTGGAACATCAGCAGGGATCATCCGATCTGCCAGCCTTTGCCGGCCTTTTCAAAACGTCGCCTGCCCTCGCTGTTATAATGGGAATCTTTCTTCTCTCGCTCGCCGGCATTCCCGGAACAGCAGGTTTTATGGCGAAGCTGACCATCCTGCTCAGCGTACTCACCGCCGGCACCCCTATGCTTGTTGTGGCCTGCATCATGCTCGCGGTAACAGTCATCTCGTATATGTACTATTTTAAAATAATAAGCATGATGTTTTTTAAGCCGCATCAGAATCAGGAAAAAGTACGCTTTCGTCCAGCAGCCGCGGCGGCTGTCCTCATTTGTACCGCTGGAACCGTTTTCTTTGGGATTTTTCCGCACATTCTTTAAATTCCTATCATTTTATTCAGGGCGTCCGATATAATAGGAGAGGTGAAAACCTCTTCTTTTTTGTGTGTTTGCATAGACCGGCCTCAAGCCGTCACATAAATGGAGCAAAGGAGACCGTTGCATGATTGAATTTTCCCAGCAGGCTCTCATCGGCCTGATGTCCCACCTCTTTTTTATTGCAGTGACGTGGTGGGCACTGCAGGCGCTGAACTTCGACAAATTTATCCGAAGCGGCCGCGTCGTACAGGCAAGGGTGTTATACATCCTTCTTACCATTGCGATCGCACACCTGGCCAGCAGCTTTTTCCTCGAATATTTCTTCTGGTCAAAGGAACTTCCATCCTTATTTTAAGTTTAATGCTTATTTTCTCTGGGAATATAGGTGGAGAAGGGATTGCAGCGAAGGAATCCCAGCGGAAAATCTGACCGGTACTCGGGATTGGCCAAGGGACGGAATGTCCCGTATTACCCCGTTGCGATCAGTACGAAAGACCTTCCCAAAAAGCTTGGGATGTAGAACAATGACGACTTTTTCCACGTATGTCCAGCCCCTCTCCGGCAACACTGAGAGTATGGAGAGGAAGTGGACGGGATGGACAAAATAAAACACCTTTTTATCATGGCAGCGGTGCTTGCTTTTGTTACGGGCATTTGCATAAAGATCAGCGAGGCAGCTGTCAATAAGCCGGAAATGGAACAGTTAGCCGATGCTTTCGGGAAAAACGGCATTGCTGTAAAGAAATGGACGATGTATTCCAAAGAAAACATTTCGATTCCGCCCGGAAATTTTTCCGAAAATGTGAAACGTTTTACACAGCAGCATCGTCTTTTTAATTGGTCAGTCGAAAAGACCGCCAATGGATGGAAAGCAGCAGGAATCCGGGAGTTTAAAGACGGTACGGAAACGCTGCAGATTGTATCAACCGACACAAACAGACAAAGGCAATCGTATATCCTGTATCAGGTCCAGGGCACTGGGAATTCCCGGAACTGGACAGAGGTACATCAATACTTTAAAAAGCAATCATTCGACATTTTTCATGAATATCCCACAATATTCTCTTGTATTGAAGGCAGTTATGATGATAAGATGGTAGGTGTTTTGCATCTTTCTGATGCTTTGCTCAACGAATTTAACGCAGTACCGCTTGAACAGCTTAAAGAACCTTCATTCGTATCGGTATCTGCATACACAGCACGCTGGGGACAGACGATCCCGGCTGAACAAGGCAGCATGAACATGCAAATAGCCGTCAGACACGGCGGATTGGGCGAAAATACTACGGTTGTCGCAGGAACACCAATCATCACGACTGAATATTAATATAGAGAATTTGGGACGCGGAGGGGAATACCTTGGAAAAAATCATCGTCCGCGGCGGTCAGAAGTTAAACGGCACAGTAAAGGTAGAAGGTGCCAAAAATGCCGTTTTACCGGTAATCGCTGCATCCTTATTAGCAAGTGAAGACAAGAGCATTATTTGTGATGTACCTACGCTCTCCGATGTATATACGATTAATGAGGTTCTGCGCCATCTAGGTGCAGATGTCCATTTTGAGAACAATCAGGTAATTGTAGATGCATCCAAAGAGCTTAGCACAGAAGCACCATTCGAATACGTCCGTAAAATGCGGGCTTCCGTACTCGTCATGGGACCGCTGCTCGCAAGACTGGGCCGCGCACGTGTAGCACTGCCAGGCGGCTGTGCAATCGGCTCACGTCCGATCGATCAGCATCTGAAAGGCTTTGAAGCAATGGGAGCTGTCATTAAAGTAGGAAATGGCTTCATCGACGCCGAAGTAAAAGGCAGACTGCAGGGAGCTAAAATCTACCTGGACTTCCCAAGCGTAGGTGCAACAGAGAACATCCTGATGGCCGCTGCTCTTGCAGATGGAACAACGACACTCGAAAACTGTGCAAAAGAGCCTGAAATCGTAGATCTTGCCAACTACATCAATGCCATGGGCGGAAAAATCCGCGGTGCCGGAACCGGTACAATCCGCATTGAAGGGGTAAAAGAACTAACAGGCGCTAAGCACAACATTATTCCTGACCGGATCGAAGCAGGAACGTTTATGGTAGCCGCAGCCATCACAGGCGGAAACGTACTCGTTCAAGGCGCAGTGCCTGAGCACCTCGCCTCACTCGTTGCGAAAATGGAAGAAATGGGCGTAGAAATCATCGAAGAAGCTGAAGGTCTTCGTGTCATCGGACCTGAGGAATTAAAAGCAGTAGACATCAAAACCATGCCGCACCCCGGCTTCCCGACAGACATGCAATCACAGATGATGGCATTGCTGCTTCAGGCAAAGGGAACAAGCATGATTACAGAAACCGTATTTGAAAACCGATTCATGCACGTGGAAGAATTCCGCCGCATGAACGGAGAAATCAAAATCGAAGGCCGCTCCGTGATCATTAACGGACCAGGCGAACTGCAAGGTGCAGAAGTCGCAGCAACCGACCTTCGTGCCGGTGCAGCACTCGTGCTCGCAGGACTTGTATCAGACGGCTACACTCGCGTAACCGAGCTCAAGCACATCGACCGCGGCTACGTCAACTTCCACGGCAAGCTAGCAGGAATCGGTGCCAGCATCGAACGCATCACAGAAAACGACCAAACCATCCCTGCTGCCAAAGCAGTATCGGACTTGAATGCCTAATTTTTACCTATACGCTTAAAAAGGACTCGCCATCTGGGCGGGTTCTTTTTTTGCGGGCTCGTGCCGGCAGAACTTTTGCCAAGCAGGTCGTGTTTTCAGCATAAATAGTGTATTTTCAGCATAAATGCCAAAGTTTCAGCATAAAATTCGTATTTTCAGCATAAGTGCCATATTTTCAGCATAAAATTCATATTTTCAGCATATATCCCAAAATGTCATCATAAACTCAGGAATCATCAGCATAACTCCTGGAGATTCATCATTAATTGCATAGCGTGCATCCAGTTGGCAGGCAGTCAGCGGCGATCTGGAGGAAGTCAGCAATTAATGCCCGGAAGTCAGCAAATATTCGAAGAAAGTCAGCAATTAATGCCCGAAAGTCAGCAATTATTAGAAGAAAGTCAGCAATTAACATCAGGAAGTCAGCAATTATACCCGGCCAGCAGTAATTCTGGAAGGAAGTCCGCAATTAATGCCTGCAAGTCAGCAATCAATGCCCGGAAGTCAGCAAATATTCGAAGAAAGACAGCAATTAACATCAGGAAGTCAGCAATTATACCCGGCCAGCAGTAATTCTGGAAGGAAGTCCGCAATTAATGCCTGCAAGTCAGCAATTAACAGAAGAAAGTCCGCAATTAATGTCCGAAAGTCAGCAATTAATGCCCGGAAGTCAGCAATTATTAGAAGAAAGTCAGCAATCAACAGAAGAAAGTCCGCAATTACTCGCCGGAAGTCCGTAATTCCTAGAAGAAAAACCGTGATCAGCCCAGACCGGTCATCAATTCCTCCGAAACGGGCAGTCAAACGTCATGGTGTGACCCAAAGTTACATGAAAATGGGCCCTCTTCAGGTATCACTTCCAGTATACCTTCCTATAAGGAAATTCATTCCTGCTGAAGATGAAACATTTTCCGACGGATTTCGTATTACAGGTAAAAGGGGGATCACGGGATGAAGCAGAATGAGATACTCGATCAAATGATAGAGGAATTCCGGCTCCGGGGCTTTACGCCGGGAGAAGCAACCGTCAGAAGAGAGCTGAAAGTGAACAGGGAGACGCATTACTTTCTTTCTGTTGGATGGTATCCGGAGGGCACCGCGCCAGACGAAGAGGAGTTGAATCCGGATGGGACGATATTTATCGAATACCACCTGAACAGCGGGAAGTACACATCATTTCTAATCGTCGGCGGCTGTGATCTTCGGAATAACCCGGCGGCGTTGCAGGCAGCTGGCAAGGAGGAAGCGATCCGGTGGGCAGAACGGAAAACCGGTCTTACATATAAGGAACATTTCATCCTCAGCAAGGAAGCAGCAGACGGCGAAGAGATCGAGTACAAGTTTACAAAAACGTATGATGGTACGCCTATTTTCATGCAAGGTCTGTTTTCCCTCACTCTGAAAAAAGATGGGACCATTATCGGCTTCCAACTCGAACCAGGCTATCCGGACAAAACGTTGTTTTCCAAAGCAGCCAAAGACTTGCAGTGGTACGAAAATACCCTTCTGAATCAGCTCGTGCTTCTGCCTTATCCGGATGCAAAGCAAAAGGCATATGTACAAGTTTATGCGGTGGAAGAGGTTTTCTTAAATGAAAACGGGACCGCTGTACTGCCGTTTGAATTCAGTGAAAGCCGCATGCTTGGGGTGTATCCTGAAAAAATTCTAACCTGGAACAAAACAGAAAGTGCCATCACGCCATTTGTAAATAAACGTGCTCTCATCGAAAGGGATCTGCCTGAATGGGAGGATGCCCTCCGAAACAAGCCGCATCCAGATGCCGCGCCCATCACGGATGGGGAGGAGGAATCGGTTATACAGGCGGCAGCCGGCCATTTGCAAAAATACCGGCCGGACGAGTCCGGCAAGTGGATCCTGCGGAACATTTGCAGAGACCACAGCCGGCTGACGGCCCACCTGTATCCTGTTAATCCGTCCGCTCTATTCGAGAAGCTGGTCTATCTTTTGGAAGGAACGGAGATTGTACATGAAATAGACACGTCTATGATGAATGAGGCACTGAAAGAATTCGCCTCTCCGGCTCCGGTGGCCGTTTCAAAAAAGGAAGCGGCTGAAAACTTGCGGCCTCACGTTCTCACCAAGCCTTACTGGGTATGGGACAGTAAAACGGGCCTCTATCAAAAGCTTTGGATGCTCGATTCAAAACACCTCGTTCTGGCGGCGTCAGGTGAGATCATAAGCGAAAACGACCTTCTCTAAAAGGCATAAAAGGTTGTCCAAGCCCATAGGATGGAGTATAAGCAAACTCTAACCAGGAGGCTCAATGAATGAAATCTATGAAACCGCTATTGGTCGTACTAGCCGGACTTTTTGTTTTGATTCTCATCATACCGGCACTGCTCGTCTCACCCTTCATCAGCCAGTCAAACGGCAGGCTGGAAGAGGATTTGAAGCAGAAGGAAAAGCAGGAGAAACCGCTGGAGACGAAATCGGGTGTGACCGTATCGGTTTACCGCACAGCTCAGGGAAAAGTTGAGAACGTGCCTCTGGAGGATTATGTGTTCGGAGTGGTGGCCGCAGAAATGCCGGCAGATTTTGAAGAAGAAGCCCTGAAAGCCCAGGCTCTTGCAGCAAGGACCTTTATTGTAAAAAAACTGTCCGGGGAGAGCAGGATGGCGACTCCAGCCGGATCAAAAGCAGATGTAACCGATACTGTCGTGCACCAGGTATACAAAAACAAAGGGGAATGGAAGAAAATCTGGGGGAGTGACTACGACTGGCGGGCGCAAAAGGTGCTGACAGCAGTAGCCGAGACAACCGGCCAGATCCTCACCTATAAGAACCAGCCCATCACCGCCTCTTTTTTTTCAACGAGCAACGGCTACACGGAGAACTCTGAAGATTATTGGCCGAACGCCATTCCTTACTTAAGAAGTGTCGAAAGTGCATGGGACAAAGAATCCCCGAAATTTTACAACCAGCAGATTTTCACGGTCGCGGATTTTGAACGGAAGCTCGGCGTGAAGCTCTCAAGCGCAGAAACAATCGGAACCGTGACGAAACGGACATCGAGCAATCGCGTGGCCAGTGTAGATATTGGCGGCAAGACCCTCACCGGACGCGATGTCCGCGATAAACTGCAGCTCAGATCCACAGACTTTGCCTGGACCCGCAAAGACGGCAACATCGTCATTCAGACGAAAGGCTACGGCCACGGGGTCGGGATGAGCCAATACGGAGCCAACTTTATGGCCAAGGACGGAAAAACCTACAAGGAAATCGTCGGACACTACTACAACGGCACCACCCTGGCAGCAGCCGACCCATTTTTGACAAAGCTTACGGCCCAGCAGTAAAAAACAGACCGGCACCATTGCCGGTCTGTTTACTTTACCCGCTTCCCCAGAATCACCAAGTCCCGCTCCACACCCTCAAGCTCTGCAATTCCCGGGAACGTCCCCCATCGACTAAAACCAAACCGTTCAAACAGCCGGATACTTGGTTCATTATGGCCGAACACAAAGCCAAGAAGGGTGTAGATATCCAGACCCGCACATTCATCAATGGCGGCCTGCAGCAATTTTTTCCCGAGACCCGCTCCCCTGAAGGCAGGGTCGATATAGATGCTCACCTCTGCTGTATGCTTATACGCTTCCCTGCCGTAAAAAGGCTGAAGGCTGACCCAGCTGGTGATAGCCCCGTTCTCCTCAGCCACCCAGAGCGGATAGCGGTCCGTATGGTCATCAAACCACTTTTCCCGGCTCTCATAGCTGACCGGCTCCAGATCGGCCGTGACCATTCTCGATGCAATCGTCGTGTTGTAGATATCCACAATTCTCGGCAAATCTTCTCTATTGGCTAACCGCAGCTTCATTCTCCGTTCCTCCTGTTCAATAACTCAAGCTTATGCAAAAAGTGGTCCGCCCTCTTAAAATACGTCCACCTCATAATCAGATAGGAAACCGTCACTCCCACTGCATCTTTAAATAAATCAAACCATGTAGCGGTCCTGAACGGCGTATACATCTGATGAATTTCATCGATGGCGCCGTATCCAATGCAGACCAGCACAATCAATAGACTCGTCTGCTTCGACCATTTGCCGTGAACAATGAGCGCAAACGCAAACAGCCAGTAAAGAATGCCGAACTCAATAAAATGAAGCGAATCCTTTACAGCAGCCTCCCATGTATCCGCGGCATCCGGATCCCCGGGAACACTGGAAAGCATCCAGATCAGCCACATGTACGCAATCGGGGCAATCGTCAGCACCCAGTACCAGGCTTTTTTCATAAAACAACATCCTCTTCAGCTGCATAATGCTAAATTCACAAGCACATACTAAGCATTTTTAAAATTTTTTTCAACCGGTGTATATATTATCAGAATTGTGTTCAAAATGTTGCTGAGGTGATGAAGATGAGAGAGGAAGAAAAAAATCGTACTTCTCAAAATTCAAAGATTCAGCAGTTCTTTAGAAAACGCTGGGTATTTCCAGCCATCTATCTAGTCAGCGCAGCATTGATTCTAACAAGTGTGCTTATGTATCAGGCTTCACGAAATGATCTGAACCCAATAGCCGAACAGCCAGGCAAGCCGCAAACCGAAAAAGGCCAGGATGCAGAAGAAGTAGCGAAGCAAGTCGAAACAGTCACAGCACCAGCCCTGGAAAAAGAGAACATTCAAGTCATCAAAAACTTCTATGACGCGAAAGCTTCCAAAGAAGAACAAGAAGCGGCACTCGTATCCTATAATAACACGTACCGTCCGAACCAAGGAATCGACCTTGCACAAAAAGACGGTAAGGAATTCGACGTGGCAGCTTCCCTCAGCGGAACCGTTCTCCGGGCAGAAAAAGACTCAATCCTTGGCTATGTAGTAGAGATCCAGCACGAAGACAACGTAACAACCATCTACCAATCTCTAGCATCTGTTGCAGTAGAAGAAGGCGAAACAGTCGCACAAAATGCAGTAATCGGCAAGGCCGGGAAAAATCTATTAAACGAAAAGAACGGCGTACACGTCCATTTCGAAATCCGTAAAGACGGAAAAGCATTAAACCCTGCAAGCCTTCTGGACAAACCTGCCACTGCCATCGAAGATGAAGCGGCAGCAAGCAAAGAAACAGAAGCCAAGCCTCAGGAAGAAATGAAAGAAGAGAAGCAAGAGGACAAAAAAGACTCCGAAGCTGCTGTTCCTTCCAAAAACGCATAATTTATGTGAGCCCGCCCGGCGCAAGCCGCTGGCGGGTTTTTTGATGGGGTTTGGTGTTGGACTGCTGTTAGTCACAGCTATTAAACTGCCGCTGCACAGATGCTGAACTGCTATTGAACTACTATTGAACTGCCTACGGCACTTTTTACTGCACTTCTACTACACTGCTGCTAAAATTCTGCTCTGACCCCTCTTCTGCTAAAGCACTAAGGCTCCGTCCCCCATCTCGAAAAATGCAGCCGTGACAAGGGTTCCAAGAGAAGGACCCTGGTCCCCCGCCGCTTTAAAGCAAGTGGGGTCAGTGCATTACTCTGACCCCTGACGCGTTAAAGCAACAGGGGTCAGAGCAAGGGAAAGCGTTTCCCCCCAACATATGATAAAATATCATAGAAAAACGAACCATAAAGGAGAGATCATATGATCCGCTTTGGAGTAATCGGAACGAACTGGATTACCGAAAAATTTCTGGACGCTGCAGAGCAGACAGGAGAATTAAAGCTGACTGCCGTTTATTCACGGACAGCAGACCGCGCCGCGGAATTTGCTGAAAAGCACGGAGCCGGCCATACATATACGGATTTAGAAGAATTTGCAGCGAGCGGAGAGTTCGAAGCAGTATACATCGCCAGTCCCAATGCCTTCCATGCAGACCAGTCCATTCTCTGCATGAACAATGGCAAGCACGTACTGTGCGAAAAACCAATTGCCTCCAACGGAGCGGAAATGAAAAGAATGATCGAAGCAGCCAAGGAAAACGGCGTACTCCTCATGGAAGCCATGAAAACAACCCTGCTGCCGAACTTCAAAGCCATTCAATCCAACTTGCATAAAATCGGCAAAGTCCGCCGGTACGTAGCAAGCTACTGCCAGTATTCCTCACGCTACGACGCCTATAAAGAAGGGAAAATCCTGAACGCCTTCAAACCGGAGCTCTCAAACGGATCGATGATGGACATAGGAATCTACTGCATCGCTCCGATGGCTGCCCTCTTCGGAAAACCGGAATCCATCCAGGCCACGGCCTTCATGCTGGACACGGGCGTAGACGGCGAAGGCAGCATCCTGTTCCAATACCCAGACCACGATGCCATCGTCATGTTCTCCAAAATCACAGATTCCCACCTTCCCTCCGAAATTCAAGGAGAAGAAGGCAGCATCCTGATCGACAAGTTCAGCACAATGGAAAACGTCCGGATCGTCTACCGCAACGGAGAAACAGAAAACATCTCCGTTCAGCAAAACGAAAACTCCATGTACGAGGAAGCAGCCGAATTCGCCTCTCTGATCCGCGAAGGAAAGCTCGAATCAGCCGTGAACACATTCGAAAACTCCCTAACCGTCCTTGAAATAATGGACCTTTCCCGCAGACAAATCGGTCTCGTTTTCCCGGCGGATGAGGTAACGTCCTGACAGCCCGGATCTAAGGCATCGCACAGCACAGTGCGGTGCCTTTTTTTGCTGAGGGTGTCTAGACAGTCACTCTTCAGCCGGATTAAAGCTCGAGCACCAGCTTTAGTGAGCATTCCTTTTTTAGTGGCGGTCTCTGACCCGCACTTCGCTGCCGGACTAAAGCTCCGGCACCGACTCTCGGAGCCCTTGCGACACAAGGATTTGCGGAGGCCGGTCTCTGTCCCCAGTTACGTTAAAGCAACTGGGGACTGGCACCGTGCCAGTCCCCACATTCTCTACCGAACTAAAGCTCCGGCACCGACTCTCGCATCCCTTGTGTCCCAGGGGTTTGCGGCTTCCGGTCTCCGTCCCCGTATGCTTTAAAGCAGCAGGGGACTGACCCCGCCCCGGCACCAAGCCTAAGCCTAAATCCGAATTGCCCCCCGCCCCGGCACCAAGCCTAAGCCTAAATCCGAATTGCCCCCGCCCCGGCACCAAGCCTAAGCCTAAATCCGAATTGCCCCCACCCAAGCAGCAACCCCAAAAAAGACCAGCGCCACCCAAGCAGCAACCCCACCCAACCATCACCCCAAAATTCCCCCAAATCCATCCCCCGTCCCATCCAAAAAAGCAATTTCCGATTCTAAATTCCCATAACTTTCACATATTCTTTATCATACACACTGAAAAATTTACGCAATCCCTTGTCCCTGTTGACTTTTTAGCATATTGCTGCAACCAAGCTAATAGAATGTTACAAACCTAACAAAGAGAGTGTTTGAGGTGAGGATCGTGGCTGTTTATTGTGAATCCAGCAGCGAAAGCATCTTTAGAGTCCATATCACCATTGCAGCTGATGTCTCTTAATATGCGGGTCTCATTTCACACTTCTCACATCCATTTTAGGGAGGTCGAGTGGTGTGCACGATTACATCAAAGAACGTACAATCAAGATTGGAAAGTATATCGTGGAGACTAAAAAAACAGTTCGCGTGATTGCGAAAGAGTTTGGGGTTTCCAAAAGTACGGTCCATAAGGATTTGACAGAGCGATTGCCTGAAATTAACCCGGAACTGGCTGCAGAAGTAAAGGAGATTCTCGATTACCATAAATCCATCCGTCATTTAAGGGGCGGGGAAGCCACCAAGCTGAAATACCGCAAAGAGGATATCCTGCAGGAGGAAACGGTAAACTGATCTGGACTTTTTGTGAATCCGACCCCCATAAAATAGCGCCTATTCTTTCCGATATGTGGTACAATATGTAATTGGGTGCAATTTGAATACACGGGAAATGTGATTTGCAAGGAGGAAACCGGAACCATGTTTGCTAGGGACATAGGGATTGACCTCGGTACAGCGAATGTACTGATACATGTTAAAGGAAAAGGGATCGTGCTGAACGAGCCTTCTGTAGTGGCGATGGACCGCAACACCGGCAAAGTGCTGGCAGTTGGGGAAGAAGCAAAAAGAATGGTTGGACGTACGCCTGGGAACATCGTTGCCATCCGTCCGTTAAAAGATGGCGTGATTGCGGATTTCGATGTAACAGAAGCGATGCTGAAGCACTTCATCCAAAAGCTGAATGTAAAGGGCATTTTTTCAAAGCCGCGCATGCTGATCTGCTGCCCGACGAATATTACGTCAGTTGAGCAGAAAGCGATTCGGCAGGCAGCTGAGAAGAGCGGCGGGAAGAATGTGTTTCTGGAGGAAGAACCGAAGGTAGCTGCCATTGGAGCCGGCATGGATATTTTCCAGCCGAGCGGAAATATGGTTGTGGATATAGGCGGTGGGACAACAGATATTGCTGTGATTTCCATGGGCGATATTGTCACCGCCTCTTCCATTAAGATGGCGGGGGACAAGTTCGATGCAGAGATCCTCAACCATATTAAAAGGGAGTACAAGCTCCTGATTGGCGAGAGAACAGCAGAAGACATTAAAATCAAGGTGGCTACGGTTTTCCCAGGCGCACGTCAGGAAGAGATTTCAATCCGCGGCCGGGATATGGTCAGCGGACTGCCGAGAACGATTACGGTGAGTTCTGTGGAAATTGAACAGGCTCTTAAAGAATCAGTAGCGGTGATTGTCCAGGCAGCCAAAGGAGTGCTCGAACGCACACCGCCTGAGCTTTCGGCCGACATCATCGACCGCGGCATCATTTTGACTGGCGGCGGAGCACTGCTGAACGGACTTGATCAGCTGATGGCAGAGGAACTGAAGGTGCCGGTTCTTGTAGCGGAGAATCCGATGGATTGTGTAGCGATCGGCACCGGCATCATGCTCGATAACGTTGACCGGCTTGCGAAAAGAAAAATCATGTAACCAGATGGCTTGGTTCCTTTACGGGATCAGGCCATTTTTTGGATAGTTGACAGTTAGTGAATGGAAAGCTTACAATCTTATCATATGATAAGCAGCAGAAGGGAAGCGCTTGAATGGCTACAGCCGATATGGGAGATACACGGAAGAACATTATAAAGGCAGCGGAAGCCCTGTTCATGGAATATGGATACCGCGCGATTTCAACAAGAAAGATCGCGGACACTTGCGGTCTTACCCAGCCTGCTCTATATCATCACTTCCCCAATAAAAAAAGCCTCTACGTAGAGGTTGTCAGAAACTATCTCATCGAAATGAAATCGGCACTAAACCGGCTGCTGAAAAGATACACCAGCCTGAAGGAGTCCCTGTATCACGTCATCCGCTACATCCTTTTGCACCAGCCGAAAAAAATGACCCAAATGTTCCACGACATAGAATATGAGATCACACAGGAAGAACAGTTCATGATTGCCCAGTGCTGGCGGGAAGCCTACCAGATCCCGATCAATACCATTTTTGAACGCGCTGCTGAAGAGGGAACGGTAAAAGACCCAGTTGATTACAACACCACGGTTGAAACCTACTCACACCTGCTGATGAGCATGCTCAGCCATCCTCTGCCGGGAAGCGAAAAGTTGCTGGACCAGCGTGCCGAGCTTTATACAGAGGTCATTTTGAACGGCCTTTCATCTTAAAGATTCCCTTTACATACTACTTATCAAACGATAAGGGACCACGCCCAAAAACGGAGGAGAAAGCATGAACGAAAGTCTTGATTTTCCTTATTTTAAAGGACAGAAAATAGCAAAGCTTGAAACCGGGAACCCGCTTCCCCTGATTCTGCACTTTACCAAAGGCGGGCTCGTCATTGAATGCCCGTGGCGTTTGAAGCTTGGAGGGAAAATTGTAGTAGGGCTGACAGACTTCCAGACAGCTGAAACGAAAAAGGATTACCTCGATAAATTGACGGCTCTTCTTGCCGGCCAGGAAATTCAGAACGTCTGCTGGTGGAAAGAAGCAGAGATTCTCAGAATCAAAACAGCCAATGGAGCAGTTCTGGATGTCTTCCACAACAGCGCCTCCTTTGAAGGCTGGGAGCTCTTCGGCGACAACGAATTTTCGTTTATCTCGCTCCCTGGCGGAGAAGTGGAAAATATATAAAAAAAGAAGCAAAGGGGCCTTTGCTTCTTTTTATATCTCGAACTCCTCCAATAATGCTTCCGCATCCTCATCGATCTTGGAGATTTTGCCCGCATCCGCCGCCTCGTGAAGAAATTGAAACCAGCCCAGCTCTGCCTTTAAGTGAAGGATCACCCTCATGATGATCGACAGGTTTCCGAGAGGAGCAGTCTTCTTTTTCTCTGCATACAACCGCTTCATCTTCTTTAAGGTGGTTTCGGTTTCCTCGATTTTGCCCTTGAGCGCGCGCTCCAGCTTATCCTGATCGATGTAGGATGTAAACGAAAGCGATGCATATACGGGGCGGTACATATGCTCTTTTTTCAGAAGCTGTTCAAAGAAAAGCTTCTCGAACTCCGCTTCTCCTGCTTCCGTAATCGCATAGATGGTTTTATCCGGCCGCTTCGTATCACTCACCACATCCACAACCTTCACGAACCCGTCCTTCCCGAGCGTTTCAAACGCATAATAGAGAGAGCCGCTGGCAAGCTTGATATAATGCTTCATCTGCCGTTCATTGATGACCTGCTGGATTTCATAAGGATGCTTATTTCCTTCCATCAATAAACCCAGAATGACTAGCTTAACACTCATTTGATTTGTCCCACCTCTTTATGAAAAAAGCACGAATCTAATTCGCGCTTGAATGAATGTCCGGTTTACGGGCCGGCACCTCTACGCGCTCATTTCCCATGAAAAACACCGTCACCACTGCGGCTGCAATCGGAATCAAAGCGAGCATGAACGTATACGTGATGGAAGAAGACATGGCTCCCACAATCTGATCCAGAACCTGCGGGGGAATGGTTTCCCGGGCGCCTGCCTGAAAAACAGCGCTTGGATCCCCAACCTGATCGGATGATCCACCCAGTCCTTTTTGCAGCTCGTTCGTAAACGTACTGCTCTGAATCGCGCCGAATACCGTTACTCCAATCGTCATACCGAGAGAGCGGGCAAAGGAATTCGTTGAATTCGCTGATCCGCGGTATTGTGGTTCAAGCTTATGAGTAGAAGAAGTCGGCAGCAGGGAAAAACTGAACCCGACCCCAAACCCGGCAAGCACCATATACACCGTCAGCATCCAGCGCGCCGTCTCCGGACCCATCATCCCGAGGAGCAGCATCCCGGCTGCAAAAGAAAACACCGAAATCGTCATTAAATTTCTGAAGCTGACCTTTGTTACATAAATACCTCCAATGGCACTTCCGGCCACAGATCCAAGCATCATCGGTGTCAGGATCAGGCCGGCATTTGCAGCAGAGCCCCCGTAGACCGCCTGCACAAAAATCGGAATGAACACCGTCAGAATAATAAACGTGGCACCATATAAAAACGCAAGAATCTGAGAAGCTGCAAACAGCCGCTTTTTAAACATCCAAAATGAGATAATCGGCTCTGACGCTCTTCTTTCCGCAAAAATAAAAACAGCCAATGCGACAGCGAAAAGACCGAACAGCCCGAGAATCTGCACTGAATTCCAATCATATTCCTTGCCGCCAAGCTCCAGCGCGAACATCAGACTGACGACCGAGATCACTAGTGTCGCTGCTCCGGTCCAGTCAATTTTCTGCTTTTGGTGGCTCTTCGATTCTTGATAATACCGGATAATCAGGAAAAGCGACAACAGCCCGATCGGCACATTCACATAAAACACCCAATGCCAGCTGATATACTCCGTAATGTAAGCCCCCAATAACGGCCCGAACACACTGGAGGAACCGAACACCGCCCCGAGCAGCCCTGTCATTTTCCCGCGCTTTTCCGGAGGGAAAATATCAAACACAATCGTAAAGGCAATCGGCAAAAGGGCTCCGCCGCCGATCCCCTGAATCGCCCTGAATATACTCAGCTGCACAATATCCTGTGCAATCCCGCAAAGAGCAGAGCCCAGGATGAAAACCGTCAAACCGAACACAAAAAACCGCTTCCGTCCATACATATCCGACAGCTTCCCGAAGATCGGCATCCCCGCCATCACAGCGACCATATAAGCTGACGTCACCCAAACAAAATACTCCAAACCCCCAAGGTCCGAAATAATCTTTCCCATCGCCGTCGCCACAATCGTATTATCCATCGCCGCCATAAAAATCCCCAGCAGCAGCCCTGCCACAATCAACCGCGTATTCTTCTCAGCACCCGTCATCCCGGTTCCTCCCGTTAGAAACTTATTACAATTATTATATTCAAATTTGGGTATTTAAGAAAGGTTTGTTTTGGGTAAAGCAGTACATGTAACACGGATTTTAATGGACCATTTGAATTCGTATAAGATAGCCAAAAAAGGCAGATACCAATAGAACCAGCTGCCTGTACACCATTCAAAGCAATGTCCGTCATCTTAGAAAAGCAGGTGAATATCCTTGAAAAAACAGAGAATTTACTACTTTGACTGGCTGCGCGCGCTGGCAACCATCAGTGTCGTGATCCTCCATGCAGCTTCTCCGCTTTTAGAAGAATACAGAACCATTCCAGCAGGCGACTGGTGGACGGGGAACACCTACGATTCAATGACCAGATGGTGTGTGCCGATCTTCTTTATGATGAGCGGTGCACTCATGCTGAACCCCGGAAAACAGGAATCAGCGGCAAATTTCATTAAAAAGAGGGCTTCGAAGGTGTTGATCCCCTTTGCGGCATGGACCATTTTTTACCTCCTGGTCAGTATGAAGGTGGGAGATTTGGAAAAGAACCCCGAAGCAGCAATAAAAGCTGTTCTCTCAGACAATGTCTACTACCACCTCTGGTTTTTATATGTAATGATCGGTCTGTACGCCATAACGCCGATCCTGAGAGTCTACATCCTACATGCCTCCAGGAAAAATATCGAACTGTTCCTTTTCCTTTGGTTTATCTGCACCGCCGTCTTCAGCCTGATATCAAAGCTGTATGATGTGGAAATCGGCTTTGAAGCTTTTCCGGCCAGCGGATACATCGGCTATTTCGTCATGGGCTACTACCTTCATAAATACTCCTTCAAAACAAGCACAAAAGCATTCATCTATGGGCTGGGCGCAACAGGACTCCTCCTAACCATTTTTGCAACCTGGGCACTTACAGAGAAAAGCAATGGAGTTTTCGACGGATTTTTCTACAAATATCTAAACGTGTCCGTCATTTTTATGTCCGCCGCCGTCTTCCTGTTCTTTAAAGACGGGCAAAAGTACATAAAAAAGCCGGAAAACACAGTGACACCATTAAAACCATTCATCGAAGCAAGCCTTGGCATCTACCTGATCCATCCGTTCATCCTGCTCGTCCTGCAAAGGGTGCTGGAATTCGATGCCTTCTCAATGAACCCGTTATACGGAGTCCCGCTACTCGCCGCCGTTACCATCGCAGGGAGTTTTATTTCTGTAAGAATGATGCAGCGGATCCCTGTCGTCCGGAGTATTGTACCTAAGTGATGGCCATTGGGCTTTTGACTGTGTGCTTGCTGAACCTGTTGCTCTGCCCCCCCACAGCCTGGTTGCAAAACCTGTTGCTCTGACCCCACATTCGCTAAAGCACGGAACCTCCGTCCCCTATGCCGGTCAAGCCTTTGCTATCAATGGATCAGCTGTCAGCAGCTTGTTCCCCCGCCGCTTTAAAGCAATCGGGGTCAGAGGAAAGCTCTGACCCCACATTCGCTAAAGCACGAAACCTCCGTCCCCTATGCCGGTCAAGTCTTTGATATCAATGGATCAGCTGTCAGTACCTTGTTCCCCTGCCGCTTTAAAGGGAGTGGGGTCAGTGCAAACTGTAACGGTGAAACCAAGAGATTGCGGTGCCAGTCCCCCGTCGCTTCACCGCAAGTGGGGACAGAGGCGGCCTTCTGCAAACCCTTGTGGCACAAAGGCTTTGAGAGTCGGTACCGGAGCTTTAGTACGGTAGAGAATGTGGGGACTGGCACGGTGCCAGTCCCCTGCTGCTTCACCGCAAGTGGGGACAGAGGCAGCCATCTGCAAACCATTGCGACACTTGGGCTAACGGTTTCGGTGCCAGAGCTTTAGTACGGCAGCGAAGTGCGGGTCAGACCCGCCGCTGCGTCCTGCTGCGCCCCGCCACCATCTCCCCCATTTGTCGATATTTGCAAAAAAATATTTTAAAAAATCCTGTGCAAATCGTCTGAATCAGTTGAGATTTTGGCGGATATGCCGAAAAAAATATAGTAGGAGTTTATTGGGTTTGTCATATATAATAGAAGATAGAGGAAAATTGGCGCTTGACTGCGCCGCTATGAGGTGAAATATGCTTAGAGGGCTTTATACGGCAGCAGCCGGTATGCTATCACAGCAGAAACGGACGGAAATGCTGTCCAATAACATTGCTAATGTGAATACACCGGGTTATAAAGCAGACCAGTCCGCCATTCGCGCTTTTCCGGAAATGCTGCTCAGCAGGATGGAAGGGAAGGACGCTCCAACTTCGATGAAAATGGGTACACAGACGCCGATTGGCGCTTTAAATACAGGAGCTTATTTACAGGAGCTCGTTCCCCAGTTTACACAAGGGGATTTGAAAGAAACGGGACTGCCGACTGACGTGGCACTGTTGGAAGAGGAAGTTCCGGCTAACGCGGAAACCGGGATGAAAGGGTTCCTTTTGTTTGCCGTCGGCATGCAGGATGGAACACTCCGCTATACCCGCAACGGTCATTTTACCGTGAACGGGCAAAATCAGCTGACTTCAAATGGGATGCCGGTTTTGTCAACGGATGGAGCGCCGATTGAGATTACGGGAGAGGATTTTGAGATCACTCCTGACGGCCGGGTGAGAATTAATGGTCAGGAAACAGCACAGATTGATGTGCGGTTTGCCGGGGATGTCAGAAACCTCATAAAAGAAAGCAGCGGCTTCTTCCGCACGGAGGATGGGGTACCCCCGCTTGCGAGTGCCGCTGGCAATCCGGATGTAAGATACTCGCTGAAGCAGGGCTTCACTGAAAGCTCAAATGTAGATACAGCAAGGGCTTATACCGAAATGATGACAGCCTATCGTTCGTTTGAAGCCAATCAGAAGGTGTTGCAGGCATATGACCGGAGTCTTGAGAAAGCGGTCAATGAAATCGGGCGGCTAAACTGATGAGGGGGAATACTAAATGCTGCGCTCAATGATTACAGCAACCAACACCATGAATCAGGTCCAGAAGCAGCTCGATGTGATTGGGCATAATTTAGCAAACGTCGATACGCAAGGCTTTAAGCGCACCCAAACGACGTTTGGCGAAATGGTCCGCCAGCAGTTTGACAGCAAAATTGCTCCTGAACAGGACATCAGCCGGAAGACTGTTACAGGCCTCCGCCAGGGAAGCGGTGCCCAGCTTATGGAAAACATCGTCTTCAGTCAGGGTTCCATCAAAAAAACCGGACGCGACCTCGATTTTTCCTTTACAAAACCGGGGCAGTTCCTGAAAATCAGTGCAGACGGCCAAGTCCGCTATACGCGTGACGGGGCATTGTACCTGTCAAACGAAGCGGACGGGCAGCTCGGACTCGTAAATGCCAATGGCCAGCGTGTGCTGGACGCCAACAACAATCCGATTGTTTTGAATCAAACAGCTTCCACCATAAAAATCAACGCCGACGGGACACTGACGGCACTTGATGCAAACGGCCAGCCTGCCGGGACGTTTACGCTTGGGATCGTTCAATCCAATAAGCCGCAGGCCCTGACGCATATGAGCGGAAACCTGTATGCTCTTGCCAACCCGAATGATCCGGCTGCCGTGACCGATGCGGAAAATGCAGCCATTGAACAAGGGGCACTCGAGATGTCCAATGTAGATATTTCAAAAGAGATGACCGAAATGCTCATTTCGCAGCGGGCTTACCAGCTTAACGCGAAATCCGTGACACTTGGCGATCAAATGCTTGGGCTGATCAATTCGGTCCGCTGAATAAAGGGGTTTTCTGATATGTCTTCCATCACCCGTGAAAAATACAGACAGGAAAAAAAGACAACGGATGCTGCAGAGGAGGAAAAACCGGTCCAGAAAGTCAGGGTCCGGCTCATCCCAATCTGGCTCCGCCTTATTCTTGTGCTCATTTTCTTTGCTCTGGCAGCCATCTGCGGGGCTATGATCGGGTATGGGGTCATTGGAGACGGCCATCCGGTCGATGTGCTGAAGCCGTCTACCTGGCAGCACATCATTGATCTGGTTGAAAAAGAAACCGAATAAGCATATACTCTGTAAACGAAAGGAAGGTTTTTGCCTTCCTTTTGCCGTATACATAGAAAAGAAGCTTGAAAGGAGACCGAATTCCATGCTAGATACTCAGCAAATTAAAGAAATCATTCCCCATCGTTATCCCTTTTTGCTTGTAGACCGTATTTTAGAGGTGGAGGAGGGAGTGCGCGCAGTTGGAATCAAGAACGTCACCGCCAATGAAGAGTTTTTCAACGGCCACTTTCCAGACTACCCGGTCATGCCGGGCGTCCTCATTGTAGAAGCGCTGGCACAGGTCGGAGCTGTAGCCACCCTTATAAAAGAAGAGAACAAAGGCCGCCTTGCCTTTTTTGCAGGAATTGACGGCTGCCGCTTTAAAAAGCAGGTAAAACCAGGTGACCAGCTCCGCCTTGAAGTCGAGATCGTCCGATCCCGCGGCGCGATCGGCAAAGGAAAAGGAACAGCCACTGTAGACGGTGAAGTCGTATGTGAAGCGGAAATTACCTTTGCATTGGGAGATAAGCAGGAATAAGTTATCACCGGCCGTGCTCTGACCCTCTGTACGGCAGAGAACGAAAGGACAGAGCAGTCCAGCCGCTATCCCTTCTGCCGCTTGGCTTGGACAGGCAGGGGGACGGAGGTTTAGTGCGTTAGCGAAAGTGGGGTCAGAGCATAGCTCCGACCCCTTCTGCTTTAAAGGAACGGGGGAACAAGGCGTCATCTCCTGACATCAGTTCCTGCCTGACTTTGCGGTCAGCGGGGACGGAGGTTTAGTGCGTTAGCGAAAGTGGGGTCAGAGCACCCCCCCAATCCCATCCTTCAAAAAAGACCGCCTAGAAAAAATCTAACGGGTTCGGTTTTGAAGTGCAAAATTCTAATTATCAGTGTAATTCGCAGTTGAATTAGCAGGCCTTTTAGCGGTGAAATTAGTACATAAAAAAGCTCGAAGTTATTATGCTTCGAGCTTTTTTTACCGTATTACTTTGTTGGAGATTAGCCCTCTTTAGCTTAATAAGAACCATTTTATAATACGTGTAGATTTTCAACAGCAAAAGCTCGAATATTATCATTTTTGGCTATTATGGCTTCACAAGATAAAGTTAAATCACTTCTTTCATTGTCAATCCAAAGTTCAAATTCCAAAGCATATCCTGAACCATCATTATACTTATAAAAGTGTACATTTTCATAAGCTTCATCGGGCGGAGCCGTTAATGAACCCCAGTAACTCAACTCTTCTTTAATGTCACTGATTGAAAGCCCATTTTGTAACTTTGTTTCAATTTTATTAAAATTGCCTTGAACAAAATCAATTACAGTCTCCCTCAATAAGGTCCTTATTTTATTTTGTATGTCCATCCCATTCACCACGTTCAAATAGTTTTCCTAATTAACATTCTACGTGTTTCTAACATCTTCCTTCTTGAAGTAAACTGCTCCGTTTGTTGAATAAGCTTTTCTCCAATTTTAACATAAATATCCAAAATCCACTCTTTTACACACCAATCCGCACAGCAACTAGCATACGAATTTGCAAACTGACGAGAATTTTAGTCACTCTGTTAAAAGGGGTGTGAACTTGGGTGCTAAAACCCCCACAATTTCACAGAAAACCTTAATACTCAACAAAAAGAAGCAGTCTGATTTAGTTTCAAAGTGGACTGCTAATAAGTGTGCAAATTAGGTTTCTGTACTCGAAAACCGAACCGCCTAGAAAAAATCAGGCGGTCTTTTTCTGCATTCCAATCGCTTGACATTATACCTGTAGGGGTATATGATGAGTCTTGTAAAACAAAAACAACGGGTGGTGCATATGGTTATCTTTCTGCTTTTGCTGCTGCTTTCCGTTTCGATAATCAGTCTTTACAGACGGCTTGTCCCTGTCCGCCGCGTACCTTGTACGAATCAATTCTCATCTGACACCCCTGTTCTGGATATAAGGGATTATACGAGTAAGCCGGAGCTCCTTCATGATCAGTATCAGCATATTCCGTATGCGTACCTGAAGCGTTTTATTAATGAGGTGGCTCCCGGCCGGCTTCATCTAATTGCTTCAGAATGAGGTTTTTAGTGAAAAGGGGATTTGAGGTGACAAGCTTTCACCTAGCAGATGGAGAAGGAGGGTCAAATCCATGCAGTACGATAAAAATGCCGTAAACCGGCTGAAGCGGATCGAGGGTCAAATGAAGGGCGTCTTGGGGATGATGGAGCAGGGCAAGGACTGCAGAGAGATTGTCACTCAGCTGTCTGCTGCCAGAAACGCCATCGACCGCACGATCGGTGTGATCGTCAGCCAAAACCTGGAGCAATGTGTCCGGGAAAACGTTCGCAAAAAGGAAGACACAGATCAGCTCGTCCTTCAGGCGGTTGATTTGCTCATAAAAAGCAGGTAATATTTTTTTAAGAAATTATATACCCCAATAGGTATAATTCATAACTCGGAAGGAGATTGTTCACTATGAAAATTAAAGCAGATGCAGTACTGGATGCAAAAGGTCTTGCATGCCCAATGCCGATCGTTAAAACGAAAAAAACACTTACTACACTTGAGGGAGGGCAGGTCCTCGAGGTTCAGGCGACTGATAAAGGATCAACTGCCGATTTGAAAGCATGGGCAGAAAGCACAGGCCATCAGTACCTCGGAACGGTTGAAGAAGGAGATGCTTTAAAGCATTTTGTAAGAAAAGCTTCTGGAGAAGAAACACTTGAGAAAAAATTTGAACGTGTGACCGGCAATGCAGAGCTGCAGGAGAAAATCGAATCCGGTGAAGAGATTGTCGTCCTTGATGTAAGAGAAGAAGCGGAGTACTTTTTCAAGCATATTCCAACTGCCGTTTCGATCCCGCTTGGTGAGCTGGAAGCACGCATGAATGAGCTCGATAAAGAGAAGGACATCTTTGTCGTGTGCCGTACCGGCAGCCGCAGTGATTTCGCGTCACAAAAACTTGAAGCTGCAGGCTTTCAAAAAGTGACAAACGTAGTACCCGGCATGAGCGGATGGGAAGGCAAAACGGAGAGCAACTAATATAAAAGGAGAGATTGAACATGAGCAGAAGAACAGCAATCATTGCAAGCAACGGAGGACTATCTGACGCATATAAGGTATTTAACATTGCAACTGCAGCGGCAGCAACGGATCAGGAAGCAGCAATCTTTTTCACATTTGAAGGCCTGAACCTGATTCACAAAGAAGGAAATAAGCAGCTTTCAATGCCGGAAGGAAAAGAGCATTTTGCGGAAGGATTTGCGAAAGCCAATGTCCCTTCCATTCCAGAACTCGCAGCGATGGCTAAAGAGATGGGTGTCACATTCATCGGCTGCCAGATGACGATGGACGTCATGGGACTGACCACGGACGATTTCATCGATGGAATAGAAGTCGGCGGAGCGGTCACATTCCTTGAATTCGCAAAAGATGCCGATGTAACACTGACATTTTAATTTTTTTTACAAATTAATATACCCCAGGAGGTAAATGAGATGGCCATTAAAAAAATGACAGCTAAAGAGATCACGCAGCGTGTTTTTAACAAAAAAGAGTTGTTTATCCTGGACGTTCGAAATACAGATGCCTTTCAGGATTGGAAAATTGAAGGGGAAAACATGGAACACCTGAACATTCCTTACTTCGATCTTCTTGATGGAGTAGAAGAGGTTCTGGATCAGATCCCGGCTGATAAAGAGACAGTCGTTGTATGTGCAAAAGAAGGCTCATCGATCATGGTGGCTGAGATGCTGGATGAAGCCGGCCGGGAGGTTTCCTATCTCGAAGGCGGTATGAAGTCTTGGAGTGAATACCTCGAGCCGGTGAAGGTCGGGGATCTCAAAAACGGCGGAGAGCTGTACCAGTTCGTCCGAATCGGAAAAGGCTGCCTGTCTTACATGGTGATTTCCGGAGGAGAAGCAGCTGTCATCGATTCTACGCGTATGGCTGATGTCTACACCGTGTTCGCGGAAGAAAAGGGAGCTGTCATCACACATGTGTTTGACACCCATCTTCACGCGGATCACATTTCCGGAGGGAGAGCGATCGCTGAAGCAACAGGTGCCGCATACTGGCTTCCTCCTAAGGATGCCGAAGAAGTAACCTTTGAATACAAGCCGCTGGAAGACGGCAAAGCAGTCGAAATCGGAAGCTCGGTCATCAGCATTGAAGCACTATATTCTCCTGGTCACACGATCGGCTCCACTTCCTTTGTGATTGATGGACAGTACCTGCTTTCCGGAGACATCCTGTTCATCGATTCCATCGGCAGACCGGACCTTGCCGGGCTCGCTGACGACTGGGTCGGTGACTTGAGAGAGACATTGTACAGCCGCTATAAAGAGCTTTCTGAAGACCTGATTGTCCTTCCGGCTCACTTCATGATCATCGAAGAGCTGAACGAAGATGGCAGCGTGGCCAAACGACTCGGCGATCTTTTTGCTGAAAATCACGGCTTGAACATTGAGGATGAGCAGGAGTTCCGCAACTTGGTGACAGACAACCTGCCGCCGCAGCCGAACGCATATAAGGAAATCCGTCAAACGAATATGGGCAAAATCAGCCCGGATCAGGAAGCGCAGCGCGAGATGGAAATCGGACCAAACCGCTGTGCAGTCAGATAAAAAGGAGAGATGAAGATGAATGCACATAAAATGTTAGACGCAAAAGGGCTTGCATGCCCAATGCCAATCGTAAAAACGAAAAAAGCAATGAACGAGCTGCAATCCGGCCAGGTACTTGAAATTGAAGTAACCGACAAAGGCGCCAAAGCGGACCTTACTGCCTGGTCTGCTGCAGGCGGACACGAGCTTCTGGATATGAAGGAAGAAAATGGCGTCCTGAAGTTCTGGATTAAAAAAGGATAACACATGAAGGGAAGGGAGCCGCTGCAGGTTCCCTTCTTCTTAAAAGGAGGTTTTTCAGATGGATTTAGCATTTATCATTACGATTTTTCTGATTGGATTCATCGGCTCGTATATTTCCGGAATGCTCGGAATCGGCGGGTCCATTATAAAGTATCCGATGCTCTTATACATTCCGCCGTTGTTCGGACTGGCCGCTTTCAGCGCGCATGAAGTGTCCGGAATCAGTGCCGTTCAGGTATTTTTCGCCACAATCGGCGGAGTCTGGGCTTATAGAAAGGGAGGCTACCTCAATAAGCAGCTGATCGCGTACATGGGGGTCAGCATCCTCGCAGGAAGCTTCATCGGCGGTTTCGGCTCGAAATTGATGTCTGAAGACGGGATCAACCTCATCTACGGCATCCTCGCTCTGATTGCCGCTGTCATGATGTTTATCCCGAAAAAGGGAATCGACGACATCCCGCTTGACCAGGTGACCTTCAATAAATGGCTGGCTGCCGCGCTCTCCCTGATCGTTGGAGTCGGGAGCGGCATTGTCGGTGCAGCGGGAGCCTTCCTGCTTGTCCCGATCATGCTCGTTGTGCTGAAAATCCCGACGAGGATGACAATCGCTTCATCCCTCGCCATCACCTTTATTTCGTCGATCGGAGCGACAGCGGGCAAGCTCACAACCGGGCAGATCGAGTACGCCCCGGCCGTTATCATGATCATCGCCAGTCTGATCGCATCCCCGCTCGGAGCAATGGCAGGCAAAAAAATGAACACAAAGGTACTTCAAATTATTTTAGCAGTCCTGATTTCAGCCACGGCTGTGAAAATCTGGCTCGATCTCTTTTAACTCTTTCTGACAGGCGCTTTCGCCCGTTTCATTTTCCCGAAAAAAACCGCGGCACCGGCGAGAATGGCTACAGCTGTTTTCACCCGGAATCCCTCCTTCGAATGAGCTTTTTTTCATAGGGCATGCTAGTTCCTGAGAACACCTTCAGGAAAGGAGCAGAACGCATGAAAAAGAAATGGACCCTTCTCACCGGCCTCATCCTGACAGCAGGTCTCACCGGCTGTGCAGACGATCCGGACAGAGAAGAAGAAAACGAAAACCCGCCTGTCGAACAGGAAAACTACGACATGGAAATGAAAGACGGCAACATGAGCCCGGACGATATGAGGAACGGACGCTACCCTTCTGAACAGGACGGAGAAATGGACCGCGAGACAGAGCGTCAAAAAGAAGAGAAAATGAAAAAAGAGATGATGGATTGAAAAAGAGGGCACGCCTCAAAGGGCAGCCCTCTATTTATTTTGAAGAAACAGGCTCCTGAACCTTATGAAGCTTCGAAGAAAAAGCCTGCAGCAGGTCTTCCCCGTCCAGCCCTTCGTCCAGCAGCTCAGTCAGAATCTTCTCGGCGTCCCCAAACGGACGGTTGGCCGTCATTTTTCCGGAAAAAAGAACGGAGATGAGGTTGTTTTCAAGCTCCACCACATTCCGGACAGAAGCCTTCAGCTTTGCGGGAGTGTTCGTTCTCTTGGAAATCGTCACCACGAGCACCTGTTCATTTTTCTCTTCAAGCAGTTCTTTAAAGCGATCCGTATGCTCACTGCTGACGAGAGATTCGAGCAGCCAATCGTTCTCGCCATCTTTTTTATTGATGACCAGTCCATCCTGTAAAGGGATCTCATCATAATGGCGTCCGTTCTCATCAGTCCGTGCAATCTTCATGGAAACAAGCTTAAACGTCTTCAACTCTTCCACCTCCGCATTGTTTTCCAGTTGTTTTTACTATTATAACACAGGCCAAAGTTTTTCTTAGCTTTTGCCAAAATTGAAAAATGGATTCCCGAAACAGCAGGTTCTTCCCGCTTCGGACCCATATCGAACAAATTCCCCCGCGAAAACTCATTTTCCCTTATTTTTCCTCAGAGAAAGAATCCGGTACAATACGGAAGAATCCACCAGAAAGGAGAATCCTCACTTGATCAACCACGTTACGCTTGTCGGACGCCTCACAAAAGATCCGGAAATCCGTTATACAAAGGATGGTGCACCGGTCGCCTACATTACCCTGGCCGTCAGCCGCAACTTCAAAAACCAAGCAGGCGAAATTGAAACAGACTTCGTCAACTGCACCCTTTGGAGAAGAACCGCAGAAAACACCGCCAACTACTGCCAAAAAGGCTCGATCGTCGGCGTTACCGGCCGAATCCAATCCCGCAAATACGAAAATGCAGAGCGCCGCATGGTCTATGTCACTGAAGTCGTCGCCGATTCCGTCCGCTTCATGAGCGGCAAACCCCGCGAGCTCGCCGAACAGGAATCCTAAAACCCGCCTCACCCCAACAACCCTTCATAGAGAAAATCCCAAAACCTCCTCCGATACCCTCATTTTATGCCAGCTGAACTCGGGCTGGTTTTTTTCATCTTTGGAAAATGGAAAATGCGGGGGCAAAAACCGCCGTTAACAGAGTACAGGGCATGGAAAATGGAAAATGCGGGGGCAAAAACCGCCGTTAACAGAGTACAGGGCATGGAAAATGGAAAATGCGGGGCCAGTTCCGCCGTTAAGTGAGTACAGGGCATGGAAAACAGAAAATGCGGGGTCAGATACCGACGCTAACAGAGTACAGGGCATGGAAACGGAAAATGCGGGGTCAGTCCCGCTCTGCTTTAACGCATGCGGGGACAGAGACTCACCGCTGCAAGCCCTTGTGACGCAAAGTTTTCCGAACATGGTGCCGGAGCTTTAGTACGGCAGAGAATGTGGGGACTGGCACGGTGCCAGTCCCCTGCTGCTTTAATGCAGCAGGGGACAGAGGCTTGCATTCGCAAACCCTTGCGCAGCAGTGGATCCGGGATTCGGTGCCGGAGCTTTATCCCTTTAGCAGAGTGAGGGTCAGACACCGCGGCTATCAGAGTACAGGCCAAAGGCCAGACACCGCCGCTATCAGAGTACAGAGCAAAGGTCAGACACCGCCGCTATCAGAGTACAGAGCAAAGGTCAGACACCGCCGCTATCAGAGTACAGGCCAAAGGCCAGACACCGCCGCTATCAGAGTACAGAGCAAAGGCCAGACACCGCCGCTATCATAGTATAGGGCAAAGGCCAGACACCGCTACTAACAGAGTACAGACCAAAGGAAGATCTAGCTATTTAATCCATCAGGGCAAATTTGCATCACAAGTTTGCCCCTCCGCAATTTCGGGAACTCTTTTATTGATAAAGCGAAACCTTTTTACCTCTCATCCGTACAAATGGTTTCGGGCACGGTTTAGATCGAAACAGGAGGCGCAGATAAACAATGGAAAATTGGATTACGCAATTTATGGAGCAGTACGGATATTTTGGGATCTTTTTAATGATCGCCCTGGAGAATGTGTTTCCTCCGATTCCATCTGAGGTCATTTTGCCGTTCGGAGGCTTTATGACGACTACCTCAAATCTGACGCTTGTGGGGGTCATTCTCGCTGCTACAGCGGGATCGGTGCTCGGCGCCCTGATTCTTTATTATGTCGGCAGACTGCTCGATGTCGAACAGCTCGAGAAATTTGTGGACAAGTGGGGACATATCCTTCTTGTATCCAAAAAGGAAATTCACCGGGGAGACGCCTGGTTTGATAAATACGGAAAATGGACAGTGTTTTTCTGCCGGATGGTGCCGTTCGTCCGCAGTGTCATCTCGATTCCAGCCGGCATGTCCAATATGAATGTATGGCTTTTCCTCCTCTTTACAACGCTCGGAACCTTGATTTGGAATATCCTCCTCGTCTCTCTCGGGGCAAAGCTCGGTGAAGCATGGCCTAAAATCGGAGAATACATGAGCATCTATTCCAACATCATCTACGCAGTGCTTGCGGTTCTGCTCGTAATGATCATCGTCTGGTACGTAAAAAGGAGAAAAAAGTTCAAACAAAGCTAAAAAGAGCAGGATATCAAGGATATCCGGCTTCATTTTTGTCATTAAATGTCGATACATAGCATGTAACCTACATTATTACGGAGGCATGCTATGATCTTTAAAAATATGAAAATCCGCAACCGGCTCATCATTTACACGTCTATCCTTTTGCTGATTCCGGCACTCTCGATTGGAATCTTCGGCTATTTTTCAGCAAAAAAAGAAGTGCGCAGCCAAATCGAGACATCAGCGAAAAGCCAGGTTGACCTGCTAAACGGGCTGACGGATCAATTCTTTCAAAACAAACGCGATGTCGTTGAACTCTTTTCCCAGACACTCAACAGCTCCTCGTTCGAAGACACGCGCTATTTAAACGAGAGGCTGGGCTATATCAGCAACGCCTTCAGCGAAGTCGCCTTCACCTATATTGGAACCGACCAGGGCACCATGTACAGCTTTCCTAAAAGTGAATTTCCATCCGGCTATGATCCCCGTGAACGGGATTGGTATAAAGAAGCGATGAAAGACGGGGGAGAATCCATTGTCACCCCGCCTTATAAAGACGCGGTATCAGGAAAAATGGTGGTCACGATCGCGAATACCCTATCCGATGGCAGAGGGGTTCTGGCCATGGATATCGACCTCGGAGCCGTGGCAAAGGCGGCAGATGAGGCGAAAATCGGCACTAAAGGTTATCCCATCATTCTCGACAGCAGCGGGAAAATCGTTGTTCACCCGACCCTGAAGCCTGGAGAAAAACTCGATAAGAGCATCAGCGGTCCTGTATTCAAATCAGACAGCGGGTCCTTCGAATACACCTTCAACGGAGCCGATAAATCGATGGCCTTCACAACAAATGAACAGACAGGCTGGAAAGTGCTCGGCACCATTGACACATCTGAATACAGAGAACAATCCGCTCCCATCTTAGTAAACATGGTCATTATCGTCCTGATTTTCATTGTACTGGGCACGATCTTAAACTTCTTGATCATCCGCTCCATCGTCCGTCCGATCCGCCTTCTATCCGGTGTTGCAGAAAAGGTCAGCGGAGGAGATCTGACGGAAAAAGTTCAGGTATCCTCAAGAGACGATCTCGGCCAGCTTGGAATGGCCTTTAATAGAATGATCGATTCCCTGACAGGACTCTTATCGCACATCGAGCAATCCTCCAGTACTCTCGCAGCGTCGAGCGTGGAGGTCCAGGAGCACTCTGTAGAGGTCAGCCGCATCACCAGAGAAATCGCCCAGTCCGTCGACGAACTGTCGGACGGAGCTGAGACCCAAATGACAAGCACGGAAGAAACAGCAAAGGCCATCCAGGAAATCGCAAGCGGCGTCCAGCACGTCGCAGAACGTGCAGCATCTGTCAGCCACTCCGTAACAGAAGCGGCAGAGCAGACGCATAAAGGCCGCGTATATATCGAAAAAGCATCGAAACAAATGGATGAAATCAATCACTCAGTAGAAGAAACAACCCGTCTCGTAAAAGAGCTGGGCGAAAAATCCGCTGAAATCAACAAAATTGTCGACGTCATCACAGGCATCTCAGAACAGACGAACCTTCTCGCCCTCAACGCAGCCATCGAGGCAGCACGCGCAGGCGAGCACGGCAAAGGCTTCGCCGTAGTGGCAGACGAAGTGCGAAAACTCGCCGAAGGCTCAAAGCAATCGGCTGAGCAGATCACCACGCTCATCCGCTCCATCCAGAAGCGGACCGATCTGGTGATCGAACACATGGAAGCAGAAAAAACACAGACAGCAGAAGGCCTGATCTTAATGAAGGAAACAGGCGACAACTTCCAAACCATCCTTCAAGCCGTCGAAAACGTAAGCGGACAAATGGAAGAAGTCTCCGCCACCGCGGAGCAAATGTCTGCAAGCTCCCAGGAAGTCACTGCATCGGTAGAAGAAATGGCCAGCATCGCCACCGAATCCGCCAGCTCCTCCGAACAAGTCGCCGCCGGAGCCCAGCAGCAATTTTCATCAATGGAAGAAATCAGCCAATCCATCACCCGCCTCGCCGGCCTAGCCAGCGAGCTGAAAGACGAAGTGGCGAAGTTTAAAATGAAATAATGGCAGGAGAGAGAAGGAGGGATCCTTCTCTTTTTTTTGTGGGGGAGCGGCGCACTGACCGCACTGCATGCGGGCTGCTGGTGTCTGACCCTCACTTCTCTACCGAACAAAAGCTCCGGCACCGCCTCTGCAATCCCTTGCTGGGCAAGGGCTCCTGCAGTCGTGCCTCTGTCCCCCGCTGCGTTAAAGCAACCGGGGACTGGCACCGTGCCAGTCCCCACATTCTCTACCAGACTAAAGCTCCGGCACCGACTCTGCAATCCCTTCTGCCCCAACGAATTCCATCCTCAAGTCTCTGTCCCCACATGCATTAAAGCAGAGCGGGACTGACCCCCCCAGTAGGCCAGCAGCAATCCCATCAATAACAGTAGCAACCCCGCCTATCACACCCATCCCATCCCCTGCCTATCACACTCAAATATAACAATCCCATAACAATTTCAACCAATCCGTAATCCCTCTGTCACAATCTCAATATCTAGTAATATCTAAATTTTCTGTCGAAATAGCCCCATAGTTTTAGAAATAAAATATGAAATGAGAAAAAAATCACTTTTATAAATGGTTTATCGTTTCCAATTTCGGGTATAAGTAGATAGAATTAACCAATTTACTACTAATTTCTAAGTATTAATTGAAATTAGATAGTGATACATTTTACAATTAAAGTAAATTCAGGTAAGGGAGATGTTGAGAAATGTCACAACTAATCAAAGTAACACCGGAAGAGCTTTACACGAAAGCAAATGATTACAAAGCAGAGAGCGAAAATGTACATCAGCAAATCGGACGTTTGAACACGAAGATGCAAGAGCTTCAGGAACTTTGGAAAGGTTCTGCAAGCGATGCTTTCGCTACTCAGTGGGAAGAGCTTCGTCCATCCGTTCAAAAAATGGAAGTTATGCTTGCAGAAGTAAGTGAGCAGCTAACTAAAACTGGACAGGCGCTTCAACAGGCTGACCAGGATATCGCCGGCCAAATCCGCGGCTGATTCCGTCCGCAATCCAGCAAAGACGCTAGAAGAGCGCCATATTCTTCGCGGATTATGGCGCTTCTTTAATTCCTGAGGTGAAAAGGCATGTATATTGAAGTGACAGTAGACTTGAAAAATTATACCGGAGAAGTATTTGATCTTCGCCTATCAGACTATCATTCAGTTAAGAAGCTGATCGATATTGTCTGGCAGGCTAAATGCATTTCTGACCCACCTCGAGAAGGGCATTGGGTGCGCGTTCCGAATAAAGAGATGGTCATCCCCGGAGACCTTCAGCTTGGAACGAGCGGCATTATGACTGGAGACCGACTTGAAATTCTCTAAAGGAGCCGGAACACATGGCAGAAAAACATCCCGATTATTTGGAACAGCAGCTGGAATGCACAATCACAAAAGAAAATAATGAGTGGAACTTCCGTTTTCAGCAGGAGAAAATCAAACTGGATGACCAGCTTGAAATCGCCATGCTGGAAAACATCGATCCGGATATTGAGCGCAAGATCAGTATGATCGAGGATGAACTCCTGATTCTGATCAAGCCAAAGGAGTCCTATCAAACGTTTGAAGCGCTGCATAAAAAGGACCGGCACAGCCGCTGGGTATTCGCCCATCATTTAGTGGAGAGAGTCCGCGCGCACTCCTATCCGCGGGTGCATCTGATCGTTGCCCCGGATAACATGGTGCTGACAAAAGGGCTTGCCCCTGTTTTCCTCCATTACGGGGTGAAAGAAAGCCTGCCGCCTTATGAGCAGGATGAAGAGCGGATCTGGCATGAAGTGCGGGCCGTCATCGCAGCCGCAGTAGATGAGAAATTCAGTTTTGAACAATACATCAAATTTCATACCACCCTCCAGATTTCACCTCTAGTAAAGGAAATATTTGATACAGAAACAACGGAACAGCTGACCGCGCTGATCAGCAGGAAGATTGAGAAACTTGAAGAACGCGAACGGGCGCAAGTACATATTCCGCAAAAGAAATGGAAGACCTTCCGTTACGTCGGCATCGGGCTGCTCGCCCTTTTGATTCCTGCAATCATCTATACGGCTTTCTCTGTATTTTTCCTGCAGCCGCGGGCTGAGGCATTTATCCGGAGCAGTGAGTACTACCAGAAGAACAATTTCAGTGATGTCATCAATGAACTGGAAAAATACAAAGTGGAAGATATGCAGTCCATCGTTCAGTATCAGCTTGCCCACTCTTATATCGTGACAGGGGATTTTCTTCTCGGGGATACGAAGAAGAAAGTGCGGAGCGATCTGACTCTCCAGACGGATAAGCGGTATTTTGATTACTGGATCCGGATGGGCCGCGGAGAGAGTGAACGGGCACTGGAAATCGCCAGGGAACTCGAGGACCGCTTCTCGATCATGGCAGCACTGATCAGCCACAGGGAAACGCTTCAGGCTGACAGTAAACTGGACAGTGAAGAAAAACGGCAGAAAGTCGCTGATTTGGATAAGGAATACAACGATCTGAAAGAAGCGCTTGATGAGGAACGGGCAGAGAGTGAAGAGGTTGAAGAAGCGAGACAAGAAGCGTTAGAACAAGTTCAAAATGCAGAGCAGAAAGAACAGGAACAGGCGGAAGCTGCAAAGAAACAGGCAGAAGAAGCGAAAAAGAAAGCCGAGGAAGCTAAGCAAAAACAGCAGGACAAGCCGGCAGAGCCGAAAGCCAATTAATCAAATGGTCCCCTCCTAAAGAGGCGGACCTTCTATTCGCAACAGAACAAGGAGGCAATTGCACATGGCCACTTTATGGGTCTTTTATCAGCGGACTTATCAGCCATATCACATTCCGGATTCGACAACCCGCTCTCTGACAATTGGACCTGATTACAGTGACACGGTTACGGTCCGGTCTTTTCCGTTTGCATCCGGTGCGCTGGAGCTCTCAAGAGAGGAAAATGGAACCGGCTTTTCCATTGCGGTGAACGGGGATGTGAAAGGGAGCCTTGCGGAAAAAGGATCGTTCGTTTGGGAGGATCAGGGCCAGACGCTTGTGGTGTGCCTCACTCCTGAACTAAGGAAGGCAAGGTCCCTGTTTACAGGCTATGAAAAAGAAATTCTCTTTTCCGGAGAAGATGGCCATGTGTCCAGTGCCAACCCGGCAGCAGACGGGTGGTTCCGGCTTGTTAAAGGGAAAAACAGCTGGCACTTGGAATCCGGGAGCAAGCGTCTTTATAAAAACGGCCACCGTGTATCAGGAAAAACGGAGGTGCAGACCGGGGATATTTTAATGTGGGGCTTCATGACGATCACCCTGGCAGATGACGATGTTCTCTCCATTAAAGACCTGGAAGAATTCAAGACGTCCCTTCCTCCGGTCGAAAAGCCTGAGAGTGAAATGAAAAAGAAATACCCGGTTTACCGGCGGACACCGCGGATGATCTACGAGCTGCCCGACAAAAAAGTAAACCTGAACATGCCGGCGCAGGAGTCGGAGGATAACAACCGGGGTCTGTGGCTTATCATTCTTCCTCCTCTCGTCATGCTGATCCTGATGGGGATCGTTGCCCTTGTTCAGCCGCGGGGAATCTTTATTATCATTACGGTTGCCATGTTTTCCATGACCCTGATCACTTCCACAACCCAGTATTTCAAGGACCGCAAGCAGAGAAAGAAACGCGAAGAACGCCGCGTAAGAGTCTATAAAGCCTATTTGGAGCGTTCCCGCACCGAGCTTCAGGAGCTTGCGGAAGAACAGAAAAAAGTGCTTCGCTATCATTTTCCTTCCTTTGAAAAAATGAAATACATGACACAGGATATCTCCGACCGCATCTGGGAGCGGACGCTGGACAGCGCTGATTTCCTTCAGCTGCGCATCGGGCATGGAAACAGTCCGTCAAGCTATACTGTGTCTTTAAGCAGCAGCGATCTGGCCAACCGGGAAATTGACGACCTGCTCGAACAGTCCCAAGCCCTTGAAAAAGCGTATAAAGAAGTAGGGCCTGTTCCGATCCCTGTAAACTTGAGCACAGGAGCGATGGGGTTGATCGGAAAAGAAAAAACGGTCAAAAAGGAGCTGCACCAGCTCATCGGCCAGCTTGCCTTTTTTCACAGCTACCATGATCTGCGCTTTGTTTTTATTTTTGATGAAAAAGAATACGATGAATGGCAATGGGTGAAATGGCTGCCGCATTTCCAGCTGCCGCATGCCCGTGCCAAGGGGCTGATCTACAACGAACAGACGAGAGACCAGCTCCTGTCTTCGCTATATGAGCTGATCAAAGAGCGCGATATCCAAAAGGATGAGAAGGGAATCTTCTTCTCTCCGCAGATCGTGTTCATCGTCACCAATCAGCAGCTGATCGCAGATCATATCATTTTGGAGTACTTGGAGGCGGAAAATAAACACCTCGGCATTTCCTCCATTTTTGCAGCCGAAAACAAGGAAAGCCTCACCGAGCACATCCACACGCTCGTCCGTTATATTAATGAAAAAGAAGGCGACATTCTCATACAGGAGAAGCGTGCGGTCCAGATTCCGTTCAATCTTGACCAGCACACACTCGAAACGAATGAAACGTTCGCCAGGACTCTGAGGACACTTGACCACCAAATGGGGATGTCAAACTCCATCCCGAACAGTGTTTCCTTCCTTGGAATGTTTCAGGCGAAGGAAGTGGACGAGCTTCCGATCGAACAGAACTGGCTGACGAAGGAATCCGCGAAATCCCTTGCTGTGCCGATCGGTCTGAAAGGGAAAGAGGACATTGTTGAGCTGAACCTTCACGAAAAGGCTCACGGTCCGCACGGATTGCTTGCCGGTACGACCGGTTCAGGGAAAAGTGAATTCCTCCAGACATACATCCTGTCGATGGCAGCACATTTCCACCCTCATGAGGTGGCGTTCCTCCTGATTGATTACAAGGGGGGCGGGATGGCTCAGCCGTTCAAAAACATGCCGCACCTTCTTGGCGTCATCACAAACATTGAAGGCAGCAAAAACTTCAGTGCGCGTGCCCTCGCCTCGATCAAAAGCGAGCTGAAGCGCCGCCAGCGCCTGTTCGATCAATACCTGGTCAATCACATTAACGACTACACAAAGCTTTACAAAAAAGGAGAGGCGAGCGACCCGCTGCCGCATCTTTTCCTGATTTCCGATGAGTTCGCCGAGCTGAAAAGCGAAGAGCCGGAATTCATCCGCGAGCTCGTCAGTGCGGCCCGGATCGGACGAAGCCTCGGCGTTCACCTGATCCTCGCGACACAGAAGCCGGGCGGCGTCATCGATAACCAGATCTGGAGTAACGCCCGTTTCCGCGTGGCCCTTAAAGTTCAGGACGCGACAGACAGTAAGGAAATCCTGAAAAACGGCGATGCTGCAGCGATCACTGTCACAGGCCGCGGCTACCTGCAGGTCGGAAACAATGAAGTGTATGAACTGTTCCAATCCGCATGGAGCGGTGCACCATACAACGAGGAAACGAGTGAGGGAGAGGATGAGGTCGCCCTCGTCACCGACCTCGGCTTTATTCCGCTCTCAGATGTCTCCGGCACAGGGGAAAGAAAGCGTGATTCGCAAAGCGAGATCGAGGTCATCGTCGATAAAATCGAGCAGACCCAGAAGAAGATGGGCATCAAGAAGCTGCCAAGTCCGTGGCTTCCTCCGCTTGAAGAACGCATCTCCCGGATCCCGCACATGTCAGCGGAAGAGGGTGAGGTCGTGATGGGAATCATCGATGAGCCGGAAAAGCAGAGCCAGACGCCATTCCACTACCAGCTCGTGGACGACGGCAGCATCGGCATTTTCGGATCTTCCGGTTACGGGAAATCGACGACAGCCATCACCCTGCTTATGGGAATGGCGACGAAGCTGACACCAGAGGAACTAAACCTGTACATTCTTGATTTTGGAAACGGAGCCCTGCTCCCGCTCAGGCAGCTGCCGCATACGGCGGATTACTTCCTGGTCGATCAGTCGAGAAAGCTTGAGAAATTCCTGATAATTTTAAAAGGAGAGCTTTCCCGCCGGAAAAAGCTTTTCCAGCAGCAGGAAGTATCCAGCATCAAAATGTACAACAGCCTGAGTGAGGAAAAGCTCCCAATCGTTTTCATCACCGTCGACAACTTCGACATCATCAAGGATGAAATGTACGATTTCGAAACGGAGCTGAACCAGATCTTAAGGGACGGCCAGTCACTCGGAGTCTACATGATGCTCACTGCAACTCGGTCGAACTCCGTCCGTCATGCAATCATGAGCAATCTGAAGACAAAAATCGCCCACTATATGCTCGACAGCTCAGACTTGTACGGCATTGTCGGCAGACCTCCTTACGCAATGGAAGCGATGCCGGGACGCGCTTTTATCAAAAAGGACCAGACGTACTTCGCGCAAATGCTCCTCCCTGCGGACGGAGCGAATGATTTCGAGGTGCTCGACCAGCTGAAAGAAGACATTCAGATGCTCGTTGAAAAATACAGCGGCTATAACCGTCCGAAGCCGGTTCCGATGCTTCCGAGCGAGCTTTCAACGATCACCTTCTCGCAATATATGGATGGCAATCAGCGTCCGGGCATCATCCCGATCGGCCTCCATGAGGAAGAGGTGCAGCCGGTTAACCTCAACCTGCTGAAAAACAGGCACTGCCTGATCATCGGCCAGTCGCAAAAAGGAAAGACGAACGTCATCAAAGTCATCGTCAACACCGCCATGTCACAATCGGATGAGCGGATCGCCCTTTTTGATTCAATTGACCGCGGACTCTCTAGCTATGCGACAGAAGAGAAGGTAGCGTATCTTGAATCGAAGGAAAGCATGCTTGACTGGCTTGATAAGGCCGAAGAAACGATGGCAGCCCGTGAACAGCTGTACATGGAAGCCGTGAACACAGGCAAGGCCGGGGAAGTGGCCTTCGCTCCCATTCTGCTCGTCATCGACGGCTACGCGCGGTTTATCCAGACGGCGGATGCTACCGTCCAGGACCGCATCGTCAAGGCGATGAAAAACTACAGCCATCTTGGCTTTAACATCATCGCATCAGGCAGCAGCAACGAAATATCTAAAGGCTATGACACACTGACCTCTGAGATGAAACAAGTCCGCCAGGGAATCATCCTGATGAAAAAATCCGAACAAACCATCCTTAACCTTCCATATGACCGGAAGGAAGAAGAAATCCACGCAGGGTTCGGCTACTACGCAGAGAATGGCAGGGCGACCAAGATTCAAATTCCTCTAAGCACGATTGAAAGGAAGATTTATTCATGAAGGAACAAACAAAATACATGGTGAAAATGATCCTCGCAGTCATTCTCATCCTCGCCGTCCCTGCCCTGTTTTTCCAAACCATCGGGGAGAACCCGATGGAGGTACAGGATAAGGCGACCCGGACCATTGCTGTTGTAAATGAAGACGTCGCAACCGATGAAGATCCCCTTCAATTCGGAAAAGTAGTCGCCCAGGTCATGGGGGAAAACTCCGACTATGAGTGGAAGAGTCTCGGCAGAAGTGCTGCAGAAAGCGGCATGAGAAACAAAGAACTGGACGCCGTCGTATACATTCCCTCGGATTTTACAAACAACGTCCTGACGTATGACGAAACCGAACCGATCAATGCAGAATTCGAATTTGCCATCCAGAATCAGCTGACCGCGATCGACAAGGAACGCGTGTTGAGAACCATTGAAAATGCAACGGATACCGCCAACAAACGCACCGCCGTTTACTATTGGGATTCAGTAGCGCAGGAAATGGACGATGTAAAAAAGAAATTCGACAGCATCTTGGATAAAGAAAGCCAGTTCCAGGAGACGATGATCGCTTTCTATAAACCGAGCTCAAAAGATCTCTCAGGAGAAATTGATTCTCAAAAACAAATGCTCGTCGACCTTCAAAAAACGATGACTGACGCTGCAAAAACAGCACCCGAAAGCGAGCAGAACGCTGAACAATTTGAAGCAGATGTACAAGCTTTCGTCAAGGCCGTAGGCCAGTACCAAGATTACCAGCGCGGCCAGCTGAGTTTAATGAATGACCTGCAAACCGAAACAGCTGCAGGAATCCAGGAAACACTCGCAAATCAATCCAGCCTCACAAACGAAAATCTTGAACTGATGACCGTGCAGACCGAAGCCCTGAACACACAAATGTCCGGGATTGACACCATCCTGCAGGCAGGAGCCGACCAATCCAGCAACATCGACGCCGTGCTCGAGGAACAAATCTCAAGACAATTCGTCGAAATGAAAAACCTTCAGGCCGAGTACCTGGCCTTTTACAGAACGACTTCAACGCAGCTTGCATTAAACGAAGTCGAACAGGCACTCCCTGATTTAAAAGCCGTTCTCGCCACCGCACCAGAGCCAGACCCGGAAAACCCAGACCCGGAAAACCCGGATCCGGACCCAGAGAACCCGGACCCAGAGAACCCAGAGAACCCGGAAACACCAGATACGCCGGAGAACCCGGATACTCCGGACCCAGAAACACCGGAAACTCCAGGTACACCAGATCCGGAAAACCCGGGTGGAGAAAACCCTCCAGCCGATCCGGGACAGATTGCAAGCACGAAGGAGCAGCAGGAAGCCATTCGCGCGATCGCGGATCAGGCATCTTTGCTTCAGCAAGTGTTGGATGCTCTCCCGGAGCCAAAGCTTGAAGAACTCGTCAATGCAGCCGGATTCCTTGGAGACCTTTCCGGCCAGGCTGCGGAAATCGAAAAGCAGCTCAGTGAGAAGGATCTGAGCAATCAGGAATTTCAAAAAGCGTACGACGAGCTCAAAGCGGATCTTGACACAATCGTCAAAAGTCAGGATGACATCCTAAAGGAAAACGAAAGATTACTCGCCGAGAACAAAGACCTGACAGACCGGATCGGGCTTCTCTCTTTACAGATCACGAACCTGTCTGAAGAAGTGAAAGAAACAATCGCCAAAAAAGAACAGGCCATCCTTGCTTCAGAAAGCCTTTCCGATGAACGAAAGGAAAAACTGAAACCGGTATTCGATCAGCCTGTTCAAAACGATTCCCTGCAGCCTGTTCTCAACTACTATTCAAAGCTTGAGCAATATGAAGCTGTCCTGAACAGCATAAAAACAGCGGAAGACCCTGCAGCGGCAACAGTGCTTGCCAACGAAGAACTAAACAACAAAACAGTGGCAGCTCTTGTACCGACCGACAAAGAATTTGAGTTTGCCGAATCCATTACGAGCAAGTTCCCGTCTGCTCAGATGGAGGTCCAGAAGCTTCAAGAAACAACTAACGAATTCCTGCAGCAAAACAGCACCAGTATCGCAGAACAGCAAAATGCGATGCTGGATGAAATGACACAGATTCAGACAAATGCCGGCGAACTCCTGCAGCAGATCAACGGAGGAGCGGCAGTTCCTGGAGAGCCTCCGGTAGCGGAAGCGGAAGAAGGTCTGACGGAAGGAACAAGCCTTGTGTCAGGCACCACAGGTGTTACATCTGCCATCGACCAGATGAACAGTCTGATGGACTCCCTTGGCGAACGCCAGGCGAGCGTAGTAGGGTACACAGACAACCTGTATAAAAAAGTAGACGAAGTACAAGCCCAATCAGATGAACTGAATGACAAATGGGCGACCAACGTTGCAGCCACGAAGCTTTCAAGGGACCAAGTATTCGAAGTGCTGGACAACACCCGAAAAGACGGACAGGATAACGGATATGTCTACAACCACCTGGCAAATCCAATCCAAATCTCAGGTGAGGAGCCGGTCGAACAGGCTAAAGTCGTTCCGCCGGTTGTCATCCTGGTCATTGTCCTCCTGAGCAGCCTTCTAATCGGCTACTTCAGCGGGGTGTACTTTAAAGCAGCACCGTTCTGGCTGCGCGCCACTCTGTTCATTCTATTGAACGTCATCGTCGGACTGCTGATCAGCTTATTCGGAACGAGCATCTACAACCTTGCGGATGACCGGGCGATCCAATGGACGCTCTTTACCATCCTGCTGCTGCTCACAGCCTCAAGCCTCATCCGGGTGGCCTTCCTGTTCGGCAGCACACCTGGGATGCTTGCAAGCGTCGGCCTGACAGCATTCTTTGTAAGTCCGCTGCTGGCCCTGACTGTACCGAATTTTTCATACAGTGATCCAATTTCAAATGTCTATATTTCCATCCAGGAAGATACTGAGAACCTGTTTACAGAAGGCTCTCTCATCCTGATCGGAATATTCGTCATCCTGACGGTCATTCCGTTTATCGGCAAAGCGATAATGGACAGCAGATCTGCTCAAACAGAGGAAGTCTAATCCAAAAGGAGGGACCATCCGCTGTGAACAAAAAAATGAGAGTGATTGCCGGAGCCATGATCCTGCCGGCTCTCCTCCTTCTCAATCCCTATGCGAGCGCAGAAGAACAGGAAACAGAAGCGCCGAGCATCCAGGACCTGGCACCGAACACGTATGAAAAAGAAGTCATCGAGCAGCAGGAAGAGTACTTCTACGAAGACTCCCTGTATGAAAAAAAGGGGAACCTTCCAGAAGAGCTGCAGGACCTTCAATATGAACAGCGTGACCCTTACCAACAGCAAAGACAGCTCAATGAACTGTTCTTAGCATTCGAAAACAACAATCTTGAAACGAACTCTACCGCCGCGAAGCTTGCCCAAAGTGGTGTGTTCACGGACACGGATGAAAAACTGTTCCAAAGCACCGGCAGCCGTGGGATTCAGCCGGTAACAGAAGAGGATACAGGCGGCTCTACGCTGACCATCCTCTACATCACCATCATCGGAATCGGAATTCTTTCCGTCCTCCTGTTCCTCATCCCCAAACTCACAGCAGGGAAAGAGGAAGAACTATAAGCAAAGCCTGCTCTCAGGCTTTGCTTTTTTGGTTCTAAAAAACAGGTTTGTCCCGGCAGTGAACAGGGTAAAGTAATAAACCTAAAGTCCGTTTTAAGAACACCCCAGTTTGTAAAAGGAGAGAATTCATGAATATATACGCAGAACAGCATCGTACCTTGGGGATCGAAAAGGTTTGGGGCAATCCCGATAAAGAAATATCAGCGATTTACTATGATTCAAGACAAGTGCAGACCGGGACTCTTTTCGTATGCATCAAAGGGGAAAACCACGATGGGCATGCTTATATTCATGAAGCCGTTCTTGGCGGTGCAGCAGTCATCGCTGGAGATGATGCAGCCAAACTTGAAGAACATGCGCATCTCTACCCTGATACAGCCTTCATTTATGTAAAAGATGCCCGGAGCTTCTTAGCCGCAGCTTCTATCCTTTTTTATAAACGCGTACATGAACAAATCATAACCGTCGGCGTGACCGGTACGAACGGCAAAACAACCGTCGCAGCCTACGTGAAATCCTTAATGAATAACATCGGAGTGCCAAGCGGCTACATCGGAACCATCGGCATGTATTCTTCAAAAGGCAAATTGGATTTCAGCCAGACGACACCGACCACACCGGAATCCCTCGATATGCACACCATCTTCTCGGAACTTTACAGCAAAGGCGACAGACTGGCAGCAATCGAAGTGACCTCCGTAGCACTCGAGCAGAAGCGGGTGGAAGGGATCCAATTTGATGTAGCCATCCATACCAATCTGACACCAGAGCATCTTGAATTTCATCATACATTTGAAAAGTATAAAGAGGCGAAACTCAAGCTGTTCCGCCAAGCGAAAAAAGCAGTCGTCAACATCGACGACGAAGGTATGGCTTCAGACATCCTTGAAACGTTCAAAGGTCCGCTGCTCACCTACAGCCTGAATCCAAACTCAACCGCCGACATCAAAGCAGCCAACATCAAGATGTCCAGCAAAGGAACATCCTTTGATCTGATTGCCGGCCAAACCATCTATCACACAGAAGCACCGGTCTTTGGCCACTACAACATCGCCAACCTGCTCGCAGCCATCTGCACAGGCCTGCACGAAGGATACCAGCTTCCTGACCTGCTGCTTGCTGCCGAATCCATCGAAAATCCGGAAGGAAGAATGGAAGTCCTGCACGAGTATGGAAACCGGACCATCATCCTGGACTACGCCCATACTCCGCCGGCACTCATCAACCTGCTGAAGGAAGTAAAGAAAATGCCGCACCGCCGCCTCATCGTCATGATCTGCGGCATCGGCATCCGTGACCGAGAAAAAATGCCGAAAATGGCCCGCGTCATCGAAGGCCAGGCAGACGAAATCATCGTCTCCGTCGACCATCCCGGTTTCAACAATCCAATGGACATCGTCACCCAGGTCATGACCGGATTCAATAATCCCCATGCCCGCAATATCCATAAAGCACCCACCCGCCACGAAGGAGTCCTGACAGCCCTTGACCTCAGCAGCGAACAAGACCTCATCGTCCTGACCAGCGGCTGCATCAACGGCGCCCAAATCGTAAAAGGGAAGAAAATCCCCCACTCCGACCGGGCCATCATCCACGAGTACTTCGACGAAACCGTGGCAGCCAAGCAAATAGGGGTAATGTGATGACAGCCTGATTTTTGGGGCTGTTTTTTTGTATTTAAACCGTTAACTGGTGTCTGACCCGCACTTCATTAGCGAACTAAAGCTCCGGCACCTACTCTGTGAACCCTTGGTAGACAAGGCCTCGCAGCAGCAAGTCTCCTTCCCCCGCTGCGTTAAAGCAGCAGGGGACTGGCACCGTGCCAGTCCCCACATTCTCTACCGAACTAAAGCTCCGGCACCAACTCCGCAACCCCTTGCCACTCAAGGGTTCACAGCTGCAAGTCTCTGTCCCCACATGCGTTAAAGCAGAGCGGGACTGACCCCGCCACTCCATCTGAAAACTCAATTTCCTTTTTCAAAAACACAATTCCCGCTATTTGACTGAGAACCTTCCGCCGGCTACCCTTGATGTATCCAAGCAAGAAAGGAAGAGAAAAAATGCCCCGTAAATTAAGAGACTGGAAAGAGAACACCATCTATCACATCACCGCAAGAGGAAACCGGCGAATGGAGATCTTCCATTACAAACAGGACAGGGAAAAATATCTGGAATTGCTCGGAGAAGTCTGCACCCTGTACCCCTTCAAACTTCATGCCTATTGCCTCATGTCCAACCACATTCATCTTCTCCTCGAAACGGAAAGTGTTCCCTTAAGCTCCATCATTCGAGTCCTCCATTCACGCTACGCTGTATTCATCAATCACCGCCACAAATATGAAGGCCATCTGTTTCAAGGCCGATTCGCAGCATCTGAAATAAGAGATGACTACCAATTTAAAGACACAAGCCGCTACATTCACCTGAATCCCGTCAAATCAAGCATCGTCCTTCATCCAAGTGAATACCTCTGGAGCAGCTATGAAAGCTATATCCGCAACAGACCCAACCCCTACATCACAAAAGAAAAACACTTCTCCCTCTTCCCAAAACCATTTGAAAAAAACTATCAAAAGTTTGTCGAAATAAGAAAACCCCAATCTGCCACGTCGGATTAGGGTGAAATTTGTTTACTAACATAATCAAGTTACGGAAAATAGAATTTTGCTGATGAATAAGAAGAGGGAAATCGAGATTTTAATGAGTGGGAAAAGGAGGTCTCTGACCCGCACTCCATTAGCGAGCTAAAGCTCTGGCACCGACTCTGGAATCCCTTGGTACACAAGGCCTCGCACCCGCAAGTCTCCGTCCCCCGCTCCGTTAAAGCAAAAGGGGACTGGCACCGTGCCAGTCCCCACATTCTCTACCGAACTAAAGCTCCGGCACCAACTCCGCAACCCCTTGCCACTCAAGGGTTCACAGCTGCAAGTCTCTGTCCCCACATGCGTTAAAGCAGAGCGGGACTGACCC
>NZ_WMIB01000009.1 GCF_009711125.1 Metabacillus mangrovi | reverse complement strand
ATCGGTCTCAGCAGCCGTTATTTTTACAAAATCGGGCTCCCGGGAGGGGAAAAACCGAAAATAAGAGCTGTGGAGACCGAAAAGCGGGAAAATGGCTGTTTTTAGAGGAAATAGCATCCCTGGAGACCGGAATTTCAGTGTTCGGTCTCAGAGGACGCTATTTTGTAGAATACGGGCGGTTTTTAGCAGTATCGGTCTCAGCAGCCGTTATTTTTACAAAATCGGGCTTCCGGGAGGGGAAAAACCGAAAATAAGAGCTGTGGAGACCGAAAAGCGGGAAAATGGCTGTTTTTAGAGGAAATAGCGTCTCTGGAGACCGGAGATCCAGCGTTCGGTCTCAGAGGACGCTATTTTGTAGAATAGGGGCGGTTTTTAGCAGGATCGGTCTCAGCAGCCGTTATTTTTACAAAATCGGGCTCCCGGGAGGGGAAAAACCGAAAATAAGAGCTGTGGAGACCGAAAAGCGGGAAAATGGCTGTTTTTAGAGGAAAGAGCGTCCCTGGAGACCGGAATTTGATCTTACACTCAATAACCAGCCAACCGCTGACTTTTCCGTGCAGGGGAAGGATCTTGAATTCGAACTTAGAGAAATTCTCCAGCACACCGCGAATTACCTAATTAGCGACAGAAAGGGTTACAACCGCTTTCATCCGGGTAAATCCAGAATAATACAAACAAGGAGGAGATTGTAATGGTCAATACATTTAATGAATCTGCAATTGCTACTTATTTGAAAACATCTGGTGAGGAATGGTGCGAGAAGCTTGGAGCCGGGGATCTGGATGAAGTGGGGAGAGCGAAAATTGAGGGGAGAATTGATGCGATAAGGGGGATGCTTGAGCGTTTTGAGCTTGGAGAATTTGAGTGTGAGCATATTAAACGCAAGCTGTAAAAAAAACCTGCTGAACAGCTGCTCAGCAGGAAAGATGGGTTAGATAATCTGGCGGCCCTGTTCAGATAGGGCGGAATAAATACCGTGCTGCAGGGTGCTGAAGCAGCTGAATGCAGAGAGGTTATGACCTGATTTTGCGATTGAAATGGCGAATTCAGGTGTGATTCCGACAAGAATGGTTTTTACGCCGATGAGCCCTGCTGATTTAGCCAGCTGCTCGATAAATTCTACCGTGTCTCTCGTGATATCTTCACTCATCGCTGTCAGATCAAGCACCATGTATTGTGCTTTTTGGGAAGGCAGATTGGTAAGTGTGCGCTGTACAAGATCGTGCGAACGCTGCTCATCGTATTTGCCGATTAAAGGGACGACCACAATCCCTTCTAATACAGGGATGATGGGGGAAGAGATTTCCCGGATCAGCTCATTCAGTTCCTGAGTGCGCTCTTCAACAAGCAGTTCGAGCTTGCGGATCTGTTCGGACTGTTCCTGCCGCGCATATTCATGGATGTTTTGCTGAACCGTCATGTTTGAAGGGAAGTATTCAAATTCTGAATACGGGTGTCCTTCAATCTGACTTTGCAGAACGTTGTACCAGATGTTCACTCCGAACAGGCCGGTCAAGATCCCGGCGAAATGCCCGGGTGTAAACGTACCTTGCGTCTTCTTGCCCTGGCTTTCGTTAATTTTATGCTCCCAGCTGTCTTTAACCTGGATCACAGCCGATTTCCTGCTGTTGTTCACCTGGGTGATCTCCATGCGGCCCCATCCTGCTGAAGCATACGTGTTCGGCAGTACTGCTGCTACTTCATTGAGCGTCAGATTTTGAGATTTGAAATAGTCGCCTACCACAATACCCTGCCTGAAGCCTGCTGTTTCCAGCACAACTGCTGCTGCCTTATCACCTGAGATTTCTTCTATCGTGTCAAACAAAATTTTCATCGCAGAATCTATCCAAAAAAGAACGGCATCGTCCTTTTCATATTTAAAAATGCCCTGGTCAAGGTCCCAGCTGAATTCCAGGCCACCTACAATGACCTGATGATCTATTGAGGATGTGAGTTCTTTTTCCATCGTTCCCAACCTTTCCATATTTCCCTATACCTATAATACTACATATTTCGAGAAACTGGCCTAAAAAGATCGGAAGGAGGAAAATATTGAAAACAACTATTCTTGTGATCGGCGGGGGGGTAGGCGGTCTTACCGTGGCATTGAGGCTTGCAGCCTGCGGAATTGATGTGACAGTGGCCGAACAGGCGAAAAGCGGTTCTCATTCCTATAAGGGTGAGCTTCTTCAGCCGAAAAGCCTGCAGATCTTTCATTCAATCGGTCTTCTGGAAAAAGTGGAGAGCAGAGGGCACCGTATTCACAGCATCGATATTCATGAAATGAAAAAAAACAGCGACGGATATTCAGAGACCGGGAAAGCGACAATGGACTACGGGCTGCTGAGCAGCCCCTTTAACTATTCACTGATGATTCCCCATGAAGGGTTAAAAGATATTTTGCTGCAGGAAGCGAGGAAGCATCCTTCTTTTCATTATCTGCAGCCTGCAAAATTTAATGGATTTAAAGAAGGAAAAGCGATGATTCTCGCAGACAAAGAGGAAATTGAGGTGGAAGCCGATTTTATGATCGGGGCGGAAGGCCGGAGGTCAAAAACAAGAGATTCCATGAACTCGGAAATCCGTGAGAGAAAATATGATCACCATTTTCTTACTGTCTCATTTGGCAGACCGGAACAAATGACAGAAGGAAAGATGATTTCGACACCAACAGCCTTCCTTGGTCTGTTCCCTCTTCCGGACAACCGGGTGAGAACTGTGTACCTGATTCCGGCAGGTGATTATTCCCGTATAAAAGAGAAAGGGATCAGCTATTTCCATGACCGGTACAAAGAGCTGTGCCCGGAACTGGACGGGTACGTTGATGAAATTCAGAGCTACCGGCAGATTCAGCTGATGATTCCGGTCCGCTATCATGCCAGCCGCTATATTGACGGCAATAAGGCGCTCGTTGGCGATGCTGCTCATGCTGTGCACCCGATGGCTGGAGAAGGAATGAATCTTGCAATTCAGGATGGGGACATATTGGGTGTACTGCTCTGCTGGATGTATACGAACGGGCGGACTTCTCCTGACCTGCTTGAATGGTACGAAAAGGTCCGCAAGCCCAGGACAAGCCGCGTTTTGAGCTTAAGCCATTTATCTGCATTAACGTATTCCAAGCCGATCGTCTATTTGCCGGGCTTCAGAAAAAAGGGCATCATGCAGACGACCAAGGATACGAGGCTTCATACTAAACAAATGCTCAACGTGTCCGGGCTCGGTCTGTGGAAGGAGACGCTGTATGACCGGATGGTCCAGCTCGGACTCCTTCCGGCGGGGAATACAGACTTCTCAGCCCGGCAAAAGCAGTACATGTTTACACCGGAAATGGATTATCCGTGGGAAAAAGAGGGAGGAACGCACGTTGCTGAATGACTATGTCCGGATCATGAAGGCCAGAGGGTGGATGAAGAAGAATATTCCGTTTCTATATACATGGCATGCCTACGTCGGCTATGAGCTGGATTTATATGAGTATTTCCGCAAGCCAAAGACCATTTCCGAGGTAGCACAGGCATATGATCTGAAGCTTGATCTGCTGGAGAGGTGGATGGAGGTGGGGCTCGCTATCAAATATATGAAAAAAATGCCGAAAGGAAGATTCCGGACATCCCGCAGTTTTATGCTGCCATCCGGGAAAAAAAACCCGCGTTCTACCGGAGTGATCTTAAAGGAAATGATGGAATTGCATATTCCGGCTCTTTTAAGCTATCCGGCCATTATGACCACTGAAAATAAGCAAACCTTTGATCACGACATGCATGGCGGTGTCGTTGCGCAAACCTCCTCCCTGCTGGAGCAGGCAGCCTATCCCGTGATGCATCAGATTGTGAAGAAAAAAGGAGCGGAAAGCGTTTTGGATGTCGGGTGCGGGCATGCCGGCTACTTGATTCGCCTTGCAAAGGATTTTCCGCATTTAAAGCTTACGGGCATTGAACTGAATGAAGGAGTCGCAAATGAAGCCAGACTCAGGTGCCGGGATTATCCGGAGCTGAACATTGAATGCCGCGATGCATTTGAATGGAATTACGCGGAGAAGAAAGATTTGGTTTTGATCAATAACCTTCTCCATTACATCCCGCACGAAAAGCGGCCTGACCTTTTGAAAAGAGCGTCCTCTTGGCTCGGGGAAGCGGGAGAGATCATCATCTTGACCCCTATGAAGCACGAGAAATATGGACGGCAGTTCTCCAGTGTGTTTAACAGCTTTTTTTCCGCCTTCTCGAACTTGCATCCGATCCCCGGGGAAGGAGATGTAAAGGAAATTGCAGAACAGGCAGGGCTTCATGTGTCATCCATCCGTCCGGTCATCAAAGAGGGTGGATGGTTCGCTGTTCGTCTTGTTAAATAGTAGAATAAGACACGAACGAATAGCAGAGGTGATCACATGCAGAAGAAAGCTGAAGAAAATATGCCTTATAACGGCTACAAGGCCAGAGTGGCGGGCATCGAGGATTACAGAGAGGCAGAGACCCTGCTGAAGGAGACAGCTGCCTGGCTGAAAGCGAAGGGATCCACTCAATGGAATGAACTTGCGGAAGGGGACATCCCCTGGCTCAAAGAATCCATTGACCGTGGTGAGATTTATCTTTTCTTCATGGAAAATGAAGCGGCTGGAATGGTGATGCTGCTCCGGGACCCGGGAGAATGGGATGTGGCGCTCTGGGGGGAAGATCAGGAGCAGCGTTCCATTTACCTCCATAAGCTCATCACTTCAGTGCGCCATAAAGGAACAGGACTGGGCAGGATCATCCTTGACTGGGTTTCTGACAGCCGCTGTTTTGAGGGGCGTGACCGGATCAGACTGGACTGCATAGAAAGCAATCATGTACTCAACGAATTTTACCAGGCAGCCGGTTTTGTGTATAAGGGCAGTTCAGGCGGCTTCTGCAAATATGAGAAAGAAAACTGAGTGTATGGTGCACTCAGTTTTTTTTGTTGCAAGTTCATGAAGAGAAATAAGGAGAAAGACAGCTTGAATTCCCGCAAACAGGAGAAAAAACAAAACTTTTGGTCTGAATGCGGCGTCCTGTTTTTCCTGAAAAAGCAGTAAAGCGCTTTAAAGAAGGACATCCCCTCATTTTGACCCTTTTCACAACTTTTACATTCCTTTACAAAGTGAAAATGGGGCTAGACTCTAAAACAGCCATTCAGGATTTAAATTCAAAGAAACCTATCAGACCGGGCTTGCTGGAAGAGGATAAATCCATCTAATCGGGTCCGAATTTTGAAAACTCAAAATAAATGAGCACTTGCACACGGTTGGTTTGCATAGGGCAAAAAGTGAGTTGCTCCTTTTATCCTCTATTATTCAGCGCGTTTAATACCTAAAGTAGAGAAGGGTTAAGGAATTGCACTGTTTAAAAAACGGGAGGAGATGAGGCATACGTGTGGGTGATTTTTGCGGCGGCAGCGCTTGTTCTGATTCTTGGAATGCTGGAAAAACGCCGTCATCAGAAACGGATTGATTCCATACCTGTCCGCATCAACATTAACGGAATCAGAGGGAAATCGACTGTTACACGTCTGATTTACGGAGTAGTAAAAGAAGCCGGATACAAAACAGTCGGAAAAACGACCGGAACAGATGCCCGGATGATGTACTGGAATACGACGGAAGAAAGCCCAATTATCCGCAGACCAGAGGGCCCTAATATCGGAGAACAGAAACGGGTGATACAGGAAGTATCGGATCTCGGAGCGGATGCGTTGGTAAGTGAATGCATGGCGGTCAACCCGGATTACCAGGTGATCTTTCAAGAAGACATGCTGCAGGCGAATATCGGTCTGATCGTGAATGTTCTTGAGGATCACATGGATGTCATGGGACCAACGCTTGATGAAGTGGCAGAAGCTTTTGTGGCCACCATCCCGCATAACGGACATATCATCGTGAACGAAAGCCCATATGTGGATTATTACCGGAGGGAAGCGGAGAAGCGCAATTCCAAGCTGATTGTTTGTGATAATTCAAGAATTTCCGAGCAATTTCTGAAAAGTTTCGAATATATGGTTTTTCCTGATAATGCTTCACTTGCACTCGCGGTAGCGGATGCACTCGGCATTGATGAAAAAACAGCCTTCAGAGGAATGCTGAACGCGCCGCCGGACCCGGGAGCTATGAAAATTCTGCCGCTTGCAGATGCTGCCAATCCGGGATACTTCGTAAACGGTTTTGCTGCCAATGATGCAGCATCGACGATCAATATCTGGAAAAGGGTTGAAGGTCTCGACTATCCAACCTCTAATGCTGTCATCATTATGAACTGCAGGCATGACCGGGTAGACCGCACCATCCAATTTGCAAATGATGTACTGCCATTTCTTCCGGCAGGAGATGTTGTCATTATTGGGGATACGACCCAGCCGATTGCAGAAGCATATGAAGCCGGCAACATACCGACTGACCGGTTCCATAACCTGGAGGGTTACTCCACTGATGAAATTCTTGCAGTACTGGAGCCAATGATGAACGGAAGAGCCATTTACGGAGTAGGAAACATACACGGTGCGGCAACGCCGCTTATTGACCGGCTGGAAGACTATAAAATCAAGCAATTTGTCAGTTAGGAGGAACCAACATTGTTCGGATCTGATTTGTATATCGCACTTGTGCTCGGAGTGCTTCTAAGTCTCCTTTTTACAGAAAAAACCGGGGTGATTCCGGCAGGACTGATCGTTCCCGGTTACCTCGCATTAGTATTTGACCAGCCCGTCTTTCTGGCTGTCGTCTTCTTTATAAGCCTGCTTACATACTTAATCGTTACATACGGAATTGCCAAAGTGGTGATCTTGTACGGAAGAAGGAAGTTTGCTGCGATGCTGACCGTCGGCATTCTTCTGAAGCTTGCTTTTGATTTCACCTATCCGATATTGCCGTTTGAAATATTTGAGTTCAGGGGCATTGGGATTATCGTTCCCGGGCTGATCGCCAATACGATGCAAAAGCAGGGAATGGCTTTAACAGTCGGCAGCACACTGCTTTTGAGCGGGGCAACTTTCCTGCTGATGACGCTCTACTATTTAATCTGAAGGAGGGAAGAGTGTGAGCCATCCTAACGGAAAAGAACTGAAATTTGAGGAAAAGCTCCTGCGGTTTATCAAAAGAAACCGCAGGAACTCCAAAACACATGCGGTAGTCGGGCTGCTTATTGCAGCAGCCGTGATGTTCGGGTTTTCGTTTACCGAGAAACCGCCGGTATCCGGAGCACCACAATATGACGGAGAGGTTTTTACAGCCTCCTTTATGGGTGATATCATGATGGGCCGGAATGTTGAGAAGGTAACGGATCAGAAAGGCCAGGATTATTTGTTTAAGCAGGTAAAGCCTCTTCTGCAAAACTCAGATTATATCACTGCTAATTTTGATCATCCGATTACGAGAAATGAAGCCGCTCCGGGCGATGATTCGAAACATATTCAGCTCCGGACCGGTCCGGAGTCTGCCCAGACCCTGAAAAACATGAATTTTTCTGCAGTCAGCCTTGCGAATACCCACACGATGGATTACAAAGTCCAGGGTCTGAATGATACGAGAGAAACGTTTAAGAAGCTTGGAATCGGAACAACCGGTGCAGGAAGCAACCTGAAGGATGCACGCAAGTCCATCTCCTATCAGAATCACAATGGTGTAAAAGTGGCGACTCTTGGTTTTACAGATGTATACCCCGAGGGAGCGAAGGCTACCGAATACAACAGCGGGGTACTGGCGATGGAGCCGGAAAATTTTGTGCCGATGATTGCGGAAGCAAAGAAAAAGGCTGATTTTGTATTCGTTCATGCTCATTGGGGACAGGAATATGACGTAAAGCCCCATCCAAGGCAAAAAGATCTCGCAAAAGCACTGGCCGATGCAGGGGCCGATGTTGTCATCGGGCATCATCCACATGTGTTATCACCGGCAGAAGTGTACAAAGATACAGTCATTTTCTACAGTCTCGGGAATTTCATTTTCGATCAGGGCTGGAGCAGGACGAGGGAATCAGTTATTGCCCAGATGAGGCTGATGAACGACGGAAAGGCGAGATTCGAGCTGACTCCTCTAAAGATTGAAGGAGCCCAGCCATCACCCATCCGAAATCTTAATGAGCTGCAAAAGGAAAAATTGAGAAAGCAGCTGACCGGAGATTCACAGAATCTCGACTGGTATGAAGAGAACGGGAAGTTCATTTTTGAAATGGACTATTCGAAAAAATTAGAGTAAAAAGCAGGGATGCATATGAGAAAGAAACGTCTTTGGACAGCAATGGCAATCCTTCTCATCATCATGTTGCTTGTTGCCCAGTCAGGAATATTAAAGCCTCCTTCTGAGTCCAAGGCAGCTGTCAGTGCGAACCACCCCCTTGCTGTCCAGGCCGGGCTCGAGGTCATGGAACGGGGCGGAAACGCCATGGACGCTGCGGTAGCCGTTTCCTACGTACTCGGGGTTACAGAGCCATTTGGCTCGGGGCCCGGGGGCGGGGGGATGATGCTCGTTTATAATCCGGAAAAAGACATCAAAAAAGTGTATGACTATAAAAGCTCTGCTCCCGAAAACGGAGAAGATTCCAAAGATTACATTGCCGTACCGGGATTTGTAAAAGGGCTTGAGCATGCCCACAAAGAGCAGGGGAAAGTAAAAATGGAAAAGCTGCTGGAGCCTGCAATCCGTCACGCATCAAAAGGGTTTAAAGCAGACACCTTTCTTTCTGACCGTCTCGCAGAGGCAGAGGATCAATTTCAGGAAAAAGATGAAAAACTCCCAGCGGCATTTTACCCGGATGGAAAGCCCGTTAAAAATAATCAGCTCATCAGACAGCCGGAGCTTGCTGAATCGCTGAAAACGATTCAGGAGCAGGGGAGCAAAGGGTTCTATTCCGGAAAATTGGGAGAAGCCATCGCAGAGGAACTGGACAGCGTCGGCAGGGATGACTTGAAAGAGTACAAGGTAAAGGAAGAAAAACCGCTGGAAGGAAAATTTGGCGAAACAACCGTCATGACCTCCCCGCCCCCAAGCGGTGGAATATCCCTCCTGCAGATCTTAAAGCTCGCAGACCTTTATAAAGGAGAGTTTAAATCAAAGAAAGTGACAAACTCGGTACATCTGATGGGCGAATTTACAAAGCAGTCCTATCATGAACGGATTTCAGAGATTCAAGATCCTGCTTACGGAACTGTGGACGTAGAGAGACTGCTTTCTGACGATCATATGAAGAAGATGGCGAAGGATATTGATTTTGAGGACGTCACCTTTGATCTGGATGTGAACAATTCAAAAGCCGATGATGAGGATCACCAGAATACCACCCACTTCGTCATTAAGGACAAAGAAGGAACGGTAATTTCTGTGACAAACACCCTCGGGGAATTTTTCGGGTCCAAGAAGCAGGTAAATGGGATGTTTATGAACAATGCCCTCACAAATTTCAGTGAAGATGACGATTCGCACAACCAGATGGAACCAGGAAAAAGACCGAATAATTATACGTCACCGGCCATCATTGAAAATGATCGGGAAATCGCAGGCATTGGAACGCCCGGCGGCAAAAGGATCCCGACTGTTCTGGCCCAGGTACTGGTCCAGCGTGAATATTTCAACTCCTCCTGGCAGCAAGCTGTCAACCAAAGGCGTTTTTATATTGAAGAGGATGATCTCACAATGGAGCCGGGGTATCCGGAAAACGTCAGAGACAAACTTGAAAACCGCGGCTATGACGTCAAGGTGAAAAAGTCCCCTTTTTACTACGGGGGCGTTATGGTCTTGAGTATAGATAAAGATAGTCAGGATGTAACGGGAGCAGCCGATCCGAGAAGAACGGGAACATGGAACACATCTAACTAGAAAGGGGTTAGGTTCATGAAATTTGTTAAAGGGTTATGGTCGACGATTGCAGTAGCAGGAATCGTCGCATTGATGGTTGCTTTTAAACATACTGAGGTGATGGATCCGCAAGAAAAAACAGCGATTCAGCAGGAAATGAAAAAAGCAGCTGCCCAGGCGGAGGCTGAAGCCAGACAGGCGGCCGCCAAGGCAGGAGCACCGCAGGAGAAGCCGGCACCTGAAAAGCCGGCAGATGAAAGTGCAGAATAACATTGTCTCTATGCCCGGGAATCATTTCCGGGTTTTTTATATGGAAAAAAAGATGGATGACCGGGTATGCAGAATCCCTCTATATAAATCTTTAAATGTAAGTGAATGTAAGAAGAAGGGAATTAGTGACGAAAAACATAGGCTTAAAGCCCCTCACATGAAATTTTACAAAATAGAATTTTCGGACTATTTATTCTATTCAGATTAGATTTATAATAGTTTTGTAATGAAAAAATTTCATTTTCATGAAAAAATGTCTAAATTTATGATATTTTTCATGATTACAGGGGGTCTTGGGTTGAGGAAATTGAAAAGATCAGTACAAAAGCACAGCAAGCGCTGGCAGAAAGCAGCAGTCGGAACGGCAGTTGTGAGCGGTCTCCTGCTCGGATCTCTGCTGCCTGGACAAGCTTCCGCAGCGGTACAGACTGCACCGGAATCAGCACCGATCGATTACAACATCATCCCGGAAGAAAGACTGGCTGATGCATTGAAAGAGAAAGGTGTTATCTCCAAATCCGCTTCACAAACAGAGATTAACAAAGCGGTAAAAACGTACATTGAAAAGAAAAACGGCGAGAAGCCAGAGGTTCATGCAGATTCCCACGGTCATGCCATGGATTCCAAAGTAAAAGATTTCATGACGAAACAAAAAGAAAAAATCAAAAAGCAATTTGGCAAGAATAAAGCAGCCAAAGGCAAGCCGAATGGGCTGGTAAAAGTAAACCCTGCCAAAGATGCACCATATAATGGGAAGGTTCGGGAAGATAAAGTACTTGTCCTTCTTACAGAGTTCTCAGACTTTAAACACAATAATGTGGATCAGGAACCTGGATACATGTATGCAGACGACTTCAACAAAGAGCATTATGAAAAGCTGATGTTCGGTGATGAAGAATTCACCATGTTCAACGGCGAAAAAATTAAAACCTTTAAGCAATATTACGAAGAGCAGTCCGGCGGAAGCTATACAGTTGACGGAACGGTGTCCGAATGGATTTCAGTTCCTGGTACTGCCAAAGAGTACGGAGATGATAACCCGAACGGCGGACATGACAACCAAAACCCTAAAGGGGCACGTGATCTTGTAAAAGATGCACTGAATGCTGCTGTTGCTTCCGGTATGGACCTTTCCGAATATGATGAATTCGATCAGTATGATCTGGATGGAGACGGCAATCAAAATGAACCGGATGGCCTTGTGGACCACTTGATGATCATCCATGCAGGAACAGGACAGGAAGCTGGAGGAGGACGTCTTGGGGACGATGCGATCTGGTCTCACAGATGGACGGTCGGAAATCAGCCTTACAAAGTTCCAGGATCAACTTCCGAAGTGCCTTATTGGGGCGGACAAATGGCTGCTTTCGACTACACCATTCAGCCTGAAGACGGAGCAGTTGGAGTATTCGCACACGAATTCGGACATGACCTTGGCCTTCCGGATGAGTATGACACACAGTACACAGGTGCCGGTGAGCCGGTAGCATCCTGGTCAATCATGAGCGGCGGAAGCTGGAACGGAAACATTGCCGGAACAGTGCCGACAAGCTTCTCCCCAATGAACAGAGAGTTTTTCCAAAAGACAATGGGCGGAAACTGGGCGAACATCACGGAAATGGATTTTGAAGATATCGGACCATTCGGCTTCTCGACTGTCATTGACCAAAGCGTTACGAAATCCAAAAACCCTGGATTCGTGAAGGTTAACCTTCCGAAAAAAGCGGTAAAAGGGATCGAGTCTGCATTCGGCAAAAAGTACTATTACAGTACAAAAGGCGATGACCTGAACACGAAAGCAACAACTCCGGAAATGGATTTAACTGCGGCAACTACAGCAAAATTCGATTACAAAGCGTATTTCGATATTGAATTTGACTACGATTACCTGTATGTCAATGCTATCAAAGCAGACGGAACAAAAGTGCTGATTGATACAATCGGTGACGAAGATACAGACGGCGATGCCCGTGCTGAGTCCTCCAAAAAGCAGTGGGTGGACAAGTCTTATGACCTGAGCCAGTTCAAAGGACAGAAAATTAAATTGGAATTCAACTATGTAACAGACGGCGGTCTTGCGCTCGATGGATTCGCAATGGATAATCCAACCCTTACAGTAGATGGAAAAGTAGTATTCTCAGATGACGCAGAAGGCACTCCTAAGGTTGCATTGAATGGCTTCATCGTTTCTGACGGAAATTACTACAAAGACAACTACTACTACCTTGAGTGGAGAAACTATGCGGGATCCGATGAGGCTCTTGCTTACTCCAGAGGTGCCGTTTACAACACTGGTATGGTCGTTTGGTACGGAGATGAAAGCTATACTGATAACTGGACAGGACCGGCACATCACCCTGGTTACGGATTTATCGGAGTAGTCGATTCCCACCCTGAGACAGTATTCGGAACACTGAACGGTAAACCAAGTGCTGCGAACAGCACACGCTACCAAGTAGCAGATGCAGCATTCTCATGGGATAAAACGAAAGCATTCACTGTTTCCTCTCCAACACGAGGCGAATTCACATTTAAAGGAATGCTTGGAAATACCCTGTTCGATGATTCACAGACATACATCGACTACGATCTTCCGGATGCAGGTAAAATCCTTCCAAGACATGGCCTGAAAGTACAGGTTATGGGAGAAGCGAAAGACAACTCTGCCGGAATGGTCTGGATCCGCAGATAATAGTGAGGAGAGAACAGCCCGCTGCTTTACAGCGGGCTGTTTTTTTTATGGGGAGGAAACACATGAAATTCAGCATAAATCCTGGAGTTTCAGCATAAAATGAAAATTTTCAGCAGAAACTCGGGAAATTCAGCATAAAGCGGAAAATGTTCAGCATATATTCAGGGATTTCAGCATAAAGTGCGAGCGGTCTAAAAACAAATAGAGCAGGAAGCCTGCAGCAATTTTGGAAGTCAGCAATTACCTGCAGGAAGTCAGCAATTAACCGTGCTAAGTCAGCAATTATCTGCAGGAAGTCAGCAATTAACCGTGCTAAGTCAGCAATTACCTGCAGGAAGTCAGCAATTATCGTGAAAAGTCAGCAATTACCTGCAGGAAGTCAGCAATTATCGTGAAAAGTCAGCAATTACCTGCAGGAAGTCAGCAATTAATCGTAAAAAGTCCGCAATTCCTGCAGGTAGAGACAGTGATGCCTAGTAAAAAGTCTGTGATCCCGATAAAAAGCCGGCATCAAGTACAGGAACCCGGCATTTCCATGTAAAAAGCCGGCACCGACCGTAAAAATAAGTACCGGACCCCTTCAATCTCCATAAGATATCATCCATTAAGTACACCAAGCCGCCAAATTTCCGTAAAAAGCCTGGAAATCCCCGCAAAATAAATCCATCAAGTACACCTAACCGTCATTCCCACTCAAAACCTGCAGCCATTCCTGCGAAACATCAGTCTCCAATCAAGGTAATATGGCCCTTCCGCTAATCGCTCGAGTTTAGGCTGAAAATAAGTCTGCTGTCTTATAAAATCTCCTGAATTGTCATATTCTAACTTGAATCCCCTTACAATTTATTTAAAATTTTAGTATTTTTAGAAAGCTGTAGCCAAATGTCATGGGAGTTGTTATACTTCATAAATATATTTTATAAAGAGGAGGATCACGAGGTGGAGAATCTATCCATGAAGGACCGCATATTAATCAGCGTCATGCTGTTCTCGATGTTTTTTGGAGCAGGAAACCTGATTTTTCCTACTTTTTTAGGCTTTTCAGCAGGGTCACATACTTTTCTCTCTCTGGCGGGCTTTATCGTAACCGCTGTCGGGCTTCCGGTCATGGTCGTTACAGCGATTGCGATCCATGGAACAGCAGAGAACCTCAATGAAAAAGTCCACCCATACTTTGCTCTAATTTTTCCCGTTATTATCTATCTCTGCATCGGGCCGGGTCTTGCCATTCCGCGCGCAGCTACCATTGCTTATGAGATGGGGTTGAAGCCGTTTATTGGACAAGCCGGTGCTGCGCAGCCTGCAGCGCTAGGGATTTATACAGCCGTCTTTTTCGGATTGGTGCTTTGGCTTAGCCTTTCTCCCTCAAAGCTGGTCGACCGGCTGGGGAAAATTCTGGCACCTGTAACCTTATCCATTATTGTGATTCTCTTTGTGAAAAGATTGTTTACCCCAGGGTCATCCTTTGGTGCACCCGATCCCAAATACTCCGGCAATTCTTTTTTTCAAGGTTTCCTGGACGGATATTTGACAATGGACGCTTTAGGGGCGATGGCATTTGGCGTGCTGATTGCCAATACTGTTCGGTCGAGAGGGATGGTGTCGCAGAGGCAGGTTTCCCGGAGTATGATCTCAGTGGGAATCGGAGCCGGCCTTCTCCTCACAGCCGTATACAGCATTCTTGCTTTCCTCGGCTCTTCCTCCGGAGGGTATGGAGAAGCAGCTAACGGGGCAGAGGTGCTGACGCTGTTGACAAGGGAACTGTTTGGCGAAGCAGGCATTGTCATACTAGGTCTTCTGTTTACACTTGCCTGTCTGAGTGTGTCCATCGGGCTCGTGATTGCATGCAGCCAGTACTTTTACAAACTCTTTCCTGCTTTATCCTATCGAGTATGGGCAGTGATTTTTACGCTCGCGAGTCTCCTCATTGCGAATCTCGGATTAAATCAGATTCTGAGCATCTCTGTTCCGGTATTGAGTATGGTTTATCCAGTACTTGTCGTCCTGACCGTAATCGGTTTGCTTGATAAAGCAGTAAAGCACCGCCATGCTGTTTATCCACTGGCTGTTTTATTCACTGGCATTTACAGTGTTGCCGAGTTTTTGAACAATTCTCTACTGAACGGGAGCCTGGATGGATTATTCTGGGTTATCCCGCTGGCAGCTCAAGGAATTGGCTGGCTGCTTCCTGCTGCAATCGGTGCCGCAGCCGGGTATCTAATAAGCATGAATAAGAAAAGAGTGCCGGCAGAGCATTAAACCTGTCTGCAGTTATTAATGAAGGAACTTAAAAAGCCCAGCTTCCCGCCATAATCTGCGGAGCTGGGCTTTTGGTTGTATCCTCTACTTTAAGTATACATGAATGTTAATCGCATTTGCAGGCTTTTCTTTCTATCTTTTTCCATTATAATCAAGTATACAAATCCAATCAGGGGGGATTAGAATGAACGAAAAAAAGGTCTTGGACATGGGCCCTTTCTTCCATGGAACGAAAGCAGAGCTGAAAATTGGAGATCAATTGGAACCCCGTCACTTATCAAATTATCAAAACAAAGAATCAAATTATATTTATTTCACAGCAGCCTTAGATGCAGCGAAATGGGGAGCGGAACTAGCAAAATCGGAAAGAAAAGAAAGGATTTACATTGTGGAGCCGTTGGGTGAATTTGAAAATGACCCGAATTTAACCGATAAAAAATTCCCGGGAAATCCTACGCGATCCTACCGGTCCAAGTCCCCTTTAAAAATAATCGCCGAGTTAAGTTCGTGGCAGAGGCATTCAGATGAAGAAATCGAATATATGCTTGCTTCTCTGAAAAAGCTAAGTGAAGAAGGGAAAAATGGTATCGATGATTAAATGATGTGCACCCGGGAGCTTGAATCCTCAAAACAAAAAAAGAACCGGCATCGGTTCTTTTTTTGCATTCTATTATTATGCACGTCTACGGCTGCTTTGCTTTTATAAAGAATAGCCCCCATCGATGACAAGGTTGTGGCCATTAATGTAGCTGGAGTCTGGGCTTGCCAGAAAATAGACAGCCTTTGAGATTTCTTCCGGCGACCCGAATTTGCCCCTCGGATGTTCATTCTCCGCTTTTGAGTAGGCTTCTTCGTTGGGATAAAGGCTTTTCAGCAGCCTTGTATCCACTGGACCAGGGGAGATGGCATTGATCCGGACATTCCGTTTCGCAAACCGGGAAGCGAGCGTCTTCGTCATCCCGATCACTCCTGCCTTACTTGCACTGAATGCTGGGAGCGCAGGAGGGAATGCAGCACTGCCGACAACGGCTGCGTTATTGATGATGCTGACAGGTTCTTCTTTGGAAAAATACTGTTCTCCGTGCTTGATCATCAGATATTGGGATTTTAAATTCGTATCCATGACTTTTTCCCAGTCATCTTCGTCAACCTGGCTCAGCGGTCCGACCGCTGGATGGCCGATTCCGGCATTGTTAAAGAGCACATGAAACTCCTGCTTTTCGCTGCCCAATTTTTCGTAAAATTCCTTTACGCTGTCTTCCTGGTCCACATCCACTTTGCAAAATTCGATGGTTCCTTTGAGATCCCCGGCTTCCAATTCTTTCGCGCTCTCTTCATCTCTGCCGAGTGCATAGACATGTGCCCCTTTTTCAGCAAACATACGGGCCGCTTCATTTCCGATTCCGGAGGTCGCTCCGGTGATGATGACTACTTTGTTTTGCATGGTAAACACCCTTTCGATGATTCTACGCTCAGTCTTTATCTTTCACAAGGTTCACGAGTACATGGGATAGGTGATTGCGCTGTTCTTCGTTCCCTGCCTGCCATAACTCCTTCAAAAGGTTTTCTTCGCGGTTTCTTGGCTCCACGTTGTTCGCCAGATACTCCGCCGTTATTTTGGCGGCTTTTGCCAGCATGTCTTCACTCATGCCAAGCTTTTCGCCCTTGCTGACTTTGCTGTGCAGGTAAGATTTAAATTCCTCAAAGTCCTGCATCACCTGGTCCATCTCTTCTTTGCTCATCCGGTCCATCTGACCTTCAATTTTCTCCTGATGAACCGCAGTATCCTTTTCGAATGCCATTTTCATCCACCTCCTGCGAGATTAGTATTGTTATAGCCTTGCAGGAGGGAGAGTAAACAGGGATTTCTTTCGGAATGTGCTATGAAATGTCAGAGCAAATTATAATCTTCTTTTTAGAAAATAAGAAAATCCGAATGCAGCGGCAGCGGCAGCGGCAAGAATGTACCATTGAACTTGAGCGTACGGTCCGGTTTCCGGGATGAAAAAACCGGCAGCGATTACGATACCCGCAGCGAGAGCTCCAAACAGTCCGCCTTTGACAGCGGTCAAGACTTCATTATTCTTTTGCTTGAAAAGAGATCGCTTGATCAGTTTGAAGATAAACGGGACTCCTGCTGAAACGCTCAGTAAAATAAGCAGAAGCATGATAGACGTTTTATAGATATAAAACCGCTCGGCAGGCTGCCCCAAAAAGAATTGGATAACTGAAGCTAAACTTGTAATGCTCAAAAACCATCCCGCCAGATTGAAGGCAATGCTCAGTCCGAATTGAAAGACGTCTTTTTTGTCTTCCTTTGGGATGAAAGCAATCATTTCATCAGCATACGTTTTTGGGTCAGCGCCGAAAACCTCGCTTGCCGTTTTACCCTCAGACTGTGCATCAAGCAGATGGTCGAGGATTTCCATTAATAGTTCTTCTGTTTTTTGCTCGGAGAGGGAGAGCTGGAGACGGAGATAGATGAGGAAATCTGAGTAATACTGTTCGTTCTCCCTTGTAAGGCGTTCCCTTTTTTCATTATTTAGTCCGATGAGCTGTTTAGCATGCAACGTTACGACCCCCTGTTTAGTATTTTTGTAATTGGTGCTGAGAGCTGATTCCATTCGTCAATAATCATTTGCAGGGCCTGTTCTCCCTCTTCCGTTAATTCATAGTATTTGCGGCTCGGCCCTGAAGGGGAAGGGGCCATCTTTCCAATAATCCATTTGTTTTTCTGCAGCCTCAGCAAAACCGGATAGATGGTTCCTTCACTGATTTCACTAAGCCCGGCAGCCTGCAGTTTTTTTGACAGCTCATAGCCGTAGATGGATTCCTCCTTAATAACAGCGAGGATACAGCCCTCGAGAATTCCTTTTAGAAGCTGACTTCGAGCGGACATGGCAACTCTCCTTTCTGGTATATTGTAATACAAGATACCTCTTTAAAAGAAAAGCTACCTTGCTATGCAAAGTAGCTAAAATCATCATAATCTGAAGATTAGTGTTTGTCAATTACTTCCTGCGAAAATTCTTTTTCTTCAGCTTTCAAGTCTTTCGGCTTTTCAAGTTCTGCAGCTTGTAAATTTTCCGGCTTCTCAAGTTCTTCAGCTGGTAATTCTTTCGGCTTCTCAAGTTCTGCAGCTGCTATTTCTTTCGGTTGTTCAAGCTCCTCAAGTTTTTCAAAAATCCTCCGCTTCTGATAGAGCATGGTTCCGGTTTCGGCAAGCTCTTTGATCATGGAACGGTTTGTAAGAGCGCCGAAGATCATGCCGGCGATCGGGATCATTTGAAGGAGCTTTTTGATTCCGTACGTATCTCTGTAGGAGTAGACGACTTCGCGCCAGCCTTGGATCTGGGAGAACACTTCAGACCGCCTTCCCTTGTTTTTGTAATCAGCCAATTCGTTCAGGATGGCCTGCTTTCCTACGATATCGGCAGATGCAAACTGGAGGCATTTAACGATAAAGATCCGTTCTTCCTTTTTATTCGGGTCATATCCATGGGTGATGGCGATTTCCTGAAGGGTTTTAAGCGAAAGACCCAATACAACAGGAATGTCGATGGCAAGTGTGAAGGCACCGCCAAACCCGGTCGAAGCACCCTGGACAGTGGCGAGGTTTCCGCGTGTCTCTCTGATGTCCAGGCACACTTTTTTCATATCTTCGACAGAAGCCCCGGCAGCATCTTCGATGGTTTCAATCTGCTTTCCGGATTGTGCGGCCAGCTTTTTCAGCATCATTTTTTCCTGAGTTAAATATTTTCCTCCGGATTGCACATAGTTGCCGACTTCATCCAATAGTACGCCAATTTTCTTCTGAATAAAGGCAGGGGTTACTTTATCGAGCAGTTTAAAAGGAAGCCGGGTGATTTTTTCCCAAAACCAGAGTCCTTGCTGGTCCTTTTCCCATTTTTCAATTTCTTTCAATGACTGGTGCAGCGATTCTTTCGTATCCATGTGTCAGCTCCTCTGCTAAGGTTTTCCTGTACTACGAAACGAAATCGGAACAGGTTTCATTTACCTTTAGTATACCTGTGTTTAAGAGGGTACCAAACCAACTTTCTCTGGACAGCGTAAGGTGCATCCGTTTAAGATGATGGAATCATAAGGTAAAGGAAAGATGAAATGTGGCACAGGTACGCTTAATGGGAAACAAGGAAGAGCTGGATGCGCTGATCCGCTCCTTCGAAAAAAATTATACGGTAAGCTATACATCAAAAGAGTACGGACGGACAAATCCTAAATACAAGTATTCAAAGGATCAGAGAATTTATTTGGAGCTTACATTGAAGCCTTCAGGAGATTGAGAAATGAGAAGAGCAGGGAAACGAATTTTCATCAGGGATCTTGAGGAACGGGACGCGGAGATGCTGTATCCGATCTGGTCGGACAGGGACGTAGTCCGCTATTTGAACATGGAGGCTGCCGCGACAATAGAAGAAGTGCGCTCCATGATTTATATGCTCCGTACTCTCTCAGGAAAAAAGAAGGCTTTCCGTTATGCGATTGCAGACAGGAAGACCGGCTGTATCATCGGGACGTGCGGGTTTAATGAGTGGGATAATGAAAACAAGCGCGGTGAGATCGGATATGAGCTGGGACAGGGCTATTGGGGCAAAGGCTATATGCAGGAAGCTCTGTACATGATGCTGAGCCATGCTTTTCAGGAGATGAAGGCGAACCGGATTGAAGCGAAGGTCCTCCCGGAAAATAGTTCGTCCATCCGGCTGCTTGAGAAACTGCAGTTTCAAAAAGAAGGACTGCTTAGAAAATACGAAAAGATCAATAAAAACTACTGTGATGTGCTAATGTATTCTCTTTTAAAAGAGGATCAGCCCTTTCTTGCGGATTAGGGATCTGCTTCAAAGGGGAAATGAAGGATGGGAGGGATGTATGAATGGAAACAAGACTGGAAAAAGACACGATGGGGGAAATTGAAGTACCTGCAGATAAGCTGTGGGGTGCACAAACACAGCGCAGTAAGGAAAACTTCAGAATCGGAACAGAAAAAATGCCGCTTGAGGTCATCCATGCTTTCGCTATTTTGAAAAGAAGCGCAGCGATAGCGAACGAACAGACGGGCAAGCTTTCGAAAGAAAAGGCAGATGCCATTGTCCGGGTTTGTGATGAGATCCTGGAGGGGAAATGGGATGATCACTTCCCGCTCGTTGTCTGGCAGACCGGGAGCGGGACACAAAGCAACATGAATGTGAACGAGGTGATCGCCAGGAGAGCGAATGAATGGCTCCGGGAAGGCTCGATCCATGCGAATGATGATGTAAACATGGGGCAGAGTTCGAACGATACGTTTCCGACAGCGATGCACATCGCCGGATTGAAAGCGGTTAAGGACCAATTGATTCCGGCTATTGACCAGCTTCATATAACCCTGAAAGAAAAATCAGAGCGATTCGGGGATGTCGTTAAAATCGGACGGACCCATCTTCAGGATGCCACACCGATCACGCTGGGCCAGGAAATCAGCGGATGGGCATATATGCTCGAAAAATCGAAAAGCATGGTGGAGGAGGGTGCCTCCCATCTTCTTAATTTGGCTGTCGGCGGGACGGCTGTCGGAACCGGCATTAATGCCCACCCGGAATTCGGTGACAGGGCTGCCGCTGAAATCGCCAAATATACCGGCTTGCCATTCCTGTCTTCGGCAAATAAATTCCATGCGCTGACATCCCATGATGAAATGGTCTATGCCCACGGAGCGATTAAAGGACTGGCGGCCGATGCGATGAAGATCGCGAATGATGTCCGTTTTCTTGCAAGCGGGCCAAGGTGCGGGATCGGTGAACTGTCTATTCCGGAAAACGAACCAGGGAGCTCCATCATGCCTGGAAAAGTGAACCCCACCCAAAGTGAGGCGCTCACGATGACGGCTGTTCAGGTGATGGGAAATGATGCCGCGATCGGTTTTGCTGCAAGTCAGGGGAATTTTGAACTGAACGTATTCAAACCGGTCATCCTGTATAATTTCCTTCAGTCTGTCCGCCTGCTCTCAGATGCGCTGATTTCCTTTAACCGGCATTGCGCTGCCGGCATTGAACCGAACTACGAAGTAATCGAATCGTATTTGAACGAATCCCTCATGCTGGTCACTGCGCTGAACCCGCATATCGGCTATGAAAATGCTGCGAAAATTGCTAAGCATGCCCATAAAAACGGACTGACCCTTAAAGAGGCAGCAGTCGGGCTGAACCTCCTTACTGAAGAGCAATTTGACGAGTACATTGTTCCGGAAGAAATGACCAGACCGAAATAAAACAAAGGCTGCCGGCGTCAGGGCAGCCTTTTTTAATTGTCCTAGTCATTAAAATGTTAACTCCTTCCAGATATAGTGCTTTTGATCTTCCAGATAATAACGGAAGCGGAAATTACCGATCGGGACAAACTATACAAAAAACAGATGCGAAGGCTAGAAAATGCAGACGGGTTTCGAACCATTATGGAAGACAGGCCGCATGATGGCTAATAGATAAAATGAAGGAGTTTACCCCATGAATCTGCACCAATTACTTTTATCTTCAGCGATTTTTCCCCAGCATGTCCGGAATCTGAAGGAAAACATTGAAATTACAGGGATTACCTCTGACTCAAGATGTGTCCGGCCGGGAGATTTATTCATTGCCATCAGCGGCTATGAAACGGATGGGCATGAATACATCGAGGCAGCTTTACAGGCGGGAGCTGCAGCAGTGGCAGGAGAAACACCGCAAACAGAACTGCCAGTTCCTTATATCCGGCTCGAGGACAGCCGGAAGCAGATGGCAGCACTTGCCGTCTCCTTTTACGGCAACCCGCACACAAAACATAAAATGATCGGAATTACAGGCACAAACGGCAAAACCACTACCGCCTTTATGCTTAAGCATATATTGGAATGCGCGGGACACAGCTGCTCGCTTTTCGGTTCGGTTGCGAATTATATAAATGGAAAGTGGTACACTGCCTCCAATACAACCCCGGACAGCCTGGAGCTTCAGAAGCTGCTGTATGGGAGCAGGGATGAATTCGCTGTGATGGAGGTCTCTTCTCATGGCATCAGCCAGCATCGGGTAGAAGGGGTGGAGTTTGATTACGCCCTGTTCACGAATCTGGACCAGGACCATCTCGATTTTCATGAAACGATGGACGAATACTTTGATGTCAAATCGAAGCTTTTTAAGCAGATGAAAAAAAACGGAACTGCCGTAATCAATACAGACAGCAGCTGGGGAGAAAAGCTTTATGAAAACACAGCGGCTGCCGGCGGCAAAGTACTTGCCTTCGGTGAGAACCTGCAGGCCGATCTGATCCTCTCCGATTGGAAAACAAGCGATTTCCCTGCTGCTATTTTAAATGAAAGCGATACAAGAGGCCATTTTATGCAGCTCTCTACACCCGGGCTTCACAATGTATACAACGCAGGCCTCGCTTTTCTGACTGCATTGGAAATTGGAATTGAACCCAGAGTGATTCAGGACGCGCTGATGAATTTTCCGGGTGTTCCCGGCAGAAATGAAGTGTACAAGCGGGAAGGCCGGCCTTCTGTCATGCTTGACTATGCACACACAGCAGAGGCCCTTTATCACTGTCTGAAAACGGCAAAAGAGTGCGGAGCGGAACGGGTCTATCACGTATTCGGCTTTAGAGGAGGAAGAGATGAATCCAAAAGAGCCGATATGATTGGAATATCCGCCGATTTAAGTGATGGCTACGTTCTGACCTCTGATGATTTGAACGGAATGTCGGATGAAGACCAGATTCAACTTTTGCAGACTCTGCAAAACCAATATGGAAATGAAAAAGGAAGCATTGTTACGGACAGGCCGCTTGCGATCAGAAAAATGATTTTGCAGGCTTCACCGGGGGACTGGGTGGTCGTTACCGGAAAAGGAGCAGAGGCTTACAAACAGAGTTTCTCGCTGCCTTTTGCTTCAGATGGGGAAACCATCCGCTATCTGCTGGATGAGGACCCTCTGGAATATGAAAAAACCGAATAACGGCAATGGAGCCTCTGATAGAGGTTCCTGTTTTATTTAATGCCTGTTTTCCATTCGTTTACAAACTATACATATTATTGAGAAGGCAGCAAGGAGAATGCAGCGATGAAGTATATACTGATATTAACGATCCTTTTACCGGTCTTTTTGCTTCTTCCGTCTATGCAGGTGAAGGCGGGCGAAACAGATTTGGAGCTTCAGAGTGAATCTGCTGTGCTGATCGATGCGAAAACCGGCAGAGTACTGTATGAGAAGAACAGCAAAAACAGCATGTATCCGGCGAGCATCACCAAAATCGCCACCGCTATTTATGCGATCGAACAAGGACATACAGAGGAAGAAGCCGTTGTGAGCAAAGAAGCAAGGAACACAGAGGGAACGAAGGTTTTTCTGGAAGAGGGTGAGCGTGTCCCGGTAAAACGCCTCATTCAGGGAATGATGATTAATTCAGGGAATGATGCAGCCGTTGCGATTGCAGAGCATGTCAGCGGAAGCACCGGCAGGTTTACGGAACAATTAAATGATTATTTAAAAGCCCGTGTCGGGGTAGAGCAGACAAACTTTGTGAATCCAAACGGCTTATTTTCTCCCGAGCATCAGACGACAGCAGCCGATATGGCGAAAATAACCCGGTACGCCCTTAAGAATGAAGAGTTTGCTGAAATATTCGGGACTAAACAGTTGAAGTGGAAGGGCAAGTCGTGGGATACCACCATTTTTACCCATCACAAAATGATGAAGCAAGATCCCTATGAGGGAGTAACAGGAGGAAAGAACGGCTTTGTGAGCCAAGCCGGCTATACACTGGTTACTGCGGCAGAGCGAAACGGTCTTAATCTGATTGCCGTTACGCTGAAATCTGCAGACAGCAGTGGATCGTATAAAGATACGAAAAGCCTGCTGGACTTCGGCTTCAGCAACTTTGAAATGAAGAAAATAAGTCCGGATGCTGCTTTGAAGAACAGCCGGAACGGACAGCTTCAGCTGACCAAGGAAGTATCCTATGTGAAGAAGAAGCTTGAAAAGACCTCTACTGAGATTACGGATACGAATCACCTTGCAATAAAAGGGGAAGATGGTAAAGTGATTGCCACTGCAAAACTAACATCAGCTGAACCGAAATCCCAAGGGTTATCGGTCCCATCCGAACGGGAGGACCAGCCTTTTTCTCCGCTGACCTTTGCAGCCCCGGCAGCTGCGCTGCTTGGAGTCTGTATGACGGTTATCCTGATCCGCCAGGCAAGACGGCCTTCAAAAAAATGGTGAGGACATGGTCATTCATCTCCCATTTCTCCGCAAAATCTTCACTGCTTTAATAGACTCAGATGATTTATGCCTTCTTAATAGAAAACACCAGTCTCCTAAAGGCTGGTGTTTGAAGGCTATAGCAGAAGCACGTTGATGAGCAGCACTAAAAGCCGCCCATTCGTGCTTCTTTTTGGTTTGTTTAAATAGGTCTTTGACTAATATGCCTCTTATATATTTTATTAGAATATTTAAATTTATCTTACTAATCCCGTTTTACTAACGATAAGCTTAAAAAATAGGTAGAAAAATATATTGTAAAAAACTAAAATTTACTTTAAGATTGTGTACTATCCGTGTTCAAAGAGTTGCAGCTTATCACCCTTTTGTCCCATTTTCTTCTATTGAAAAAAATAAGTTTGGCTGGGCAAATATTAATCGGGCTGGCACTGGGAATTGCAGTAGGAGCCATTTTCTATGGCAATGAGGCAGTAGCAGGTTATTTGCAGCCAATAGGAGACATTTTCCTTCGGCTGATTAAAATGATCGTCATTCCGATCGTCATATCCAGTATAATAGTCGGCGTTGCAAGTGTAGGAGATACGAAAAAGCTTGGAAAGCTTGGCGGAAAAACCATTATATACTTTGAAGTAATTACGACCATTGCCATTATTGTCGGCCTTCTTTCGGCTAATTTGTTCCAGCCTGGCGCTGGAGTAGATAAAGAAGGACTTCAGAAAACGGACATTGGGAGCTATGTAGATACAGCTGAAGGCGTGCAGAGCCACGGCTTTGCAGATACGTTTGTAAATATCGTTCCATCGAATATCTTCACCGCATTCGTGGAAGGGGATATGCTTGCCATCATTTTCTTCTCTGTCCTATTCGGTTTGGGTGTAGCGGCAATTGGAGAACGGGGAAAACCGGTTCTTGCATTCTTTCAGGGTACAGCAGATACGATGTTCTACGTGACGAACCAGGTGATGAAATTTGCTCCATTCGGAGTGTTCGCCCTTATAGGAATCACTGTTTCTAAATTCGGTTTGGATTCTTTGATTCCGCTTGGAAAACTGATGATCCTCGTTTATGCCACAATGATCTTCTTTGTGGTTGTGGTACTGGGGATAACAGCCAAAATAGTGGGTGTGAATCTGTTCCATATTATTAAGCTATTAAAAGACGAATTGATTCTTGGGTTTTCAACATCAAGCTCCGAAACGGTCCTTCCGAAAATTATGGAGAAAATGGAGCGCTTCGGATGCCCGAAAGCCATTACTTCGTTCGTTATTCCTACAGGCTACTCATTCAATCTGGATGGTTCGACGCTTTATCAGGCACTGGCTGCTATTTTTATCGCGCAAATGTACGGAATTGATCTGAGCATTACCGAGCAGCTGACGCTGATGCTTGTGCTGATGGTCACTTCTAAAGGGATTGCCGGAGTTCCGGGAGTGTCGTTTGTCGTTCTGCTTGCTACACTCGGAACAGTAGGCATTCCGGTTGAAGGGCTGGCGTTCATCGCCGGGATTGACCGTCTTCTCGATATGGGCCGCACCGTCGTTAACATCATCGGAAACTCACTCGCTGCTGTGGTCATCTCTAAATGGGAAGGCGAGTTTACACCCGTCCCTCTTGAACAAGCTAGAAAAACGGCATAATAAAAAAAAGCGTCCGGCTTCGGACGCTTTTTTCGTTCTATTCATTAACCGTTTCTTGTGCCCTGCTTCCTTTCCTGTTCAGAAGCGGATAAATCGCAAATCCGATCAGGAACAACCCGATTCCGAGGAAGAAGGTTTTCAAATCAGAGGTACCTGAAACAATAACATACACGCTGTATAGAAGAGCAAGAGAGGCAATGATCCCTTCCCGTACTCTGGAACCTTTTATTTCATTGAATGTTTCTCCTTTGATCACCAGTTTCAAATAATAAACAGACGAAACGAGATAAGGAATTAAATAAGCAAGGGTTGCAGAGGTTGTGAGGAACGTGTAAGCCTCACTGATCGTGCCGGAAATCACGGAAAAAATGAACAGCTGGGACATGATGTTCGTTACTGTCAGAGAGAATACCGGGCTTCCCTTTTTATTGTTTTTCCCAAAAGATTTAGGGAAAATGCCGGATTTAGCAGCCTGGTAGGCAACCTCGGAGCTCATCAGAATCCAGCCAAGTGTTGATCCGAATAAGGAGACGAGAGCAAGTACAGCCATCGCTGTCCCGCCGCCCTCTCCCAGGAAGATGGCGAGAACATCTACAAACGGTTTATCCGATTGCATAAGTTCCTCTCTTGGAATGACGCCCATTGTTAAAAGAGTCGTAATCATATAAATGGCCAGTGCTACAAATAATCCGAAGATGGTGGCCTTTTTGACATCAGACTGTGATTTGGCCCGTCCTGATAAAATGACAGCCGATTCAATTCCCACGAATGCCCACAGTGTGGAAACAGCTGCGAGCTGAACCTGCTTGAACAGCCCTTGAGATACCCCTGCATCAGATTCGACTGCGAAATACCATTCGCCTGTGCTGATCCCCTGAAAAGCGAACAGTGCAGCCCCGATAAAGAGCATAAATCCGATGACTTTTGAAGCAGTAGCCGCAAAGTTCAGACGGCCGGCTGCGTTTAAATTGTTAACAAGAATGGTATGAGTGCCCCATAATAGTATGGTACAGACGATAAATGTAATCAGCCGCCCTTTTTCGATATCCTGGGAACCAATCGTGAAAAGAACAGCCGGATCCTTCATAACTGGAAGGAAAGCGGATAGATAACCGGCAAAACTTGTAATGATGGCCACGTTGCTGATCCAGTTGGCTACCCAGTACCCCCAGACCATGCTGAAGCCTGCTATCTTCCCGGACTTTTCCGACCGGAACATATCCTTCGCATAGCTTTGCGGGCCTCCGGTTAAATGCGGCTTGCGGATGGAAAGATTTCCAAATACAAAGGCGATCATCAGTACGCCCAGCCCGGTAACAAGCCAAGCGGAAGCGACTCCCATCGGACTTGCCATTTGAGCGAGTGTGCTTGGCAGCATAAAAATACCGGATCCGACCATGTTGCCGATCACAAAAGCAGACAGGAGCCAGAAGCCCCATTTTTTTTGTTCCATACGTGTAATCCTCCTATTGTTTTTGGAGGAAGGATGAGAGAATGACAAAATAAAAACACATGGCCTGGCCATGTGTTTAATCAACATAGTCGCCTCAACCTATCTCCTGATAGCGCTCCGCCATATGAATACAGCGGCAGTCCTGGACTTATTCAGTACAGGCCCAGCAGGACAGCAGTTGGTTCCGTCCAAGCTTCGGCACCTCTTCCTTTCTCCAGTCTTCACAAGCTCCAACAGCTTCAAACAGGATACTGATCATCGGTGCAACCTCTACCTCACTGAGATATGTAGTGAGGATTTATAATATTCAATTGCGATTCCTGCATATAATAAATGATTTTCCCCCATCCGTCAACGGTGCAAATTGGATTTCCCCCGAGTGAATGGAAGTCAGATATTTCAAAGAATTCGCTTGGAATAAATGGTCACATGCCCTATAATTTAGATAAGAGACTGTTAGACAAAGGGGTTTTATGAAATGGGCAGTTTAGGGTTTGGGGAAATTTTACTCATATTGGTCGTCGCACTGCTGCTGTTCGGGCCCAAAAAGCTTCCGGAACTGGGAAAAGCAGCAGGGAGAACACTTCGTGAATTCAAAAATGCCACCCGCGGAATGATGGATGAAGATGATGAGAAGCAAGGCAAGAAAGCAGCAGATGAGCGCTTAAGGCCGTAATAGATAAAACCAGCCGGAGTAAGATTGCCGGCTGGTTTTTTTATCTTTTTATTAAAGATAAGAATATGAAAATAATTTTCTATAATTTACTTAAAAATGAAATTTTTTTAAAATCAGCTTGTTTGTTCTCGGGAAGACATTTAGTATTAGATATTGAAAGCGCTATCACGAACCGCTCTGTTCCTCTGAGATATTTGCGCTACTAACCGAAAAGGAGAACAAAGAATGAACAAAAAAACGAGAGTCATAACCGGTTCTGTCCTTGTTTCAAGTCTTGTATTATCCTCCCTTGGGTTAACGGGAAATGCAGCTAACGCCTTGTCCAATCGGCCGGTAAATGTCATGACAGTTGAGGATCAATCGGGGGATCGGATGGCGATTAGTGGTGTTAACCAGCTGGCTAATGACAATAAGCTTATCGTGTTCAATGATGCTTTCAGCTACTACACTGAAACGAGAAAAGGAAGCAAAGAAGCAATATTAGAAAAAACCGGCCTGAATGAGTACAAAGTAGTCAGGCAAACTGATGGGGACAGTGCCATTCCGGAAAGTGGATTAGTCCTTTCAACGGGAACTGCTCCATCTGCTGAAGCTTCAAAATTTATATCTCAGTTAAGCATAGGGGAGACCATCAAGTTTTATGAACCAGTAGAAAAATCTCAGGAGAAAACCGCGGCTGCTGTTGATCCAACCCGTATTTCTAATCCCGCAGGCGCTCCTTTTGATGGATTTCGGGGCCCTGACCAATTAATTGTTTACACCCCTGCATTTGGTGATTCAACGAAGACCAATCAGTACGGATACGAAATTACGGTAGAAAATGGATTTGTGACGAAGCTTGGCGGCGGAGGTTCAAAGATACCGAAGAATGGGTTTGTTGTAAGCGGACACGGCATTGCTTCACAGTGGATTTCTGCTAATTCGATCATCGGGGCAAAAGTATCTGTCGATGTGAATGGGTTAGTAAAAATAACGCAGGATGTAGACAGTTTTGCTTTCCAGAGTGAACAGGCGATTAATCAGGCAAAAGCTTCAGTTGCTAAAGCAAAAGCAGAATTTATTGATGCGGATCTGCCAAATGCAGAGCTAGCCCTCCAATTAGGACAGGAACTTGTTGCAAAAGCAAAAGCGGAAACAAATCCTGCTGCAGCGCTTGATTTTACCCGCCAGGCGACCCAGGCTGCTTATGACGCATACTACTATTCTCTCCCTTCGCATACAGCTGAACAGCGTGCGATTTGGTACCGGCCCGAAGAGACAACGCTAGAGGGAGTCAAACAGGTATTGGATCGGATGGAGAAAGCGGGCTTTAACTCCGTGTATTTGGAAACAACCTTTCATGGATATACGATTTATCCAAGTAAAACAATGGAGTTGTATGGTTTGCCTGCACAGCATCCGAGATTCCAAAATGCTGATTACGCTCAGTACGGAAAAGACTTGCTGAAAGCCTACGTGAAAGAAGGAAAAAAACGAGGTCTCTCGATTCAGGCATGGACAGACGGCTTTATGGTTGGCGAAAGCAGTTTAGGGACACCTTCCCAATTTGCTGAATATCCAGATTGGGCAGCCATTCAGAGGGATAATGTAACGGGGAAACCTGCTCCTGATTCATCAAGTAAATACTACTGGCTGGATATTGCTCAGCCTGAAGTCCAGCAGTTTATGCTTAACATCTATAAAGAGATGCAGACCAATTATGATATTAAAGGGCTTAACATTGACTATATGAGGTATCCTCATCACTCTTTTGAAAAAAGTTACGGATTCAGTACCGAGGTTCGAAAAATGTATCAAAACGAATCCGGAATCGATCCATATACGCTCGATCCAAAAATGGATCCGGAACAATGGGAGCAATGGACAAAATGGCTTCAGGCCAAAGAGAATGAGTTTGTAGAAAGCTTACATGATCAGTCGAAGCAGTTGAATCCCAAATTTATGATGACAGCAACACCAGAGCCTGGACCAGAAGCGGCTCTTATAAGCGATTGGAAGAATGATATCGACGGAGTGATTCCACAGGCATACGGACATGATTTCAACAGCATTCAAAAAACGGTCCAGGACAGCAAAAAACTAATGCCTGATGGGACAATGTATTACACGGGAATTTATTCGTTTTATCATCACTTAAGCGAGATGGCAAGCGTAGATGATGTCATGTCCGCCAAATTTGGAACTTCTGGTGTCAACATGTTTGCATTCGGACAGGCAAGCGCTCCGTCTGTAGACGCTCTTGGTAAAGGTCCTTGGCGCGAAAAAGCTGTAAATCCAGGGGAAGAACCTATTTTGGCTGCATATACCGTCTTGAAAAAAATGGACAAACAACTTACGTCCATTTACTTAAAGCAAGGGGCTGTAAGTAAAAAAGAAGCGGATCATTTGAAGCAGGGGATCCGGATCATGAGACTCGCAGTACAAACAAATCCCCATAAAAGCTCCCAGGCATTTGATTCGTTTGTTGACTATACATCTTCACTCATTGAAAAAGATAAAATAAATCCTTTTGCAGGAGAAAGGATGAAAGAACAGGCTGAGGAAGCTTCTGGCTGGGTGGAATATGCAATAAAGCATCAGAATTTATAAAAAAGAGTAAACAGGGCTGGCTTTACATCTCTCAATCTAAGAGATTTCTAAAGCCAGCCATTTTTTTGAACGCGCAATGGTTCTTAATTAGGGATCAAAATCTAAATGGCTATTCTCACTAAAACTGTTTTAGAAATTAATTTTCAAAATAAAAATAACTTGTGAAATAATTTTACAAAAGGATTGAAAATTATTTACAGCCCTTGTATGATGAACTTAAGTAAAGAAAAGGAAACGCTTTCAAAATGTGATTGAGGGGGAGTAGGAGTTATGGGTAGATGGACAAAAAAGGTTGCAGCAGGTTCTATTGCAGCAGCACTTTCACTAAGCTTGGCAGCTTGCAGCGGGAAGGAAGAGGCTTCAGGATCTGGTTCCAAGTCTGAAGAATTATCCGGGAAGGTAACTCTTTGGACAGCATCATTAAAAGGAGAGCCTTTCGATACATATTTTAAGAAACTCGAAACAAACTTTGAAAAGCTTCATCCTAAACTGGATTTGGTGATTGAAGATATCCCTCAGAATGAAATGGAACAAAAAGTGCTGACTTCCCTGACAGGTGGAGATGTTCCAGATGTTGTAAACCTGAATCCTCATTACATGTCGAACATTGCAGCTCAAGGGGGCCTTCTTGATTTGACAGATATGGTCAGCGATGAAACAAAGAAGTCGTTTGTTGAAGGACCGTATGAATCAGGGATGTATGACGAGAAGTTATATGCGCTGCCTTGGTACTTAACAACCACTGTCTCCTGGTACAATGGCAGTCAATTCGATAAAGCAGGCATAAAAGAATTGCCTAAAGATACACAAGGAATCTATGACACTGCTAAGGCTGTAACGAAAGCAACAGGAAAACCATCTTACTATCCAGTCGTAAATGATGGGAATACGATTATGGAAAAAATGGTATCCCTTGCAAACGGTGAGCCAATTGTTAAAGACGGCAAGGCTTCATTTGAAGAGAACCAGGAGATACTTGAATTTTTCACTCTTACTCAAAAAATGTATAAAGAAGGCTTAATTCCGCAGGAAGCCGCAGAAGGTTCCCTTAATACAGGACAGCAGCTGTACATGGCAGGGAATGCATCTTTCCTTGAAGGAGGAGTGACGTTCCTTGGACCGGTTGAATCCGGTGCTCCAGATGTATATAAAGGGTCTAAAGCAGGGCAGCCGCTTGAATCCGGTGAAGCTCCTGTAAACGTTGCGGTCATGAACTTTGCCGTTCCGGCTAAAACAAAAAACAAAGAAGCAGCGGTCGAGCTGGCTGAATATGTAGCGAACCCAGAGAATCAACTGGAATTTGCGAAGACAGCAGGCACCGTTCTTCCGGCAACTAAGGAATCTCTTGAGGATAATTACTTCAAAAATCCGGGAGACTCACCGAAAGCACTTGGTATGCTTCAGGCCTCAGAATCGTTAAGCCGTGCTAAAGTTCTGATTCCGCCAACGGAAAACAGTGCAGATCTACGTGCAGCGACGAAAAACATCTTTGTTAAGAACCTTCAAGGCAAGCTGAAACCGGAGGTGGCTGTGAAGGAACTCGCTTCTGAATGGAATAAAGCCTTTGAGAAATCCGGTGAGAAAGTAACCTTCTAAATGTGTTGAACAAAAGACTAGCTTTGTATTCTTAAAGGCTAGTCTTCATTTTTTGAAAGGGGATCCTAAAATGAACAAAGAACCTGCTATTCTTCAAAACATCCAAACTAAAGCAGAACCCGTCCCCAGAAAGAAAAGACGCTGGGGAATGAAACTGCTGACACCATGGCTATTTTTGCTTCCTGCCATTTTGATTCTCGGGATTTTTCTGGTTCTTCCGATTCTGGAAGCTTTTAAATGGAGTTTCCTGGATTACAAAATCATTGCAGATACTGGAGAGTTTGTTGGACTGGAAAATTTCAAGGAGATTTTCACCGACGATAACTTCTGGCTGGCCCTCATAAATACGCTCGTATTTCTGGCCATTGTTCTCCCTATGAATATATTCCTTCCGATGGTTCTTGCCGTCCTTGTAAATCAAAAGATTAAGGGAGTCGGTATATTCCGGATCTTATACTACCTGCCGGTCATTACACCAATGGTCGTAGCAGCCCTTATGTGGAAAATGCTGTACTCTCAAAGCGGATTGATTTCAAAATTTCTTGTTTCACTTGGAGTGTTTGATTCTCCAACCAACCTGTTAGTTCAATCTTCTACAGCTCTTGCAGCTGTAGCTGCAATTACAGTTTGGAAGGGCCTTGGTTATTACATGATCATTTATTTAGCAGGTCTGCAATCGATTCCAAAGGATGTCTATGAATCAGCAAGCATTGATGGGGCATCGCTCTTTCAACAGTTCCGGCATATTACGGTTCCTATGCTGGTACCTTCTGTCACACTCGTTTCTGTTATGACGATTATTGCAGGTATGAAGGTGTTTGAAGAGATCGCGCTCACAACAAACGGCGGACCATCAGGTGCGACAACTACGCTGGTTATGTATATTTATGACAAGTTTAAAAGTCTGGATGTAAGCATTGCTTCCGCAGCAGGTCTTATTCTGCTGTTGCTCGCCATTGCAGCATCTCTCTTGCAAATGAAACTGACAAGCAAGCGAGAAGATGATTTAAGAGCATAAAGAGAAGGAGAGATATGATGGAAAAGAGACGCTTCAGTGAAAAAATTGGCGCTTATGCGGTAATGCTTTTCATTACCCTTATAACGGTAGGCCCTTTTCTTATTACGCTGTTCATTGCTGCCAAGTCACCAAGTGAAGGCATCTATGAAAATATTCTTCCTGCCGATCCAACGTTGGGAAATTTTCTAACGGCCTTTGAAAAAGCCAATTTCGGTACATATTTTTTGAATACAGTTGTAGTTACAGCAATTGCAATTCCCTTAAACCTGCTGTTTTGCAGTCTAGCCGCCTATCCGCTGGCACGGATGGACTTTAGAGGACGCAGTGTTGTGCTCGCTTTAATTATTTCTACAATGATGGTTCCTTTCCAGCTGTATATGGCTCCTCTTTTTCAACTGGCGGGAGAGCTTGGATTGCGTAATACACATATAGGTTTAGTTGTTATGCAAGTATCTACGGCATTCGGGATTTTCCTGATGCGCCAAGCATACTTAAGAATCCCAAAGGAGCTTGAAGAGTCTGCTTATTTGGATGGTGCGAACAAATTTAAAGTCTGGTACATGGTAGCCATGCCGCTAGTAAAACCGACCCTCGTGACCCTTGCAATCTTTACATTTATGGGAACATGGGGCGATTATTTATGGCCGCTGATCAATTCGACGGAAAGCAGCATGTATACACTTTCTATAGGGCTGGCTCAGCTGTCTCAGAACTTTGATGGGTCTAACTTAAAGCTTGTCAGTGCAGCGTCAATTCTGACGACAATCCCGACTTTGCTGATTTTCATTTGGCTCCAAAAGTATTTCATATCGGGTGCTACAGATGGTGCGGTCAAAGGATAAGAATCGATATCAGGAGGCAGAACGGATGGACACACTATCTTTTTTTGGACGGAACCTGCCCATTCTTTATAAAGCTGACTGTGTCGTAGCAGGCGGCGGAACTGCAGGTGCAGCGGCTGCCATAGCTTCGCTGGAGGAAGGTCTGCAGACGGTTGTGGTTGAAAAAACAATTTCTCTCGGCGGGACTCAGACAAATGCACTGGTCTCACCGATGATGCCTACTTATATGAAATGCAGTCGGGTAAACCGATTAATTATTGAGAGATTAAGCAGGGAGAACATTCAAACGGATGATGGAACGACAGCATGCAGCTGGTTCAATACTGAATCGTTGAGTTTCGTATTGGAGGAGCTCATCGCAGAGCGCGGAGGCAGCATTTTATATGATGCGAATATCGTTGACTGCATCAAAGAAGGCAGCAGAATTACACACCTGATCATTAACACCTGTGAGGGTCTTGCCGCAGTACAGGGCAAAACGTTTATCGATGCAACGGCGGACGCGCTTCTTTCACGTATGGCAGGAATCCCGGTTGAATCCGGCAACGATAACGGAAATAACCAGCAAATTTCCTTCCGTTTCGAGATGGCAGGTATTGATATCGAAGCTTTGAGGAGTTTTTTGCTCTCCAAAGGTGAGGCTTTCTGTAAAATCGAAAATCCAGCTTTCTTTGAAATTGCGATGGTGCCGGGTAAAGGGCACGTTCTGGAATCCTTCTTTCGAAAAGGATTGGAAAACGGAGATTTGCTGGAAGAGGATCTGCGTTACTTTCAAGCCTTTACCCAGCCTGGAAAAGCTGGGGTCATGTCGTTTAATTGTCCGCATATCCCGGGTATCCATCAGACAACAAGCGCCATCCTCCGATCTCAGGCTGTTACAAAGGGCCGGGAAATGATTCACAGGTTAACCCGGTTTTTACCGGACTACATCCCGGGATTTGAACGTGCATTCTTAGTGAAGGAAGCGTCTCAGCTTGGCATCCGGGAGTCTTATCGAATTGTCGGACAATATGTGTTAACGGAAACAGACTATGTCCGGAAAGCCAGATTTCCTGATGGAATTGCAAGGGGCGACTGGTATATCGATGTACACAGCACGGCAGCCGAACGGGTGGAAGAAGTAAAGTTTTCACGCGGAGAATATTATGAAATTCCCTATCGTTCATTGATCACAAATGAAATTTGCAATTTGATTGCCGCAGGAAGGCATATCTCCAGTACATTTTTAATGCAGGCCTCCCTAAGAATTCAGCCTACAGTAAGAGATGTAGCAGAGGCGGCAGGAATTGCATGTGCTTACTCGGTTCGGAACGGAGTATGTCTTAATCAATTAGACGGAGCAATCATAAAACAGCGGCTGGGGATAGCGGAGGAGCAGCGATGAAATCTATAACTGAAGTTCATGTCTTAAATCATACTCACTGGGACCGGGAATGGTATGAATCGTTTGAAGAGTTCCGCTACAAGCTTAGGAATGGTATGCGTTATGTGGATGAACTGCTTTCTTCCGGAAGAATTGAATCTTTTTTTCTGGATGGTCAAACCATTGTTCTGGAAGATTATCAGGAGATTGTCAGCGAGGAAGAGTATGCACGGTTCACTGCATGGATTCAAAAAGGAAAAATAGAAGTTGGACCATGGTATCTTTTGGCAGACGAATTTTTAGTATCAGGTGAATCCATAGTGAAGAATCTGGAGACAGGCATAAAAAAAGCAAAAGAACTGGGCTCATCATGGAAGATTGGATATTTGCCTGATACGTTCGGCCATGCAAGTCAGATGCCGCAAATTTTTAAGGGGTTCGGAATTGATACAGCCCTAGTTTGGCGCGGTGCTGTCTCGGACCGATACGAAACAATGTGGGAGGCACCGGATGGAAGTGAAGTGTTTACTTTTGTGCTTCCGTTATTTGACGGCTATTACCAGACCTTTTTAAAGCACGAAGATTTCATGGATAAAGCAAGAGACTATCTTGAAAAAAACAACCCCTTTTTGACCTTTGGAAAAGCTTTGTTTATGAATGGGGCGGATCATACGTTCACCGCAAGCGACTTACATAAACGATTGGAAAAGTTGAATGAAACCTTCCCTGGTATTACCTATAAGCAGTCCCTTATGTCTGAGTATATACAGGCTTTTGAGGGAAAAAAACCTGTACGGAAAATATGGGGAGAACAGCGTGATTCCTCTAAGATTTTTATTCTCCCGGGTGTTTACTCCACTCGTTCTTACCTGAAGAAGCATAATCAAATGTGTGAGGATGCGGCGATAGGAACGATGGAAGCAATAAATGCGTGGACAAACGGACGCACAGACTCGAGGCATTTTATCGACTATGTCTGGAAGCTGATCCTTCAGAATCAGCCCCATGACAGTATTTGCGGATGCAGCATTGACGAAGTCCACGAAGAAATGGAAACGAGGACCAGGAAAGTACTGAGCGCGATCAGCCAATTTGCCAAGGATACACTTAACGATGAATATCCTTTTGAATATTTGGACGAGAAAACCGAAAAGCGATATCTGTACGCTGTCAATAATACTCCGATAGAGGATGTATACAGGGTAAGAACGGAATTAAGAGTTCCTGCTGCCCTTGACTTAGGAGCGATTAAGCTGTATCACCTCGATACAGAAATCCCTTTCGATGTAATAAACAGAGAAGGAAAGGAAGAGTTCCTGAGACACATTCTTGCGGAGCCCCATTACGCGCAGTATGCCGTCTATGATGTGGAATTCATGCTCCCATTTGCAGGGGTGGAAACGAAACGAATTACGGTTGAGATGGAAGCCTCAGAAACAAAGGTTATTGAACATGCTGCATCAGATTTTATAGAAAATGAATTTTATAGAGTTGAATGGAATGATGGCGGACTAATTATCACGGATCGGGAAACCGGGACAGTGTATGAAAATCAGCATGTATTCATATCAACATTGGATGCAGGTGATACATACAATTACTCCCCCCCTATAAATGACCGATTAAGCCAGTCAACATTGACTGCGGTTACCGATATAAAAAAGGGGAAGACAGGACAATCAGCCACCCTTCATTATGAAATGGCAGTTCCGGCCGCTTTAAACGCGAATCGAACAGGTCCAAATGAAGAGACAGTCCTAAATAAAATGACTGCGGTCATCAAGCTGTATACAAAGAAACGGCTCGTTTCATTTCACACAAAGATTTACAATCAGGCGAAAGATCAAAAGCTTCGAATCGGGTTCGCTACAGGAAAGACGGATAGAAGCTTCGCTGACACTGCCTTCGATCTGATCGAACGATCTACACTCCGGGAAAAGGTCATGGATGCCCCTCACAATAAGGAAGCAGTTATGAACCAGTATCCAACCTATTCTACCGTCATCGCAAATAAACATCAGCTTATACAGCGCGGACTTCAGGAATACGAAATTGACCAGTTGAACGGAGAAGATTATGCGTTTCTCACAGCTGTCCGAAGTGTCGGGTGGCTCTCAAGACGGGATCTTCGAACAAGGGGTAACGGAGCAGGGCCGGGCTTTGAAACTCCGGGAGCCCAATGCATTGGAACGTATGAATTCGAGTATGGACTGATTCTCGGACAGCAGCACCATTCACTGAACGAGGCCAAATGGCTGCGTCAGCCTATACTAACTCAGCAATCGGGTGCATTTAAAAAAGAAAATAGATTATTTAAGCAAACTTCATCGAATATTGTATTTTCATCCTTTATTCAAAAGGAAAAGGATTCAATTGATATCCGGCTGTTTAATCCCTCATCTGAAGTGAACACCACGGAACTTCATTTTGGATTTGAGCCTGAGTTGATTACGGAGGTTGATTTTTTAGGCAAAACCTTGAAAACATATGAAGCGGCTTCAATTACGGCCGTTTCGTTCAAGCCTAAACAAGTTAAAACGATTCGCATAAAAAAAAGAGAGCATAGTGAAGACTAGTCGCTCCTGCCATAGAAAAGAAGGTGATAACCGATGAGGAAATTTATAGCATTTGATATTGGCGGGACGTTAATTAAATATAGTGTCCTTCTGGAAGACGGAACATTTGCAGCAAAATATGAAGTGGAAACAGATGCTCACCTCGGTGGTGCAGCTATTGTTGAAAAAGTAAAAGACTATGGAAAAAAACTTGCAGACGAGCATGATATCAATGGTATTTGTATTAGCACAGCGGGGCAAGTGGATTCAAAGGAAGGAAGTATTTTATATGCTTCCTCTCTCATACCGGAATACACCGGTATTCCACTGAAAAAAGAACTGGAGAACTTTTTTCAATTGCCAGTTGAAGTAGAGAACGACGTAAATTGTGCGGGCCTGGCTGAATCGTGGATCGGAACTGGGAAAGATGCGAAAAGTATATTTTGCCTGACAATCGGCACCGGTATCGGTGGGAGTTATATCCTGGATAATAAGCTTCATACAGGGCATAGCTTCAGCGGAGGAGAAATTGGTTACATTCCAATTGAGGGAAGCCAGCTGCAGGAACTTGCTTCGACACGCATTTTGATTCAGAACGTTGCAAAGTTAAAAGGTATCAGTGAACAGGATATTGACGGAAAGGAAATCTTTAATCTGGCATTAGCAGGAGATAAAGTGTGCATCGACCAGATTAACCGTCTTGTCTATTACTTATCGAAAGGCATTGCAACAGTTGCTTATATGATGAATCCAGAAATGATCATCATCGGTGGCGGGATCACTGCCCAAAAGGAATATCTGTATCCGCTGATCATGGAGCAGCTCGGTAAAGATCTGATACCGGCCATACTGAATAAGACGCAGATTGAGATTGCTAGAAACTTAAATGATGCTGGCATGATAGGGGCACTCCGCCACTTTCTTCTGCAGGAATCACTTCAGCCCCTTAAAAGTATGACGGCTATTATAGAATCAAACATGCATAAATTAACGAAAAGGGAGCAAATGATCGCAAACTTTATTATTTTGAACCTGGAAGCAGTTCCGAATAAAACGATTTCAGAAATGTCCAGACAAATTAATGTTTCAGAGGCTACAATTACAAGGTTTTGCCAAAAACTTGAATTTGGATCGTATAACAAGCTAAGGCTTATGGCAAAAGAAGCAACAGTGAGTACCAGAATATACGAACCTGCAAACCCATCGTACTTGACGGATGTAAAACATTCTTACTTGAACATGCTTAAAAAATGCGACAGCTTATATGATTTAGCGGATATTCAAAAATTTTCAAACCAGCTGCTATCAGCAAAACAAATTTTTCTATACGGAACGGGAGAAATGTCAATGGTCGCCAGTCAGCTGAAGTTTAAGCTGATGAAGCTTGGGATTGCAGTTGATACGTTTTCGAGCAGTTATGAAAGAGAAATGTCTTCCTATGCCTTGACACCCGAGACCGTTGTAATTGGATTATGTACCACAGGGTATTCTTCTGACATAGTGGGGATTATGGATAACGCAAGGAGCAGGGGAGCTGTAACGATTGGCATTACCGGTCAGCAAGATTCTCCTTTAGCAAGGGCTTCAGATGTAAAATTGCTTATCCCGGCCGCTGAAGAGATAGAGGGAAACAGCAGCTCTCTAAGTGAAGTGTCCGCATATTACCTGCTCGATATTGTATTTAAAAACATGCAGGAAAATCAAATAAAGGAATTAAACCGGAAAGTATAAAGCGATGCTAGTGAATTAGCATGTGAGCTTCGGTACCGAGAAGGTCTGCTGTCTATTCTTTTTTATGAGGTGGCTAATCCATTCCGCTTACAGCGGATAAGTAATGCCTTCTCCTGCATCTTAACGCTGATTTCGGGGAGAAATTATGAGCCTTTTTGATATGCCATTCGAAGAACTTGAGGAATATAAACCATCACAGACTAAAAATGATGATTTTGATTTATTTTGGAACGGCAGAGTGAAAGAAAGCAGGTCTCAGCCGCTCAATATAAAGATCAGTCCGCGTCCTTACTGGGTAGAGGGGATTAATTTATATGAGGTTTATTTTGACGGTTTTCGAAATTCAAAGATATATGGATTATATGTGCATCCTCTAAAGAGAGAAGCGGGAATGCCTGCTGCTGTTATTTTCCCAGGGTACAATTGGAATACCATTCAGGCCCATTATGCTTTTAAATATGCGGTACAAGGCATACCTGTACTTCTGGTTCAAGTCAGGGGACAGAGTATCCAATCTCCTGATTTGAATTTTTACAGCAATGGAGGACCATCAGGATGGATGACACAAGGAATTTCAGATGCTGACCAATATTATTACAGTTATGTTTACATGGATGCTTTCCGGAGTATAGATGCCATCAAAGAAATATCAGGCAGCACAAAAGTATTTTTAGAAGGAGGAAGCCAGGGCGGAGCGCTTGCAATTGCTGTTGCTGCCCTTCAGCAGGATATCTTGTTTACTTGTGCAGATATCCCTTTTCTTTCCCATATCAGAAAGTCTGTTGAATTGGCAGCTGAAGGACCATATCAAGAAATTCAGCATTATTTCAGAGTGCACGATCCTCTGCACAAAACAGAAAAAATCGTTTATGAAACTCTTAGCTATATAGATTGCATGAATCTTGCAGGAGGCATTGGTTCTCCAGTCATGATTGGTATTGGTCTTGAAGACAACGTGTGCCCGCCATCCAGCGGATTTGCTTTATATAATCATCTATCCGGGGAAAAGCAGATTAAAGTCTATCCGGAATTCGGACATGGTCTATCTCCAATTCATGAAGAAGAGAAGTTAAAGTTTGCTGCATCTTTCATTAAAGGAGGATCTTAGTATGAAAATTCTATATATACCGATTGATGAACGCCCTTGCAATATAGAATACGTTCAAAGAATTGCGCAAACTTCTTCTCACATTAAGCTGATTTGCCCGGATAAAAAACGATTGGGAAGAAAGAAAGAGGCAGCAAACGCAGATGGTTTATGGAAATGGATTGAAGATAACGTGGCAACTGCGGAGGCTCTTATCCTCAGTATAGATATGCTCCTTTATGGCGGTCTGCTTCCTTCCCGCTTGCATCATCTGACAGAAGCAGCGAGCTTAAACCTGGCAAATCGATTGCGAACGATTAGAACGAACTACCCGGACCTGCCAATTTATGCTTCAAACTTAATCATGCGGACTCCAAGTTACAGTTCCAGTGATGAAGAACCTGATTACTACGGGCAGTGGGGACGCGAACTGTTTTTGCGTGCTTTTTTACAGGACAAACAGAGCCGTACAGGCCTTCTGGAATCAGAAGCTGCCCAGCTTTTCAAAATTTCATCTGTTCTCCCTGCCGAATATATAAACGATTATGAGAAAAGGCGAGAGTTCAATTTGAAAGTCAATATGCTTATGCTTGACCTGATTGAGGAGGGCGTTTTAACCTTCTTGGCTTTTCCACAGGATGACAGTGCGGAATATGGCTATACAGCTATTGATCAAAAGGAAGTTTCAAAAAAGCGGGAAGATCTGCGGCTTTATAACAGAGTTCATATCTATCCCGGAGCAGACGAAGTTGGTGCCACATTGCTCACTCGCGTCTATAACAGCATAAAAAAGCAAAGGCCCAAAATATACCCTATATGGAGCAGCACTGCCGGGCCAGAGCTCATTCCATTGTATGAAGACCGGCCTTTTGCGGAAAGCATGAAAGCGCACATCCTTGCTTCTGGCTGCGCTTTGGCCAATTCCCCGGATGATGCCGATCTTATCCTTGCTTATAATACTCCAGGTCGGGTGATGCAGGAGTCAAGGGAACAAGTGCAAAAAGATATATCCTATAGCAGCTTCCGCAATATGCTTATGTTTACAGAACAAATCACGGACTTTGTGCAGGCAGGTAAAGGTGTTATCGTTGCGGACTCCGCTTATGCTAATGGAGGGGACAAAGAGTTAATTGCTTTATTGGATGATGCCCAAGTGCTCGACAGACTGCTTTCGTATAAAGGCTGGAATACAAACTGCAATACTCTAGGCACAACCATCTGTCAAGGTGTACTAGCGGATAGAAGAAAAACCGAGTCAATTAAAGAAAATCTCATTTATCATTTACTAGATGACTTTTTTTATCAGGCTGAAATCCGGCAAGAGATGACGATGGGATTCTCAAATGAAAGCAATCTGACCTATTTTGATTTAAAAAAAGACGCTGAGCGTATCAGTATAAAACGAGATCTCCTTTTGGAAGAAAGATTTACTGGCTTTATCCGCTCCAGTTTTAATGATGTCAAAATTGAGCAAATCAAAACGTATGCTCCCTGGAACAGAATGTTTGAGTGTGGAATACAAGTGAAACTGAGATTCGGAGGATTATAAATGCTGGATAAAATAAAAAATGGGTTAGTGGTGTCCTGTCAAGCATTAGAGGGGGAGCCGTTATTTGGAGCCGGGATAATGAAACATATGGCAGAAGCTGCAAAGAGAGGTGGAGCTGCAGCGATACGTGCCAACGGAGCTGAAGACATTAAAGCGATAAAAGATTACGTGAATTTGCCCGTAATTGGAATTGTTAAGTCAGAGTATAGCAATTCTGATGTATACATAACACCGACTTTAAAAGAAGTGCAAGAACTTGTTGACGTCGAAGCTGACTTGATCGCGCTTGATGCTACATCCCGGCTTCGTCCAGAAGGAGTTACTCTATCACAATTTATGGAAGAGTTAACAAGTATTTTCCCGGAGCAAAAATGGATGGCAGACTGCTCCACAATAGAGGAATGCAAACTGGCGGAGAAGTTAGGCTTTGATTGTGTAGGAACAACTCTATATGGCTATACGGATGAAACGAGCGGCAAAATGCTCTACGATGAGGACTTTAAATTTTTAAAAGAAGTTATTTCAAATGTAAACATTCCCGTGATTGCAGAAGGCAACGTCCTTACCCCGGAAATGGCTGCAAAAGCAGTAACCTATGGAGCGCATGCAGTAGTAGTTGGCGGGGCGATAACCAGGCCGCAGCAGATAACAGACCGCTTTGTTAAAGAAATTTTAAGCAAAAGGGAGATTCAGTAAACGAAAAGGCCCTCATAAAGTTGAGGGCCTTTCTATTACTTAGCCGAATCCATAATCTCCTGCGGCACAGCCAAATCTTTGATTTCATTATATTGCCCAAAGGTACCGTTCATGCTTTGGTTCATTTTCACTTCCTGCCCTTCAATTGAAGCGGTCATATCAAGTGTGACGTCCGCTGTTTTCTGCAGGAAAGTCTCTTTATCGAGGGTATAGCTCATATCCAGTGAGGTGACTTTTACTGAGCTGCCGTCTGTACCGAGAGCGGCTGCCGCTTCGGTGACCATGTCGCTATAGGCGCCCAGGACTTCTTGATCGGTGCTTGAGATGGAGATGACGTAGCCTTCTTCATTTTCTTCAAAATCAACCAAGTCTGCTATTCCCACAAGAGACTTGAGCTGATCTTCCGGTTTAGGCTGGATAAGAGCACCTGGTGTCGGCTCCTTTGTCCACTCAGCCCCATTTTGGGAAGCGTAGGTAGCATCTTCAGTAATATAGTATTCAGAATTGATGGTCTGGCCGTTTCCGTTATACGTATCCTTGTTATGAATAATAAACGGCTCATAGCTGTTTTCGGATTTTAACGTGCCGGATACATCTATTTTTGTTTCGCCGTCATCAATCATTTGCTGAATATCCATTTCAGAAGAGAAACTTGTTATTTGTGCGTATGCTTCCATGGATTTCTTAAGTGCTTGTTCTGCATCCATTTCTTCCTCTGCGGGAGGTGCTTCCTCTTCGGCGGTGCTGACTTCCACAGTTTCAGAAGAATTTTCTTCTGCTGCCGCTTCTTCAGTGTCCGCTTTTTCAGCTGGCTTCTCTTCAGCAGCGGCCTCTTTGGAGGATTCAGACTCAGATGTTTTTTCGCTGCTTCCGGCTCCGCATCCAAATAGGGCGATCGATAAAACGAGGAACAGAGATGTCACTTTTAACGTTATCTTCAACGAATTCACTCTCCACTATCAGGTTATGTTTCTAAAATTTCCTTACCCTAGAAAAAAATGGATTAAACGTATTTTTTGCGGCTTTAGACCTGTATAAGTTATAGTTTTTACCAGACCGGTATTTAAGAATAGGAAAAAATTAATAATTGCAAAATAACAAACTATTCGTATATAATAAACAGACAAGCTGATATTCATGCGCTTAATCCCATAAGGGAGCGGGGGAACCATACTGTGCACAGCACTAGGGGTGAATCCTTTTGTTAGAAAGGCGGACAAATCTCTTCGTCCGAATCCGACAGCTAACCTCGCAAGCCGGAAGAGACCTGGAGTAATTATGATTAGATCATACTGGCCGCGGGAGTCTCTTCCCGTGGCCTTTTTGTACGGTCTTGCTGGTTTGTGGAAGAGGGAATAAGGGAAAAAATAGGCAGCTTTCATATTATTAAAATTTTCTGATAACGGGAGGTATTCTATGAAACTAGCTACAAAAATTATTATTGGTCTAGTCGCAGGTGCAATTGTCGGAATTATCTTGAATGTTACATCTCCAAGTCTGTTCGAAACCCTGAACACGTATTTATTTAATCCTCTGGGCCAAATCTTCCTTAATTTAATCAACATGCTCGTTGTACCGATTGTTTTCTTTTCTATTACACTTGGAGTGGCCGGACTGGGAGATCCGAAGAAGCTTGGACGGATTGGGGTAAAGACGATTCTGTTTTTCCTTTCAACAACAGCGATTGCCATTATTCTCGGACTTACAGCAGCAACCGTGATCCAACCGGGTAAAGCCGGGGAATTTAATACAGCGGATGCCAGCTATGAAGCAAAAGAAGCTCCGTCTGTTTCTGAAACACTGCTGAACATTTTCCCGAAAAATCCGATTGAGGCCATGGCGAATGGCGATATGCTTCAGATTATTGCATTCTCGGTTTTTGTAGGTATTGGACTTGCCATGCTCGGTGAGAAAACAGCTTCCGTAAAGAAGGTGCTTGAGCAGGGGAATGAATTGATGATGTATCTAGTTGGTCTTGTCATGAAGTTCGCTCCATACGGAACGTTTGGTTTAATCGCTACTGCCATTGGAAGCCAGGGCTTTGATGCCATAAAAGCGATGGGCTTATACTTTATCGTAGTATTGCTCGTACTGGTTGTTCATGCTTTCCTGACGTACGGAGGAAGCATTATGCTGTTTGCAAAAAAGAGCCCGATCTGGTTCTTTAAGGGGTTTGCGCCTGCGATGACAGTGGGCTTCAGTACCTCATCAAGTAATGCAACACTGCCGATCTCTATGGAAACGGCTCAGAAAAACCTCGGCGTTCCGAAACAGATCAGCTCGTTTGTTCAGCCGCTTGGTGCGACCATCAATATGGATGGGACAGCCATTATGCAAGGGGTCGCCACGATCTTCATTGCACAGGTTTATTCTCAAAATCTTACATTGACCGAGATGCTGATTGTCGTTCTCACGGCTGTACTGGCAAGTATCGGAACAGCAGGTGTGCCGGGAGTAGGATTGATTATGCTTGCACTTGTTCTTAACTCTGTCAGCCTTCCAGTGGAAGGGATCGCTTTAATTCTCGGTATTGACCGTCTTCTGGATATGGCCAGAACAGCTGTCAATATTACAGGAGATGCAGCATGTGCTGTCATCATTTCAGAATCAGAGAAAAAGAACGGAAATTATCAAGTGGAAGAGCCTGCAGCAAAGAGCGTATAAACAGCAAAACACAGGGGGGCCTGGCATCTATATGCCAGGCCCTATTTGTTGGAAAAATGATTGAATACCTGTCCATCTGCGGCGTATAGTAAATAATAGAATTTAATTTTAAGGGAGCATGAACATGAAAGAAATGATTTTTGGTCTGCTGGAAATGCTGGCTGGCCTCGGTTACTTTGGCATTGCAATCGGGTTGATGATTGAGATCATCCCGAGCGAAATTGTGCTCGGATACGGGGGATACCTGATCTCCCTTGGCAGAATTGAATTTTTTGGCGCGGTTGTTGCAGGGGTTATCGGAGGTACCTTCGCCCAGCTGTTTTTATATTGGCTTGGTTATTATGGGGGGCGCCCGATCCTTGAAAAGTACGGAAAATACCTATTGATTCAAAAAAAGCATTTGGACTTATCTGAACAATGGTTTGAAAAATACGGCACAGGAGTGATCTTTTCAGCCAGGTTTATTCCGGTTGTCCGGCATGCCATTTCAATCCCGGCCGGAATTGCCAAAATGCCTGCATGGAAATTTATCGTTTATACAGTAGCCGCTATCATTCCGTGGACGATTCTTTTCCTGTATCTCGGCATTCAGCTCGGGAGCAACTGGATGCATATTAAGGAATATGCGCAGCCATACATCATTCCAATGGTGATCCTTTTCGCATCGGCAATTGCTGCTTATGTACTGATAAAGAGTTCTAAAAAGCGGAGAGCAGCTTAAATCAGCAGTTTGTCCATAATCTAAGAGAATGAAAGGTACAGTAAGGATAGAGAGGATATTCTTCATAAATAGTGTAATTAAGCAATAAATCACTTAAAATCAGCGAATATGAACCTTTACTATCAATCTCAGCAGGAGTAAGATACATCCGTATTGATAAAAAATCTCGTTTTACTTACCGATATCGCTTAATCCTTTTGGAGCGGGGGACCCAATTTTTACGTGCATCTGCACTGGGGGTGAATTCTTATTTAAAGAAAGGGCTACTTCCGGCCCTAACCCGACAGCTAACCCCGTAAGCGTTCTGAAGAGGCAGATGAAACTTGTGTAAAGCACAGGGGCATTCCTCTGTGCTTTTTTGTGTGTTTTTTTACTTTAGTTAGGGAGACATCATGGATGAGTAAACAATTTGCAGTCTTTGGACTTGGCCGGTTTGGCGGCAGTCTTGTGAAAGAATTTCATGCCCTTGGCAGAGAGGTTCTGGCCGTGGATAAGGATCTGGTGAGAGTTCAGCAGTACGCAGAATATGCGACGCATTCCGTTCAGGCAAATGCAATAGATGAAGAGGCGCTGAAGCAGCTCGGCGTCCGGAACGTGGACCATGCGTTTGTTTCTTTAGGAGATGATATCGAAGGAAGCATCCTGACATCTCTTTTATTGAAGGAACTGGGGATAAAAGAAGTGTGGGCTAAGGCGCAGAATGAATACCATCAGCGCGTACTGGACAAAATCGGAGTAAATCGGGTGATCCATCCTGAAAGAGACATGGCAAAAAGAATCGCCCACTACATTATTTCAGAGAAGATGGTCGATTATATAGAGCTGTCTAAGGTGCACAGCATGGCAGAACTGGCCGCCACACAAAAGGTCTGTTCCAAAACGCTGATGGAGTTGGACATACGGAGAAGGTTCGGCTGCAATATAGTAGGGATTCAGCGAAACGAAGATATGCTCGTTTCACCTCCTGCTGATGAAAGAATTCTTCATGGTGACATTTTGCTTGTTATCGGAAAAAATGAAGACATTTCCCGTTTTGAAGAGGAAGGAATGTAGCAATGAAGATGCCGAAAGTGATTAAGCTAAAACCGTCACAATTGCTGGTGCTGACCTTCATGACCGGCATTACGCTTGGGACTTGTCTGCTGAAGCTCCCGATCTCTACAACTGAGGGGATCTCATGGGTGGATGCATTATTTGTTTCAGCTTCTGCGATGACAGTAACCGGTCTGTCAACGGTTGATCCAAGTACCGCTTTTACGATGTTCGGGCAGGCTGTAATCGCGCTGCTTATTCAAGTAGGAGGACTTGGAATCATGTCTTTCGCTGTCCTGATTTATATGATGCTTGGCAGGAAGGTTGGAATGAAGGACCGGCTCATTATGCAGCAGGCTCTAAATCAGACCAATATCGGCGGAGTCATCCGGTTGGTGAAATATATGTTTATTTTTGCTTTCGCCATCGAGCTTGCAGCCATGATCTTCCTGGCATTCGTATGGGTACCTGAATTCGGCTGGGTAAAGGGTCTTTTTTACAGCTTGTTCCATGCGATATCTGCCTTTAACAATGCGGGATTCGGTTTATTCTCTGATAACCTGATCGGATATGTCGGCAACCCGATCATCAATATCGTGATCAGCTTCCTTTTTATCGTTGGGGGAATCGGGTTTACAGTCCTTGTAGACATGTGGCAGAAAAAGAAGTTCAGGAAATTCAGCCTCCACACAAAAATCATGCTGATTGCTACGCTGGTCCTGAATCTTGTCTCCATGCTCGTTTTGTTTGTTCTGGAATATGGGAACCCGGGAACACTTGGCAGCCTCTCACTGGGAGATAAGCTGTGGGCTTCCTGGTTTCAGGCTGCTTCTCCCCGCACAGCAGGGTTTAACACATTGGACATGGGCGCCATGCATGAGGCATCCTTGTTTTACATCATTATCCTAATGTTTATCGGTGCAGGAAGTGCGTCAACCGGAGGCGGAATCAAACTGACTACCGCCCTCGTTATCCTGCTTGCTACTGTTACCTTTTTGAAAGGGAGAAAAGAGATCAATATTGGAAGGCGCTCTCTGGATTCCGGCTACATAATCCGCTCTCTTTCCATCACGATCGTTGCCATCCTGTTTGTGATTTCCGCCATTTTTCTAATGACCATTACCGAGGATGAATCCTTTTTGGAGATCCTGTTTGAAGTCGTATCAGCTTTCGGAACAGTCGGTCTTTCCATGGGAGTGACAGCCTCTTTTTCCTCCCTTGGAAAGCTGATCCTTGTGTTCATCATGTTTCTTGGGAAGCTTGGACCGCTGACCCTCATCTATTCCTTAGCGACACCGGCAGCTAAGAGTACGTACCGCTACCCGAATGAAGATATATTGACAGGGTGAATCCATCCATTGTTTCGCTTTACGTTATGCACGTTGACCAGGTTAATGAAGGGACCTCCGTCTAAGACGGAGGTCCCTTCATTAGCTGTCACATATGTATGAGAAAAACTGCCTTCACCTGCACAGCCCCTTTGCGTTCATACTTGAGTCAGGATCATCGAACACAATACGCCAAGCGCAGTAATCATCCCCACGATTGGCCCGCCTTCCTCAAATGCTTCCGGCATCATCGTAGCTGCCACCATCGCGATAATCCCGCCGGCAGCAAATGCACCAATCGAGGCGGTCAAAGCCGGAGAGGCCTCCTGGAGGAAGGAATAGCCGAGCATTGAGCTTCCTGTTGCGAGAGCAACGACAATGATCCACATCAGCAATACCTTTCTCCTCGAATACCCGTCCTTTAACAATCCGCTCGTACTTGATAATCCTTCAGGGAAATTACTGATGAAAACAGCGATCACCATTAAAACACTTACCGTACCCTGCTGCAGAATGCTTACCCCAATGATGACAGATTCAGGAATGGCATCAATTATGCTCCCGATAAATATCGAGATTCCAGAATGGTTCTCCGGATTTTTTTCAGATCTTTTTCTTTTATGGCCGCCTTTGCTCGCGATGATTAATTCGCTTACAGTAAAAAGGAGGGCGCCTCCCAGAAATCCGAGGGAAGTAGCGGTCATGCCCCCGCCTTCCAGGGACTCTTCAAGGAGATCAAAAGAGGCAGCGCCTATCAATATACCGGTTCCAAAAGACATAATCCAACCAACAGCCCGTTTGGGAATCTGAAAAAAAATAGCCGCAAGTGCCCCAATGAGAATTGATGATCCGGCAAAAGCACCCCATAAAATCGCCTGTCCCATCTACTCACATCCATTCCTAGTACTCACTAGTTTAACCATACCCCAACGGTCCAGCCGGTATTCGCAGGCACACAAAAAAGCAGGAGACCTTTGGTCCCCTGCTTCCTGCTTATTTTTCTACATAATATTTTTCAATTTCATCCAGCATTTTATTGGCTGCCATGACGCCGCCAGCTGTATTCCATACTGCGTCATCGACTTTGTGTGCATTGCCTTCTTTCACAGCGCTCAAGTTCTTCCAAAGTGGATCTTCGGTGAAATCCTCTTCCATTTTAACGCCTTCTGTATCGCCTGCAGGGGCATAAGTAAAGTAGAACAGCTTATCTGCGTCCATTTGCGGGATGGCTTCTTTTCCGACTTCTCTCATAAATTGATCTTCCTTGTCGGCAGCAAACAGCTTATCTGTTTCCTCTGTATGCTTGATTCCAAGCTGGTCAAGAATGACTCCGGAGAAAGAATCTTTATAGTAGATGCGGGTTTTCCCTGCCATAAAACGGACTACAGAAACTTTCTGGGAAAGCTGGTCTCCAGCCTTCTCTTTAATCGAATCAATTCTTCCGTCGAAATCAGCGATCACTTTTTTGCCCTCTTCTTCACGATCCAGCGCTTTAGAGTAAAGGGAAAAGTTTTCCTTCCAGTCTCCTCTCAACGTTTCAGTGAAGACCGTCGGTGCAATCGCACTTAGTTTTTCATAAACCGCTTCCTGGCGCATTTTGTTGCCGATGATCAGATCCGGTTTAAGAGCAGCGATTGCTTCTGCGTTTACTTCGCTTTCAGTTCCAACCACTTCAACATCTTTCATATCATTCTTAATATGCTCGTACCATGGATCGCCAAGCCAGGATTGAACGGCTCCAACAGGTTTAACGCCCATCGCAAGCGCAGCTTCTGTACCTTCATTTGTGAGGACCACTACGCGTTCAGGCTTCTTGGGTACTTTGGCTTCACCCATCGCATGCTTAACTGTAAAAGTCTCTTTCTCGCTTGCCTCTTCCTTATTTGAATCTGTATTGCCGCCGCATGCTGCAAGCAGCAGAGTAAGGCATAGCAATAATGCAGTCAGACTGAGCCATGGCTTTTTATATGTATTTCTCATCTTGGTACCCCCGTTTTGATAATGATTTTCATTTCCAATTAAAATAATAATTGCCGAATGTATGCGATGTCAATATGTAATTGAAAATGATTTTCAAATTCAATTACTTTTGTTACAATAATCGTAGACTATATATGTCTAATCTAGATGATTCGCATACGGAGAGTAAATATGCTGTTTAAGTCATTTTCCCAAAAATTATTTCTATTGATCGCACTAACCCTTATTCTCGTTGTAAGCATGTGTTCAAGTATTGTGTATGGCTATGCACGCACAGACTGGGCGCTCGCTTATCAGGCTTTTACAGAGTTTAACGGCTCAAATGAACATATAATCCTGACGACCGTCAGGCTTCCAAGAGCATTAATCGCTGCACTGGTCGGAGCAAGCCTTGCCATTGCAGGGGCTATCATGCAGGCTTTGACAAAAAATCCTCTCGCTTCACCGGGTGTCTTTGGAATTAATGCAGGTGCAGGCTTTTTCGTAGTCGCGGCAGTTTCCATTTTTCATGTCTCATCCCTTGCCGCATACACATGGCTTGCTTTTCTCGGTGCCGCAGCTGCAGCGTTTACAGTCTATTTTGTCGGAGCAATGGGGCGGGAAGGGCTGACCCCCGTAAAACTCACACTCGCAGGAGCTGCGATTGCCGCATTATTCAGCTCGCTGACACAGGGACTTCTTGTGATCGATGAAGCGGCTCTGGATCAGGTCTTGTTCTGGCTGGCCGGTTCCATTCAGGGAAGAAAGCTTGAGGCGCTTGCATCAGTTTGGCCTTATTTGGCCGCGGCGTTTATCATCTGCGCTTTCCTTGCACCAAAAATCAACATTTTAACAATGGGTGAGGATGTAGCAAGAGGGCTTGGTCAGAAAACGGGAACAGTAAAGCTTTTTGCAGCTGCCGCCGTAATCCTGCTTGCAGGAGGAGCAGTGTCGGTATCGGGACCAATCAGCTTCGTTGGAATTGTCATTCCGCATCTTGCCCGGTACCTGATCGGAAACGACCACAGATGGATTATTCCCTACTCGGCTGTCCTTGGCGGAATATTGCTGACGGTTTCCGATATTGCTGCCAGATATGTTATCATGCCGGAAGAAGTTCCTGTAGGAGTCATGACTGCTCTGATCGGCACACCTTTCTTTATCTATATCGCGAGAAAGGGGTTTGATCAGGCATGAAGAAGCATTGGACCTTCCGGCTTTGGAAAATATCCTTTTTAATAGATAAGAGAGCTGTGAAGGTGTTCTTCGCAGCGGCTGCTATCCTGCTGCTTGGCTTTTTAGTGAGCACTGGTGCCGGAGAAGTCATGATGAGCCCTATAGAAGTGGTGAAATCAATGGCAGGCTTCGGTACAGATATGAATATGCTGATCATTTCTTCATTCAGGATGCCTAGAATTCTGGTTGCCATCCTAGCTGGGATCTGCCTGGCTGCAGCCGGTGCCATCCTTCAGGGAATTATCAGAAATCCGCTCGCTTCGCCGGATATTATCGGCATTACAGGTGGTGCATCTCTTGCAGTTGTTTCATTTCTGGCATTCTTCAGTGATAAAAACAATGCATTGACCGTAAGTATTCAATGGATGCCTGTGGCTTCGTTCCTCGGAGCGCTGATTGTCGGATTCATCGTCTACGCACTTTCCTGGAAGGGCGGAGCTTCCTCATTTCGCCTTGTCCTGATAGGAATCGGCTTCTCCCAGCTTGCAGATTCCCTGACAACGCTGATGATGATCAAAGGACCGATTCACCAGGCTGCACAGGCTAACACATGGATCACAGGCACCGTTTATGGCGCCACCTGGCAGCAGGTGAAAATTATGCTGCCTGTCACAATCGTTCTCCTTTTATTAACTGCGGCGGTTGTCCGTACAGTCAACCTGCAGGGGCTTGGGGATGATCTTGGCACCGGAGCGGGAAGCTCCGTCCAGCGGAACCGTCTGCTGCTCCTGCTGCTTGGTACTGCATTAACCGGTACAGCGGTGGCGTTTGCCGGAGCGATTGGATTTGTCGGGCTAATGGCGCCGCATATTGCCAGAAGGCTTGTCGGGTCATCATTTGGAGCCATGCTCCCGGTTTCAGCTGTCATAGGAGCTTTTCTTGTCATGATTGCCGACCTGGCCGGAAGGACACTTTTTTCACCGCTGGAAATTCCGGCAGGCGTGTTCACGGCAGCAATCGGCGCACCTTATTTTATCTATTTGCTGTATAAAACGAGAAATACGTAATAGCAGCTTCAATCAATAAAGGGGCGAGATATATGAATGCAATCGAAACGAAATCTCTTACACTCTCCTATGGAGAGACGCTGATCATAGATGAATTGGACTTAACCCTTCCAAAAGGGGAGATAACCGTGTTTATCGGAAGCAACGGGTGCGGGAAATCCACGCTGCTCCGGTCGCTGGCCCGGCTGCTCAAGCCGAGCGAAGGCTCCGTCCTGCTGGAAGGCGGATCCATTGCCAAGCTGCCGACAAAGGAGGTAGCCAAAAAACTTGCTATCCTGCCTCAAGGACCTTCAGCTCCGGAAGGACTGACCGTTCTGCAGCTTGTTAAGCAAGGACGGTATCCTTATCAGAATTGGCTCAGCCAGTGGTCAAAGGATGATGAAGAGGCTGTTCAGAAGGCACTGAAATCCACCAGGATGCTTGAACTTGCGGACAGACCGGTAGATTCGTTGTCAGGAGGCCAGCGCCAGCGTGCCTGGATAGCTATGACCCTCGCCCAGGATACGGAGATTATTCTTTTGGATGAACCGACCACCTATCTCGATATGACGCATCAGATTGAAATTCTGGATTTGCTTTTTGAATTGAACGAAAAGGAAAACCGTACGATTGTAATGGTGCTGCATGATTTGAATCTCGCTTGCCGATACGCCCACCACCTCGTTGCGATCAAGGACCGGAAAATCCATTCACAGGGGAAGCCGGAGGAAGTCATCAGCTGCAGCCTGGTTCAGGAAGTTTTTGAAATGAATTGTGAAGTCACAGTCGATCCATTGTTCGGGACACCGCTCTGCATCCCGCATGGAAGAGGGCGCTGTATACTGAAAGAAGTGAGCATGAATGGCTGAATACCTTAAAAAGGAACTGGCGGAATTGGATAAATTCCGCCTGGGCAGAACACAACTTCACTCCACTCTTTCTGTAGAAGTGAGTGAGCTTTTAAAAGAAGCACAGCTGGAAGCATATCTGGACAAGGCCGGTCCTAAAATTGATGCGCCCGACCGGAAAACAGCTGTTTCCCTGTTAATGAAGCGATATGGTTTTCTTGCAGCCCTTAGTTTATATTCGATGACCGTTTTTGAAAAAATGCCGGACTTGCGCCCTGGAAATTTATCACTGGAAACAGATGATCAAGACCCTTTATGGCTGCCTTCTTTTTATTTTCACAAGATGGAAGCTTCTGTTCCCGAAGATTTCCCAACCCGGGCAGACTGGCGTGACTCAGCATTAAAACAGCTTTTTTCTGAGAACATTCACCCGCTGATCCAGACAGGAGCGAGACTTACAGGAATATCCAAGTGGATCCTGTGGGAAAATGTCTGCATCTACGTAAGATGGATGTATGAAACTCTTCTAAGTACACCACCGGAAACGCTGGACCTGCAGCGCGCTGAAGAAGACTTTCAATTCGTGCTCTCTGAAGCTGATGGGTCATTGTTTGGAGATTTTCATTATAATCCGCTGGCACGTTTCAATGGCGCCATCTCAATCCAGCCGGAGACAGGCCGTGAAATCCGCATGAGAAGGACATGCTGTCTGTTTTACCTAACCTCAGAACGCGGTGCGCGATGTAAAACCTGTCCTGCGCTGTGCGCCAAACTGCCAAAAGGATACGGAGGATGACAATGGATCAAAAATTCAAAGACCAGTTCGACGGTCTGCTTGAAAAGTATTCAGACCTCCTGGTAGGAAGCCAAAACGAACACCAGCAGGAAAAAGTCAAATTATGGTCACTTTACACCCACATGGCTAAAACCATGCCAAACCTTGTCAGGCACTGGAACTCCGAATACCCCGAATTTAAAGAAACGATGAAAACCATCAGCACTGAAGTAAAAGAAATGAACGAAAAACACAGAGAACAAAACCAGAAAAAAGATTGAACACCGGCAGCGGACATGCAGCCGGTGTTTTTTGATTTTTTGGGAGGGGGATAGGAGGTTAATGAATTCGGCATGTAGTTAGTGTGAATCGGTACGTAAAAGATTCGGCTCGGCACGAAAAAGAAGGGTCTTGGCACGTAAAAAGAGTTTGGCACGAAAATACTGTGAATCGGCACGTAAAGGATCTTGATCGGCATGTGAAAAGCAGCGTCCGGCACGAAACCGAGGGGTTTTGGCATGTAAAAAAAGTTTGGCACGTAAACGATCAGGCTCGGCACGAGAAGAGCAGATTCCGGCACGAAACCGAGGGGTTTTGGCACGTAAAAAAAGTTTGGCACGTTAATAGTGTGAGTTGTCACGTAAAGGATCAGGCTCGGCACGAGAAGAGCAGATTCCGGCACGAGAACGAGGGGTTTTGGCACGTAAAAAAAGTTTGGCACGTAAATAGCGTGAATTGGCACGTAAAGGATCAGGCTCGGCACGAGAAGAGCAGAATCCGGCACGAGAATGAGGGGTTTTGGCACGTAAAATGAGTTCGGCACGTAAATAGTGTGAATCGGCACGTAAAGGATCCGGCTCGGCACGAGAAGAGCAGATTCCGGCACGAGAAAGAAGGTTTTTGGCACGTAAAAAGAGTTTGGCACGAAAATACTGCAAATCGGCACGTAAAAGATCCGGCTCGGCACGTGAAGAGCAGAATCCGGCACGAGAACGAGGGGTTTTGGCACGTAAAATGAGTTCGGCACGTAAATAGTGTGAATCGGCACGTAAAGGATCCGTTCCGGCAAGTGAAGAGCAGAATTCGGCACGAGAACGAGGGGTTTTGGCACGTAAAATGAGTTCGGCACATTAATAGTGTGAGTTGGCACGTAAAAGATTCGAATCAGCACATAAAAAAACCACCCGCGGGTGGTTTTTTCTATACTTTGGCCGAGTGCCGTCCGGTCGAGAGCTCCACCGTCTCTCACGGCTAAACGAGCGCCCTCCGCTTTTCTTATTCTCCAGCTCCGGCGGCTAGGCCCTCGAGGTCATAAGCCATTTCACCTGCGGAAGGAAAGACCACCTTCCTCCGGTGAACTGTCTTATGCTTGTCGGGCCTGGGCAAGCCGCCTCCGCTTTTCTTTATTGCATCATGCCGCCGTATGGGTTTTGCTGCTGGGCGTAGCCGGAGAATTGCTGGTGGGATTGCTGCATTTTCTGCGGCTGTTCTGCTTCGACTGTGTACCAGCCGTGTTTGAACATGAGATCGTACAGATGTCTTTGGCAGTTTTGTGTTTCGTTAAAGATCGACTGAATGTCTTTGTACAGGCTCTCATGGCTCATTTCGTTCATTGCTGTACAGTAGGCATCTGTCATGTATTTTTCGGTAGCGAGGATGTCGTTTACAAAATCGCGCTCGTTCATTTGAGGAGTTTTAGGAACCTGGGTTTCCGGGTTTCCGATTTTCCCTGACTGCTGCTGGTTTTGATTCTGGTTCATTTTCCTGTCTCCTTTAGATGCTGATTATTGAAGCGGGGGCTGGGTTTGGGATTGGTTGGGCTGAAGGTGGCTCAGCACCGTCTGATAATGGCGGCTGTGCATCTGGCCTGCCTTCTCAAGTTCCATTTTCAGTTCCTGGTTCTGGCATTGCTCCGCGAAAAAATGCGCTTTTTTCATGGCCAAAAGATTCCATGAAAGCATATCCTGCAAGTAAAGGTGGTCTTTAACAGATACGACTTCCGGCGGCTGGGTCATGGCATTTGATTGGTTTTGCATAGGCTCCTGCTGCATGAAATATCCTCCTTTAAGATCATTAATCCTACCTATCCTTCCACTAAATGGGATGATCTTATTCATTGACAGGAAACGACAGTCTGAGATAAAAAATGATATTCAAATAGTCAGAAAGGTGATAAAATAATAATAATTGAAGGCGCTTTATATAGTAGAGGAATGACTGCCCGATACAAAGGATTTTATTTTTCAGATATAATGTATGCGTTTGCAGGAGGAATGACCAATGGAACAGGTAATGCGCAATTTTTTCTTGTTTTTATCTAAAAACCGCAGTCTTACCAGAGTAGCGAAGAGGTATGGCCTGAAATTCGGTGCAGCCCGATTTGTAGCAGGAGAAACGATTGAGCTTGCAACAGAAGCCATCCGGCAGCTGAATGATAAAGGTCTTGAGGTTACGATTGATTATCTGGGAGAATTTGTTGACAATGCGGAAGAAGCGAATGAGATGGCGGATAATTCCATTAAAGCTATAGAAGCGATCGGCAAAGAGAGACTGCAGTCGCAGCTTTCCTTGAAGATGACTTCAATGGGACTTGATATCTCCGATGCGCTGGTCATGAACAATATGCGGAGAATTTTAGAAGCAGCGAAGCGGAATGACGTATTCGTAACGATTGATATGGAAGACTACAGCCGCTGCGGGAAAACGATTGAAATTTTCAAAAAGCTAAAGCAGGAATACGATAACGTAGGTACTGTTATTCAGGCCTATTTGTACCGCACAGTGGAAGACATGGAGGATCTAAACCAGTACAGTCCGAACCTTCGTCTTGTAAAAGGAGCATATAAGGAATCTCCTCAAGTGGCGTTTCCTGAAAAATCGAATGTAGACGAGAACTTCAAAAAAATCATTAAAATGCATTTGCTGAATGGGAACTATACAGCCATCGCAACACATGATGAAGCGATTATCGATTATACGAAAAAGCTGGTTGAAGAGCACAGCATCCCGCTTGATCAGTTTGAATTTCAGATGCTTTTCGGAATCCGTCCCGAACGGCAGCTTGAACTCGTGAATGAGGGGTACAAAATGCGTGTGTATGTGCCTTACGGCAGCGACTGGTACGGGTATTTCATGAGAAGACTGGCTGAGCGCCCCGCCAATGTTGCATTTGTTTTGAAAGGTGTCATAAAGAAGTAACCATAAAAGACCCTCACCTTCTGAAAGAGGAGGGTCTGCATGGGTTATTCCTCTCCCATGTTCTGCTTCTTGTACTGCTGATTTGTGCTTGTGCGCTTCCCGCCGCCGTCATGTTCATTGACAGGGCCTGCGTTCCCTTTAACACTTGCCGCACTGACACCGGCCTTAGAAGGATTCTTTTTCAATTTAGCCATTTTCCTCACCTCCATATAAAAGTATCGTGCCTTAAACCGGTGCGAAAAATCGCAGGAAATCCATTAAATGTATTGAAGAAATTTTCTAAATCTTTTATAGTAGAAGCGAGGAGAAATTTTTTTGAGGGAAAAATGAATGAGTGTTCATTCAAATAAGGGGGAAAACTTATGGTCCAGCAAATTAATAAAGCTGCAGTGCTAGGCTCCGGTGTAATGGGATCCGGAATTGCAGCACACTTAGCAAACATCGGGATCCCTGTATTGCTGCTCGACATCGTACCTAGGGAGCTTACCGGGGATGAGCAGAAAAAAGGACTGACACTGGAGGATTCGGCTGTAAGAAGCCGCTTAGCCGGAACAGCCATTCAAAAATTATTAAAGCAAAAGCCCGCACCTCTTACTTCCAAAAAGAACCTGGCTCTGATAGAGGCCGGAAATTTCGAAGATCATATGCACCGCCTTTCAGAAGCGGATTGGATTATTGAAGTGGTTGTTGAAAACCTGGACGTAAAGAAAAAAGTTTTTGCCCAGGTGGAAAAACACCGGAAGCCGGGGAGCATTGTGAGCTCCAACACATCCGGAATTTCAATTGAAGCCATGTCCTCAGAATGTTCGGAGGAATTCAGAAAGCATTTTCTTGGAACACATTTCTTTAATCCGCCGCGCTATCTGAAGCTTCTTGAAGTGATTCCGACGAAGGATACAGATGAAAAGGTTCTTCAGTTTATGAAAACTTTCGGCGAGGACGTACTTGGCAAAGGCGTTGTGCATGCAAAGGACACACCGAATTTCATCGGGAACAGAATCGGAACCTACGGACTTCTTGTAACGGTTAAAGAAATGCTTGAAAAAGGCTATAGTGTCGGAGAAGTGGATTCAGTTACAGGACCGCTGATCGGCAGGCCGAAAAGTGCCACGTTTCGGACACTGGATGTTGTAGGACTTGATACATTTATACACGTTGCAAACAATGTGTATGAAAACATAGATGAGAAAGAAAAAGAAGTTTTCAATGTTCCTTCCTTCATGAAGAGGATGCTTGAGAACGGATGGCTTGGAGCTAAATCGGGACAGGGATTCTTTAAGAAAGAAGGCAGGGATATCCTTGAACTGAACCCTGAAACTCTGGAGTACAGTCCAAGACAAAAACTGAGTGCTGCTTCCATAGAAATGGCAAAGCAGGCTAAAGGATCACAGAAATTGAAAGCGCTTATATACGCCGATGACCGTGCAGGACAGCTTCTATGGGGAATTACAGCTCCTACCCTGGTCTATTCTGCTAAGCTCCTCGGTGAAATCGCTGATGACATTGTATCGATTGACCAGGCAATGAAGTGGGGGTTCGGCTGGGATAAAGGACCTTTTGAGCTTTGGGATGCAATCGGACTTGAAAAATCAGCGGCAAAGCTTAAAGAGCAAGGATACGAGATCCCTTCTTGGGTTCAGGAAATGATGGAAAAGGGCCACGCTTCTTTCTACATTGAAGAAAACGGTGTCCGCTTCTATTACAGCAACGGTGAATACCGGAGAATCGAAACGAATGAGAAAGCGATAAACTTGAGAACGTTGAAAGAAACGAAAGGTGTCATCAAGAAAAATTCCGGCGCCAGCCTGATTGATCTGGGGGACGGTGTAGCCCTGCTGGAATTCCATTCTCAAAGCAACGCCATAGGTATGGACATCATCCAGATGATCAACTATGCGATCGATGAAGTGGCACTGAACTATAAGGGGCTTGTCATCGGAAACCAGGGTAAAAATTTCTGTGTAGGCGCCAACCTTGCGATGATTCTCATGGAAGCGCAGGATGATAATTTCTTCGAGATCGATATGGTCATCCGCCAGTTCCAAAATGCGATGCAGAGAATCAAGTACAGCGTAAAACCTGTAGTAGCCGCTCCGTTCGGCATGACTCTCGGCGGAGGAGCGGAAATATGCCTTCCGGCTGCGAGAATCCAGGCTTCCAGTGAAACATATATGGGGCTTGTGGAAGCCGGTGTCGGACTGATTCCTGGCGGAGGCGGAAACAAAGAACTTTACTTAAAACATTTGAACAGCCTGCCGAAGGGAATGGATTTTGATCTCCAGGATGTTGCGAATAAAGTATTCGAATCAGTTGCAATGGCGAAGGTGTCCACCTCTGCAGCTGAAGCGCGTGAAGCCAATTTCCTTGATTCAAGGGACGGAATCAGCATAAATGGTGATCATTTGCTGTTTGATGCCAAGAGGGTTGTCATCCAGCTTCATGAAAACGGCTATCGCCCTCCTGTAAAAGAAAAAGTGCCGGTCACAGGGGAAAGCGGCTATGCTACTTTGCTTCTGGCTGCACAGACGATGCATCTTTCAGGCTACATTTCCGAGCATGATTTGAAGATTGCCAAAAAGCTTGCTTATGTACTGTCAGGCGGAAAAGTGCCGTTCGGTACAAAAGTTGATGAGCAGTATTTGCTAGACCTGGAAAGAGAGGCATTTTTAAGTCTTGTCTCCGAAGGGAAATCCCAGCAGCGCATGCAGCACATGCTTGTAAAAGGCAAGCCGTTACGTAACTAAGGAGGGGTACAGAATGAGAGAAGCGGTCATTGTAGCAGGTGCGAGAACACCTGTCGGAAGAGCGAAAAAAGGAACGCTTGCCAGTGTGCGGCCGGATGATCTGGGAGCGTTGGCTGTAAAGGAAACGTTAAGACGGGCAGGTAACTATGAGGGCAACATCGATGACCTGATCATTGGTTGTGCGATGCCGGAAGCAGAGCAGGGACTCAACATGGCGAGAAACATCGGGGCGCTTGCAGGACTCCCGCATACTGTCCCGGCTGTAACAATCAACAGGTATTGTTCCTCGGGTCTTCAAACCATCGCGTATGCAGCAGAAAAAATTATGCTCGGCCATTCGGATACGATCATAGCAGGCGGAGCAGAATCTATGAGCCTTGTGCCGATGATGGGTCATACGATCCGTCCGAACGCGAAACTGGCAGAAGAAGCTCCGGAATACTACATGGGGATGGGTCATACTGCTGAACAGGTAGCCAGGAAATACGGAGTGAGCAGGGAAGACCAGGATGCGTTTGCAGTCAGAAGTCACCAGCGAGCAGCAGCTGCCATTGAAGCCGGCAGGTTCGATGAAGAAACGGTTCCTGTAGAGGTTACACTCCGGACAGTCGGATCGGATAATAAATTGAAAGAAAAAACGGTTTTGTTTTCCAGGGATGAAGGTGTACGCCCGGGAACGACTCAGGATGTACTGGCAAAGCTGCGTCCGGCCTTTAACGTAAAGGGTTCTGTCACTGCCGGAAACTCTTCTCAGACGAGTGACGGTGCAGCAGCAGTGATGGTCATGGACCGCGAAAAAGCAGAAGCTCTCGGGCTAGCGCCAATGGTGAAGTTCAGGTCCTTCGCAGTAGCAGGTGTACCGCCTGAAGTTATGGGGATCGGCCCGGTTGCAGCGATTCCGAAAGCACTCAGAATGGCAGGTTTAACTGTAGAGGATGTTGGCCTCTTTGAATTGAATGAAGCCTTTGCTTCCCAATCCCTTCAGGTAATCCGTGAACTCGGACTTGATGAAGACAAGGTGAATGTAAATGGAGGAGCCATCGCACTCGGCCATCCGCTCGGATGTACTGGTGCAAAATTAACGCTGTCCCTCATTCATGAAATGAAGAGAAGAAATGAACAGTTTGGCGTTGTCACGATGTGTATTGGCGGGGGAATGGGCGCAGCAGGTGTATTCGAATTAGTTTAATAGAAGAATCGGAGGGAAAGAGAATGGCGAAATCATTAGAAACGGTAACAAAGGGCGGAAGCTTTTTAGTTGAGGATACAGCATTTGACCGCGTGTTCACACCGGAGGATTTTACAGAAGAACACAAAATGATTGCAAAAACAACAGAGGATTTTGTTGTGAATGATGTGCTTCCGCAGCTTGAAGACATCGAACAGCATCAGTTTGATAAATCTGTAAAGCTACTGAAACAGGCTGGAGAACTTGGCCTTCTCGGTGCAGATGTGCCGGAAGCATACGGGGGGCTTGGTCTTGATAAAATCAGTTCGGCCCTGATTACAGAGAAATTTTCACGTGCAGGAAGCTTTTCACTATCCTATGGGGCCCATGTAGGGATTGGATCTCTCCCGATCGTGCTTTTTGGAAACGAGGAGCAAAAGCAGCAGTACCTTCCTGATCTGGCAACCGGACAGAGAATCGCTGCCTATGCACTCACAGAGCCTGGTTCCGGTTCAGATGCTCTCGGAGCAAGAACGACAGCGAAACTGAATGCAGAAGGAACTCATTATGTGCTGAACGGGGAGAAGCAGTGGATCACAAACTCTGCTTTCGCTGATGTGTTCGTCGTATACGCTAAGGTGGATGGCGAACACTTCTCTGCTTTCATTGTAGAAAAAGAATTCCCTGGTGTTTCCACCGGTCCTGAAGAAAAGAAAATGGGGATCAAGGGATCTTCTACAAGAACATTAATTTTGGAAGATGCGCTCGTTCCGAAAGAGAACTTGCTTGGTGAACTCGGAAAAGGGCATGTCATCGCCTTCAATATCTTAAACATCGGCCGCTACAAGCTTGCAGTCGGCACAATCGGCGGTTCAAAACGCATTATCGACGTTTCCGTTCAATACGCCAATCAGCGTCAGCAGTTTAAAACACCGATCTCCAAATTCAGCCTTATTCAGGAAAAACTTGCGAACATGGCTTCCAAAACATACGCAATGGAAAGCTCAGTTTACCGGACAGTTGGCCTTTTTGAAGAAAGAATGGGTCTGCTTTCAGAGGAAGAGCAAAAAGACGGCCGGGCAGTTGCAGCCTCCATTGCTGAATACGCGATTGAGTGCTCGCTTGGAAAAGTATTTGGATCTGAAACTCTTGATTATGTAGCAGATGAAGGCGTACAAATCCACGGCGGATATGGCTTTATGCAGGAATATGAGGTAGAAAGAGCCTACCGTGATTCAAGGATCAACCGGATTTTCGAAGGAACGAACGAAATCAACCGCCTGCTTGTACCGGGAACGTTCCTCCGCAAAGCGATGAAAGGCGAGCTTCCGCTTCTTCAAAAGGCTCAGGCCCTGCAGGAAGAAATCATGATGCTGATGCCGGAAGAAGTTGGAGACGGTACGCTCGAACAAGAGAAATACCTGCTTAAAAACGCAAAGAAGATCGGCTTGCTGATCGCTGGTGCTGCAGCCCAGAAATATGGCCAGGAGCTGCAAAAAGAGCAGGAAATCCTAGTGAATATTGCTGACATCGTCAACAACATCTATGCGATGGAATCAGCGATCCTGCGCACAGAGAAAGCAATTGCTGCTTCAGGTGAAGCGAAAAACAGCCAGAAGCTCCTTTACACACAGGTGTATTGCCAGGAAGCATTCAATGAAATCGAAGCTCATGCAAAAGAATCGCTTGTTGCGATCGAGTCCGGTGATTCCCTGCGCATGATGATTTCCGCTCTCCGCAAATTTACACGCTTCACACCAATCAATGTCATTGCGAAAAAGCGTGAAATTGCTGCTGCCATTATTGATGCAAACCGATACGTGAATTAAGAACGGTTACGCAGGTGCCTGGCACCTGCGTATTTTTTTGCAGTCTGGATTGGGCAGATGGTGCTCGGATGAGACGCTTTTATTTCCCTGTAAATCCAAGTACTGCTTCCTTTTACAGCAAGTACAGATCAATGGATTCCTGAATGGGAATAGCTCGTTCTTGCAAACATTCTATAAAGATGAGTAAAATAGGACTGTAGCTTTGCAAACAGCAGGCAGCCATTTTTTCAGGCTTTGCTGTACAATGAGGAGGATTAGCTTGGATTTTTACTGGTATCCTAAGTGCGGTACATGCAGAAAGGCCAAGAAGTGGCTGGAAGAGCATGGCCATAAGCTGAACGCCATACATATTTCTGAAAATCCTCCGGATCAGGATGAGCTGAAGGGTCTTTGGAAGAAAAGCGGCCTTGAGTTAAAGAAATTTTTTAATACAAGCGGTCAGAAGTACCGGGAGCTTGGATTAAAAGACCGGATTTCCGGCATGTCCGAGGAGGAGATGCTCGAAGTGCTGGCATCAGACGGGATGCTCATTAAAAGACCGATTACGGCTTCTGATGATGCGGTAACGATCGGGTTTAAAGAGGCCGAGTTTGAGAACGTATGGAAGTAAGAAGAGACTCAGTCTTTTCCATAAAACAATCGAAAATGTGGAGGGAACAGGATGAATACACCAAACGAACTTCGTTATTCTGAAGAGCATGAGTGGGTTAAAGTTGAAGGGGATAAAGTACGCGTAGGTATTACGCATTTTGCACAATCCGAACTTGGAGACATCGTCTTCGTTGAGCTTCCTGAAGCCGGAGCTGAAATTAAAGCGGATGAGCCTTTTGGTTCCGTAGAATCAGTTAAGACGGTTTCTGAACTGTATGCACCAATCAGCGGTAAGGTTGTCGAAGTAAATGAAGACCTTGATGACAATCCGGAATACGTAAATGAATCCCCTTATGAAAAAGCGTGGATGATTGTGATTGAGCCGGCTGATAAGAGTGAGATCGAAAACCTTATGACTGCTGAGCAATACACAGAAATGACCAACGAAGACTAATTTACCCAGCATGAATCCTTCAGGTTGAGCAAATCCTATAAGAAAAGGAGGGGCTTGACTTGACGCTTAAAAAGCAAAGGATCGATGTGACAGATAAGGTAACCGGCAAGTTTGCCGACGGGCAGCTGAATCTTTACCTTGATGATCAGCCGATCGGATCGATGACATACGGTGACGGCGGAAGCCGGTTTCAATTGAACAGCGGTTTGGAGCAGTCCGAGAACCGTTTCTTTCAAATGGCCGATGTTCCTTCCAAACCGGATGAAAAGTATGTTGATTGTGATGATGAGAACGGCTGGTGTTAATGAAAAGGCAGTGGACCCTTCCACTGCCTTTTCATGCTTTCTGACACACCTGGCAGGAAACATCGCATTCAGGAGAGAATAGGATAGAGAAAGACAAAACGAACAGGTGATGGTCATGGCGGAGGCTCCAAAAATCATTATTGTAGAAGGCAAAAGCGACAAGATCAAAGTGCAGGAAGTCATTAATGAACCTGTCGAAATCATTTGCACAAACGGGACCATCAGTCTTTCGAAAATGGATGAATTGATTGATGAGTACTTTCAAAACGAGGTTTATGTGCTGGTCGATACAGATGAGGCTGGAGAAAAGCTGAGAAAACAATTTATCAGAGAATTTCCTGAAGCTTCTCATTTATATATTGATAAAATGTATAAGGAAGTGGCGGCTGCACCGGAGCAGCACATCGCCTCTGTCCTGCTTGGAGCGAATATAGACGTTCAGGCGAAATACCTATAGCAAGGAGTTTCTTATTAATATGATTGAAATAAAGAAAGAACAGCTTCCCGCATTAATGGAGCAGGAGACATTTATTCTCTACCTTTACACGCCATTTTGCGGAACATGCCAGCTTGCGAAAAGAATGCTTGAAGTTGTAGATGAAACCCTGCCGGATGTTTCTTTTTATAAAGCGGACCTTAATTATCTGCCCGGCTTTGCTGAAGAATGGGAAGTGGAAAGTGTCCCATGCTTGCTGGTGTTCAAAAATGGGCAGCTGAAAACAAAACAATATGCCTTTCAGTCAGTAGAATTTCTCTATCATTTGATCGTAAAAGACGGCGCCTAAAGCGGCGTTTTTATTTTTTGGGCTATCGTTCGCTGCTTTAACACCTGAAGAATGGAGCGAAAGGCGAAAGAAAAACTTCAGGCTAAAGAGAAGCGGGACAGGTGAAGCCAACATGCTCCCATTTCGAAGCAAACACCTTAAGCAGAAACTGCGGGAGCTGAGCTGGTTTTAAAAGCTAATTTTCAAAATCCCCGGAATTTCCCTATATTTCTCGGGAAATAAGGTAAAGCTTTTGTTTGCAAAAACCGCTCAAAAGAGTTAATATATAGAAAATTCAATAATCTTATCGAGAGCATCGGAGGGGTCTGGCCCAAGGAAGATGCAGCAACCGGTCAATGGATACGGTGCTAAATCCAGCAGAAGAGAATCTTCTGGCAGATGAGTCGAACGGATGCGAGCCTCTTCTGCGGAAGAGGTTTTTATTATGACAAGGAGGAATGGAAATGGGAGAGAAGGGTTTCAGACAGGAAACACTGGCAGTGCATGGGGGACTAGTCAAGGATACGGTTACTGGAGCGCGTGCTGTTCCGATTTATCAGTCCAATGCCTATTTGTTTAAAGATACGGATCATGCTTCTGATCTCTTTGCGCTGAAGGAACCGGGCTACATTTATTCAAGAATTCACAACCCGACAGTAACCGTACTGGAAGAGAGAGTTGCACAGCTGGAAGGCGCTGCCGGTGCACTTGCGGTATCGAGTGGAATGGCTGCGATTACACTCGCTATCCTCAACATCGCGGAAGCCGGGGATGAGATTGTTGCGGCATCCAATCTATACGGGGGAACCTACAATCTTTTTGCTGTAACGCTTCCTAAATACGGCATAAAAACAATCTTCGCCGATGCATCCGACCCTGAAAACATCCGCAAGGCGATCACCCAAAAGACAAAAGCTGTTTTTGGTGAAATCATCGGAAACCCGAGCTTAAATGTGCTTGATGTAACGGCCGTTGCCGATATTGCACATGAAGCGGGGATTCCCCTTATAGTTGATAACACTTTTGCAACGCCTTATTTGTGCAAGCCGATTGAATATGGAGCGGATATCGTGGTTCATTCTGCAACAAAGTGGCTTCTTGGAAATGGAACCACTCTTGGAGGAATAATCGTGGATGGGGGCAAGTTTGACTGGTCCACCGGGAAATTTCCTTCCTTTGTTACACCGGATCCAAGCTACCATAACATCGTTTATGCAGAGGCACTTGGAGAGCTTGCATATATCGTGAAAGCCCGTGTCCAGCTGCTGAGGGACCTTGGGCCGGCGCTTAGTCCGAACAGTGCCTTTCAATTTACACTAGGCCTGGAGACGCTGCATGTCCGTATGAAAGAACATATTGCCAATACGAGAAAGACAGCAGAGTACCTGCAGCAGCATCCGGCAGTGAAGTGGGTGCTCTACCCTGAGCTTGACGGGCATCCTTCAAAGTCACTTGCTGAAAAATATCTCCCAAAAGGTGCTGGGGCGGTGATCGTTTTTGGGATTGACGGTGGTTTAGAAGAAGGAAAGGCGCTGATCAATCAGGTGAAGTTATGGTCGCATGTGGCGAATGTAGGGGATGCAAAAAGCCTGATTATCCATCCTGCCAGTACGACCCATCAGCAGCTTGGGGCAGAAGAGCTTGCCAGTGCAGGGGTTTCAGAGGATTTAATCCGGCTTTCTGTAGGAATTGAGCATATTGAGGATCTGCTTGAGGATCTGGGAGATGCCATTTATGGTGCTACAGGAAGAAGGATCGAACAGACTTCAGGGCAGGGGTAATTTTTGTTGACACGTAAAAACCGTCATGATAAAATCACTTTCAGATCTGAAATTTTTAAAAATTTTAAACCATTCCAATTGAATAATAGATTGTTCTCTTATTTAGAGAGGTGGAGGGACGTGCCCGATGAAGCCCGGCAACCGTCAGTCAGATGACTGAAATGGTGCCAATTCACTCAAAACGCTTGAGCGTTTTGAAAGATGAGAGAAAGGTATCCTGAATGATTATGCCTTTCTGCTCGTTTGCAGAAAGGCATTTTTTATTGCGAATTTCAGATCCATGACTGAAAGAAGGTGAATGCATGATTACATTAAAAGACGTGTCCAAAGTATACTCTGTGAAATCCGGCAGCATTACAGCTGTAGATAAAGTGAACCTGGAAGTGCAAAAGGGTGAAATTTTCGGGATCATCGGCTACAGCGGTGCGGGCAAAAGCTCGTTAATCAGACTATTAAACGGTTTGGAGACCCCGACTGCCGGCAGTGTAGAGGTGGCAGGAAACCGGATCGGTGAAATTAAAGGCAGCAAACTGAGAAAAGCACGGCAGGAGATTAGCATGATCTTCCAGCACTTTAACCTTCTCTGGTCAAGAACAGTCAGCGAAAATATCGCATTTCCGCTAGAAATTGCCGGAATTCCTGTTTCCAAAAGGAAAGAGCGGGTGAAAGAGCTGATTCGCCTGGTCGGTCTGGAAGGAAGGGAACACGCGTATCCCTCTCAGCTAAGCGGAGGGCAAAAGCAAAGGGTTGGAATTGCCAGGGCGCTCGCCAATAACCCAAAGGTTCTCCTTTGTGATGAAGCGACTTCCGCACTCGATCCGCAGACAACAGATTCAATTCTTGAGCTGCTTGTCGACATCAATCAGCGCCTGGGTCTGACGATTGTATTGATCACCCATGAAATGCACGTCATCCGGAAGATCTGCCATAAGGTTGCCGTGATGGAGGATGGAAAAGTTGTTGAAGAGGGAGAAGTGCTGGACGTCTTCAGGAAACCGAAGGCTCCGATTACGAAGCGCTTTGTGCAGCAAGTAACAGAACCGGAGGAGACGAAAGAAACCATCGCTCATCTTATCGATTCCTATCCTTCCGGCAGAATCGTGCAGCTCACCTTCGTCGGCGATGCGACAGAGCAGCCGGTCGTAACGAGCCTGATTAAAAATTACGATGTAAAGGTGAACATCCTTCAGGGAAAGATTTCACAGACACAAAGCGGCGCATACGGGGCATTGTTTCTCTACATTGACGGGGAAGATACGGAAATGGACCGGGCCCTGCAATTTCTCACAGACAATCATGTAGAAGTGGAGGTGGTGGCAAATGCTTGAACAATTACTTCCTGAAGTGAACTGGGATAATGTTTGGCTGGCCGCATCTGAAACACTTTACATGACCGGGGTATCCGTTCTGGCCACTTTTATACTGGGTATTGCCCTCGGCCTGCTTCTGTTCCTGACGTCAAAGGGGAACATTTGGGAAAACCGGCTCGTCAACGGGATCACATCCGCATTCGTGAATGTGTTCCGGTCTATTCCTTTCATCATCCTGATCATCTTGCTCATTCCGTTTACAAAAGCGCTGGTCGGTTCCATGCTCGGTGCCAATGCCGCACTTCCTGCCCTGATTATCGGAGCAGCCCCATTCTATGCACGGATGGTGGAAATCGGTTTAAGGGAAATCGACAAAGGTGTGATTGAAGCAGCAAGATCCATGGGTGCTTCAACGGGGACGATTATATGGAAAGTCCTGCTGCCTGAATCCATGCCCGCTCTCGCCTCGGGAATCACGGTTACGGCGATTGCATTGGTCGGCTACTCTGCGATGGCGGGTGTCATTGGAGCGGGTGGACTTGGAAATCTCGCTTATCTTGAAGGATTCCAGCGGAGCAACAGCCAGGTAACGTTAACGGCTACTGTTCTCATATTGATTATCGTGTTCATCCTCCAATTTATTGGAGATTTTATAACAAGAAGAATAGACAAACGCTAGGGGGAAAAGAAATGAAAAAATTAGTAGTAAGCACACTATTTGCCGTATCTGCATTTGCACTATCTGCTTGCGGAGCAGGCGGGAATTCAGGCAGCGGAGAAGACAGCAGCAAAATCGTCGTAGGAGCTTCCAACGTACCGCATGCTGAGATTTTGGAAGAAGCGAAGCCTCTTCTGAAAGAAAAGGGCGTAGATCTTGAGGTTAAAACGTTCCAGGATTACATCCTTCCGAACAAAACACTCGCTGATAAAGAACTGGACGCAAACTATTTCCAGCATATTCCATATTTCGAATCCCAAATCGCTGAAAATGATTATGAGTTTGCCAATGCTGGCGGCATTCACATCGAGCCGATCGGCGTTTATTCCAAGAAGTACAAATCCCTTGAAGAACTGCCTCAAGGTGCAACAATCATTATGAGCAACTCGGTAGCTGACCACGGCCGGATTTTAACTATGCTTGAAAGCGAAGGGCTGATCAAGCTGAAAGAAGGCGCAGACAAAACGAAAGCTACTGTTGAAGACATCGCAGAAAATAAAAAAGAGATCAAGTTCAAAGCGGATGTAGAAGCGAGTCTTCTTCCGCAAATCTACAACAATGATGAAGGCGATGCCGTTCTCATCAATACGAACTATGCCATCGATGCCGGGTTAAATCCTCAGAAGGATGCCATCGCTCTTGAAGGGGCAGAGTCACCATATGTAAACATCATTGCAGTAAATAAAGGGGATGAAGAGAAAAAAGAAATCAAGGCACTTGTGGAAGTTCTGCATTCTGAAGAAATCCAGAAGTTTATTGAAGAAAAATATGAAGGTGCTGTCGTACCTGTAGATAAATAATGAACATAGAGCCCTGCTGGAAGAAACAGTGGGGCTCTTTATTTATTATGCCAAGAAATAAAACGAAAAAGCAGCACGGGGTGCATGGCTGCTTTTACTGGTGGCATACTAATTCCGACCTTTACGGAATAGGAGTGGACAGGAATGGAACATATGGAGCCGCGAAACTCTACAGAAGCTGCGCTGCATCAATACAAAATGGGGTTGGGTGCATTTACACAAAAGATGCCGGAGTTTGCCCATCAATTCAATGCATTTACTGAAGCCTGTTTTCAAGAAGGAGAGCTTTCCCAAAAGGAAAAGCAGCTGATCGCTCTTGGAATCAGCCTGTATTCCCAAGATGAATACTGTATTATCTACCATACGAAAGGCTGCCTTGACCAGGGCGCCTCTGAACAGGAAATCCTTGAAGCAGTAGGTGTAACGGCAGCATTTGGAGGCGGAGCAGCAATGAGCCAGGCTGTAACCCTCGTCCAGGAATGCATGACAGAGCTTAACCAGCTCAAACAATAACCGGTTCGAAAACACCTTCAGCACAGTCTGGATGGTGTTTTTTATTTATGGCTGAGTCTTAACGAAGGATGCAGACGGCTCATTCCCGCATGGTTATCCCATTCTTTTATAAAACATTAAACGCAGTTATACGGAGCGATTTGAAGGAAAACTGCATCTAAATGTTTAACGAACGGCATATCCGGCTAAGTGATAGATAAGAGCAATATTCAGGCACTCAGTCAATTTGGAACGAAGTCAGCAGTTTGGTATCATTAAATCTGTTGATAAAACTGAAAGGATGATTCATTATTCTTACGCAGCAGAAGCTGGAACTTGAGCATACGGCCGAAATGGAAAAAGCAATGCAGCAAGCCCATGGAATGAGTTATGCAGAGTATGGCAGCAAGCTGGATAATCGTCTGAAGGTTGAACAGGAACGTGAAAGAGACTACAAAGAGAGTCAGCGGATGGTGGCTGAACATCAGCGCCAGGCACATTCGTAAATTATGAAGGCTTGAGAGAGGACCGTTATGGGAACGGTCCTTTTTTCCTGTTTTTGTATTCCATCTGTTTAATGGTATGATAAGGGTTCATGGCCCTGCCGGATCCACCCGCGGTATCTGTGTAACGGTTGTATTCAGATTTCATTTGTTATAAAATTAGAATGAGAATAAAATGAGAATGATTTGTTTATGTAACAAGGAAAGAAAAGCAAAGGCCAAAGTGGAGCCTGCAGCTGATTCTGCAGGATTTTTTGCGGAAAACAGGCACATTTCTCAGGCTGAGAGCTGATCTTTACTCATAAAATCCGTATCACTGGAGGTAGTATCATGTCAGGTTCAACTTTAACAATTAAGGATTTACACGTTGAGATCGATGGTAAAGAGATTTTAAAAGGTGTTAATCTTGAAATTAAAAGCGGAGAGTTCCATGCCATCATGGGACCGAACGGAACGGGTAAATCCACTCTTTCCTCTGCTATTATGGGCCACCCTAAATATGAGGTGACTAAAGGAAGCATCACATTCGACGGGGAAGACGTTCTTGAAATGGAAGTAGATGAGCGCGGTCGCGCGGGACTTTTCCTTGCGATGCAATACCCAAGCGAAATCAGCGGCGTAACGAATGCTGACTTCCTTCGTTCATCCATCAATGCGCGCCGTGAGGAAGGACAGGAGATTTCATTGATGAAATTCATCCGCAAAATGGATGAAAACATGGAGTTCCTTGAAATGGATCCGGATATGGCACAGCGTTACCTGAATGAAGGCTTCTCAGGCGGAGAAAAGAAGCGCAATGAAATTCTTCAGCTTATGATGATTCAGCCTAAAATTGCGATTCTTGATGAAATCGACTCCGGTCTTGACATCGATGCCCTGAAAGTGGTTTCCAAAGGAATCAATCAAATGCGCAACGAAAACTTCGGCTGCCTGATTATCACCCACTATCAGCGCCTTCTTAACTATATTACACCGGACAAGGTTCATGTTATGATGCAGGGCCGAGTTGTTAAATCCGGCGGACCGGAGCTTGCTCAGCGTCTGGAATCAGAAGGCTACGAGTGGATTAAAGAAGAACTGGGTATCGAAGACGAAACTGTCGGACAAGAAGCGTAAGCGTTAGGAGGGCTCAATTTGGAAACGCAAATCAAATTTGATAAAGATTATGTAGCCGGCTTTTCCGAAAAGCAAGGCGAACCGGATTGGCTGAAAGACCTTCGCTTGCAGGCGATGGAGAAATCGGAAGAGCTTCCGATGCCGAAACCGGACAAAACGAATATCACCAAATGGAATTTCACTGAATTCTCCGGTCATTCAGCAGAGCCGGAAAGCTATGCTTCCCTGAATGATCTGGATGAGGCCGTAAAAATTCTTGTAGATACAGAAAGCACAGACCAAACGCTGTACATCCAGCGTGATCAGACTCCTGCTTATATTTCTCTTTCCGAAGAAGCGAAAGCGCACGGAGTCATCGTAACGGATATTTTTACAGCGGCTAAAGAGCACAGCAGCCTGGTTCAAAAATACTTCATGCAGGACGGCGTGAAGGTGGATGAGCACAAGTTAACAGCACTGCATGCAGCACTGCTTAACGGCGGGGTGTTCGTATACGTACCGAAAAATGTTGAGCTTCAGGCACCGGTTCAGGCTGTATTTGTACATGAAGATGCAAAAGCTGCTTTCAACCATGTCCTTGTAGTCGCAGAAGACAACAGCTCTGTTACCTACGTTGAAAACTACATTTCCCTTAAAGAAGAGGAAGCGGTATTCAATACAGTATCAGAGGTCATTGCCAATTCAAATGCCCGCATCACATACGGAGCAGTTGACAATCTTTCCAAAAACGTAACGGCATACGTGAACCGCCGCGGTATCGCAGGGCGTGATGCACGGATCGAATGGGCACTCGGCATGATGAACGATGGAAATACGGTATCAGAGAACGTGACCAACCTTATTGGCGACGGTTCTTTCGGAGATACAAAATCAGTTGTTGTTGGCCGCGGACAACAGTCCCAGAACTTCACAACAAAAGTTGTACACTTCGGCAAGAACTCCGAAGGGTACATCCTGAAGCACGGCGTGATGAAAGACAGCGCCTCATCCATTTTCAACGGAATCGGAAAGATCGAACATGGCGCTTCTAAATCAAATGCAGAGCAGGAATCACGTGTCCTGATGCTTAGTGAAAAAGCCCGCGGAGACGCCAACCCGATTCTGCTGATTGATGAAGACGATGTAACTGCCGGCCATGCTGCATCTGTAGGCCGCGTGGATCCGCTTCAGCTCTTTTATTTGATGAGCAGAGGAATTTCACAGGCAGATGCTGAACGCCTTGTTATTTTCGGATTCCTTGATCCGGTTGTCCGGAAAATGCCGATCGAAGGAGTTAAAAAACAGCTGGTTGAGGTAATTGAAAGGAAAGTCCGCTAATGGACTTTTCTTATATCCGTAAACAATTTCCGATTCTGGACCAGAAGGTAAACGGAAAAGATCTTGTTTATCTGGACAGCGCGGCAACTTCCCAGAAGCCGCTGGCTGTTATAGATGCGCTATCCAAGTACTACCGCGAGTACAATTCGAATGTACACCGCGGCGTTCATACACTTGGCACGAAGGCAACCGACGGATATGAAGGCGCGCGCGAGAAAGTCCGCCGCTTTATCAATGCCTCTTCCACTGAGGAAGTCATTTTCACTAGAGGGGCGACAACAGCTCTTAATATAGTAGCTCTAAGCTACGCACGTGCCAATCTTAAGCCTGGAGATGAGATTGTCATCACACACATGGAGCATCATGCCAATGTGATTCCGTGGCAGCAGGCTGCAAAAGCAACTGGCGCCCAGCTGAAATACATTCCGCTCCAGGAAGACGGAACGATCTCACTTGAGGATGCAGAAAACACCATTACCGGAAACACAAAAATCGTTTCCGTAATGCAGGTTTCAAATGTGCTCGGATCCATCAACCCAGTTAAGGAACTGGCTGCCATCGCTCATAAAAATGGTGCCATTATGGCTGTAGACGGAGCCCAGAGCACACCGCATATGAAAGTGGACGTCCAGGATCTGGACTGTGATTTCTTTGCTTTTTCCGCTCATAAAATGTGCGGCCCGACAGGTACCGGTGTTCTGTACGGGAAAAAGGCGCTTCTCGAGAACATGGAGCCTGCTGAGTTCGGCGGGGAAATGATCGATTTCGTCGGTCTTTACGAGTCAACCTGGAAAGAGCTTCCGTGGAAATTTGAGGCGGGGACCCCGATTATTGCCGGTGCGATCGGACTCGGGGCAGCCATTGATTTCCTTGAGGAAGTCGGTCTTGACAATATACTGGAGCATGAGCATAAGCTTGCAGCCTATGCAATGGAAAAAATGTCCGAAGTGGAAGGTTTGACGATTTACGGTCCTAAGGAAAGAGCCGGACTTGTTACCTTCAACATTGAGGATGTCCATCCGCATGATGTAGCTACCGTATTGGATGCTGAGGGTATTGCAGTGCGTGCCGGCCATCACTGTGCACAGCCGCTGATGAAATGGCTGAATGTATCCTCCACAGCAAGGGCAAGCTTCTATCTGTACAACACGGAAGAAGACGTTGATCAGCTTGTCAGCGGGCTAATCAAAACGAAGGAGTACTTCACAAATGTCTTTTAACAATAATCTGGACACTCTGTACCGTCAGGTGATCATGGATCATTATAAGAATCCGCGCAACAAGGGAGCGTTGGAAGACAGTCTGACGATTGATATGAACAACCCGACTTGCGGCGACCGGATCCATTTGACGCTGAAAATCGAAGACGGTAAAGTAACAGACGCAAAGTTTGACGGGGAAGGATGCTCGATTTCCATGGCATCCGCCTCCATGATGACCCAGGCAATCAAAGGCCAGGATACAGAAACAGCCCTTAAATTATCGGAAATCTTTTCAGATATGATGCAAGGAAAAGAATACGATGATACGATAGACTTAGGGGATATCGAAGCTCTGCAAGGAGTTTCCAAGTTTCCTGCACGCATCAAGTGTGCGACGTTGTCCTGGAAAGCGATGGAAAAAGGTGTTCACAGCCAAGAGCAGTGACAGTAAATATAAACTATTAAAGAAGGAGTGAAGACGGATGGCTAAAAAGATGCCTGATATCGGGGATTACAAATATGGCTTTTCTGACAAGGACGTCTCCATCTTCCGTTCCAAGCGCGGTTTGACTAAAGAGATTGTTGAAGAAATCTCGCGCATGAAGGAAGAGCCGCAATGGATGCTCGACTTCCGTTTGAAATCACTTGAACATTTTTACAATATGCCAATGCCTCAATGGGGCGGAGATTTGAACGCACTGAACTTTGACGAAATTACGTATTACGTAAAACCTTCTGAGAAGTCCGAGCGTTCATGGGATGAAGTACCGGAAGAAATCAAGCGCACGTTCGACAAGCTTGGTATTCCGGAAGCAGAGCAAAAATACCTTGCCGGTGTTTCTGCCCAGTACGAATCCGAAGTCGTTTACCACAATATGAAGGAAGACCTTGAAGAAATGGGAATCGTCTTCAAGGATACGGACAGCGCATTGCGTGAAAATGAAGATCTTTTCCGCGAGCACTGGGGCAAAGTCATTCCACCGACCGACAACAAGTTCGCAGCCCTAAACTCTGCAGTATGGTCCGGCGGATCCTTCATTTATGTTCCTAAAGGAGTAAAAGTCGATACGCCGCTTCAAGCGTACTTCCGCATCAACTCCGAAAACATGGGGCAGTTCGAGCGTACGCTGATCATCGTTGATGAAGGCGCGCACGTGCATTATGTTGAAGGCTGTACAGCACCGGTTTACACAACCAACTCCCTTCACAGTGCCGTTGTGGAAATCGCAATTAAAAAAGGCGGCTACTGCCGTTATACAACGATCCAGAACTGGGCGAACAACGTGTTCAACCTCGTTACGAAGCGTGCTGTCTGTGAAGAGCAGGCAACAATGGAATGGATCGACGGAAACATCGGCTCCAAACTGACAATGAAATACCCGGCTGTTGTCCTGAAAGGTGAAGGCGCGCGCGGAATGACGCTTTCCATTGCCCTGGCAGGAAAAGGCCAGCACCAGGATGCAGGAGCGAAAATGATCCACCTTGCACCGAATACGTCTTCCACCATCGTGTCGAAGTCCATTTCCAAGCAAGGCGGAAAAGTAACGTACCGCGGAATCGTCCACTTCGGACGCAAAGCGGAAGGAGCCCGCTCCAATATCGAGTGCGATACGCTGATCATGGATAACAAATCCACTTCCGATACGATCCCTTACAATGAGATTCTCAACGACAACATCTCATTGGAGCACGAAGCGAAAGTTTCAAAAGTATCCGAAGAGCAGCTGTTCTATCTCATGAGCCGCGGAATCTCTGAAGAAGAAGCAACCGAAATGATCGTAATGGGCTTCATCGAGCCATTCACAAAAGAACTTCCAATGGAATACGCCGTAGAAATGAACCGCCTGATCAAGTTTGAGATGGAAGGTTCCATCGGATAAATGATAAAAAGCCTCGGTATATCAGCAATATACCGAGGCTTTTTTGTGTGTAAATGGGTGTCATGCCAACTTTGCCCAACTCGAAAGTTAGTGTCTTCTTAAGTGGCTATGTTAAAGCATGGTGTTCATTTTTTGCCAATTGTTGATTAAAGCGGAAGGCGTAAGACGCCCTGCTAAGAGCAGCGGGACAGGTGAGACCCCGCAGTGGCGAAGCCACGAGGAGGCTAACCGCCAGCCCTCCGAAAACGAACACCTGCTAGCTGCAATCAACAGCCCAATTCGACAGAGCCTTAATAAAAGGAGTTGTAAAATCTTATATAAGGAGGAATAATAACCATAAATAGATAATTTCTAAAGTTTTTACTGATAAATGCAAAGTTAGTTGAAACTAATAAAGTAATAAGGTTTACTTCAGTAAAATAAGGTATATTATACTTATTGAACAGATTCTCTTTAAAGATAGGCTATATTTAAGCGTGGTGTTCATTTTTTGACACCTGCTGATTGGAGCGGAAGGCGTAAGACTCCGTGCTAAGAGCAGCGGGACAAATGAGACGTAGAAAGCGAGCGCCTGCTAGCTGCAATCAACAGCCAAGTTTAACGGATCTTAAAGATAAAAAAAGTAGGTGAACAAAGTGGGAAAATATCAATTGGATTCCAAAGGTCAGGCAGCTGTGACAAAGTTTCATGAAAAACAAACGTCTGCCAAATTTGATAAAAAGAAACAACTTGAAAAACTACGTGCGGAGTATTTGGAAAAGAAGCAAAAAAACAGATAACTAATACGTATGACAACATAGGGAGAATATATGATCCCTATGTTTTTTTATTCGAATTTTTTCAATAGCTTCTGCATCTAACAGGAACTATTGTCCGAAGAGAAGGTTGAGAGCGAAGTAAAAGGGTTCCCTGTATCGGCGCAATGGTGGGAGATACTTGGAAATGCTGCAACACATAATGCTTATCACATCGGACAGATCATTTTTATCCGTAAGCTGCAAAATAGCTGGGATGAAGATGCTTTCGAAGGATAATCATATACTTAATTTAGGGTAAAGCAGAGGACTTGAGTCTTAAAGAAGACCGGAGCGGGTGTGTATAGAAGAGTTACTTGCAGGATTGCTGACTACCCTTCCCCATGTCTATTGGCTCAATTTCCAACCTTCAAAAATCTGTAATCCTTCCTTAACAATCGCTTGCTATGGTTAAAAGGAGACCAGATCAGGAGGAGATTAACCGTGAAGAAAACCGCTGGAGCTATACTTATTTCGCTTATGGCTGCGTTTCCTCCATTAGGAAATGCGAGCGCATCCGAACTGGACCTCGCATCCAAGTGGGCACCCGTCCATTACCAGGACACGGACAGTACGGATTATGATGCGGACTATCTGACTGCTGCCAATTTTGACGGAGACTGGAACATGCGCAACAATTGGGAGAATCAGAGCCAGGATCTAAGAAAACTAAAGGGAAGCGCTTATTATTCTGTCTCGGAAACGGAAACGCACTGGTTCGTCATCTACAGCTTCTACCATCCGCGTGATTGGACAGACTATCCTGATTTCGTGCTGGATACTCATGAAAATGATTTGGAAGGTGCGATGATGATTGTCAGAAAGGATGGCAGTCCATCTGGCAGCCTCGAAGGCATGGTCACGGTGTTCCATAATCATTTTTACTCGTATACTCCTGCCGGCAGCCCGCTGACAGACGGTGAAGAAAACATTGATGGGACAATTCAAATGACAGATGGCAGACCGGCGACCTTCCAGGAAGCGAAAGGACATGGTCTGAAAGCGTGGGACGGAAAAGAATTTCCCGGCGGAGATGGGGTCATATACAAACCGGCAGGGGAAGGCAGCGTTCCTTCCAGCGGGAACGGCAGAAATGCGGCTTATAAGCTGATTTCTGTAATGGAACCGGATGGCCTGTGGGATCGCAGGAATAATAGCGAAACGTATGCTTCTTTCGGAACTTTTGCGGGGGATAATGGGAAAGACAACGCCGCGAATGCACCTTGGGGCTGGGATGACTCAGATGACAGCCCGGGAAGAGGCGCGATGGCGCTTGATCCTGCTGCCCTGACGGATGCTTACTTTGACGGACTTGGGGCCTTCAGCAGGAATTATGCAGTGAACCCATATCAGGAATAAAGTGAAAAACCCGCCGTATTGGCGGGTTTTTTTAAAGGGATAGAAGCAGAGCTGCCGAATAGTTGCTTCAAGGAGGAGATGACAATGCAGCGAAATGAACGACTGATTGAATTACTGGATTCGACGTATGATCAGGAAAACTGGTACGCACCGCTGAAAGACGCTCTTGAAGGCTTAACTCCAGCGCAGGCCAGCTGGAGGCCGGCTGGTGAATCTGCACATAGCATCTGGGAAACCCTCAACCATCTGATTTACTATAAAGAAAGGCTAGCTGCCGGTATAGAAGGCAGAGTTTGGACCCGCCATCTCAGCGGTGATGAGAATTTTCACTTAACCGAGCCTTCGAGTGATGAGAAGGAGTGGACGAAAGTGAAGAGCCGGGCAGAACATGCCCACGCTGAATTAAGAGAGCTTTTAACAGCGATGCCGGAAGAAAACCTCAGCCGAAATGCCCTTGAAAAAAAGCTGCTTGACCAAATGCTTCATGAAGCCTACCATACCGGCCAAATCATTCAAACACGGAAACTCCAAGGATCCTGGCCGTCTAATCGGTAAAAGTTATTTTGCCAGGATCGGAAACCTCTCAAGCATATTTTTCATGTTAATCGCATCCCAAGGCATGTGCTCAGTGATTCCTAAGCCAACGACATTCGTTTCCGCCGATAATAAATCCATCAATTCAAGCAGGCGGGAAATTTGCATGGTACCCTTTGGTGATACAAGATACGGGCTTTCCGGATTGGCGAAGAGGAGAGAGCGAAAGGAAGCGGAATCGAGCACATCCAGATCAAGGTGGATGGCCAGATGCTGGATCCCGGCTTGTTTAATCCACGTTTTAACGGATTCAAGGCTGTTTGCCAATTCTGCGGCTCCCGCGGTCTTAATGGCAAGTCTGTTCAGGATCTCTGAATCATCCGGTATATCGATGCCCATTTTTGCGAGCGTTCCGGCTATAACCTCTCCTTCCTCTTTTGTAGACGCAGCCAGGCCTGCAATAAAGACGTTTTCCGGTTTTAGAGGAACGGGTACATGCGCTGCAAACTCCTCATCGCCCTCTCCAAGAAGATTACCGAGTGGAAGCGTATGACCGTAATCATACCCGGGAATTTTCATTATGTCAGAATGGGCATCAATCCAGATTAAGCCGAGCTCTCCGCCGTATCGTTCATTCAAGTAGGCAAAAGGTGCCTGCTCCACTAAACAGTCCCCGCCGAACATGACAATCCGGTCCGGCTGATGGGCATCAATAAGATGCCGGGCAGACTTTACTTGCTCCAGCAGCTGTTTTCTCCCGTACACTCCGTTTTCATTAGTGAGCGGAGTGCCGCTGTAAGGTTGAACGGGAACTTCAATCATTGGGTGATTACTTTCAGGTGCAAGCCACGCAAGCAGCTCTGCTCCGAATGAATAATGGGGGTTGTTTCCGCCCTGCCATTGCGGCATGAGCATTCTGATCGTTTTAGTCATTTTCCTCTCTCCTTTACATTCCGTTACGTCTAGCTTACACTGAACGAAAATAAAGAAAAGTACGCACTTTACGGATAGATACTACCGAAAAGGATAGTGATGGCAATGGGAATGACCGAATACAAAGGCAAAGTCAGGCAGATTCAGGATACGCCGTTCGGCTACACGTTATCACTGATCGGCGGCAAATGGAAAATGGTCATCATCTATCTGCTGGCTGAAAACGAAACTGTCCGGTTCAATGATTTAAAACGGCAGATCGGAGCCATTACCTATAAAACATTAAGCTCGCAGTTGAAAGAGCTGGAAGCGGATGGTCTCGTTCACCGCAAGGAATATCCTCAAATTCCTCCTAAAGTTGAATACCGTCTTACCGAAAAAGCGGAAACTTTGCTGCCGGTTTTAGAGGATCTGTGCGAATGGGGAGCCAAAAACAAGCCGGAAAACTAAAAAAACCTGCCAATCGGGCAGGTTTTTATCAGTTGAAGGGCAGGATAGAGTGCAAATTACCTTGATACATGCTGGATATATGGGAAAAACCATGACTGTGACCGGTTAAAAACCCATCATAAAATTATATCGGCGAAAAAAACAATATATCAGCGAAAATCTTGATATATCGACGAAAATAACAATATATCAGCGAAAATCATAATATATCGGCGAAAATCCCTGGATATCGATTTTTCGACAAGATTCACTACCCGCGGCACTTCATTTAAGCATCCAGTCCGAGCACTTAGTCCGAAAACAGCACCCATAGTTCAAAAGCGTCCACACTTCCACTTGCAAAGCAGCTTCCCCATTCAACTGCAGGCCCAGACTCATTCCGCACTCAATTTCAGCCCCGATCCAGTCCCATTCCGCACTCAAATCAGTCCCAGCCTGAATCCCAGTACCAGTCCCACTCCGCACACAATTCAGCCGCGGTCCAAATCCTAGTCCGCACTCCATTTCAGCCCCGGTCCAGATCCCAGCCCTTACTCAACTCCGGTCCTCATCCCAGTCTCCACCTCAGCTTCACGCACAGCACTCATCAAACCAAAGACTGATTTCGGTCATCCCCGTCATCCGGGGTCGCTTCGCTGATTCTCATTCCGACAAATACGAAGGTCACCATGATGACCACGGTGAATACCCAACCGTAGATTTTCATGAAGAATAGGATTTTGTCGTATTGGGCGATGCCGTATTTACCGAGCAGAAAGGCGCGGAGTCCGGCACTAATGAGGTTTTGCATGGCGAATACAAAGCTGACGAGATAAAACATCGGCAGCAGTTTCGGCTGCTTGTACAGCTTCAGGCTGTCTTCGCGCTTTTGTCCCTGGAGGTAGGCGATGTCAGCCATTAAATATAATCCGAACGGTTTTTTAATTAAGATCGTGGCAAGCCAGAACAGGCCGAAGCCTACAGAAACCCAGACGTTGTTTTGCTGCATCCGTTCTGCGTTCTGGGAAAGCAGGTCAATAATCGTGTTTATACTAAGTGAAGCCATAATGAACAGTCCTGTGACATTGAACTGTCTTTCGGCAAAAAAGCGATAGACGGTATAAAGGATTCCGGGGACTGTGGAAAGCAGCATGGCCCAGTAGTCGCCGAGCGGGGCTTTCCCGTATTCCCAGATGACATATGGCAGTACGAGATAAAAGAGAATATCTGATACAATCAGGTGTTTTTTCATATTCATCCTCCTATTGCCTTAGTATAACATGGCAGCTCGTGCTGGAATCTCATATTTTTTGATTGCGGATTCGTTTGCTATAATACGGGTAGAATGGTGCAAGGTCGGGAGGAGAAGCGATGATCCGGATTGGAGTAACGGGGTGGGGCGACCATGATTTTCTTTATCCGCATGGAATGAAGCCATCTGATAAGCTGAAGGAATACAGTGCGTATTTTCCTGCTGTCGAGATTGATGCGAGTTTTTATGCGGTTCAGCCTGAGCGGAATATGCGGAAATGGGCGGAGGAAACACCGCCGGGCTTTCAGTTCGTTGTAAAAGCATATCAGGGAATGACCGGTCATGAACGGGGAGAAATTCCCTTTGAAACAAAGAGTGAGATGTTTGAGGCGTTTAAGGTTTCACTGAGGCCTCTGATTGAAAAAGAGAAGATGTCGATGGTTCTCTTCCAGTTTCCGCCGTGGTTTGATTGCAGGAAAGAGAATGTTGATTATCTCCGGTGGTGCAAAAGACAGATGGAAGGACTGCCATGTGCGCTTGAATTCAGGAATCAAACATGGTTTGCTGCCGGGGTCCGGGAGCGGACTATGGCCTTTATGCGGGAAGAGGCGTGGATCCACAGTATTTGCGATGAACCGCAGGCAGGCACTGGATCAATCCCGGCCATTCTTGAGACGGCTGATCCCGCAAAGACTCTCGTCCGCTTCCACGGCCGCAATGTCCATGGCTGGAATAAAACAGGTTCCGGAGAGGAATGGAGAGAAGTCCGCTACCTGTATAAATACAGCAAAGCGGAGCTCGAAGAATGGGCGGACAAATTGAAGGGTCTGGAGGAAAACTCCGGTGAAGTCATTGCCCTTTTTAACAATAATTCAGGCGGAGATGCGGCAGAGAATGCACTGGAAATGATTGATCTATTAGGGATCAAATACGAGGGTCTGGCGTCAAGGCAAATGAGTTTGCTTGACTTTGACTAGCTTAGAGAGAAGGAATAAGGAATGGAATGGATTGTATTGCTTGTACTTGGACTCGCTGCCGGAACGCTAGGAAGCCTTGTGGGACTCGGAGGAGGCATCATCATCGTGCCGGCGCTCCTTTTTTTATCGGATTTTTTACCATCGTCCGTAACACCTCAGGATGCTGTAGGGACGTCTTTGTTTGTCTTAATTTTTACAGGGCTGTCTTCAACCCTTGCCTATATGAAGTACAAAAGAGTGGATTACAAAAGCGGCTGGATTCTTTTTATCGGAAGCGGGCCGGGAAGCCTTGCAGGAGCCTGGGTAAGCAGAACGTTTACCGATGATTCCTTTTCCATCTGGTTCGGGCTCTTTATGATTGCCATGGCCTTTGTTCTGATGCTGAAAGGAAGGACGGCACCAGCTGCTTCAGCTAAAGGAGGACGGGGGATCACAGGAGTATACATCGATCCCGCAGGCAAAAAATTCGAGTATTCCTATCATCCCGCTGCAGGCATTCTGACTGCTTTTGCAGTCGGGTTTTTAGGAGGTCTTTTCGGCATTGGCGGGGGGGCGCTGATGGTTCCTGTCATGGTTCTCCTGTTTCTTTTTCCTCCGCATGTGGCAGTCGGCACATCCATGTTTATCATTTTCCTGTCCTCTGTGACGAGCTCAGGGATTCATGCATTTATGGGCCATGTGGAGTGGCTGTATGCACTCGCTTTAATTCCGGGGGCTTATGCCGGAGGAAAGCTTGGGGCTTACATCAACAACCGCCTGGAAAGCAAGACGATCATCATCCTCTTAAGAGTTGTTCTGGTGATAATAGGAATCCGCCTGGTTTATCAAGGGCTTGTTTAATAGGAGAGGACAAATCATGAAGAAATTTCACATCTATCATATCAATGATCTTCACAGCCATTTTGAGATGTGGCCCCAAATTGCCCGCTTCGTTGAGAATGGCAGACAGAAGCATGCTGATGAGGGAGAGCCGAGCTTTTTATTTGATATTGGAGACCATATAGACCGGTTCCATCCAATCAGTGAAGCGTCCTACGGGAAGAAAAATGTTCAGTTATTGAATGAACTCCACTTTGATGCAGCAACGATTGGAAATAATGAAGGCATTACTCTTCCGTATCAAGCGCTTGACGACTTATATAAAGAAGCTGAGTTTCCGGTCATTTTGTCCAATTTATATTATCGGAACGGTGAAAGACCGGAGTGGGCAAAGCCTTATACCATTCGGACCCTGCCGGACGGTTTCAGAATCGGCCTGGTCGGAGTGACAGTCAGCTACACCCCGTTTTACGAAAAGCTGGGCTGGCTGATACAAGATCCCTTTGAAAGCCTGAAAGAAACCATTCCGGCAGCCGCCGCACAATCCGACTTCCTGATAATCCTGTCTCATCTCGGGATTTACGATGATGAAAGGCTGGCAGAGGAATTTCCGGAATTGGACCTGATCTTAGGAGCCCATACCCATCATGTACTGGAAACAGGAAAATGGATGAACAGCTCCCTCTTGTGCGGAGCGGGGAAATACGGAGCATATACAGGCTATGTAGAGGTTCAATATGACGAGAAGGCAAGAAAGGCAACGAAGCTGACCGCTTCCGTTATCCCGATGGAATCTGCTGAAAAAAGCATGACATACGAGAAGAAGCTGAATAAGCATCTGGAGGAAAGTGACACGATTCTTTCTCATCCCATTGCAGAGCTGCCTGACGACCTGGAGATCAAGTGGTTTGAGGACTCTGATTTTTCAGCATTTCTGGTCCGTGCCCTTCATGAATGGTGTGGAGGAGAAGCGGCGATGGTGAATGCGGGTATGCTGCTGGATTCCTTGAAAAAAGGGCCGGTAACGAAAAAGGATCTTCACAGAATCTGCCCGCATCCTATCAATCCGTGCAAGGTAAGGTTAAAAGGGGACCAGCTGCTCGAGGTCATCCGCCAGGCTTCTACTGAAGAGATGGAACAGCTGAAGCTGAAGGGACTTGGCTTTCGCGGGGCAGTCATGGGAAAAATGGTGTACGAGGGCATAGAGGTCAAACAGAAAAGGATGGCTGACGGAAAAAAACACGTATCGTCCGTTACAATCAATGGAGAACCGGTGGATCCGGAAAGGGAATATGTTATTGCAACCGTGGACATGTTCACGCTCGGTCCCCTGTATCCGGTCATCGGCCAATCTCCATCAAAGGAATATTTTATGCCGGAGTTTTTGAGAGACCTTCTGGAATGGGCATTAGCTTCCGGCAGCCCTATGAAGCCAATTTCATACTAAGCGCCGCACTTTCCTCATACATTGAAAAGGGAGAGGAGTGTGGCGAAGTGGTTACGATCTCACCTGTCGTTATTTCCGGCTGCATGTTTACAGCTGTGACAGTTAAGCTTCCGAAAACGGATTTTATGGCCATTTCCAGCGAGAAAGGGTATATTGCGTGCGGAGCGGTGGATATCAATCTGTTCAATGAGAAACTGAAGGAAAGAGGGATCATTGCCGGAAGGGCAGTAGGTGTCCGCTCAATCGATCAGCTTCTGAACGCCCCGCTTGAATCAGTTACGCTGGAGGCAGAAAAGTACGGCATTCATCCAGGCATGACCGGAAAAGATGCCCTGCTGCTGATGGTTTGAAAATTCCTATCGTACATCCCCTGTTCCATGCATACATATAGCATGGGAAGGGGGTATTTTTTTGGCAAAATTTCAAAGACGTCTCCCGAAAAAAGGACCCATGCCATTTCGCTATGTCCTTTTGTTATCGTTCATCTTTTTTATCTTCACAACCGCAGCGGGGCTTTATCTTGTCAACAAAGAAATTGAGCCTGTCCTGATGAGCATTGCAGAAACAGAAACTCAAAAAATTGCATCACTCATTATAAATGATGCCCTCAAAAAACAGCTTGAAGAAGAAGGGGATACGAGCAAGCTTGTAACGGCGAGCGTAGATAAAGAGGGGAAATTGATTGATCTGGATTCAGGAGGTGTCCGGAGAATGCTGGCCGGTTTTACCGATCACCTTCAGCGCAATCTCCTTTTAGCTGAAAAGGGAAAGCTTGAATCCTTGAATATACCGGAGCTGAATACTGAAAATCAGGATTTTATTTATGAAATTCCGCTCGGCCAAACGACAGGGAATGTCCTTCTTGGGGGAACCGGCCCGAAAATCCCGGTCCGGTTTGAAATGATCGGCCATGCCCTGACCGATTCCAAAACAACGGCAGAACCATATGGCATCAACAATGCGCTGATTAAAATCAACATTGATGTAAAGGTAAATTTGAGGGTCATCATTCCGTTTTCCAGCAAAAGCACAACTGTTTCAGCAAGCATTCCGGTAGATATCAAAACCGTGATTGGGGACGTCCCGGATTATTACAATAATGGAGGGGGACAGCCGCCTTCCATAGAATTGAACTAAAGGGTGAAAAGCTGCCAGTGTGCCCGGCAGCTTTTTTTACTTCTTCCTCTTCTTTTTATCTCCGCGTTCCCAAATCCTCAAGTAAGCATATGGGTCAAATGAATATTCGGTCCGGCCGTTGTCTTTATACATTCCGTAGTGAAGGTGGGGCGGGAACTTTCCGGCAGTTCCCGGCGGTCCATAGCCAGAGCTGCCTACAGAACCGATCACTTCGCCCGGTTTAACGACCATTCCTTCCCGGAGGTTTTTGGCGAAACCGTTCAAGTGCCCGTAATAATGATACGTGTTGCGGACATCTCTGATCCCTACGCGCCATCCTCCGTAGCGGTTCCAGCCTTTCATTTCAACTACTCCATATGAAGTAGCGAGCACGGGTACACCATAATCCGCAAATACGTCCGTTCCTTCGTGTATCCTTCTGCCGCCCCAGCCGCGGGCATCTCCCCACGTACTCCGGTAGCTGTAGTTATAGCGGATTGGAACGGGGAACGACCGACCTGCCAGATTTAAATGCCCTGTTTTTTTAATCACTTTCATATGGCCTAAAATAATGCCAACTGATTTATCACGCTGGTAATAGTCCCACAGACCAATCTTGCTGTTTTCCAGTCCTCTACCGTACTGTGACAGAAACGAAGCATATGAATAGAGGACATCCTCATCACTCTTCGGGTCGGCACGGCCATCTCCGTTGCCGTCTTTGCCGATCCCGCCAAACAGCCGGATCCGGACAGGATTGTCGTCTGAAGGAAGGGGATTTGCAGGGCCGCTCCACCGCTCCGGAGGAATGTAGAGGCCGATCAGCCCGGTTTGTTTAGGAAGATCTCTGCGTGAGAGTCTTACATTGTGCTCAAATAAATCCGCAGCGGCTAGAAGTTCCCACGAGATCCGGGTCTGTCTGCCGGTTTTTTTAAACATTTGCAATCGTTTTGCATTTGCTGCAGCTTCTTCATCCATTGCTGCAGCAGCCTGAGCCGGCAGGGGGATGGCGAGAAGCAGACAACATGCCAGAATAATGCAGCGCAATGGCTTCAGGCCTCCTTTCTGAGCTTTTGCCAATACCTATAGTTTGAAGCCGGGCGGAGATTCCATTCGTAGTAAATGTTAGAAATCCAAGGCATGCTTTTCCTTGTCCTGGTTTCCTTTTGTATGGTAAAGTGGAGATTGCAGGGAAAAAGATGAACGGATTTTGTATCCGTTTACGGTGTCGTTTTCAAGTGGTTTTACCGGCTCACAAGACTACATACTGGAGATGATTTTGTTGGCAAAGCAAGAGGAACACTTACGTAAACCGGAATGGTTAAAAATAAAACTGAATACGAATGAAAATTACACAGGCTTGAAAAAGCTGATGAGAGAACAGAAGCTGAATACGGTTTGTGAAGAAGCAAAATGTCCGAATATTCATGAATGTTGGGCGGTGCGCAGAACAGCTACCTTTATGATCCTTGGATCCGTCTGTACAAGGGCCTGCCGTTTTTGTGCCGTTAAAACCGGTCTCCCGACTGAACTTGACCTTCAGGAGCCGGAACGTGTTGCCGATTCCGTTGCTGTGATGAATTTAAAGCATGCCGTTGTCACCGCGGTTGCGAGAGACGATTTGAAAGACGGCGGCTCTCAGGTTTTCGCTGAAACGGTCCGTGCGATCCGCAGAAAAAGCCCGTTCACTACCGTAGAGGTGCTGCCATCCGATATGGGCGGTTCCCTGGAGAACCTGAAAACACTGATGGATGCGCGTCCCGACATTTTGAATCATAATATCGAAACGGTAGAACGCCTCACTCCAAGAGTGCGTGCACGTGCGAAATATGACCGTTCTCTTGAACTTCTGCGCCGTTCCAAAGAGCTTCAGCCGGATATCCCGACGAAAAGCTCGCTTATGGTTGGCCTTGGTGAAACGAAAGAGGAAATCATCCAGACGATGGATGATCTGAGAGCAAACGATGTGGACATCATGACAATCGGCCAGTATCTGCAGCCTTCAAAGAAACATCTAAAGGTGCAGAAATACTATCACCCGGATGAGTTTGCAGAGCTTAAAGAAATTGCGATGAGCAAAGGCTTCAGCCATTGTGAAGCAGGCCCGATGGTCCGTTCTTCCTATCACGCGGATGAGCAGGTCAACGAAGCATCCAGGCAGCGCCAGGCAAAAGCATAAATCAATCAAAAAAGTGTCTCCTGATCAGAGGAGACACTTTTTTGCGATTATGCTGCCGCCATTTACCGTTCCATTCCATCTCCGCTCATTTCGCCGGTTTCTTCCCCATTTGCGTTTTCTCCTTTATTAACTGCTTTGCCCTGGGGAGAATCTTTTTTCATCCCGTTCGTTAATTTGCCGATGATGGCATCTGCATCACGGCTTTCGGAATCCATGCGGCTGTAGGACTGAAGCTGGTCGAAATAAGCCGGGTTGTCGGAAATGTACACATGATAGTACCTCGGAACAACAGAGATGGCTGTTCTTTTCACCATATCTGCCATCTGGCTGCGATCTCCGCTTGCGCGCCGGTAGGCTACGAGAACTTCTTCGTCTGTCACAAGAGTTGCCGCCTCACTGATACCAGGAAGCTGAACAGTCAGCCCGCTGATCGTGTCTGCAAGTTCCTTCCGGTCAATTCCGTAATATTCGGTTTGCTCGCCGTTTTTCATCAAATCTTTTTTGCTGTGGCGGACAAACCCATAAGCTTCTGTGCGCTCCTCTTTTTTTGATTCATTTCCGGTACGCTGATACATTTTTGTGTTCTCATCCACCTGAATGGTACTGCCATTCTCATCAGTGAGATTGGATTTTCCTTCCTCACCCGCTTGCCGGCAGCCCGCGCTGCTGATAACAGCAAGCATGACCATTCCGGTCACATACAGTCGTTTCATTTGCTGCACCTCCTGCCTTTAGGATGGCTGTTTTACAGGGAAAGCTCTCCTAGCAATTGATGGAGAAGGGAAAATGGGCTATGATAATAGAAAATAGATGTCCTGATAAGGAGCGCTGAAAAAGTGGTTACAGTACAAAATATCCATTATGAGATCTGCAAAGATGAGCGGGACGGGTTTAACGAAGAGGCATTCAAAGCGCGCTATTCAGATATCTTAAATAAATACGATTACATTGTTGGTGACTGGGGATACGGCCAGCTCAGGCTGAAGGGGTTTTTTGATGACCAGAATCAAAAAGCATCGTATGATACAAAAATCAGCACGCTCGATGAATACCTGTATGAATACTGCAACTTTGGCTGCGCCTACTTTGTGTTAAAAAGAACCCGCAAATAAAAAGAGCTTCGCTGCTGCGAATGCTCTTTTTTACTGTTCATTCCTGTCCGGGTCATCATGGGGCGGATGGGCACCGGGGTGCTGCCTCGGAAGCTCCTGGTGCAGGTTTTTGTTTTCGTAATTGAACGCGCTGTAATATCGCTGGCCCTCATGCCATGGGGTGCTCTTGTTTTCCACAGGTGAATCCTTGCCTCTTGGCGCCCCGTAAGGCCCCTCAGGAGTAATCTCCGGTGTAACATAGTTCCTCATCTTCTCCACATTCGAAAAATCATGGTACTCTTCTTCATCTCTTGCCATCCTTATCACCTCTGCTTACATACGTGTAGTGTGTCCGTTTATCCTACACACTCATACAAAAATTCTGTAAGCTCAGCTGCTTCCTCACCGGACAAGTCAAAAGAGTGCTGAATCAGGCCTTCCTCCTCCAAATCATCGGGGCCGATAATCGCAAATCGGCTGCTTTGCAAATTTAATACAATGACCTTTCCGTAATAACGGTCTGTTTGAATAAGAGCCAAATCAAAACGCTGATGGTCTCCCATAAAGCTCACGAACCTTGTCTTTGTTTCATCCGTTTCATCGTATAAATAAAAACGCTCCATATCTAATCACTCCACGCTTTTCGTTAAATTATACCAAATCTAAATAGAAATTTGATTTTTCATTCTTTATGGTAAAATGGTAGTACTTGCAGACGTGATATCAGAAGGGTTGAGACTATGCTACAGGAATTATGGACTATAAATATAAGAAGAATGATTAAATGGAGTAAAATTTTACTCCCATATACCTACTTAAGATATTTTCCGCCGCAATTCATCCTGCGCAACCCTCTTCTAGAAGGCGTTTACGATGCAGTTGTGAAAGGGAGGAAGGTTGCGGGAATTGTCATTCAAAGCACGAACACCAAGGAGATCCTTTCACAGCTTGAACCCTTTCAGGAAAGAGAACTATGCAGCGGCCTGAAGCGCGAGATTAAATTCATATTGGAGACGTCGGATTACCGGGATGATATACTGGTAGTGCACGATTATCAAAATAAAGGGATAATCGTTTTTCTGAAAATTGATGACAGTAAGCAGAGCGTACCTTACATCGAACAGTTCATCAGCTTCCTGATCCATCAGGTACGGAAGTGGCTTGTGAAGGAATACCCGTATATTCATTTTGCAGCGGAGACAGGCTACATGTTTGTAGACCGGTCAAAGGGCTCTGCCCAGGAGGCGATCCAGCTGGCTCAGCAGCAGGCCGCGGAAATGGCTGAAAAGCGGGTCCATTCGAAATACATGGACATTATGGCGAGTATGAGGGAAATCATTCAGAAACAGGAAATCCGTTTGCTTGCGCAGCCTATAATCGAGCTGGAATCAAACACGATACAAGCATGGGAAATCCTCACAAGGGGACCGGCGGGCACGCGGCTCGAAAACCCGCTTCAGCTGTTTTCCATTGCCAGGCAGACTGGAATGGTTTATGACCTCGAAATGCTGATTTTGGAAAAAACACTCCATCTTGTTATCGAAAGCGGCACGAAAGAAGAGATATACATCAATTTTACACCGCTTACACTTGGGAATAAACGGTTTGTCCCTTCAGTAAAAAAAGCCTTAAACAGGCATCCTTCAGTGGATCCGGCAAAAATCATACTCGAGATTACTGAGCGGGATTCAATTGAAGGGATGGCTTTTTTTAAGGATAATATACAGGCATTAAGAGGGCTTGGCATCCGGATTGCAGTGGATGACACCGGAGCAGGGTACTCCAGCTTGCACACAATCAGTGAGGTTATGCCGGATATTATCAAAATTGACCGATCTGTCATTGAAAACATTGATACGAACCGTGTAAAGGAATCCATGCTTAAGGGCCTTCTCCTCATTGCAAGGGAGACGGGATCGCTCGTCGTGGCTGAAGGGATCGAAAAGAAAGAGGAAGCGGATGTGCTGGCGCGAAACCGTGTCGATCTGGCTCAGGGCTATTTTTACGCCAAGCCAGGTCTGCTTCAGAAAGAGCGGGTAGCTTATTAGGGAGATGAACACCTGCTGTTCCATTGCAGCAGGAACGCTCACAAGCGGATGGCTTAATGGAGTTTGCCTGAAGCAAGTGTATAATGTAAAAAGCCTTTCATAGGGGGGAAACGAATGTACTTTGTCGACCGGGAGAAAATTGAAGAAAAGCTGAAGCTAATGGAAGAGCTGTTAAGCTTTTATTCTGCTCATACTTTTGACAGCAGGATGGAACAGCTCGCACTTCAGAGGCTTGGACATGTAATGATTGAATGTATTCTGGATACCGGCAATGCTTTGATTGACGGCTTTATCATGAGGGATCCGGGCAGCTATGAAGACATTATTGATATCCTGCTGGACGAAAAGGTGGCAGCTCCGGAAGACGAACAAGGTCTGAAGGATCTGGTCTTTTATCGAAAGCCTCTCGTTCAGGAGTATGTGTCAGCCGATTCAAATGACTTGAAGGTCCTTTTGGACAAGCATAAGGATGTACTTGCATCTTTCCCTCAAAAAGTGAGAACATATCTTGAAAATGAACTTGGACCCGTGTCTGCTTTTCGAAACTAATTTCTGCAGGAGTGAGCAGCTTGACAATGAAAACATACAAAGGCTATTTGATTGATCTGGACGGGACGATGTACAAAGGAACAGAAAAGATTGAAGAAGCCGGGGAATTCGTCAGATTGCTGAATGAAAAAGGAATTCCATACTTGTTCGTCACAAACAATTCTTCTGCCACTCCGGAAAAGGTAGCCGAAAAACTGAACGGTTTTGGCATTCAGGCCAAGCCTTCACAGGTCTTTACCACTTCCCAGGCAACCGCCAATTATATGCATGAACTCAAACCGGGCGGTTCGGCCTATGTAATCGGAGAAGAGGGAATTCAGGCTGCCCTGAAGGAAAAAGGCTTTGCAGAGGGTGGAGAGGATGCGGACTTTGCCGTCATCGGCATCGACCGCAGCATCACATATGAAAAACTGGCAGCCGCCTGCCTTGCTGTCCGGAACGGCGCCACGTTCATCTCGACGAACGGGGATATTGCCATTCCGACCGAACGAGGGCTGCTGCCCGGCAACGGTTCTTTAACCTCAGTCATTGCTGTTTCCACTCAAACCGAGCCGGTCTTTATCGGCAAGCCGGAGCCGATCATTATGGAACAGGCTCTTGATGTGCTTGGATTGCCGAAAGAAGAGGTCCTGATGGTCGGAGACAACTACGCCACCGATATCATGGCCGGCATCCGCACCGGGATGGACACCTTGATCGTTCATACCGGCGTAACACAGAAGGAGCACCTTCATAGTGTGGAAGTGCAGCCCACATACGCGGTGCACTCCCTTGATGAATGGTTCAACCGGATGTAATGGAAAAGCCCTCCCCTTGTATTGGGGAGGGCTTTTTACTGATTTTTAATTGGGATGGTGCATGAAATGGGTGCTCTGACCCTCCGTGCTTTAAAGCAGCCGGGTAACAAGCAACCAAGCTCCAAACCCCAGCTGTACCTGCAGTCTGAAGTGCAGGGGACGGAGATTTAGTGCTTTAGCGTAAGTGGGGTCAGTGCATTGCTCTGACCCTCCGTGCTTTAAAGCAGCCGGGTAACAAGCAATCAAGCTCCAAACCTCGGCTGTACCTGCAGTTTGAAGTGCAGGGGACGGAGGTTTAGTGCTTTAGCGTAAGTGGGGTCAGTGCAACAACATTAAAAACCGGCCCCGCCAGCATAACCCAAGTTAGAACAAAACCCGAATGCAGATCCCCTGAAAGAAGATTTTGCATCGCCGGGCCAGACCCGATTCACTCCGTATTCGCAGCCCGATGTGCCAGTCTGCTTGAGGCAGCCGCAGCGATGGCTCCTACGAGATCATCCAGGAACGTGTGGCACATGCCGGTTGATTTATCATTAAGGTAGCCGAGGATTCCCGGTTTCTCCTTATCGATGTATCCGTAATTGGTAAAACCGATGGACCCGTATATGTTTACGATGGAAAAGGCCATGATTTCATCGACTCCGTAAAGACCTTCATCACTTTCAATAATCCCCTGAAGAGGTTCTTCAAGCATCTTTTTCTCAGCCAGTTCGTCCAGCTGGATGCCGGTCAGGATGGCGTTTTGAACTTCTCTTTTAGCAAGGACCCGCTCCACATTGGCGAGGCAGTCGTCCATTTGCAAGTCGGGATGGTATTTTTTCTGCAGAAAGTATACCAGATCTGCAATATCTTTAATTTTTACTCCGCGCTCAGCCATTTTCTGCCGCGCTTTCTTCTCTACATCATCCATGCTGCGCTTTTCCATCCGCATCATCCTATCTGTTTTAGGTAGCAAAAGCTGTTTATGATCAGTTTATACAATCCTGCTGAAAGCGTGTATGCCCTTATGAAAAGATAGCATATTCCAACGTCCGGCAGATTAGGATAGGGTATAGACTGCCTGAAATGGAGTTGGTTCCGCTTGAAAGAATTTTTAAAAGAACAATTCGGCCTTCATGCATCGGGGATATTCAAAGCAGGCGGATACGATGCTTTTCGGATCGGGGGTACAACAGGCTTCATTATTCCGGTACCGCAGCTTGATGAGCAGGAACTGTTCGAGCTTTATTATATGAGTCAGTATTTACAGGAAAAAAGAGAACCATACGTAGCAGCTTTCTGGCCGTCACTCCAGGGGACACTCTCGGCAGAAAAGGACGGAAAACGATATGCGGTCCTAAAATGCCCGGATACGATCCAGCCGAGAAGCCTTACGGAGGGGCGGGAGCTTGCCCAGTTTCATCAAAGAGCAAGAAGCTATTCTTATCAGGCGGACAAAATGAAGCGCATCGGACAGTGGAAGGATTTATGGGAACGGAGAATAGACCAGCTCGAGGCTTTCTGGAGAGGAAAGGTGCAGGCCCACCCGCTGGACCATTTCGAAAAGCTGTTCATTGAATCGTTTCCTTATTATCTGGGGATGGCGGAGAACGGAATTCAATATTTGGTCGACACGGAGCTGGATGACGAGCCGGCAGCATCCGACTCAGCGACCATCTGTCACAACCGCTTCCATTCCGAGCTGTGGACGAACGAGCTGCCAGTCAAGCTGCCGACAGATTGGGTGTTTGATCATGCAAGCCGGGATGTTGCCGAGTACCTCAGACATGAGTTCCTTCACTTTCCGGACCGGCTAAAGAAAAGGGGAGGAAGCTTCCTCGCAGATTATGACCGTACGGTCCCGCTCTCATCATTCGGCTGGAGACTGATTTACAGCAGGCTTTTATTTCCGATTCACTATTTTGAATGCATAGAAGACTACTATTTGTCTTCTGAGCAGCAAAAACCGGTATATGAAAAGAAACTCTATTCTATTTTGGAACGCTCGGAGGAGTATGAACAATTTCTCGCCTCCTACTCCAATATGCTTTCGATGCGGACGAGAAGAATTCAGCTGCCTTTGCTTCATTGGATTGGAAGATAGGGGATGCAAAACCGGCCGTGACCAGGCCGGTTTTTAGCGTTTGCCCAATTCACGGCGGCTGAGGAGAAAAAGTAAAGCCAGGATAGCCGTATGATAAAGCGTTTACAACAAATTAAACAGAAATTTCAGCCTTGTAAAATAATATGACGAGATTTATAATGCTACTATATATCAAATGTCTATTATACAGATACAAATGTCCTTTATGAAAAGACATTTGTAAGGAGAGGAGAGACCATACAGATGAATGCTATACAAGTAGGACTGCTTGGACTAGGTACGGTTGGAAGCGGTGTAGTGAAGATCATCCGGGAGCACCAGGATAAATTGCAGCATCTGGTGGGCTGTCCGGTTGAATTGAAAAAAGTCCTTGTCCGTGAAAAAGATAAACAGCGTCTGATCGATGTTGACCCTGCGCTGCTGACTACAGATCCTTATGAAGTAATCCGGGATCAAGAAGTCGATGTAGTCATTGAAGTGATGGGCGGAATTGAACAAACAAAGGAATATTTGCTTGAAGCACTTCATGGGAAAAAACATGTAGTGACTGCAAACAAAGACCTCATGGCATTGTACGGCTCTGAACTTTTGGGAGCAGCTACACGCAACGGCTGTGATTTGTTTTATGAAGCAAGTGTGGCCGGGGGCATTCCGATTCTCAGGGGGCTTGTTGACGGGCTTGCCTCTGACCGGATCACGAAAATGATGGGAATCGTGAACGGGACGACCAATTTTATTCTGACGAAGATGAGCAAGTATGGAAGTCCATATTCAGAAGTGCTGAAGGAAGCACAGGATCTTGGCTATGCTGAAGCAGATCCTACTGCTGACGTGGAAGGGCTGGATGCCGCCAGAAAAATGGCGATCCTCGCAAGACTCGGCTTTTCGATGAATGTCGATTTGCAGGATGTGCAGGTAAAAGGGATTTCTGCGATTTCCGATGAAGATATCAACTATAGTAAGCGGCTCGGTTATACCATGAAACTGATTGGCATCGCCCACAGGCAGCAGAACAGCATTGAAGTGAGCGTAGAGCCAACACTTTTGCCGGATCACCACCCGCTTGCAGCAGTAAATGATGAATACAACGCCGTGTATGTGTACGGAGAAGCTGTAGGGGAAACGATGTTCTACGGGCCGGGAGCTGGAAGTCTTCCCACCGCTACAGCAGTCGTTTCCGATCTTGTAGGCGTCATGAAAAATATGAGGCTCGGAGTAAACGGACGGAGTGCGGTTGCTCCTCAGTATGAAAAGCAGATGAAGCGGCCGGAAGAAATTCATGCTCAGCATTTTCTGCGCATTCATGTGAAGGATCAAGTTGGAGCCCTTGCAAAAATTACAGGTCTGTTCTCAGAGAGAGGAGTCAGCTTTGAGAAGATCCTGCAGCTGCCGCTGAAAAACAGTGAGCTTGCTGAAATTGTGATTGTAACGCACCATGCTTCCCAAAGAGACTTTACAGACATCCAATTGCAGCTCGAGAACCTGGAAGTCGTTTCAAAAGTAAAAAGTACGTACCGGGTGGAAGGGAACGGGGAAGTATGAGCTGGAGAGGATTGCTGAAAGAATACAAAGATTTCCTTCCCGTAACCTCAAGCACTCCGGAATTGAGCCTGAATGAAGGCAACACGCCCCTGCTGCGCCTTCCCAGCCTATCTGAACAGTTTGGTGTAGACTGGTATGTTAAAACGGAAGGAACCAATCCGACTGGATCTTTTAAGGATCGCGGAATGGTGATGGCCGTAGCGAAAGCTAAAGAAGAAGGAAGCAATACCGTTATGTGTGCGTCAACAGGTAACACATCAGCTGCAGCTGCAGCTTATGCCGCAAGAGCAGGGATGAAGTGCATCGTAGTGATTCCGGATGGAAAGATCGCATTCGGAAAACTGGCCCAGGCAGTCATGTACGGAGCTGAGATCTATTCCATCCCGGGTAATTTTGACGATGCGCTTAAAATGGTCCGAAGTGTATGTGAAAAACTTCCCATTACACTGGTCAACTCAGTCAACCCCTACAGGCTTGAGGGCCAGAAAACCGCTGCATTCGAGATTTGCGATGTGCTCGGCAAGGCACCTGATGTACTCGCTATTCCGGTAGGAAATGCGGGCAATATTTCAGCTTATTGGCGCGGGTTCAAAGAATACAATGAGCTGAGGCAGACCGGGCTGCCTCAGATGAGAGGCTTTGAAGCAGAAGGAGCGGCGGCGATCGTCCGGAATCAGGTGATTGAGCAGCCTGAAACCATTGCCACTGCCATCAGGATTGGCAATCCTGCAAGCTGGAGTCTGGCAGTTGAAGCGGCCGAGACTTCGGGCGGGAAGATTGATGAAGTGACTGATGAAGAAATACTCGATGCATACAGGCTGCTTGCCAGAACAGAGGGGATTTTTGCAGAACCTGCCTCATGTGCATCGATCGCAGGTGTGATAAAACAGCTGCAGACCGGCGAACTGCAAAAAGGAACCCGCATTGTTTCCGTATTAACAGGAAATGGCCTGAAAGATCCGAATACGGCCATCGACCACAATGAAATAAAGCCAATCCTGCTGTCAAATGACGAGTCTGCCATCCTTGAACGCCTTGAAGGAGTCCAGCCGGTATGAAAGATGGTGACATGCTGAAAATTAAAGTGCCAGGCAGCACGGCAAACCTTGGGCCCGGATTTGACTCCATCGGCCTTGCCCTCAGCCGGTACTTGATTTTGACCGTTACCCTTGCAGACAAGTGGCACTTTCAGTCAGAAAGTGCCGAAACAGAAGGTTTGCCTGAAGGCACCGATAACTTGATTTATCAGGTCGCTGCCCGGACGGCCGCTGCTTATGGAGGAACTCTGCCTGCCTGTAAGGTAAAGGTCTGGAGCGATATTCCGGTAGCAAGGGGTCTCGGAAGCAGTGCGGCCGCTATAGTAGCTGGAATCGAGCTCGCTGATGCGCTTTGCGGCTTCTCCCTTTCACTAAAGGAGAAAGCACGCCTCTCAAGCCTCGAGGAGGACCATCCCGATAATGCAGGGGCGTCTGTCTACGGGGGCCTTGTGATCGGTTTGCATACTGCTTCAGACACTGACATCATCCGTCTGCCGCGATTTCAGATGGACCCGGTTGCAGTGATTCCCTCTTATAAAGTTTTTACAAAGGATGCAAGAGACGTGCTGCCCGTCACCCTTCCCTTTAAAACAGCTGTACAGGCTGGGGCTGTAGGAAACACGTTTACCGCTGCCCTAATGGCTTCAGATTGGGAGCTTGCCGGTAAAATGATGGAAAAGGACCTGTTTCATCAGCCTTACAGAGGAACGCTTGTACCTGAGCTTGAGTTTATAGCACGGGCCGCGAAGGAAGCGGGGGCACTTGGTACGGCTCTCAGTGGAGCAGGCCCGGCAATGATCGCATTTGCGGCACCAGGCAGCGGGTCAAAAGTGGCTGATGTGCTCAGAGAACGGTTTCCGGCCTGTGAGGTGGCCCTCTTATCTGTACCGGAGGAAGGAAGCACAGTTGAACGGCTGCCGAGCTGCAATCCTTCTGGAAGCATGTGACACGCATCGTAATGCGTGTCTTTTTCTTATTTTCCTCGATTGGTTCCCATAAAATTGAAGGAGTTTGACTTCGGCAGCCGAAATAGTTAGGGACGGATTGCTTTCAGCCAAAATGGGGAGCAATTGCTGAGCAAACCGGCGTAAGCACAGGTAATAAAAGGAGTGTACATATTTGAAAAAGCAAAACATACAAGCAGAAGACTTGTACCGGATGAAATTCGTGGCAGACCCGCTAATGGCACCGGACGGACAGGGGGCTGTATACACTGAGACCACCATCAACACACAAACAAACAAATACGAAACGCATCTGTTTTACCTGCACCGCGAAACGGGCAGGCAGTGCCGCCTGACTGAGGGCAAAAGTAAAAATCACTCACCAGCCTGGTCTCCTGATGGGAGACTTGCATTCCTGTCAGACAGAACAGGAATCTTGCAGGTGTATGTAATGACCGTGCCGGATGGAGAGGCAAAACAAGTGACCTTCAGCGGGCAGGGAGTATCCCAGCCGGTTTGGAATGGGAATGACGAGCTGATTTTCCTCTCCTATTTGAGAGAGGATGCAGCTCTTGAAGACGCGGAAAAAGCAGAAGCGGTTCCGCTTGCAGCGACTGAACTTCACTATAAATCCGACAGAACCGGTTTAATTAAAGACAGGAAAAACAGGGTTTTTGCTCTTCGGCTGAGCAGCCGGAAGGTGCGGGAGCTTTGGCAGGGATCTGCGGATGCAGAGGATCCGGCACAGTCGGGAAGCAGTCTTGCGTTTGTTCACTACCCTTCACCGAGCATTGAAGAAGGATTCGTTTCGGAAATCCGGATTGCCGATCTGCAGTCTAGAGAGATAAGGAAGGTAACGACTGGAAAAGGGGTCTATTCTAAGCCGCAATTTTCCCCGGATGGCCGGTTCCTCGCATTCCTTGGTCATGAAAAGGAATTTGAAGGGGCTACTCTGCAGAAGCTGTGGCTTTATGATTTGCAGCTGGAAACCTTGCAGTGTCTTACACGCGACTGGGATATGCATGCTGCTGATGCAGCCGTCAGCGACAGTGTTTTTGGAAGTGTATACAGAGGGATTCAATGGACGGCCGATTCACAAGGGTTTTATCTGCTTGCGTCAGATCGCGGCAGTACGGGTTTGTACTACGGATCCATTGAAGGGCTTATGTATCCGGTCCGATTGGAAGCCGAGCATATAAACGGGCTCAGCCTGCATCCGGAAGAGCATATTGCCCTCCTCACCATCAGCAGTCCTGAAGCCCCTTCTGAACTATTTGAACTGAACGTGCTTACAGGAGAGCTTAATCAGCTGACGTTTTCCAACAGTTCATGGCTGCAGCAGACTGTCCGGTCAATCCCGGAGCCGTTTGAAGCAGAGGCTGAGGATGGATGGGTCATTCACGGATGGATTATGAAGCCAGCCGGGGCAGGGGAAGACGGGAAGGTCCCGCTCATCCTCCAAATCCACGGCGGTCCACATATGATGTACAGCCATACTTATATGCATGAGTTTCAGATGCTTGCTTCAATGGGCTATGCGGTTCTCTATATGAACCCGAGAGGAAGCCAGGGGTATGGTCAGGATTTCGCGAACCTTGTGAGAGGAGACTATGGGGGAAGCGACTGCAAGGATCTGCTAACAGCGTTGGATGCGGCAATTGAACGGTTTGATTTTGTGGACACGGAAAGGATCGGTGTGGCCGGTGGGAGCTACGGCGGCTTTATGACAAGCTGGATGCTCGGCCACACGAACCGGTTTAAAGCAGCCGTTACACAGCGGTCCATCAGCAATTGGATCAGCTTCTACGGGACGAGCGACATAGGCCCATCATTTACATCAACGGAATTGGGGGGAACCATGCCGGAAGATGCCGAAATGCTTTGGGACCGCTCCCCTCTGAAATACGCCGGAGAAATCCGTACACCTCTCCTGATCCTGCACAGCGAAAAAGACTACCGCTGTCCAATGGAGCAGGCTGAGCAGCTGTATACGGTGATGAAGGCGCAGAATAAAACAGTCAAACTCCTCCGTTTTCCGGAACAAAACCATGAGATGTCAAGAAGCGGCAATCCGCTTCTCCGGGTAAAAAGGCTGGAAGCCATTGCCGGCTGGTTTGAAAGGAATTTATAGGATAAAAAAAAGAGCCTCCGGCTTCAGCCGGAGGCTCTTTATACTGTTAAAATACTTGTTCTACCTCAACTACACCGGGAACTTCCTCAAGCAATGCACGTTCGATCCCTGCTTTAAGTGTGATGGTTGAGCTCGGGCAGCTTCCGCATGCACCCAGCAGGCGAAGTTTGACAATTCCATCCTCAACATCAACCAATTCACAGTCTCCGCCATCGCGAAGCAGGAACGGACGCAATTTATCTAATACTTCCTGTACTTGTTCTCTTTGATTTTCTTCCATAGCAATCGTCTCCTTCCTGCTATTAGTATATTCCGGCACCGTCATCAAAGCGAATAACGTGCTTCGGAAATGAACCGCTTTTTCAGTTATTGTACCATATTTCAGCCAAGAAACCTACGGAGAATTGCCCGCTTTCAAAAACCTATGCAAAGTCAAGCGAAATCAACTAAAATGAAGAAAACGCGAGATTATTGGAGGATGTAAAATGAACATTGACGTTTATGGGGCAGAGGTTCTGTGCCCGAGCTGTGTAAATATGCCTTCAGCGAAAAAAACCCATGAATGGCTTCAGGCTGCTCTAGACAGGAAATACCCCGGCAAAAGCATCCAAGTATCCTATATTGACATTTATACAGCAGATCTAAAAGGGGAGAGGCGTGAATTTGCAGAAAAAGTATTGAATGACGAATACTTTTATCCCCTTGTCGTACTGAATGGAAATGTTGTAGGAGAAGGAAGCCCCCGTCTTAAAGTAATCTATGAAGAACTCGGCAAATTAGGGATCACTTCTGAAATATAGATCTTTTTATCTACTTTTTTCCAAAAACAGCGGGCTAAAAGAACCACTCTGTGGTATAGTTTCCTTATAAGGGGGCTTGGGAAAATGGGACATAGTAAGATGATAAAAGGCAAACCGGCCATTATGACCAGGACATTCGACTACCGTATCGGAGATATTCCATGCAGGATTGATGTCCACACAGCAATGGATCCAAAAGGAAAAACTGTCTATCGGGTGAAGATTGCGAGCCAGGACAGCATCTTTTCTGCAAGTTCTGCAGATTCATTGAAATCCAAGGCGGTTTCAAAAGCGATTATGAAATTTAAATGGGTAAGCGGGTGCTCTGAGTAAGGGTGCTTTTTTTTTTTGCAAAATAAAAAGGCGGATTGACTGCCCGCCTTTCATCATCACCCATTATGAAACTTATACATCCAGAGGATCCCGGATTTAAGCAAACGGGGCACACGCCCCATGAGCGGCTTCTCGTTGAGCAGGCCAAAGCCATGCTTTTTGCCAAGAGAACCGAGGATGCCTTTAAGCTTAAACTGAGGGAAGGATTCCGGTTCCGGCTCGTTTTTCCAGCGCTTCTGGAGCACAAGGACAATTTGCTCCGCCTGTGCTTCTGCGAGCTGGGCACTTGGAGCATGCGGCAGCGATGCGCAATCTCCGACTACAAATACACTGCTGTCATCCGGTACGTAGTGCTGCGGGGCAAGAACGACACGCCCCTGTGCGTCCTTTTCCACATCCAGCTCACGTACGACCCGGCTCGGCTGAATTCCTGCAGTCCAGACGATTACATCACTGTGAACGGCCTCATCGTGATTATAGACGATGTTCGGCTCAACTTTAGTGATATTGGCACAATTAATGATTTCAACGCCATGGTCCTCAAACCAGCCTTGAACATAACGGCTTAGTCTCTCCGGAAACATGGAAAGAATGGTTTTGCCTCTGTCAAAAAGCTTGATTTTCAAATCCTTCCGGCTTTCGCGCAGCTCACTTGCAAGCTCCACTCCGCTAAGCCCCGCTCCTACTATGGAAACGATTGCACCAGCCGGCAGGTCGTTGAGCTTCCGGTACGTTCTGCGGGATTGATCAATGGTCTGGATGCTGTATGAGTACTCCTGTGCTCCTGGTACTCCATGGTATTTATCCTCGCAGCCAAGCCCGATAATCAAATCATCATAAGATAGAGTCTCTCCGCCAGCAAAAATGACCTGCTTGCTGTTCCTGTCAACGGAAAGGACTTCTCCATATTTATGCTGCAGCCGTCCGTGCTCAGGAAAATCGACCCGGATATGATGATCAGAAATTGTTCCGGCCGCCAGAGCATAATATTCAGTTTTGAGACAGTGGTAGGGGTTTTTATCTACCAGGGTAATTTGGACATCATTTGGAAGGTTATTTGGAAGCAGTCTGTGAAGAATTCTCATTCCTCCATATCCGCCCCCCAGGATGACTAGATTTTTCATACGCGGATTTCCCCTTCTCCCCACGGGAATAATAAAAAAATAGTATTCTATAACTTTACTATTGCAAGAAAACCTTTTCAAAATGCCACTAAAAAGTATATCGAATTTACGCTTAAATCACAATATACGGCAGCAAAATAACCAATTGTTCTGCGAGACAGGCCAATAGTACAACCTTATTGCGCAAATGTGTTAAGTTAATTGTATCAAAGCGTCCGGTATGAAGGGAAGAGCATAAGCGACAAACGTTGACGTTTTTTGCTGATTCGGGGTAGGATAAGGATGAAACTGGAGAGGTGAGATCTCATGAAACCGATAATCGAGTTCTGTATAAGCAATCTGGCCAGCGGCTCTCAGCGTGCCCTGGAAAAACTCGAAAAAGACCCTAATCTGGACGTTGTGGAGTATGGCTGTCTTGGATATTGCGGAAAATGCTTTGAATCCATGTACGCCTTAGTAAATGGAGAAGCGGTATCCGGAGAAACACCGGAAGAGCTTGTCGACAACATTTATCAGCACTTGGAGGAAAATCCAATGTTTTAATAAAAAAGGATGGCTCATATGCCATCCTTTTTCTATGCCTGTGACTGTAATGCCCCTTTTACACTGCGCATTTCCTGCCACCTGTCTTTTGCCATTTCAATCAGCCCCTTTTCATGGGAGTCTGACTGGCTCTCAATCATTCTGGAAAAATAGCGGACGGCCTGGCCATCTTGGCCGAGGCGCCTGCTCAGTTCTCCAATTAAATAAAGAATCCGCATATCGGTCATTTTTGTTCCGGCATAATCCTCATGCATGTAAGATTGCAGATATTCGTTCAGAGCCTGCTGCAAAAATCTCTTTTCCTGTTCTCCGTTCTCCATGAAGCGGTACAGCCAGGCGAGCCGGTGGTTCACTCCTGCCTTCACAGCATGAGTTTCCTGTTTCAGTCCGGCACAGTAAAGAGCCAGTTTATGCGAGACCAATGCGCTGTGAATCGTTCTCTCCCCGCAGTAATCCTTTTTAGTCCAGCGCTTCCAGACGAGTTCTGTCAGCTGTTTTCTCGAAGAAGGTGCAGCCTGCAGAGAAAACTCATCCGTAAAAGAAAATCCGCAATTCGGACATACCGAAGCATAATAATAAAGCGGGTTATAGATCTCAGAGGAATAGCGGGAATAAAAATCTGTATCGCTTGACTGGACGCGGATAAAGGAACTGCGCAGTTTTTTTGTGATGAAGGAGGTGTTGCACAGCGTGCAGGAGGCTTTCTTGTCATATAAATGATCCACTGTAATCACCGCCCTTTAATTAGTTCTATTATACCATTATAAAAGACTCATTAGAAAGCAAAATAAAAACTCCCTGCATAAGGCAGGAAGTTCTTATCGTTCTATTCAAACGGGGGATATTTCTATTGTGGACTTAATCTGCAGACTTTATACTAATAGAAATGATTTTTTTGGAGGTTCCGTACATGGAAACTTTTCAGTTTACGAAAATGCATGGTTTAGGCAACAATTATATATATGTAAACATGTTCGAGGAATCTCTGAATGAAAGCAGTCTGGCAAAGATTGCCCGGGAAGCGTCCAATCCTTTTACAGGGATCGGCTCAGACGGCATGATTCTCATCTGCCCTTCTGAACACGCTCCAGTAAAAATGCGTATTTTTAATAATGACGGCTCGGAAGCGTTAAACTGCGGAAACGGACTGCGGTGTGTAGCAAAATATGCATATGAACACCAGCTCGTAACGGATAAAATTTTTAAGATCGAAACGCTCTCCGGTCTGGTTGAAGCAGAAGTTCATACTGATAATGGAAGAGTTTATTCTGTCACGGTCGACATGGGCAAACCGCGTCTTCTGAAAAAGGAGATCCCGATGGTAGGAGACCCGGAAGAACAGACCATCAGTGAAAAAATGACTTTTCTTGGTGAAGAACACACCATAACAGCACTTTCAATGGGAAACCCTCATATTATTTTTAATGTAGACCGGATAGAGGCAGCTCCTCTTACCGAGCTTGGCCCTGTAGTTGAAAAAGACCCCAGATTCTCCGAGGGCATCAACGTGGAGTTTGTAGAAACGGTAAATGAAACGGAACTGAACTTCCGGGTATGGGAAAGAGGGTCAGGGATCACTCAGGCCTGCGGAACAGGCGCCTGTGCTGCAGCTGTCGCTTCCGTACTGAACGGGAAATCTCCCCGTGGAAAAGACATCACCGTACACCTCGCAGGAGGGGACTTGATCATCAACTGGACTGAACAGGGAAACGTCCTGATGACCGGACCAGCGGAAGTAATTGCCGAGGGCACCTATTACATCCGTCCGTAAAGTCCGGAATTTGAGTCCGGCCGTATCAGTGTGTATACTAATCATATAGCCATTTACCAAAGGAGTGATCATATGGCTCAAATTATTACCATTACAGAAGCAGCTTCCTTTCAGATAAAAGATATGATGAAAGAACATGAAGAAGAAAATGCCTACCTCCGCGTCGGAATTAAAGGCGGCGGCTGCAGCGGCCTCTCCTACGGCATGGGCTTTGACCATGACAAACAGGAAGGCGATGTAGAACTAGAATTTTACGGCATCCCGGTACTGATCGATAAAGACAGCGCACCGGCGCTGAAAGGGACCGTCATCGACTTCAAACAGTCCATGATGGGCGGGGGATTCACCATCGATAACCCGAACGCCATCGCAAGCTGCGGCTGCGGATCATCATTTGTAACCGCAACGAATAAGGGTACTCCTGAGGAGTGCTGATCCAGAAAAAGGTCCTAATTCAGGGCCTTTTTTTCGTAGCTCCCCGTATTCTCAGCCCATCTAACCTCTTCGACAAAAACCTAGTGTTCTGCCGCCGGATGCGGGAAGTGACCGAGAATTTTATCTTTAAAGAGAATGGAACAATCCAGACTCTTAATTAAATAGGGATAGCTGCTCCATTTGTAATTTTCCGCTTGCTGAACGGCCATCGCTTTGCAGGGTTTCAAGTGGATGTAACGGGAGGTGTTGAGGAATTTGGGGATCGTCGTAATTGGGTCAGCATAGAATCTGCCCTCAAATAAGTGTCCTTTAAAAATGGATCTGGAGTTGAAGTAACGCGCGTAGCGAAAATTTAATTGCTGCATGATCACATTTGGCTGATCCTCAACAACTTCAATCAGTAGATGAATATGATTTTTCATCAAACAGAAAGAATGAAGTTTAAAGGGGAATTTTTGCTGCACTTCCTTAAGAATTTGCAAATAATGATTCTTATCGACATAATCCTCAAATAAAGCGGTTCTTCGTATTCCTTTTGAGAAAATATGGTAAATTAAACCAGGTTTAAGACTCCAATTTCTTGGCTTCGGCATAGATTTCCACCTTTCATTATTTTTGTAAAATATTCTGCAAAACACTTATAACACCTCTCGAGTAAATGTAGAAATATTGTAAGTATTTTGGGTTAGGGGGGACGACGGGGAAGGTGAGGTTGCCAGGGAAGAATGCCAGGGAAACCGGGGATGCCATGCAAGAATGCCAGGGAAACCAAGAATCCCATCCAAAACAAAGTAAAGCCCCCAATACCATAAGAAAAAGGCCGGTCCAGATGACCGGCCTTTTCTGGTTATTTATTTTCAAACAAGCTTGTGCTGTGCAGGGGCTGTACGCGGGCTTTCGGGTCCATGTATGCTTTTGCGTTGTTGACGGCAGTTGGTGCTTCACCAAATCCGCTGGCAATAAGCTTTACTTTTCCTTCGTACGTACAGATGTCGCCTGCAGCGTAGATTCCTTCAATGTTGGTTTCCATTTTAGAGTTTACGACGATGTTGTTCTTTTCGATATTCAGATCCCAGTTTTTGATTGGACCGAGGGAGGAGACGAAGCCGAAGTTTACGATTAGATCGTCAATATCAATGACTTCCTTGCGCTCTCCTTTAACTTCCTGAAGAACGACTTGTTCGATGCGGTCTTCTCCGATCAATTCTTCAGGTACGAAAGGCGTCATGACATCGACTTTGGAATTATTCAGAAGCTCGACACTGTGCTCATGCGCGCGGAATTTATCACGGCGGTGGACGAGTGTAACTTTTTCGGCGATCGGCTCAAGCATTAAAGCCCAGTCCAGTGCGGAATCTCCGCCGCCGCAGATCATGACGCGCTTGCCTGCAAAGGAATTCAGGTCATCGACGAAATAATGCATGTTTTTGCCTTCATATTTAGAAGCAGTTTCCAGCTCAAGACGGCGCGGCTGGAAGGCTCCGTTCCCGGCAGTAATGATGATTGTTTTTGTGTAATGGATCTCAGAATTGGTTGTCAGCTTGAATACGCCGTCTGCCTGTTTTTCTACTTCTTCTACTGCCTGATCGAGGGCAACGGCAGGATCGAACATGTTCATCTGCTCTTTAAGGTTGTTGATTAGTTCCTGTGCGCGTACCTTAGGAAATCCGGCTACATCGTATATGTATTTTTCAGGATAGAGAGCAGATAATTGGCCGCCGAGCTGAGGAAGACTCTCGATGATCTTAACGCTTGCCTGTCTCATTCCTCCGTAAAATGCGGTGAACAATCCTACCGGGCCTCCGCCTATGATGGTAATGTCATAAACCTTTGTATCTTCTTTCACAATGAAACCCCCTAATTGATAACTATTCTTACTTACATCATATCACATTTTTCAGCGATCCTCATCTTCGATTGCAGGCTGAAACAAAGAATTCAGAGTTGCCAATTTAAGATAGTATCCTACATTATTTTCGGAATTTTCGCAACAGAGTTTTTCCGGTAAATAGAGGTTGAAAAACAATTCACAAAGGATTACTATTGGATAGAGGATTAATTGTTAATTTTTTGTGAAGCTATTATTCAGCTGATTCATTTTTTCACGCAGTGCTTAGTGAAGGATTTCACAATGTTTTCTGCAGGAAAACAAATAAAATGGCGAAAAGAGCGGAAAATAGGCAGAGGTATTATTTTCAGTTCTTTTACCAACAAATTTAGTAAAGGTGATGTGATTCGTCGTGAATAAACCAAAAGTTGTGGTTTTAGGTGCAGGTTATGGCGGTTTAATTACGGTTACCCGCCTTCAAAAGCTGGTTGGCGTAAACGAGGCAGATATAACGCTTGTAAACAAAAATGATTACCATTATGAAACAACCTGGCTCCATGAGGCTTCTGCAGGCACGCTTCATCATGATAAATGCCGTTATCAGATCAAGGATGTAATCAGCAGCCGAGTAAACTTTGTTCAGGATACGGTTACTTCCATTAAGCCTGAAGAGAAGAAAATCGTTCTTGAAAAAGGCGAGCTTGATTATGATTACCTTGTTGTTTCTCTTGGATCCCAGCCGGAAACATTCGGCATCCAGGGTTTGAAAGAGTATGCGTTCGGAATTACAAACATCAATGCTGCCCGCCAGCTGCGTGAGCACATTGAACTTCAGTTCGCTACTTATCAGACAGAGGAAAACAAGCAGGATGACCGTTTGACAATCGTGGTCGGCGGAGCAGGATTCACTGGAATCGAGTTCCTTGGCGAACTTTCAAACCGTGTTCCAAAGCTGTGCCGTGAGTATGATATTGACCCGAAAAAAGTAAGGATTATCTGCGTAGAAGCAGCTCCGACTGCTCTTCCTGGTTTTGATGCTGAGCTTGTAGAATATGCTGTGAGCCACCTTGAGCGCAAAGGTGTCGAATTTAAAATCGGTACAGCGATCAAAGAATGCACAGAAGATGGAATTGTCGTAGCTAAAGATGATGTAATGGAAGAAATCAAAGCGGGTACAGTTGTATGGGCAGCTGGAGTACGCGGGAACAGTGTTGTTGAAGAAGCTGGATTTGAAAACATGCGCGGACGCGTTAAAGTAAATCCTGATCTTCGTGCACCTGGTCATAACGAAGTCTTCATTATTGGGGATTGCTCACTGATCATCAATGAAGAAATTAACCGCCCTTATCCTCCAACTGCACAGATTGCCATGCAGCAAGGAGAAACTTGTGCGAAAAACCTTGCATCTCTTATTAAGGGACAAGGCGAAATGGAAGGCTTCAAGCCGGACATTAAAGGTACAGTCGCTTCTCTGGGAGAAGATGATGCAGTAGGTACTGTATTCGGCAAGAAACTTGTCGGAACAAAAGCATCTTTCATGAAAAAAATGATTGATAACCGTGCATTGTTTATGGTCGGAGGACCGGGAATGGTCATGAAAAAAGGGAAATTCAAGTTCTTTTAATGGATAGATGTAAGGAAAAGGCAGAAGCGTCCAGCTTTTGCCTTTTCTTTTTTATTGCGCCATAATTGAAGGATAAACAAGAGATAGAGGGAGTGGCAGCATGACAAGTAAACGGGGAAATGTATGGCTTGCAGCAGCAGGAATTGTGACGGATGAAACCGGAAGATGGCTGGTTGTGAAAAAGAAATATGGTGGTCTGAAGGGGAAGTGGTCATTGCCTGCAGGCTTTGTAGAGGGCAGTGAAACAGCAGACCAGGCTGTCATTCGGGAAGTGTATGAAGAAACAGGAATCCGGGCTAAGGTAGAAGGGGTTATTGGCTTGCGGTCCGGGGTTATAAAGGGACAGGTCAGCGATAACATGATTATTTTTAAACTTAATGCCGTCAGCCGCGAAATCCGCATTCAGGAAGAAGAAATTTTTGAAGCTGCCTTTCTTCCTTATGAACAATTAAAAAATGACAAGGACTCTTCCCTTTTGCTGACTGCATTAACAGAACAAAATAGTCAGTCAAAGCTATTGCTGAATGACCAGCTTGATCCCGGCGAGCAATTTGAGTACTCCGCTTATAACCTATTTTTATAATATTCAAAAAAATAAGATAATTAAAGAAAACAAGAGGGAAACGTTGATGTATTCGCTTTCATCGGCTCATTTGTCATTAAATCTGACTTTATTGTTGACAAGATACCTGTTATCTTTATTAACAATTAATCAGAAAAGGGGAGAGCTGCATGAGCACTGTTAGAGCCGAAAAAAGAGATTGTCCGTATTGTTCAGGGAAAGGTTATTTCCAGCTCCTGCTTGGCGGCACTGAAACGTGCGACTGCTGCAACGGAACCGGGGAAAAACCATCCAGCCTCTAAGAAAATAAAGGAAAATTTTATTGACGTAATTAATGCGCTTTCAGTACACTGATAGTGGTGTACTGGAGGTGCTTGGATATGATTTTACCGGTATTTATTATCTCAATTGTCCTCTTTTTTGTCTTATTCTTCGGAATTGGTTTCCTATTGAATATGCTGCTCAGAATGTCCTGGATTATGGCGATCATTTATCCGGTCGTCTGCATCCTCATTATCGATGATGCATCCGCCGCCTCTTACTTTACCGCTCCGGGACAGTCTTTTCCTGCATTAGCCGATAAAGTCAGTTCCCTGCAGGGAGTAGATATAACCATCCTTATAAGCGGACTCGCAGGGGCCATATGCTCAGGACTTGTCATCAAGACTCTCAGGAAAAGAGGATACCAAATGTTTTAAAAGCTTCCGGAAAACTGGAGGCTTTTTCTTTTTGGGGCCCGCACGATGCGGGTCAGTTCTGCGTTGCGACAGGACCTCGCGCTTTTAGCAGAACTTCCTTTCAACGCGCCTCTCGGTCGGGAGCTCCAATGTGCCAGTCGGCTTAAGCAAGCGCCCTCCGCTTTTCTGGTTGTCCAGCTCCGGCGGCTAGGCCCTCGAGGTCATAAGCCAGTTCACCTGCAGAAGGAAAAAACACCTTCTTCCGGTGAACTGTCTTATGCTTGTCGGAGGCCCGCACGATGCGGGTCAGTTCTGGGTTGCGACAGGACGTCGCGCTCTTAGCAGAACTTCCTTACTGCAAGCCGCCTTCGCTTTTCTTGTTGTCTAGCTCCGGGCGCTATGCCGCAGGCCCATTTCACTCCCTCGGTCGAGGCAAAGAGCGCCTCTCGGTCGGGAGCTCCAATGTGCCAGTCGGCATAAGCAAGCGCCCTCCGCTTTTCTTGTTGTCCAGCTCCGGCGGCTAGGCCCTCGAGGTCATAAGCCAGTTCACCTGCAGAAGGAAAAACCGCCTTCTTCCGGTGAACTGTCTTATGCTTGTCGGGCCTGGGCAAGCCGCCTTCGCTTTTCGTGTTACAAATATTTCAATTTCTTTTGTTTCGAATACTTTTCTTTCCATTAGGGAAGTAATAGCTTAGTGAGAGGAGTGAGATATTGGTAATGGGAATATTGATGGTTTGGCTTCGGCGTTTGGTAATGGTTCTGCTTCTTGCCGGTGCTTTGGCGGCAACATTTGAGGCGGTTTCAGGGGTCAAAGCGAGAGAGCTGGCAGCCGGAATTCTGCAGTCCTATACAACTCACACAGAAAAAAACGGATCTTTCCGTATTTTTGGCTTATCTGATAAGACGCTTCCTGCATACCACGGATCTGCTTTGATGTCATCCGGTTCTGCAAGTGGAGATGAGGGAATCAATCTGAACGAGTATCCTAAACATAAAGTGACGGCAACTGGATATACAGCGGGCTATGAATCAACAGGGAAGAATCCGGGACATCCGGAGTACGGGATCACTTATTCGGGTGTGAAAGTGAAAAGGGATCTTTTCTCGACGATAGCAGCTGATTTGAATGTATTTCCGATCGGGACGGTGCTGTATATTCCGGATTACGGGTACGGGATCGTGACGGATAAAGGGGCAGCGATTAAAGGGGACGAATTGGATTTATACTTTGATACGGTTGCAGACGTATATAAAAACTGGGGCAAAAAGGAGCTCGATGTCTACATCTTAAAAAGAGGAGATGGCAGATTTACGGAGCAGGAGTTTACTCAGTTGAATCAAGATTCGTCTATGCAGGTATTCAGGCAGAAATATTTAAAACAGAAAACAGGGCTTTAATACATAAGAAAGCAGCCGGATCATAACCGGCTGCTTTTACGTGTTGAAGTCTTTTACAGCTTGTATTTCTTCTGAAAAATGATCAGGATGCACAATCTGGGCGAGGTTGGCGAGGCCTTCATAAAGCCTTGGCGAAGGTCTGCAGAACAGAGCCTCTTTCAGCAGGATGACCTGATTTCTTTTTAATGCTGTCAGCTGGTTAGAGCCAGGCCTTTTTTTAACGTGTGCTGCATTCATTTTCGCTTCTTTTACCCCGACCCAGACCATAAAGAAAAATTCAGGGTCCCGGTCAAGCACTTCCTCCCAGACGGTTTGGACGCTTGGAATTTTTTCTGAAGCAAAAATGTTTTCTGCTCCTGCCAGGCGGCTTACTTCTGTGAGCCAATTTGTTCCTCCGGGAGTAAACACCGGCTTTGGCCACCACTCGAAATAAACAGAAGGCTTCCGGTCAAGTTCGGCCGCTTTCGTCTTAAACCTTCCCATTAATGAGCGGTATTGTTCTGCCTTTTCAATCGCTTTTTCCTCTGTGCCAGTTGCCTTCCCAAGTTTGATCAGATCCGCGTGAATGTCTTCCAGGGACTGAGGATTGAAGACAAGGTGCGGAATGTTCCGTTTCTCCAGTTCCTCTATATTCTTCTCCATGCCCGGAACGCTAAGCGAAGCCAGTACAAGGTCCGGTTTGCATGTTTCTAGGTCATCCATTCGGATTGCCAGGTCAGGGCCCAGCTTTGGAAGGTTTTGTATGTCTCCCGGCCAGTCTGAAAAATCATCAATGCCGGCCAGCTGGCTGGTGAGCCCGAGGCATGCAGCGAGCTCTGTATTACTTGGACAGATCGAAACAATCCTCAACGTGCTCACTCCCCGTTAAATCTGGAAAAACAAGTAATGCATAAGAAGGGTTAAAAAAATACCGGTAAGGCCGCCGAAGAATACTTCGATGGGCTGATGGCCGAGCAGTTCCTTCAGCCTTTTTTGCTTCTCCTGCTCCTGGGTTTGCTGCCAGTCCTTCGCTTCCTTCATAAACCGGTTAAAATCAATAACAAGCTTGTTCAGGACGGTAGCCTGCTCTCCGGCGTGCCTTCTGACCCCTGTAGCATCGAACATCGTAATGACTGCAAATGTACAGGCGACTGCGAATACAGTAGAGCCGAGCCCTTCCTCTATTGCTACAGCCGTTGTAAGAGCAGTAACCGCTGCCGAATGTGAGCTGGGCATCCCGCCTGTGCTTGTAACGAGTGACCAGTCCCACTTTCTGATTGCGATATAGTGGATCGGAACCTTTACTACCTGGGCAAAAAAGATAGCGGTTAATGCAGCAATCAGCGGAAAGTTATAGAATATTTCCATCTTTTTCTCCTGCCTTCCTTGGGAACCAGCACATAATTGTATTCTGGGCTGCCCCGGGTCTGATAAAATAGAATGGACTGGGGCAAGGGGGGACGCGAGTGAAAGGATATCCGGAGGAATACTACCGGTTCTTCATTCATTTTAATGAAGGGGACTTTTATACATGCCATGATTTGCTGGAGGAGATCTGGATGACGGATAAATCGAATGTCTTCCTGAAGGGCCTGCTTCAAATGTGTGTGGCCCTTTATCATTACAGCTACGGCAATTTAAAAGGCGCCCGTTCCATGATGCTCGCCGGCCGGCAGTATATCCAGCCTTACCGTCCCCGCTGCTGGGGCCTGGATCTTGAGCTTGTCCATTCTTTTATGGAAAATTGTTTACTCATTATACCACAGGTCCCGGATTCAATTCCGTACGAAAAAACAGACAAACTGCCTGAACTTCCCCTGCTCTTTCTTTACCTTGAATAGCTCTTTCAAAAACCCGTTGAGGAGGAACCATCGATGTATCATGTGTACGAAGCTTTAACAGGGAACGAAGAAACACTGATCACCGGACTTTTTAAGAAAAACCAGCCCCTGCAAGGAGTGCTTTCCGAATTAGATGATTCACTAGAGGGTCATGTTACAGCACTACTTAAGGACGGAGATATTAAGGGAGACCGTATGGCTGTCTCAAAAATTTTCACACTTGGGAAAACGTCAATGAAAAGAGTGTACATTTCAGGGCTCGGTAAAGAGCAGGACTGGAATTTTGAGAGAGCACGCGAAGCATTCGGTCAGCTGATCAGACAGCTCCTGGCTGATAAGAGAACGGAGGCTGCCATCGATCTGGATTCGTTTGCCACGGAGAGGGTAAGTACTCTCGATGCAGCCCATGCACTGGGAGAGGCTCTGGAGCTCGCTTCTTACAAACTTAAAGATTATAAGCACAAATCCAATGAACCTGAACGTGCAATCGGGCAAATGGCGGTTCTGACAAAAGAAGATTCTTCAGAAGTGAAAGCAGCTTTGTTTGTAGGTACCGCGCATGGAAAGGGTACGAACTCAGCCAGAACGCTCGTGAACACACCATCGAATATTCTGACTGCTGCAGAGATGGCGGATTATGCAAGAAAACTTTCGGAAGTATACGGTTTTGAATGTGAAATTCTTGAAAAAGAAGATATGCAGAAACTTGGCATGGGAGCCATGCTTGCTGTCAATCAAGGTTCTGTCGAGCCTCCTAAAATGATTGTTCTGACATACACCGGCAATGAAGCTTCCACCGATAAAATCGGTCTGGTCGGAAAAGGAATCACGTTTGATACTGGAGGATATTCCATTAAGACCAAGTCCGGCATTGTCGGCATGAAAACGGACATGGGCGGCGCTGCAGCAGTATTGGGTGCTATGGAGATTATCGGGGAACTGAAGCCTGAGCAAAATGTTGTCGCCGTTATTCCTTCAACAGATAACGTCATTTCCGCTTCCGCATTCAGGCCGGATGATGTGATTATCTCCATGAGCGGCAAAACGATTGAAATTCTGAATACAGATGCAGAAGGAAGGCTGGTCCTTGCAGACGCCATTACATATGCGAAACATCATGGTGCAACTCACCTCGTGGATGTGGCAACTCTAACCGGCGGAGTGATTGTTGCTCTTGGAAATGAGATGACTGGGGCGACAACAAATAATGAAGCATTATTTGAGCAGGTAAACGCGGCCTCTAAAGAATGCGGAGAGCCAATGTGGCTTCTTCCGATCACAGAAAAAGATACAGAAAGAGTGAAGAGCAGCAAAATGGCGGATTTGAGCAACTCCCCCGGACGGGAAGGCCATGCTATTATGGCGGCAGCCTTCCTGAAAGAATTTACAGAGGGCACGCCTTGGGTGCATCTGGATATAGCGGGAACTGCAGTCACCTCAAAGGAAACGAAGCTCGGGCCTTCAGGTGCTACAGGAGTTATGGCGAGAACGCTCGCATCTTTTGTTGAAAATTTTGAAGGATAAGCATCCAGAAGGGCTCATGCCTAACTCTCCGGACAATCCGCCCGCATAAAATGCAGGGAAGTGTCAGCAGACAGAGGCAAGGAGGTTATGGGATGAACCCTGGTATGTTTCACCTTCAAAACGTAAGATACCCGTATGGTTACGGACGCCAGTTCGGATTTGGTTTTGCCCCATTTGGATTTGGTTTTCCGCTTGGTCTGGCCGGTGGTCTGGCAACCGCCGCACTGCTCAGCCCGTATTACGGATTCGGCTTTTCACCCTATGGTTATGGTTACCCTTATTTTTACTGACTGGAAAACCGGCATGGAAGATCCCCTTCCCGCCGGTTTTTTTATTAAGAGCATTGATGCTGGAGCAGCAGATATATCGCTGATTTTTGCTGTGGTACCTCTTAGTTTGGCACGAGTAGGTGATGTTCCGATATGTAAAATTAGTTCGGCACGAGAGGTCACTGTTTCGGCACGTAAAATGAGTATGGCACGAAAGCACCCCGTTTTGGCACGTTAGTCAGCTGAATCGGCACGTATAGGACGGGAAGCGGCACGTAAACTGAGTGCATCGGCACGTAAAATGAGTTTGGCACGAAAGCACACAGTTTCGCCACATTAAATCATTTTGGCATCCAGATTGGCAGGCAATCCAGCTCCGTAAGCAGAAAAGCAAGGAACAGCTAAAAATATACATACTTTAACTGGCAGATATGATGAGTTTGGGAAAATCCTTTACCCTGCTAATGCAGTAAAAGAAATAGTTGACTTAGAGAATCTACCTGTGATAATTTAAGGTCATGTCATTTTATTGCTCTACCATATTAGCAAACTAAAGTGTTTACGGAGGTATAAATAAATGAATGCAGTTATATTAGCCGTTGTGGTGCTGCTGCTTTTAAGCCTTTTTAGGGTGAACGTTGTGTTTTCCCTGATTATAGGGGCTCTAGCAGGAGGATTTGCGAGCGGACTTGATATAAAGACGATTGGCGAAGCGTTTACGGCCGGGCTCGGTGGAAATGCTGCAGTGGCTCTCAGCTACGCGTCGCTTGGAGCATTTGCTGTTGCGTTAACGAAAACGGGTCTGCCCGATGCGATGGTGCAGCTGGCGATCAAGCTGGTCGGGAGAGAAGGAGAAACGAACCGGAAGACGTTATCGAAGGTAATGATTCTTTTTATTATCCTTCTCGTCTCTATTTCTTCCCAAAACCTGGTTCCGGTTCATATTGCTTTTATTCCGGTGCTGATTCCTCCGCTTCTTAAAATTTTCAACCAGCTGGAGATCGACCGCAGGCTCGTTGCTGCAGTTATCACATTTGGTCTGATCACGCCTTATATGTATGTTCAGGCTGGCTTCGGAGCAATCTTTCACGGGATTCTTCGGGATAATATGAAACAAGCCGGGCTATCGATTAAGCTTACAGACATTCCGCAGGCTATGATGATTCCGTCTCTTGGAATGGCTGTGGGACTGGTGATTGCTTTTATACTGTATCGCAAAAAGAGGCAGTATGAGGCGAAGGATATTGCCGGGGTGGAAACAGCCGTCTATTCCCGCAGAACACTGGCATTTGCCGGTGCTGCGATTGTGGTCTCCCTAGGTGTACAGCTTTATCTGTCCAAAATGGAAATCGATGGCGGGATGATATTCGGCGCGCTTGCCGGTATCGCTGTTCTTTATGTAACGGGTGCAATGAAGTGGAAGGAAGCGGATCAAGTTCTTACTAAAGGGATGCAGATGATGGCCTTTATTGGGTTTGTGATGCTGGCTGCTGCTGGTTTCGCGAGTGTAATGAAGGAAACCGGCCACATTGAAACGATGGTAAAAAGTGCTTCCGGCATGATCGGCAGTAATCAATCCCTGGCGGCCCTGCTTATGCTGATTGTCGGTCTGCTCGTAACGATGGGAATCGGTTCATCCTTTTCCACCATTCCAATCATAACGGCTTTGTTTGTCCCGCTTTGCCTAAACCTTGGATTCAGTCCGCTAGCAACCATTGCCATCATTGGTACGGCCGGTGCACTTGGAGATGCGGGATCCCCTGTATCCGACAGTACACTGGGGCCGACTTCAGGTCTCAACGCGGATGGGCAGCATGATCACATTTGGGACACTGTGGTTCCGACTTTTGTTTTGTACAATATCCCGCTCATTCTTTTTGGATGGATCGCGGCAATGGTTCTTTAACCGGTATAACGTCTGTCTGACAGACTTTATATAAATCTTTAAAGCCATAATTGATTGAGAGCCTTCTCCAGAGGCTCTCTTTTTTTAGCAAAAGGCTAACGCAGAGTTTTTCAAATAAAAAGACTGCCTGAACGCAGGCAGTCTATCATCTTATTGGGCTTGTGATTGAAGGTTATCAAAGGCACTTAGAATTTCAGCGTCATCCCATTCAAACAAGTAATCAGCGGCGGACGGTCTGTGGGTCAAAATGGCTTTTTCATAAGTTTCGCGGTCGAGTTCACTTAGAAAATAGCGTTTGATGGCTAGTCTAGTCATATTCCCTCACCTCTTTTATTGAATACTGCCAGTATGCCTGTCACAATCTTTTTTTATACTTGGACCGGCATAAAAGCTATTGCACACCTTTTCTATTTTTTCGGGTGCAATGGATATTAGAATACACTAAACTACAGGGTAATTCAACCCATTTTCACTTGAAATCATCTGATTCTTTTTGCGTATTATACCAATTTCCCTTAAACCATCAATCTTTCACCACTATTTATATGCAGGCGAATGTTCAGGGTGCAGGTTGTGATTAGAACCTGCATACGCAGTGAGGACAAAAAACCACCGATAGATGATTGTCGGTGGTTTTTTGTTTATGATTAATAGAGTGCTTGCATGTTATGCTGCATTCTGCCGGAATTGGCCGGTCCCTTTTTTAACCTGCTGATACAGGCGGGGTGCAATCATTGCCGCCATTGCTGTAAACACAATGTCTTTAACTGCAAACCAAGTCATGATCTGCCATGCTGCCAAATAAGACATTTTGGCACCAGCTGCATAATTGACGAAAGCATACATATAAGTGGTGCCGAATAGGTAGATGACGAGAATGCCGGCCATACCGGCTGCCATAAACATTGGAAGCTTCGGTTTTCTGCTCGTTTCAATAATTTTGCCTGCTGTATAAGCAGCTAAGATGTATGAGATAATAAATCCGCCGGTATTGCCAAACAGAACCGCAAAGCCAGCTGAAAATCCGGCAAAGACCGGAGCGCCTGCTGCGCCAATTAAAGCATAGACAAGCATGGAAACTGCTGCGAGCCTGCTGCCAAGCAGAAGACCTGCAAGAACAGCGAAAAATGGGGCCATTGAAAGCGGCACCCCTGCAACCTGAAGAAATGGAAGCCAGGATGTCAGGTTGGCTCCTACTGCCATCAAAGCAGCAAACATTCCGGCGTAAACAAGATCAATTGTGCGAAATTTTCTTTCCATCTGTATTTCCCCTTTGCATAAGCAGACTTTTACCTATAGACTAATAGAAGAAAAACACAATGTCAACTTAGTTTTTTAAAAGGTTAACATACGGAGCGTGAAGTGATGTATTTCGGAAAACCCAAACCGCCTAAAGATACAGAACGTGTTCCCCCAAATCAGCACGTTACGAAAACTTTTCCTGTGCTTCATGCCGGGTCCGTTCCCTATTATAAAGATTTAACAGAGTGGAATCTTCAGGTTTACGGCCTTGTTAATCGGCCGTTGCTTCTGAACTTTGAAGACATCATGAAATTTCCTCAGACAAAAGCGGGAAATGACATCCATTGTGTGACGGGCTGGTCAAAACTGGACAATAGCTGGGAAGGCGTTTCAACAAAAACAATAGCGGAAGCAGCTGAAGTAAAACCAGAAGCGCGTTTTGTCATTCTGCATGCCGAAGAAGGATGGACAGCGAATCTTTCAATAGATGACTTTTTAAAGGAAACAAGCCTCCTGGCTCATTCACATGATGGGGAACCTTTAACGCCGGAGCACGGATATCCGCTTAGGGCTGTTTTTCCGCACCGTTATTTTTGGAAAAGCGCTAAATGGCTAAGAGGCATTCAGTTCACAAAGCAAAATCATCCCGGTTTCTGGGAGAAAAACGGATACCATATGGAAGGAGATCCGTGGAAAGAAGAAAGATTCTCGTGGGACTAAATAAATTGGTAAAATTTTATCCTTGATTTTCTAAAAAAAATCTGTAATATAGCCCGAAATCTTCCGGGCATTGTTATAATAAATAGTATGCTGGCATAGTTGCAGCAATCTTTAAGATTTAATGGAGTGTAACTGAATGTACTTTACGCTATTGGCGATTATTGCGGTTATTCCTTTTGTTCTAGGTATAGTGATTCTATTTCATAATCGCACTCCGCTATTTAATGTGGCTGTTGCTTTCCTGATCCTGCTGGCTGTTTGGCAATTTGATATTTCCCTATTGTATGGAACAGACCTGTTTTCCAAAGAGTTTGTATTGCGGTGGTTTTCATTATTGCGATTCGGGATTATTTTTAATCTGCCGATCGTGTGTTTATTTATGTATCTGCTTTTAACCCGCTACAGCAAAACCGGATTTTTTGCCAAAACGATTCCTTTAGCCGGCTTGCGGCTCCTTCTCATTGCTTCGGTGATGCTCAGCATGGCGGTCTTTGTGGTAAGCAATACAAGATATGGAATCAAAAATATGACTGTATATGATGACGGGTATCCTTTTCCTCTTCACTATTATCCTCAATTTGGAGATTGGCAGTGGGCCTTTCTGCTGAATATCGGTCTAACTTTGCTCATTGCGTTTGTTCTCATTTTTCTTTCGTTTTTTCTAGCCGTAAAAGAATATCGGTTTTTTTCTGTGAATTTAAGTATTGCGATCTTTACGGTGATCGGTATTGGGATGCTGAGCGGCTATAAGATCCTTCCGTTATTTGTATCCGGGATTTCCTCTGTAATGCTTACTTTGCTGATTTTTATCGGACTTATTCAAAACTTAAATCGGGGACTGAAGGATCAAAAGAATCTTCTTCATAAAATCATGAATTTAAACCCGAACTACATTTATGTAAAGAACGAGGATCATCAGTTTATCCTGGTTAATGAAGCAATGGCTGGCTTGTACGGATCAGAAGCAGACGAGATTTTATACCATACAGATCTCGAGCTGAACCCGCGCAGCGTACAGGCTGTAAGAATCGAAATGGAAGAAAAAAAGGTCATGCTCGGTATAAAGCCTAAGTATGAAAAGCTTGAAAAGATCGTTGATTACAGAGGGGATACAAAGTGGATCGAAGTATTGAAGATTCCGGTGGTTCTTGAAGGGAAGCAGCTTATCCTCTGTGTTGGAACCGATATTACCCAAAGGATCCGGGATGAAGAATACATCCTTAAAACCGAGAAGATGAGTGTTGTGGGAGAACTGGCAGCCGGAGTAGCCCACGAAATCAGAAATCCGCTGACCTCGCTGAAAGGGTTCGTTCAGTTTTTAGGAGAAGATGGTACACTGTCCAATCATAATATCCTGCGGATCATGTCGGAGGAAATTGACCGGATTAACGAAGTAGTAGATGAATTGCTGCTCATTGCAAAGCCGCAGGGAAAAAGCTTTAAAGAGATTTATGCAGCAGAGATTCTTGATGATGTGCTGCTTATGCTGAAAGAGACGGCAAATGCTTTTCATATTCAATTTGATGCGAATATCGATCCCGGTGTTTCTTTTTCAGGAAATAAAAATCACCTGAAGCAAGTATTTCTCAACCTTGTAAAAAATTCAATAGAAGCAATGGAATTTGGAGGAACCATCCGGATTTGGTGTGTGAACACTTCGGATGGATTTGCCGAATTTATTCTGGAGGATGAGGGAGAAGGAATCGAACAGGACCGGATTGATAAACTGGGCGAGCCATTCTTTACGACAAAGGAACGCGGAACGGGCCTTGGTCTGACAGTCTGCTATAAGATAATTAAAGAAGAACATAGAGGAACGATTCAGTTTCAGAGTCAGGTGGGGAAGGGAACAAAGGTTACAATCCGTCTTCCGCTGGATCCTTTAGGGAAGGAAAACGTATAAAAAAGCGGCTGCATGCCGCTTTTTTATTTTGCTTCAATTTTTGCTTCAAGTTCGACCTGGACGTTTCCTTTAATCGCTCTCGTGATCATGCAGGACTGCTCTGCTTTCTCGGCAAGGCGTTCTGACAGCCGGACGGTTTTTTCATCCGTATGTGAAGGAAGTACAAGGTGCGGGCGATGAATGATTTTTTTATACGTGATCACTCCTTTTTCCATTTCGACGATTCCTTCTGACTCCATCGTCAGGTTCGTCTTTTCAATGGAATTTCGCTCTAGCATGGCGGCAAGGGTAATGATGTAGCAGGTTGCGGCTGCTCCGAGGAGCATCTCGTCCGGATTGGTGCCCGCACCTGGTCCATCCATTTCAGCAGGGATGGATACTGTAGTTTTCAAGTGTCCCGATTCAATGGTGCCTGTTCCATTCCGGCCGCCGGGCCACTCTGCTTTAAGGTGAAAATGATGTTCTGCCATCTGATCAGCCTCCTTCAGATAGTGTACCTTAATCATTCAGAGAACGGAAAGAAAGGTGCTTGTAAGGGAAACTGGTTCTCAAACAGCAAGAACGAAGGGAAAAGCAAGTGATTACATTACAACTTTTTTACAGCTAAGATGCAGCTTCGTTCATGCAGGTAAATCATAAAACGAAGGAGAATAGTACTTATTGAGAAAACAGGAAATGGAGAATAAGATGTTGAATGCGCAGGAAGTATTAAAGCAGATGATAAAAGATGATCTTGCCCCTTTATTTAAAGCGGAAGGTTTTAAAAAGAAAGGAAATCACTTTGCGAAGTCATTTTCCGATTTTGCGTGGACTGTAACTATTCAATCCTCCAGGTGGAATAATAAAGAAGATGTGGAGTTTACGATTAATACCGGCATTTTTACGGATAAACTGTTTGGCCCTTTTTATAAGGAGGATCCCCCAAAATTCCCGACAGAAGTGTATTCCCTTCTCAGACTTAGGGTTTCCGAGCTGAAAAAGATACCGGATACCTGGTATAAAATCAACCTTTCGAATGACGCAGATCAAGTGAGAAGAGAAGTGAAAAGTGACATACAAAATGTGATTTTTCCACACTTTGAGAAATTCCATACCATTCAAGACGTGATTCAAGAGATGAAAAACAAAGAAGAACAAGGCTGGTACGAATGCCCTCACTTCCTAACCATTCTATACAAATCATATGGCTATACTCAGGAAGCGGAAGAACGAATGAGAAAAGTACACGCTGAATCCGAGCTGGAGCCGCAAAAGGAATTTACGGAGGAACTGGCTGCTTGTTTAGGGCTTGCGGTAAAATGATCCCGGTTTTATTTTCAGCCGGGACCGGGGTGGCTGAGGTGCTTTTTTATCGGCGGGATTGAACAGAAAAAAGGATATCTAAATCCTATTGATTAGATATCCTCTTTGTGTTTTGTATTTGTTAAAATGCCAGTTCCCGGTCCAGAGCCACTTCAACCGGCACATATTTGTAACCTAAATCGCGGGCAACCGCTGCATAAGTAATGTCTCCCTTTGCTGTATTGACTCCTGCTTTAAGGGAAGCATTTTCAGCGATAGCTTTGAAAACCCCTTTGTTGGCGATTTGAAGCGCATAAGGAACCGTTACATTTGTTAGAGCGAGTGTAGAGGTCCTTGGGACAGCTCCCGGCATATTGGCCACTGCATAATGAACCACACCGTGCTTTACATAGGTCGGCTGGTCATGAGTTGTGATATGATCGACCGTTTCAACGATTCCCCCCTGGTCAATCGCAACATCCACGATCACGGATCCAGGCTGCATGGTTTTTACCATCTCTTCCGTCACAAGCGTCGGCGCTTTTGCACCAGGGATGAGGACAGCACATATGAGCAAATCCGTTTCAGCTACCGCTTGTGAGATATTGATCGGATTGGAAATCAGGGTTTTAATCTGAGTTCCGAAAATATCATCCAGTTCACGCAGGCGTTCAGCACTCAAATCGATGATGGTTACATCAGCACCAAGTCCGACTGCCATTTTAGCTGCATTTGTTCCGACTACTCCGCCGCCGATAATCGTTACCTTACCGCGGCTAACGCCCGGAACTCCCGCTAACAGAATTCCTTTTCCGCCTTTAGGCTTCTCAAGGAACTGGGCACCGATTTGAGCGGACATGCGTCCTGCCACTTCACTCATCGGCGTAAGCAGCGGAAGTGTGCGTCCTGCAGATACGGTTTCATATGCGATGGAGATCACCCCGGACTTCGTCAGTGCAGCCGCAAGCTCCGGTTCTGCTGCAAGATGAAGATAAGTGAAAAGAATCAGGCCTTCGCGGAAATAAGCATATTCCGGCTCAAGCGGCTCTTTTACTTTCATAATCATTTCAGACCGGGCCCATACATCGGCTGCTGCATCCAGAATCTCTGCGCCGGCTTCGAGGTAAGCCTCATCTGTAAATCCGCTTCCGATACCAGCTTCTTTTTCAATAAGAACACGATGCCCGACAGCTATAAATTGTGCAGCTCCTCCTGGAGTGAGCGCAACACGGTTTTCATTGTTTTTAATTTCTTTAGGTACACCTATAATCATGAACCCTTCCTCCTTTAAAAGACGGGAAAATATATGGATAAGTTATATTTTCAGTATAATAGCTTTCCGTCCAGTTTGGTTTGTATGAAAAATAGAAAGGGTTTACATGGGTTTGTGTATTTTCACAAAGACATCCGTTCCAGTTTTAAATCGAGGTAAATGGTCATTTTTTCATTTGGATTTGCCAAGTCGATTTCCCCGACCTGCATAATCCGTTTAAGTCTGTAGCTCAACGTATTGACATGGATGTTCAGCAGTTTCGAAGCGGTGTGGATCGAGCCGTCTGATTCCAGAAAAACCTCAAGGGTCTCAGTCAGACTGGTCTTATGATCTGCATCGTATTCCTTCAGTTTTTGAAGGGAATAGTTTTTGTACCCGCTCAGATATCGCTTCTCATAAAGAATATCCAGATACTGATAAATTCCAAGCTCTGAAAAACTGTTCAAGGAAGACGTTTCTTTTGAAAAACGCTGCTTGATCTTAGCTACGGCCAGCGCTTGCCGGTAGCTTTCCACAATCTGCAGGACATCTGAATACACCCCTCCGATACAGGCTTCTGCCCCGTGAAGCCCAAACCGCTCATCCAGCTGCTTGATGACGGATGTACAAAATTCCTTCACTTCTGTTAATGCCTGTTCTCCTTTTGGCTCTGCAAGGATAATCAGCTGATTGTAATCCGTTGTGGACATCAGCACAAGAACCTGCTGGGTTGTTTTGAGCAGGTAATCGATTTGTTTTTCGGCATTGTGGGTGATTTCTTCGGGGAAGTTGAGCAGGATCACGGAGAACTCTTTTGGGAATTTTATATTAAGCCTGCCAAAACCTTGTTGGACTTCCGGAACAGACTGAATATTTCCTGTAAGCAGCCGCCAGAAAAACTCCTGGCTGTGCTCCTGCTTTTTGGTTTTGCTTGCATGAAGGTTCAGCAGCTTATTGCGAATCGCTTCAGCGGCTTCCTTTAACAGTTCCAGCTCAGGACCCGAAAGCTTTTTCTCAATTTCAAGAGCCCATACAAAGCCCAGAACTTCTTCGTTTTTCCATATCGAGATCGCAACTCTGCTTCCAAGCCCCACCTCATCGATCGGATGGACACGGATTGGTTCTCTCGTTTTCATGAGCTTTGGAATGGTTCCGTCCTTCCATAAGCTGTTTATAACCTTCTCGGGAACACGTCTCCCGATAATTGTAGAGATTCTGGCTGGATCCGTGCAGTCATCATGTGTACTGTAGGCGAGCAGCCTGTGGTTGACATCTTCAATGGTAATCGGAAGAGACAGTACTTCACTGATCTTATCTGCAATGTCTTCCAGCCTGTCAAAATGATAGATAAATGGATGGTCATACCGATCCGTCATAGTCTCACTCCTTCCACTATCACAAGTATGCTCAAGCTCTTTGTCAAAATCAACAAAAAGTAAAAGAGTCTGAACGGCTTTTCTGAACTCTTTAACCGGCCGGAAAAGAATCGACAGGAGCTTCAAATCATTTAACATAATTCCACATAATTTCCCAGGAAATTCAGGAAAAGCTAAACAGGAAAGTAAAATGTTCAGGAAGGGTGAAAGGAATGAAAATAAAGTGGCTGTCTATTATTTTTGCTGCCGTTCTATCGGTTTCAAACTCTGCTTCTGCGGTAACCGCTGACCTTAATCAGCAATACGGAACCTTTAAAAAGGAAAGGGAGCAGAAATTACTGCAGATTGTGAAAACGTATACTCCCGAGAAGGTGAGGGAATGGGAAGCAGCTTTGAAAAAGAGAAGTGAATTAAAGGAAAAGCTTCCCCAGAGATGCAGAGAAAAACACAAAAACCGTCCAAAGATGAACCATCCTGATCGTTCTGTCAATGGCGAAGGCAGGGGCCGGTCTGGAGCAGATTGGCAGGAGACACTCAGGTCCAAGGATCAGCAGGCCATGAAAGACAAGCTTGGACGTCTGCTATCCAGAATTCAACAACACAACACCAAGATGCAGAGCTGTTTACAGAAAAACCCGGCCAAGTAACATAATTCTGCGTTATTCTTCAGGTAAAATTGCTTGGATCTCGCAACTGGAAAAGTCTTCTCGTGAAAAGGTACAATAACAGCAGGCAGAAGGGGAGCGCATTCGCTCCCTAATAAATAGAAAAGATTACAGGGGGCGGAGGCATAAAATGTCCTATAAAGTATATTTAGTAGAAGATGAAAATCATTTAAACACCGTTTTAACGACCTATTTGAAGCAGGAGAACTGGGAAGTAAAAAGTTTTTACAACGGCACGGATGCGATCAGCAGCATTCCCGAGCAGCCCCATCTGTGGATTCTTGATATCATGCTTCCGGATATAGACGGTTATGATGTGATAAAAGAAATCAAAAAATCAAATGAGGAAACACCCGTCATTTTTATCAGCGCAAGAGATGAGGACCTGGACCGGATTATTGGTCTTGAGCTTGGCGGAGACGATTATCTGTCCAAGCCTTTCCTGCCCAAAGAACTGATCATCAGGGCCAAAAAGCTGATGAAACGCACGTATGAAAGACAGGAAGAACCGAGCCTTATTTACGGTCCTTATATGATCAAAGAACGGGAGCGGACCGTATCCGAAAACAATGAAATCATTCAGCTTACTTCTAAAGAATTTGATTTATTTGTTTACCTCGTCAAGCATATTGGCAGTGCGCTGAGCAGGGAGCAGATTCTTTCCTATGTATGGGGTGAGGACTACTTTGGATCTGACCGGGTAGTGGACGACTTAGTGCGCCGAGTAAGAAGGAAATGCCCGAAGCTGCATGTTGAAACCATATATGGCTTCGGTTACCGGACGGTAAAGTACCTTGAAAAATAAACCGCTTTTCGTTCAAATCGCTACACTTTTTACCGGCCTTATCGTGGTAATGGCCATTGTGTTTTTTCTGGTCATTCCTACAACCTTGAAATCGTTTTTTACGAACGAACTGTTCCGGACAATTGAAGAGTCCCAGCAGCGGGGACCCGGAATCAATGAATTTGAGGGAGAAACGACCGGAGAGCAAATCCGGCTCGTCAATCATATCGTCATTGAAAGCAGAGGCTATAAATACAGTGGCCGCAAGCCGACAAGGCAGCTGACAGACTTTTTCTATCAGCAGGCAAAGAAGCAAGAGGCAAGTGCCGAACGGTACAACATGCAGGTGTCCGGCAAAGAAATGCTGTATGTCATCAGGAAAGGTTATGATCTTGAAGGGAACAAAGTGATCCTCGTAACCTATTTATTTGACACGTACCGCAATGAACTCATTCAAACTTTATTAAGCAGGCTGTTCTTTATATTTGCCCTGATCATCGCAGGAGCCATCGTTCTTGCCTTTGTTTTTTCAAAATGGCTCGTAAAGCCCCTGGATACCATCACTGCCCATGTTAAAAAAATCTCGCAGCGCAGGCTCAATGATTCACTCCTGCTCGACCGGAGTGATGAAATCGGAAAACTTGCTGTCTCGATCGATGACATGAGAAGCCAGCTGAAAAAGCAGGATGAATTTCAGCAAACCATGCTGCAAAATGTGTCCCACGACCTGAAAACACCCATCATGGTGATCCGGAGCTACGCAGAAGCGATGAAGGACGGCATTCATCCAACCGGCTCTCCTGAAGGGACGGCAGATATCATTGAGAAAGAAGCTTTGCTGCTTGAAAAGAAGATTAAAGACCTTCTTTATTTAACGAAGCTGGATTATCTTTCACAGCTGAAGCTCGAAAAGAACGTCGTGGCAGTCGATGAGATCGCAGAAGATGTGATCGTCCGGCTCAGTGCAGCCAATACTGCCGTCCGGATGCGGTCAAATCTTGAACCTGCTGAAATCTATGGAAACGACGAGCAGGTTCGGGTCCTGCTGGAAAACCTTTTAGAGAACGCATTAAAATTTGCTGCATCTGCCGTGGAACTAACAGTGAAGCCTGAAGGCCAATCCATCTTAATCTCCTGCTCAAACGATGGAGAACCGCTAAGTGAAGAGCTGCTGGGGAAACTCTTCCAGCCCTTCGTCAAAGGAGAAAAAGGAAACTTCGGCCTTGGACTGGCCATTCTGAAACGCATTGCCGACCTCCACAATGCAGAAATTACGGTTGCTAACGTAAACGAAAAAGTCAATTTTCAAGTAAGATTCCCTAAATAACAGTCCACAGGCCATCTGCCTGCAGGACTGTTATTTTTAAACCCGCATGGACGCTTGTGGAACGGATTAAGAGGGAGTTTTACTCGGCGCCAGTCAATCATCCGGCAAATGTGCAGCTGGCCGAACCGGTTATTGAAAGGCCAACGGTCTCCAGAGCCGTTATTTTGGTTTTGTAACCGCTTACTTATAATCGTTCGGTCTCACACGCAGCTATTCTTTTAAAAATGGCTAAAATCCGCCCTGCTCATTGTAAATAGCGTCTCCTCAGACCGATTGCTTCGTTTTTTGCATTTTTTCACAAAAATAACGTCTCCTTAGACCGATGCAGCTGTTGTGGACAAATTAGCAAAGGGGTCGGACAAAATAGCGGGAGTAACCGCCAAATTAACCGGCTGGACGGACAAATAAATGGCAGCGGACAAATTAGTAATGAGAACGGCCAAATTCCCGCGCAGCACGGCCAAATAAAGAAGTGTAACGGCCAAATTAATGAAGGGAACGGACAAATTAGTGAAGGGAACGGACAAATTAGTGAAGGGAACGGACAAATTATCAGGTGTAACGGCCAAATTAACCGGCTGGATGGACAAATAAATAGCAACGGACAAATCAGCGGGTGTAACGGACAAATTAACCTGCGGGACGGCTAAATAAATGGCAGCGGACAAATTAGTGAAGAGAACGGACAAATTAGCGGGTGTAACGGACAAATTAACCGGCTGGACGGACAAATAAATGGCAGCGGACAAATTAATGAAGGGAACGGACAAATTAGTGAAGGGAACGGACAAATTATCAGGTGTAACGGCCAAATTAACTGACGGAACGGCCTAATAAATGCCAGCGGACAAATTAGCGAAGAGAAAGGACAAATAAATGGCAACGGACAAATTAATGAAGGTAACGGACAAATTAGTGAAGGGAACGGCCAAATTATCAGGTGTAACGGACAAATTAACTGACGGAACGGCCAAATAAATGCCAGCGGACAAATTTCCGAGGACGACGGACAAATTCCCGCGCAGGACGGACAAATAAAGCGGCATGACAGCCAAATTAACCAACGGTACGGCTAAGTAAAATGCCAGCGGACAATATGAATGGACAAGAAGCATGGATGTGTCATAGAATATAACGTCTCATTTGAAATCTGCTTCTGATTATGCTATTTTGATAAGAAAATTATGTGGGATAAGGAGGGACGGATGTGAGAAAAGTGACGCTTTCAGAAATTTTGGATCACCCGATTGCTCAAAAATATTTGAAGCGCTCCGGGATGGCTCATGCTGTTTCCGTTGCTTATCATGCTTACAGGCTTTCTTTGCAGGAAGGGGTGGATTCTGACCGGGCTGCGAAGGCTGCGTTACTTCATGATATCGGCCATTATGAGTGGTATACGGATGGCGAGTGGGATTATGAAGAGTATAAGAAAAATGATATACATGCGATTAAGGGAGCGGAGCGGGCTCATAAGCTGCTGATCCGCCTTGGGGAGGATCGGGCGGCGGCCAAGGAGATTGCTCTGGCTATTCTGCTTCATACCGATTCTTACCTTCCGGATGGGCAGTTAACGAAAAATTCGCTTCAGATGGTGGTGAAGCGGGCGGATGAGCTGGATGAGGAGCCAGGCGGGGCTCATCATTACCGGACGATTTCGCTGGAGAAGGCAAGGCAGAAAATTCAGGAGCTTGACCGGCTGATTGAAAAAGGGGAGCGGCCCTTAAAAAGGACGGTATAAAGGAAATGGTGCTATCTTTTTTATCTGTTTCATACGTTAAAAGTGTGAAATAAGTGAAAGGAGAGGATCCATTTCATGCAAAATCAGACTCCCCAGATGATTGCGATCATCGATCCTTATGTGTACCAGACCCTTCTCACGGTGAAGGGAAAAGATCTTGTTATCCAGACCGTCCGCGATACGATTAGAGGAAAGCTTACTGATGTGAAGCCGGATCATATTGTTTTGAAAGCGAATGGAGACTCCATTTTCTTTATCCGGATTCAGCAGATTGTATCCATTATGCCTGATGATGATTGATCCGTTTTCCGAAGAGCCGGTCCTGCTCATAGAACCCGGCTTTTTTTATGCGGAAAATTGCCTGAATATCCGGAATTTTCCCTTGTATTACAAACAGGCTAAATCGCTCGGGATGCAGAAATCTTCAGGTGATAGATGGCTCAATTAAGGGTATACATACAAAACAGACAACTTGAAACACTGGGAGGTGACTCCTTATCCTGCCTGGGATAGGGGTATTTTGGATATTATTAATCTGGTGCTTGTCGCCATACTGATTGCATTAACTGCTTTTTTTGTAACATCTGAGTTTGCTATTGTAAAAATCAGGTCTTCAAGGCTCGATCAGCTTATTGCAGAAGGAAACAAAAATGCGATAGCTGCTAAAAAAGTGACAGGGAGCCTGGATGAATACTTATCTGCGTGCCAGCTTGGTATAACGGTTACGGCTCTTGGGCTCGGGTGGCTGGGGGAGCCGACAGTCGCTCACTTGCTGCAGCCGCTTTTTGAGATGCTTTCGTTGAGTGAGTCGCTTTCTCATGTGATCTCGGTAGCGATCGCTTTTGCGATTATTACTTTCTTCCATGTTGTAGTTGGCGAACTGGCACCAAAAACAGTAGCAATCCAGAAAACGGAGGCAGTTGCCCTAGCTTTCTCAAGGCCGCTTATCCTTTTCTACAGGATTGCGTTCCCTTTTATCTGGACGTTAAATTCTTCAGCGAGGTTCATTACCGGGTTGTTTGGCCTTAAGCCTGCTTCAGAAAGCGAAATGGCCCACTCGGAAGAAGAGCTGAGAATTATTTTATCCGAAAGCTATCAAAGCGGAGAAATCAATCAATCAGAATACCGGTATGTGAACCGGATTTTTGAGTTCGATAATCGTCTTGCCAGAGAGATTATGGTTCCGAGGACTGAAATTACAGCGCTTGATGCAGAGGATTCTTTTCAGGAAAACATGGAATTGATGAGCAGCGAGCGATTCACCCGTTATCCTGTCGTTGATGGGGATAAGGACCATATTTTAGGGATGGTGAATGCAAAAGAGGTCTTAACAGACCTGTACATGCATGATGAGCCGATCCGGGAGGAAGCTTCCATAAGAAAATACATCCGTCCTGTTATTGAAGTGATCGAGACGGTTCCAATTCATGATTTACTCATCAGGATGCAGAAGGAACGGGTGCATCTCGCTATTCTCGTAGATGAGTACGGAGGTACTGCCGGTCTTGTCACGGTTGAAGATATAATAGAAGAAATCGTCGGTGAGATCCGCGATGAGTTTGATTATGATGAGGTGCCGGAAATTCAGAAAAAGTCAGAGAACCATTATATTTTGGATGGAAAAGTACAGCTGGATCAGGTAAACGGCCTCCTGCATTTAAATATCGAAGAGGAGGACATCGATACAGTTGGTGGATGGCTGCTTACAAAGAACCTGGATATTCAAGAAGGCCAGTCTGTTTTCTACGAAAACTGTGAGTTTACGGTGCGTGAAATGGAGGGGCATCTTGTCCGGTATATAGAAGTGATGAAAATGGAGCGGGAACCTGCAGAGATAGATCAGACCTGATTTATAGGAAATCTCCAGTACTTTGGGGACAGGCCGCCTGAAAATTAAGCGGAAATCAGATTTAAAAAGAGAATGGAACTCTGCTTCCTGGTTCCTGGAACGGGACTCTCACAGGCTTAAGAACCCTGTTTATCATTTTAGTCACGCGTATTTGTTCAAATGAAGTTGACATTGGTCTGCCGGGATAGTAGGTTGAAGATAAAGAAAAGAATATTCCCGTATTAGGAGGCAGAAGCCAGTTGCTGAAGTCTAAAGTTCATTTTTGGACACTCGAGATATTGCTTGTCCTGCTCATTATCTATGTATGCACGAAGGTATCTTTTCTGTTCACCCCTCTTGCATCCTTTGCATCGACCTTGTTTTTTCCGATGCTGATTGCAGGTGTGCTGTTCTTTATCTTCAGTCCTATCGTCCGTTTTTTTGAACGGAACCGAATCCCGAGAACACTGGCTATCCTGATCATCTACTTGATTTTTATCGGACTGATGGTCATGCTGGGAGCCTTTGCCGGTCCGCTTCTGTCTCAGCAATTCACTGATTTGATCAATAACTTCCCTGATTATGTGAACCAGCTTATTCAATTTATTCAAAACTTGTCACAGTCCAGCTGGTTTACTTGGGTAATGACACAGGATTACGTTTCTATTGAAAAGATTGAACAGGCTCTTACCGATTTTTCTGCTAAGATCCCCCAGAATCTAACGTCCAGCGTATCGGCTGTTCTGGGAGTCGTAACAAACATTACGCTAACGATTATCACGGTACCGTTTATCTTGTTTTTTATGCTGAAGGATGGCCACAAATTTCCTGTACAGGCAGTCCGGGTACTTCCGAATACATACCGGCATGAAGGAATTAAGATTTTTCATGATTTGTATGAAACGCTCGGTGCTTACATCCAAGGCCAGCTTTTAGTGTCAATTTTCGTAGGAACCGGCTGTTTTATCGGATTCTCGATTATTGGGATGGAGTATGCGCTCATTCTCGGAATAGTTGTATCGATTTCAAACATCATCCCGTATTTGGGACCGTTTATCGGTGCAGCTCCTGCAGTAATCATCGGCCTGCTGGAATCTCCTACAAAGGGGCTGCTGGCAGCGCTTGTCGTCCTGGTCGTGCAGCAGATTGACGGAAACCTTTTGTCTCCTCTTATTATCGGAAAGCGGATCAATACGCACCCGCTGACGATTATCCTTCTGCTGATCGGGGCAGGCAGCTTTGGCGGAATCCTTGGAATGATCCTTGCTGTTCCGACGTATGCCGTATTAAAAGCGACTGTACTGAATCTGATCAGGCTGATCAGACTGCGCATGAGGTATCAAAAGGAAAAGCAGGAGGCAAAGAAGACGCCTCCTCCTGCCGTTTAAAAAAGACTGACTCCCCGGAGTCAGTCTTTTTTTGCCTGGATGGACACCTTCGGCTGTTTATCTTCGCCACTTATATCTTCAGTATCCTTCGTCTTTCCATACACGGTCCCGATATTCAGCTGGCCCGGCAGGTCTTTGATGCCCAGGCTGCCAAAATTATTGCTCAGATCGACCTCTTTCATATCCACATGCTGGACATGAAGATTTTGAATGTACACTGCGGGGATGGGGTCACTGCTTCCGGCCTTTAAAGAATTCAGCTGTTCTTTAACGGCAGCAAGATCATTTTCCAGCTTATTCAGCTTATATCCGAAGTCCGGCTGTGTATATGGCTTTCCCTCAGGCTTTATAGGGGCCGGCTTCCGGCTGCACAGGTCCTGAAGCTTGCGGTCCATATTGAGAACGGCATCTTCCAGCCTGCCGAGCTTTTCCTCCCAAGCCTTGCCTGTGCTTGTTTTCTTTCGTCGGAATAACATGGACTGATCCCACACATTAAATAGGTTAATTCAGTATATGGAATCAGGGCCCGTCTGTATGACCGTTATCGAAACCGATGCTGATATCAGCCTCTTCGGGTGCTTTTTTGAAAGTCAGCTCCAGAATCCCGAATGCATACCGGCTGTGTACTGTCTCCTTTTCCACAGGAAAGGGCAGGGTAATCGTCCTTTCTGTATCACCGAATGCCCTTTCGGTATAGACTCTGTACTGGTAGGAGTATGGGGGATGCTGCGCTCCTTTAAAAAGAAGCTTCGTTTTTGAAGAGTCGAGCGTGATATTGAAATCCTCTTTCCGGTACCCGGGAATTTCAATGGATACAACAAGAGTTTCCTCATGTACATAAAGGTCATATCTCGGGAAGGGGTTCTCATGGCTTCGCACAGGTGCAGCAGAGGAAAGATCCGGATCATGGTCAAATACCATTTTCCAAAATTCGCTTTTTTGGTATTTATCCGAAAGGCTCAGCCATTTCTGAATCTTTTCTTTATCCATTTCAAACCTCCCGATTTATCATCTCCGGCGAGAAGACCCCCACTTCTTGCGAAGTGTAAAGTGGGGGATGAATCGCTTTTCACTTGAATAAAAGAACATCAGTTCCCTATAATAGATATAGGAGGTGAAAACGTTTGAAAACACACAAAGCCTACAAATTCCGAATCTACCCAAACAAAGAACAGGAAATTCTCATCAACAAAACAATCGGCTGCTCGCGGTTTGTGTTCAATCATTTC
>NZ_WMIB01000008.1 GCF_009711125.1 Metabacillus mangrovi | reverse complement strand
CCCCTTTCAGATAGAAGTTAAAAAGAGTATCTCATGGGGGAAACTTAGACTGAAGGTGTGGTTTATTTAACGCTTACTATTATCTAGATATATCGACCATTATTTTAATTTATCGATCCAAAAAGTAATAAATCGACTATTTTTTGAATATATCGACTTTCCGACAAATTTCGCGCAACCTCACCGCCCTCCCCCCTCCCCCGCAACAAATCCCTCGTATCACACCACCTAAATGAGTTATAATGAAAGGTAGATTTCAAACTGAAAGAGAGTGAACAGATATGGGCCGTAAGTGGAACAATATTAAGGAGAAGAAGGCTGCGAAGGATAAGAATACGAGCCGGATTTATGCGAAGTTTGGCCGGGAGATTTATGTGGTGGCGAAGCAGGGCGAGCCGGATCCGGAGCTGAATCAGTCGCTGAAATTTGTTCTTGAGCGTGCGAAAACGTATAATGTTCCGAAGCATATTATTGACCGGGCGATCGAGAAGGCGAAAGGCGGCGGCGAGGAGAATTATGACGCGCTGCGCTATGAAGGCTTTGGACCGAATGGTTCGATGGTGATCGTGGATGCGCTGACGAATAATGTGAACCGGACAGCGTCCGAGGTTCGGGCGGCGTTCGGGAAAAACGGCGGGAACATGGGTGTGAGCGGATCGGTTGCGTACATGTTTGACTCAACTGCTGTTATTGGTCTCGAAGGAAAGTCCTCAGATGAGATTCTCGAGATCCTTATGGAAGCGGATGTAGATGCACGCGACATTATTGAAGAAGAAGATTCCGTCATTGTTTATGCAGAGCCGGACCAGTTCCATGCGATGCAGGAAGCATTCAAGGATGCCGGAATCACTGAATTCTCAGTAGCTGAGCTGTCCATGCTTGCGCAAAGTGACGTTGAACTCCCTGAGGACGCACAGGCTCAATTTGAGAAAATGATTGATGCCCTTGAGGATCTGGAGGATGTTCAGCAGGTTTATCACAACGTAGAGCTTTAATAAAAACAGGCCATGCCGGCCTGTTTTTTTATATTGACAATCTAAAATTTTATATTTAATATAAGACTTATCACAAATTTCATACAATTACCTTATCAAGAGCGACCGAGGGACTAGGCCCTGTGACGTCCGGCAACCTCCATATTTACATGGAAAGGTGCCACTTCCTACAGAATGATTTCATTCTGAAAGATAAGCCGTTTATACAAATGACGACGCCTCTTTCCGAATGGAAAGAGGCTTTTTATTTAGGAGGAAAACAAGTGATCGAAGTCAGGAATCTCGTCAAAGAATACAAAACGAAAAAAGGCAAGGTGACCGGTGTTGACCATGTTTCTCTGCACGTTAAGCGGGGGGAAATTTTCGGCATCGTCGGTTATAGCGGAGCAGGAAAAAGCTCGCTGCTAAGGTGTCTGAATCTGCTCGAAAAGCCTTCCTCGGGGGAGATTCTTATCGACGGCATCCCGCTCACATCTCTCAGAAAAGCTGAGCTGCGAAAAGCCAGACTGAAAATCGGCATGATCTTTCAGCATTTTCATTTAGTCAGTTCAAAAACGGTCTTTGAAAACATTTCTTTCGCATTAAAAGCCGCTCACAAAAATAAGGCGGAAATTGATAAACGGGTAACGGAACTGCTTGAGATGGTGGGTCTGAGTGATAAGAGGAATGCGTACCCCGCCCAGCTGAGCGGCGGGCAAAAGCAGCGGGTCGGGATTGCCCGGGCGCTTGCAAACGATCCATCTGTCCTGCTTTGCGATGAAGCGACCTCCGCCCTCGACCCGAGCACAACACAATCCATCTTGTCCCTGCTTAAGAAAATCAACCGCGAGCTCGGGCTGACGATCGTCCTGATCACCCATGAAATGGACGTGGTAAAAGAGGTCTGCGACCGGATGGCTGTCATGCAGAACGGAGCTGTCGTCGAGGAAGGGCATGTTTATGATTTATTCACAAATCCCGCTAATCCGCTGACTAAAGAGTTCATTAATACCATCCTGCAGTTTTCGATACCAGCGTCTCTCCTCTCGGCAAGTCCCGGCAAAATCGTGAAAATTTTCTTTCAGGGAGCAGCAGCCGGTGAAGCCGTCATCTCGGACGCTCTTCAGACCTTTAAAGTAAAGGGCAATATCCTTCATGGCAAAATTGAATACATCAAGGACGTCCCGCTCGGTATTTTTATCATCGAGCTGACAGGAGATCCGGCAGAAGTGGACCGTGCCATCCACTACATTCAGTCCAGAACAGAAAAATTGGAGGTGATCCAGGATGCTGCTTGAAAGCCTCACCGCCCTGCTGCCGGAATTAAATAAAGCCTTTCTTGAAACGTTGTATATGGTTGGAATTTCAGTCCTGATTTCGTTCATCTTCGGGCTTCCTGCTGGAATCCTGCTGTTTGTAACCGATAAAGGCCTCTTTCTGGAGAATGCATGGATCAAAAACATCCTCGGCTTTATCGTCAACATAATTCGGTCAATCCCGTTCATTATCTTATTGATTGCCTTGCTGCCGCTTGCCAATCTTCTTACAGGAACGACGATCGGCCCGGCTGCGGCATCTGTTTCCCTGTCTGCTGCTGCCATTCCGTTCTTTGCCAGGCTCGTCGAACAATCATTGCGGGAAATCGACAAAGGTGTCGTTGAAGCAGCGATTGCAACAGGAGCCTCCCCATGGCTGATCATAAAAGAAGTCCTGCTTCCTGAAGCGAAGCCGGGCATCATCCAGGGAGTTACGATCACAGTCATCAGTTTGGTTGCCTATTCGGCTATGGCGGGGATTATAGGAGGCGGCGGCGTGGGAGATCTGGCCATTCGCTTCGGTTACTACCGGTATGACAATCTAGTCATGTTTACGACAATCATCATATTGATTTGCTTCGTTCAAATTATTCAATTCGCGGGAGACCGCTTTGCGAAAATCACAGACAAAAGATGAGGAGAAAAGACATGAAAAAATTAGGAATCGCAATTATTTCATCCGTACTGATTGGACTGCTCGCAGGCTGCGGAGCAGGGAGTACTGCCGGAAAGGCTGATAAATCAATTAAAATTGGTGCTACATCTGGCCCATACAGTGACATGGTGAGCAAGGCCATCAAGCCGGTCCTTGAGAAAAAAGGCTACAAAGTCGAAGTTGTGGAATTCAGCGACTACATCCAACCGAACCTCGCTCTTTCAAAAGGCGACCTGGATGCGAATCTGTTTCAGCATAAAATCTACCTGGACACGTTTAATAAAGAGCACAGCCTTGAGTTGGCGGAGCTTATTTCCGTTCCAACCGCCCCTATGGGAATCTACTCTAAACAATTTAAAACACTGGAAGAAATTAAAGACGGTTCTGAGATCGCGATCCCTAATGACCCGACAAATGCAGCCCGTGCCCTGCTGATTCTGGAGGATGCCGGACTGGTCAAGCTGGATCCATCTGCAAACCCATTAACCGTCTCCGAGAAAGATGTAAAAGAGAATGTGAAGAATCTCCAGTTCAAGCCGCTTGAAGCCGCGCAGCTTCCTCGTGCTCTGGATGGAACAGATTTGTCAGCGGTTCCCGGGAACTTCGCACTTGCTGCAAAAATGAACCTGCTTGATGCTGCCGTTCTTGAAAAAATGGCGGATCAGTATAGAAACCGTGTTGCCGTGAACGAGAAGGATTTAAGCAGTGAATGGGCTAAAGACTTAAAAGCCGCGGTCGAATCAGATGAATTCGAGAAAACGATGGATGAGGACTTTAAAGGCTTTGAAAAACCGGAGTGGATGGCGGATTAATCGAAATCCGTATAAATACGTAAAAGAGCCTCTAAAAGCAGAGGCTCTTTTCCTTTATTCCTGTTTTTCTTTTTCTGCCGGGGTCTGCAGTTCGGTTCCCGATTGTGCATATTTTTTCTGGAGATCTGCATACGCTTTGACCACTCTTGCTGAAATGTCTTTATTAATATCTCTTTCTGCATAAGGAACGACAACACTGAAGGCAATCTCCGGTTTTGATGCCGGGTAGTAGCCGACAAAGTTGATATTATACGTGTTTACTGTCCGGTCGGTTCCTGGAATCCGATAGAAACTCTGTGCAGTACCCGTTTTTCCGGCGACATCCAGTCCCGGGAATTTACCGGCTGCTGTTCCCCCGGACTGAGTAACGGCTTCAAAGCCTCTTTGGACTTGTCTGATTTCAGCTCCTGTGTTGTTTACACGGTTCAAAACCTTTGGATGCCTGTCCAGATAGAAAGGGCCGATCCCTGTTTCGGATGTTGGTTCATGGATGGACTTAACAACACGCGGCTGCACGCGGTAGCCGTTGTTGGCGATGACCGATACGTACTGTGCGAGTTGAAGCGGTGTATACGTGTCCAGCTGGCCGATTGAGAAATCAAGAAGCTGCCCCGGAAAAGACGGTTCATTGCTCAGTCCGGCAGATTCTCCAGGCAGATCAATTTCCGTCTTCGTTCCAAGACCGAATTGATGATAGCCATTTCTAAGGACATTAAAATCAGCAAATGTGCCCTTATAAGGACCTTCTCTTACATACGAAAACCCGGGGATGTTTTCAATCACAGCTTTAAACATATAAATATTGGAGCTCTTTTTCAAAGCTGAAATATCTGTCATCCAGCCAAGTGACCGATTTCCTGCAGATGACTTTTCCGGCGTGCCCTTAAACTTTACCGGGGCATCGTAATAGCCCTGTCCAATCCTCAGCCCATGCTGGTAAGCAGTTAGAACAGTAGCACCTTTCACAACAGATCCCATTTCATACTGACCGGTAAATGCGCCATATGAGAAATCCATCGGAGCTTTTCCTTCTCTGAAGCGGAACTGCTTGCCGGCCATGGAGAGGATATCCCCATTATTGGGATCCATCACAACGACAAACGCATTGTTCACGTAATTGTTCCCAGCTTTTCCCCTGCCCCTCGGCACTTCTTCTTCTATAATCTTCTCGACCTCTTTTTGGAGCTCCATATCAAAGGTGAGCTGCAGGTCATAGCCGCGCCTGCCTGGATTGATGATCTCTTCTTCTACGTTCCCGTTTTTATCCGTGGTATACTGAATTTTTGCTTTTGATGCATTCAAATACTGCTCATAATGCTTTTCAATGTACGTTTTCCCGACACGGTCATTGCGTGAATAGCCCCGTGTCATAAAATAGTCCATTTGTTCCTTCGGCAATCCTTCTTTTGAGGTTGTGACTTTGCCAAGCAAAGTACTGAGGGTGCTGCCGTAAGGATACTGCCTGTCCCAGTCTGTAATAATATTCAGTCCCGGCATCTTTTCGAGATTTTCGGAGACACTCGCCATCTCTTCGTTCGTGAGCATCACATCGGCCCCAGTCTTTCCATCTTTAGGCGGAAGCTGTGCCTTTACAAGCTGCGGCTCATACTGGTATCCGGAAGAAAAACGCTTAAACAGGACCGCCATGGAAAGATGCTGATCACTGTTTTTCAGTCTTTCGATCTCCTTCTTCGGCACCCGCTCAAGCTGAAGCTGATACTGCTCTTTCCCTTCTTTCTTCAACTCAGATTTTTTAAGCAGTTCTTCTGCTTTTTCCGGATAGGCAGCGAGCCAATAATCTTTCAGATCGCGGTTGCTTTCCTGTTCTTTCACTTTTTGAATGGCATCAGCTTCCACCTGAATATGCTTTACCAGCTCCCGCGCTGTTTTCAGCTTATCCTCCGGCTTTGTTTTTCGGTCAACTGTATAGGTGACCGCCGGAATCCCGATGTTATCGACAACTACACGTCCGTACCGGTCATACATTTTTCCCCGCGGAGCAGGGTAAGCGGATACATCCGTTTCACTCCGGTTCACTTCTTTTACATACTCTTCTCCCTGGACAATCTGAACGATGCCAAGCCGGACAATAACGAGGACAAAAATGAAAAATACGGCAAGAAACAATATATTTATGCGAAGCTGTCTCGTTTTCTTATACGCGCGGTTTTCAGAGGGGCCTGCGGTTGGTTCGGGCATAATTCGTACTCCTCTCCCTTATATGTATCTACACTCTCTTATTCTACATTTTTTTACAAGGGAAATAAACCCACGGGTGTTTAAGAGTGGAAAAAAGTCCGTCAATGGTCTTTTTTTCAAAGAACGATTATACTGAAAACGCCGAAGCATAAACTACTCAAGGGAGGGATGTACATGGAAAAACAAAATTACAGCAATCATACAAGGATTCATCCGCTGTTTCACTTTGGACTAACAGCCGGAGTACTGGCTGTTCTCGTAACCTCCATCATCTACGCCGCCACAGGAGGAGAACTCGTCACCGCGCTGTTTATGATACTCGTCTCTGTTTGTCTTATTCTCTTCTTTATTTTTATCCGAACCTATCCGCTAAAAGCCCAGGACCGTGCCATTCGAGCGGAAGAAAACCTGCGCTATTATGCTCTGACAGGGAAACTGCTCGACTCTTCTCTTACGATGAATCAAATCGTTGCCCTAAGATTTGCACCTGATGCTGAGTTTCCGGGGCTTGCAGAAAAAGCAGCTGCCGAAAAGCTTGCGCCGAAGGAGATAAAACAGAGCATCCAGAACTGGAAGGCGGATCATAACCGAATTTAATGATAAAGGCATCCGGAGTTAATTCTGTCCGGATGCCTTTTTTTCTTTTTCAGAAATTGTTCCTCATGATCAGTACTTCATTCGAACAGAAACCGGATTGATATCCAGTGTTACATTGGTCACCGAATAGTCATCCTTCCCTCCATCTTTGTATCCCCAGTAGCCTTCTGTGTCAGCGGTTTTCCTGAAAATCAACTCGACTCCTGTGTCTTGGTTAAATGCGTAACTCTTTACTTTCTTCTCCCCGCCGTTATCCACCAGGTTATAAGACAGATAGTTTTTTAATGTGCCGTGCGGAGTAAGGACGCCTGTATGTGGAGCAGCCTTAAAATCTCCGTACTCGTAGCCTGTTGTCGAATCTTTATGTGAACTGATCTTAAATGTCTTTTGTTTCATGTCCACAATATCTCCAGCTGACAAAGCAGAGATGGATATGTTTTTGAACTGGCCTTTTTGTCTTTCTGCTTTTGATAAATCAACAACGGTCAGCCCTGCACGTCCTATGACTTCTACTGTCTGGTCTTTGTTGTTGACGACCATCGCTGTATCTTCATCAATTCCGTAAGATAGCTGACGGCGGTCTCCTTTCTCATAGGCTGTGGCAATCAATCTGCCTAGTCTCGATTTATTATCAAAATGCTGATCAATTATACCGTTCTGGAAAAAGCCGAGACCCTTCTCCAAATAACCCGGTCCGCCCTCCTGCTGATCCATCCCGTTGTACGTATCCGTAAATCCTTTCGAGAGAGTATCCAGGCTTCCCCCTCCGGCAATCATCACATCACTCATGATTGCCGCTCCGGCACTTGTTCCTCCAAGAACCGCTCCTTTTTTATAAATCTCCCATATAGCTGATAAAGCTTTTGATTCCGACTGATCCGCGTTTAATAATGCTTTCGTAATGTTCGTTTGATCGCCCCCAACGAACCAAACAGCATTTAATTCTTTTATGGCTTCGGCCGTTTCTTCCTTGTTCCTGTTATCCTTCCATTTAGACTCATCTTCTGCCGTTCCTTTAAAATCATGTGTGGAGATCGGAAGGATCTCAATCTGATCTTCCTTGACTCCGTACTTGATCAAATCATTTTTAAAGGCATTCGATGAACTCAACGTTCCGCTTGCCGCCGGGATAATTCCGATTTTTGCTTTTGAATTTCCTCCGGCAAAGTTTATAAATCTCTTATAAACAGCCTCATTGCTGGAACCGAGAGCCCCTCCGGCAATTACCAGATTTCCTAAAATCTCTCCGCGGGCTGCTTTATCCGGAACCTTGAAATTGGACGATTCGTAATTTTTAAAGGCCTTTTTGTCTTTTCGGAATCCAACCGAAACCGGAACCGCATCCAGCCTGACATTGGTAATGGAATAATCATCCTTTTGACCATCCATGTAGCCCCAGTAACCATTCGATGATTTTGTTTTACTGAAAGTTAACGCGTAGCCTTTTCCTTTGCTGTCGTACAAGTAGCTTTTTACAGAATCGGCAGATGAATTATCCGTTAAAGAATAGGCAAGATAAGGTTTCAGCCTTCCGTATGGCGTTAATACCCCAGTTGCATCCAACGGCTTAAACTGATAGTATTCGTAGCCTCTCGTTGCGTCTTTATCCGGGTTGATGGTAAACTCCTTCGTTTGCAGATTAATCTCATCCCCAGGCGACAGAAAGCTGATGGACACATTGTTAACTGGGTGTACTTTTTTCCCTGCAAGCTTTGCTTTGCTAGTATCAACGACGGTTACGCCGCCCCGGCCGACAATCTCTGCTTTTCTCTCTTTGTTATGGACGATTAGTGCGGTATCTTCATCGATTCCATACGAGTTATACAAGTCTTTCCTCTTCTCGTATTTAATGGCGGCTGCCGCAAGCCTGCCAAGTCTTGCTCGTTCATCAAAGTGCTGATCAATGATGCCATATTTAAAAAATCCAAGCCCTTTTTTAATAAAGACCTTCTCGTATTCTTTATTTTGGGGCTCATCTTTCTCCGTGAATTCTCCCCTCAGTCCGCCGAGGCTGTCACCGCCTGTGATCATCACATCACTCATGATTGCGGCTCCTGCGCTCGTTCCGCCTACAACGCCACCCTCTTTATACATTGTCCATATCGCATCAAGCACTTTAGAGTTTTTCCCCTTCTTATCTGTTAAGGTCTCTGTGATGCGAAGCTGATCTCCGCCTACAAACCAAATAGCTGACAGGTTTTTGACACGGTCTGTCCATTCTTTTTTGTTTACGTTGTCCTTCCACATGCTTTCATCAAAATCGGTATCACTGAAATCATGATTGGATAGCGGCAGGATCTCAACGTTTTCCGGCTTGACCCCATACTTCGCCAAGTCCGCTTTGAAGTCATTGGAAGACTTCAGTTTCCCGCTTGCCGCTGGAACGATGCCGATCTTTGCCTGTTTTTCCCCGCCCGCCAGTTTAATGAATGATTGATAGACGTCTGCATTGCTGCTTCCAAGAGATCCGCCTGTAATCACAAGACTGCCTTTAATTGAATTGGCTGGAACTTGATTGGCACTTGCTGCTGGTATACTAACTGTTGAGATCAATAAACAGGCGGCAGCGAACAGACTGATTCGTTTTTTCATGACACATCCCCCTTTTTTCATCATGTCCGTATGAGACGTTAAATTTCAGAATTGAGTAAAATCGCACCCCTCCCATTTTTGAATAATCCTAATACTGATTCTCGCAGGTTACTTTTAATTATCTAAAAATTCAGACATGTAAAGTATACAAAAAATACTTGTGGGTGGATACCCTTCTTTTCTTCTGAACAAGAACTCTTTTTAAGTTATTCTCAGCAAGAATACACAATTTCTTTTCTAATAGAGAGGGTAGAGAGGATAACCAATCTGCTGTGAAGAATAACCTACAAGAAGATATAGAAAAGGAGGTTTTCAAAACAATGAAAAAGAAATGGTTAACCGTTATAGCCTTCTTCCTGCTCGCCGGCTGCACGCAGGAAACAGCAAAGCAGACAGAGAAGGAGCCGTCCGTTCAGGCTTCAGAAGAAAAAGCAGAAGCATACTGGCCGACAGAAGACTGGAAGAGCATTAAACCAGAGCGTGTACATATGGATCAGAAGAAATTGGACAGCATGTTCGAGCAGATTAAGAACGAAGAGATTCCGATGGAGGGCCTGCTTGTAATCCGTGATGGATACATCGTGGCAGAACAATATGGCGGAGGATTTGATAGGGAAAAGGTTCACCCTGTGTATTCCATCACCAAAAGCCTGACTTCTTCCCTGACCGGTGTGGCGGTTAAGCAAGGGGAAATTAAAAGCGTGGATGAAAAGGCCGTTACTTATTTAGATGAAAAAAGAATAGAAAACGTAACGGAGCAAAAGAAGGCGCTGACCATTAAGAATTTTCTCACCATGACCTCCGGACTGCCATTCCCGGAACAGACGGAGAAGGGCTTTTACCAGTCGGAGCAGTGGAAGACCTTTATGGAAGGAGCTGACCCTGCTTATTACGCACTCAGCCTGCCCATTCAGGATGATCAAAACACCTGGAACTACAGTACAGCTGATTCAGCAATAGCTTCGAAAATCATTCAGGAAGCAGCCGGCATGCCGCTGGCTGAGTATGCAGAAAAACACTTATTCTCTCACCTCGGAATCAAGGATGTACACTGGCCCGCGGATCGTTCCGGTACATCGCTCGGCGGCACCGGCGTAGAAATGAAACCCAGGGATATCGCCAAAATCGGCTACTTGTACATGAACAATGGAAAATGGGAAGACCAGCAGCTCCTTCCCGAAAACTGGGTGAAGGAAAGCACATCCCCGCATGCAGATACGAACGGAAACTTCGAAGGAGACCGGTACGGCTACAGCTTCTGGCTGAAAAAAGTCGGAGGGTATGATACATACAGAGCAATGGGCTTGTATGGTCAATACATGGTCGTCATCCCCGAGCTTGATCTGATTGCCGTTCAGACCTCATCCGGGATGGATATTGATCCGCTCCTCGAAGAGTTTGTGATTCCGGCGGTCCAGGATAAATGAAAGAAACATCCAGCGGTTGGATCGCTGGATGTTTTTTTGTGTGATGCCGTTCTTTAAACCAGAAAATCCTTCTTGTATTTGATGGCCAGATAGATGCCTGAGGCTAGGAAAGCAAGGGAATATTTAAATAAGAAGAAAATCTGCCACATGTATTCTTTCGGGAAGATGAGGTCGCCCAAAATAATGGCACACAGCATGATGAGGCAGCTTTTCAGAGATATATGAACGGTTCTTTCATCTGCTTCACCCATTTTCTTATGAAATACATACGTTAAAATCCCACCGGCCACAAGCAATAATAAGCCGATGCCAAGGAGAATATTCCAATTGCCCGCAGATTGTTCTGACCAGGTCCTCAAAGAGCTGTAGATACCAGAGAACTCACTTTCCATTTTGCTTCACTCCCTTTTCATAAGTAAAAATATCATTTACATCCGCCTCAAAAAATTCAGCAATTCTAAATGCCAGCAGCAAAGTCGGCACATAATTTCCTTTTTCCATCACGAAAATGGTTTGCTTGGATACTCCCACTTTGTCTGCTAACTCCTGCTGAGACATTCTGGCAAGTACCCTATATTCATAAACCTTATTGGCGATGGAATCACCCAAATCTTTTTTCACAGTTTTCACCTCTGGATTTAATTGTAATTTATTTATAGATAAAAGTAAAGTATACTTATACAAAATATAATCTTAAATTTACTTGGTAATTTGATAACTAATTCTTAAAATTAAAAAAAGCATAAACTCTCTATGCAGAGAATCTATGCTTTAGGTGCAAATATCTTATATTTAGTTAAACTTGCCTGCTAATGCAACTAAAAAAGGTTCATCAACGAGTGTAAAAATCAATACTATGCTTTAAAATAGCCGAATATAAAGTGCAGAAAAAATAAAAACCACCAAATATGTATTTGGTGGAGACGGTGGGAGTCGAACCCACGTCCAGAAATATCGGCACTTAGACGTCTACGAGCGTAGCTGAAATATTAGGAATTCGCTGCGCCATATGCCTTTCAGCAGGCGTCCGGGCAGCTAGTCTGGTTGTTCTCTTCCTTCTCCCTCAGACGGCGAGATCCGGCGTAGCCCACTTAGAGTGAGTCCCTTACCCTACCACATGGGCGATGGAGGGAGGAACCGCTATAAACTGTTGTTACGCAGCTACAGCGAGGTTGTTGTTAGTTTTGCCAGTTATTATTGGCGTTGGCGTTATTAACGAGCTCGCCGACTCGGCTCGCAGCCTAAGCTCAAACTATCCCTGTCGAATCCGTAACGTCCCCATTATAAGAATGAAAGCATGTGCTTTCTCCCAACAGGTATACGGGAATCTGAAACGGTCCTGGTTGAAGTCTGGCCGGTTCAGAAGAGGTGATAAGATAAGCTGCTGCTTATTCAGTTATCATCGGTGCATGTTCTATTATAACAAACTGTGTGGATTTTGCAATTGTAAAATAATGTTATTGTCTGATCTTACGCAGTACAGCTGCTGCGCTTAATAAAGATAAAGCTGCTATTCCAAAATAAATCCAGGACACTGGGAATCACTCCATCATTCTTTTTGACGGTCGCGGAAGGCACGTTCAATGTCGCGTTTTGCCTCTTTCTTCTTAAGGTCTTCACGCTTGTCATATTTCTTTTTCCCTCTGCCCAGGCCTACTAAAACCTTTGCGAACCCGTTTTTTAAATAAATTTTCAGAGGAACGAGGGTATATCCTTCTTCCTTCGTCAAACCGATCAGCTTGCTGATTTCCCGGTTGTGAAGCAGGAGCTTCCGTGTTCGGAGCGGATCATGATTGTACCGGTTTCCTTGTTCATATGGACTTACATGCATGTTATGCAAAAATACTTCTCCGCCTTGAATACGGGCAAAAGAATCCTTTAGATTTACCCGGCCTGCCCTCAGAGATTTAATTTCTGTACCCTGGAGCACAATTCCGGCTTCATATGTCTCTTCAATTGAATAATCGTGGTTTGCCTTTTTATTTTGCGCAACCACTTTTCCTTGTCCTTTTGGCATGTGAAACCCCTCTCGAAGCAATTCATTTTTTCTCTCTATTTTATCACGGGAGAATGAAGGCGGAAAGGGCGATGCCCGACACCGCCCCTATCCGTTACCGCTTCTTTTTCCTTTTGGCCTTTGGTGCATTCTCAAAGCCTTTTTTCTTTTTCTTCTTCGGTTTCGGTCCGCGGGTTGACCAGCCGTCTTCCGGTGATCCGCTGCGTTCCTTACCGGCTGGGGCTGCGCCTCTTCCGCCCCCGCGTTCCTTCGTCGTTTTCTTCCGGCCCTGGCCTGCACTGATGGATCTTGGTGCATCCTTCGCAGGACGTCTGCGGGTGCCTTTCATGCCGACAATCTCAAAATCAATGGCCCGCTCGTCTTTGTTTACGTTAACCACACGTACTGTAATTTCATCCCCGATGCGGTACACATTGGCGGTCCGTTCCCCGATCATCGCGTAGGTTTTTTCGTCATATCGGTAATAATCGTCGGTCATATAGCTGACATGAACGAGTCCTTCGATTGTATTCGGCAGCTCGATAAACATCCCGAAGTTTGTAACGGAGCTGATGATTCCGTCGTATTCCTCGCCAATTTTATCAAGCATGTATTCCGACTTCTTCAAATCATCCGTTTCACGCTCTGCTTCTACTGCACGGCGCTCCATATTGGAGGTCTGCTCAGCAATCCCCGGCAGCAATTCAGACCACTTCTGCTTCGTGCTTTCGTCCGTTTTCCCCTGAATCAGGTAAGTCCGGATCAGGCGGTGAACGATTAAATCCGGGTAACGGCGGATTGGCGACGTAAAGTGTGAGTAGAACTCGGTTGCCAGTCCAAAGTGTCCGAGGCTTTCCGGATCATATTTTGCCTGTTTCATGGAGCGGAGCATCACCGTGGAGACGACCATCTCTTCCGGCTGTCCCTGAACCTCTTCAAGGATTTGCTGAAGTGCACGCGGGTGAATTTCATCTCCCGTCCCCTTCACGCTGTACCCGAAGTTTGTGATAAATTCGAGGAAGCGCTGCAGCTTTCCTTCATTCGGATCCTCATGAATCCGGTAAATAAACGGAACCTTCATCCTGTGGAAATGCTCAGCTACCGTCTCATTTGCAAGCAGCATGAATTCCTCGATGAGACGCTCTGCCACACCGCGTTCACGAAGCTCGACATCATACGGCTTCCCATCCTGATCGACCAGTACTTTCGCTTCTTTAAAATCAAAGTCAATCGCACCGCGGTTCATCCGCTTCGTTCTGAGAACCTGGGCGAGTTCTGCCATCCGTTCGAACATCGGCACGAGGGTTTCATATCTGGAACGAACCTTCTCATCCTGGGCGAGAATGCTGTTTACATCTGTGTAAGTCATTCTTTCCGTTGTCTTGATGACACTTTGGAAAATCTCATGTTTTACTACGTCCCCTGTATCATCCACTTCCATTTCACAGGATAGAGTCAGACGGTCCACCTTCGGATTAAGGGAGCAAAGTCCATTGGAAAGGCGGTGGGGAATCATCGGAATTACCCGGTCGACTAAATAGACACTTGTTCCGCGGTCCAATGCTTCAACATCAATCGGGGAATTTTCAGTTACGTAATGGCTGACATCGGCAATGTGGACACCGAGCTTATAATTCCCGTTCTCAAGCTTCGTGACCGTTACCGCATCATCGAGGTCCTTTGCATCGGCCCCGTCAATCGTTACAATCGTTTCGTTCCTAAGATCGCGGCGGTCTTTATAATCCTCTTCTGCAATCTCATCCGGCACATCGTTCGCCTGCTGCAGCACATCAGGAGAAAAACCGCCAGGCAGACCGTGCTTGTGGATAACAGAAAGAATATCCACACCAGGATCGTTTTTATGTCCGAGAATCTGGATGACTTCGCCTTCCGCGCTCATCCTGCCTTCCGGATAGGTTGTAATTTTCACAACGACCTTATGTCCTTCAACCGCTCCGTTAGAAGCGTCTCTTGGGATAAAAATATCGTTGGCAATCTTTTTATCATCTGCGATGACGAACCCGAAATTCTTGCTTTCGGTGTACGTCCCGACCACTTCTTTCATGCCGCGGTCGAGAATCCGGACAACTGTTCCTTCTTTTCTCGCACCGGATGAACTCGTGCTTACGCGGACAAGAACGATATCTCCATGCATCGCGTTGCTCAACTCATTCGGAGGAATGAAGATATCATCATCTCCCGGTTCCTCGGTAATGACAAAAGCAAAGCCTTTGGCATGTCCGGAAACCTTCCCCTTCACAAGATTCATTTTTTCAGGGAGACCGTAACGGTTGCTTCTTGTACGGACAACCAGTCCCTGCTCCTCCATATGGACGAGCGCTTTTACAAAATCTCTGAAAACATCAGCCTCTCCCACACCAAACGCATCTTCCAGCTCTTGAATGGTAAGCGGCTTGTAAGCCTCATCCCGCATAAATGTAAGCAGGCGGTCTACATGCTTCTGTATCTCCTGGTTCAACTAAAATCCCTCCTTTTGCTGGGGCTTACCAGTCCAAACTTTCCAGGAATTCATAAACATCCTGGTGGACCTGGTCTTTTTCCTTATCTAGGGTAATGACATGGCCGGATTCCTCATACCACTTGATCTTTTTCACATCCGACTCCACTTCGTCATGAATAATATTTGCACTGTCTGTATTAATCATGTGATCATGGCGCGCCTGGACCACAAAAGCCGGTGAATAAATCATATCCACGTTTTTGCGGACATCGGCAATCAGCTCCTGCAGACTTTTGAGCGTATTCATCGGCGTTTTTTCAAACTCCTTCATCTCCTGCTCAATCTGTTCAGGATTCTTCTCTTCAAACTTCTTATATTTCCGCGCATATTCCAAAATCCCCTGGTACATAACCTCTTCACTCTTAATGTACATCGGGGCGCACATGGTCACGATACCCTTTACTGGTACAGTGTAACCCAGTTTAAGCGAAAATACCCCGCCTAATGACAAACCGCCGACCGCAATCTGCTCATAGCCTTTTTCCTTTAGAAACTCATACCCCTCCATCACGTCCTTCCACCAATCCTCCGGACCCGTATGGACGAGTTCCTCTGGAGGAACACCGTGGCCTTTATATTGAGGAGCATGACACGTATACCCCCGGTCATTCAAATAACGTCCAAGCATACGGACATCAGCTGTATTCCCTGTAAACCCATGCAGCAAAAGCACGGCTTTTTCTCCGCCTTCAAAGAAAAAAGGCTTTGGCATCACTTTTCTCATGGCTGAATCTCCCTCTTCAAAAGATGTTCATTTACTATGTATTGTCTCATAATACCCTCATTTCTATTTAATCAAAGCACAGAGAAAAAGGAAAGCAGGAGGGGCTGATTTAGGGGTCTTCAGATCATTCGGAGTACGGACTAGCCTCGATAAACAGGTTGCGGCTGGGAACGGGGGATTTTGTGCCGTTCAGGACCGTTTAGGTTCCGAAACCACACCTCTACGTGCCATCCTTCTTTCACGTGCCAAAACCAATCCGTTTCGTGCCGGTCTCCGTTCTTTACGTGCCGTCTCAAACCGTTCACGTGCCGAAACCACACTTCTGCGTGCCATCCTTCTTTCACGTGCCAAAACCAATCCGTTTCGTGCCGGTCTCCGTTCTTTACGTGCCGTCCTAGAGCGTTAACGTGCCAAAACCATACTTCTACGTGCCATTCTTCTTTTACGTGCCAAAACCAATCCGTTTCGTGCCGGTCTCCGTTCTTTACGTGCCGTCTCAAACCGTTTACGTGCCGAAACCACACCCCTGCGTGCCATTCTTCTTTCACGTGCCAAAACCAATCCGTTTCGTGCCGGTCTCCTGTTCTCTCGTGCCGCTCCGGACCGTTTACGTGCCGAAACCACACTTCTATATGCCATTCCATAACTTCACGTCACGGCAGGCCCTGTCTTATCTCTCCTCGTCCCAACAAAAAAAGGCCCTGACCAATCAGGACCTCTTCCGCAGCTTATAGGCTAAAGTAGGAAATCGCAATCGTTAAGACAAAGAAAAGCACAGACAGGACGATTGTGATCCGGTGAAGGACCAAGTCAAGACCGCGTGCTTTTTGTTTTCCAAAAAGCTGTTCGGCTCCGCCTGAAATTGCTCCGGATAGACCGGTGCTTTTGCTTGTTTGCAGCAGAACTACTGTAATAAGTGCTAGGCATGTAATAATCAACAGAACAATAAGTGACGTATGAAGCATGTATTACACCTCCTGAAACGCGTACGCATGTGGTTTTAATGTACCATATGGAAGGGGTTAGTACAATAGCAGGAAGGGGCCTGAGGAAATATTTCTCTGATCAGAAAAACTCTTATAGCCGGGCCGATCCTTTTTTTGTAAAATAACAGGTAACTAAAGGGGGAGTTTCATGATCCAGTATCCAAACCTGCAGATCAATCCTGTTATTGGTGTCACGGCACCGTCTTCCGGTGTTCCGGAAGAGCTTCATATGCTCGTCCACCAGGCGGCAGCGAGGCTGAAAGAAAAAGGAATGATCCCCATCGTTGGAGACACGGTGTGGACACAGGAAAAAGCAAAGTCTGCCCCGGCAAAGGTACGGGCCGCGGAATGGAACCAAATGATGGCGGATGATTCCATTCATCTTATTTTTCCTCCGTGGGGCGGAGAGCTTCTGATTGAAATGCTTCCATATGTAGATTTTGATGCGATGAAGCCGAAGTGGATTCTCGGGTATTCGGATTGCAGTGCCATGCTGCTTGCTGTTACGTTAAAAACAGGCATCGCAACTTCACATGGCACGAACTTAATCGATATCAGAGGAGAGTACTCCGATGGCACAACAGCAAGATGGCTGGATGTGCTTTCTGCCAAAAAGGGGGATGACATTGTCCAAACATCCTCTGACCACTACCAGAAAAAATGGCAGCATGACAATCCCTCACCCTGTGTTTTTCACTTAACAGAAAAGACGGAATGGAAAACCGTATCCGGCGGCCCTGAAACCTTCAGCGGAAGGCTGCTTGGAGGATGCATCGATGTGATCCATCATCTTATTGGTACAGAATATGGCGACTTGAGCAGTTTTAGAGAAAGAACAAACAATGAGCAGGTCGTCTGGTTTTTAGAAAACTGTGAAATGAATACGACGTCGCTTAAAAGATCGCTTGTTCAGATGAAGCTTGCCGGCTGGTTCCATAACTGCTCAGGCATTATGTTCGGAAGAAGCGCCGCGAATGATCCTGTTGAGGGATACACGGCGGAGGACGTGTACAGAGAAATTGCAGACGAACTTCAAATTCCTGTCGTTTATGATATTGACTGCGGGCATGTCCCGCCGCAAATCACGTTTGTGAACGGCGCATTCGCCGAGGTAGAGGCAGGCAGCGGCAAGGGAACGGTTAGACAGACTTTTAAATAGCAAAAAGCCCCTTATCTGGAGGATAAGGGGCTTTCACTATTCCAAACCTTATTTCTTAAGGTTGTAGAAAGACTGCATGCCATCATAGATCGCAAGACCGCCAAGCTCGTCTTCGATGCGAAGAAGCTGGTTGTATTTTGCGATACGGTCTGTACGGCTCATAGATCCAGTTTTGATTTGGCCAGCGTTTGTTGCAACAGCGATGTCAGCGATTGTCGCGTCTTCTGTTTCACCGGAACGGTGGGATACAACAGCTGTGTAGCCAGCACGTTTAGCCATTTCGATCGCTTCGAATGTTTCTGTAAGCGTACCGATTTGGTTAACTTTGATCAGGATGGAGTTGCCTACGCCCTGCTCGATTCCTTGAGCAAGCTTTTTCGTGTTGGTAACGAACAAGTCGTCTCCAACAAGCTGAACTTTTCCGCCGATGCGGTCAGTCAGAAGCTTGTGGCCATCCCAGTCGTTTTCGTCAAGTCCATCTTCAATGGAGATGATCGGGAATTCATTCACAAGCTGCTCGTAGAAATCAACCATTTCAGCTGAAGACAAGCCAGTGCGGCCTTCGCCTGCAAGATCGTATTTGCCTGTTTCTTTGTTGTAGAACTCAGAAGAAGCAACGTCCATGCCAAGCATGATGTCTTTGCCAGCTTCGTAGCCAGCTTTCGTGATCGCTTCAACGATTACTTCAAGAGCTTCGCGGTTAGAACCAAGGTTCGGAGCGAATCCGCCTTCGTCACCAACAGCTGTGTTCAGGTCTTTGCCTTTAAGTACGGATTTAAGAGCGTGGAATACTTCAGCTCCCATACGGATTGCTTCTTTGAATGTAGGTGCTCCGACAGGAAGGATCATGAACTCCTGGAAGTCTACATTGTTGTCAGCATGAGATCCGCCGTTGATGATGTTCATCATTGGAGTTGGAAGCTGTTTCGCGTTGAATCCGCCAAGGTAACGGTAAAGCGGAAGGCCAACGAAGTCAGCAGCAGCATGAGCAACAGCCATGGAAACACCAAGGATTGCGTTAGCGCCCAATTTGCCTTTGTTTTCTGTTCCGTCAAGTTCGATCATGATTGTGTCGATTCCAACTTGATCTGTTACGTCAAGACCGATGATTTCTTCAGCGATTACGTTGTTTACGTTCTCTACTGCTTGAAGAACACCTTTTCCAAGGTAGCGTTCTTTGTCACCGTCGCGAAGTTCTACTGCTTCGTGTTCACCAGTGGAAGCACCGCTTGGTACTAGTGCGCGTCCGAAAGCGCCTGATTCTGTGTATACTTCTACTTCAACAGTTGGGTTACCGCGGGAGTCAAGGACCTCACGTGCATATACATCAACAATAGCTGGCATTTAATTTCTCTCCTTTTAGTTAAAAATTTTATTTTAGTTCTGATAAAAATGGCTGTAATTCACACAGCTTTTATTTGATTAAAGACGTACCTGTCATTTCGCTTGGCTTGTCAACATCCAGCAGATCAAGCATCGTAGGAGCAAGGTCACCGAGAATTCCATCTTCACGAAGCTCCAGGCCTTGTTTTGTGACGATAACCGGAACAGGATTGGTTGTGTGTGCCGTGTGAGGCTCACCGTTCTCTGAAATGAGGATATCCGCATTTCCGTGATCTGCCGTGATGATCGCAGTACCGCCCTTTTCAAGGATCGCGTCTACGACTTTGCCAAGGCATTCATCAACCGTCTCTATCGCCTTCACCGTCGGTTCTACTTTGCCTGAGTGGCCAACCATATCCGGATTCGCGAAGTTGAGAATGATCGCATCCTGCTTATCGCCGTGAATTTCAGCCAGAAGTGCATCCGTCACTTCATGGGCGCTCATTTCAGGCTGCAGGTCGTACGTTGCCACTTTTGGAGAATCAATCAGAATTCTTGTTTCTCCTTCAAATTTCTCCTCACGGCCGCCGCTCATAAAGAACGTTACGTGGGGGTACTTTTCTGTTTCAGCGATGCGGAGCTGTTTCAGGCCGTTTTGGGCAAGAACCTCACCGATCGTGTTATCCAGATTGACAGGTTTGAAAGCAACAAACCCTTTCACTGTCTCACTGAAATGAGTCAAACTTACAAAGTACACATCTTTCGGTGCTTTTTCGCCGCGGTCAAAATCGCGGAAATCAGCATTCGTAAACGTGTTGGAAATCTGAATCGCACGGTCAGGACGGAAGTTGTAGAAAATGATGCTGTCATTATCCTGAATGGTTCCAACTGGTGAACCGTCTTCCTTCGTCATGACAGAAGGAATGACGAACTCATCATGGATTCCATTTTCGTACGAATCTTTAACAAGCTCGAGCGGATCGCGGTAATCGGGTCCTTCCCCGTAAACCATTGCACGGTACGCTTTTTCCACACGGTCCCAGCGTTTGTCGCGGTCCATGGAATAATAGCGTCCAGAAACGGTTGCCAGTTCTCCGCCGTATTGTTCCAGATTTTTCTGAAGGGCCTTGATGTACTTTTCTGCTGTTTGAGGGCCGACGTCACGTCCGTCAAGGAAGCCGTGTACATATACTTTTTCAATGCCTTCAGATTTAGCAAGCTTAAGCAATGCGAAAAGATGCTCGATGTGGCTGTGCACGCCGCCATCTGAAAGAAGTCCTGCCAGATGAAGGGCTGTGCCGTTCTCTTTCGCATGATTCATGGCATCCAGGAAGGTTTGATTTTTTTCAAACTCGCCTTCTCGGATGGCAACATTTACGCGCGTTAAGCTTTGATAGACCACGCGCCCCGCTCCGATGTTCAAATGCCCGACTTCAGAGTTCCCCATCTGGCCTTCCGGAAGGCCGACAGCTTCTCCGCTTGCCGTTAATTCAGAATGCGGGTATTGCTCCCAGTAACGGTCAAAATTCGGCTTATTCGCTTGTGCAACAGCATTTCCTTCTGTTTCTCTGCGAAGTCCGAAACCGTCCAGGATAATCAATGCAACTGGTTTCTTACTCATTCTTTCCACCCTCTAGCAATTGGAGGAAGGACTGTGCTTCAAGGCTTGCTCCGCCGACTAGAGCTCCGTCGATATCGGATTGAGCCATATATTCTTTAATGTTGGCAGGCTTAACACTTCCGCCGTACTGAATGCGTACTGCATCAGCTGCAACTTGCGAAAATTGCTCTGCAACCACTTTGCGGATGTGCGCACATACTTCGTTCGCATCCTCTGCAGTTGAAGATTTACCCGTTCCGATCGCCCAGATTGGCTCATAAGCGATAACAGTTTGCTTGACCTGATCTTCAGAAAGACCTTCAAGCGCTGCTTTCACCTGGTTTCCAACAAGGTCATTCGTTTTTCCGGACTCACGTTCTTCAAGCGTTTCACCGCAGCAAACGATTGGAGTAAGACCGTGCTTAAAAGCAGCAAGTGTCTTTTTGTTTACTGTTTCGTCTGTTTCAGCAAACATTTCGCGGCGTTCAGAGTGTCCGAGAACAACGTAGTCCACGCCTAAATCCTTCAATGCAGCAGGGCTGATTTCCCCTGTGAAAGCACCGTTTTCTTCAAAGTGCATGTTTTGCGCACCAATTTTAAGATCTGTTCCTTTTGCTGCATCAACGAGACGCTCAAGGAATAGAGCCGGTGAACAAACGATCGCATCTGCCTGGCTGGAAGAAGGAACCTGGCCTTTAACTTCCTCGGCAAAGCTTTTAGCTTCTGCAAGCGTTTTGTTCATTTTCCAGTTTCCTGCAATGATTGGTTTTCTCATCATAAGCCGTCCTTTCTGATTAAAAGGTCTCTTGGCTGCGCACACAGCCAATGCTTTTGTATTCGCTGCCCCGTCCTGGAAGCCGCTAGCTGCGCCGGTATTACGGAGCTTTTCCGGATCCGGGAGGAGCCAGCAGGTTTGATCATCAGACAGACTGTTGCTGCAGTCTGCCCGGTTCTCAAAAAGTCTTGCGATTATTTATCGTTTAAAGCCACTACTCCAGGAAGTTCTTTGCCTTCCATGAATTCCAGTGAAGCACCGCCGCCTGTTGAGATGTGGTCCATTTTATCAGCCAGACCGAACTTCTCAACAGCTGCAGCTGAATCTCCGCCGCCAATGACCGAATATGTATCGTCAGCTTCTGCAAGAGCCTCGGCCACTGCTTTTGTACCATGGGAGAATGGTTCAAGTTCAAATACACCAAGAGGTCCGTTCCAGATCACAAGTTTGGATTTTTTGATTACATCCGCATAGATCTCACGGGATTTCGGTCCGCAGTCAAGGCCTTCCCAATCTTCCGGGATGTTATCGATCGCTACTACTTGAGTATTTGCATCGTTGGAGAAATCATCTCCTACAACAATGTCCACAGGCATGTAGAAGTTTACGCCGTTTGCTTTTGCTTTGTCCATGAAGGATTTAGCCAGATCCACTTTATCTTCTTCAAGAAGAGATTTTCCTACACCATGTCCGAGAGCTTTAATGAACGTATAGGCAAGTCCGCCGCCGATGATCAGGTTGTCCACTTTATCAAGCAGATGATCGATCACGCCGATTTTGTCCTTTACTTTTGCTCCGCCGATGATCGCCGTGAACGGACGCTCAGGGTCAGACAGGGCTTTTCCAAGGACATCCAGCTCTTTTTCCATCAGAAGACCTGAAACGGCTGGAAGATGCTCTGCGATTCCTGCTGTAGATGCATGTGCACGGTGTGCTGCGCCGAATGCGTCATTCACATAAACGTCTGCAAGTTCAGCAAATGATTTTGACAGCTCAGAATCGTTTTTCTCTTCGCCCGGGTAGAAACGGACGTTTTCAAGAAGAAGCACATCGCCGTTTTCAAGCTTTGCGATTTCTTCCTTCACGCTGTCTCCGTAAGCCTCATCTGTTTTCACTACATTTTTGCCCAGAAGCTCTTGAAGACGTTCTGCAACCGCGTTCAGACGAAGTTCTTCCACAACCTGGCCTTTAGGACGTCCAAGGTGGCTTGCAAGCAATACCTTCGCTCCCTGTTCAACCATGTACTGGATGGTTGGAAGAGCAGCCCGGATGCGTGTGTCATCCGTTACTTTGCCATTATCCATTGGAACGTTGAAGTCAACGCGGCAAAATACAGTTTTTCCTTGAATCTCGATGTCTTTAACAGATTTCTTGTTCATTTCAAAGGCCTCCTTCTTGCGCATGGTGGTTTGCAATAAAACCCATAGAAAAAGGGAGGGGGAATTGCTGTAAATCCCCTTCCCCTTTTCCGGTTTCATTATATCGTTTCTTACCCGGTACGTCCAAACGTAACCGGATGAGATGAATTAAAGTCCTTTAGAAGCGATGTAATCTACAAGGTCAACGACACGGTTAGAGTAGCCGCTCTCGTTGTCATACCATGAAATTACTTTAACCATGCTGCCTTCCATAACCATAGTGGAAAGAGCGTCTACAGTTGAAGAGTTGATGTTTCCGTTGTAATCTCCGGATACAAGCGGCTCTTCGCTGTAGCCAAGGATTCCTTTAAGATCGCCTTCAGCTGCTTCTTTAAGAGCGTTGTTTACTTCGTCAGCTGTTACTTCTTTATCAAGCTCAGCTACAAGGTCAACTAGAGAAACGTTTGGAGTCGGAACGCGCATTGCTCCACCGTTCAATTTGCCTTTAAGTTCAGGAAGAACAAGGGAAACAGCTTTAGCAGCACCCGTAGTTGTCGGGATGATGTTTTCAGCAGCTGCACGTGCACGGCGGTAATCTTTGTGCGGCAGGTCAAGGATCTGCTGGTCATTTGTGTAAGAGTGAACAGTTGTCATCATTCCGCGTTTGATGCCGAACTTGTCGTTCAGTACTTTTGCGAATGGTGCAAGGCAGTTCGTTGTGCAAGATGCGTTAGAGATAACGTCATGAGTAGCCGCATCGTATTTGTCATGGTTAACACCCATAACGATTGTGATGTCTTCATCTGTTGCAGGAGCAGAGATGATAACTTTTTTAGCGCCGGCTTCGATGTGTTTCGCAGCGTCAGCACGCTTTGTGAAGAAACCAGTTGATTCAACAACTACTTCTACACCCATTTCGCCCCAAGAAAGTTTAGCAGGGTCGCGCTCTGCAGTTACCTTGATTGTTTTTCCGTCCACGATCAGGTTATTGCCGTCAACAGAAACTTCTGCGTCAAGCTTGCCGTGTACAGAGTCATATTTTAGTAGGTGAGCCAGCATGTTCGCATCTGTAAGATCGTTTACTGCTACTACCTCTACGTTTTCGTTGTTCAAAGCTGCACGGAACACGTTACGTCCGATACGTCCAAATCCATTAATACCAATTTTTGTTGCCATGTTTGTTTCCTCCTTTTAAAGTGAGAAATAAAATTTTATATTTAGGGAGTATTAATCCCTTAATAACTCTTTTGCTGCTCCTTCATCCGTAATTAAAATGGAATCGTGAGCCTGCTTCATGTAGGCGTGAATCGCTTTTGCCTTCGAGGATCCTCCGGCTACAGCAATCACATGCTTCAGACCTGCAAGGTCATCCAGCTGGATTCCGACTGTGTGAACTTTATGGACCACAGTGCCGTTTTCATTGAAATAGTAGCCAAATGCTTCTGCAACAGCTTCACCGCGTTCGATTTTTTCCATATCAAAAGCAGCAGTTTTACGCCGTTCTGCCATTGTCATAGCATCCCCTATTCCATGAACAACCATACTTGAAGACTTGATGATTTTCAAAAGCTCTTTGATAGACGGCTCATCGGTCAATGACTGCCACGCTTCCTGGCTCAGCTGGTCAGGAACATGAAGCAGCCGGTAATTCCCCATTGCACGCTCGGCCATCTTCGCGCAAATCGTATTCGCCTGGTTCTGAACGTTCTCACCGAGTCCTCCTCTTGCCGGAACAAAAAGAAGATTGCGGTTCGGATCGGGTGTCATCATCTCAGCCACAGCAGCAAGCGTCGTTCCGCCCGTTACAGCGACAGTGGTATCTTCCGAGAGGCGTTCTTTTATACAGCCGACACAGGCCCGGCCCATTTCCTGCTTGACCCATTCCGACTCGTCGCTGTCTCCTGAAACGATGATCACATTTTTGAGCTTCAGCCTCTCTCTTAACTTATTTTCCATAAGTCTGAGACCTAAAACATCCTTCATCATTTCTTCCAGAGCTTTCAGCAGTACTGAACCGTCTTCCGTAAGGGTCATGCCTGAAGTTTCAATCGCAATCAGATTTTGGTCTTTAAGGAACTGTACCTCTGCCCGGAGTATCCGTTCACTGATGCTGAGGCTGATGGCAAGGCTTCTGCGTCCGATGGGCTGCATAAGCCGTATGTATTGCAGGATTTGATATCTCTTTTGCATCAGCTGAAGCAGATCGGGAACCAGTTTCTTTTGTACCTCTATCATTTCTCTCATATGCGATCCTTTCAAACGTGGAATCGGGACTCAAAATGTCCCTACGAGACATATTATGTCCCGCTTACTGCAAAAAAAATCCCTGCTGCACTATTTATTTTAGCAGGGACCGGGTTCACATTCAATCCTTATACGTTCTTGTATCCGCTTACTTAAAAAATCTTTTTTTACCAGTCCGAAAGCAAGCTCCTTGCCGTCCAGTTCAATCACAGGAATTTTCAATCCATATTCTTCTGTTAGCGTGTCACTTTGCCCGATATCAAGAACAAAGTACGTGAAGTCCCACTCCTTTTTCAACTCTTCTACTATTAATAGGGCATCCTCACAAAGATGGCAGCCCTGTCTGGTATAAATGGCCAGGTTAATCATAGAACGCCTCCGAGTATCGCTTTCTGTGGCTAGAAGGCGGAATTTTCAGCTGTTCCCTGTATTTTGCGACAGTCCTTCGGGATATCTTTACTTCATGGCTGTCCAGTAGAGCAGCAGCAAGCATCTGATCCGAAAGCGGAGCGGCTTTATCTTCTAATTCAATGAGCTTGGCGATCATTTCTTTTGCCCCTGCTGCCGATTTTGCTTCATCCGTTTGCGAAGGAAGCCGGTTTGTTAAGAAGAATCTCATCTCCAGCATCCCATAAGGGGTCTGAACGTATTTCCCTCTGATGGCCCTGCTTACCGTCGATTCATGAACACCGCAGGCATCAGCAAGACAGGACAGGGTCAGCGGTTTCAGGTCCCCTGCTTTTCCGGTATGAAAATATAAGCTCTGCCTCTGTGCGATTTCTTTCATTATTTTAACCATTGTCTCTTTTCGTTGATGAATGCTTTTTAAGAGCCACATTCCCTGCTGCCTTTTCGCACTCAGATAGTGATCTACATCTTCCCCCCCAAGGTACTTGCTGTAACGGGAGCTGATCTGAACTTCTGGGAGCGCAACGCTGTTGTATTCCGCCTGCAGCACTCCGTCTGTCTTTTCCATCATGAGATCCGGGATTACGTAAGAGGTAGGCTCATTTTGAAACAAACTTCCAGGCTTCGGGAGAAGGGTCCGGACAAGATCGTACGCCGCCTGTACTTCCTTCAAGGTGCAGCCACTGGCTTTGGAGAGCTCCTTAAAAGAATGTCCCGCGAACAGATTAAAGTGGCGGTCTATGAGTTTCTCTGCTGTCTTTCCTTTGTTTCCAAGACGCTGCAGCTGGAGGATCAGACATTCCTGAAGGTCTGCTGCACCCACTCCTGCCGGGTCCATACTTTGCAGGAGCTTAAGGCTTTGATGTGCTTCAAGCCCGGCATATCCATATTCGGCGAGTATTTCAGCAGCATCTCCCATTAAGTAACCGTTTTCATTTAACTGGGCACTCAGTATTTCCGCTCCCCTTATATGCCGTTCGGGTGCGTCCGTTACTCTCAGCTGTCTGATCAAATACTCGAGGAGGCTCATCCTCTGTTCCGTATAAGCTTCGATTGGATTGCTGTCCCTGTTTCTCCCATCACGATGCTTCTTATGGTAAAATACATCTGCAATCTGATGTTCACTGATTTCGATTAACGGATTTTCCAGGGCGAGTTCCCGTACATACTGCTCAAGCTCGATCGAATTATATTGAAGAAGGGCCAGGGACTGCTTCAGCTCATGCGTCAAATGAAGCTTGAGTGACTGCTCCTGCACCATACCTGTTTTCATTTTCATCATCGCACCCCCCTCCTTCTATTTTACATGAAGACAAACGACACTTGAAAGGAAGATTTTAAATGAGCGAATTATTCTCCACCCCATATTTTCAGCAGAACTTCCGCCAGCACATTGACATGAACCAGGGAAAAATGACGAAAACGGACGCAATGAACAGCTACTACAGATCCGTCGTCTCTACTCTCGTTCAGGATCAGCTCACTAAAAACGCTGTGGTTTTAAAAAGGATCCAGAATTTGGACGAAGCCTATAATACGGTAAAAGCAGAGCAGAAATGATTTACACTTCCCTCGCAGAAAAAATTCTGGTACAATTCTTAAATCAGCAGTGAAATGCTGCTGCACACTCCATCCATTCCAAACCAGTGCCCCGTGCACTGGAGTGTACATACTTTCTTTAGTGGATGGACCAAAATCATAGACAATAACCCCGGAGCAGCTTCCGGGGTTTTATTTGTTCAGGTGAGCGGGACCAGCTGGGCGGTTTACCATTTACCGGAGCCGGGGGAAGGAAGCAACGTGAGGTCACCGGCACATATAGGTTTTATTTGCGTTCGCAAATAAGTTCTCCAGTATCGCAAATATATAAATTTTTTCGCAAATAAGCGGCCGGATTTCGCAAATATCCTGAAATTTTCGCAAATAAAAGCTGAAAACCGATTAGCTGAACCGCGAATAAGGTGGATTGCCCTCCCGTTCTCAGTCAAATTGTTGGAATAATGCTGGCTTTTTACTGAAATCACTGGTCTGTTCGCTGCTGCCCCTGTATTTCTGCTGAAAAACAGCCGCTTTTCCAGGCTGCAGCACTCTTTCTTTTGCATTTCCGCCCATAACTGCTTAATTTTGGCCTGCCTTAAAAACCTGAGTGCACAAAAAAAGCCCTCTACAGCAGCAGAGGACTTTGAGTATGTATGATTGGCGCGCTCGGAGGGATTCGAACCCCCGACAGACGTGGTACCGGAAACCACCGCTCTATCCGACTGAGCTACGAGCGCCTTTAGTGTCAGCAATAAGTATTATATGACACTAAAGTATAATTAGCAAGTACTTTTATGAATCAAGTTTTCTTTTGTGAAGCGGCTTTTCCAAAGAGTAGTATTCTTCTTCAAGGTCGAGCAGCTTTTCGCTGAGAAGCGCTCTTGCATCCTCGACCCCCTGATTATAGAAATACGGGCCAAGCTCCTTGCCGATGTATTCCAGGAAGATTTCTGCGGCCAGGTCTCCGATCTCTTCATCCCACTCTTTATAGAGGTAGTCCTGAAGTTTTGAGATCATTTCGGCTTTTGCTTCTTTTTTCAGTTTGATCATGTGATAAAGGCCCCTTTGCGTTCAATTTTTCGTTCTCCAAATTCTGCAGGCTCTGTTTAAATATTGTATGAACGGGTATGATGATTACAGCCATATACGATTTAAGCTTGCATTTTTTACCCGATCTTTTTTGTTTGACCTTTATTGACCATAATTGTATGATGAGAGTACATATTGAAATTACATATTAAAAGGGAGGCTTTACTGTGAATTTAATTCCTACAGTAATCGAGCAAACGAACCGCGGAGAACGTGCATATGACATCTATTCCCGCTTGTTGAAAGACCGAATCATTATGCTTGGGAGCGGCATTGACGATAATGTTTCCAACGCTGTTGTCGCACAGCTTCTGTTCCTGGCAGCAGAGGATCCTGAAAAGGATATCTCACTGTACATTAACAGCCCCGGCGGATCCATCACAGCCGGTATGGCCATCTATGACACGATGCAGTTTATCAAGCCGGATGTCAACACCATCTGCATCGGTATGGCAGCATCTATGGGTGCGTTCCTGCTTGCAGCCGGAGCAAAAGGCAAACGCTATGCGCTTCCGAACAGTGAAGTTATGATTCATCAGCCGCTTGGAGGAGCACAGGGACAGGCAACTGAAATTGAGATTGCCGCTAAACGCATCCTTTTCCTTCGTGACAAGCTGAACCAGATCCTTTCTGAGCGTACTGGACAGCCGATGGATATCATCAGCCGCGATACAGACCGCGACAACTTCATGACAGCTGAGAGAGCATTGGAGTATGGTTTGATCGATAAAGTGATGGAACGCAACACTCTTGGCGAAAATACCAAGTAATGATAGAAAAAACGGATTTGCGCTTGCAAATCCGTTTTTTTATGTTTAAACTTCCTGCTGCACGTACTCCGTTAAAGCTTCCAGCGCTTCTTCTTCGTCATGGCCTTCTGCAATCAGCGTGATAGCAGAGCCCGTCCCAATGGCAAGACTCATAAGCCCCATGATGCTTTTCGCATTCACTTTCTTTCCTTCTTTTTCAAGGAATATATCCGATCCGTAGCGATTGGCTTCCTGGACGAACAAAGCTGCCGGCCGCGCCTGCAAGCCGTTTTTAAGGCGGACTTCCACATGCTTTTCTACCATATAAATCCCCTCTCCCATGATTGATCATTATATAAAGTGCTGCTAGGCACAATTTCCCGGAGTCATTATTTCATGGTGACCGGCTTGCCGGCTCTTAAGTTGTCCGCAATTTGATCAAGCTTCCGCAGCCGGTGGTTAATGCCGGATTTGCTGATGGTTCCGCTTGATACCATTTCCCCTAGTTCCTTTAACGTAACATCCTGATAATCGACCCGAAGCCTTGCAATCTCCCTTAATTTATCAGGAAGCATATCGAGCCCGATCTTGCTGTCAATATAGCGGATATTTTCTACCTGCCTTAAAGCAGCCCCAATGGTTTTGTTCAGGTTAGCGGTTTCACAATTGACGAGCCTGTTAACGGAATTTCTCATATCCCTTACAATGCGGATGTCTTCGAACTTCAGAAGTGCTGTATGGGCCCCGATGATGTTGAGGAACTCCGCAATTTTCTCAGCTTCCTTCATATAAGCGATGTACCCTTTTTTCCGCTCCAGGGACTTGCTGTTTAAATGAAATGTATTCATCAGGCTGCTTAATGAATCGCTGTGCTCTTTATAAAGGGAAAAGATCTCAAGATGGTAAGAGGACGTTTCCGGATTGTTTACTGAGCCCCCTGCAAGAAAAGCTCCTCTCATATAAGAGCGTCTGCAGCATTTTTTCTGAATCAGTTCGGGTGAGATTTCTCTAACAAATGTAAAGGATTCTCCCAGTATTTTTAAATCCTCCAGGATTTCCTTCGCCTGCTCTGTCAGTCTGACAATATATACATTATTCTTTTTAAGACGCATCTTTTTCCGTACCAAAAGCTCAACGGTTGCATCATATTGCCGTTTAAGCAGGATATAAATTCTGCGGGCAATCGCCGCGTTTTCTGTCTGGATATCCAATACCAATTTCCTGTTGGAGAAGGAAAGAGAGCCGTTCATCCTGATTAGAGCCGAGAGTTCGGCTTTCAGGCAGCAGCCCTTAATTTCAACCTGTGTCAGTTCTTTTTTGGTTTCGGATGCAAAAGACATATTCTGCACCTCCATTTCCACTGCGCACGCGTTTGCTTTAGATGGATTCCTGTAAAATCCCGTAAAGCAGCCCGGCGACTTTGTTCGTATCATGCCTGATGACGTCACGGTCATCTGTAATGAGCAAATCATGGATCACGGACAAACCAAGCTGCTCAAGCTCTTCGAGATCTGCCTGCACAGGCTGGGCAAGCTCAGCTGCATAGCGCTGCCTGATGAGATCCGGGATGCTGTCCGCGTTTACCAGTATTGTGTCGATAAAAGCGCAATGCATATGATCATACAGGGCTTTTATGTGGTCGCTTGCTTTATAGCCAAGCGTTTCACCCGGCTGGGTCATTACATTGCAGATATATACTTTTTTGGCCTTCGCCCTGCAAACTTCCTGTCCGATCTTCGGCACAAGCAGATTAGGCAGGATACTCGTATACAGGCTTCCCGGCCCGAGGATAATCAAGTCAGCTTCCTGAATAGCTTCAATCGTTTCAGGGAGAGGGTCAATATCTTCGGGTGTCAGAAATACCCGCTTGATTTTTTTCTCGGAAGCGGGTATTTTCGATTCCCCGGATACAACAGAACGGTCTTCCATTTCCGCATGCAGCATAACACTGCTGTTTGCGGCAGGAAGAACCCTTCCTCTGACATTCAGAACCTTGCTCATTTCTTTAATCGCATGTGTGAAATCACCGGTTATGTTCGTCATGGCGGCAAGGATGAGATTGCCAAGCGAATGGCCGGTCAGGCTGTCGCCTTTATTGAAGCGGTGCTGAAACAGCTCCTCAACAAGAGGCTCTACATCTGAAAGAGCTGCCAGCACATTGCGGATATCCCCAGGAGGTGGGATTTTCAGTTCATCCCGGAGGCGCCCAGAGCTTCCTCCGTCATCTGCTACCGTTACGATGGCCGTTATATCCACAGGATATACTTTAAGCCCGCGCAGCAAAACGGAAAGCCCCGTTCCTCCGCCGATAATAACGATCTTCGGCTGCACGTCTATTTCCTGCTTCTTCTTTCTATATCGCGGTGGGACACATGGGCTTTATATTCCTTTTTATAGTAACCCGCAATATGTTCTGCCAGTGTAACTGAGCGGTGCTGGCCTCCTGTACAGCCAATTGCAATGACAAGCTGGCTTTTTCCTTCACGTTTGTAATAGGGAAGCATAAAAGTAAGCAGATCCAGAACCTTCTCCAGAAATTTGGAGGTTTCGTTCCATTTCAGGACATAGGAAGAAACTTCTTCCTCAAGGCCGGTTTTCAGCCTCATATGTTCAATGTAATGAGGGTTTGGCAAAAAGCGGACATCGAAAACCAGATCCGCATCGATGGGGATCCCGTATTTAAAACCAAAGGACATGACATTAACAGTGAATGTCTGCTCCTCTGCTGCAGAAAACTGCTTAAGGATTTTCTCACGCAGTTCACGCGGCTTCAAATCAGAAGTATCATAGATGATCTGGGCGCGGCCCTTCAATTCCTCAAGAAGTTCTCTTTCAATCTGGATCCCTTCAAGCGGAAGACCGGTTGATGCAAGAGGGTGTGACCGCCGCGTCTCTTTGTATCTTGTGACGAGCGTTGAATCCTTAGCATCAAGGAAGAGGATTTGAGGTGTTATCCATGCGGAGTCACCGATTTCATCCAGCGCCTGAAGCAGGCTGTCAAAAAACTCCCTTCCCCTTAAATCCATGACCAGAGCCACCTTATTCATCTTTGATCCAGATTCCTTCATCAGCTCAAGAAATTTCGGAAGAAGCGTAGGCGGCAGATTGTCTACACAAAAAAAGCCTAAATCCTCAAAGCTTTGAATGGCAACGGTCTTGCCTGCCCCGGACATTCCGGTAATGATGACCATCTGAATGTCTGAATAAGTGCTTTGGTCCTGTTCCGTGTTGCGGCTTGTCACTTCCATCCGGAATTTCCTCCTCCCCCTTCAGCGATAAGGGTCTAATTTATTGGGGATCGAGCCTGTAGCTCAGCAGTTCAAAATCCTTTGTATACGTAAACGTGCCATAAATGACACCTGATCCCTTCAGCATAAAATCCAGGATGTGATGGTCGCCGGGAGCCATCGGCAAATCGGCCAAAGCTTCTTCATCGTGCCAGACAATCCTGCCTTCTTCTGACTCGTCGACATGTTTGCCGCTGTAATCCTCTGCGGAAAATGTGAACATCATCCATTCCGAGATGATTTCATTGCCTTCTTTAATGAGGAACGTAAAAATTCCTTTAATGACTGGATTTTTTAAATATATGCCTGTTTCCTCCCGGTATTCACGGATCACAGAGTCTTTCAGTGATTCACCCTGCTCCATTTTTCCTCCGGGGGCGACCCACCATCCGCGCCGCGGTTTCTGCAGAAGGAGAACTTTTCCGTCCTTTTTCAGCACACAGTTTGTTACACGCTGCAATGTCTTTCACCTCGCTGTACAAGAGCCAGATTTCATTCACTTAATTATACTATTTATGTTCTTTTGCCACAATGAACAACTCCTGCCGACCTGCGTTCACATTTTGGTTTTGCCTGATTGCAAGTTAATATGCGGGGATAGCGGGAATCAGTTCAGCATCGCTCTAACGGATGCGCGGATGAAGACTCGACACTGAAATCCTTTGGTACAGAAGGGATGGAGGAATCGGGCCCGGAGCTTTAGTCCGGAATAGAATGTCGGGACTGGCACGGGGCCAGTGCCCTCCAGGTTTTAAGCTGAGGAGGACTGGTCTAATTCTGTGAGCCATTGCACAGAAACGGTCTGAAAGAGACGCCGGAGCTTTTGTACGCTGATATTGTACAGGTCAGATACTTTAGCTTTTTTTCAGCAAAAAAAAGGAGCGCAGGAAAGGGCACCTGCGCTCTAAAAAAATTATTTATAAAAGGGGGTCAATTACTATTTATATGTTACCCCATCTTTGTTTCACACGTGTTACAACATGGTTAAAACATAATTACGTTTTTACTTTAACGCTTTAAGCTTTTCCTGCAGCTCTTCGATGTAGTGCTGGGCAGCTTGCGCAGCGATGCTTCCGTCTCCGGTAGCCGTGACGATCTGGCGCAATGTTTTCTCGCGGATATCACCGGCTGCAAAAATTCCAGGAACTTTCGTCTGCATTTGCTCGTTCGTTTCGATATAGCCGTTTTCGTTCGTGATTCTTAAGTTTTCGAACGGAGTTGATAGCGGCACCAGCCCGATGTAAATGAATACACCGTCTGCATTGAAGTTGGATTCTTCGCCTGTTTTTGTGTTCACAAGCGTGGCTCCGCCGACTTTTCCGCCTTCTTCATGAATTTCTTTTACCGTATGGTTCCAGATAAACTCAATTTTATCATTGTCAAAGGCGCGCTGCTGAAGGATTTTCTGCGCTCTCAGCTCATCCCGTCTGTGGACAATTGTCACTTTTGAAGCAAAGCGTGTCAGATAGACGCCCTCTTCGACTGCAGAATCGCCTCCGCCGACTACAACAAGCTCTTTGTTTTTAAAGAAAGCTCCGTCACAGACGGCACAGTAGGATACTCCGCGTCCTCCAAGCTCTTTTTCACCCGGTACATTCAGTTTCTTGTACTCGGCGCCTGTCGCAATAATGACTGCACGGGTTTTATATTCCTTGCTGCCTGCGCGTACGATCTTGTATTCTTCTCCGTCCTCTATGCCTTTTATATCGCCGTAAGCATATTCCGCACCGAACTGCTTCGCATGCTCGAACATTTTAGTTGAAAGCTCCGGCCCCAATATATGGTCAAATCCGGGATAGTTCTCTACGTCCTCTGTATTGGCCATCTGTCCGCCAGGAACACCGCGCTCAATCATCAGCGTGGAAAGATTCGCCCTGGATGTATAAACAGCAGCAGTCAAGCCAGCAGGACCGGCTCCGGCTATAATTACATCATAAATTTTTTCTTCTGTCATTGATCTTCCACTCCTTACTCTGAATCCGATTTTATCCATTGATTCGAATGATTATCCCTTAGTATCATCCTATTAAATAATAAAAAAACGTGCTATATTTTTGCTCAGAAAAAAAGCGCAGCAGCGAATGCATGCGTTTTTTCCGGTTTTATAATGATTTTATGAGCTTTTCATACTTAGTCAGCGTCGCGGCCGAAATACCAAAGGCACGAGCTGTTTCGGCTTTTGTAACCCGGGTTCCGTTCTTCTCATTGATCATATAGAAAACGGACGCTGCCCAGGCCGAAGTATTCCTCAAATCATGTTTAGCCGAATGGGCTTTCAGCATCACTTCAAAAAACGAAAGGAAGACCCCTTCATCTGCACAATCAAGGTTTTCTCCAAGCGCAGCTGCTGCAGTAAACAAGCAGGCCCCTGCGCCATCCGGTTTTGCCCCCGGAAGAAGCGATTGCTTCAAAAATTCCTTCTCAAGCTCCGATTGCGGCCTCAGCGCATGATGATGCCGGATTTCCTCCAGCTGATTTGATTGGGACGCGAGATAGATGAGCGTCATTCGCTCCTTCAGCGTCATGGCCTTCAGCGGCTTCGTCTGCAGCCATGGCTCAGAACCGGCTTTTGATGGATTTTCCTGCACGACACGGTTCCATGCTGTTCTCGCCAGATCCTCATGTCCAAGATTCCAGGCAGAGTAGGCCAGCCAGTAATAAAACGTATCATCGCCTTCAAACCCCTGTCTCTGAAGAGATCTGAGCCATTTAAAAGCAAGGTCGTATTTTCCGGTCAGCGCAAACGTTGCGCCGAGCTTATACCGGTGCTCAATCATAATCGGATGGACAGACGAAAGCTGGTCGGTCAGCTTCTTCACTTGAGCATCACGTCGCTCATAGTAATAAAACACAAGCAGATTGCAGAGCGCATGAAGATTTCCTTCGTTCAGTTCAAGGACAAGCTCCAGATAATGCTTCGCTTTTTCCACATCTCCTGAATAAAAGTACGCTAAGGATAAATTATTGTAGGCAGACCAAAATTCCGGAAACTCTTCGATGATTTCATGCAAAAGGGCAATGGCCTCATCCAGCTTTCCGTTTTCGAGGAGGGACCTTGCCGTCTCCTGCTTAATGATCAGCTCGTCGGAATCTCCAAAGGAAGGGTCTTCATCCTCCCCTTCAATCATGAGTAGCTCGAGCAACTCTTCGTTATCTTCTATAAAATCTCCATCCGGAGCTTTTTCTGAATAGGCTGCTGCACATTTATGAGCCTGATGGAACAAGCCGAGGTGCGCATAATTATTCGCCATGAAATAATGGCAATCCGTCATATCCGGATCCACTCTCTCAAGAATGACGGATAAAATTTCATTGGATTCCTGGTAATTTCCCATTTCAGTGTAGATCATGGCAAGCTGGGATAAAAAAATGGGGTTATCAGGCTCAAGTGCCGCAGCCCGCTTTAAAAGCTTGCTCGCTCTTTCCAAATTGCGCTCCATCCGGTAGGCTTTCATCGCTCTCCGGTAGTAATACGAACCGTTTTGAAAAAAGGGAACAACCTGCGCTTTTTGCTGTCGATCAAATAGTTGTTTTCCCACGGATATCCTCCATTTCATACGTTTAACCGTACGTTAGTATACCATAACTCAGGCCGTACACAATAGAGCGGAGCGCCATTTGGGTATAAATTTCCTTTTGACCGTTCAGAAGGCAGGCGGAGTGTGTCGCTAATTGTCAGATGGACCGTATATGTACGAAGTTGGCACGTAAACCGTTAAGGCTGGCCCGTATTTCACAGCTGGCTTCCGGATCGCACACTCCTATTGTCGAATTGCACATCTTCGTTGTCGAATTGCTCACTTTGATTGTCGAATTGCTCAATTACGTTGTCGAATTGCCACATTACCGTCTTTCAGCAGCGCGGAATAGAAAAAACCAGGCGCTCCGGCCTGGTTTTTTCTATTTCCGTTCTTCCAGTGCATTCAGCACTTCGCTGAATGGCAGGTTTTGTTCTCTCAGAAGGACGAGCAGGTGGAAGAGAAGGTCTGCTGCTTCCCATTTCAGTTCGTCATGGCTTCTGTTTTTGGCGGCGATGATGACTTCAGATGCTTCTTCGCCCACTTTTTTAAGGATTTTATCGACGCCTTCTGTCAGCAGATACGTGGTGTAGGATCCTTCCGGACGTTCGGCATCCCGCTCAGCAATCACTCTTTCCAGTTCACCGAGGATGGCATATGGATTTTGGATCTCCCGCTCTGCTTCTGCTTTTTTAAAACAGGAGTAGGCTCCGGTATGGCAGGCAGGACCGTTTGGCACAACCTGCACTAAAATGGCATCCTGATCACAGTCATAACGCAGTTCTGTAACAGCCTGTGTGTTGCCCGAGGTCGCTCCTTTATGCCAGAGCTCACTGCGTGACCGGCTGTAGAACCATGTTTCACCGCTCTCAATCGTTTTTCCTAGTGATTCCTTGTTCATATAGGCGAGCGTCAGTACCTCTTTGCTGACAGCGTCCTGAACGATGGCAGGTACAAGGCCTTTTTCGTCAAATTTTATTTCGTCTGCATTCATCTGATGTTCACTCCTCTGCCTTTTAAGCGGTCTTTGACTTCCTTAACGGACGTCTCTTTATAGTGAAAAATCGATGCCGCGAGTGCTGCATCTGCTTTGCCTTCAGTAAACGCATCGTAAAAGTGATCAGCGTTCCCGGCACCGCCCGAGGCGATGACCGGTACGGAGACCGCTTCACTGATCTGGCGGGTCAGCTCCAGCTCAAAACCATTTTTTGCCCCGTCCTGATCCATGCTTGTGAGCAGGATTTCCCCGGTCCCCCGCTTCACTGCTTCCTTCGCCCAGTCAACGGCCTTCCATTCAGTCGGCTTACGGCCGCCGTGTGTGTAGACCCGGTAGCTGCCGAGCGCTTCATCATACTTAGCATCAATGGCGGTTACTATGCATTGGGACCCAAAATAAAGAGCCCCTTCGGAAATGAGATGAGGGTTGAGGAGGGCTGCGGTATTCACAGAAACTTTATCAGCTCCGGCACGAAGGATTGCCTTCATATCTTCAAGACTGTTAATCCCGCCGCCGACCGTAAAGGGAATCGCGAGCTCAGCCGCTGTCTGCTCAACGACCTCAATCATGGTTTTCCGTCCTTCATGCGATGCGGAGATGTCCAGAAAAACAAGCTCGTCTGCACCCTCTTCATCATAAAATTTCGCCAGTTCCACAGGATCGCCCGCATCTCTGAGCTCAACGAACTGGACACCTTTCACGACCCGGCCTTCCTTTACATCCAGGCAGGGAATAATGCGTTTTGTAATCATTTATCTGTCACCTGCTTTAATGCATCTTGAAGTGTGAACCGCTTCGTGTAAAGAGCTTTTCCGATGATGGCTCCGGAAACCCCGTCCTGCTGATGCTCTCTCAGCGAAAGCAGATCTTCAATCGAACTGACTCCTCCTGAAGCGATCACGGATTTGCCTGTTGCCCGTGCAATCGCTGCAGTGGATTCTGTATTCGGTCCGGACAGCATCCCGTCTGTTGCGATGTCTGTGAAAATAAACGTTTCTGCTCCGTGCCCGGCAAGCTCCTGTCCAAGATCGGCAGCCTTTACTGTCGAGGTTTGGAGCCACCCTTCCGTGGATACATACCCATCCTTTGCATCCAAACCTATTGCGATTTTCTCCCCGTACTGCCTGAGCATGTCTTTTACAAAATCAGGATCGGTGATGGCTGAGCTTCCGAGAATGACCCGGCTGACTCCGTGTTCCAGATAGAGTTCCACATCCGCTGCGTTCCGGATGCCTCCGCCAATTTGAATGTTCGCCTTCAGTTCACGGGCTGCCTTCAGGACAGGTTCATTGTTCACAGGTCTGCCTGCTTTCGCCCCATCAAGGTCGACCATGTGGATCCATTCTGCTCCATCCTGTGCAAACTGCTCAGCCATTTCAAATGGGGAATCACCATAAATGGTCTCCTGATTGTAATCGCCTTGAATGAGTCTCACACATTTGCCGTCTCTCATATCAATGGCTGGATATAAAACGAATGGCTTCATCACTCAGAGCCCTCCTTCACTTTTTCAGAAAACCGCTTTAAAATTGCAAGCCCTGCTGCGCTGCTTTTTTCAGGGTGGAACTGCGTGCCGAATACGTTTCCTCTGCCTACTACAGCAGGTACATCTACCCCGTACCCTGCACTGGCAAGAACAGTCTCCTGCTCTTCAGCCTTCACGTAGTAGGAATGCACGAAGTAAGCGTACTGCTTTTCAAGATCCTCCAGCAAAAAAGATCCGTTGTGGACCTGCAGCTGATTCCAGCCCATATGCGGGACTTTCAGTTTCCCCTCCGGTATTCTGAGAACCTTTCCCTTCAGGAGCCCAAGACCTTTCGTCCGGCCGTTTTCTTCACTTTCATCAAACAGCAGCTGCATACCGAGGCAAATTCCAAGAAGCGGTTTTCCGGCTGCTGCTTCATCCTTTATAAAATCGGCAAGACCCGCTGCATGCAGGTTTTGCATAGCATCGCGAAATGCACCAACACCCGGAAGCAGGTAGCCGTCCGCCTCCTTCAATTCATCCCTGAGCCCTGAAACAAAGTACGGCACTTCCATCCGTTCAAGTGCTTTTCGGACGCTGAAAATATTGCCCATCCCATAGTCGATGATTCCGATCATTTTACAGCATTCCTTTCGTGGACGGCACTCCTTTAATACGCGGATCAATTGTTGAAGCTTCATCCAATGCGCGCGCCAAAGCTTTAAACACCGCTTCTATGATGTGGTGGGTGTTGTAGCCGTAATGGATGATCACATGAAGATTGATTCGGGCCTCGAGGGCAAGCTTCCATAGAAATTCATGCACAAGCTCCGTATCGAACGTTCCGACTTTTGCAGAGGGGAGGCTTCCCTTCATTTCAAAGTGAGGGCGGTTGCTCAGATCTACGACAACCTGGGCAAGCGCCTCATCCATCGGAACGATCGCTGAGCCGTACCGTTTGATGCCCCTTTTATCCCCAAGCGCCTCACGGAAAACCTGTCCAAGACAGATTCCGATGTCTTCTGTCGTATGATGATCGTCCACTTCGGTATCACCTGTTGCCTGAACGGTAAGGTCAAACTGGCCGTGCTTCGCAAACAGGTCCAGCATATGGCTCATGAAAGGAACACCGGTTTCAAGCTTTGACTGCCCTTCCCCGTCTATATTTAGCTCAAGGCTGATTTGCGTTTCATTTGTATTTCGTTCGATCGCTGACTTTCTCACCACCTGCTATTCCTCCTTCAACCGTTCTTCTATTGCACGGGCATGGGCTTCGAGCCCTTCATAGCGGGCAAATTCTGCAATCTTGCCGGCATGCTGTTCAAAAGCTTCTCTACTATAATAAATAACGCTTGATTTTTTTGTGAAATCATCTACATTTAACGGACTTGAGAACCGGGCAGTCCCGCTTGTCGGAAGGACATGGTTCGGCCCTGCAAAATAATCGCCTACCGGTTCTGAACTGTATCGGCCGAGGAAAATAGCACCTGCGTGTTTAATGGAGCCAAGCCACTCAAAAGGGTTGTCGACAAGCAATTCCAAATGCTCGGGTGCCATGTCGTTGACCATTTTTACAGCTTCTTCCTTTGATGCGGCCACAAGAAACTGAGCGTTCTGCCTAATTGAAGCTTCCGCGATCTCTTTACGGGGTAAATCCTCCAGCTGCCTCTCGACCTCATGTTTTACCTTTTCAGCAAAAGCTGCGGAAGTCGTGATCAAAACGCTTTTTGAGAGCGGATCATGCTCTGCCTGGGAAAGCATGTCCGCTGCGGCTTCGTTCGCCCTCGCTGTCTCGTCTGCCACAACAGCAATTTCACTCGGACCGGCAATCATATCAATGTCCACGTCCCCGAAGACTTCCCGTTTGGCAGTGGCCACGTAAATGTTGCCCGGACCTACGATCTTATCGACCGGCGGGATGGTTTCCGTACCGTAAGCGAGGGCAGCAACAGCCTGGGCTCCGCCAACTTTGTAGATTTCGGTCACTCCTAGCTCATTTGCGGCAACCAGTACACCTGCCGGCAGCTTGCCTTCTTTAGAAGGAGGCGATACCATGGCAATCCGTTCTACCCCGGCGGTCTGTGCCGGTATAACATTCATCAGGACGGACGACGGATAAGCAGCCGTTCCTCCCGGTACATAAACACCTGCAGAATCAAGCGGCGTCACTTTCTGGCCAAGCACGGTTCCATCCGGATTGGTCATAAACCAGGAATCGCGCTTCTGCTTGCTGTGGAACAGACGGATATTTTCAATCGCTTCCCTTATAACGGCAAGCAAAGAATCACTGATTTCCTTGTAGGCTTCCTCTATTTCTTCAGGTGTTGCACGCAAAGACTCAAGCCGGACCCCGTCAAAGCGTTCTGTATAATCTCTCAGCGCAGTGTCGCCCTGCTGCCTGACCGCTTCAATAATTTCCTTAACCAACCGTTTTCCCTCCCTGCCTGCTGCTCACTGCTTTAGAGAGCCGTTCTGCCAGCTCATCGATTTGAAGATCCTTCATCCGGTAGCTGACCGGGTTCACGATCAGCCTGGACGTCACGTCACAGATCTGTTCGTACTCAATAAGCCCGTTTTCCTTCAATGTCCGTCCTGTTGATACAATATCGACGATCCGGTCCGCAAGCCCGATCATGGGAGCAAGCTCAATCGATCCGTTTAATTTAATGATTTCGACCTGTTCTCCCTGCTCCCGGAAATAGCTCGAGGCAATGTTCGGATACTTGGTTGCAATTCTTGGTGCCACATCACTCATCGGATGATCAGGAAGACCGGCAACGGCGAGATAGCAGCTGCTGATTTGCAGGTCAAGCACCTCATAAACATCCCGCTCTTCCTCGAGAAGGACGTCCTTGCCTGCAATTCCGGCATCTGCGACGCCATGCTCGACATAGGTTGAAACATCCATAGGCTTTGCCAGGAAGAAACGGAGATTTTCTTCTGGAATATCCAGAATGAGCTTCCGGCTGTCATCCAGTTCAGGCGGAAGCTTATAGCCTGCTTCCCTGAGAAGCTCTGCGGCTTCTTCAAAAATTCTGCCCTTCGGCATCGCAATGGTCAGCACATTATTCATCTGAAGCACCTCTCTTTGAACCGATGAAATAAGCAACCTCTTCAAACTGCTTCGTAAAAGCATCTACATCACGGATGCCGGAGAGATTCTGGAGAACGGCCATTTTTCCATCCGCCCTTAGATTTCCGGCGTACTCAGCCGCTTCCTTCATCCGTTCCTGGGAATAGATCACGCACTGCTTCTCCTCTGCTTTTTCTGCCGGAGCCAGCGCCTCAAGCAGGCGGTCAAGCTGAAGACCGAAGCCTGTAGCTGGAGCAGGCTGGTTGAACTTTTCCATCAGCCCGTTGTACCGGCCCCCATTGCCAAGCGGAAATCCGGCTTTATCCGAATACACTTCAAACAGAATTCCGGAATAGTAGCTCATATGGCTGACAATATTTAAATCAAGCTTTACATGGCCGGCTGCTCCGAATGCTTCGAGCATCTCCCAAAGCCTGTTCAATTCATCGATCGCTTTTCTGCAATCCTCGGATTCGCATATGGAGAGGGCCTGCTCCATCTTGGCAGGTTCCCCTCTCAGAGTCAGGAAAGCAAGGAGACGTTCCTTATCAATGGAGGACAAGGACAGTGATTTCACATGCTCGCGGTAACCGACATAATTTTTCTCATATAAAAAACGTCTAAGTTTATCTGCTCTTTCCTGGTTTCCGAGAATTTCTTTGAAAAGCGCATCCGCAAAGCCGATATGCCCCACTGCTACTCTGAAATTTTCCAGCCCCGCCGCCTTAAGAGCAGAAATCATCAGGGAGATGGCTTCTGCATCCGCACTGATTGAGTCATCTCCGATCAATTCGACGCCGATCTGTTCGAATTCTGCAGGACGCCCGCCTTCGCGCTGCTGGGCTCTGAAGACATTTGCCTGATAAGAAAGCCTGAGCGGAAATGGCTGCTGAATCCTTGAAGCCGCCACCCTCGCAATCGGAGCAGTCATATCCGGCCGCAGAACAAGGGTTTTCCCCTGCTGATCCAGCAGTTTAAAAAGCTGCTGATCTAAAATAGCCGACTGTACACCAACTGTTTCATAATATTCCAAGGCAGGGGTCTCCATAAAATCATAGCCCCAGCCGCTGATTTCCTTCATCACTTTATCCCTTAGCGCTCTTTTAGTTTTATAAAGAGCCGGCAGCGTATCTCTCATTCCAAGAGGTTTTTCAAACATAAACACCGCTTCTGCACCCCCGTTTTATGTAAATGTTCCAAATCCTTTATCTCGCTAATATATTACCATGCTAACAAATTAAAGGTATCTCATCAAGAAAAAGTTCTTTGTCCTACCGGTATACTTCCCTTATTACCGAAAGAATCAACCTCCCTGTCGGATATTGCTGTGCAGCCGCTGCGCTGTTTTGAAGGAATCCTCACCGCTTATGCTGAACTTCCGGAATTTATGCTGAATCCTCATTGCATCTCCATATGCTGAATTCGCAATTTATACTGAATCCCTGTCCGGCATTGATTCAGCATAAGAAAAAACCCGCCGGACTGTTTACTGTCCAGCGGGTTCAATGTGTGCCCGTTTTTCCATCTCTTCTTTTGTATAGATGATCTGCATGGGGTTGCCGCCGGCAAATGCACCAGCCGGGACATCCTTGTGTACGAGGGTGCCGGCTGACACGATCGCACCGTCACCGATTACAACTCCCGGAAGGATGGTAGTATTTGCGCCAACCATGACTTCATCCCCGATGATGACATCACCCAAGCGGTATTCCTTGATTAAATATTCGTGGGCCAGGATCGTTGTATTGTAGCCGATCACTGTGTTGCGCCCTACTTTAATTTTTTCAGGAAACATGATGTCCAGCATGACCATCAGCGCAAAGGAAGTCTGCTTGCCGACCTGCACACCGAGGAACGTCCGGTACAGCCAATTTTTCATTGAAAGAAAAGGAGTGTAGCGGGCTATTTGAATGACGATAAAATTCCGGGTCACCTTCCAGAAAGGAACGGTTTTGTATATATGCCAGAGTGAATTGGCTCCTTCGACCGGATACCTTACTGTTCTTCGCATGCTATTCCACTCCAACGACAGGAAGCAGATCACTCATCTGCTCAAGCATTACATCTGGGTGATAGGAAGCAAGGTATTCTCTCCCTTTAATCGTCCAGGCCACCCCGGCTGTCATTGTTCCGGCATTTTGACCTGCTTCAATGTCATGATGATTATCTCCTACCATGATGGCCTCTTCAGGCTTTGAGCCGAGCAAGTTCAGAGCTTTCAATACCGGCTCCGGATGCGGCTTCGCATGCTCTACATCATCGAGGGTCACAACGACATCAAAAAAGCGGTCAAGCTTGGTGAGTTTTAAGCCCATGTTTACCGTATCACGGATTTTGGTCGTGACAATCCCGAGCTTATATCCGGCAGCATGAAGCTTCTCCACCGTTTCATACACGGTAGCGAATTCTGTTACGAGTGCATCATGCTGCTCATGGTTGAATTTCCTGTACACCTTGACCATTTCATCTGCTTTTTCCGGATGAACGCTGTTAAAGGTCTCATAAAGGGTAGGCCCGATGAATGGCAGCACTTTTTCCCGGCTGTATTCACCCGGCTTGTAATGATGCAGGGTATGCAAAAAGGACTCAATGATGAGCTCGTTCGTATTAATCAATGTTCCGTCCAAATCAAACAGAATGGTAGTTCTTTTCATTTGCAGGTTCCTTTCTTGCTGAAGAATCGGGCTGTTTCCAAAGCTTGGCTACAAGTATGGTAAGAAGTACTGCTGTGACGACCCGAATGATGAAGAGCGGGAGGACCGGGATTCCGAGCGGCACAAAGATCAGTGTATCTTCTACGACCGCATGGCAGGACACAAGGAAAATGAAAGCCAGCGTCAAATCCCTGTAGCTGACGCCGTCTTCTTTGACTGCCTGGATCATCACACCGGCTCCATAAGCAAGCCCGATCGTGAGACCGGCCACTAGTGTCATGGATGTGTTTTCCTTCATTCCCAGAAAACGGGTTACCGGTGCCATCCATCGGGAGAAAACGTGCAGCCAGCCAAAGTCTTTCATAAATTGCATAATAATCATAAGCGGGATCACGATGGCCGCCAGCTGAACGATGCCAAGAACCCCTTTACCAACAGCATCCAGCAGAATTTCACCCCAGCCATCCGGAACACTTTCTCCCTTTGAGATAAACCCATATTGCGCCAGTTCCCCGCCTCCCTGCCATACAAGGTTGATGACCGCCGCCGAAATGACAGCAAGGCCGATCCGGACGAGAAGAATGAGCCATAGCTTGAGGCCTACTTTTGCGGCAACTGTCGATTCAATGATCAGATTATGGGAAAAAGAAAGCATCACGGCGAGGATAAAAACCTCTTTCACCGTTAGATCCAAGGTCAGAATCCCGGCAATTCCAGCATATAAATTGAGGAAATTCCCAAGGACAAGCGGAATGGCCGCCTCACCGCGAAGTCCAATGAGACCCATTAACGGTGTAATCACCTGAATGATCCAGTCCAAGACAGGGGTGTAGCGCAGAATTCCTACGAGCAGCGTGACGGGGAAAATGACTTTTCCAAGAGTCCACGTCGTAGAAAGCCCCGCTTTAAAGCCTTTTTCCAAGCTCGCCTTCAGTTGAATCACTCCTTATCGGAATCTAAGTATCTCTTGTTTGCGAGTCCGCTCTTTCGGCGGTAAAAGATAAGTCCTGCGGCAATCAGAATCAATACAATCGAAATCACCTGGGCAATCCGCAAATCGGCCGTGAGCATCAGACTGTCGGTTCTCATGCCTTCGATAAAATAGCGGCCGATGGAATACCAGATCACATAGGAGAGAAACAATTCGCCTCTTTTTAAGTTCACTCTTCTGAGGAAGATAAGAAGGGCAAAGCCTGCAAAGTTCCAGAGTGACTCATAGAGAAAGGTTGGATGATAGTACTGGCCGTCTATGTACATTTGGTTAATAATAAATTCTGGAATGAAAAGACCTTCAAGAAATCCCCTTGTTACCGGCCCTCCAAATGCTTCCTGGTTGATAAAATTTCCCCAGCGGCCGATGGCCTGACCAAGAATAATACTTGGTGCAGCGATATCAGCAAGCTTCCAGAACGATATTTTTTTTACCCTGGCAAAAATAACCCCTGTTGCGACAGCTCCAATCAAGCCTCCATGAATGGCGAGCCCTCCCTGCCAGATTTGCGGGATCATCGCCGGGTTCTGTGAATAGTAGTCCCATTGAAACGCAACATAATAGAGCCGGGCACAAATGATGGCAATCGGAATGGCAAACAGAACCAAATCGACAAATGTATCTTTATGCATCCCGCGCCGGATGCTTTCCCTGACCGCAATCCACAGTCCGAGAAGAGCTCCAAGTCCGATGATAACGCCGTACCAGTGAACCTGAAGCCCGCCAAGTTCAATGGCTATAGGGTTAATCGGCTGAATTGCTGCTAGCATATCTTTCCACTCCTCTTTCTACAGCTGAAATTTTTAACGGTCTCCTTCTTCGATTACATCAGCAAGCTTTGTTGTAAATTGTTCAGCTGCATTTAGCCCCATTCGCTTCAAGCGGAAATTCATGGCTGCCACTTCGATGATGACGGCCAAGTTTCGGCCCGGACGAACTGGAACGGTGAGCTTCTGGATATCCGTATCGATAATCTTCATCGTCTCCTCTTCCAGACCGAGACGGTCGTACTGCTTCTTTGGATCCCATGTTTCAAGGTCAATGACGAGTGTAATCCGTTTATTGCTGCGGACTGCACCTGCACCGAAAAGAGTCATCACATCAATAATGCCGAGTCCGCGGATCTCAAGTAGATGCTCGATCAATTCCGGAGCATTTCCGATCAGCGTATTCTGGTCCTCCTGCCTGATTTCCACGCAGTCATCCGCTACCAGGCGATGGCCCCGTTTCACAAGTTCGAGAGCCGTTTCACTTTTTCCGACCCCGCTTTTCCCAATGATCAGCACACCGACACCGTAAATATCCACAAGCACGCCGTGAACGGCTGTCGTTGGAGCAAGACGGCTTTCAAGAAAGTTCGTCAGATGGCTGGACAGCCTGGTTGTTTTCATATTGGACCGCAGAACGGGTACTCCGGTTTTTTCAGATGCATCAACGAGCTCCTGCGGAATATCCATTTCTCTCGAAACGAGGATTGCCGGTGTGATCGGACTGCACAGCCCGGCCATCCGCTCTTCTTTCTCGAACCGGCCCAGCTTCTCAAAAAAAGACAGCTCCGTTTTTCCGAGTATTTGAACACGTTCCTTCGGATAATAGGCAAAATATCCGGCTATTTCAAGGCCTGGACGGGAAAGGTCACTTGTCGTTATCGGCCTGTTAATTCCTTCTTCTCCGCTGATCAGTTCCATTTTAAATTTGTCCATAATGTCCTTCGTACGAACCTTAGGCATCATAAATCCCCCTTCTAAGAAACCGCTTTTGTAAAATCTTCTTTCATTTTAGCACTTTTGCCCATGAGGATATAGTCTTTCAGAAGGTCATTAAAAAACCTTCTCATCACAAGAAGGTCATTTATATTTCAGCGTATACGGTTTTTCACGCTCTTTATTCAAATAAGGCGAATAGGTCCGAACCACCAGCTCATCCTGTCTCCATTGAATCACTTTCATGTATCCGCCCCCTCCCTGAGGAAAACCCTGGTAGTTCGCCATCAGCTGATGGACGATTCTCCCCTCTTGGGGCCGATCCGTTTTTGCGGCCTCCCCGTAATAATGGCCGCTTAATACGAGCTTCACATTCGGGTTCGGTACAACGACTTGCCGGTAAATCTTTTCTCCATTGTAGCTCCTCGTACCGCGAAAGGTCAGATAATCATGGACAGCCAGCACTGCTTCTTTATCCTGGTTTTCTTTAAGCACTGTATTCATCCAGTCCAATTCTTTCTTTCCGGCACTGCACCAGCCCATGTATACGAAAAGCCTGCCTCCGGCTTCGTCATAATGGCCGCAATTATCGAGAAACGCCCCCTTATAAAAGGGCTTTTCCTTAAAGCGGTGCTCTCCAAAAAAGCGGTAGTACGGCTGAAGCCCCTCTTCTTGCTTGAAATCATGATTTCCCGGCAGCAGCCCATAAGCAAACCCCTGCTGATCCAGCTTGCTGAATGCGATGTGATTCCTTTCCCACTGTGCAAACTGATTTGGATTATGGACGAGGTCCCCTGTATGCACAAGATACGAATGGCGCTGAGTTGACCTGTTTTTCAAAATCCAGTTCATCTGGCTCATCAGGATTTCCGGGTAATCCTTCGCATAATACTGGGTATCACTCATCCAAACAAAAGAAAAGCCCTCATCGGCATGGCCTTTAAACGGAGCCGCCGTTAAAACAACAATAACCGTTGCAATTAGACCAGCCCTCATGTATCTCATCGTCATCACCTGACCGTTATCATTCCCCATTAGATGAAAACCATGAGAAAAAAGGAGCGGTCCGGTTAGGGAAATGAAGCGAAAAAACCCCCGGAAATGTCCGGGGGTTTTGCTTTTTATTCAATACGATTGAGGTGCTTAACTCCTGCAGGGAAAACAGCACTTCAAGATGCCCTGCAGAATGGAAGCACACCGTCTGATTTGACAGCTTTATTAGGAAATCAGCAGAACTGAACTTCAACGGACAGTTCCTATTTGTTCTCTCTCATCGGCTGAAGCACTCCTTTTTGCACGACCAGATGCAGAAGGGAAATGACGATAGAGGCTAATAATGCGGTTCCGAACCCGCTGATGTTAAATGAATCGCCGAGCAGCGCCTGAGTGATCATCAGCGTAATCGCATTAATCACAAAAAGAAAAAGCCCCAGGGTCAGGACCGTTACCGGAAGAGTAAGCAACACAAGGAACGGTTTGATCAGGAAATTTACAATTGAAAGGACGAGACTTGCCAATACAGCAGCCCAGATCCCGGCGAGCTGGAAATTTTCTTTAAAAAGGAGCGCGCAGACCATCAATATAACCGCATTGATGAGAATGCTCGCAACCCATCTAAGCACCGTACGGACCGCTTTCTTTTGGCAGAACCATCGCAAGGACTGCGTACACAATCACGAATGGCAATCCGGCTGTAAAGAGAGCCGCCAGTACATATGCAATACGCAGCACATTCGCATTAAAGCCGTAGCGGTCAGCTATGCCTCCTAATACACCTGCAATTTTTTTGTTTGTAGTAGATTTGACTAGTTTCTTCATCAAGATTCACCTCTCCTTATGCTTTAAGACAACAGAACCTGTTTTCGAATCGGCAAATACGGACAGTCCACCTTCTGAAGCTTCATTCGAACGGAAACGCAGTTCTTTCGCAATCGAATCATGCTTCTCTGCTGTAATTTCAAGAGCATCCAGATAGCAGTGCAGTGAGCCAAGATTCGTTTTAAGCTCTCCGCTCGTTTTTACATCACGCGGAATGGAAATCTCGACGCTGCCAGTGGCAGCACTGCAATGTATGGTTCTGCATTCAGGATCCGCCGCGTTAAGCATGATTTTACCGTTGAAGCTTTGAAGGTCGAGTTTTTTGCCTGTTCCACTGACATCGATCATCCCATGAATGGTTTCCGCTTCAAGCGTTTCGAATCGATGACCTGAACATTTAATTTGTCCGTTTGCCGTTTCAAGTTCCGCTTTACTGCCGGCCATCCCGGTTAATGAGATCATACCGTTGGCCGTCTTTGCTTTAAAATCCTTTATAGTTAGCTGTTCCCCTCTAATCGGGCCGCTAAACAGTTTAACTTTTCCAGAATCATAGGCCCGGTCAGGCAAATAAACGAGGACATTCGCTTTCATAGATTTTTTTTCGCACGCAACCTTCAGCTTGCTTCCTTCCATTTCACAATAAAAGTTTTTCAAGAATGCTTCTTTCGCTTCCAGTTCACTCTCTGTCTGAAAGACCTTCGCATCACATTCAATCCGGACTTCATCGCCTGACCACGGTTTAAAATCCACATGACCGTTTACGATTTGAATATCCCACTCATTCATCCCTTCTCCGCTGAACTGGAACACATGCGGCACATCAAATGAACTTCCGATGGCTAGATCAAGATCCAGCTCCTTTACTTTCTTTACGGCCGTATCAATCCAGTTCATCAGTTTGGAAGCTGTTTTCCCCTGCCCGTACTGAGCTCCTTCTGAAGAAGGATTTTCCGTTTCCTTCTCCTCTTTCTTTAGCAAAATGGAAGGTGAGAACGAAGCCCAGTTCTTTTCGTGGCTTTCCTTCTCCTGATCGAGCTTTTCAATGAGGGACAAAGCCTCTTCGACAGAAAGCTTGCCTTCCTCCACGAGCTTGAGAATTCTTCTGCGTTCTTCTTTCACTTTAACTCCTCCTTATCCCTTCAGCCTACTATCACCTTATTCGTGATTTTCGTGTACCATCCCTTTATGTTAAAAGCTTGATTCCTTTTACCAGATTCCAGATGAATACAGCGGCGTTTACACCAAGCAGCAGCAGCATTCCGCCAACTACAGCAATCCCGCCAATCCACTCACTTCCGGAAGCAGCCGCTCCCAGAAAAACAAAGAAGTACAGGAAAATCGAAATCACCGGTACAAGATGGGAGAGAAGCGATGCCTTCGCGTGCCTCTTTGTTTCATAATCTTCGGTAACAAAATAAACCACGATAGGTAGTAAAAACGGAGCAAACAACACACTGAAATAGCACAGGGAAGAAATAATCCGGTCAGAATGCATGATTGAACATCTCCTTTTAAATTGATACGAATGAGAAGAAGCAGGGTTTCAAGTTTTTAGCCCGGCATCACAAAAAGCAGCCTTCTTACTGAACCAAATATCCTCTCTCTAGCGGGATCTCCGCCTTTCCTCCTATCCCTCTTCCCCTCTGATTGGCCTGTGCATGCCCACCGAGCCCGTATGTCCGACAGAATGCTGTTTCAATATAGCCCAGTATTTATATTGTATTAGGCTATGCGATTTCTTAACGCATGGAAACGGAATAATTTGGTTAAAAGGGAGATAGGGAGAATCGCAGCAAACACCTGAACGTGGAAGGTTCCCGCCTAGCAAAAGCGCTGGAAGCTTGACTGAGTATAAGCTAACGCTCCGACTGCCGTTTTAAACAGGAAAACCCCCAAATGGAGATCTGCCATCTTGGGGGTTTTATTCATCCGTCACTTAACAGCCGCTTCTTTTTCTTTCACCAGCTCTTCCATCCGCTTGCGCTCGCGTTCAATAATTGGCTTTAGATAGCGGCCTGTGTAGGAGCCTTGGTCCTCCATCACTTTTTCCGGCGATCCGGAAGCAATGATCTGGCCGCCTCCGCTGCCTCCTTCCGGCCCGAGGTCTACAAGATAATCGGCTGCTTTTATGACATCCAGATTATGCTCGATGACCAGAACTGTATCTCCATTTTCAACGAGACGCTGCAGCACCTTAAGGAGCCTTGCAATGTCGTCAACGTGGAGACCTGTCGTCGGTTCATCAAGGATGTAGAGCGAACGTCCAGTGGAACGCCTGTGCAGTTCAGAAGCAAGCTTCACTCGCTGTGCTTCCCCTCCGGATAGAGTAGTCGCCGGCTGACCGAGCGTAATATAGCCGAGCCCAACGTCGTATACCGTCTGCATTTTACGGTGGATCTTCGGAATGTTTTCAAAGAAATCCAGGGCGTCCTCAACGGTCATCTCCAGAATATCGGAAATGTTTTTCCCTTTATATTTCACTTCAAGTGTTTCCCGGTTATACCGCTTCCCGTGGCATACCTCACATGGCACGTAGACATCCGGCAGGAAGTGCATCTCAATTTTGATAATTCCGTCTCCCCGGCACGCTTCACAACGGCCGCCCTTCACATTAAAGCTGAAGCGGCCTTTTTTATAGCCGCGCACCTTCGCCTCGTTCGTAGAAGCAAAGACATCTCGGATATCATCAAATACACCTGTATACGTAGCAGGATTGGACCGTGGTGTCCGGCCGATCGGTGACTGGTCGATGTCAATGACTTTATCCAGATGATCGATGCCAAGGATCTCTTTATGCTCACCCGGCTTTGTTTTTGCTTTATGCAGCCTCTGGGCAAGGGATTTATGGAGTATTTCATTTACGAGTGTACTTTTCCCGGATCCGGAAACACCGGTAACGGCGATAAACATACCGAGCGGAAATTTCACCGAAACATCCTTCAAGTTGTTTTCCTGCGCCCCTTTGATTTCAATAAAGCGGCCATCCGGTTTTCTTCTTTCCAGAGGAAGCGGAATAAATTTCTTTCCAGACAAATACTTCCCTGTCAGGGAGGCTTCATCTTCCATCACTTCCTTCGGTGTACCGGCGGAAATGACATTTCCGCCGTGAACACCTGCTCCCGGGCCAATATCAATGAGATAATCGGCAGCAAGCATCGTATCCTCATCATGCTCGACGACAATGAGCGTATTGCCGATGTCTCTCATATTCTGAAGCGTTTCAATCAGACGATCATTATCCCGCTGGTGGAGTCCGATGGAAGGCTCATCCAAAATATACAGCACGCCTGTCAGCTTGGAGCCGATTTGAGTAGCAAGCCGGATTCTCTGTGCCTCGCCTCCTGAAAGAGAGCCGGCTGAGCGGTTTAACGTCAGATAATCCAGGCCTACATTTATAAGAAAACTCAGTCGTTCACAGATTTCTCTTAAAATAAGGTTGGCAATCTTCATCTCTTTTTCTGTCAGCTGCAGATGCTTAAAGAAATCGTGCGCTGCGTGAACAGAAAGAGAAGTGGTTTCCCCTACATGGCGGCCATCAATTTTCACGGCGAGTGTTTCTTTTTTCAGCCTGTATCCTTTGCAAGTCGGACATGGCTGCTGGGCCATGTATTTCTCCATCTGTTCTCGGATGTAATCAGAGCTTGTCTCGCGATAGCGGCGCTCAATATTTTTCATAACACCTTCAAACTTAATATAGCTTTCTCTGACCTGTCCGAAATCATTTTCATAGCGGAAGTATATTTCGTCCTTCCCGCTTCCGTATAAAATTTTATCCAGCTGGTTTTTCGGAAGATCCTTTACGGGAACGTTCGTCTCAATTCCATAATGGCTGCACACTGCGTCCAGCAGCTGTGGATAATACTGGGAACTCGTCGGCTCCCATGGTGCAATCGCATGCTGCTTGAGGGTCAGGTGCTTATTCGGAACGACCAGTTCATAATCCACTTCCAGCTTAGACCCAAGCCCATCACAGGCTGAGCAGGCACCGAAAGGACTGTTGAACGAGAACATTCTCGGTTCCAGCTCTCCAATCGAAAATCCGCAATACGGGCAGGCGTGGTGCTCACTGAAAAGAAGCTCTTCTTCCCCGATTACATCAATCATGACTCTACCTTCACCAAGGGCAAGAGCAGCTTCAAGGGAATCACTCAGCCGTGCTTCGATCCCTTCTTTTATAACAATCCGGTCAATAACAACTTCAATAGAATGCTTTTTATTCTTTTCGAGGACAATCTCCTCTGAGAGCTCCAGCATCTCACCGTTAACACGTACCCTGACGTATCCCTGTTTTTTAATATCTTCGAGTGATTTGGCATGCGTTCCTTTTCTTCCGGAAACAACCGGTGCGAGGACCTGCATTTTTGTACGCTCCGGGAATTCCATCAGCCGGTCAACCATCTGCTGGATCGTCTGGGAACTAATCTCGATTCCGTGATTCGGACAAACAGGCCTGCCGACCCTTGCATACAGCAGGCGCAGATAGTCATAGATCTCCGTCACAGTACCAACAGTGGAACGCGGGTTCCGGCTCGTTGTTTTTTGATCGATGGAGATGGCCGGAGACAGACCATCAATGGAATCCACATCCGGTTTGTCCATCTGTCCGAGAAATTGCCTTGCATAGGCAGACAGCGATTCTACATAACGCCTCTGCCCTTCTGCATAAATTGTATCAAATGCCAAAGATGATTTTCCGGATCCTGACAGTCCGGTCAGGACGACAAGCTGATTGCGCGGAATCGTAACATCAATATTTTTCAGGTTATGCGCCCTGGCTCCCTTTACAACAATATGTTCACTGGCCATACTTTCGTCATCCTTCCGCTTTAAGCTCAATTAGCAGGTCACGAAGCTCGGCAGCCCTCTCGAAGTCGAGTCCTTTTGCTGCTTCCTTCATTTCGGTTTCCATTTGCGCGATGACTTTTTCCCGTTCTTTTTTCGTCATCTTCGCAAGCTTCGGTGCTGCTTGATCTGTATCTTCGTCCACCGCTTCCATCGTCGCCCGGATTACATCGCGGATATCCTTCTGGATGGTTGTCGGTGTAATACCATGTTTTTTATTGTATTCTTCCTGAATTTCGCGGCGGCGCTTTGTTTCATTTATCGCTACATCCATTGAGTTGGTTATTTTATCTGCATACATGATCACATGGCCGTTCGAATTCCTTGCCGCACGGCCGGTAATCTGAATAAGGGACCGCTCTGAGCGGAGAAAGCCTTCCTTATCGGCATCGAGGATGGCAACAAGGGAAACCTCCGGAATATCAAGTCCTTCCCTTAAAAGGTTGATCCCCACCAGAACGTCATGCTTACCAAGCCTCAGATCCCGGATAATCTCAATCCGTTCAAGTGTCTTAATTTCAGAATGCAGATACGTAACTTTAATGCCAATTTCCCGGAGGTAATTGGTCAGATCCTCAGACATTTTTTTCGTAAGGGTCGTGACAAGCACCCGTTCATTTCGTTCCACTCTGGCATTGATTTCGCCGATCAAATCATCAATCTGCCCCTGAATCGGGCGGACCTCGATATTAGGATCGAGAAGGCCGGTCGGCCGGATAATCTGTTCAATCATTTCAGGAGTGTGATCAATCTCATATGGCCCCGGTGTAGCCGATACATAAATCATGTTCGTCATGTGGTTCTCGAACTCATCAAAGCGCAGTGGACGGTTGTCCTTGGCAGAAGGCAGACGGAAGCCATGATCAACGAGAACCTGCTTACGGGCCTGGTCCCCGTTGAACATTCCCCGGACCTGCGGAAGAGTAACGTGCGACTCATCAATGACAATCATAAAATCATCCGGAAAGTAATCCAGCAAAGTATAAGGAGTGGAGCCTGGCGGCCGGAGTGTCAAGTGCCTGGAATAGTTTTCGATTCCGGAGCAGAATCCCATCTCCCTCATCATTTCCAGATCATATCTCGTTCTCTGTTCGAGCCTCTGGGCTTCAAGCAGTTTGCCGGCTTCGCGCATTTTCACCAGTTCTTCATCCAGCTCTTTCTCGATGTTCCCAATGGCAATCTTCATCTTTTCTTCACGGGTTACGAAGTGGGAAGCCGGGAAAATTGCAACATGCTCGCGTTCGCCAAGAATTTCTCCTGTCAGGGCATCCACCTCGCGGATCCGGTCAATCTCATCACCAAAGAATTCAACCCGGATGCAGTGTTCATCCCTTGAAGCAGGAAAAATTTCGACGACATCTCCGCGCACTCTGAACGTCCCGCGCTTAAAATCAATATCATTCCGCTCATATTGAACATCGACAAGCTTCCTGAGCAGCTGGTTCCGCTCAAGCTCCATGCCTGTCCGCAGCGAAACAACAAGCTCCTGATACTCCTCCGGCGAACCGAGACCGTAAATGCACGAAACACTTGCAATGATAATGACATCTCTGCGTTCAAAAAGGGAAGTGGTAGCTGAGTGGCGAAGCTTATCAATCTCGTCATTGATGCTCGCATCCTTTTCAATGAACGTATCCGTCTGGGGGACATATGCCTCCGGCTGATAATAATCGTAATAACTGACAAAATACTCTACTGCATTGTCAGGGAAAAACTCCTTGAACTCGCTGTAGAGCTGCCCTGCCAGCGTTTTATTGTGGGCAATCACGAGGGTAGGCTTATTCACTTCTTTTATCAGATTGGAAACGGTAAACGTCTTACCGGTACCGGTAGCTCCAAGAAGCGTCTGGTGCTTCTTCCCCTCTGCAATTCCTTCAACCAGCTTTTTAATGGCAGCGGGCTGGTCTCCCTCTGGCTTGTATTTCGATACCAAATTAAACTGCTGCTCCACTCCACTGACCCCCAATTCGCACAAAATATTGTTTATATTTTACCATACTTAGAATGGAATAATCCAAGAATACGAACTAATGTTTGTAAATCCTTCATTCATATCCTACAGTTTTCCCGCTTTTCCATGACTGCAATCTTTTTTATTAAGATGGATGCGTGGAAAGGATAAATTCGGTTAGGAGGATGGGTTTAGAATGGAAGTTTGAGACCCAGATGTGGGGTGGAGGATGGATTTAGTTTTGCAGGCAACAAGGGATTGAAGTTTGAAACTGCTGAAACCCTGGGAGGTAAAGACAGTTTGGCACGTTGAGGTCTTTTTTGGGCACGTAGATTGAGTGGAACGGCACGTATAGGTGGTGGTTAGGCTGGTATTACTTGGGTTTGAGCACGTAAATTCAGTTTGGTACGTTGAGTCCACTTTTTGGCACGTCCTTTGAGTGGAGCGGCACGTTAACGGACTGGTTCGGCTCGTATTACTTGGGTTTCGGCACGTAAATCCAGTTTGGCACGTTGAGTCCACTTTTGGGCACGTCTTCTGAGTGGAACGGCACGTTAACAGACTGGTTCGGCTCGTATTACTTGGGTTTGAGCACGTAAATTCAGTTTGGCACGTTGAGTCCACTTTTTGGCACGTCCTTTGAGTGGAGCGGCACGTTAACGGACTGGTCGTATTTCAGGGTTTGTGGCACGTAAATTCTGTTTTGCAGAACGTGGTCAATTCTGTAAATTATGTTTTCAGCTGTTCGGTCAGGTCAGGCAGACCAGTATGGAAGCATCCGGTTCCGGCACATAAAAACTCTCCCTTCATTAAGGGAGAGCTGTTTTCACTTATTTAAATGGTTGGGTTTCCTGTTCATTTTTCTGGCAAAGATTGCTCCTGCCACTAATGAGACAGCATCCAGGCCCACTATATAGTCAAACTGGGTATATCCTTTTAAATAAGAAGCAATAATCAGCGCTGCGGTTAAGGCTGTGCCTACGATATAACTATAGGTGACCCTTGTGAACAGCACAACAAGGACAAACGGAAAAATCAATGCGACTATGGCTTTAGTCAGCATCGGGCACTCCCTCTTCTCTGTGAGTAATGCTTTTATTCTATCATGCTTCAGCCGATTTCAGCCAGACCTTCCAGGCTGTTTAGTTGCTTGTGCGGCTTGAAGCCAAGACGGGATAGCGGTTCCTCTTTCCGGTTGATCCATACCGTTTTGAAGCCGAAAGATGCTGCTCCTGCGATATCCCATTGGTTACAGGATACAAAGAGGATGTCTTCCTTGGCGGCCCCCAGTTTTTCCATTGCATAGCTGTAGGCAGCAGGTGCGGGCTTATACTGGCGGATTCCATCTGCACTGATGGATCCAATTAGCTCTTCAAACCCGTTATGCCTGATAAGAGGGTCCAGCATTCCTTTCGTGCCGTTGGAAAAAATAGCGGTTTTTCTCCCACTTAGCTGTTTCAGTACGGTTTCTGTTTCTTCAAAAGGTTGCAACTGCTCGTAAGCTTTGAATAAGGTGTCTATCCTTTCCGTGTCATAATTTTCACCCATCTGATCGAGAGCAGCCTGCAGCCCCTTTCTTGTAAGCTGGTCGAACGGTTCGTATTTTTGGGTCAGCTGGCTCAAAAAACAATATTCGAGCTGCTTTTCCCTCCACAGCCGGCTGATTGATTCCCCTTTTCCCTCATAAAACTCCTCGCATTTTTCTTTTACTGTATATACATCAAATAGCGTACCATACGCATCAAAAAGGATTATTTTCGCTGACATTTCTCCGCCTCCTTACCTTATGGGTTTACTATTGCACAATATAACGGCCTCAAAACCTTCGAGTGCGCAAAAGTGATTGCAAGAAAGAAAACGGGTATCATGTAGTTTAGGACAGACGGTGAAAATTGGAGGAATAACCTATGGAAAAGTATCCAGAACTTTTTTCTGAACACATGCTCGGACCGTACAAATTAAAAAACCGGTTTATGGTTTCTCCGATGACCCGGATCAGTGCAGATGAAGATGGGATGCCCAACTCCCGCATGGAACGCTATTATAAGCGTTTCGCAAAAGGCGGTTTTGCAGCGGTTATTTCTGAGGGGATCTATACAGATGACCGATACAGCCAAGGCTACTACAATCAGCCCGGCCTTGTAAGCGCCGGCCATATTGCAGCCTGGAGGCCGATTACAGAATCCGTGCAAAGCAGCGGTGCGGTTATGATCGCCCAGCTGATGCATGCAGGCGGACAGTCTCAAGGGAACATTTATATAAAGCAGACTGCAGCTCCTTCTGCAGTCGCACCAAAAGGAGAAAAGCTAGGTTTTTATGGCGGCTCCGGACCGTATCCTGTTCCAAAAGAAATGAGTGAACAGGATATTTCTGAAGTGAAAAGAGGCTTTGCAGCGGCTGCAATGAATGCACGGCAGGCCGGGTTTAACGGAGTGGAGATTCATGCAGCGAACGGCTATTTGCTTGATGAATTTCTCACCCCTTACTTTAATGAAAGAGAGGACTCCTACGGCGGATCGCTGCAAAACAGAATGCGATTTTTAATGGAAGTCATCTATGATGTTCAGCAGGCAGCAGGCAGCGGAATGATTGTCGGAATCCGCATTTCCCAGGCTAAGGTTTCCGACAGCGGCTACAAATGGCGGAAAGGAGAGGAAGATGCGGAAGAGATTTTTTCTCTTCTCGGCAAAACGCCTCTCGATTACATTCATGTTACCGATGCAGATGGCTATGCGCCCGCATTTGGAGACGGAACAAGGTCCCTTGCCGAAGCGGCTAAGGAGTTCAGCGGTCTGCCGGTGATCGCAAACGGCAAACTGCAGGAGCCCAGAAAAGCCTCTGCTCTGGTAAACGCGAATACTGCAGAATTCATCAGCCTCGGTACGGGCGCATTAGCAAACCCTGATGCTCCTAAAAGGATCAGAAAAGGAAAAGAACTGAAAGAATTTAATCCGGAAGAGATACTGATGCCACTTGCCGATATTAAAGATTCAGAGCTGTAACCGCCATTATCTGGCGGTTTTTTTGAATGCCTTTCTTAGAAAAATGATATAATAAAAGCATTACATAAGAGAGGAGGTGAACAGAGATGCTGTTCGACTTAGATTTTCTGAATGACGTGGGGAATTTAATCGTCCTTTTCTCCCTTATCATTTCTGCAGGCGGGACCCTTGCTGCTGCTTTTACCGCCGGTAAAGCGCTGAAGGCCGATCTGTCCGTAAAGAGCATGTGGCAGAACGCTTGCTCAGATCCAAAGCCATCCAGGTTGTTTACCGGAGGAATGGACCAAATTCTCATCTGGATCAGCAGGATTATGAAAATGGCCTCCGCACCTGATGATGATGGAGACCGCCGCCCTTTCTCGTATACACAACAAGCTAAACAATACGAGGAGGGCATATATGCCAAACCAAACATCTCTGTTCACATTCCTTAAACGGTCAAGTATTTTTATTCTGCTGTTTTCGGTCCTGCTGCTGAGCGGCTGTCAGGCGGATCATACACCGATCAGCAATGAAACAGCCGGATTTTTCAACCATTTTGTCGTTTTCCCATTTTCCATGCTGATTAAATTTGCGGCCTCTCTCTTTAGCGGAAGCTACGGGGTTGCGATTATTATCGTGACGTTCCTTGTCCGGCTTCTTCTTATGCCTTTTATGATGAAGCAATATAAAAACCAGCAGGTTATGAAGAAAAAAATGGCCATTATCCAGCCGGAAATGAAGAAGATTCAGGAAAAATACAAAACGAAGAAGAAAGATCCAGAATCACAGCGCTTGATGCAGCAGGAAACCTTAAAGCTCTATCAGACGCACGGCTACAACCCGCTTGCAGTCGGCTGTCTTCCAATCCTGATCCAGACACCAATCCTGTTCGGCTTTTACTTCGCGATCCAGCGGACCCCCGAGATTGCAGCCCACTCCTTCCTGTGGTTTGACCTCGGCAGCCCGGATCCCATCATGCCGCTGATTGCTGCTGCTGTTTACTTCCTGCAGGCAAAAGTGTCGCAAATTGACATGCCGGCCGAGCAGCAAAAACAAATGGCGATGTTTGCCTATGTGATGCCGATCATGATGGGAGCAGCTTCCTTTGGTGCAGCTGCATTCCTCCCGCTCTACTGGACGATCGGCGGAATTTTTGTTGTTTTGCAGACCCTGCTCGCAAGGCAGCTTTACAGAGAAAAAGGAACTGCGGTGCCGAAAGCACTTGAGAATTGATTGGAGAGCGTCCCTAGTTGGGGCGCTTTTTTTGCATCGAATAACGGCGCTTGAGACCGGTTGGGCAGTTTCCGGTCTCAGAAGACGCTATTCCGCTGGATTTTAGTGATCTTCCCTGGTTTCGGTCTCAGGAGACGCTATTTTCGCCAAAGTGACCTGATTTTACGGTTTCGGGAGCGAATAGCTGCATCTGAGACCGGAAGTTCACTAGATAGTGCTTTCACCTTAGAAATAAGGTCCCTGGAGACCGAACGCGCAGTTCCCGGTCTCAGGAGACGCTATTTCGCGGAATTTTAGTGTTCTTCCCTATTTTCGGTCTCAGGAGACGCTATTTTCGCCAAAGTGACCTGATTTTTCCCTCTCAGCAGGAAATAGCTGCATCTGAGACCGGAAGTTCACTAGTCAGCGATTTCACCACTGAAATAAGGTCCCTGGAGACCGAACACGCAGTTCCCGGTCTCAGGAGACGCTATTTCGCGGAATTTTAGTGTTCTTCCCTGGTTTCGGTCTCAGGAGACGCTATTTTCGCCAAAGTGACCTGATTTTTCCCTCTCATCAGCAAATAGCTGCATCTGAGACCGAAATTCTAAGAGATAGCGCTTTCACCACTGAAATAAGGTCCCTGGAGACCGAACGCGCAGTTTCCGGTCTCAGGAGACGCTATTTCGCGGAATTTTAGTGTTCTTCTCTATTTTCGGTCTCAGGAGACGCTATTCCGCTGGATTTTAGTGTTCTTCCCTGGTTTCGGTCTCAGGAGACGCTATTTTCGCCAAAGTGACCTGATTTTTCCCTCTCAGCAGAAAATAGCTGCATCTGAGACCGGAATCCTAAAAGATAGCGCTTTCACCACTGAAATAAGGTCCCTAGAGACCGATCGCGCAGTTTCCGGTCTCAGGAGACGCTATTTCGCCGGATTTCAGCGTTCTTCCCTGTTTTTAGGTCTCAGACAACGTCACAGAAATCCCTGCCTTATCCCTGTTTCCCCCTGCTAGCCCCCCCACAAAAAACCAAAAAACCCCGCCCGGCAATCTGCCGGTTGGGGTTTCTATTTATTGACCGGAGTAGCTTTGGTAATCGTTGCTCTCCAGGAGATCAATGAGTTTGATGTCTTTGTTGTTGTCTCTGAAGTAGCGGTAGGTGAATTCGTTTTCGAACAGGACGGCGTATTGGCCGTAGCGGTCTTTGACGAGCATGCTCCGGTTGTCGAATTTTTTCCGGTCGACTTTGTCGCCGTCGATCCAGCGGGCGATCCGGTCTCCGAGGGAGGTGAACTCGATTTCTGCATTGTATTCAGAGCGCATCCGCTCCTCGAACACTTCAAATTGCAGCTGGCCGACTGCTCCGAGAATGATGTCGTCGGTCAGTTCCTGGCGGAAGAGCTGGATGGCGCCTTCCTGTACGAGCTGGTCGATTCCTTTTTTGAACTGCTTGGATTTCATGACGTTTTTCGCCCGGACTTTTTTGAACATTTCCGGCGGGAACTGCGGAAGTTCCTCATATTCAAACCGGTCTTTTCCTGCAGTGAGGGTATCACCGATCTGGTAGGCGTTCGGATCATAGATTCCGATTATATCTCCAGGATAGGCGACGTCGACGGTTTCCCGGTCACCTGCCATAAACGACTGAGATTGCGAGAGCTTAATAATTTTGTTCGTTCTGCTCAAGGTGACGCTCATTCCGCGTTCAAAAGTGCCGGAGCAGATGCGCAGGAAAGCAATCCTGTCTCTGTGCTTTGTGTTCATGTTTGCCTGGATTTTAAAGACATAGCCTGAGAAATCTTGCTTCTCCGGTTCGATGAAGCCTTCATTTGTGCGGCGCGGCTGAGGTGAAGCAGCGAACTGAAGGAAGGTGTCAAAAAACGTCTGAACTCCGAAATTGGATAGAGCGCTTCCGAAGAAGACAGGTGTCAGTTCACCTTTCCGGACACGCTCCGGATCAAAATCGTTCCCTGCTTCATTCAGCAGTTCAAGTTCTCCAAGGGTGTCCTGGTACGTTGGGTTTTCATATATATCCGCCGCTTTTTCTTCCATTTCGTCCACCTTATATACCGATTCTTCTTCGTTTCCGTTGAAGCGGACAAAGGATTCGGAGTAGCGGTCATAGATGCCGAGGAACCGTTTTCCCATTCCGACCGGCCAGTTCATGGGATAAGATTCAATTCCAAGTACTTCTTCGATTTCCGCCAGCAGTTCAAGCGGGTCGCGTCCTTCGCGGTCAAGCTTGTTCATAAAGGTGAAAATCGGAATACCGCGCATCCGGCACACTTTAAAGAGCTTGATGGTTTGCGGCTCCACGCCTTTAGTGGAATCAATAATCATGACGACGCTGTCAACAGCCGTCAGGGTACGGTACGTATCTTCACTGAAATCCTCATGTCCGGGAGTGTCCAGAATGTTTACATGGAAATCATGGTAGGGAAAGCTCATAACACTGGAGGTAACGGAAATTCCGCGTTTTTTCTCGATTTCCATCCAGTCGGATGCGGCAAACTTGCCTGATTTTTTTCCTTTGACTGTTCCTGCAGAACGGATGACATTTCCGAATAGCAGCAGTTTTTCGGTCAGGGTCGTTTTCCCGGCATCCGGGTGGGAAATAATCGCAAACGTTTTGCGCTTATCAATTTCCTGTTTTAAATTCATGTATATAACCTCGTTCTATATCAGTTTATTCAGCTCTGAAATCAGAGTTGGCTGTCCAGATGCACTTCAAAAAATATACCATAAACAGACGTCAAAAAGCTATTGGCTCTGCCGCCCATTTATCCTATTCGCCGCCATCCATGAAAATGTGATGACTCTTTCCTATTTTTCATGCTGGAAAAGGAGTTTCCAGATAAAACGTCAAACTTTTTAAAGGAGAAATGGGGGGATGAACATGACAATCCTGTTGCATGAAAAACTGAAACTCCGCTATCCAATCATCCAGGCACCCATGGCAGGCGGAATAACAGGGCCGGAGCTTGTAAGCGCCGTTTCAAAATCTGGCTGCCTCGGATCGATTGGCGCAGGCTATATGAAGCCGGGAGACCTTTCCTCCTTAATTTCGGAGGTGAAGGCTGAAACGGAGCTTCCTTTCGCAGTGAATTTGTTCGTGCCGGAGAGTCAAAATGTTTCCGAGAGCGAAATCAAAGTGGCTTATGATGCACTTCAGCCTTACCGCGGGGAGCTTGGGATTTCAGAAACCATGCCAGCGCTTCAAGAAATGGCCAGTCCCTACCATGAACAGCTGGAAATCGTGCTGAGAGAAAACGTGCCGGTCGTCTCCTTTACATTTGGCATGCCGGCCTCGGAGGAGGTTCGGGAGTTAAAAAATCAAGGCGTTTTTATCATCGGCACGGCCACCTCCGTCATGGAAGCCATTTTGCTTGAGGACCGGGGAGTGGATGCCATCGTCGCACAGGGGAGCGAAGCCGGGGGCCACCGCGGGACGTTTTCGGGACCGTCATCACAGCATTTGCTCGGATTAATGTCGCTTGTTCCGCAAATTTGTGATTTTGTATCTGTCCCTGTCATCGCAGCTGGAGGAATTATGGACGCACGCAGTTTCAGAGCAGCCCTCCAGCTTGGCGCTCAGGCCGTTCAGATGGGTACAGCCTTTCTGACAACTCATGAGAGCAGTGCCCATCCTGCTTACAAGGAAGCCGTATTAAATGCACGAGAAGATCAAGTAGTCGTGACGGCTGCATTTTCCGGAAAAGAAGCACGCGGAATCAAGAATCAATTTATTCACGGCATGGAGAATGAGACCAGAATCCTTCCTTATCCGCTTCAAAATGAACTGACGAAGAGCATCCGCAAGGCGGCAGCAGAACAGAACGATGCTGAATTCATGTCTTTGTGGTGCGGCCAGAGCCCTCGTTTGAGCCGGAGCCAGTCAGTAGAGGAACTGGTGAATTCCATTATTCACGCGAACAAGGAGGCAAGAACGTGAAGATTAAGATCATACAAGCAGAAGAAACCATTCCGCTGCGGCAGCAATTGCTCCGTCCCGGGCGGCCGCAGCATGAGTCCGTCTATGATACAGATTCAGCAGACACGACCCTTCACCTCGGGGCCCGGCTGGACAGCAAGCTGATCAGTATCGCCACCTTTTCAAAGGAGAAGTCTTCTTTTTTCAGCGAGCCTGTTCAATACCGCCTGCGGGGAATGGCCACCCTTACAGAATATCGCGGAATCGGTTCTGGAAGCCGATTGCTGAAAGAGGCAAATCAGCTTTTAATTGAACGCAGCGCTGGTCTGTGGTGGTGCAATGCCAGAATGAGCGCAGCGAACTTTTACAGAAAACAAGGGCTTTCTGTAATTGGGGGTGAATTTGATATTGTTGGAATTGGCGCACATGTGGTGATGTACAAATCCTTGAAATAATGACTCACCGGCGATGGTTCCAGTGAGTCATGCCACCTATTTTTTCTGCAAGTGCTCTGTACAGTTATACAAACCGCACGTCCATCTTTCATCCTCAAAATGGAGATGGGTAATCGATGTATTACCGAGCGGCAGCCGCTCCTCTTCTGCAGGAGCGATCTTCTCCAGCAAATGGCGGATAAAGGATCCATGGGAGACGATCAGGATTTTTTTTCCGCGATGTTCCCTGAGGACGTCATCTATAAAGGACAGCCCCCGGTTCACGATCTCCTCCGGCAGCTCCCTGCCAAGATCCATTTCTCTCCATCGGCTTCCCCATTTCTCCAGCCGCTCTGCTTCAGTGGTTCCTTCAATCCGTCCCCCTCCTGTTTCCCGGAGCCGTTCATCAGTCTTAACAGAAATTCCTCCAAGGCTTTTGCTTACTGCTTCAGCTGTCTGCCTTGCTCTCTGCAAAGGACTTGAGTACAAAAGATCCCACTCTTCGTCTTTAAGCCTGGCCGCAAGCAATTCCGCCTCCTGCCGTCCTGTTTCATGAAGCGGAATGTCTGAGCTCCCCTGGGCTCTCCCTTCCATATTCCATTCCGTGATGCCGTGTCTGATTATACCAAGCTTCGTCATTTCTTCACTCCCTCTCCTTACATACCCTTCATTATAGTATGAGAGTGGGCCACTGTCCTCCTTGACACTCTTGGTCTCCCATGCTAAAGTACATTAAAACCAAGTAAACTTATAGGATATATTTTTTTATGAAGAGTGAACGAGAGATCTGGCTCCATGACTTCACAGCAACCGCCTGACGGAAAGGTGCTCCTGCCAGCAAAGCTGTCTGCTTTGGCCGATAAAGGGAATGTCAGCATTCGAACCTTTCTGAAGCAGCGGGCAGCAGGAAGGTTATTTATTTTGTTCCACTAAGGAGGAGATCTGCATTGAAGGAAGTGAAAAAAGTGATACCCGGCGCCCAGTCCTTTTCAATCCATAAAAGTTCAGAGCAGGCCGTTCTTCTATGTCATGGTTTTAACGGAACTCCGCAAAGCATGGAAGCCCTTGGTGAACAGTTCGCTTCCTTAGGGTATTCCGTTTATGCTCCTAGACTCGCCGGCCACGGCACCTGCCCTGAGGATATGGAATGCAGTACGGCTGAGGAATGGTACCAGACGCTTGAATCCGCTTATTTGAAGCTGCGTGCCCGTTTTCAAAAAGTGTACGTCATCGGTCAATCTATGGGAGGAAGCCTGACCATCAAGCTCGCTTCTGCCTATCCCGACATCGATGGAATCGGTCTAATCAATGCTGCGCTGGAGGTTCCTGATTATGAAAACATTCATGGCAGCGATGGATACCTGGAAGAGGGTGCACCTGACATTAAAAACCCAAATGTGAAAGAGATCGCGTATAACCGGGTTCCTCTGCATGCCATTGCGGAGTTAAAAAAGGCAATGAAGGAAGCATGCGTTAAACTGAAGACTGTCAGCTGCCCTGCCGTCATTTTCTGCTCACCGGAGGACCATGTCGTTCCTGCCGCCTGCTCGGAAAAGATTTACCACATGATTGCCTCTTCTATAAAAGAGTACATTCTTCTGCCCAACTCTTATCACGTCGCATCGATGGATTATGACCTGAACAGGATTGCAGAGGAAGCAAACCATTTTTACGCACGCAAAACAGCCCATCCTGCTAAAAGGATGAGCATGTAGTCATTATGCTGCAGACCGTTCATTCGCAAGAAGTCTTGCCTGAACCAATCTTCTTCTGGCTTCCACTCCGATCCAGCTGGCAAGGGCGGCTTTTATCAGCCCTACCGCAATGAACGGCCATACCCCGATCGCCATCGCTTTATCCCAAGGTACGTTTAGCACGATTTTCAGCCAGACGGTCCCAAACAGCAGCGTGATCAGCATCCCGGCTATATTCGCTGCCAATGCCCAGCGGAACGTGAAGGCGGTCTTTTCCAGAATCCATCCTGTGGCAAACGCGGCAGCGATAAATCCGATGATGTACCCGCCTGTCGGTCCTGCAAGAATATGCAGCCCCCCTTTTGCCTCCGCAAAGACGGGCAGACCTGCTGCTCCAAGTCCGGCATAAACAGCCATGGCTGCAGCCCCATACCGGCTTCCCAGAATAACGGCTGTTATCCCTACTGCCAAAGTTTGCCCGCTGATCGGCACAACCGGCAAAGGAATTTCAATCTGTGCGAAAACCGCTGTCACGGCTGCGAACATCCCGCTGTAAATCAGCATCCGCAGTCTTTTTCTTTGTTGCTCCATGCCCATCCCCCTCAATATGTTAACTTAAATCAAAGTAATGTTAACATAAATAGGCCATCTAGAAAATATAATTCCCACCTCTCCACTTCTTTTCCAGGGTCTGTTTTCTCGGGCTATTGAAGGCAACCGCATAAATCCCGCTGTTTTCTGTGCTTTTTTCAAATAAAAGATGCTTGTCCCCCAGCAGCAGACTGTTCTCCTCTTCCCCTCTCTCCAACTGCAGCCATTTCGCCCACTCAGCAATTGTTTCGGCGGGCTTCTTGCAGTGGATCAGAATATGCCCGATGCCCTTGATTCCGTTTGGATGGGGTGCCAGAGCTCCTGCTGAAATCAGCTCTTCCCGGCGCACGTGATCAGGATCTCCCCATTCAATAAAGAACGGCAGCTCCTCATTCCCGCCGGAAAAGAGCATCCTCCAAGTGATTTCTTTTCCATCAGGACGGACTCGTCTTCCTTCAAACGGGCCTTCCACCGGCATTCCTGCAGAGTTCAGGCTTTGCAAAAGCTCATCCATATTTCCAGTCCGGATAGCCAGTTGTGCAAATCCTTCCTGCTTCATAGCGGCGCAGTGCCTGATAAGCGGGTTTACCGATTTTCCGGCTTTCTCTTCATCTGTAACCGCCAGAAATTCAATATAGTCCAGATCGAAATAGCATAAATGGTTCGCTGTTCCCCAATCGGCATGGCTCCCGCCAGCAGCTGTATGAAACCCAAGCAGCTGAAATGCTGCTCCAGCCCGGTCTGCAGGCTTCTCAACAAAATGAACGATGTGATCAAGCATCATTTTGCGATCCCTCCTCTTTCTTCCACTTTAGCGGGAGGAAGAGGAAACGGCAACTATTCCCTTTCTTTTTCCCTATCCGGCCTGATCAGGAGATCCGCCGCTGATCTGCCCCTGTACTCGGCACCCCACCAGTCCTTCAGCACCTGTACCGTATACCAGATAAACAGCAATCCCGAAGCCGCCAAAATCAAATCCTCCATCGCCCGTCCTCCTTTTTGTTATTCATATGAACGGGATGGATGAGTCATTACGAATAAATATACAATAATATCATACAAAAACTTTGTTTTATCTTATATTTTACTCTCCTAAAATACATATTTATTAATCTTAGTGCATATTACTTATTCTTTTACCGACTTTTATATGGTATCTTTTGTTCTATATTGACAGATTATAAGAGAGGAAGGAATGCGATGCAGAAAAAAGCATTTTCACTGCTGTTGTCCTTTATTTTACTATTCACTCTTGTCTTGCCTGCTGCACCTCCCGTGTCAGCGACGAATGACGCAAAAATCACTGCAAGCCAGTCCAAGAATTCGATGACGGAGGAGCGGGAAATTCAAATTACGGCAGATCTCGGAACGAAAACAGATGTCAATCAGCTGAAGTGGACTTTTGGCGGCAAGCCGCTGGAAGAATGGAAGCAATGGGATCCTAATGCAAAAAAATATTCCGGAAAACCTTACATTACGTTCTCCGAGCCCCCTGCCTACATAGAAGGATCAACCAAAATAAAAGCCACCATTAAATTCAGCCTTCTGTACGGTACGAATGATGTGTCACCAAGAAGTCTCCGCACACTTTACCCGGCTCTGATCGGAAATTATGACCTTGCTGTAAGCGATCCCTCTAAAGGAAAATCGGCTGTCACCTCTATGAAACTGAATGTTTATGATGAGTACCTGAAATGGGAGGAAATCAAGCCGGAAGTTGACCGGATCAGCAAAAATGCCATCAATGGACGGTACGTATCCTCTGAAACCCTTGGCCACTCAACGGAAGGACGTCCGATGCATTTTATGGTCCTTGCGAAAGACAAAGCGTCCGTTGACCAATATTTAAACGAGATTGCTAAGCAGAAACTCGAGAACCCGGCAGCTATAAAGAGAAAAATAGAGAACGGAAAACTGAACAATTACAAAGTTCCCATCTGGATCAACAACATCCATCCTGATGAATCACCGGGAGTGGATGCGATCATTGAGCTCTACCGGATTATGGCTACTGAAAAAAGCAAAACCTTTAAAACCGGTGAGCCAGGGAAAGAAAAAGAAACAAACCTGGATATCGATCAGGCACTCGACAATGTCATCTTTCTCTTTAACTTCACCCAAAACCCTGACGGACGCGTCCACAACACCCGGCAAAACGCAAATGGCTTTGATTTGAACAGGGATAACACGTACCAGACTCAAATCGAAACTCAGAATCTGGCAAAAGGCCTGACAAAATGGTCACCTGTGTCACTGCTTGATTTCCACGGCTTCTATGACGAATTCGTTATTGAGCCATGTACCCCGCCACACAATCCGAACTACGAATATGATCTACTGATGGATGGGATGATGGAGCAGGCTGAGGAAATGGGGAAAGCGGGAATTGCGAATACAAAGTACGACAGTTATCTGATTCCTCTTAAGGATTGGCCAAATAAATTTGACGATGCCACCCCATCCTATACTTCCACTTACTCGATGTTCCACGGAGCAATGGGACATACAGTGGAAATACCGGATATCAACTCTGAATCCTATAAAGCACTCGTAAACGCAGGCTTGGGGGCTGCAAAGTATGTGTCTGAAAACAAGAAGCGGCTGTTCCTGAATCAGCTCAATGTATATGAGCGGGGAGTAAAAGGCGAGGACAACCGTGCTGTTGATTCCTGGTTCGTGAATCCGGAGGGTGAAAAAATCGGCCGGGACCGCGATGGCAATGAAAGCTTCTTCCCTGATTACTACGTGATTCCAGTAGACAAAAAGGGGCAGAAAAATGTCCTTGAAGCACACAAAATGGCGAACTATCTGATCCGCAACGGCATCAAGGTGAGCAAGTCTGAAAAAAAGGTGAAAGCTGACGGCAAAACATATCCAAAAGGATCCTACGTAATTGATATGAAGCAGGCAAAACGCGGATTCATAAACGCGGTCCTATATGACGGCGAGGACTTGTCCGAATGGGAGGAAATGTACGCTGAGGTCATCAATAACTTCCATGATCTGCGCGGATTTGACAGAATGGAAGTGCGGGCGGAAAATGCTTTTGCCGGGGTACTGTTGCCGGTCAGAACAGCCGAAGCCCCAAAAACCAAGATGAAGGGCAATGCAGATTCATATGTCATCAAAAATTCCAGCAATGAGGCTGTAAAGGCAGTCAATAAGCTGCTAAAGATGAAAAAAACCGTTTATCAGCTGACAGAAGACGGAAAGAACTATGCGGCAGGAGATTATGCGGTATCCTCCGAAGATCTCTCTTCTATTAAAAAAGCTTATTATTTAGAGACTGTTCCTTATAATAAAAAAGTCAAGACTGTGAAGCTTCAGCAGCCTAAGATATACAGTACAGGGTCCGCAGCATCTAAATATGTCCTCAAAGAGCTTGGATTTGCTTTTGCCCCTTCCGAAGAAGAGGCAGACGTCGTTGTAGATGACGCCGGGCTGGCGAAAAAAGCGTTGATACAGGAAGGAAAGCCTTATATCGGGATAGGCAGCAGTGCATTAAACTTTATTGAAAAAGAAAACCTCCTGCCTGGTTTCGATTATTCGACCACAACCGGATCACGTGCTTCCCATGAAGGACTTCTCCGGACAGACGTCAATACTGAAATGCTCCAGACAAGCGGATATACAGCGGAAGAAAAGCTTTATATTGCGACAGGTTCTTATATGAAAGCTGTTCCAAAAGACAGTCATATCCTCGCGAAGGTCTCCGGACGGGAAGACTTCTTTATCAGCGGATGGTGGCCGAACCATGATGTCCTGAAAAATCAGACGATCGCTTTTACAAAAGACGAGATGACTCTTTTCTCAATCGATTTAACCAATAAAGCTCACCCTCAGTACAGCTACAGGCTCCTTGCTAATTCCATTTATGCAGCAGGGAAGTAATTTTCTTTAAAAGCTCTGTTAAACTTGGTTGTTGATTTACGCTGCAGGCGTTCGCTCCAATCAACAAGTGTGAAAAACCAACACTATGCTTTAACAAAGTCTCTTTAAAAAGAGGACTGGCCGAACCCCGGCTGGTCCTTTTCTTTTACACTCCTAAAGCCTCATTAACGATCTAGGAATATCGGAGTCGTTTAGACTTCTTTTGATAATTTATTCATTTTTAAGAAAACGTATTGAAAACGATACCATATTAAGTTATAATCATCTCAAGATCAAAAGAAAGCGCTACCATTATTCTAGTATAAGCCATTGTACATATGAATCTTAAAAGCTGTGATTCTGAATTCTGTACGGACAGGCCAGAATCTCATCCAGATACCGGCAGCATTAAAGGAGGTGTTTGTCCGCAGTCAGACAGGGGCTATAAATAAGACGCCGCAAAAGAAGTGCAAAGCGGACAAGCCGCAGCCGAAGCGATCAGAAACAGTTCAGGCCGCGCAGTTATGCAAGCGTTATCATCAGGGGAATAAAAACGAGTTAAGGGGAGAAATTTTATGATTAATAAAAAGACATTATTGCTGTCATCCGCATTGATTCTCGGACTTGCAGGGTGCTCTACCGGAGGCGGCGATCAAACGAGTTCCACCGGTAAAGACGGAAGCGTCACTTTAAACATCTTTCAGGGGAAAGTAGAATTTAAAACTCAGTTTGAAGACCTTGCCAAAAAGTACGAAGAAGAGAATCCGGATGTAAACATCAAGGTTCAGACGGTTGGAGGCGGAAATGACTATGCCGGAACCCTTAAAACAAAACTGGCATCCGGTGAAGAGCCTACCATTTTCACAGTATCGGGCCAGACAGATATCGATCAATACCGCGATCGTCTATCTGATCTAAAAGATACGAAAGCAGCCGGGCTCGCTCTTGAAGGCACCCTTGATAACGTGAAGATCGGTGAAGAAGTCATTGGTCTTCCTGTTAACCTGGAAGGATACGGAATCATTTACAACAAACAAATCTTTAAAGACGCCGGTATTGACGCTGCCTCCATCAAGTCAATGGAAGATTTGACGGCAGCAGCTGAAAAGCTGGACAGCCAGAAGGACAAGCTGAAGCTTGATGCCGTATTCGCTTTGGCAGGGAAAGAAAAATGGGTGCAGGGAAACCATGCCGCTAACCTTTTTGTGGGCAGTGACTTCAATTTTGACCCGAAAGCAACCTATGATGCTAAAGAAGTTCCATTCAAGAACGGAGATGCTTTCAAGGAATATATTGATCTCCAAAACAAATACACTGTGCAGCCGGCTATTAACCTTGATTACTCCCAGCAAGTTGAAGAATTGTTCTCTACCGGCCGCGTAGCAATGATTCAGCAAGGGAACTGGGTTTATCCGACCATTGAACAGATGGATCCTGAGCTTGCAGAAAAGAACACAGGTGTCATTCCTATTCCTTTGAACAATGAGTCTAAAATGCCTGTCGGCGTACCGAGCTATTACATTGTGAATAAAAAAGCGAGCGATGAAGAGCAAAAGGCTGCAGCTGACTTCCTTGACTGGATGTACACTTCAGATGAAGGAAAAGAAGCGGTTCTGTCCGAGTTCAAATTTATCCCTGCTTACGAAGGCTATGATTCCAGCAAAATCGCAGATCCTCTTTCTCAGGAAATCTATAAATATTCTAATGAAGGCAACACCACTTCATGGGTATTCCAAAACTTCCCTCTGGACTGGAGCGACTCATTCGGAGCAGAAGTTCAAAAGTATCTTGGCGGAAAAGCTACTTGGGATGAAGTAGTAAAAGCGAGTCAGGATAAATGGTCTAACGCTCGTCAATAAAGTCTAAAAGAAAAAGATAACAGACCCATTGTTATCTTTTTCTTTTCACAATTCAGATTGAAGTGAGGTACTGCCATCATGAAAAATAAGGATTTAGCATTCTGGTTATTTCTGGCTCCCGTTCTTCTTGCACTGGGATTAGTGATTGTCGTCCCGCTCGTCTACGGCGTCTACTATTCCTTTACCGACTGGGATGGAGTGAACGCTGCTCAATTTATAGGCTTAGAGAATTACACGAAGCTGCTTGGGGATAAGGAGTTTTTGAATTCGCTGTGGTTCACCTTTAAATTTTCCATCGCGACGGTCATCAGCGTCAACATCATCGGACTCGGACTTGCGATGCTTGTCACCTCTTATATCAAATCAAAAAACCTTTTGCGCACCATCTTCTTTATGCCGAATCTCATCGGGGGGCTGATCCTCGGGTTTATCTGGCAGTTCGTTTTCACAAAAGTATTCGATTCGATCGGCAAGGCTACCGGTATTGAATGGATGCAAGGCTGGCTCTCTGATTCCAGTACCGGCTTCTGGGGAATGGTCATTCTGACAAGCTGGCAGATGGCCGGTTATATCATGATCATCTATGTAGCATACCTTGAAAATGTCCCGCAGGACCTGCTGGAAGCAGCAGAAATCGATGGAGCAAATGCCCTGCAGAGATTCCGCAGCATCACGTTCCCTCTTGTTGCACCTGCTTTTACGGTCAGCTTGTTCCTGACTCTGTCCCACTCGTTTAAGGTGTACGACCAGAATCTCGCCTTAACGAATGGAGGTCCGTACAATTCCACACAAGCGGTCTCGATGGACATTGTTAACACCGCATTCCAGGTAAACCAAATGGCATCCGCCCAGGCTAAAGCGATTATCTTCTTCGTAATCATTGCAGCCATTTCATTGACACAGGTATACATCAACAAGAAGCGGGAGGTCGAGCTGTAATGAAAAAGAAAAAATCAGCAGCAAGATGGACCCTGGAAATACTCGGGATCCTGCTGGCCCTGCTCTGGCTGTCTCCTTTCTACTTGATGATTGTTAATGCGTTCAAAACAAAACGGGAAATCTTCACAAACACAACCAAGCTTCCTGAAATTCTTGTATTTGACAACTTTAAGCAGGCATTTGAAGAGCTTACCTTCCTGCAGACCTTTATGAACTCCCTGCTCGTCACCGGACTCAGTGTTGCATTGATCATCTTTTTCTCTGCGATGGCTGCCTATGCTCTGTCCCGGAACACGAGTAAGCTCAGCGGCTTAATCTTTTTCATGTTCATTGCAGCCATGCTGATTCCCTTCCAGGCGGTTATGGTTCCGCTCGTCTCCATTTTCGGAAGAGCTGATGCACTGAACTTCAACGGATTGATTTTTATGTATCTCGGATTCGGCTGCAGCCTTTCCATCTTCCTTTTCCACGGAGCATTGAAGGGAATATCAAAATCGCTGGATGAAGCAGCTACAATTGACGGCTGCAACAAATTCCAGGTTTTCTGGCACATCATCCTGCCGCTTTTGAAACCGATTTCAGTAACAGTCGGAATTTTGAATGTCATCTGGATCTGGAACGATTTCCTTCTTCCGTCGCTTGTCATCAGCGGTGATGGAACTGATACCATTCCACTGAAACTGTTCCTCTTTTTCGGACAGTATACGAAGCAATGGCATCTCGCACTTGCAGGCCTGACCATCTCCATCATCCCTGTTATCATCGCGTACTTTATTGCGCAAAAGCAGATTATCAAAGGGGTTTCCGATGGAGCAGTAAAATAAAGAACAGAAAAGGGAGCGCAGATGCGCTCCCTTTATTTTGAATAAACTTAAAATATAAGGTTAAGAAGAAGATACATAATCCCTGCGAGCAAGGCGGAAATCGGAAGTGTGATGACCCAGGTAATCAGCATCGTTTTAGCCGTTCCCCATCTAACCCCTTTTACCCTGTGAGCAGAACCAACTCCAAGGATGGAGGAGGAAATCACGTGTGTAGTGCTTACAGGCAAATGAATGTATGTAGCACCGAATATAATAGCGGCAGACGTCAAATCGGCTGCTACACCGTTTACCGGACGGATTTTCATAATTTTGCCGCCGACCGTCTTAATGATCTTCCAGCCGCCGACTGAAGTACCAAGTCCCATCGCCAGTGCACAGGATACTTGAACCCAGAGCGGAATGTCATCAGGATTCGTGTGGAACCCGTTGGCTATCAGCGCAAGCGTGATAATCCCCATTGCTTTCTGGGCATCATTCGTACCGTGGGAATAAGCCTGTAAAGCAGCGGTAGCAATTTGAATCCGGCGGAAATTGTTGTTGGTCTTCGTCCGCTGGCGGTTTTTTTTGAAAATCACTTTAAAAATGCTGTACACAATAAAACCGATGGCAAAAGCCAAGAGCGGAGAAACAATCAGCGCTTGGATGATTTTAATAAAACCAGCCCAATTCAGCGCACCGAATCCTGCAGCGGCAATAACGGCGCCTGCAATCGATCCGATCAATGCATGGGAAGAACTGCTTGGTATCCCGTAATACCAGGTGATCAGGTTCCAGGCGATCGCTGCAACTAGAGCAGCCATAATAACGATTGAGCCGTTTTGCAGAGTGAACGGATCCACGATGTCCTTCGTAATGGTTTTGGCAACCCCTGTAAAGGTCATCGCCCCTACAAAGTTCATTACTGCAGCAAGAATGATCGCGTGGCGGGGCTTGAGCGCTTTTGTCGATACCGAAGTAGCGATTGCATTGGCTGTATCATGAAAGCCGTTTATAAAATCGAAGCCCAGAGCAAGGATGACAATTAGGATGGTGATAATAAGAGTTAATTCCATAATAAACCGCCTTACCCGTTTTTCATGATGATGGTTTCAAGTGTATTGGCGACTCCCTGGCAGCTGTCTGCAATTTCTTCAAGCGTTTCAAAAATTTCTTTATGCTGGATAATCTTAATTGGATTGTCTTTTTCCACGGCAAACAGATTCTTTACAGACGTCCGCAGAAGATTGTCACAATTAGACTCTATTTCTTTGATTCGTATCGCATGCTCTCTTACAAGATCAAGCTTTCTTTCAGAAAGTGAATCAATCGCTCGGGAAATTTCAATGACCGCTTCATTAAGCTGGGTCACAAACTTCCTCATGTGATCAGTCGGCTGGGTAACAGAGTACATCTCAAACAGAGCTGCTGCCTGTTCAAACCCATCGATCACATCATCCAAAATAACGGCAAGCTGAAGAATATCCTCACGCTCGATCGGAGTAATGAATGCCTGATTCAGTTCTTTAACAAGATGATGAACCAATGTGTCCCCTTTGTTCTCATAATCCTTAACCGACTCAAAGAATTCCTTTAAGTCATGAGCATTGGAGATCTTATACGTGACAAAATATTCGGATGCCACTTTAATGTTATCCGCGATATCAATCAGCATATCAGAAAACTTGTCCTTCTTCTTTGAGAAAACCATTACCTTATCCCTCCATGGAGCCTATTATTTTTCTCTATGGCACAGCTGTATGCAGATGCGGAAATGTAAAACAGCGATGCCTTCTCTTTTTTTGCATCCTTAGGCATTATATAAGAATTTGTCGAATTGGGAAATAAACTGCTCGAATATTTACAAACTCTTAACATTAAACAAGAATTTTATTAATGTTAGTAATTTATAATTGTTTATTTACACTTTACCCTCTCTATCAGAAAAAACCCCTCTCAGACGAGAAGGGTTTTGTAAGCCTTTTCATTTTTACGTTGAAGATCGTTCGATCAGTTCAAGCATCAAGGGCTCCAGATCCTCGAGCTGGTTCTCCTCAGAAAGGATTTTGCTCAGCATGAGAAGCATGGCTCGTCTTCCAATCTCTCTGGCAGGCTGCCGGATCGTGGTCAGCTGCGGATATGTGACCTCTGCAATCGGCTGATCGTCAAAGCCAATGACAGCGATCTCCTCCGGCACTTTCAACCCAAGATTTCTCGCTTCATATACGAGTCCCGCTGCCACCTGGTCACTGCCTGTAAAAATGGCTGTAGGAGGGTCAGACAATGCACGCATCTGCTTCAGCACTTCTTTTCCATCCTGGTAGTCCGCAGCAATCCGGAACGCATACTCTTCTTTTGCAGCCAGGCCGAACTCTTCTAATGCCAGCTTGTAGCCCGACTCTCTCGCTTTGGATACAAGACTCTTAAACCTGCCCTGGCAAAACGCAATTTTTCTGTGCCCCTTTTCAATCAAATGCCTCGTCCCTATGTATCCGCCATAAACCTGGTCCAGGCACACATTTGGCATCCCGGAAGATGCATCATACTCATTGCACATCACGATCGGTCCGTGCTCCGCAAATTCCCGGACGGAAGCCCAGTCATTTTCAAGGGACGTTAAGATAATGCCGTCCACCTGCTTGGATTTTAATAGATTAAAAAACTCTTTCTCGATCGCTGCCTCGTATTTCGTCTGGCATACAAGCAGCCGGATCCCCTTTTCCGTCGCAACGGTATCGATTCCTTCCAGCAAATGCGAAAAAAAAGGATTGGTCAGCATCGGGATAAATACAGCAATCGTATCCGTCTTTTGGCTTCTTAATGTCTGTGCAGATGAATTCGGATAGTAGTTCAGGCTTTTCATCGCCTCTTCTACCAATCTCTTTTTCTCCTCTGACACATAAGGATACTTATTCATTACTCTCGAAACAGTAGACCGTGACAACCCCGCAAGATTTGCAACATCTTTAATTGTTGCCAATCGAGTTCCCCCTTATCAATTCCCCCTTGATGTGAAATCGATTCGTGAAATCGTTTTCATTCTTAAATTCTATACGAAAAATGGCGAGAATACAAGATGAGCAGAGGAATTTGAATGACTGGACGGCATGGTTCAATCAGCGGATTCGGTCTGCAAGCGGATTTCTCGTTTATTTCGACTTAATCTTTTATTATGATGCCTTCCAGGACTTCCGTTCCGTTCATTTTGCCGGTGAAAAGAGATTTTCCCCGCTTAATAACACCAGAACCGGTCTCCAGAGCCGCTATTTTATCTTAAATTCCTGTTTCCACAATCTTTCGGTCCCAGCGGCCGTTATTTATGGCTCGAAGCCTTAATTTCAGCACTTACTGCATAAATAACGGCTTCTCAGACCGATCGAGGCGGAATTCAGGCGTCTCAGCTGAGATAGCGTCCTCTGAGACCGGATTCACCGGCCTGAGCAGGCTGGAGACTCTCTCACTAAAAAAGAGCGGACAATGTCCGCTCGCGTGATCCTTTATGCCGCGCCACTCTGCTTAACAAGCGCGAATTTTTCCCATTTCCGGCTTTTCCACCGGAAGTACATGATGATGGCACGTGTCCATTCGTCGGCTGCGATTGCGAGCCAGATGCCCGCTAGGCCGAGATCGAGCTGGAATACGAGAAGGTATCCGAGCGGGACACTCATGCCGACCATTGAAATCATCCCCATCCAGACCGGGAACTGGGCGTCACCTGCCGCACGAAGTGAATTGATCAGCACAATGTTGATGGTTCTTCCTGTTTCAAGGACGATGCTGAGCAACAGGACATTCGCTCCGAGCTCGATGATTTCTTGATTGTCCGTGAACATGCTCATGAGCGGATACCGCAGGACGATAATCACTCCGACCATCCCGACGGTCACCGCAAGGGCCCAGGCGGCACTGCGCCAGACCTGCCCATAGGCGGTGTCCTTCTGCCCTCCTCCAACATACCTTCCTACCATAATGGCTGTTCCCATTCCAACCGCTATCGCAAACAGGAAGATAAACATGGACAGGTTTGAAGCGTATTGTCTGGCAGCGAGGGACGAGGCTCCGAGAAAGGTTGCATAGTACAGGAATACAATCTGGCACGCCTGATACATCACCTGCTCAAAGGCTGACGGAATTCCCACCTTTAAAATTTTCCCGGCAAACTCTGCAGAGAACGTCAAGTAGTCTTTCAAGCGGATCCGTACCTCCATAATCCGGTACAGAAGCCAGAAAAATACGATAATCGCAGCAACACGGCTCACAACGGATGATACAGCAGCCCCTTCTACTCCAAGCTCCGGGAAACCGAAATGGCCAAAAATCAGCAGATAGTTCAAGGCGATGTGGATGATGTTCATGCCAAGAGAGACGAACATCGCTTCTTTTGTGAAACCGTGCACCCGGATAATCGCTGCGAGCGAGTTGATGATGGCCTGCAGGAAGATCGCCCCGCCTACAATATGCAGGTATGATTGTGCATTGGCCAATACTTCCCCTTGCAGGTTGAGCGTTTGAAGCATCGAATCACTGAACAGCAGGAAGCATGCGCTGATCAGCAGGCCGGCACCGAGGTTCAGCACGACAGCCAGCGCCGAAATTCGCGCTGCCTCATGGAACCGTTTAGATCCAATATATTGAGCGACAACGATGGAAGCTCCGTTTCCAATTACTTCAAGAACCAGGATGGCAATATGTAAAAATTGATTGGCAGCCCCTACGCCCGATACCGCGTTATCTGATATCGCACTAAGCATGAAGGTATCTGCAATTCCCATAAGCATAAATAAAAAAACTTCCAGAAAAATAGGCCATGTGAGCATAAATAAACTCAGCTCTTTGGCTGGCTTGCTGCCTTCCGGCAAATCCGTTTGGGTCTGGGCCATGTTGTCACCTTCTTTATGAATTGACTAATGCAGTAATATGTATCGTACCACAGTTTTTGGAAAACCGGCACTCACTTTTTGGATGTTTACAGAAATGAAACAAAAAAACAGAACCCCGCTGATACGGAGTTCTGTCCATTCCTTTTATAAGCCAAGCAGTTCCTTCAAAAACATTAAACCGCGTCTTTCTTCTCTTTCATGCTTTTGCTTCTTGAAAGAATCGACCTGATTGACTGCGACCGTTCCGCTCACTTCATGGCCTGCCAATACGAGCGGGCGCTTTGTCGGGCTTTCAGCAGCCGGAACAAAATCCAGCCCTTCCGGTGAAACGTCCCCAGCAATTTTGTCCTCAAAGCTGCGTGTATTGAGATAGTCTGCAAACCGGGCCTCTTTCGGGTTGGACAGATCATAGCTCATAATCCCGCCTATTCTTTCAAGTCCAATGAATGCATATGGTTTTCCGTTCACCTCTCCGACTTTGACATCCTCAGGCTCCGGTCCTTTTTTCGCACTTCGCTTATCCATTTTGTCATCGTCATTGGACCAGTTGAAAAAGTCAGGATATTGCTCCGCTGTAATCTTTTCAAAATCGCTGCCGCTGTCGTACACGAGCTCCATTGTGTCTGCCTTCCAGATGGAGAATGACCTTCCGCCCAGCGTGTAGATGGCATCATTGCCTCTGTCTGTCAGCACTTCAAGCTTGTCATAAGCAGGATTTTTCTTCATTTCTTCAAGCTTCTTCTGAGCCTGCTCTGGTGACATGCCTTTGAACAGGCTGCTGCCGATCGTAATCTTATTTTTTACATCTTTGAAGTCCTTTACGTTTTCAAACTCTTCCCATTCTGTTGCATCGCCTTCATTTGCCGTTACGAGATAATCCGTTCCCTTCACTGTATAAGAAGTAATGGAATCCGGCATGTAGGCGCCGAGAACCGGCAGGGATTCTAAATTGATTTTCCCATCATTTGCAGCATCCAGTTCGTTTCCTTTTACAGAATGATCCTTGTATTCGAGAGATTTGACAGAAACGAGCTTGCCGCTTTTGACATCTACGGTTGCAATCGCATTATTTTCCTGAAGCGTGACGTAAGCTTTGCTGCCGTCAGCGGAAAGGGCCATGTATTCCGGCTCCAGGTCTTTCAGAGCCCCGCCTTCTTTATTGCGGATATGAACGTCCCGGTCAATGACAGAAGCGTTATTGAATCTGACCTTTTTGACCGCTCCGGTTTTTACGTCCACAATCGTTACCGAGCCTTCAGGATCTGTTCCTTTCTCCAATCCTTCCCTCGGTTCCCCTTCGTCAGCGGTCAGAATGGAATTTCCATCTGCACTCATTTTGATCATGTCAGGCTGAACGCCTGTTTTAAAGGTTTTCAGCACTTTTCCGCTGTAATCCGTCGCGACAATTTTGCCTGGTTTGGAATAATCCTTTTCCTGGACAGCTGCGACAATCACTTTTTTCCGTGTGTTCACATCGATGCTTGTAACATCACCATAGGTGAAGGAATCAGAGTTGACTGCTTCAGCAATGTTGATGGAAGTCTCTTTTTTCAGCTCCTGATTTTTCCCTTTCTTCAGCTCACTTAGAGAAACAATATCAATCGTCTGGGTTTTTCCGTTGATCAGGTAAAACTTTTTGTTGTCTTTGTTGTATTTAATAATTTCCGCTACGCCGCCCTCTTCATCCTGGGACCCTGTGCTGTAGCCGGCAATCTTGGATAAATCAATTTTCTTTCCAGTTTGTGCAGCACTCGTTTGAATGGATGGGACGAGCAATGCTCCAGCTGTGACTGCCGCAATAATCGGCTTAACGAATTTCTTCACATGAATTCCCCCTTATAAAATCACTGTGCTTTCCTGTCATTAATTGTAAGGGGGGATTATGGACATACTTGGACAGCCATGTAAAGTGTTTGTAAATGAATGATGACACATCCAAAAAAAGGAACCTGCTCGCTTACAGGTTCCTTTTCTTCATGTTTAGTTATTGATGAATATACCGTCTCGCCCCTGCGAATTCTTCTGCGTAGCCTTTCGTATCAACTGGAATGAGTTCAACGGATCTTTCAGAATTTGGTGAATGAATCATCATGCCGTTCCCGGCATACATGGACACGTGATGGACTCTCCCTTTGCCTTGATCATAAGCGTAGAAGAGCAGGTCCCCAGGCTCAAGGTTTTCAGGGTCGACCGGCTTCCCTGCCAGTGCCTGGACAGAAGAGTCACGCGGTATTGAAATGCCATGAGATTGATAAAGAGTAAAGGTAAAGCCTGAACAGTCAAAGCCGAAGCCGCTCATGCCGGCCCATAAATAAGGAAGTCCCAAAAACATCTTCCCTTTCCGGACTAGCTCTTCACCAGACGGCTCAGGGATTGCTTCTTCTGATCGGTACGCCGCTGCGTCGTTTTTGCTGATCCAGGCTGATTTACCATCCGGAGTCATGACCTTATATGCTTTTTTTGTTTCCTTGATATAAGGAAGCCTGGTATTGTAGCTGACTTCAAGCTTTTTCAGCTGTACCGTTGGCTTTGTTACCAATACGAAGGGCTTGTCCTGGTGGAAGGCAAAAGCAGGGCTGTAGGTAAGCTGTTTTGCCGGCATCCACCCTGGATAGCCCTGTTCATTTCTTGGTGTCCCCTGTCCATGTACGGCTACCTTCACCCACGCTCCTTTTCTTTCAAGAATGGTTACTTCATTTCCATAAAGTGCCTGAGTCTCAAGCATCCCATTCCCTGAAAGCTGCTGCTTTTCAGCCAGCGTCATGGAGCTTGTCCATTTCCGCAAATCAGCCGGTACTTGTGCAGACGGCTTGTCTACCTCCCGAAGGATATCGGGTTCTGTCCATAGAGTGGCTGCTGATACATTAATGTAGGCGGTTTGATTCTTTTCGGCTTTCACAGCAGAAGGGACAGCAGCAATCGTCAGCAAAACAGCCAGTATTCCAATCCAGATTTTTTTCATCCTTCTTCACTCCTTTTATGAAATGAGTTCTGCTGCAGGAAGTCCCAAACCAGGAAGGTCTGACAGCAGAACGTGATTCCTGTCGTATTGGATACAGGACGCATCTTCTTTCAGCCAAAGAGGTGCATCGAGGTCGAAGTAGCGGATGTTCGGATGAGCTGCCGCTAAATGGGCAGCCGCCCCTACGGAGACGGAGGATTCCATCATGCTTCCAACCATACAGGCCACACCGTGTAATTGAGCGACAGTGGCAATTTTCCATGCTTCACTGAGCCCCCCGCATTTCATTAACTTTATATTCAGCATATCAGCATATCGGCCCGCAGCGAGCTTCATCGCATCCTTCGCGGAAAACAGGCTTTCATCTGCCATAATCGGAATACCCGAGTGGTCTGTCACATATTTAAGGCCATCCCAGTCACTTGCCGCTACCGGCTGCTCGATCAGTTCAATATTCCAGTTCATCTTCTCAAATTGCCTGATAAACGCGACTGCCTGTTTCGGATCCCAGCCCTGGTTCGCATCAAGCCGCAGGCGTATATGGGAAGGAAGAACAGTCTGGATGGCTTCAACCCGTTCGAAATCCTGCTCAGGATCAGCACCCACTTTTACTTTCAGCACAGCAAACCCTTTTTCAGCAGCGATTTTAGCGTCTTCAGCCATCTTTTCCGGCCGGTCTGCACTGATTGTCATACACGTAGTGAGCGGTTTCCTGCCTCCAAGCAGCTTCCATAACGGAATCTCCAGTGAGCGGCTGAATGCATCGTGGAGGGCGATATCCGCAGCAGCCTTCGCACTCGGATTGCCGGCACAGCAGGACTGCACGGCTGAAAGCGTTTTTTGAAAATCAAACAGGTTCTTCCCTGAAATGGCCTCCTGAATCGGACCAAGCAGAGCAGCCTTAATGCTTTCCGCAGAATCCCCGGTGATCACATAAGAAGGAGCTGCTGAGCCTCTGCCTTTCATCCCGTTCTCGAAATGGATCACAGCATCAATGATCTCCACTTCCGTCACCGTGCGCAGCGCTGTTTTAAACGCCGCCAATAATGGTACCTTCCTTGTAAAGACGTCTATTTTTTGAATGCGCATGCTGTCCTTCCTTTCTTTTCACAATGCTGATAAAATTTTGGCGATCAGCATCCCGAAGTACGTCCCTAAAAATGAGCCCATCAAAGCCATAATCACCCCAACTGGGATCAATGCTCTGCTGTATGCAGCAGCAAGCATAGGGGCAGAGGCCATCCCTCCGATGTTCGCAAGGCTTGCAACCCCCAGTGTGAATAAATCATAGCGGAACCATTTCCCGAGAAGAATCATGATAACAAGATGGATCCCCATAATCGCGAAGCCGGAAATCAAGTAGATCGGCGCCTGGGCAATATCCGAAAAATCAGAGTGGGAAGCGATCATCGCAATGATGATATACAGCATGACATTGGATACGTCCAGCGCGCCAGGAATTTTAGCTGCCGGCGTGAGGGCAAAAATCAATCCGGCAACAGAAGCAATCATAATCGTCCAGCTTGTCGCATTAATGACATCCCCGACTGCCGGAAGGTTGTTTCCTGCAAGCGTAGATAGCGAAGAAACAAGGAGGCCAATCCCAAGCAGGTATAGCATATGCTCGAATTTCACCGGTTTTTCAACTTCCTCTGCAGCGGCAGCACTCTCCGCCATTCCTTTTTGAAGAGCGCCGGTATCTGCTTTTGTCCACTTGTTAAACCGGTCTGCAAAAGGAACAAGCCAGAACATGAGCATGACCCACACCGCGTAATTGATTGTGTCCATCATTAAAGCGTAGCCGAAAATGTTCTCCGGCACTTCCAGAATCCCTTGCAGAGCCACCATGTTCGCAGATCCGCCTGTCCAGCTTCCGGATAGTGCTCCGAATGCCTTCCATGTATCCTCTACATAGAAAGACTGCAGGAGAAAATAAACGATGATAAAACCGAGCGCAATGCTGACAACGGCTGCAAAAAAGCCGCCAAGCATCCGCGGTCCGAGCTGAATAACGCTCCGGATATCGCATTTTAAAAGCATAAGAAAAAGCATGGCCGGAAGCAGGGCACCGCGCAGCTGATCATAGGCAGCACCAGTAGATTCGTTATCTGCAAACAATCCAAATGTCTGCATGAGAGCTGCTCCAATATAAATCAGCACGATTCCCGGAATAAACTTAAAAAATTTCAGATGCTTGAATTTCCTCTCCAGTCCTACCATAAGAGCAGCAAAAGCAGTCAATACACTTACATACATAAATCCATCCTGAATCATCGGCATCCCCCTGTAAGTAAAATAAAAAAACCAGCCCAATGATTGGATCATCAGGCTGGATTTTGTCTAGGATTATGTAGACAAAGCAGCGAATTGCTGTTTGTATTTTCTTTGGGCGTCCCGAATGGCAGCGATTAATGCCTTTTGAGAAGCCCCAAAATACCTGTTTTGAATACAGGCAATAACCTCTTCATCGTCGATCCGTTTTCCCACAAGCAATGATTGGACGAATCTTACGGTTAATTCTATGGTCGCTGAACATTCGGCGTCCACAATTCTTCCGGTTGACCGGTCAACAACCACTCCAACAAAGAACTGGCTGAACTTTTTGGAGATGGGATTATTTTGAGAGATTTGCGCATCTCCTATTAAATAAACGGTTTCTTCATGAAACAACGGAAACATTCCCTTCGGAGCACATCCAGATCCAGCAGAGGATCCCACTTGGCAGAAGGAATTCTGATGTGTGAATGCGGTTTCTGTTTTATATTATACCATCCGATTAAAATTTTGAATAGTTAAAAAATAAAGCCTTCCAAACAAAAAACCCGCTGATGAGCGGGTCTTTACTTTACTTTACTTTACTTTACATACGCACTTCATTATCCCTTTGGTTCTTCGGCTCTGTACCAAGCGGCAGCCCGATCGCTTCAAATTGCTGCAATACTGCCTGTAAATCTTTATTGGATATGTAATTCAAATGCACGTTAAAAATCGGAAAGCCTGTTTTTTTGTTCAAGCTGACTGTCCTTTTTACCGCTGGAGGCAGCTCTTCAAGTTTCTCTTCTTCATTTCTTAGAGCGAGTCCGATAAACTTTTGCCCATTAATACTGTAAGGGATCGCTCCATCAATTTCTGTTTTCAGCAGGTTAATCCCATTTCCGGGATTGGGAAAAATCGTGATGGAGTCTTCTTCAACGATCAGACAAGGTGACTTCGTACGGATTCGCGCAGCCCATTTAGATGCTACCCATATAAGCAGACCCTCAATTGCAATAGACAGCAAAAAGAAGAAGAGGCTAATTTCATTAGAGCCTGTGAGATAGAGAACGATCGGAATTAGAAATCCAATTCCCACCAGGGCAATTAAACCCATCAGCATCCAAAGCTTTGTTTTGTTTTCATAAATTTCAAGTCTGTTCATCTCAGTTCTCCTTTAATTTTTATTCTCTATCTATCTACCCACCGTTTACCACTTTATAACATCTTGATTCCCGTTTTTGTAAAGACAAAAAAGTATGCGGTTACCCGCATACTCTATTCATCTTAACTCAAACGGACAATAGTCAGTGAGGCACCAGTAGAACCGCCGCCGGTCAGCACTGCAGCTCCTAAAAGCCCAAACAATTGAAGGGTAACTGTGTCGCCTGCAGAGAGAGGGAAAATCAATTCGTTTCGGTAACTCGAAACAGCAACTGCAGGTGAATTGATCGAACCAGGTATTGGGGCTGCTTCATTCAGCAGCAGTCTTGAATTTGCAAGCAGGCCTGCTGTCGTATTGATACTGTACGACAAGCGGTAACGTCCGGTTTCCGGAACCGTAAATGTGTCACTTGCCCCATTAGCCGTAAATCCATCGAGGTCCTGATTATCTGGAAGCGGAACGTTCGTACCTCCCAGCACAACGGCAATTGTGCTTCCGGAAGTATTGGCAGCATACATAGACGTAGCAGTTAAAACTGGACCAGTTGCTCCCGTTACTCCTGCTTCTCCAGCTGCACCTGTAGCCCCTGTTGCTCCGGCTGGACCAGTTGCTCCAACTTCTCCGGCTGGGCCGGTTACTCCGACTTCTCCTGCTGGACCAGTTGCTCCTACTTCTCCCGCTGGACCGGTTGCTCCTACTTCTCCGGCTGGACCAGTTGCTCCTACTTCTCCCGCTGGACCAGTTGCTCCTACTTCTCCCGCTGGACCGGTTGCTCCTACTTCTCCGGCTGGACCGGTTGCTCCTACTTCTCCGGCTGGACCAGTTGCTCCTACTTCTCCCGCTGGACCGGTTGCTCCTACTTCTCCGGCTGGACCGGTTACTCCAACTTCTCCGGCTGGACCAGTTGCTCCTACTTCTCCCGCTGGACCAGTTGCTCCTACTTCTCCCGCTGGACCAGTTGCTCCGACTTCTCCCGCTGGACCGGTTGCTCCTAGTTCTCCCGCTGGACCGGTTGCTCCTAGTTCTCCGGCTGGGCCGGTTGCTCCGACTTCTCCGGCTGGACCGGTTGCTCCGACTTCTCCGGCTGGACCGGTTGCTCCGACTTCTCCGGCTGGACCGGCTGGGCCTTGAAGACCTGGCTCTCCCTGCGGACCGGCTGGACCTTGAAGACCTGGCTCTCCTTGTAGACCGATTGGGCCTTGAAGACCTGGCTCTCCTTGAGGACCGGCTGGACCTTGAAGACCTGGCTCACCCTGTGGACCGGCTGGACCTTGAAGACCCGGCTCACCCTGTGGACCGGCTGGACCTTGAAGGCCTGGCTCTCCTTGTGGACCGATTGGGCCTTGAAGACCTGGCTCTCCTTGTGGACCGGCTGGACCTTGAAGACCTGGCTCTCCCTGCGGACCGGCTGGGCCTTGAACACCTGGCTCTCCCTGTGGACCGGCTGGACCTTGAAGGCCTGGCTCACCCTGCGGACCGTCTGGGCCTTGAACACCTGGCTCTCCCTGTGGACCGGCTGGACCTTGAAGACCTGGCTCTCCTTGTGGACCGGCTGGACCTTGAAGACCTATTTCACCCTGCGGACCTGCTGGACCCTGTGGACCCGTTGGACCTTGCAGGCCAGGTTCGCCTTGAGGACCGGTTGACCCTATGCTGCCCGTTGCTCCTCTTGGGCCCGGTTCAGGAATGGGTTCAAACTCAATGTTTTCCAGCTCACTGAACGTAAGACGGTGTGCTGTAACAATCTGGCCTGCTTCATTTTTCCCCCAGAAAGACACTTCAAGAAAATCCTCTGCATCTCCGGTTACATTAAAGACATAATCAAATTCGTCCAGATCTGCAAAGTAATTTTTGGTGATGGACTGTCCCGGGCTTACTGTAATGAGTTCACTTACATACAATGTTCTGATTCCATTAAGTGCGTAGTAACCGAGAATCAGCACATCTGCTGAACTTGTAAAACTTCCATTGCTGATCTTTACCGTTGCTTGCCTGGATGGCCGCAGTCCGGCTATTGCATTATTTTCGATAGGTCCTGTTGTTAAAATTGCCATTCTTCTCATCTTCCTCCTGTCTTCTATCTGCAAGCTATATCCTGAAAAATGCTTAGCTTTCTCCGTGCCCAATTTCAGGAACAATCAGCTCTTCTTTTTCGGAATTCCCGTTCCTTGCATCCTATTCTGACTGCGGCAGCCTGTCTCGTTACGAGTCTATTTATTGAGGTGCTGAGGTAGGAATGGCAAGCAGGATTATGTAAACAGGGTAGACTTTGCTCTTTTTCCGCATTTTTCAATTAAAAAAGCCAATCCTCTATAGGACCGGCTCTGTATCATCTATTTTCTCTTTACACTTCTTCTGTACGTTTCAACGAAGGCTGCTCCTAGAAAAGTGAAGGCTCCCCATAGGATCCAGGCAGCTCCCAAACCTATTTCCGAGTGGTCTGCCCCATAAATCCAAGGTAACCAGGTGATGGCAATGCCATCAAAAAAAGTAGCTGCTGCCAGTCCCATGCTGACTCCTGGGACAAGCTGCGGGTTTCTAAGCTTTGCTAGTTGAGCAATTAAAAGGACCGAGACCCAGGAAAGAGGAATAGCTGCCAGAAAAGAAAGCAGGCCTGGTTCCTGACCAAAGAAGTTCAATGGAGTCCCAATCCTTACAATCATTGCTCCTGCAAACCAAAACAGGATGCCAAGAAAGGTAACAGATGCCATTTGGGAGAGAGATAGAAGGCCGGGATTAGCGGGAAGAGAATTCCTTTCAGCAGCTTTTGTTAATTGAGTATTCATGTGTCATCCTCCATTTACCATTTATGTAGCGTTTGCTACATAAATAAAATGTAGCATATACTACATAAAAAAAGCAATGAGGAATTTCTATGAAAAAGAGCGACATTAAAAAACAGATGATTACGAAAGAGCTTGCTAATTACATCTTGGAAAATGGTCTTCAGTCTGCCAGCTTAAGAAATCTTGCACGCGCAGCAAATACAAGTGATCGAATGCTGCTGCACTATTTTAAGGATAAAGATGAGCTTCTTTCAGAGGTACTTACCTTTTTATCAGATGAACTGATCTCGATTATTGAAAGCTCCCGTACCGAAAGGATGCCCTTTAATGAGCTCGTTCCTTTTCTGTCTAAAACGGTCAAGGATCCTCTGATCAGGCCCTACCTTCAGCTTTGGCTCGGTTTTATCGGTATTGCTTCCAAAAAGGAAGAACCGTATTATTCTATTGCAAGGAAAATTTGTGATGGTCTGTATGCGTTTTTCAAACGAGCGATTTATGCGGAACAAGAGGAAGATATCGAACAGCTCGCGGCATTCGCCCTGGCTGCCGTGGAGGGAATGGTTCTGCTGGATGCCCTTGGAAAAGATGCAGAAATAGAAAAGGCTTTACAAGGTGTCCGTCTATTAAGCAAGTAGAAAACCAAGCAGCAAAAAATCCGGAATGCTCTGGGAGCGTCCCGGATTTTACTTTCCTTAGACCGTTTCGTTCTTTAACTTTTCATTCAACCGATCTGCAGCAAAAACAGCTTCCTGATCTTGCTCGATCTCCCCGGGCTGGTTCGCTTCTCCAATTATATACCCTTCAAACGAGGTGCCCATAAAGCCAAAAATATGAACAAATTGCTGGATCATCGGAAGCCCTTTGATCGAAGGCTGATCTCCCCCCACAGCGATTACATAGGCTTTCTTTCGTGACATCTGCTCTTTGAAATTCCCGATCTTTGGATCTCTCATAGACTGGGACCACCGGTCAATAAAGTTCTTCATCGTTCCTGACATACTGTACCAGTAGATTGGAGTTGAGAAAACCAGGACATCATGCTGCAGCACCTTGCTGATGATTGCGTGGTAGTCATCTCCTGCATCCTGAAAGCCCTCAGGTGCATGGCGCATATCCTCAATCGGTTTGATGCGGGCATCTTTTAAATAGATATTCTCCACATTCAAATCCTTCATCGCACGCATTGTCAGATGCTCGGTATTCCCCTCTGCCCTTGTGCCTCCATGGATTACGGCAATACTCATTGTCTTCTCCTGCTTTCATTTCAAAATAGATTTTAGCAGCCCAGTCGAAAAAAATGAAAGGACCGCTTCAGTGTCCTTTCATTACCCTGCCCTGATCCCTTTTTTCTTTGGCTGCTCCACGAAAAGCAGGCCAAGTTCATGGTGATCACCTTCATAGGTAGCCCGCTGGACATAACGGATTTCTCCGTTATGTCCATATATTTCAAGCTTGCACAAAGCCCGGTTTTTCTGCAGGGCCTTGTAAAATTCTTCTGTTGTCTTTACGGACGTTCCATTTACCTTTGATATCGTCTCTCCTACCTGAATCCCCATTTTTTCAGAAGGTGAATTCGGCAGCAAACCGAGCACAATCAGTCCTGTGTCCTTCTTAGAAAAAAAGTACGCAGCTGAACGATCGTTTCTTTTTTGCCTGATCAGCAAAAAGATTCTGCCGGCAGCGGCAGCTGCTGCAGAAAAATAGGATAGAGGCGTCCACCATAGACCAGCTGCACCAAGCAGTAAGACGATGCAGGCAAGCCATACGATTCTTTTTCCGGATGCCTGGATGCTGGCCTTTGGCAATGAACCTTGAACCGACTGGCTGAAGCCGACGAAGAAAGGAATAATGAATAGGGAAAAGCTTTGCCCGTTCATTTCAAATACCGGCCACCAGCTGAAAACGGAAGCAAGTGTACCGCCCGGAACAAATAACACAACCGGAAGCATCCATAATCTGCGAGCGGTGTGTCTGCCGATTGGCAAACCCCTGCTGCTTTTTATAATAGAAGGAGAAGTCCGATGGTGTCCAGTTTTATAGATAAGGATCCCTTCCGCGGCCAGCAGCAATCCAATCAATACAGCAAAGGCTGCCGGATCGGGCTGATTCCAATCTGCAAACGGCCCTTCTTTTGCTAAAAGTGGAATGACATAGGCCCCAAGCATTGCAGTCCCAATTGTGAAAGCCGCGGACAGCAGCTGCAGGGAAAACGCAAGACTGAGAAGGAAGGTTGAAGCAGCGATTAGAATAAGCGCTTCGAACGGAATGGATATGCCGGCAGCAATAACTGGTGCTGATACAGCCAATCCAGCAGGCAATCCTTTTAAATAAGTAAACCAGACCTCTTCATATAAAGGTTCTGTCTTCGTATAGAAGGATTCCCTCTCTTTTTTAATCCGGATAAAACCGATACACAAAGAATAAAGAACAAAATAATAAACGAGAGGATGCATAAAAAAACGCAGCACGCCCTCGAGTAGCTCCTGTATCCAGGCCAAATCTTTTCACCATCCCGGCCGGAAAGACTGAACTGTTTGTCCAGTCGGATCCGTTCATTTGCTTTTCTCCATTCTATCAAAAGTCAGAAAGAATGAATATGGAGCTTTGCCGGTTTTGGATTGATTATTTAAGATTTCCCCATAAAGAAGAATTTGATAAAGAAAAGTCCAGTAGCGGAGCGTCAATTTTAATGTGAAGTGTTTCCTCAAGCAGCTGCATGGAACGCTTAATGTCACTGAGACCGAGCGACAGCCTTTTATAGTTCGAGGTCAAATAGGAAAAATACTCCTGGATGATTTCCTCGCTGATCGCTCCCCTATCCTTTATTTCCGTATAATTCGCCAGATACATGCAAAACAGGTGCAGATACTTCGATGTCTTTGCATTTGATACAAGCGATGGCTGAAGCTGGCTTTTTAACTCTCCCATCAGCTTGCGGTATATTTGTTCTCTCATCACACTAGCCCTTTTCAATTGTTTGTTAACCCCCAATATAAAGTGTGTTGTAGAACAGTGTCTCTCTTAATAGTAAATACAATAGGAACTAACAGCAACTTCCTAAAGATTCATTTTTTATGTGATTCCCCCCCAGAAAACAGGAAGAAGGCATATGTAACTAGGAAATTTTGGATTATAAAAGCGATTAAAAGGAATTATGTTTCTGAAGTATGACATTTTTTACGGTTTTTACATCAATTGCAGGTCTTAAGAAACCTCGGACTGTATCATACCGTTTCTTCTTTTATTATAAATCCTTCTAGATCGCCGAAGTATTAAGACTTAGTAAATAGTCTTCAATTCCTATCCGTTTTTAAACGAAAATAAAACCTCCGCAGCCAGTCATTCCCGGCAGCGGAGGTTCTTATTTGCAGCATAATCATATAATTGGTCCTTAAAACAAAACTTTTATCGCAGCTTGAAGCTGTCGGTCTTCTTCTTTGCTGAATCTTTTTTCTGCAGCCAGCTCATTAATTTTAGATATGGTTTTCCCATCCATGATTCCGGAAGGGGCTAACTCGTTCTTTTGCTGAAATGCTTTGACCGCCGCTTTCGTGGAGGCATTATAATATCCGTCGGTCCTTCCCGGATCATAGCCTATGGCCTTTAGAAGCTCCTGTGCCGCTTTGACCTGCTCCCCATTTGTATCAGGAGAAAGGGTCTCATCTGACTGGATAGGGGCTGCATAATAATATTCAGGCTGCCTGACCTCAAGGGTTGGCGTTACCCCTTTTTTGTGTATCCAGTTCCCATTAGGCGTCAGCCACTTATACAGCGTGAGCTTAATATTGCTGCCGTCACCCATTGGTACTGCCTGCTGAACTGTTCCTTTTCCGAATGAAGTCTCTCCAACGATTGGATAGTGATTCGCTTCCTTTAGCGCACCTGCAAGGATCTCCGATGCTGAAGCGCTGCCCTTATCAATCAGAACACTGACAGGATAGGATTTCTCCTTTTTTAATGTTGAGAAATACTCGGTTTTCTCCCCGCTTCTTTCAGCGATTTGAATATAAGGATGCTGTTTCGTGACAAACTGCTTTAAGATCTCTTCCACACTTTGCAAATAGCCGCCGGGATTCCCTCTCACATCCAGAACAAGCCCTTGAATTCCCTGCTTTTCAAGATCTGTCAGGCTCTTTTTAAAATCCTCCGCTGTTTTTTCTGCAAAAGAAGTGATTTCAATGTAGCCGATTTTCTTAGTCCCATACTTCTTGATTTCGCTGAAAACAGTCTGAACCGGGATCGTATCCCGTTTTACGGAAAAAGTGAGGGTTCCGCGTGTTCCGGGACGGGCCACTTCAATAATAACGTTCGTCCCTCGCTTACCGCGAATTTTCAGTACGGTTTCATTTAAGTCCAGTCCTTTAATGGAAGTGCCGTCAATTCGGATGATTTCATCATTCGGCTGAAGGCCTGCTTTTGAGGCTGGCGACCCTTTGAAGGGGGAAACGATAATGATCCGCTCATCTCTTTTCCCTACCTCTGCACCGATGCCTTCAAATGAGGAATCCAGAGAATCTGAAAACTGTCGGGCGGTTTCTTCATCCATATAAACGGAATAAGGATCCTCGAGCTTGGCGAGCATGCCTTCAATGGCTCCTTCCATGAGCTCTTCCTGATCAACTTTTTCCACGTATTTCTTTGAAATTAATTCATAGGCTTTTTTTACTTTATCCATTCCCTTAGCGGCTTCTGCAGATTCTGAAGAAGCGGGGACAGATGATGCCTCCTGCGCCTCCATCTTGCTCACGGCAGAAATCCCGGGTTGCTGCTCCGAGACCGCCCATTCCATCCCGGCATACATGCTGAGCGCTCCAGCCATCATGGCTCCGGCAAGCATAAGGGCCGTTATCTTTTGGTTCATCAAGCTCCTCCTTCTGTCTGCCCTTAAACAAACGATTGATTGCCGTTTGAAATTCATGGCTAACAGTAGTATATGCCGGGCTTGTACAAAACATGTAATAACTGGGAATGTGTAAAACGGTAAAAAAGGCAGCCCCGCTTCAGGGCTGCCCGTTTCTTATTATGGAAGGTATTTTCTAGGGTTGTCGGCACTGCCTTTTCCTGAGTATCCACCAGGATGAACTTCAAAGTGAAGATGTATGCCGGTAGATGCTCCGGTTGTACCCATGATTCCGATTTGCTGACCCTGTGAAACAGTCTGTCCGCTTGATACGTTTATAGAATCAAGGTGGCCATAGATTGTCGTGTAGGTTTTACCATTGATTACGTGTGTAATAAATACTACATTACCCCAGCCGCTTGCTACGCCTGCACGCACAACTCGTCCGGAAGCTGCAGCGTGAACCGGTACGTTCCCATTCGCAATGTCTATGCCGCCATGCAGCTTTTGCTGGCCTGTGATTGGATGCGTCCGCATTCCAAACTCAGAGGAATGTCTTCCAGAAGCCGGCCAGATAAAGATTGCATTTCCGGTTGGAGCAGGTGCTGGCGCTGGTGTAGCTGTAGTGCCGCTGCCTGATGAAGAGCTGCTCGCCGGAGGAGTGCTTTGGCGCGCTTCCTCTGCTTTTTGCTTCTCTTTCTGCTCTGCAGCACGGGCAGCTGCTTCGGCCGCTTCACGCTTGCGCTTCTCTTCTTCTTCTTTGGCACGAACCATTTCCTGCTGAACAGCTGCTTCCTGTTCTTTAAGGAACGCTGCCTCGTCCTCAAGCTTGAACATTTCTGCTTCAGCATCCTTGTTCTGCTGCATCACCTGCTGCATCACTGCGTTTTTCTCTGCTGATTTCTTGTTCAGTCCCTCTTTAATGGATTCAAGTTCTGTCAATGAACTCTGAAGTCCCTGAAGGGTTTGATTTAGTTCCGCTTCTTTTTGCTCAAGCAGCTTTTTATCATCATCGTGTGCCTTTAGAATATCTTTATCTGCTCCAATGATTGTGGAAACAGCGCCGATTCTTGAAATAAAGTCACCAAAGTCCTGAGCACCAAGAAGCACATCTAAATAGCTCCCCATTCCGCCGCTTTCCTGAAGGGCACGCGCACGGTCTCTTACAATTTCATTCCGTTCTTTTATTCTCTCTTTAACGGTCTTAATTTCTTTTTTCAGGTTTTCAATGTCTTTTTTTGCCGCGCTGATTTCATCCTGTTTTTCACGGATCTTTGCATTTGCTGCAGAAATGTCTGAATCCAGTCTCTTAATTTCGCTGTTCAGTTCATCCTGTTTTTTGGTAAGCTCTTCAATCTGCTTCTGCTTGCCTGTCAGGTCATTCTGAACACCGGACTTCTGCTCCTGGATGCTGCGCTGCTTCTCTTCTAATGTTTCAGCCGAGGCCTGATTGCCGGTCAACGGGATAAGCACACCGTTAACACTGATTACCGCTGCGACCCCAAATGTTAAAAGCTTTCTTTTCAATTTGTTTTCCTCCCCTGATTCTTCTCTTTCTATGTAAGGCCCTGCAGGCCGGCTCTCATCCGGCCTGTCCCTTTGCGCCTTATACACTAGACTCTCAAGAATTTTCTAACGGACATCAGGCTTCCCCATACTCCGATCAGTGCACCGATCAGAAGAAGGATTATAGAAACCTGCCATACAAACGGATTGAACGGGAGCAGTTCAGCATAAGAATCTGCCACCTGAGGCGCAGCCCATGTATACAGGCTGTTGTATCCAAAGATTAAGATGATAATAGGAACGAAGGCCCCGAACACTCCTAGCATGAGCCCTTCCAGGAAAAACGGCCATCTGATAAACCAGTTGGTGGCCCCTACGAGCTTCATAATCTCAATCTCATGCCTGCGGGCAAAAATCGTAATTTTGATCGTATTGGAAATCAGGAACATTGCCGTAAAAATCAATCCGATGATCAGGCCGATTCCTATGTTTCTCGCGATGTTTAAACCGCTGAACAGCTTTTTCACTTCTTCTTTTCCATAATTGACTTTGTATGCACTATCAAACTCTTCGATCTGAGCAGCGATTTTAGCGGTGTCCTGCGGCTCTTTTGCCCTTACAACAAACACATCTCTCAGAGGATTCCCCTGATCCTTCAGTTCGAGGGCTTCCCCCTCTTCCCCGAAGTTCTGCTGCATTTTCTCTAATTCGTCTTCCTTCGAAGAGAACTCTGTACTGGCAATGCCGCTGATTCCTTTAATATCCTGCTCAAGCTTCGCCTGTTCTTCCTGACTTGCTGTTTCATCAACCAGAACCTTAATGACTACATCATTTTCTATGTTGTCTGCAAAGTGGTTAAGGTTCATCATGATCACGAGAAACGTTCCGACAAGGACGAGTGTAACAGCTACCGCGCTTACTGATGCGAAGGACATCCAGGCATTTCTGCCCAGTGACTTAAGGCTTTCGCGGATATGACGGCCAAAGTTATTCATACAAACCGTACTCCCCTCTGGCCTCGTCACGCACAATCTTTCCATCTTCGACTGCGATGACCCGCTTCTTCATCGTGTTGACAATCTCTCTGTTATGAGTAGCCATGACAACGGTTGTGCCGCGGTTGTTGATCTCTTCAAACACATTCATGATTTCCCATGATGTATCCGGATCAAGATTTCCGGTCGGCTCATCCGCAATTACTACTCCCGGATTGTTCACAATTGAACGTGCAAGCGAAATCCTCTGCTGCTCTCCCCCGGAAAGTTCATCCGGAAAGCTTCTCGCCTTATGTTTGAGCTGGACAAGGTCCAGTACTTCCATCACACGTTTTTTAATATTCCGGCTGTTTTCCCCGATTACTTCCATAGCGAATGCCACGTTCTCATAGACTGTTAACCTCGGCAAAAGCTTAAAGTCCTGGAATACAACCCCGATGCTTCTTCTCAGGTGCGGCACCTTGCTTTCTTTAAGCTTGGCAAGATTTACACCGTTGATTACAATTTTCCCCGAGCTGGGCTTTTCTTCCCGGTACATCATTTTAATGAATGTCGATTTACCTGCTCCGCTCGGCCCTACCACATAAACAAACTCACCCTGGTTAATCTTGACATCGATGCCGTTAATTGCGACTACACCGTTCGGGTAAGTCTTATAAACTTTTTCCATTTCAATCATGCAATCACCCAAAACTAGTTTTTTATATTATTTATATCAAGTGCGAATATTGTTGGAAGTTGTCAATTGTATAAACATAGTCCTATTACCAAATCTTTTCTCACAACGTTCATTATAACACCATCATTCGCCATGAATAGACGTATTTTTATTACATTTTCATTTCACTCGTGTAAAATCAGTAATGTTTGATGGGCATAATGGGTATATAAAATAGTCTGTTCTCTTTTTCGGCATGTTGCTTTTCAGACATTTTCCCATAAAAAAAAGATTCCGTAGGGAACCTTATTTTTTCTCTGCCAGCCACTCGGCTACTTTTTTCGCCTCTTCACCTTCAAGGATGCCAGGAGGCATGTTGCCTTTTCCATTGATGATAATGCTTTCAATCTCGGCAGCATCATGCTCTGCGCCGACACGTGTCAAATCCGGACCGGAGCTTCCCTTCAGGTCTACGCCATGGCAGCTTGCACAATTTTGCTTAAACAGCTGTTCCGGTTCTCCGGCTGAAGCTCCCTGGTTCGCCGGGGCATCTCCGCCTCCCCCGCACCCGGCAAGTAATGCCGATGCCGTAAACAGGACCGCTAGTGCTTTTCTTTTCAAAGCGGATATCCCCCTTATCTAAATTCTATAAAAATAGTATAACCTAGTCACGCCCGCTTGAAACCCTCCCCAAGAACCTCAGAAGCGTCCATAACGACTACAAATGCAGACGGATCAATCACTCTGACCAATTGTTTCAGTTTTGTGAATTCGGTCTGGTCCACCACACACATTAAAATCGGCTTTTCCAAATCTGTATAGCCGCCAAATGCTGATACCTTCGTAACACCGCGGTCTATTTTTTTCAAAATCGCCTGCTTCACTTCTTCTTCATGACTGGTAATGACCATAGCCATCTTGGACCTGCCAAGACCAATCTGGACAATATCAATGGTTTTGCTTGTCACATACAGTCCGATCAGTGCATAAAGGCCTCCTTCGATGTCAAATGCAAAAGTAGCCGCCAAAACAATCATCCCATCAATGATGGCTACACACGTTCCTAATGTGAGACCCGTAAATTTATGTATAATCTGGGCAGCAAGATCTGTTCCGCCAGTAGAGGCCTTTCCCCTGAATACCAGACCGAGCCCGAGACCAACCCCGATCCCTCCAAATAGTGCTCCGAGAAGGGGATCCATCGTCACCGCTTCCATATCCTTTGTCAAAAACACAACAAACGGCAAAAACACTGTCCCAATTAAGGTTTTAAATCCAAACTGTTTACCGAGCAGGAGTACCCCTGCAATAAACAGCGGAATATTAAAGGCCCACTGTACATAAGCCGGCTCAAAGCCAAACGCATCGTTCAGAATGGTGCTGATGCCGCTGACACCTCCGGAAGCCACCCGGTTTGGCAGGAGGAATAAATTAAAGGCGATTGCTACAATGGCTGATCCTGCCAATATGTAGACATACTCCAGCACTTTTGCTACTGCCGGCACATGCGTAATTGATTGTCTCCGCTGTTTCATCTGCTTGCCCTCCAATGGAATACTTAACCAGACAAGAGTATAGCACCGCAGACATCACGGTGTAAACGAGGCTGAAATAACGTGTTAAAGGGATAAAGCGCAGACTTAGTATACCCGGAGCAGGGAAGGCTCATCCTCCAGCCAGCCAGCCGGCAGACAGATAAAGTGTATGAACAGTTGTTCGCTGAATTGCAGGAAAGAAGGGGTTTGTCGAATAAATGGGGTTTTGGGAGTTTTGATGCACGTGAGGGAAATAGAAGTTGAGCACCATTTTTTTCATTTCGATGCGGCCAATCCCTTTCAGAGATTTCTGCCGCCTGAACAGGTAAGAATCCAATTTAAATAAAGTTCTGCTTTTCCGCGCTTTTCTCTCAAGCCTTACGCGGTGATTTTCCGCGCAGGCAGGCAAACAGGGTGAAAAATGCCAGAAGGATCATTCCTGCATCCACACAAAGAAATCCGATTCCCATCGCCATTTGATTATCGCGGAAACAGCGGTACGCAATCACACTGAAAATCAGGGTGCCGCTTGCTGCCAGCAAAGTCACTCCCCACAAATAGACCGTACGCTTCGACCAGATCATAAAAAACAGTCCGCCTGCCCCAAGAACGATGGCCGCACCAAACGAAACGCCCTCAGAATGATCAGCAAGGAACATACTGCTTATCCCAAACAAAAAAACAAAAAACAAGAGTACCGATGCAGCCCCTTTTAAAACAGATCCCATCCCATTCACCTCCCGGGTACCGATTTATAGATGTAATACCCCTTTTCCCGGCAGGAAAAAACGCAAAATCCGCACACTTCTACTGAGCAGAGCTGTCACTGTGAAAATAACCCCGAATAACCGCGAGCGAGATCAGGAAGAACGCAACGGAAACGATGCTGATCAATACCCCTGCCACGTAGCTCTCCTGTCTGAAGCCTTCAACAGCCGCTACACCCGTTCCTATTGCAGCACCAAGCAGTTCCAGCAGCGTACCGCCATCCCCCCATGTATTGATCAGGAAGCCTAAGCCGAAAAGAATCAATGCGAGGCAGAAAAGAAAGAAAAGCGGCTCTGTCGTTTGGAAGATCGACCCTGCCCCGCCTGCTATCAAAATTAACGAGAAAATAATACGAAATGGAACAGTTAAGCATCCCACTTTAATCCCTCCTCCTTTTTTGGTTTTATTTGTTAATCCGAAAATCTTTTCCCCTTGGTTTATTTTTGTAAACCAAGTCTTTTTTACGGACGGCTGGTGTTCTGGTGCTCTGACCCCACTTTCGCTAAAGCATTAAACCTCCGTCCCCAGTCTACAGACAGGCTTATAGCACAAGGGATTGGAGAAGGGCCGCTTGTTCCCCTGATCCTTTAAAGCAGTGAGGGTCAGAGCAGTGCACTGACCCCACTTTCGCTAAAGCGTTAAACCTCCGTCCCCTTGTCTGCAGAAATGCTTATCGCCCAAGGGATTGGAGAAGGGCCGCTTGTTCCCCCGTTCCTTTAAAGCAGTGAGGGTCAGAGTAAATCTAGCCCTGCCTTTTCACCCCTTTAAAAGGCGATCCTGTAAACTATTGCATAATAAATCACTATTTAAGTCACGAAAAAAAGACTGGCTTTAAGACAGTCTTTTGTATAGAAAATCCTGCTGTTACAAATGCAAGGAATCATTTTCTGAATAGGTATGCCTCCGATTAAATAGCATTTTAACGCCTATCATCATTTTCAATGCTCCATCGATCCATGCAACAGCCAGAAAAGGAATGCTGGGTATCAGGAGACCTAATAATCCGTTAACAACCGTTAATGTACCTAAAAGAATCATGAGTTTTCCCTGAGAAAAATAAAAACCAAAAAAATGAGCTCCAACAACGATTAAGATAGAGAGCCAAACCAATCTTACATTCTCAAATCCAATAAACATGCCACAAATGGTACATAAAATAACCGTGACAGTTAACGTGATATTATCCATTTTATCTTGAAATTTCGTGTTTTTCCCGTAAGCTAGTTTTCGATTCAAAAAGGGGAGCACGTATATTAGCAAAAAACCAACTGCATAGCCGAATCCAAAAATGAAAGGCTGTATTAACAAGTTACCGCCATTAACTGCTGAAACTATGATAATAACGCCAATGTAAATCAACCATACTCCACAAGTTCTTTGTGTGTTGTACTCCCTATTCGCCATAATTTCCCCTCATTTACCTCAGTGTATTAATGCAGATATTCTCGGTTCCTGCTCTTTGCTGTTTCTTGATGAGAAATCCCCTATCCACTTTAACATAAAATCCCATGCATTTTTCATTCAAACAGGATCTTTAGAAAAATCTCCACAAACTGCTTTAAAGTATTAATGATACATATGGCTGCTGCTGGGTCTTATCCGTTTCTCTGCTGTAGATCGGATTTAAATAGACTACAAAAAAACGCACAGTGATTTCATCATGAAATACTGTGCGTCTTGACTTGTTCTTTACACGTTTGCCCCCTCTATAAAGAGGCCGGTTTTTCCTTTTACAATTTAGATCGCAGGTAAGAGTCAATAAACGGATCCAGTTCCCCGTCCATAACGGAGTGAACGTTCCCGATCTCTGTGCTTGTTCTGTGGTCTTTGACCATGGAGTATGGATGGAAAACGTAGGAACGGATCTGGCTTCCCCAGCCGATGTCCTTTTGCTCACCGCGGATTTCAGCAAGCTGTGCTTCCTGTTCTTCAATCCGTTTTTGGTAAAGCTTTGCTTTCAGCATCTTCATGGCGTGCTCACGGTTTTTGATCTGAGAACGTTCCGTCTGGCAGGACACGACCACATTCGTTGGAAGGTGGGTGATCCGGACAGCGGAGTCTGTCGTGTTGATATGCTGGCCGCCGGCGCCGCTTGCACGGTATGTGTCGACCTTTAGATCCTCGGTTCGGATTTCAATTTCGATTTCTTCATTAAATTCCGGCATGATCTCGCAAGATACGAACGATGTGTGACGGCGTCCTGAAGAATCGAACGGTGAGATGCGGACGAGGCGGTGCACCCCTTTTTCAGCCTTCAAATAGCCATAAGCATTATGGCCTTTAATCAAAAGTGTGACGGATTTGATTCCGGCTTCATCGCCCGGAAGGTAGTCCATCGTTTCCACCTTGAAGCCTTTTTTCTCAGCCCATCTGGTGTACATGCGGAGCAGCATGGAACCCCAGTCCTGGGATTCAGTACCGCCGGCACCAGGATGCAGCTCAAGGATGGCATTGCTCTTATCATACGGTTCACTGAGAAGCAGCTGCAGCTCGAAGTCATTCATCTGGCCGGTCAGCTCTTTCATTTCAGAGCCCAGCTCATCCTGCAGCTCCTCGTCCGGTTCTTCTTTAAGAAGCTCCAGTGTCACCTGCAGGTTTTCGTAGCTTTCATCCATTGCATAAAACTGATTGACTACATCCTTTAAGCCGTTCGCTTCATTAATAACGGTCTGTGCCGCATTTTGGTCGTTCCAAAACGCCGGATGAGCCATTTCTTCATCTAATTCCTGTATTCTTGCTTCCTTTGCATCGAGGTCAAAGAGACCCCCTAAAGTCCGCTAATCGCTTAGCTGTTTTATCTAATTCCTGACGAATTTCTACTAAATCCATTCCATTCACCTCGGGGGAAGATTTTTACGCTACTGTTAAACATAAACCACAGGGGCGGAAAAGTCCAGTTCCCCTGAATTCACCGGCATTCACTCAAAAAAGACACGAGACGGTCTTCATACTCCTTTTTATTCAGCCGGTACGCTTCAATATGCCCGCCCATTTCCGGCTGCCAAAGATGGATGCAGTCATTTGCCTGCTTCATCCGCTCGCTCTCCGTACAGGAAATGGCCGGGTCGTTTTTGGCATGGATGATAAGGATCTTTTTATCCTCAGCCTGACGCACCATCTCAATCGGTTTGACGAGATGCGGCTTGAAGCCGAGGAAGTTAAGCTTGGTTACATAGGAGGAAACCCTTCCGATAAATCTCGGAAGCTTCGTCCAATACTGGAAAGAATCCATAACGTACGTATCCAGGCTCGCAAACGGGCTGTCGGCGATAATGCCTTTAATGTCTTCATGCATACAGCCGGCAAGCAGGGAAGTGCTCGCCCCCATGGACCAGCCCATCAGTACAATATGATCCATCTCTTTCTCATTTTTCACAAAATCGATGGCCCCGTTTAAATCGAGCTGCTCTTTAAGGGCAATTGTCGTTTCATTGCCATCCGATTCGCCGGCATTTCTAAAGTCGTACATGAGTACACTGTATCCTTGAGACTGAAACACCTTCACGAGGTCAAAAATCGGAAACGGCATATTGTAGCGGTTGAGTCCGTAGGCGTGCGAGAATATAACCGTTTTCCTGCTGCCTTCAACCGGCATCCACCAGCCCTTTAATGTCAAACCATCCGAGCTCGGAAAATGGACTTCCTCCGTTTTGATTCCATAATTCTCCGGGTGCTTTTTCAAAGCGATTTTAGGCGGATGCATCGCTCTCCAAATAATATATGAACTTAATCCGTAAAATGCATTCGCTGCAACTAGTCCTAATCCTGATCCGATGTAAGCCGCCCGTCTCCACGGGTTTGCTTTTTGCTTAATCGGAAGTACTGCCTGCTGTTCCACTTACACATTATCCTTTCTGATATTCTAGTAATCATCTATTTTTTCATTCGTTTATATCGGCATTGTAAAGACTTTTATTATACAATATTTCTTTTATTTTTTCCATTATTCGACACAAGAAAAAGGAATTCCAGGTCAAGTATCAAAAAAAGACCCATTCCCAAAAGGAAAAGGTCTTTTCTTTTATCTGCCGCAGCAGTTTTTGTATTTTTTCCCGCTGCCGCATTCACATTGTTCATTGCGTCCGATTTCCACGACTTTGCGGGTCGGCTTTTTCTTTGGGGCCTCTCCGTCGCCTTCTTTCGGGTGAACAGCTGTCTGGCCTTTCGCCACCTCTTCACGTTGAAGGTTGCTGCGGATTTCTGCTTTCATGATATATTTGGCAACGTCCTCTTCAATGGATGCAATCATCGCTTCAAACATCGCAAACCCTTCCATTTGGTACTCGCGAAGCGGATCGTTTTGACCGTAAGCGCGAAGATGGATTCCCTGACGGAGGTGGTCCATGGCATCAATATGATCCATCCATTTAGAATCAACAGCACGCAGAACAATTACTTTCTCAAATTCACGCATCTGCTCCGTTCCAAATGCCTCTTCCTTCGCATCGTATTTCGCTTTCAGCTTAGCAAGAATGGCTTCTTCCATTTCCTCTTGATCCTTGCCGCGGATCTCATTCAGTTCCAGTGATCCCTCTTCCAGCATGTTCAGATTAATGTACTCAACCAGACCTTCCAGATCCCACTCTTCCTCCACCACTTCATTCGGAGTATAAAGGGCAACAAGGCGGGTTACCGTTGATTTGATCATTTCCTCTACAATGCCGCGCAGATTATCGGAGTCCAGAACATCAAAGCGCTGCTTATAAATAACCTCACGCTGCTGGCGGAGCACATCATCATATTGAAGAAGCTGCTTACGGGCATCAAAGTTGTTGCCCTCCACCCTTTTCTGTGCGGATTCTACTGCTCTTGAAACCATCTTGCTTTGGATCGGCTGGGTATCGTCCATGCCAAGTCGGTCCATCATATTCATCATATTTTCCGATCCGAAGCGTCTCATCAATTCATCTTCCATTGAAAGATAGAATTGGGTGATACCCGGATCTCCCTGACGTCCGGAACGTCCGCGCAGCTGATTATCGATCCGCCGTGATTCATGGCGCTCTGTACCGACTACTGCCAGTCCGCCAAGATCTACAACACCTTCTCCAAGCTTAATATCTGTTCCGCGTCCAGCCATATTCGTTGCAATCGTGACTGCACCTTTTTGGCCGGCGAGCTCGATGATTTCCGCCTCGCTCACATGGTTTTTCGCATTCAGAACGTTGTGCGGGACTCCTTTTTTCTTAAGAAGCTGGGAAATGAGTTCAGATGTCTCAACCGCAACTGTACCGACAAGAACCGGCTGCCCCACGGCATGGCGCTGGGATACTTCCTCTACAACAGCCAGGAATTTCCCCTGCATGGAACGGTAAACAAGATCGGCGCGGTCATCACGCACGATATCACGGTTGGTAGGAATGGCCACGACGTGCATGTTATAAATGTTTCGGAATTCCTCTTCCTCTGTTTTCGCCGTACCGGTCATCCCGGAAAGCTTATTATACATACGGAAGTAGTTTTGGAACGTTATGGTTGCAAGCGTCATGCTCTCATTCTGTATGTCCAGGCCTTCCTTCGCTTCAATCGCCTGGTGGAGGCCTTCACTGTAGCGGCGCCCTTTCATCAGACGGCCGGTAAAGGAGTCAACGATGACAACCTCGCCATCCTGAACGACGTAATCCACATCATTCTGCATGATCACGTGCGCTTTCAGCGCCTGATTAATATGATGATTCAGCGTGACATGCGAAATATCAAACAGGTTCTCAATCCCGAATGCCCGCTCGGCTTTCGTGATCCCGTCCTCTGTCAGCTGAACGCCTTTGGTTTTCACATCTAATGTATAATCGTCATCAAGCTTCAGCATGCGGACAAAGGTATTGGCCTGCATGTACAGCTTGGTGGATTTCGCAGCCTGTCCGGAAATGATCAGCGGGGTACGCGCTTCATCGACAAGAATGGAATCGACCTCATCAATGATGGCATAGTTAAGCGGACGCTGTACCATTTCTTCCTTATAAAGGACCATGTTATCACGCAGGTAATCAAACCCCAGCTCATTATTTGTGGAATACGTTACATCTGCCGCGTACGCCGCGCGTTTTTCCTCTTTCGTTAAATGGTTTAAATTAAGCCCAACCGTCAGACCGAGAAATTCGAAGATACGGCCCATCTCCACTGCATCACGGCTCGCCAGGTATTCGTTCACCGTTACAACATGAACCCCTTCGCCGCTGAGTGCATTCAAATAAACCGGCATGGTGGAAGTCAAAGTTTTTCCTTCCCCGGTTTTCATCTCTGCGATATTTCCTTCATGAAGGGCGATCCCCCCCATAAGCTGCACTTTAAAAGGATACATTCCGGTCACACGGCGGGACCCTTCGCGGACAACTGCAAATGCTTCATTCAGAAGCTTGTCCAGGCTTTCACCCTTCTCAATCCGCTGCTTAAATTCTTCAGTCTTCGCCTGCAGCGCTTCATCGGACAACTTTTCCATCTGAGGCCCGAGGGCATCTATTTCATTTGCTATTTTTTCATAGCGGTTAACGTTACGTTTATTAGGGTCGAACACTTTATTCAAGATTCCAAGCATTTAAAAACGCTCCTCTGCTGTTAAATGTTCTCTAACATTTTTTTGAAAACACATAGAACTATCGTTAATTTTAACACTATTCATGTCTATGGACAACATAGCAGAGGGGAGTTAGTAAAGATTTGGAAGAGGGGCGGTTTGGTGAGGTGGGTGGGCTTCTGTGTTGGGGTGGTCCGAATATGGAGCCGGGTGTCAGTCCCTCACTCTGCTAAAGGGCTAAAGCTCTGGCACCCCCCCTTCGATCCCTTGGGGCACAAGGGGGTGAAGGGGTGGGCCTCTGTCCCCACTTACGTTAAAGCAACAGGGGACTGGCACCGTGCCAGTCCCCACATTCTCTACCGGACTAAAGCTCCGGCACCGTCTCTCTAATCCCTTCTGCCACAAGGATTCAGAACACCATCCCTCTGCCCCCACTTGCGTTAAAGCAGTACCACTGACCCCGCTCTTAACAGCAGCCTCCAAAGTACTCCTACCTATGCCTCCTCTCTCCCCAACGTCCAACAAAAAAACGCCAGCATTAAAGCCGGCGTTTCCTGTTAAATCCTGTCCCTCACAAGCGGCATGCTCATGCAGCGGGGACCGCCTCTTCCTCTGGACAGCTCAGAGCTTGCAATTTCAATTACCTCAATGCCGTGCTCGCGCATGATCCGGTTGGAGACGTAGTTGCGGTTATAAGTGACGACCGTTCCCGGTGCAATAGCGAGCGTGTTGGAGCCGTCGTTCCATTGCTCCCGCGCTGCTACGATAGCATCGCCTCCGCCGCACGGGATCAGGGTGACACTCTCCAGGTTCAGCACTTCTTTCAGCGTTTTAATAAGGTTCGTTCTTGAGGAAATGGAAACGCGCTTTGGATCGTCAGGGTGTTTTTCAAGAATGTAAATGTTCATGTCTCCATTAGGACCCTGGATGGCCGGATGAATGGTGAACTTGTCATAGTCAACCATGGTGAAGACGGTATCCAAATGCATAAAGGCTCTGGACTTTGGAATTTCGATGGCGACGATTTTCTTTATTCGATCCTGTTTTTGGAACAGGTTTAATGCAAGGCGTTCGATGCCCCGGGCAGAGGTTCTCGCACTGACTCCGATAGCCAGGGTATCCTCGCTCAGCACAAGCTCGTCGCCTCCTTCTACCGAAAAATCATAATCCCGGTTCAGCCAGACCGGAATGTCTGCCTGCGAAAATCTCGGGTGGTACTTCATGATGTACTCCATAAACAGCGATTCCCGCCTTCGCGCCCCTTCATGCATCCGGTTGATGGTCAGTCCGTTCCCTATGACAGCCGCCGGGTCCCTTGTGAAATACAGGTTCGGCATGGGATCCAGATAGAATGGATACTGATCTGTCATGAACTCGTATAAATGCCGCTTTCGGCCTTCATCGATTTCAGAAGTCCGGACGCCGGCCATAATTTTAGAGACAAGCTGCCCTCCCGGAATGTCCAGTAAAAATTCTTTTAAACTATCACTCGCTCCATTTATATTGGATTTGCTTTCCTGCAGGATCTGATCGATAAACTGTTCTTTCACCTGGCCAAAATGCAGTGCCTCTTCCACCAGCTTTTCCAGATAAAGAACTTCGACTCCCTGATCCTTCAGCGTCTCAGCAAATTGATCGTGCTCTTCTTGAATCACAGGCAGATAGGGGATATCGTCAAAAAGCAATTTATGCAAAAGTTCAGGAGTTAAATTCTCCACTTCACGGCCGGGCCGGTGAAGCATAACGGTCCGTAATTTTCCGATTTCAGATGTTACGTCCAAGGTTCCTGTTCCAGCCGGTGCGATTAGTTGATTCATCATCTGCCCCCTCTTTTTTCTCCTTATCTGTACCCATTTTGTGGCCGATAGTAACATTCTGGTGTGAGATTAAGACTGCCTAATTCCTCAACAAGCTAAAAGTACCAATAAACTTTCTTTTTTTATTATTAAACGTGTATATCACCCTATTTTTACCTAGTTTAAAATGCACGGATTTCGTGTACTATTCTTATAGAGATCGATTAATGAGGTGATAGCATGAAGCCTTTTCGTATTGTAATTGCTGATGATAAGCCGGACTCACTGGAAATCATGAAGCATTATCTGAAAAAATCAGACGACTTCTCCATTGAAGCTGTATGCAGGGATGGCGAACAGCTTATCGAACAAATTCAGTGCTCAAGCCCGGACTTAATTTTGGCAGATATCCATATGCCGAGGAAAAATGGAATGGACGCGATAAAAGAGTGCCTGAAAATCAATCCGGACGTAAAATTTATTTTCATTACCGGCTATGATGAATATGCAGTGGAAGCGTTTAATTTATCAGCCGTTGATTACATTGTAAAGCCCGTAAAACCAGTCAGGCTCTTTGCTGCCTTACATAAAGCCCGCAGTCTTTTGGAGAGGGCTTCTTCACCCTATTCTGTCCAGCCGAGAAAACTGCATGTAAAATCAGGAAGCTCCACCTACTACATTTTGTTCGAGGACATCCTGTTTTTGGAGAAGCTTGGAAGAAAATGCATGATCCACACCACTAAAGAAGTGTATGAAACCTATGAAGGGATTAAAACACTTTACGAACGGCTGGACCAGTCCTTCTTTCTTACCCACCGTTCGTTCGTTGTGAACCTTAATTGCGTTTCGCATATTACTCCGAAAAACGAAACATATGAAGTTCACTTTAGAAACTATCAAAAGCATGCTTACATTTCCAAGCTGAAAATCAGTGAATTCAATTCAAGATTATCGATGTTTGTTTAAAACTGCAAAACAGCTGTCATCTTTTCCTACAAACAATCAGAGCATCCGGTTTCCCGGTGCTTTTTTGTGTCCAAAATGTCTTCTTTGCTGTTCAAAATGCAGTTTAATCGGCCTGTTATGCTGAATAAAGCTCCTCTTATGCCCCGGGATGAATCGACAGACTTTTCTCTATCTTTTACTATAAGAAGAGTAAATGGGTATTTTTTACTACAAGAGGAGAAAACAATGAAAACTGCGTCCATAATGCCCCTTGCTGCCGGTCTTATACTGGCAGAGGATCTTTATACGAATCAAACTTTAATTGTTAAAAAAGGGACCGTAATTGATCATGATCTGATTAAGAAATTAAAGAGATGGGATATTACAGAGGTTCCGGTACTTCAGCCTCTCGGAAATTTAAAGCCGAAGCTCGCATCCACTATTCAAACCATTCCTCCGGCTCATACATATAGCGAGCAAAGAAGCCGGGAGCTGTACTTTCAGACCATCTTAAAAATAGCCGATGAAAAACGGTATGGTATTGCTTTTAATATGGAGGATTCCTTTTATCTGCTGACCTCCTATTTTACAAATTTAATGCAAACTGATGTGATTATGGCAAAAATGCTGCAGCTGAAAAGTCATGACAGTTTCAGCTTTAACCACTCAGTGGATGTGTTCATTCTGTTTACCCTCCTTGCCAAACGCTTGAATCTTTCGGACCTGGAGGTGCACAGCCATGCTTCTCTTGTACATGATATCGGCAAGGCAGAGCTTCCGGCTGTGATCCTTAGTAAAAAAGGGAAACTGACAAAGCTTGAATTCGAAATTGTTAAAGCGCATACAACTCTAGGTTATAAGTTCCTTACCGGTATACCTTCCGCCGGGAATATTGCAGATCTGGCTCTTGCCCATCATGAAAGAATGGATGGCAGCGGATATCCTTACGGACTTCAAGCCCAGGAGCTGAGTATGGCCGTCCGAATTTTAATGGTAGTTGATGTGTATTCTGCTTTAACGCTGGAGCGAATGTACCGCAGTCCGCTTCCAGCTGAAGAGGCCTTAGGGTGCCTTGCAAGAGAGCCTCATTTGTATGACCCGTATATCCTGCAGGAGTTTATGCAAATGCTTCATATCTATCCGCTTGGTTCCCCGGTCGTTTTGTCAGACGGGAGAGAAGCAATTGTCAGGGGACATACCGCAAATTTTCCAAGCCTGATGAGGTTAAGCACCCGGGTGTCAGGAGAAGAAGTCGAGATTCCTTCTGATTTTTCGCTGAAGATTTCCTGTACAGCAGAAGATATTCTTGCAGAAGAATCTGATTGGAAGAAAGAGCTTTGGGCAGTATTCATAAGCTCCCTGGCGGAAGGAAGGAAAAGGACAGCCTTTGAAGCATTCGAGAAGCTTGCAGACGGGATGAGGGTCGAAGATATTTACCGGGACATTTTATATGCTGCAGCGATGGAATTAAGCAGCCAATTCAAAATGGAAACCATCAGCCGGACAAGCCTCCACATCGCGGACGACTGCCTGTGCTATATTCTGGATCGGAAGAGGGAATTTTACATAAGCTTGATTCCAGCCCGCCATAAAATGCTGATCGTTTTCCATGAGCAAGAGCAATACTACTTTCCCTCCCTGCTATTTCAGGATTATTTCTCTGCAAACGGATGGGAAACGTATAAACATTTCGGTGCTTCTGCTGCCTTGATCACAGAGCTGGCTGAAAGCAGGAAAATTCACTATATATGTTTTACGGTGACCAGTACGCATTCGTTAGGTTCCATAAGATTACTGACAGAAGAAATCAAGAAATTAAATCCAAAACTGCTTATCCTGATTTTCAAGGAATTTTTTACTCAGGATGAAATTGAAAAAGGGAAAGCAGACTTTATCGCTAAAAGCCCCGAATCAGCGGTTATAAAGCTTTCTATCATGGAAAGACTTGAAGCAGGAAAACATCTTTTCCTGAATGAACTTCTGCCGGAAAAGGGTGAATAGCATGAGCTTTCATATTGAATCATATGAACTGATTGAAAATGAGGACGCTTATTTACGGCTTAATAGCTCCTGGAAAATTCAATCCATTAACGATGAAGGTGCCAAGCTTTTCAGAGATACCCGGAAAAATTGCATCGGCAGGAGCGTGATGGACTACATAAGCCATGAAGATGCCGCCCTGTTCAAAACCCTTCTTACAAAAGCCATGCAAAATGAAAAAAGCAGCAGACTGAAGCTGAGATACAGCATTTTTGAAAAAACGAAAATTACTGAAATTGGGATCTATCCCGCAGGCGACGGGCTGAGCATTGTATTTAAGGATATTACCGCCAGCATCCGGTTTGAGCAGGCCATTCAGGAAAAATATGAAAAAGTGATGCTTTTAAGTGAGACCACCAATGACATGATTGGCAGCCGGAAACCTGAAGAACTGCTTAATACCTTATACAACAAACTTTCAGAATACCTGGATCTGGACGTGTTTATTAATTTTATGTATGTCCCCTCTTCGAACCATCTCGTATTGTCCAATTACTCAGGTATCACAAAGGAAGAAGCCAACGGCATTTCCTTGCTTCAAATAGGACAGGCCATTTGCGGGGCAGCAGCCGAAAGAAAAGAAGCAATGCTTGTCGAACATGTCGATGCTTCGCTTGATAAACGGACAGAGACGATTAAAAAATTCGGACTCAAAGCTTATGTATCGCACCCGCTTGTGTACCATGGCAAACTTCTTGGAACACTTTCATTTGGATCAAAGACCCGCCCTGAATTCAAGGCATTCGAGCTTGAGGTTATTCAAACAGCCTGCGAACAGGTAGCAAGCCTTCTTGAAAGAATCTGCATGATCGCTGAGTTAAAGAAAAACAACCGGGAGCTGACCGAAGCAAAAGAAGCAGCAGAGAAAGCGAGCAAGGCCAAATCCCATTTTTTATCCATGATGAGCCATGAACTCCGAACTCCGCTCCATACGATCATGGGGTTTTCCGATATTTTACTGGATGAAAAAAAGGATCCGGTAACCGGATGGCAAAGAGAGAAAATCCAGAAGATTGCCAGTGCCGGCGATCATCTGCTGCATGTAATCAATGATATCTTGGATCTTGTCCGGCTGGAAAAAGGAAAACCATTCATCAAAAAAGAAGCGACGCCGGTAAATAAAATTGTTAAAAACAGCGTTAAATGGATCCTGCCATTTGCAGAGACAAAAGGCATCACCATCGAACAGAAATTAGCCAGGCATGAGATCCTGGCAGCAGCGAATAAAGTCCGACTAAAGCAAATCATGCTGAACCTTTTATCAAATGCGGTGAAGTATAACCGGCAAAACGGCGCGATCTTTGTACGAGTTGAAAAGAAAGAAGAAATGGCTTTTATATCAGTAAAAGATACAGGCTATGGTATTTCAGTGGAAGACCAGAGAAAGATCTTCGACCCTTTTTACCGGTCAACAAGCTTTTACTGGGAGGTAGAAGGTTCAGGTGTCGGACTTTCTTTAACGAAACAGCTGGTGGAAGAAATGGGAGGAACACTCGGAGTTGAAAGTGAACTTGATAAAGGAAGTACGTTTTGGGTAAAACTGCCCCTTTGACAGGGGCAGTCCTTTCCTCAGGAATTAGCCAGCTTTTGATTGGCTTCCTTTAAATACCCAATATAAGTCTCGCGTTCCGGTGCATCAATGGAACCCATCGCTTCGGCAATACGGTCGAAATTATCGATTAAATGTTCACTTTTCATGCCCCGCGAGGTCAGAACATTATTAAGCCAGATCGCATAGTCCGTAAAAATTTTCGGCATATCCGCTTCATAAGCGGTCCGCAAATGTTTAAAGTGATGCTCATTGTCTTCCCGGCATTTTTCCTTCCCTCTCTCTCCGTACTTCTCAAGAAGCTCGGGATATTGCCGGTAGATTCCTGAGACGACATGATCAATCGCTTGTTTTACCTGATCGTCGGTCATGTGGCGACCACCTCGTATTTTTTAACGGTAGGAATGATCGCTGCCAGCTCCTGATCCGGATAATTTTTTTCATGTTCATGCACTTTTTTGAAAGCATCGCTTTGAACCCATTTCATATAATGCTCTTTCGTTTCCCATTCAATCTGAACTGTAAGTTCGCCCTTTTTCTTCTCATTCTGAAGAAGCTGGAAAGACCGGAAGCCTTCATATTGATCGACCATCTTTGATCTTGTTTGATAAATGGAAATGACCTCGTCCGATTTATGTTCTGGTACGATAAATGTAGAATGTACGATATACAATGGTTTCATCTCCTTTTTTTGCATCTTCTTCAACCTAACATATCAAGAGCAGGAATCCTATCATTATTCCAAAACAAAATTCTTCCATCGCTTTTTTTAGTATAGAATACCAATTTATGAATTTCCACATAAAAAAGAGGCGCCTGTACAACTGGCGCCTCTTTGATCGTCCATGCTTTATTCGTTCGGCTCAATGACGCCGTATTTGCCATCTTTTCTTTTATATACTACATTGGTTCGATTCGTTTCAGCATTGGTGAAAACGAAAAAGCTGTGGCCCAGCATATTCATCTGGAGTATGGCTTCTTCACTATCCATCGGCTTCAGCGTAAACCGCTTTGTCCTCACTACTTCCATGCTATCCTCGTCTTCCTCCTCCTGCGTCTGCACAGCAGTCGGTGTTTCAACCGGATTGCCATTGGCAAACATCATCTTGGCGGAATCCTGTTCACGGAACTTGCGGTTCACTTTCGTTTTATGCTTGCGGATCTGGCGCTCAAGCTTATTCGTCACCAAATCAATCGCCGCATACATATCCTCATTATGCTCTTCGCCTCGAAGGACGAGATTCGTCATCGGGATCGTAACCTCTACCTTTGACTCCCTATCACTGTAATAGCTTAGATTTACGTGAACATCTGCATCCACGGACTCCTGAAAATACCTCTCAAGCTTCCCAATCTTCTTCTCCACGTAATCCCGAAGTGCCGGAGTCACCTCGATGTTTTCCCCTCTGACATTGTATCTCATATAAACTCCTCCTTTGTAAAGGATATGTAAACTTATTTCTCTTTTCCCCTCTAGTATTCCTGCATAAACGTAAAAGTAATGTGAAGGTTTCGTGAAATTTGTAGAAAATTGCGGCTAAAAGGAAAGGAAGCCGTTTCATTCTATGCTTCACATGGCCACATATATGCTTGAAAAAAACCTTTCACGAAACTGGGACAAAACAGCATCCCAAGGACACTTCAATAAAAAAGAACGCTGGCCGAGCATGAAAAAAGGCAGGGTCTCCTGCCTTTTACTGCAAAATATACGGCTGCAGCCTCTGCTGCACGCCTTCTTTCCAGGCTAAAAACACCGGCGCAAGCTTGTCTCTCAAAAAAGATTCATAAGTCAGGGGCTGAAAATACATAAAATCCAGGTGATCCAGCTCATTGATGACCTCATCGAAACGTTTGATTTCATGAATCAGCTGACAGTCATCTTCGCTGACTTTTTCGATAATCAGCACATTTGAACTGTCAATATGGTAAAAAGCCCTCATAATGTCCGTAAAAACCTTTTCTGCTTCACTCAGTTCCAGGCGGCGGAAGCTCTCCAGAACATCATCCAAGCCATCTTGAACCGTATTCAGAAGATGGTAGTAAAAATGATACAACTCAAAGCGTTCATAGGCGTTCAATCTATCCACCCTCGATATAGGTAATTTATACTATTACTTATATCGGCACAGGCTAAAATAATTTGATAGCAAACTCTCTGAAAAACTGGAAATGCATCTCCTAAATCAATTTTTCAATAATCCAATAGCCAAGAACACCAATTTGCACAGGCAGTAAAATCAGCGGCAGGCAGCCGTCCGTGCTGCAGCATCCTTCTGAACAGCCGTCCAGGCAGCCATCTTGGTTCTTTTTCTTTTTTTTCTTCTGCTGATTGTAATATTTATTATTTTTCATCTTGTCCTCCTGGCAGCTGAGAGCTGAAATGGTTGTTTTAAAGCGGAATAGATGCGTTCAGAGCGAACATTCCGGGTGAAACTAGCAGATATGTAGATTAAGAGGTAAAAAGGAGCACATAAGGTCAGCTTTCCAGGCTCTAAAACTTACTGTGCTTTAGGATATCGGCGAAATTTTGAATATATCGGCGATAATATTCAGATATCGACGAAAATAAAATTATATCAGCGATAATCAGGAGATATCGGCGAAATTACCTGGATATCGACTTTTCGGGAGATTTCGACAAGCTCTTTCCCTACTACCCGATCCTACCAACTTACATTTTAATACAATTCTGGACCAGGCTGCAATCTTAAAAAAACTCTCCGCATATATGCAGAGAGCGTCTTATTTCCGTTTATCATAAAACATCCCATCCGTCCGGACGGCTTCGTATGGGTTAACGTATTTATTCGCACCTGCTTTAGTCTTCTTCAGGCGCTGCTGATCCAGCTGAATCACGGTTTTTACTTTGTTCATATAGCTGATGACTTGTTTATTCCAATCATTGACTTCCTGCAGCAGCTGCTTTTCCCGGCTGCTAAACGGGGGGATGAGATGCTTCATGGCCTGCTCACGTTCATCAAGCTTAGAGTTGAGTTGCTGGATTAACGTATCGCGTTCATTCGTTTCCCCCGGCTGCTTCAGAAGATTCAGCAGCTGTTCCGTGAGGGCATGCACTTCAGATACAGAGCTCATTACGCGGTTCCGCCCTCTTTGAACTGGGCCTGTCTGTTCATCTGGATGACCTGCTTCCATGTGTCGCGGAATTCCGTCACATAGCCCTCTACTTCATCGAGAATAGAAGAATCGTTCCCTAAGTTTGCTTCCATCAATCTGCGGTTCATATATTCATAGAGGGCCATCATGTTTTTAGACACCTCTGCTTCCATATTCAGCGTCACCATCAGCTCCTGAATAATCCTTTGTGCTTTCAGGAGACTGGTGTTTTTTGCTTCAATTTGTTTCTGGTCCATAGCCGTCCGTGCTTGTTTGATAAACTTCAGGCACCCGTTATACAGCATCAGTGTCAGTTCGCCGGGAGATGCAGTCGTCACAGAATTCTGCTGGTAGGCCTGGTATGGATTATTTACTGCCAATCTGGTTCACTCCTTCTTAATATCCGCCGTTAAAGTTCATGAGCTGGGCGGATTGCTCATTCGCCCGCTGAATGGCTTTTTCCATGGCGGTAAATTGGCGCCAGTAGCGGTCCTCGATTTGCACGAGACGGTCTTCAAACCGGTCGATCTGTGTATCGAGGCTGTCGAGGCTTTTGCCGATCGAAAATTTCTGAGTCGTCATCAGGCTGTTTCCGGCTTTTGATTCGACCTTTGTGATCGTATCTTTGATTGTATCGCGCAGCCTGCCGGCAAGTCCTGTCGTTTCAGGCGTCGTCCCTTTTGAGTTAAAAAGCTCGTATACCGCGGCCGGGTTCGCCTGAATTTTTTCGCGGAGCTTCGCCTCATCAATGATCAGCTTGCCTTTTTCCATATAATTTGATGTCGTCTTAATGCCAATATCAGCCAGCTGCGTATAGCCGGCAATGGTTCCGGTACCGCTGACTGGAGAATAGAAATCCGTTCTCATCTTATTGAGTCCGGAAGCAAGAACAGAATCATTTTTCAAAAGGCCGCTTTTCGCCTTTTCTTCCCACTGCTCGATCTGCTTATCGGACAAAGACTCACGTTCTGCATCTGTCAGTGGCTGATAGGAGCGGTAGCGGTCCTCGGAAATCTCTCCGTTCACTTTTCCGATAATTTCATTGTATTTATCTACGAATTTCACGACGGACTCCACGATGCTGTCTACGTCTGTCGAGCTTGAAATGTTAACAGGAATGCCGTTTGTTTTTTGTTTCGCGTTATACTCCACACCGTTGATGGTGAAGGTGTTGGAAGGCTGCACCATTTCGTAGCCGTTTACTTTTACGATGGCATCAGTACCTGTTTGATCTTTTTTCAATGTTTGGTTATCTGCATTAAACGAGAAACCAAGGGTCGTCATAAAGGCCTTGGCATCATCATTATCAGCAACGATTGCACCACTTGCGCCTGTCTTGCTGCTCGTTAGAATGATTCTCGCCTGTGATTCCCCTTTTAGAGTTGCCTGCATGGCAGATACCCCTAATGAGGAGGAGTTAATTTTAGACAATACCTGCTCCATCGTATCTCCTGCTGCAATAGAGATTTTGACGTCTCTAGGAGTTGATGAACCTGGATCCGTTACTTTAAAAACCATTTCTTTCGCTCCAGCTGGCAAGGATGGATTCAGTGCTCCTTTCCAGGACGCAGAGGACGCGAGCTCTGTTACTTCTATAGAAGAGGAGAAATTCGCTGAAGCGCTGATCGCCTTTGCACTGACTGCTGCATCATTTGAGCTGCTGACTGCCTTTTTATTAAAAGTAGACTGGAGGGTAAGCGAGTTTTTAGTAATCGGGCTGAGCATATCATCCAGTTCCTTCAGCAGCTTGTTCATATCCCGGTAGTTGTCCCGCTGCCACTCCAGGATCTGTTTTTTTTGCTTCAGTTTATCAACGCCCATCCGCTCTGCTTTCATTAGATCACTGACCATTGTATCGATATCCATTCCGCTGGCCAGACCGCCGATTCTTACCATCTGTGCTCACCGCCTTTTCTAGCTTTTTTCATCTACGAACAGCCCGACAAATTCCGTCATCGCTGCGTACATATCCAATACTTTTCTATTGGGAATTTCCCGTACAACCTCTTTAGTCACATCATCGACCACTGTCACATAATACTCGTTCAGCTTCTCATGAAGGACAAATTGGGTATGCGTGTTGGCAGGAGCCATAAATTCATTCAGGCTGGCCACAATCTTCTCAAGCTTTTCCTTCGAAACCGGAGCGGACTCCTTTCCTTCATAAGCTGATTCCATCGCCTGGACCGCTGCCGGCTTAACAGCCTCCGCTTCAGGCATCCGATGTATGGCGTGAGCCGGAATTGAACTGACCTCCACTGCAAACACTCCTCTGTTTAAATCATCTAAAGGTTATATCGGAGAGTTCCGGAAGTTGTTGAGGGGAAATGAAAAAAACCTCCTTTTGGAGGGGGAGGTTTTGGATGATCATGACTCATTTTTCCTTTTAAAAACTTCCTGATGTTCAGAAACGGTATAAGGAAGAATGTTCACCCGGATCAAATCATTCAGCCGGGAAATATCGATCAGATTGTATGTCCTCATCCTGACAACTTTATTCTGATGGGTGTAAATGACAAGGTCATCAAAGAAAATGTGCCACCTCTGCTTGATCACAATTCTCTTGATATCTCTGAATGAAATCGTTTTTTTACCCGATTGGATAATCCCTTCCGGCCCCGGGATGATTTTAAAGATCACGCTCTTATTTTTGAAAATCCCTGCTGCACTATGCACTAATACATAAAGCGCGGCACCCATCCCTATGAGTCCTGCTGCTATTCCAATGCTTGAATCGCTTTGGAAATTTTCCAGGAATACCAGCAAACAAATAGTAAAAATGAATATGGACGAAAAGAAGACGGATCCCATTATTCCTGGGGAGGCTTTCACTTCTATAGCGGTCTTACTATTGCTGTTGGTCAAATGGATTCTCTCCCCCCACATTATGCACTCCTCACAAAACCAGAGAAACCTCCTTCTGCGGAGGCTTATTTCCCTGCATTAAATTTCAGCCTTTTCACAGGGAAGCGGGTACATTTTGCTTTGTTTAGCTTAAGATTTGGGACGCCTTAACTCTATGGGTGATGGATTCACCCCGTCTTCCTCTCCTTCGGATACTTCCAGATCACAAGTGTCAGGACGGCAATCAGCCCTTGAAAAATTGCCCATATCTTATAGGGAGTCTGCGGACGGCTTATGACCCATTCCTGAACATTCATGAGCAGGAGGGCCATAACCCCGAGCAGCAACAGCGAGCTTCGGAATAAAAATACAGAGGGTTTGATTTCGAATCTGGCTTTCCTTGGCTCTTTTTTTACTTCCTCTTCCTTCTTCAAACTTACCTTGATCGGCGGTCCATTTTTGATGATGCTGCTGATATAGGCCATGAATTCCTTCTCGGATTCATGGATCAGCTGGATCTCTTCATCCGCCGTCACATCCACCCGCCAAACACCATACTTTGACGGGACAAATCCCAGTCCAAACCGGTCATTCCCGGCCCCTAAATAAAGCTGGATCATGTTTACTTCATTGCGGTTTGCATTCATGTCTTCAATAAATTGGTCAATTTCAGTATCCGGTTCCAAGTCTTCTTTTAGAATTGCCAAAAGTTCTGGATCCGGGTCTTCCGTATGGATGGCGTTATACAGCTCATCGCTTATGAGAAAACTAGATTGCAAAAGTTTTTCGCTGTTATCGGGTTGTATATCGTAGAAATCCGCGATGATGCTCTCAACCGTCTCCTGGCTGCCAATTTCCCGATATTGATACATGCTGTCTGCAACAGACTCCATAATTCTCCTTGATCCTGTTGAAACCGCAGCCCCCGATTCCGGTTTCTCGAGTTCTATCCATACAGCAGCGTCTGACAGGACCGTTAAATAACGGCCAAGCTCTGCGTACTCACCCTTTAGATCAATCGTCTTGGCTGCTTCCTTAATCTTGCGCCTGCCTTTCCAAAATACGTTTAAAAATGCGTAGCTCTTATATAAATCCTTTAATCCAAGAGCTCTCGCCACAGTTAGTACTTCATTCAGCGAATATGTCCTCTGCTTCATTTTCTCACCTCAGAATCAATAGTTGTAAAGAGCATGCAGCCCGGTCATCTCAAATGCGAGCAGCAGGAAGAAAAACAGGCTCAATGGCCTGCTTATGTACCATGGCAGCCGGTAGAGGATGTTCTGGACATAGTAGTTGATAGAAAAAAATAAAATCCCGAACATTTTACCCGTATTCCGGTTCAGTCCGCGCTCGCTGTGATACACCATTTCCTCGTAAATGATCAGAACCAGCTTCGGCATAAAAACCGCTGCAACCGATGCCAGAAGATTGGTGAACAAGACCATGAACACAATCGAACTCGGGAAAGGATAGCCCATCGTGGAAACGATGAATCCCATATATAGAAAAAATAAAATCCCAAAGAGTATTGCGGCTTTTCTTCTCAAATTTCATCACCTGTCTATGTATTATGACTTTATACTAAACTACTTATTTCCAATTTACAGGGTATAAAAACCTTTTCTGGAGAAATTGCTGACATTTATGGGATAATTGCTGATTTAAAAGCTCTTTATGATGAAATTCTGAGATATATGCTGACGAATTGCTGTTTTATGATGAAAATCCTGGATATATGCTGAAACCACAAAAAAAGCGGCCTCTGCATCATATAATTGCCGCTCCCGATTGAAACCGGACTTCCCGATATTCTGTTTTTCCCTCTGTTAAACTGGAAAAACCGTACATTCCATGATCGAATGTTGAATATTCCACCGTCAGTACTTTTTCCCCATTATTAAAAAAAGAATAATCCGTTCCAGGGCAGACGATTAGGAAAGTGGCAGCTGAAGGGGGATTACCTTGATTGCGAAACCGATGGTGAACCTCTTCCTGCACCGGCAATTATTTTGACACGTGCTCAGCAATAATAGAATCAATACACAGTAAATTTACAAATAATAATATTAAAGGTTTATTTTGTAAAAATGTCAGGGTATATGTCTAAAGGATTGAATTTAAAAGGGCATATTGACTTATTATTTGGAATAAACAGGAGGTGATACTCCATTGATTGCCATTCAGGAAGCTGCTCTCCAGGAAGCTTTGAGAGAGAAAAGAGAACAATTATCCCTGCTGATCCAATGCCAGGCCACGCTTAACAGTATTCATTCAGGGCTTCAGTCTTCTAAACACCTCTGCTTAGAGCCTAAGCTTGAAAATGATACTTGGGCTGGACAACATGCGGACAAATTTGATGAAATCCGGGATAAAGGCCTTTTAGAAGAGTATGAAGACATAGAAGGAAAACAAATGAACAGCGTATTGGAAAAGCTCGGTGCAAAAATTCAATCTCTAAGTGAAGAAATTAAGGATTCGCAAAATGCATTGGCTAAGTTAGCACTTGAATCAAAAACAGCAAATTTATATCCCTATTAATATTTGAGAGGAATGGAGACTTTGGCAGAGATAAAAGTTGCATTTCCTGCGGTTCATGAAGCGATTAACCAAATTGAAACAGCTTCTATTCAACTGGAAAGTGATATACCGCAAGAGATCGGTAAAAAGAATCAGCTTGACATAATTGTTGAACTTAATGAGATTAATGTTCTATTGCAGGAAACGCTCGCCTTTTACAGATCCCTCCTTGGTAAAAACAGCAGAGCTACGAGAGATGCAGTAAACCAGCTGAATGAGTCAGATCAAAAAGCGGCTGCGTCGATTGGAAAAAGCTAAGGAGGGATGGTCATTGGAAAAAACGCTGGATGTATCGAACCTCCAAACTGGAATTGATAAGATAACTGCCAAACTTGTCGAAAAGGAAGAACAGCTGGCTTCTATTGAAAAAGCCATAACTGAGTTTCTATCTATGAAGGATGAATTAAAGGGGAAGACGGGAGAAGCCATTCTCTCTTTCTATCAGAGCTGCCATGTTCCATTTATATTAAATATTAAAGTCTTGTTAAAAGAATATAAAAATCAGCTTCAGCAGATCTCAAAAGCATTGAACACGCTGGAACCTGATGAATCAGGCTTTATCAGCCAGGTTAGTTTGGAAGGGTCTATTACAGATGGAATTTTCAACGTTTTAAAGGTTATAATTGATCATGTAGAAAATGCCAATTCCTCTATTAAATCCGTCAGCAGCATCATCTCACTTCCGATGCTGGACGAATCAGGATTTAGGAAAGAAGCAGCCAATGCACACAAACATATCACCACCACCATAGTAAACCTCACAGAATTTGATCAGCAGCGTACGAAAGCTGTTACTACCATCTCAGATGAACTCACATACACACTTCAATATTTAGCTGAAATTGAAACCATGTTCAAAGGCGGAAAAAACGTCATACCGAACTTCTCCATCGATCAAATCAAAAAGAACTACATTTACCAGGATTATATAACAGATACAAGCACAAAAGTCGAAAAGTATTCCGGAGGCGTTGCAGCTTCCCCTGAACTGGACAAGAAATTTAAAAACATTTCCTCTGAAGTTAAAAAGACAATGCGGGTCATTGACGGTACACAGAGGGACGGAAGCGGCTACGTACACGGCGTTGAAACTCCAAAAGATGCACCCGTCAAAATGTCTGCAGGATTTGGATACTACAAACATGATTGGAATTTTTCAGGATCAAAGGATGGGGATTTTGTTTTTGGGGGGAGCTCGACTGTATCGGCTTTTCATGCAGAGGGCTTACATGATACTGATGTTGTAGACTCACGATTTAAAGTAGATATAGGCAATGCATCAGTTACAGCGAAAATGGGAGGGAATTCCTGGGGGGATGCCCCTGCTCCTTTATTCAAAGCTCAAGCTGCTGGAGTTAACTATAAGGGGAGAAGTCAGTTAGATTCTAAAATTAAGTATTTTGGCCGGGCTGGAGTAGAAGGAAATGCAACAGTTGGCAGTGCAAAAGCCTATGCTGGAGTAGATGGTTCTTCATGGGGAATTGGTGCAAAAGCAGCAGGAGCTGAAGCCGAAGGGTCTTTTATTATACCTATGCCGTTAATTGAAGATTGGAATTTCAAAGTTACGGGTGGGGTTTCAGCCGGAAGTATAGGGGGAGAAGCCAAGGTTGGTATGTCAACTAGCATAGACATTTCTGCTGGTATAGGTATTAAATTAGGATTTAGTTTTGAAGAACAACCAAAATAATTTTGAATTGAGGTAGTCGATATGGAAAACAATTTTGAATCCCTAAACATTCCGATAGGAAAAGAACTACTTCCCATTGGGTCAATAGTGAAGATAGAAAACTTAGAAAAACTAATCATGATATATGGGAGGAAGCAAAAACAGGAAGGGAACGAAAGAATATGGGATTATGTTTCATGTCCTTATCCAGAAGGACATTTAAATAATGATACTAACATATTTTTTAATCACTCTTCCATAATTACCATTATTTTTAAAGGTCTTGAAACAGAAGGCGAGATTGCTTTAAGAAATTATATCAAGGAGCAAGATAAGAAGGCGGATAAAAACGCATGAATTTTCTTTCCTTCGCTTTCAAGGACAGCATCAATGAAATCAGAGAAAACTGGTCACAATTTAAATCTCCTGGTATTAGCGCGTCGCTTAAATCCAAGAGGTTTGCACTTTTTTACCTAAACGTTTTATCATTGGTAGTTCTCACAGTGCTGTTTTTATATGGAATCTATGTTATTATTTTTGGTATTTTTAGTCCTATCGGATATATTCTGCTCATTCCTTTGTTTTTGTTTCTATTGTTTTTAACTCTTATCCGTAAGCACGCCTACCCCAAACTTAAATATAATTTGTTAAATGGATATAAAAAATAGAAAAGGACGGGTTTTATGAAACATTTTTTCCTCTTCTATCCGGGTGTGTTCCGAGAAATGAGACAGCTCTCCCATGAAAGAAAAGAAGAACGGCGGCCGGATGTAGGGGTTTTTCCTTATATGTTCTTAATTTTTGCAAATGGACTTTTTCTTTTTTTCTATTCATTTGCCTTCCTGACTCTACTGCTGCAGGTTGGGTTTTTGATTTACTATCTATTTGAAGAATCAAGGTTCTCATGGGGAGCTCTCATGGGTGCAGGCGGATTTGTTTTTATCCTGGCTGTGATGATTTTATTTAAGTATGCTCTTTATCCGCCAACGAAAAGCCTATTATTGAAGAAACCGGAAGTTTCATAAAAAGACCGCGCTGTTGAAACGCGGTCTTTTTAACGCCACCTGTCTCTTTATCGGATACTTCGGGATTTGCTGACCCTTGTATCGATATTCTGCTGCCACCCCCTCAAACCTGGTTTATATCCCGGAGTTGTTAAGAGGAAAAAAACCTCCTTTTGGAATAGGAGGTTTCATGAGGAAAAATTAGAACTGGATGCTTTAAAAGGTAGAATATAGTTTTCTATGTAGGGCTTAAAATCTTCTGCATCAAGCACATTATATGTAGGGATCCTAATTTTTTTACCTTGGGTTGTCCTTATTACGATATCATAATAAAGCCAGGATCTTAAAGTGAGTCCTTTATGTTCAATATTGATATCCTTAATCTCATTAAATGGAATTGATATTTTATCAGATACTATCCTTCCATCGGCTCCAGATATTATTCTGAGAAGAACTTTGTTTTTGTTAAAGAACACAGGCGAAGAATGGAATAGAAAATAGCATCCAAAAAACAGACCTGTTACCCCTCCCAGAACCCCCAAAAGACTGGTAGTATAACCTGATTTAAAAGCATAGTATGTGATCAGTGCACAGATGGGTATAACGGCTATTGAAACAACTAACCCTATTGTTATTAACCTCTGATTACCTTTTATTTCAATTATTAATGGTTGGCTTTCTGTCTTCAAAATATTCTCCTTCCTAACCATTTTAGATTTTCACTTGCTCTTCTGGAAATTGAGAAAACTTCCTTTTATAAGCTGCCTGTGCATCAGGAGTCATATAAGGAAGGATGTATTCTTCAACTTGCTGGTTGAATAGATAATCATTTACCAAATTATAGGTTTTCATCTGAACAACTTTTCCTTGATGTGTTTGAATAACCAGATCTTCATAAAAGATGGACCTTAAAGAGATCCCTCTTCTTTTAATCGCTAAATCCTTTATGTCCTTTATTGCCACTGATTTTTTGCTGGATTGAATTCTTCCTTCGGGCCCTGGTATGATTTCAAAAATAACTCTCCTGTTTTTAAAAACTCCTGGAGAACTGTGTAAAAACACATAAAGTCCACAGATCATTCCAGCAAATCCTGCTACAATCCCTATAAGACTATATTTTGACCCAAATTGGAGAGCATCAACAAAAACCCATAAACAGATTAAAAAAACTCCTGCTGAGGAAAAAAAGAAAAGTCCTATAAACTTTGGGAATGCTTTAACTTGTATTGAAGGGTGGCCAGTGTTTTGCAAAAGAATTCTCTCCTTACTCTATTTTGTTCTCCCGCTCACCGGGAAAGTCAGTAAACTTAGCTTTGTAGCTTTCTTGTGCATGGACAGACATATACGGGAGAATGTATTCGATTATCTGTTTTCGGAATACTACATCATTCACCATATTATATGTAGGGATCTTGACTGTTTTATTTTGCTGAGTATAAATAATTAAATCTTCAAAGAAAATAGATCTTGGTGTAAATCCTTTTCGGTCAATCGTAATATCCTTAATATCCTTTAGCAATACCGACTTCTTCTGAGATTGTATTCTGCCATCAGGACCAGTAACAATCTCAAAGATGACTCTTCCTTTTTTAAAAAACCCAGGAAGTGCATGCAAAAATAAGTAAAGACCAAATATTATTCCTATTAAGCTAGCCATGATAGCTATTAAGCTGTATTTAGAATCAAACTGTAGAGCATCCATCATAACCCATATGCAAAACAGAAAAACTCCTAAAGATGCAATAAGCATCCAAATGACAAGTATCCATTGGGATCTGACAGGTATGATCTGCCTATTGTCCATATTAAGGGCTCCTTTTAGATTTAAGTTCATGGTGATGTTTAGAGAGACTGGATTGAGTTTATAATTTCTTCTAAATCAGGTAATTATCACTTTATATTAACCTACTTATTACCATTTTACAGGTTTTAGAAACCTTTTCGTAAGTAATTGCTGACTCTTCATGACTAATTGCGGACTTTTTTCATTAATTGCGGACTTTCCGCCATTAATTGCTGACTTCCCTTCATTAATTGCTGACTTTCTAAACTTAATTGCTGACTTCCCTTCATTAATTGCTGACTTTCCGCCATTAATTGCTGACTCCCCTCCATTATTTGCTGACTTTCCGCCATTAATTGCTGACTTTTTTCATTAATTGCTGACTTATTACCACTAATTGCTGACTTTCCTCCACTAATTGCGGACTTCCCTCCATTAATTGCTGACTTTCCGCCATTAATTGCTGACTTTCTAAACTTAATTGCTGACTCACTAAAAAGTGCGTCAGCTGCTTTAGTCAGCTGGCGCACCGGATTGAAATCGGACTTCCCGGTATTTTGTTTTTCCGCCTGAGAGGCTGGCGAATCCGTACATTCCGTGTGTAAATGCCGGATCGGCTGCTGTTAGAACTTTTTCACCGTTGATGGAGAAAGCAATTTCCTCTCCGATGCACACTGCTTTAAACTCGTAGGCAGTGTGATGCTGCCACTCGTATTTCGCGGTTTGCAGGTGCCGCAAACCGAAATCTCTTATGAAAATGGACACCTTTCCTTCTCCATTGAAGCCTGCCATATAGTGGCGCTGCGTCCCCTGTCCTCTGAATAAAAGAAGATGGCTCTCACCTTCCAGAGGGGTGACTTCTGCTGAGAAGGTGTAATCCCTCTCATAGTAATTGCCTGTATAGGAGGAGGCTTCACCTGCCGATTCGCTGAGGAGGCAGTCCTCCTGCAGCCTCCATTTTCCTTTATGATGGGAAAACGGGGTGACGGATTGAAATTCTGCTGCCTGTTTCCGAAAGTCGATGGAGTAAGCCGAGGGTCCGAAGATTTGAAATTCCTTGATGAGGAGCCTGCCGAATGCCCGGTTATAGGAAGGGGAATGGCTTGTCAGTTCAAATCCGATTTCGTCTGCGAAAGAGCCGTTTAAATCCGGAATGGTAAACTCTGCAATCGATCCTGCCTGGTTTTCAATTGCGACGGGGGCGAGCTTAATGGCTTCTTTGCTGAACGTATCTCTCACATAGGGGGTGAGCAGGATCCGTTCTCCCCGCCACTGGTCTAGAAAGATCCGTGCCCGGACGGTTTGGCCACTATAGGCTTTCGGCGAGAAGACCGGCTTGTATTTTTCATCATTAAAATCTGCCCGCCGGTAAAACGATTTCCAGAAAATCCGGCTCCTCTCTCCGGCTGTCATCCGGTCAAAGAGGACTTCCAAGGCTGCAGGAGCAGCTTTTACGATCGTCTTGAATGGATTGTCTGTTAAAAATCCATGCGTTGAACCCGGGAGCGAAAAATCGAAGCGGATGTCTCCCCGGGGAACGGGAAGCGGGGGTTTGCCTTCCCGCTCAAGCCTGAGCCCCGCGAGTTCCTTAACAAAGCTCGGAATGTCAACGATGTTCAGGAAGCCGGAAACACTAGAGGTGACGATTGTATCGTTCACCGGCTTACGGTAATGCCTCGGTATTCCGGCGAGTCCGGCGAAAACACCTGCGATCGTTCCGACATTTCCTGCGTTGCAGTCCGTGTCCCATCCGCACATGACAGCGATTTCAACTGTCCGGTCGATTGATCCATTTCCATAAAGCAGTGCCAGCACGCAAATCCCTGCATTTGGGATGATGTGGCAATCGCCAGGATACCGGTGATAACCCCATTGTTCCTCCACAAAGTGGTAGCAGAGCCGGAAGTCCTCCGGGTGGTGTTTATGAAAGCTGAGAACCGAGCATACGAGCTTCGCATATTCACAGTCTGCCGGAATCTCGAGCAGTCCCGCCGATACGATTTCATTGATACTTCCTGCTTCAAACGCCTGTGCGATGCAGGCCGCAATGAATCGCGCACCGTACAGTCCATTCCGGTCATGGGATACGCTCGCCGCCATCTCTGCATAGTCTGCAGCCTTTGATGGCTCTCCCGGAAAAAGGAGCCCCCATGTATCGATAAAAATCTGCCCGCCGATCTGTTCGGCAAGCGTCATTCCGTTTCGTTCCGCCGAACCCGAATCCGGAGCCGGAATGCCGTTGGCTAAATTCGCATAGGCCCGGTGCTCGGTACTGTTTTCCTCGCCTCCCCACCATAGCATCCCAATTCCCTCGCGGCAGTAGTTCAGCCACGCCCTCCCGACATCTTGCGGCTGCAGCTCTCTCCCCCGTGCATCATCGCTGAGCGCGCGGATAAAAAAAACCGGCCCGTTCGCATCATCATCAGCTGAAAACATGCGGTAATCTTTTATATAACCATGAATCTCGCCATAAACATCCCTGATCCGCTCATACGTCCATTCCTTTGGCTCAACAGGTGCACCGAGCCGGATGCCGATGTTCATACCGAGGAAACCAGCGTACACTTTTTCTAAATACTCCTCTTCCTGCAAGCCGATCCCTCCCTTTTGTCAGGTCAGGTACTTCCTTCTATCCATATGCAGATCGAGGTCATTCCATATGATTTTTTTTGCTGTGTCAGCAAATCTTTCAGACAGGGAAGCGAGCTGAAGGCCGTTCGCCTCCTCCAGGATGATCCGGTCCTCCGTCCGTATCGCCTCTTCCCCGTATAGAGCTCCGAGGATGGTCCCAGCCATCACGCCGATGGAGTCCGTATCCCTCCCGGAATTGATTCCGTCATAGACGGACGGATAAAATTCTCCCTCATTCAAATAAATGAAGGCCAATGCCATTGGCAGTTCCTCTATGGAAAACAGCCGGCTCGGGGTATAGTGATTGCTTGGTATGCCAGCTTTTCCAATTCGCCTGTGCACATCATCGGCCATCGGCGAAAACGGAAGGATGGTCTTTTGAAGAGTAAAAATGATTTCATCCATGTATGCGCCCTTCAGATGGGCTGCGGCGGAAAGGACCGCGTCTATCGCCTGCTTCGTACCGTCCTTCGCTACAGACAAGGCCGTCTCCATAATCCCTTCGATCGTCGCTCCTTCTTCAAACGCCTTCGCCACACATGCTGCAAGCACTCCCGCCGCTTCCAGCCCATAGCTGTTCTGATGACCGCTTGCGAACAAAATCGCTTCGTTATAGGCTCCAAGGGGATCCCCTGCATTCACGATCCCGGCTGGGGCGATGTACATGGCTGCCCCGCAGTTTACCATATTGCCGATTCCGCCTTCCCTCGGCTCGCAGTTTGCGAGGGTGTGCCGGGTAAAAATGTATTTCTCGGGGTAAAAAAGCCGTTCGATTAAAAAGGCCTCCCTGCCGAATTCAGGGATATACGCTTTCCGGTAAGCGATCTCTTTTACAAACTCTCCGGCAAGATCATAGGCATCCAGATGTTTTTCTTCCTTTATATAGACGCGCATCAAGGCACACATCATCAGCGTGTCATCTGTGACGATGCCGTTCCCCCGTTGCCGACCCTGCCGCTCTTTAGCCGGTTTATACCATTCAGTCTTGAGTGATTCCACCCGACCGTACTGCTCTTTGATTTCCTCATAGCTTAGTTTTTCCACACATGCTCCAAGTGCATCACCGAGTGCTGCACCGAATACGGCGCCCTTTACCCGCTTTTCAAAAGAAACCATGTCCAGTCCTCCTATCCTATTCGATGTCGATCGCAAACAGCGGAGCATGCTGCTGGGCTCCGTATACATCCCTGTCTCCGAGCGTTCCGGATGAGACAGGACGCGCCATCGTGATCTTGATCCCGAGTGCCTGGTCAAAAAACACAAAATGGTGAATGTCTGAGAGTGCGATTTTATAAAGCGCTGCGACTCTCTCTTTTGTCACTCCACCGGATGCCTTTACCCTCTGATAGGCTTCACTGGAGTCGAACAAGATGTCCAGCGTCAGCTCGAACGGCCCGGAATTTTTGCTCCGGATGATTTTTGCCAGTTCATAAAGGCCTGCCATGCCGCACCTCCTCATACCGGACCGAAAAAAGGTCTCTCGATGTCTTCATCAAATGATAGATGGAAAACTCATAGACCGGTCCGAACTCAATATCACTGGGCGCGAAAGGAAAGGCCAGGTTGCCGGCAGTGGATTTCCGGCCTTCGTAGCCGTAATGCAGAAAGGTCGAACGGACCGCCGCGCAGATGGTGCTCGCGAGCTCCTGTGTCCGGGCTGTGACCTCGAACAGCACCGCCGCTTCATGACCGGTAAATGGGGTCTGTTCCTTTTCCCCAAGCACTCCGCTCATTCCATAATTCATAAAACGGATCGTATAATCGGTCTGTGGAATCTCTTCAAAATAAACAGCGGTCTGCCGTTTTACCTCTTCCTCCACCTGCTCGAGCCTCTCCAGCAGCAGCGGGTCACGGATGCCGGCAATAACAAAGGTCCGATACGCCACTTTACGTGCCCCTTCAAGCTTCACAAAATAATCTTCGGCTGGCAGGAAACGGCTGTTACGGACCTCCACGATTCCAAGCTCTTTTTCCTCAAACGTACAATGCTCCAGATCCAGGACAAAACCAGGTCCGTGAAGCAAATACGGATGCTCTTTTTCATAAAAGGTGTGGGCCGCTACACTGATCGGTGTACATCTTCTTTTCTCACTCAATGCCTCGACAGTAAACGAGTCTTCTGTCAGTGTCCCGAGGATACAGTCTTTTGTAGTGCCGGGCTCGGCACAAAGCGCTCCGCATTCCAGGATTTTCCCGAGATGATAGCTGAGTCCGGGGTCTTTTCCGTAAAAAAGGCCGACAGCCGCAAAAGGAGACGGATCATAGGCCCGTCCGCACACAATAATTTCCGCACGATTCTTCAACGCCTCGACGATTGGCTCGTGTCCCATTTGCGCAACAATGGATTGTGTCCCGAGGACGGTTTCTTCATTTAAAGGAGGAATGTTAGGGGAAAGCGGTTTTGTGAAGGAGCGGAGAACGAGCTCCTGAGAGAGATCTGCCGGGATAACCGCGAGTCTGGCGGACAAATCGTGCTCCTCTAAAATGTCGTAAATAATCTCAAGCGTCCAATCCACGTGCGGCTTTGCCCCGGCTCCACCTGCAGAGCCAATTACGATTGGAATCCCTTTCGGAAGACCGTGGATAAGGAGAAGTTCCAAATCCTTTTTCGCCGCCCTCCTGCTCACAATCGGCACCCCGGCTCCAAGTTTATGAGGACCTGCATCCGTTGAGCCGGCATCGACAACAATTCCATGCACCTCATATTCCAGCCCCTTTAAAAAAGAAGCAGCCGGGAATCCATAGCCCAGCATCCCGCATGGAGATAAGATCCGAACGGAACCGTTCATCGCTTCAGCCTCCTCTCACAGCTTGTATACTCTATCCTATGTTCCGGAAGGCTAAGGCATTCGATTTCGTTTTTACCAGCCTGTAAGAATAGAGGAAAATGAACAGGGAGAAGCGAAGGAATAGAAGAAGTCATTTTGCGAAAAGGAGTGCTTGAAATGAAACAAAATGCGGTGCCCTATCTTTCGTTTAACGGCAATGCCAGAGAAGCGCTGGCGTATTACAAGGAAGTTTTCGGCGGAGAAATAACGAATGTCCAGACGTATGGACAAGCCGATTTTCCGACACCGCCCGAAGCTGAAGAGTTGATTCTTCATGCACGTTTCAGACAGGACCCGCTTTTCTTTATGGTTTCCGATGCTTTTCCGGGAAGGGCTGTTGAAATCGGGTCAAACATCACTCTTACCCTTGAACTTGAAAGCAGCGAAGAAATCGAAACGATCTACGGCCGTCTGAGTGAGCGCGGCAACATTCTGATGGAGCTTCAGGACACCTTCTGGGGTGCGCGCTACGCAAAGGTGGAGGACGGCTTCGGAGTCATCTGGGATCTGAATTTTGAAAAAAGCCGCAACTGATTTTGCAGCCCGCCACTTTTACCTTCGGCGGGCTTCTCTTTTCCCGGACTATATGTACAGAAATAATCCCATCCTCCAGACTAGATCATCACGAAGAAATAAAGGGTAAAATAAAACTACTTCGTTCCGGGGGTGTTCTGATGGAGATTCGAATTACCGAAAAGGATATCCAAATATATGACAAAATTGTAGAACTCGACCTGATCCTGAAGGATGAGTATGGCATCAAGCCGGTCCAAATCGGCCAAAGGCTCGGAAAAACAAGCTATGATGCAGCTGGCTATTTGAACCCTTCCTTAAAAAAGCTGATCCAGCTTCAAGCGATTGTGAAAACGTGCCGGGGGCATTATAAGCCGGTGATCCGGGTCGGTATAAGTTAAAGAACCTCTTCCTGTTAGGAGAGGCTTAAATCACTTCATCCGCTATACACGCTGGCGCAAGTGCCCGGCTTCGGTTCATAGTAGCAATGCTTTTTGAATTGGCCTGCTTTCGGCTGGCCGTACCAAGTTGGAGGACACGGGGCATAAGGATTAAAATACCATAGGGAATATTTAGCCGGATGCTCCCGCCAGAATTCCAGGTTTTTTCTGGCCAGTCTTTTTTCTACGGATCTTGCCCGGTTATAAAAAACATTCCCCTTTTGCACAGCCTCAAATGAATAATTTCCGCCCTGCACCTGAAAAATAACCTGCCGGATCGTCCGCACATCTTTAAAATCCGAGCAATTCACCTTCGCCCGGTTTACAATCACATTTCCCACATACAGCATGCCCTGCTTTCCTTCACCTTCAGCCTCGGCTCTCATCATCCTTGCCATCAAGGCAACATCGGCATCCGTGTATTTAACTCTGCCCATTTTTTCTCACCTCAGGATAGTGTATGAAGAGAGGGGGGAATGTTGAATACCGGACGGGCGGTGCGCTTTCGTTCCAGCAAATTTCTCTTCAGCAAAAAAACAGAGCCGCTTGAAAGCGGCTCCTGCTCAGCATTATGCGGCTGCCTATCCACCTCAGGATAAGCAGGTATCTTGGGATCAGGCTGAATATACAGATCCCGATGTTTCTTGAAGTGGCTGATATGGCCTTGCTTTAAGCCGCCTGCCATTCACGTTATCGGCAGGCTGCTTCAAGTTCGAGGCTGATTTTCTCGACAAGTCCTGCGATCGGGTCATGGGTTACGTTCACCATACGCAGCACGGCACCGTGGGTGACCACGCCAAGAATCTGTTCTCCAGCGACCTGCGTCGTCATCGTTGGGCCCCACACTGCGAGCACGTCCCCCTCCTCGGCGATTCCCGTCGTTACCCCAAGGTTTGTGATCTCAATGTCTGCGTTCGTCGCGGCAAGCATCGCCAACTCTGCATCATCTGCAGTTGACGGAGAAAGCTGCGCAAGCATCAGAGCTGAGTCTCGAATCGTCTCCGGATTACGTGCTGCCTTAAGCTGAGCGGCTGCACTCCGCGCGAGATCCCAGAACCCCGAGCCAGTTGAATGATCGAGGACGACCATGGTGGCAGCGAAACGGACGACGACATCTTCGGGTCCGGCAGCTTGGCGGAGGTCAATTGGAACGTTGATGCGTACTTGCTCTCGCTTCATCGCTTTAACTAACACCAAAGCCGCCGCTGCGCATAACGCGGCCTGCACCGTACAAGATTCGGCACGTGAGCGCTCGATGAGCTGATTGGTATCCGCAGCACCAAGGTCTTTAGCTTGAATGTGCGGAATCGTTCCGTCGAAGGGACGCAGTCGTCCCGGAGGCGATAAGATTGCTTCCTGCTCCCCGGCCGGTTCCGCAGGTTTTTGAGCGGCACTCTCGACGGTGGCGGCCGTTGGAGCAGGGCTGGCTAGTAAATCCTCCTGCGCCATAGGAAGGTCCGATGGAAGCAGGGATTCTCCTGCGAGGATTGCCGCCAGGTCCTGTATGGCGCGCAAGGCACCGCGTCCATCCGTAATCTGATGAGCGAACGTCATCACAATAGTGGCCCCTGCAAGCCCATTCCCGGCGGGGATTAGGACCGCACGCGCCAGAGGGCCCGGAGAAGACTTTATTGGTGTTGTCTGCTCATAAGCTGCTTCGCGTTCCCACGTCATTTCGCGCGCAATACGGACGGGAATCTCTCTGCCGGAGGAGTGAAACACTGCGCCTATGGCTCGGTGATTTTCTTGGTCAGGGCGACGGACTTCGGCGGCGAGCAGCGGATGGACCCGCTGCAGCTTTTGCAGCGCCTGAGTCAACTCCCTCTCAGAGACATCACGAGCTAGCACAGCTGCCAGGGAGAATTGGACAGGGTTGCGATGCATATACAGATCGATGATGCGCTCGAACGCGCCGAGCGGGCGAAGGTACTGATCTGCAGTTCTGTCGAAAACTTGAGTCATAGTTATTAACTCCTTTGATTCATTTTTTATCGTCTGAACAAAAAAGAGCACCGGGGATCGTTACAGTTCGAATGATCAATCTGATTCAATGCCATCTCCATTTTCACACCCGGAACTGCACCATCAGCTTAAACTTGACACTGTGCTTTCAAATACATTTCCATATGCAGACTATCTCTACTAACCCTAACTTTTTCATCAAAAATTTTCCAAACAGTCTTACAGCTATTTCCTTACCCCTGTTGGGGATACATAAACCGCTCTCTCATCTCACATTCTTGTAAAAATGGGAAAATACCGTATGAATTACTATTGCAATATCACATGAACAACCATGCCTGGCCAAACCAATCCTGTCCGGTAAAATAAGTATGCCTCACATTGTGAGTACGCTAGAAAAGCATTCTCTCTCCATTAGATGAATGCCGGATGGGCAGTGCGTTTTCGTTCCAGCAAATTTCTCTCAAACCAAAAAAAGAGCCGCTTGAAAGCGGCTCCTGCTCAGCATTATGCGGCTGCCTCAGTTTCCAGCGGCTGCTTATAGCGCCGGATCTGGTACACATACCAGATCCCGACTGCCACAGTAAGAATAGATCCAAGTGTCATAGAGAGTGTGTAATCTAAACCGAATCCTTCCGGTGCGTAAAAGATATAAGCTGTTACGACAGCTGTCATGAACATAGCCGGAATCCCGCAGATCCAATGAAACTTTCCTTTTTGCAGACAGTAAACCGTGGCTGCCCAGAGAGTAACTGCAGCTACGACCTGGTTGGACCAGCCGACATACCTCCATAGGAATGAGTAGTCAATCGTTGATAAATACAGGGCCGGGATACTGACTGGAATGGAGTAGAGAAGGGCCTGCTTCCAGTCCGCTTTCTTTTTCGCCCCGGCCATTTCGCTCAGAATCATTCTCGAGGAGCGAAGGGCGGTATCTCCTGTCGTGATCGGCAGGATGATGACCCCTAAAATCGCAAGAATGCCACCGAATGTTCCCAAGAGAGAAGTCGAGATTTCATTCACCGCTCCCGCAGGTCCGCCAGCATTAATGGCTGCCTGCAGTCCGTCCGTGCCGTTGAAAAGCGTCATCCCGGCAGCGGCCCAGATTAAAGCGATGATGCCTTCCCCAACCATTGCTCCGTAAAAAACTTTCCGGCCGTCTTTTTCATTTTTAAGCGTTCTTGCTACAATCGGACTTTGTGTACAGTGAAATCCGGAAATGGCTCCACACGAGACGGTCACCATGAGCAGAGGCCAGATTGGGAGCTCCTTCGGATGTAAATTTTCAAAAGTCAGATTGGGTATCTGCTTCCCGGCGAAGAGCAGGGCGAGAGCAATGGCAACCGCCATAAAAATCAAAATCGCCCCGAATAACGGATAAATCCTGCCGATCACTTTATTTACAGGAAGGATCGTCGCGATTAAAAAATAGACAAAAATGATGGCCAGTGCAGCCCCGAACGATAAAGGGGTAACTTGTGCAATCAGCTGAGCAGGACCAGCTGTAAACGCCGCTGCAACCAGAATCATTAAAATGAGAGAAAACACATTGATGATATGCTTCATGTTTTTCCCAAGATACCGTCCAATCATTGCAGGATACTGCTCGCCATTGTGGCGGAGAGACATCATCCCGGAAAAGTAATCATGAACTGCTCCGGCAAAAATACAGCCAAACACAATCCAGATAAACGCAACAGGGCCATATAGCGCCCCCATCAATGCCCCAAAGATCGGCCCCAATCCGGCAATGTTCAGCAGTTGAATCAGCCACCCCTTCCACCAGGGCATTGGAGCATAATCCAAACCGTCCTCTTTCGTATAAGCAGGCGTCTTCCGCTCAGGCTGGATGCCAAAAATCCGCTCCACCACCTTTGCATAAACCAAATAACCCAGTACAAGCAGTGCGATCGATGCCAGAAACGTAAGCATGAATATAGCCCCCTAACCGTAAATGACGGTAATTGTTAGAAAATATGCTTACAATACTAACAAACAATCAGGAGGTGGACAATAGAATTTTCAGAAAAGTTAAAATGATTTAAAAATTTGATGGAATTATTGAAATAAGCATCTCCGTTTAGAAGAGATTTTATTATCTATATTTTGTAAGACCTCTCTGAGCGGTTTTAAAATAACAGCAAACCAATCCCAGCCCACCCGTCCAACACTTACCGGAATACGTTTGCGAAGCAATCTGGTTCTGAATAAACGGCGGGTTATGCCGGAGCTTGGTGAGGGCTTTATTCAGGAACCTAGAGCCTACCTGGCCGAAGGTTCCCCCGTGGTACTATTGCGGTGTTCTTCGGTAACCTTTTTGCCGAACATGTACTTGCCGGATGTAAATTCGTAGCCGGAGTTGTCGAGGGTCACTCCAGAAATTGATGGGCTGGATTGTGCCGTCAATGGTGGAGGTTGCTGAGCGGGGCCATAAAGGCCTAGGGGGATGAACCTTTATACCTTTATAAAGAAAAAATAGTAAGAAAAAAGCACGAATAGCGGAGAAAACAGCTTATCGTGCTTTTCTTAGAGTAAAACTTACAATAGTCCCCAACAACAACACTGATCAAAAAGAGAAAATGAAAATAATGTCACGGATTCCGTTCATGAAGCATGAGTCCCGTCCCGATGCTTTTGAAAGGCTTTTAGCCAATAAGGTATGAGTTTGAACATGATCTTAGTCTACTAGTAACTCCAAGTAATATTGATCATTTTCTTCAATTTTCCTTAAAAATTCTTCAAGAGAATCCGCAATTTGAATATCATAATAATAAATTGGATTGCTATCCTTATTAGTCAATTCGATTGACATTAAAGCTGATTCACTGCCCTCAAAAAATATTAGTTTATTGTTTTCAAATTCATCATATATTTCTATGTCAGGATAAAACTCAAAATCATTTACTCTTAACCGAAAATCTCTTACGGAATAAGGATCCATAATACGATTAATATTAAACTCCGAACCTTTAATGAACCCATAGCCAACCTCTATGTAAAAGTCAACTAACTCCTTAGGAAATTTCAAATCAAGTTCCTTCTCAGCCTCTTTTATTTCGTTTTCAGCCACTGAAAAAAAACTGTTTTCTTCGGTTGCATTGATAAATTCATAGCCCATTATTTTTTACCTCCCTTTTAAAAGTGTATTTGCTGGTGATCCTGTTCCATGAATACCCGCTTGATGCTCATTTGGGAATTTTGCAGGGTGCATATTCCACCATTCATGTTCTCCCCCAAAAGTATTTTCAATTATATGGTGAGCATCATATTTATCTCCTTGTTTCCTAATTATCTTACCTGTTTTTTCTGAAATAACATTTTCATTATATACGGGCCACTTTTGCTCAGTATTTTCTTCCCACTCTTTAATTACATTATTTCTAACTTTATCAAATTCTGCCCTATGTTTAGCTGTTTCTATTGGTGACATTTTTTTATACTCTTTATTTCTCAAGGCTTCCTTTAACTTTTCTATCTGGTTTTTAGGTAATTCTCTGCCAGTTCGGCCTTCTATATCTCTGATATATTTTTTAATTGTATCAGAATCTATCTTTTTATCCCCTGTACTCCCAACCGCTACAACATCCTCACCTACAATTTTACCATTTCCGTTCTTCTTCGGCACTTCCTTAACCTCCGGTTTCACTGGATTTACAGGTGGAATTCCCCCACCATTCACCACTTTAGGCTGAGACCTTACTTCCTGCTCTTTAACCGGATCAACCTTCTTTCCGAGGCCAGGGCCAGTCTGAGATTTGCTTTCCACTTTGTTAACAGGAGCTGCACCCGAGTCTGCTGAGCCTCTCTTAATACTCGCCGAAGGGGGTCTGACATCTACTTTTTGAACAGATGACGTATTCGGAGCGGTTCTTTTCCCGATATTGTCCACCACCGGCGTCTTCACTTCAGGCTTCGCAACCGTATTCCGGTGCGTCTGGCTGGCCCAGTTAGCCGGCGACGGCACAGCTTGTTTTGCCTTATTAATCTGGTTCTGAACAAACGCCGGGTTGTGGGGCAGTTTGCTGGTGAGTTTGGCCACACCACGGGCAAGGAAGGGTGAGCCCACCAAGCCGAAGCTTTCCCACATGGCGTTTTTCCGCTGTTCTTCGGTCAGTTTGTTTCCGAACATGTCGCGGCCGCTTGTGAATTCGTAGCCGGAGTTGGCGACGGTGAGGCCGTAGATTCCTTTTTCGGCCTGGGCCAGTTTTTGCATGCCGGCGGTGGTCTTGTAGGCATCGAGGGCACGGTCTGCGGTTACCATGCCTTCGATCGCTTTTCCGCCTTTGTATACCCCTCTGGCTGCACGGCCTCCCCAACCTACGACTGGGATGAATCCGGCAGCGGCCAGCCCCGCAGCTTTGACCCGCTCTGCCTCCGTCAGCTTCTTACCCGTCACCGGGTCCACTCCGGTCGTCGCACGGATGATGTCGTTTACACCGGTCACTTCCCCGGGACGGTGGTGATGTCGTATTCGAGGTCAAAAAGGCATATGCCGGATGACCCTTAATAAAGGTAGAATAGAAAGAAAAAAGCACGAATAGCGGATAAAACCGCTATTTGTGCTTTTCTTAGTGAGACAGAGAGACAGGTTCATCGTCCCGTTAAAAACTAAACAATGGGGAGGGACTTTGTTTCCTTTGTCACTGCTTCACGCATTCTCTTGTTACCTTGGGACAAGCGACCTGTCCCCTTGTCCCTGATATTATAAAAGCAGTTCATTCTCTTTTTCCCTTAAGGATTGAACAAAAACATAAGTTTAATATTTATCCATTTGCTCATCAATTTCTTCCATGTAGTTTTCTGTGTCTTGATAAGATTCTATTAAATTATTCAGAAATTCAATACTAACTTCTCTATTATTTTCATATAAATGAACTTTAGCATCAGCTTTCAATAATAAACTTACGATTTTTTCTATCTCTATCATTTCATCCATATCAAGTAGATTATAAGATAAAATGTAGTCATTATTACTAATTAATTTTTTTATTTCGGAAATACTTTTATTAACCTCTTTTCTTAAAATAGAAATGTACTTTATCTCATTAGCATCTCTCTCTATCTTCATTTTAATTTTAGCCAATTCAACCTCTCCTTTCTTATATATCATTTATTGGATTACTTCTTTTTCCTGGAAGACTTTTTTCAAATCCCCCCATGCCAACCATCAAATTGTTCGTTTGGCGTTAGGAATTCTTTTTTGATGACTTAAAAGATACTGACTTTATGAACGATGAATTAATGTGGCAGCCTTATCCTGAAGCGATTAGTAAATACAGCCCCCCTAACTATGACGAATGTTTTGGTTACACCCCACTATTAGGTTTAGGTGGAGGAGAAAAAGTAGAGAATTTAAAAAAAGTCAAATTGAAGGAACATATTCTTATGATTACTGAATTTATGGGACCAGTTCAGTAATATTCGTAAAGCGTGGTACATAACACAATTTATAAGTATTCGATAATGAAGGTATCGAGAGAAAGAGCAGAACAATTGGTCCTTCAATATATTGAAAAAGATACAAATGAAAACTTCAAGTTAGAACTAGTTGATGTAGGAATATCTAGAAATTCCCCGAAGTTTTGGGCTGCCATTTTGAAGTCAGAACTCGATTCTCAAACAAATCACATTCTTATTGTCTCACTCATAAATCTTCACTTTTTATTATTCACTATCTTTATGTATCATAAAGAAGAGCATAGCAGAATTGGGTGCAGCTCCTGTAAACAAAGTGGAAGGCAAACCTTCTCAGTATCATAAGTATCCCTACCTTATAAAACATCATCTCGTTCGGTTCTCGCACTTTTCTCGATAGACAAAATATTACCAGATACTCCATGAGGTCTCTATTTTACAGAAGTTATACTTTACTGTGTTCAACCAAACTTTTTACATGCAAAAAGCACCTTTTGTCAACTAACAAAAAGTGCATCGCGGCTTCAAATACTATATTAATTATCATATTCAGTTACTAATCTTCATAAATAACAGACCCCATATATTTAAGGTTCCTACCATCAAGTTTTGCTTCCTCAACAAGTTCCTCATATTCAAAATCATATAACCGAATAACAATATTGTACTTTCCTTCTAAACTTTCACCATAAAAGTCTTTAAGTTCACTTATAAGTGCGTCAGAATAAGAAGCATTCTTTAGTAATTCAGACAAAGAAGACGTAGGATATTCATTGTAAGTACATTCTAATAAATCTTGGTTATACTCAAGGAAGTCTATTTTAAAATCATTCATAAAGCTTGAAGGAATTCTGTCTCCCTCATTATCATATTTTATTTCTACATACTTGCTTAGCAAATCCTCATTACTACAATTTCCAAACCAAAGAGAAACAGCTCCTGGGTTTTCCATCTTAATCCCCCATTTCTAATTATCTAAGCCCTTCAGGTAATGAATCAATTCCGCCTTTCAACCTATAATGTGCCCAATTTCTTAATTTCCTTTTAAATGTTTCATAATCAAGTGAGTGATCAATCAGATCAAGAAGCTCTCTATGAGCTTTTCCAGAACCATCAAACCCATGTCTTCCTACTGGGTTTATAAACTCAACGTCTTTCGTTAACGTTCTCATTTCTGCTATATCTTCAGCCGTTACGCCCCACCGTTTAAAAATTGGTGCTCGAGATACTAGATGCCATTCATGGTAGCCACCGGGATAACGAATCCTACTCTCAATTATGGTCCTTAATTTTGGAGTAGACCAGGCTAGTTCAAATTCATCTATGCTCAATTCATTAAACCATTTTGCAAAATCTTTACTTCCTGGCATAGTTTCTGGTGTAAAGGTTCTAGTCCTAGAGGTTTCTTTAACAAAATTGCCTTTTACAAGATTATTTAATTGCTCATTTGACAATCTTTTTCCCTTCTGTTTTTTACTAGCAGAAGGTTTCTCTCTTACCCCGGGTTTCACGCTACTTGCTTTAGGTCTTGCTGGCTTAGATATACTAGTTTCACCCGTACCCTTAATAGGCACAACTTGCTCTACCTCAATTTTACCATTTCCCAAACTTTTCGGCACTTCCTTAACCTCCGGCTTCACCGGACCTACCACAGGAACATCCCTACCATTCACCACTTTCGGCTGGGACCTTACTTCCTGCTCTTTAACCGGATCAACCTTCTTACCGAGGCCAGGGCCAGTCTGAGGTTTGCTTTCAACTTTGTTTACAGGAGCTGCACCCGAATCCGCTATGCTCTTATTAATGCTTGCCGAAGGAGGACTAACAGCTGAAGCATTCGGAGTGGTTCTTTTCCCGATATTGTTTACAACCGGCTTTTTCACTTCAGGCTTCGCAAACGTATTCCGGTGCGGCTGGCTGACCCAGTTGGACGGGGTTGGCACGGCTTGCTTTGCCTTATTGATCTGGTTCTGAACGAACGCCGGGTTGTGCGGCAGTTTGCTGGTGAGCTTGGTCACGCCACGGGCAAGGAATGGTGAGCCCACTAGCCCGAAGCTTTCCCACATGGCGTTATTCCGCTGTTCCTCGGTCAGCTTGTTGCCGAACATGTCGCGGCCGCTTGTGAATTCGTAGCCGGAGTTGGCGACGGTGAGGCCGTAGATTCCTTTTTCGGCCTGGGCCAGTTTTTGCATGCCGGCGGT
>NZ_WMIB01000007.1 GCF_009711125.1 Metabacillus mangrovi | reverse complement strand
GAAAGATCGCTCTTTGAAAAACGGAGAAAACATTAGAATTCGGAAGAGAGTGTCCAAAGTTAGGGGGCTCAACCGATATCGACTAAAATATTAATATATCGACTATTATTTAGAAATATCGACTATTTTTATGATATATCGATCAAAAAATCGATATATCGACTTTTCGAGGGGATTCGACATAATGATGAATAAGCCGGGAGCAGGAAAAAAGCTTCCGGCTTTATTTTATTATAATCGACAAATATTTCCTTAAATGAGATATGATGAAAGTACTGATTATATCTTACTAATAGTGGAGTGAAAAAAGTTGGCCTATACCATTCCGGAGACAATCCGTTCCTCTGCCACTGCTGGCGAAAGACTGCTTTTTGCTGTGTTGAAAAACTCTCTGCCTGATGATTATATTGTTTACTATGAACCGGAAATTCTCGGCCGTCACCCGGATTTCGTTATTATCGGACCTGATCTTGGTCTTGTTGTCCTGGAAGTGAAGGATTATACACAAAATACGATATTGCAGGTGAATCCTGATACATGGATGATCGTGAATACGAAAGGGCACCAGACAACGGTGAAAAGTCCGCTAAAACAGGCAAGAGACTATATGTTTCATATCTCAAACGTCCTTCAAAAGGATAAAAACCTGATTCAAACGGAAGGACCCTACAAATTTAAACTTAAATTTCCCACAGGCTACGGGGCGGTTTTCACACGCCTGAAGCAGGATTTTTTTGTGAAAGAAGGTTTATATTCTGTCTGTGAGCCGCATCTTGTATTAACCCGTGATGAGATTGACCCGGATAAAGAGGGGTTTTCAGAAGAGCATCTTATTGAAAAAATAATGGACATGTTTGTCATCCCATTCCGACTGAAGGAGCCGCTTACAAAAGGAGAAATCGACTCCATCCGCTATCATTTGTTTCCGGAAGTACGAATCAGTGCAGAATTCAAAGCTCCTGTCCCCTATCAGGATCAGCTGCTGCTCTCCCTTCATGATATCAAAACGATGGATCTGCATCAGGAGAATCTGGCAAGACAGATTGGAGACAAGAACCGGCTGATTCGCGGCGTAGCGGGAAGCGGGAAAACGCTAATTCTATCCGCTAGAGCAAAATATCTTTCCAAACAGCATCCCGATTGGAAAATACTTGTCCTCTGTTATAACATTTCATTGGCCCAGGAAATTAAGTACATGATCCAGATGAAAATGAATGAACCGGAGGATCTATTTGATTTTGATCCTAAATCTCAAGCCAATGACATGAAAAATATCCAAGTATTCAACTTTCATGCATGGCTTAAGCAGGAGCTCAAAATGAAAGAACAGCAAATTCCTCTCATGCTGAAGAAACTGGCGGCAAAGGAAACCATTCTTCCCTCTTATGATGCCATTCTGATTGATGAAGGGCAGGATTTTGAACCAGAGTGGCTGTCACTTGCCAGTTCTCTTCTGAATCCTGACACACAGATGCTGCTGCTAGTTGAAGACAGGGCACAAAATATTTACTCCAGAAAGCGTTCTTATGTCCAGGATACAGGCTTAAGCTTTCAGGGACGTTCTAAAATCCTGTCCATTAATTACCGGAACACCGCTCAGATCGTCAATTTCGCCTGGGATTTTTACCGAAATCATTCCACGCTGAAAAATCGGGTTGTAAAAGGGTCTTTAGAAGGAGAAGAGATTATTTCTCCGCAAAGTACCCGCCGCAAGGGACCGGAGCCGGCTATCGTAAAATGCAAAAATCTAAAAGAAGAAATGGGTTTTGTGACCAAACTGATGAAACGGCTGCATGCTGAAAAAGGTGTACCCTATTCAGAGATGCTCGTTCTCTACCGAGTTAAACGAACATTTAATCAAAACATAATCGAAACGATTCAAAATGAATTAAAAGAATCAGCAATCCCCAGCTTCTGGCTTACTGAAAGTGCCGACAGTAAAAGAGACTACGAGAAAGAGCGCGGCAATGTCATCATCAGCACGATTGACAGCAGCAAAGGACTGGATTTTCAAGCCGTATTCATCGTGAACGCGGAAAATATGCCATTTGCCCTCGAAGAAAACAAAGAGAGGGAAGTATCCCTGTTATACATTGGAATGACACGCTCGAAGGATTACCTTTCAATTACCTATTCGGGAGAATCCGAGTTCACAAAGTACTTTGATAGAGTGAAAGCTGATCGACTGAAGCTCCGAAAGGAGAAAAGCATAATAGGAGGCTCTCAATGAATCAGGCACTATTAATTATCGACGCTCAATGCGAGCTTATTGAAGGAAATCATACCGAAAAAGAAGTGGTGAACAAAGCCGTTCTGTTAAGCACTATTCAAAAAACAATAAAGAAGGCAAACGAAGCAGGAGCTGAGGTCATATATATCCGGGATCTCGACGTAGCGGATGGAAAGGGTCAGGGATTTGATATTCATCCGGAAATCCCGGTTCACGAGGGGGCGGCTGTGTTTAATAAACAAGCGACCAATGCATTTTATGGCACTCCTCTTTTGGAACACCTGAAGGAAAAACAGATCTATCATCTTGTTATCATGGGCTGCAAAACGGAGCATTGCATCGATACGGCTGTCCGTACTGCCACTGTCAGCGGAATGGATGTCACTCTTGTAAAAGACGGCCATTCGACAACAGACTCAGCTGTATTAACCGGGGAGCAAATTGTTGCCCATCATAATGAAATTTTGCATGGGCATTACAATGTGGATCACTTCTCCATTGTCCGTGAAGCGGAAGAGGACTTGTTCCGTCCGATGCATGATCAGTATCGGGCGGATGAAGCAGAATAGGAGTTTGTCAGTCTCATGAAATTTGTTTATAAAATAAAACCAGAAACAAAACGGCACAAGATTCCTTCTCATGTTAAAGAGCATTTATCGCTGCCGGCCGTAACCCCTGGAATCAAGGTCGGATTAGCGGTTTTAACGGTAATTGGGCTAGACTTCAGCGGGCTAATCCTGCTCCCCGTTTTTAATGAGTATACAGTTCCGGACCTTGCAGGAAGTTGGCTTTATCCGATATACGGCTTGCTTGTCCTTCTTAATCTGTGGATGCTGACACTGATTTTTCGCAAATCAGAAAAAATTGTACTTGAAATCATTTTATTTCTGGGATGCCTCGGGGGAATAGCGGCTCTGTCTTATTTTGTTTGCGGATTGTTTTACACGTTCCTCATGATCAGGCAGCCGCTCCTTCTCATGGTCTTAACCTGCTTGTTTGCCGCTTCTTTGTACATGATTTTCAGGCATTACGAAAGAAAGTATACTTCCCTGAAAAAATACGAAACTAACATAACCGCGAAAATCCAAATGAGTATTTTTACGGTGCTGATCATCCTTTGGGGATGTACTGCTTATTACTTTGGGGCGTACACCAAGTATGGAGCGGCCGGGCTTGTTTTATTCTGCTTTGGAATATCTGCTTCCTTTCAGTTTCTTTTCGTTCACATGATTCATAAGTATTTTTTTATAAAGGCAAACCGGTTACTGATGGACTAAACGGTACCCAGTCTCCACCTCCTAACCAAAAAAAACTCAATAATCAATAAAGCTGCCCCCGCCGAGTAAATCATTCCGAACCAGAGCGGCAGCCAGAGGATGACGGGGAATGCCATGATGGATAGATAAAAGGATCCGGATTCCAGAAATTGAAGAATAAATTGAATTTCTTCTTTTTGTAGTTCCAGCCAGACGCCTGTAATCGAGGGGGCCAGCGGGAGAAGGACAATCGCAGGGATGAGTACGATCTTTTTGTTCGTTTTCACTATGAGAAAATAGTTGAGCAGGATGATAAAGAGAGTGATAGCCAGTATAATCATGAAAAGACCCCCATTTTTAGAGGATGTGCTCTCTGACAGCACAGCCTTTTTACTTCCAGATTACTGCAAACACACTTCCGCTCGGGCCGCTTTCCTTCAGGACCAGATCGGCGCCCAATGCCTTGGCGAGCATTTTGCTGAAGGGCAGGCCGAGACCGAGTCCGCGGACTTTTAACTTTTTCTTTTCCCCGCGGAAAAAGCGCTCGAAAATATAGGGCTGTTCCTGTTCCAGAATTCCGGGTCCGCTGTCAGCGACTTCAATCCGGTCTTCAAAAAGAGATACGGTCAGTTTCCCCATACCATCCATTGCCTGGCTGGAGTTGTTCAGCAGGTTGATGAGAATCTGCTGCAGCCGGAGCGGATCGGTTTCGCGGGTGATAAGTGTGTCCGGTGTTTGTACTTCGCATTGCACCGCATTTTGCTGGGTGACGCTCCACTGCCTTACGATATCGTGAACGAGTTCGTTCATATTGCATGTTTCCATATGGAGCGTAAAAGCACCTGCAGAAAGGGAATTAAAGTCGAGCAGGTCGGCAATCATTTTTTGAAGACGGTGGATTTCTTTCAGCGTAATGTCTAGAAATTCCTCCCGCTCTTCTCCGGTCACAATCCCGTCGCGGACGGCCTGGACAAGCCCGCTTATGGAGGTGACCGGTGTTTTTAAATCGTGGGTCACTCCAGCAAGGAGCTCGGCTCTCAGTTTTTCAAGCTGTGTGAGTCGCCGGGTCATGTCTTCAAACGATGTGACGAGGTCATAGATTTCCTGCTCCCGGACATCGGTGTTCAACTGTACATCGTATTGGCCATCCTTAATGACAGCAGCAGCACCTGCAACCTCTTGAATAGGCTTCAGTATCCGCTTGGAAAGCACATAGATCACGCCCCAGCCAAGCAATCCGAGACCGAATAGGAGGATGGCGATGAGGCGGTATTCCTGGTTGACGTCCGCCAGCTCATCCTCGGTTTGCAGGACCACCACCCAGCCTCTTTGCTCAGAATCCAGAACGATAGGCTCTTTAATGCTGTATAAAGAAAGGCCGTTTATTTTCAGTTTCTGTACCGGTTCGCTGCTGGCAAAAATCTTAGCGGGAAGCTTTCGTTTTTCGGGTCTCAGCCGGTTTTCAGGACCCGGGCCTCTGGGGCCTCCCATCATCACTCCTTTATTGTTCGTGATGAATAGCTGCGGGGGGCTGCCCATATCCAGTACTCTCGCCCTCTCATCGATGCGCCGGTCAAATTCCGCAAAATTGCTCTGTCCGGCTGCCCGTTCAGCGGTCTCCGCCGCGAGGTATTCCAGCAGGTTCAGCCGGTTCTCGATCGTTGTCTGCCGGATCCACCAGAAGGAGGCAAATCCGAGCAGGAGCAGCCCGATGCAAAGGGAGAACAGGTACCGGGTCGTCCAATATTTTAATAAAGTGGTTCGTTTTTTATTTTTCATAAACACTGAACTGATACCCCAATCCCCGCAGAGTCCTGATTTCGCCTTGCGAAGAAGGCCAGCGGGAAAGTGCCTGCCGGATCCGCTTGACCGCCAGATCGACTGCACGGTCGCTTCCTTCATAATCCATGCCCCATACCTGTTCAATCAGATCTTCCCGTGTAAAGGTCCGGTTTGGCCGTTCTGCAAGAAAAATCAGCAGAGAGAGGTCCTTCGGCGTAAGGATGACCGCTTCTCCGCTGATGGAAACATTACGCGAGTCCAAATGGATGGTTAAGGAACCAAACTGCATCCGGGTGCCGGAATCCAGTATTTTTGATGAGCGGCGCAGGACAGCGTTCACTCTGGCGATCACCTCTTCACCGATGAACGGCTTTGAAATGTAATCATCCGCTCCCTGATTGAGGCCTTTTAATTTATAGTCTAAATCCCCGAGGGCAGTCAGCATGATCACCGGGACCGCACTGCTTTTCCGGATTTCCTGCAGCACCTCCCAGCCTTCCATGCCCGGAAGCATCACATCGAGCAATACAAGGTCTGGTGCTTTTTCCTGAAAAACAGCAACCGCCTCATGCCCGTCAAAAACATGGAGCACCTCATACCCTGCATGCTTCAAATAGGCGCTGAGCACTCTTGCGATTGTCACTTCATCCTCTGCTACTAAAATGGTTTTGTTCACGGCCGCGCCTCCTGTCCTTTTCACTATACAAGAAAACTCCCTGGCGATAAATACCAGGGAGTTCTTCTTTTATTAGATTCCCATTCCTTCCGGAGCTGCTTCTGGTCCCGCTTGTTCCGGATTCCCTGCACGTCCGTCTTTTCCTGGTCCGCCGTGGCCTTTGCCGCCGCCGTGTGGACCGCCAAATCCTTTACCAAACCCTTTGCCTAAACCTCCAAGTCCAAGGCCGTCCTTATCAAGAAGTTCCTCAAGCTTATCCGGGTTTTTATCCCTGATCTCTTCCAGCAAATCGCGGGTCGTTTTGCCGGAGGTTGAGATGTTCAGTTCTTTTGCCAGAGCTGCCACTTTTTTGTCCATGACCTCTGTATCGATTTGCTGAAGTGTTTTCCCGTCTACCGTGATGCTGTATTTCTTCGCATCGGCCTTTACTTTAGCGATACGGACTTCCTTAGCGAGCTCCCGGATGTCTTTGCCGCTCGTTGTGATGCCAAGCTCTTTTGCTTCTTTATTGATGGCTGCAGTGAACACTTCCTGCTTGATTGTCTGCTGATCCTTACCGCTTGTGGAAACGCCTAGTTCTTTTGCTTTTTTATTCAATACCGCTGTCATAACGTCCTGTCTCAGCGTTTGTTCATCTTTGTTGTCTGTTGCTACGCCGAGTTTCTCCGCTTTTTTCTTCAGCTGGGCAAGTTCGATTTCATTGCGAAGCGTTTGTTCGTCTTTATCAGCAGCAGAGATCCCCAGTTTTTCTGCTCTTTCTTTAAGCTTTGCCAGGCGGACTTCCTGGCCCAGCGTTTCTGTGTCTTTGCCGGATGTTTTGATGCCAAGCTCTTTCGCTTCTTTCTGCAGAACCGCAGTCCGCATTTCTTCCATAATTTCAGGAGCTGTTTTCCCGGATGTTTTGATGCCGAGTTCTTTTGCCTTTGCCAGCAGCTCTGCAGAATTGATTTCAAAGAATTCGCCCTTGCCATGTCCTTTATTCCCAAAGCCCTTGCCGCCAAAATTCGGAGCCTTCACATCGGCTGATGTACTTGTTTCTGCATCGCCTGCCGCAAACGCCGAAGATGCTGCATAGCCTCCGAGTAAAACGGTTCCTGCTACTGCAAAGCTAATCACTGATTTTTTCATTGGATTTCCTCCTGAGTATGTGGTTAAGGCTGTCTTGCTGAACCTTATACTTGTACTTTACGGGGGGAATGTGTCAGGAGAATGTCAGGGGAGGGTTTTTGTTCAGGGTAGGCAAATGCGGGAAAACGCCGGGATGATGCTGTTATTTTCTAAAGGAGGGTTGCAATGAAAAGGTGGTCAGCATAAATGAAAGTCCGATAGCAGCTGGTGTCGCTGTATTTTTTATACAATAAAAGACCATTCCTTATGGATCCAGTGTGTTAAACTATGTATACGCTTACATAAACATAGTCTTATAGGAGGTGGGACATTACCTGACAAGTATGAGGAGAAGGACTTTGGAATGCGTTTAAATGGAAACAGACAAGAGATAAAGGGGGAAATCAGCATGATGAAATACATGCAGAGAATTGGCCGGTCACTGATGCTTCCGGTTGCCGTGCTTCCGGCAGCAGCGATTCTGCTCGGAATCGGCTATGGAATTGATCACGAAGGATGGGGTTCAGGTAACCAGCTCGCTGCATTTTTGATTAAAGCAGGAGGATCGATTCTTGACCATCTTGGTGTTTTATTTGCGGTCGGGATTGCACTTGGGATGTCAAAAGACCGTGACGGTTCAGCCGCACTGAGCGGGCTCGTCGCTTTCCTTGTAGTTACCACACTGCTGTCGGCAGATTCTGTAGCTGTCATCCAGGGCATACCGCCTGAAAATGTGAACGCTGCTTTTACAAAAATTGATAACCCGTTCATCGGGATCTTATCCGGACTTATTGCTTCTATTATGTATAACCGTTTCAGCCAGGTAAAACTCATTGATGCCCTTGCCTTCTTCAGCGGAAGACGTCTCGTGCCGATCATGTCCGCGCTGGCCATGATCGTGGCCTCACTGATCCTGCTTTTCGTTTGGCCGGTTGTCTATACAGCTCTTGTATCCTTTGGAGAGGCGATTGCAAGCCTTGGCTTTGTGGGAGCGGGGCTCTACGGATTCTTTAACCGCCTCCTCATTCCGCTCGGGCTTCACCATGCGTTGAACTCCGTGTTCTGGTTTGATGTCGCGGGGATTAACGATATCGGGAAATTCTGGTCCGGTGAAGGAACAAAAGGCGTCACCGGCATGTACCAGGCAGGATTTTTCCCTGTGATGATGTTCGGTCTTCCGGCAGCGGCGCTCGCCATGTACCACACAGCAAAATCCAAGCAGAAAAAGCAGGTTGCCTCTCTTATGCTGGCCGCCGGTTTTGCCGCCTTTTTGACAGGGGTAACAGAACCGATCGAGTTTGCCTTCATGTTTGCAGCGCCTGCACTGTATGTCGTTCACGCTGTGTTCACCGGATTATCGCTTGCGATTGCCGCGTTCTTTGGCTGGACGGCCGGCTTCGGCTTCAGCGCCGGTCTCATTGACTTTGTGCTCAGCTCCGGGCTTCCGCTCGCCAATTATCCGTTCATGCTGATTTTGCAGGGATTGGTGTTTGCGGTGATCTACTACTTTGTGTTCCGCTTCCTGATCGTCCGCTTTAACTTCAAAACTCCGGGCCGCGAAGATGTGGAGTTGCAGGAAGCAGCGGCACCGGCTGCGGCGGGAGATAAGTATGCCGTCATGGCTGCTGAGATATATGAAGGTCTCGGCGGAGACAGCAACGTCACGTCCATCGATAACTGTGTGACCCGCCTCCGCGTGGAAGTAAAGGATATGGAGGCCGTCAACCAGCAGAAAATCAAATCCACCGGCATCCCGGGAATCAACATCGTCGGCTCCAACAGCATCCAGGTCATCGTCGGTACGTCCGTTCAATTCGTAGCGGACGAAATGCACAAACTAAGAAAATAAGATGATAGAATAGAGGAAGAGCATGGAAAAAAAGGAGAGTGTAAGCCGATGCCGGGTTTATTGCTTGAGTTTGTTCCCCTCTTCCTCTTTTGCTGTCTGGGGTTTTATCTGATTAAGGTAGTTTACTCGTTTTTGGGTAAGATGGTACAAGCAAAAACGGATCCCAGGTCCAGGCTGCATCGCACGTCCGGTATTTTTGCCCGGATTGGGCCTAAAATGAAGGCAGAGGACTGCATTTTGATGGGTTTGTTTACGATATTGTGGATGAATATGGTGGGATAGTGGATGAATGGGGATTTAAAAGCGGTCTCCTGGTGCTCCACCTGAACCCCGCTGCACGATATCGGCGAAATTTTCAATATATCGACGAAAATCGTAATATATCGTCGATAATCACTATATATCGGCGAAAATAAAAATATATTAGCGAAAATCGTGATATATCGATTTTTCGGGGGGATTCGACACAATCTCGAACTATAGATATCTTTTATAGATAAAAAACCACAACGATTGGTTGTGGTTTTCTAATTATTGATCACAAGCTATTCCATCCCGATCCCTATCCAGCTTTGTAGAATATCCTGGGTCACCTTCTCTAATAGGCGCAGCACCGGCTGCACGAACCGCCGAACAATTTTTATAGAATACATTTTGAACCACGGCTTCTTCTTCTGCTTTTCGCTCTTCCTCAGCTAACCGTGCGGCTTCCTCTTCTTTTCTTTGCTCTTCAGCAATGCGAGCTTCTTCTGCTGTTTTTTTCTGCTCTTCAGCAATGCGAGCTTCTTCTGCTATCTTTTTTTGCTCTTCGGCAAGACGTGCAGTAGCTTCTTTCTTTTTTTGCTCTTCAGCAAGACGTATAGCTTCTTCTTGTTGATTTTCTTCTGTTTTTGCGGAGGCAGCTGTAGTTTCCATTTTGCTTTCTTGTGCAGTGCTGTTCTCAGAGCTGTTTATTTGACTGGAGCTATTAGCCGCTTTTTCTTCAGTTGGCGATTCACCAAAAATAGTAGAAATCCCTATAAAAAAAATTAAAAAATAAACTAGCGAGGCAATAGAAGATTTCCACCACTTACCGGAACGAAAACCCAGGATTTTTTTATACCATTTTCTTTTCAATATTGATACTTGTATGCCACGTTCTATAAGAATAGCAGCGAACTCTTTTCCAGAATTGTTTAATACTAACTTCCCCTCGTTAGTGTGAAGTTCTGTTTTTAAAGCAAAATAATCAATGTTTACATGATTAAAGAAAATGATTGGCCATACTTTTATAGGGGTGGCTTTCCGTTTTTCCTGATTGTATTCATACAGGTAAACCTTCTCATCTACTACAATAAAGTTACCCTTCTTCTTTTCCTGAACAAAAAATCCTTCGGTTACAATCTGTGATTGAGTATGTTTTTCTTTTAAAAGCCTTGCTCCGTTTGAAGAAACTCCTTTATCATCCCGTTTCATAAGGAAAGGTGTTATTTTTATTCCATTTAACTTTAAATGATCCAATTTCTGAGCATGAAGGAAATAATCAAAATTGTGGGTTACAGTCGTAAGGATTTCTTGGGAGGGATTATGAATTTTTTCTTTCAAAGTGAAAAAGAACTCGTCTGTATCATCATTTTTTTTAATATCATCAAACTTATAAAAATATCCGTTTGAATAAAATCTGATTACCCATTCGTTTTTATCTTTTCCGTCTGCTACTAAGCCTAAATCTCTCATGCAATTAAAGTGAAAAATTTGTTTGTCCCTGCTCGAAGCGAAAATAAGTTTATGATTAGTTATAATAAGTACACCGTTTGAATCGTTATTGTACTTTTTATCAAGCTCTGCTTCTATTATCTTTAGTACGAATTCCCCGTCAACCAAAACGGTATGCTCGATATGATTGAGAGTTTTTTTAAACTTTGTTGTAACATACTTTTGAGAATGGGTAGGATTATTCCCTATCCAAAGATTCATTGTTATTCCTCCGCTTGTAAGTTTATTCTTATTGGTAGTATAAAAGCTTTAATATATTACCATCTAATTAGGGGGGAGGGTAGTCTTTAGTGCTTAATAATTCAACTTGAGATAATAGTAATACGTATTTATGGGTTATTAGTCCTGTAATAAAATTGTGATTTATCTCTATTGAAAATGAAAGCAGAAAAAAGGAGAGAATCCAAAATGAGCGAAACCCAAATCCCCAAAATCGGCAAACCCGCCGAGCGCGCCCTGCAAAATGCCGGAATCACAGAGCTGCATCAGCTCAGCAGCCTCAAAGAGTCCGAGCTTGAAGGGCTTCATGGAGTTGGTCCGAAAGCGATTGGCATCCTGAAGACCGCGATGGCGGAGCACGGAATTTCATTTAAGCAGGGATAATAGATCTGCGTAAAGAATACATACCTATATAAATTAAATCGGGGCAGCGCGACACTGCCCCATTTCGGAGTGTGGAAAATGAGTGATTCAATTATCACCGCAGATGGCTTAGTAAAAACATACGGCGATTTTACCGCTGTAAACGGGATCAGCTTTAAGGTGAAAAAGGGAGAAGTGTTCGGCGTTCTTGGTCCAAATGGTGCTGGGAAGACGACGACGCTTGAAATGCTGGTCGGTTTGAGGAAGCCGGACGGAGGTTCCGCTGACATCGGCGGATTCGATGTTGTGAAGGACTTAAATAATGTGAAAGAAGTGATTGGTGTACAGCTGCAGTCGACGACCCTGTTTGAGCTGCTGACGGTGGAGGAGATCCTCCATCTGTACGCAAGTTTTTATAAAAAGCAGATTCCAATTCAGCCGCTGATTGCCGATATGCTGCTGACAGATAAGACGAAGAGCCGGGTGAAAAGCCTGTCAGGCGGCCAGAAGCAGCGTCTTGCAATCGCGCTTGCTCTCGTGCATGATCCGCTGATTATCTTCCTCGATGAACCGACGACAGGTCTCGATCCGCAGGCAAGGAGAACACTCTGGGATATTATTTTCAGCCTGAAGGAAAAAGGAAAAACGGTCGTTCTGACGACACATTATATGGATGAGGCCCATGTTCTCTGCGACCGTATCGCGATTATGGATCAGGGGAGCTTAATTGCGCTTGATACGCCGTCCGAGCTCGTGCGCAGCCTGCAATCGGAGAACGCGGTCGAATTCCGCTTTGAAGAAGACAGTGCCGCACTTGATTTGAACACGATCGAGGGTGTCAAGCAGGTAGGGTCACAGCAGGATGCGATGATTTTATATACGGATCAGCTCCAGACCACGCTGACGAGCTTGATTCAGACTGCAGACAGCCACGGATTAAAGCTTGCCGATCTGCAAATCCGGACAGCGACACTTGAGGATGTCTTTATTCATATGACCGGAAGGAGTTTGAGGGAAGCATGAAGGCTTATTGGCAGTTAACATTAACCCAGCTGCGGATTTTTCTAAGAAACCGTCAGGTGCTGTTTTGGACACTCGCTTTCCCGATTTTTCTGATGGTGATGCTTGGCTCTTTCCTTGGCAGCGGCAACAACATGTCGGTGACGGTAGGAGTCGTTGACCAGGATCAATCGGCTGAATCAAAATCGTTCATTTCTTCCTTGGAAAAAAACAAGGCAATGAAACTGGAAAAAGCAGCGGACGAAAATCAGGCGTTCAGTGAAGTGAAAAAGGGTAACCTGCAGATAGCGGTTGTTATTCCGAAAGGATACGGAGAAAAATTTGCACAGAATACGCCTGTTTCACTGCCGTTATACTACGATGAAACGAATGCCACTGTCTCGCAAATCGGCATCCAGCTCGTAAACGGTGCGGTCGATCAGATCAGCAAAGAGAAAGCTGGCTACGAGCCTGCAATTGTTACGGCTCCAGAGGGAATCGAAACCCTGAATCTGCAATACATCGACTTTCTTGTGCCCGGGATTGTGGCGATGATGATCCTGAGCAACAATATGAACGGAGTCGCCGGACAGATCGCGGCCTGGAGAGAGCGGGGCATCCTGCGGCGGATGCAGGGCACGACTCTTAAAGCTTCGACCTTTATCGCTGCCCAGATAACGGCACGCCTTATGCTGAACGGGCTGCAGGCGCTCCTTGTGCTCATTATCGCCCAGCTCGTCTTTGGTGTGGAGGTCCGCGGGTCCTGGCTAACACTTATCGCTTTTGTCATTATCGGCACCCTCGCGTTCATGGCGATTGGCTTCATCATCGCGGGCATTGCCAAAACCCCGGAGAGTGCAGCCCCGATTGCCGGGTTCCTGTCGTTTCCGATGCTGTTTCTCGGCGGCGTTTTCTTTCCGATTCAAAACATGCCGGAGTTTTTGCAGCCGATCGTGTATGTCCTCCCGATTTCGCATCTCAGCCATGCGTTAAGGGAAGTCATGAATGTCGGTGCTTCCTTTATGAGCCTCGGAACAGAAGCGCTTATCCTTGGCGGCTGGGTGATTGGCGCTTTTATCGCGGCAAGCTATACGTTTAAATGGGAATAGGAGGTGAAGCAGAAGAGCTGCAGTATAGACCACAGTCTGGAGGACGTCCTGCAGAAGCTGAATGACCAGCAGGAGCACCTCCCGCAAAAAACGTCTATGGATGTGGAAAGCTTTTTGAACCGGAGCCCCTCTCAGGAGTCCCTGAATGAAGTGTTCCATCTTTTGAAAAAATATGACCTGGCATCCGCTGAAGAACAGCAGGAACGGAATCATCAGCTGACCGCCATCGTGAAAGCAGAATCCTGAAACAAGGGTTCTGTTTTTTTGTTTGGCTATGTTGATTGGGGCTGTCTGCCGGCTATTAATCAGCACTCAAGTTTACTAGAATTTTCCGTTTAAAACCGTCTTTGAAGGGTAGAGTACAAGATACATATCCAAAAGGGGTGTCATTGGTGAAGAATCGCAAAGATGAGCAGCTTGAGCAGTACCGTGTGAAGGATGAGGGCGAAAAACTGACGACGAATCAAGGCCTGAAGGTAGCGGAGGATGAGTTTTCGCTGAAAGCAGGAGAGCGCGGGCCCACATTGCTTGAGGATTTCCATTTCCGCGAAAAAATGACCCATTTTGACCACGAACGGATTCCGGAGCGGATTGTGCATGCCCGTGGTTTTGCAGCCCATGGGGAATTTGAAGTGTACGAGTCTATGAAAGAGTATACGAGGGCCGGATTTTTACAGGATCCGGGAGTAAAAACACCGGTATTTGTCCGGTTTTCAACGGTAGCGGGATCCCGTGGATCGGCAGAAACAGTAAGAGATGCGCGCGGATTTGCGACGAAGTTTTACACGGAAGAGGGGAACTACGATCTGGTTGGGAACAACATCCCTGTGTTTTTCATACAGGATGCGATCAAATTTCCGGATCTGATCCATGCGGTAAAGCCTGAACCTCACAATGAAATTCCGCAGGCGGCTTCTGCTCATGATACGTTCTGGGATTTCGTGGCCAACAATCAGGAGTCAGCCCATATGGTGATGTGGACGATGTCCGACCGGGCGATTCCGAGAAGCTTCAGGATGATGGAAGGCTTCGGGGTCCATACATTCCGCTTCGTAAACGAAGAAGGGAAAGCCCGGTTTGTAAAGTTTCACTGGAAGCCGGTGCTCGGAACGCATTCCCTCGTATGGGATGAAGCACAGAAGATTTCAGGAAAGGATCCTGATTTCCACCGCCGTGATTTATTTGATTCGATCGAGAACGGGGATTATCCCGAGTACGAGCTCGGCGTTCAAATGATCGATGAAGAGGACGAATTTACGTTTGACTTTGACCTTCTAGACCCTACAAAACTGTGGCCGGAGGAGGACATCCCGGTAAAAATCGTCGGCAAAATGACACTGAACCGCAACGTGGATAACGTGTTCGCAGAAACGGAGCAGGTTGCTTTCCATCCGGGACATGTTGTACCCGGCATTGATTTTACCAATGACCCTCTGCTTCAGGGACGGCTGTTTTCTTACACAGACACCCAATTGATCCGTCTTGGCGGCCCGAATTTCCATGAGCTGCCGATCAACCGTCCGGTCTGTCCGTTTTTCAACAACCAGCGTGACGGATACGGCCGCCACACGATCAACAAAGGCCAGGTCGCTTATCATAAAAATTCACTGGCAGCGAACACACCGGCTCCGGCCCGCCCGGAAGAAGGCGGCTATACCCACTACCAGGAAAGAGTGGAGGGCTATAAGGTCCGGGCCCGCAGCGACAGCTTCCGGGATCATTTTTCCCAGGCTGCTCTCTTCTGGAACAGCATGAGCGAAGCGGAAAAGCAGCATCTGATCGATGCCTTCAGCTTTGAGCTCGGGAAGGTCGAAAGCGAATCTGTGCAGAAGCAGGTCGTGGACATGTTTTCAAATGTCAGCCTGGAGCTCGCACAGGGCTTTGCAGAAGCGATCGGTGTGGAGCCTCCTCAAGCGGGGGGAGCAAGCTTGGAAAAATCATCTCCGGCACTGAGCCAGGAGAACACGAAGAAAAGCCCGGCGACAAGAAAAGTCGGCGTGATTGCGGATGATGGTTTCAACAGTGAGGAAGTGGGAGAAATCCTGACCGCGCTTCAGAAAGAAGGCATCCAGCCGGAGATCATCAGCAGCAAGCTCGGCAAGCTGAAGGGTACGGACGGAAGCGAACTGAAGGTGAAGCACACCTTCCTGACATGTGACTCCGTATTATTTGACGCTGTCTACGCGGTTGGAGGAAAAGGAGCAGGCAAGCGGTTTTATAAAGATGCATCCGCATTCCTGCAGGAAGCCTTCACTCACTTCAAGCCGATTGGTGCAACCCATGAAGGAGAAAGATGGCTCGAGGCACAGGAAATGACAGGCGAGCCGGGAGTCATCACCGGCCACGCACCGGATGAATTTGCTGCGGCATTTACCGAGGCGATTGCTGCCCACCGTCACTGGAACCGGGCGGTGTAATAGAAAGAGCGGCTTCCGATAGGGGAGCCGCTTTTTTAGTGGAGTCTGGAAGAAGCTCTTTTTGACAGCGCTCTCACCGCTAAAATATACTTCTTGTAGACTGCAATTCTTGAAAGGGCTGATAAAATGACGGAGAAATTCACATTGGAATATGCGAAAACCTTGGATCAGGCTGACCCTCTGGCGCATTACAGAGACGAATTTTGTCTCATAAAGGATACGATTTACCTGGACGGCAACTCACTTGGTCTTCTTTCCAAGCGATCAGAGCAGGCGGTGGAGGACGTCATGCAAGCGTGGAAAACCCGCGGTATTGACGGCTGGACAGAGGGGGAACAGCCCTGGTTTTACCTGCCGGAAAAGCTGGGTGAGCTGATGGCGCCGCTAGTTGGGGCAGAACCGGATGAAGTGATTGTGACCGGCTCCACAACGGCGAACCTGCATCAGCTCCTGGCCACTTTTTATGAGCCGGAAAACGGGAAGACCAAAATCGTAACGGACGAACTTAGTTTTCCGACGGATATTTACGCTTTACAAAGTCAGATTGCGCTGAAGGGACTGGATCCGGAAGAGCATCTTATCAAAGTGAAGAGCCGTGACGGTCACACCCTTGACGAAGAGGACATCATCCAGGCGATGACGGAGCAAGTCGCAGTGGTCGTCCTGTCTGGTGTTCAGTACCGCAGTGGCCAGGTTCTTGACATGGAAAAACTGACAAAGGCTGCGCACGGGCGGAACATTCTGATCGGATTTGATCTCTGCCACTCGATTGGTTCGGTTCCTCATGACCTTTCAGGCTGGGGCACAGACTTCGCTTTCTGGTGCACGTATAAGCATTTGAACGGAGGACCGGGAGCTGCCGGCGCATTGTATGTGAACAAACGCCATTTTGGTGTGCAGCCGGGGCTTTCCGGCTGGTTCGGTTCAGACAAAACGAGACAGTTTGATATGGAGCATGAATTTGTGTCCGCCGGCCACGCCGGGGCTTTTCAGATGGGAACGCCGAACTTGCTGAGCATGGCTCCACTGAGCGGATCGCTTGAAATTTTTAACGAAGCTGGATTACCAGCAGTCCGAAAAAAGTCCCTGGAGCTGACCGGGTATATGATGGATCTGATCGGCCATGAGCTTGCCGGATACGGCTTCCAAGTCAGAAATCCGGCTGATGAAAGCAGGGGAGGCCATCTGTTTATCGAGCATCCGGAAGCGGCGAGGATCTGCCGGGCACTGAAGGAAGAACGGATCATCCCTGACTTCAGGGCGCCGAATGGAATCCGTCTCGCCCCCGTTGCTTTATACAATACGTTCGAAGAAGTCTGGCAGACGGTCCAGAAGCTGAAAAAGATTATGGACGGAGAGACGTACAAAAAATTCGAGAACAAACGGGGAGTGGTGGCGTAAATGAAATGGATCGACATCACCCAGCCGCTGAACAGCCGGATCGGCCACTGGCCCGGCGATGTGCCGTTTTCAAGCGGGCTCAAGCTTACGAAGGAGCAAACCGGTTCGGTGAACATCGGGAACATGTCGATGAGTCTTCATACCGGGACCCATGCAGATGCGCCGTTTCATTTCAGTGACACCGGGTCCACCATTGATGAACTTGATATCCACATTTTTATCGGCCCGGCAAGAGTCATCGATTTATCAGGTGAAACGGAAATCAGCAGGGCAGCACTTGAGAAGCATAGCCTTGAAGGCACGGAAAGGCTTTTGATCAAAACAGCCGTTCCGAACCGTCCCGAAAACTTTCCAGAAACGATCGTTCCCGTTCTTCCGGATGCCGGACCACTTTTAAAGGAAAAAGGCATCTTCCTGATCGGGGTGGACGTTCCATCCGTTGACCCGCTTGACAGCAAAGAAATGGAGTCACACCATGCACTGTATGAAAACGGCATCCACATTCTCGAGAACCTGATGCTCGACACTGTGGAAATCGGGGACTACGAACTGATCGCACTCCCCCTTCCTATTACAGGAGGCGACGGCAGTCCGGTCAGGGCGGTCATCCGTAAATTGGGAGGCGGGAAAGGTGAACAATAAAGAAGAAAAGTCCATCCACACAGATTTCAAAAACAGCATGACCTACGGGGAATACCTGCAGCTCGACCAAATCCTGTCCGCTCAGGTGAGACTGTCGGACCATCATGATGAAATGCTGTTTATCATTATTCATCAGGTGAGCGAGCTTTGGATGAAGCTGATTTTGCATGAGCTCCATTCTGCCAGTGCAGCAATAGAAAAAGAAGACCTGCCGACAGCCTTCAAGCAGCTCGCACGCGTCTCCAAAATCCAGTCCCAGATTATTCAGGCGTGGGATGTGCTGTCAACACTCACTCCTTCTGAATACATGGAGTTCCGGGATAAGCTCGGCCAGGCTTCCGGCTTTCAGTCTTATCAATACCGGCTGATCGAGTTTGCGCTGGGCTATAAAACTCCCCATGTTCTGAAAATCTATGAAAAGGATGAAGAACTTCATGCAAGACTTGCGAAAGCCTACCGGGAGCCGGGTCTGTACGACATCTCCATCCGTGCCCTTGCAAAGGCAGGCCTTGCGATTCATCCCGGAGTTTTGAACAGAGATTACACAAAACCATATCAGCAGGACGGTTCGGTTCAGGCTGCGTGGCTTGAGGTATACCGGAATACCGGCCAATACTGGAACCTGTATCAGCTTGGAGAAAAGCTGGTCGATATTGAAGACTGGCTGCAGCAGTGGAGATTCCGGCACATGAAAACCGTCGAGCGGATCATCGGTTTTAAACAGGGAACCGGTGGCTCTTCCGGAGTGAATTACTTGAAAAAAGTACTGGATCAGCGCTTTTTCCCGGAGCTTTGGGACTTGAGAACGGAAATATAGAAGGCGAGCGGATATTTCCATGCAAAAGACCTATATTAAAAGCCGGAACGGTGATAAAATAATTCTCTGATGAGTAAAAAAATAGAAAAAAAGAGGAGAATTTCCTGAACGATGAACACCGTCCAAAAGCCGCTTGTCCACAAGTATGAAGAAATCCTGTTTGTATTCTGCCTCCTATTCAGTATCTCGATTTTCCTGTCTTTATTTATTTCTATCATTGGTATTCTGATCGTGGCGGTCCTCGGCCTTTTCACCTGGTTCAGCCATGCGATGTTCATGGCGCATATCCAAGTGAACGGGGTTCGGTTAAGAGAAACGCAGTTTCCCCTTTTATATGAAAAGACCGTCCTTTTAAGCAAGAAAATGGAATTGAAAAAAATGCCTGAGGTTTACATCATTGAATCCGGCGGAATCCTGAATGCTTTTGCCACAAGAATGTTCAGCCTGTTCGGGAAGGATTTCGTCGTGCTGTACTCCGACTTTGTGGAGCTTGCAGAGGAAGCACACGAAGATGAAGTAGAATATGTAATCGCCCATGAGCTTGCCCATATTAAACGCAATCATATCGGAAAGAACTTCTTCATTTTCCCGGCGATGTGGGTTCCGTTTTTAGGAGAAGCCTATTCAAGAGCGTGTGAATACACGTGTGACCGGATGGCTGTTCATTATACGGGGAAGCCGGACAGTGCCATTCGTGCACTGTTGGTTTTCGCAGCCGGAAAAAGGCTGTTTAAACAGGTGCAGCTCCCTGAATTTCTCGAGCAGTACAACGAGAAAAAAGGGTTTATCATCACATTGATGGAACTCTTCTCCACCCACCCGCCGCTTCCGAAGCGGATCAGTGCGATTGAGTGGTATGCAGAAATGCCTGCTTCCGCCACAATCGGAAAAACCACCAAGTACACCGTTACCGTAATCGTTGCTGTGTTCTTTGTCTTCCCTGCTGTTTTTGCAGGAATTGGATTGCTTGGGGTAAAAGCAGCCGAAACGTTCGAAGGCGTATTTCCTGAGTCAGAAGAAGAGTATTATGAAGAAACCCCTCTCACAGAAGCGGCTTTTAATGAAGACACTGAAGAAGTGGAAAGACTGCTGCTGGAAGGGGCCAATCCTGACGAAGGGAATAGTTCCGGCGAGACGGCCCTTGTACAAACAGCCTACACCAATGACGTAGAAATGGCGGAGCTGCTTCTCGAATACGGTGCGAACCCCAATACGCTGGATGAATACGGCTGGACGCCGCTCATGACTGCTGCCGAAAACGGGTCCTCTGAAGTAGCCCGTCTTCTGATCGAAGCCGGTGCCGATCCGGATATCCTTAACAGCGACGGAGAAACCGCCCGAAGTCTTGCTGAAGCAAACGATTATGAAGAAATTGTTTTTTTGCTGAGCCAATAAAACCTTAAGAGAAAATGAATCTTCCTGTTAAGCAGACCAAATCATAAGATTTGGTCTGTTTAATTTCCCGCGGCTGCTGGATATTACCTGCCGTAAATACAATAATAAAAACCAAACAGTGATCTGTAATTTTATGTTAAACTAAATACAGAATATGGATTTAATTTTGCGGAGGTGGTGTGTGCCGATGAAAATGACAGACCTTTTAAAAATAACGATTTGTATGGCTTTAGTTTTACTTGCCGGCTGCTCAAAACCAGAAGAAACCAACAAGGAAACAATTAAAAAGGTTCTTGAACAAGAGTTAACAGCTCCGGATAAGGAGCTAACGGAAATAACACAGGATCCTGAAAAAAATGAAAAACTTGATCAATACCTGGAAAAGAATTACGGTCCATACTTTACGGAGGCTGGTTTACAGAATTTCATAGCTGCGTACGGAGGCACTCAATACCATTCTTATGCTGACCATTCAGGTTATAAGCTAAGCTTTAAGGATGTCACATTTGAGCAAGATGAGAGCGACTCCAATCTTTATACCTTTGCAGCGCGCGTCGGTTATATGAAAAGTGGCGAGGAAGAAAAAACGGCAAATGTAGAAGGAAAAGTGATCTTTTCTGCAGAAGAAAAAGGGCAAATAGAGGCGTTCCAATACGGAAACGACGATGGCTTGTCGGATATCTTGAGAAAACAATAAATCTCAATGGAAAACGTCTGGATCGTACAATCCAGACGTTTTTTTATTCGGCAGTTGGTATGCGGAAAGGGTATTTAAGCACCGTTCGGAGTGCTTTTGGTGTTAGTAAGCAGACCTGCGGGCAAGCTGGAATTTTTATCTTCGAAACTGGGATTTTATCTTCGAAATTGGGATTTTATCTCCGAAATGGTGACTTTATCTTCGAAAATAAAAATATATCTCCGATAATCAGACTATATCTATTTTTCGGGCGGTTTCGACACGGCAGCCGGAGCAAAAAGAGAGCCAATCGCCCTCCTGAATCAGGATATCGGCGCTATTTTAAATATATCGGTAAAATTAAAAATATAGCGGCAAAAATCCTATGATATCGGTCAAATCAGCTATGAATCGGTTTCCAACCAACCCCAAGCCCGTCGACCAAACCCCAAGCCCGTCGACCAAACCCCAGCCTGCCAATCAAATCTACCCCGGAACATCAGCCTGTCAGCCCTGCTCCAAATACCGCTCCCTCAAAACCCCGACATGATGCAGCTCATGTCCGGCTATAATGGCAGCGAGGGCAAGTACGGTTACTTCAGAGCCATTGGCTTTGCCTCTCCTGTTCAAGGCGTCCGGCTGCAGGGATTTCAGCAGGGTAATGGTGGCGCGCCGGACTGCTGTCATGTTTTCCAGCAGCAGGGAGAGGGGGATCCGGTTGAATTCGGCCTCGCGAACGTAGCTATCATCCGGATAACCGGGGAATTCGCGCTGTTCGCCTCTTGATAGGCAGAGCAGGCGATAGGCCATGATGCGCTCTGTGTCTGCGATGTGGCCGATCACTTCTTTAATGGTCCATTTTCCTGGTGCATATGAAAATAGCGATTGTTTTTCAGAAAGGTCCTTTGTCAGTGCCGTCCATTCCGAGAGCTGGTTTTCAAGAATTTCGATCAGATCTCCTTCCGGCAATTCGCGTATGTATGCTTCATAGTAATCATGGTAATCCTGTTTTGCAGGCCGCTGGATCATTTTCAACACTCCTTTTTCTATAGTATAGCTGAAAAAGAAGCTACGCCTCCGGACTTATGTGCGGGTACTTATGCAGGTCTATGGAAGAAGACGGTAAAATCGTGTACGATAGCAATAAGAAAGTGTGAAACCGGATACGGGTGTGAAACGTATGATTTAGCAAGAAATTCAAGTCAGGAGTCGATAGTGATGAATCGGTTCATTACACATACAACGGGTGTTTTTGTTTCGCTGCCGGTGATGTCGGCCGTTTGGCTGACGGCTTTTTTTCCAATGTCTATGCCTTATCTTTCCTCATCAGGGATTGCTCTAGCAGGGGGGGCGGCAGCATACGGCACAGCGGCTGCGGTTGTTCATGCGCGCTTCTTGAAAAAAAGCGGTCTGACACGAAGTGAGTACCGTTATATACAGAAAAATGTAAAAGAAGCGAAGCAGAAAATGAACCGGCTGAGCCGGGCGTTATTTTCAATCCGCAGTGTCTCCCTTTTGAAGCAGACAGTGGATCTCCTTCGAGTCGTGCGGAGGATCTGCAAGCTTGCTGAAAAAGAACCGCAGCGCTTTTATAAAGCCGAATCCTTTTTTTATAATCATTTGGACTCGGCGGTGGAAATTACGGAACGGTATGCTTTCCTGTCCCTTCAGCCGAAAAAGAACAGCGAGATTCAGTCCTCTTTGAAGGAAGCGAACCGGACTTTGAAGGAGCTGACCTTTACGATGGAGGAGGATCTTTTCCAGATGCTGTCGGATGACATCAGCAGCCTCAAATTTGAGAACACTGCCGCAAAGCATGCCATTGATCAAAAGAAGGATTTGAAATGAACGAGAACGAAGAACGGAAAGTAGAAAAGATGGCGGACAGCATTTTCAGAAAGGATCTTTCAGAATTTGGGGTTCCGGCTCAGTCCGGTCTGCTGAAAATTTCCGCTCAAATGATGGAGTATGTAAAAGAGAAGGACCGGGGACAGACGGGATTGGTTCTGAAGGAAATTATGGATAAGCTTGATGAAGCGGACCCGCTGAAGCGAAGCGGCTTTTTCTCAAGATTTTTGCCTGGGAAAACTCCGCAGGAGCTTCTTTCAAGGTACCGGAAAATGAGTGTGCAGCTGGATCGGGCAGCCCTCAGACTTGCCGGAAGCAAGGACCTCCTTCTTGCCGATATTGAGATGCTGGATGATCTGTACGAGCAGAATGAGGCTTTTCACAGGGAACTGAACATCTGTATTGAAGCAGGCGAGCGCAAGCTTCGGGAACTTCACCCGGAGGAGGAGGCCGCTGAGTCACTTGACCGCAGGCTCTATGATTTAAAAATAAGCCGGGAGATCGCGAGGCAGACTGCTCCGCAGATCAAACTGATCCAGCATACGAACCGGCTTTTGATCGGCAAGATCCAATCTTCTGTGCTCACTGCGATTCCTTTATGGAGAAACAGGATAAGCATGGCATCTGATGTGCTCAGGCAGCAGAATGCAGAGGATGCCCCGAAGGCGCTGTCTGACGAAAAGGAGGCACTTCAGCGGAATTTGGAGGAGTCACTGCTGATTCAAAAAGAAGGCTTTATGCAGAGGGAGGATGCTGAGCGAAAGCTTGCTTCCCTCCAAATTAAAAAAGGAGTGTAAGCCCTTCGCGGTTTACACTCTTTTTTACAGGGCAGGTAAAGTGATGGTGAATACTGTCATTTCTTCATTGGAGGAACAGGTGATAGAGCCTCCGTGTTTTTCAACAATCTTTTTGCACACGTAGAGACCGATGCCGGTGCCGAGTTCTTTTGTCGTAAAAAAAGGTTCGAAGATGGTGCTGATGTTTTCAGGAGGAATGGCAGGGCCGTTATTGGAAATCGAAATAAATGCCTCTCCGTTTTCCTGAAAGCCTTTCACGAGCAGGTTTCTCGGTTTATCTTTCTGCTTGAGTGCATCAATTGAATTGATAAATAAATTCAGCAGCACCTGCTTCAATTCATCCCGGTAGGTGGAGATGACCAAACCATCTTCAAAAGAGCTGCCGACATGAACGTCTGATTCTGCGATGCTCGGGTAGGTCAGTTCGCGGATGTCATCGAACAGCTTTGCGATTTCGGTATCTTCTTTTTCCGTTCCGTTAAAATCCGCTTTGGATGTATGAAGGAACTGGGTGATCCGGAAATTGAGCTGGTTCAGCTCATGATTGATGATGTCGAGATACTGCAGCTCAGGATGATCATTTTTCAGAAGTTTCACAAAGCCCATTACCGAGGTTAAAGGATTCCGGAACTCGTGAACGAAGCTTGATGACATCTGGCCGAGCAGGGCAAGCTTATCTTTATGATTTTCATGAATGTATGTATTTTTCTCGCTGATGACCTTGTTCTTCAGGTTTGTATATTGAGTCACGGCGTAATAAATGAAAACATCAAACTGCTGATTCATATGGCTGATGAAAAACCCCAGGTCTTTGACTGGAATATCCGTATGGAAAATATTTCGGACGAGAAGGCTTCTTCCGGCATTCACATTATAAACAAAATCACCTATATTGGAATTCGCTTCAAGCCGCTCGTGTGCCACTTTATGCGCAAGAGCTTTCATGCTTTCATCCGAAAGCTTACCCCCGACTGCTTCTTTAATCAAAGAATACATCTGCGTGCCGTTTTCTTTGATTTTCTCCTTATGGGGATCTACCTTGCGGATGAAAATCGTCCTATGCCATTCGGATAAAAAGTGGGACTGTTGTTCTTCAAGGAAGCGAACCAGGATTTTTTTATGTGATTCAAGCAATGAACGATCCATGTTTCCCCTCATTTCCTGCTTTTGCAATCTATCAGACTCCTAGGTTATTCGACAAATCCAGCGAAGTTCCTTCTTCCCGGTAAGAGCTCTGGACTGAAAAATGCAGAATATTTGCAGAAAACAAAGAATTACAGATGAGAAAGAATCCTCAAACTGCCGACACTGCACAAGTCCCTTATTCATCAGACTCGTAAAACCTTATTCTCTGTTTTTGCAAGAAGACAGGAATGCCTCTATAATTAACATTCAGTGAGAACAATTTGATTCGTGAACATGCGATGTGATAGAGAGGATGACCTCAATGCTCGAACAAGCCCGGCAGCTGCTGGAAAAACACTATGGGTTTTCTTCCTTCCGTCCTGGGCAGGAGCGGGCTATTCAGTCTGTGCTTGAAGGAAACGACACATTATGTGTAATGCCTACGGGAGGCGGAAAATCGATATGCTATCAGATTCCCGCTCTTGTAATGGAAGGAACCGCCATTGTCATTTCCCCGCTGATTTCCCTGATGAAGGACCAGGTGGATGCTTTGCTGCAGGCCGGTATTCCGGCTGCATACATCAACAGCTCCCTTTCGGCGGCGGAAGCGGCAGAACGGATGTCCTCCGCAAAAGAGGGAAAATACCAGCTTCTGTATATTGCTCCCGAACGTCTGGAATCCCCGGAATTTATGAGCCGCCTGATGGAGCTTCCCATTCCGCTTATAGCGGTAGATGAGGCTCACTGTATTTCGCAGTGGGGCCATGACTTCCGGCCGAGTTACCAGCGGATCAGCCGCATGATAGACCGGCTGCCCCAAAAACCGGCAGTAATGGCATTGACCGCGACAGCCACAGAAAAGGTGCGCGAGGATATTTGCCTTTCTTTGAATATTGATGAATCCAATACAGTCATAACAGGTTTTGCCAGAGAAAACTTGTCTTTTTCCGTTATTAAGGGGCAGGACCGCCAGCGATTTCTGAAAGAATTTCTAAAAAAGAACGCGTCAGAATCGGGCATCATTTATGCGGCAACGAGAAAAAATGTCGACCAGCTGCATGAGGGGCTGATGAAAAACGGGATTTCCGTTTCTAAATATCATGCAGGGATGAGCGATAACGAGCGGATCAGCGGCCAGGAGGACTTCCTGCTCGACCGCACCACTGTGATGGTAGCCACGAATGCCTTTGGGATGGGGATCGATAAAAGCAACATAAGGTACGTCATTCATTACCAGCTCCCCAAAAACATGGAGAGCTATTATCAGGAAGCCGGCAGAGCAGGGCGGGATGGTCTGGACAGTGAATGCATTCTGCTTTATTCCCCGCAGGATGTTCAGGTTCAGCGCTTTCTGATTGACCAGTCCGGCGACCGGTTCCGGATGCCGCAGGAGCTCGAGAAGCTGCAGCTCATGACGGATTACTGCCATACAGAAGGGTGCCTGCAGCAGAAGATCGTCCGTTATTTCAGCGGAAACGACATACCGCCGTGCGGCCGGTGCGGTAATTGCACGGATAACAGGGAGAGCAGGGATGTTACAAAAGATGCCCAGATGGTTCTTTCATGCCTCGTCCGGATGGGGCAGAAACGGTATGGTAAAGCTCTGCTCGCCCAAGTGCTGACCGGTTCACAAAATAAAAAAGTGCTCGATTTCGGCTTCAGCAGCCTTCCTACTTATGGAATCATGAAAAACAGAAGCGCAAAGGACGTTACGTCCTTTATTGAATTTTTGATATCACAGGAGCTTATTGCAGTGGAGCACGGAACGTATCCGGTCATCTATGTCCACCCGAACGGGAAGGATGTTTTGACTGGAAACCGGACCTTATTTCGGAAAGAAGCCGTTCAAACGAGGGAAATCGCGTCCGGTGATGAATTGTTTGAAGCTCTCCGCGCCGTCCGAAAATCGCTGGCTGAAAAGGAAAGTGTACCGCCATTTGTCATTTTTTCCGATACTGCACTAAAGGACATGTGCATCAGGCAGCCGGCGGACGAAGCAGATTTCCTGAATGTATCAGGAGTCGGACAGCATAAGGCAGATAAATACGGAAAAGCCTTTATTGAAGCCATCCATTCATTCAAAGTGCAGCATCCGGACTATGAACAGGCCACGGACGCTGCAGCGCCTGCTGAAAAACCGTCACGCAGCAAAGCTTCAGCCAATTCCCATCTTGATACACTCAAAATGTACAAGGAAGGAATACCGGTTCAGGACATTGCAGCGGAACGGGACCTCTCTGTCATGACTGTCGAAAATCATCTGATTAAATGCCTGGAGTCGGGTGAGGAAATGAATAGGGAAAAGCTTGTTCCTACTGAGTACAGGAGTCAAATTGAAGAAGCGGTCAAAATGGCTGGCTCTGACCGGCTGAAGCCAATAAAAGAGCTGCTTCCTGAAGGCATTTCCTATTTTATGATAAAAGCGTATCTCGTAATGGCCGGCCAGAATGAGAATAAAATAGAAGGGGATGCTTAAAAGGCATTCCCTGCTCTTTTTTATTAGATGTAATAGTTCTAAAGTATTGTTTATAAAATGGGTAATACTACCTTAATTCGCCAAAAGTAGACAAATCCTCCTCGAAAGGGTAGGATATTGAATGAACATTCAACTGAGAGTGAGGCGGTTCATGCTTGGAGGCGTCACATGGCAAAGAGGCATTAATCCTCAAAGCAACGCTGCAGCTGATATCCGAGTACGGATTCCACGGAACATCAATGGCCAAGGTAGCGGGAAGAGCAGGTGTAAGTGCTGGAATCATTTATCATTATTTCAGCAATAAAGAGAGTTTAATTGAAAAATTATATATCCGGGAGAAACACCATTTCATTAATCTGGTTACAGCTGGACTGGATCAATCCCTGACTGTGAGAAACCAGGTGCGCTTTCTCGTGAGAAAGACCATTGAAGTATCTGTGCTGATGAAGGAGGAAATGATGTTTATGGAGCAGTTCCTGCAGTCTCCATACAACCGGCCTGAGATTCAGAGTACTGTAAACGCCATGCAAAAGCCTCTTACTGATGTATTCCTCAGAGCAAAAAAGGAGCAGATCGTGAAGCCTCTTCCAGACGCTGTTATCTATATGCTGACACTGGGCACGGCCACTAAACTGGCACAGCAGCATGCGGAAGGTGCGGTTCACGCGGATGATGAACTAATTGAACAAGTCACAGATGCTTGCTGGGAAGCAATTCGACTATAGACTGAACAAACGTTCAACATATACATGAAACGAGGAAGAAATGATGAATAAAAAGATTGTACTAGTCACGGGAGGAACCGGATATGTGGCTTCCTGGCTCGTGAAAGAGCTTCTGGAAGACGGGCATGAGGTAAGGATAACCGTGCGTGATAAAGGCAGAACGGCCGGTTATGAGCATTTACTGGATGCTGAGAGAAACGCTGAAGGCACCCTTCACGTTTTTGAAGCCAATCTCTTAAGAGAAGGAAGCTTCGATCAGGCTGCAGACGGAAGTGAATACGTATTCCATACGGCTTCTCCCTTTTTCATCAGCGGTTTCCGCGATGCAAAAAAGGATTTAATCAAGCCTGCCCTCGAGGGGACACGGAACGTTCTCTCTTCTGTTAATAAGTCCGAATCGGTAAGAAGAGTGGTGCTGACGAGCAGTGCGGTTGCCATTTTCGGAGACAATGCGGACATGGAAGGAAAGCCGGCTTTTACGGAAAGAGACTGGAACACGACCAGTTCACCGGATCATCAGCCTTACAGCTATTCCAAGACGGCAGCTGAAAAGGAAGCATGGAGAATTGCCGGAGAGCAGGACAGATGGGATCTTGTGACGATTAACCCCACCTTTATCCTCGGGCCCTCGCTTGCAAAAAGAACAGATTCAACAAGTATTTCCACTATATTAGATCTTGTTAAAGGCAAATACAAAACCGGCGTTCCGAAGCTGATAAATGGGATTGTCGATGTCCGTGATGCGGCAAAAGCACATAAGCGCGCGGCTTTTCTGAACACTGCTTCAGGCCGCTATCTCATCAGCAATGAGGAAGCTTCCCTTCTTCAAATGGCCAAGGTAATCGGTGAAGCTGCCCCCGGCCGCTTCCGGCTTCCGAAAATAGAAATTCCGAAGCTCATCATGTGGCTGCTTGCACCCAAGATCGGTTTTACCCGCCGTTATGTATCAAGAAATATAGGGATCACCGCCCATTTTGACAACAGCAAAAGCATCAGGGAGCTGGATATGGACTACCGGAGCCTGCGTACTACACTGAACGATCAGGTTGCACAGATGGAAAAGGATGGACTGATACGGTAAAAAAACCGGAGCTGAATTTTCAGCTCCGGTTTTTTATTCAAAGAGAAGTCTGGCCTGCAGCAGGCTGTGCATACTCCTGTGTGCGGCTTTTGACTACATAGGTTTTGGCGATCATGTCATGCAGGCCGCGCTTTCTGTCTGTAAAGGCAGCCATAATAAATCCGACGGTAAAAATGGCATTGCTGATGACATACCCGATGTATCTGAGGATTGCCTGGCCTGGTGAAACTCGTCCGCCGTTCTCATTGATGATTTTCAGCCCAAGCAGCTTTTTCCCGATGGTGCCCTGCCATTTCGTCATGGGAAGGATCGTGAAGTAGAGAATGACGGCAGGTACAAGGGCAAAAGTGAAAATACTAAACCTCATCGTTGTATTCTCTGCAGGATCACCGCCGATCATCATGATGCTCGGGATGATGAAAATTAAAGAGAGAATGGCATAATCAATCAAAAAAGCTGCGCAGCGAATCCAGAATCCTGCATATTTTCGTGTATTCATTTGTCTTTTCCTCCTGCCGCTTATCTTTTTCCTAACCGGTCATGCTGTTTACGTCAAAGGACGGTTCTCTTGAATGGGAGCCGCCTGCCACTCGCTTTGCCTCTGAATCACATAGGTTTTGGCGATCATATCATGCAGAGCCTGCTTTCGGTCTGTGAAGCCGGCCATAATGTAGCCGATATACATGGTCATGCCCGAAATCATCATGGAAAAGGTTCTTCCGGCAGATCTGCCGATCGTCAGTTTATTTCCGTCTGCATCCACAATTTTCAATCCTATCAGCTTTTTCCCGATCGTGCCCTGCCATACAGTTACCGGCATTAAAATGTAATAAGCCAGGCTAAGTCCGGTAATGAGTATGTACATGATGATCATAAATCCAATGGCCGCTGCATCATTTCCGGTTTCAATCAAAAGAGTGATCGACATGGTAAAAAGAAATACGAAAATACCCATACCAAAAGACAAAATAAAAGAGTCAATCAGATAAGCTGCGAACCTTATCCAAAACCCCGCATACTGCTGCTGGTTTACCATACGCTGTACGCACTCCTTTCCCATTAAAGGTTATTTTTTGAAATTCCTTGTTTCTTTTACCCTTACTAAAAATAGGATAAACGACCTTTTTATGGTTTTTTATTTTATTGCATAACAGATAAATATTTTTAAGGCTATTATAAAACAGGCAGGAATAATCACTGAATATTCAGTATATAAAAGAGTAACAGTGAATGAGTCTTTATTCACTTTTATAAATAGATATTTAGATGGACAAAGGGGAATGCGAATGGGAACCTGGCAGCCATTTTGCTTGTGCCGCTGGTCTATTCAGCTGTACTTTTGTCTTCAAGGTCAGGTCCCTACGATCATATGGACAAGCTGCCCGTAGCGGTTGTCAATAAAGATAAAGGGGCGGTATCAGGTGACGATCAGATCCGGGCAGGCGACGATCTTATTGCAGATTTGAAAAATAACAAAAGCCTTGGCTGGAAATTTGTTGATGCCAGGGAAGCGGAGCGCGGACTCGCCAGTCACAACTATTATATGGTGATTGAAATTCCGGAGGATTTTTCAGAGAAGGCTGCAACAGTACTTGAGGAAAACCCGGAGGTCCCGGAGCTCCGCTATATTCAAAACGAGGGACTGAGCTTTACGGCCGCTCAAATGACAAAAGGGGCAGCTGAAAAAATCAAGGAACAGCTCGGAGATGCGATTACGAAAAACTACACGTCAAAGCTTTTTGCCCAACTCGGGGATGTAGCAGATGGATTCCAGACTGGAGCTGACGGATCAGGGCAGGTTCTGGCAGGCACCGGAAAGCTTCATGACGGAACAGGCAAGATGCTCACTTCCCTAACGGGTAAATCAGCGGATATTACGAAACTGGCAGAAGGGTCAAAAAAGCTAGAAGCGGGTTCAAAGGAAATGCTATATTCGCTGAAAGCAAAGCAGGGAGACATTTCGGCCCTGGCTGATGGATCAAAGCAAATCAATGAGGGCACAGGCACTCTGCTGCAGTCCCTTTCAGAGAAGTCGGATGACATCGGTCAGCTGGCCGCCGGATCCAAACAGGTGAAGGAAGGGACAGGTCTTCTCTATCAATCTCTCGTAAATGGTACAGAGAACATCAATAAGCTCTCAGCAGGAGCGGGCGACGCAGCGACCGGGGCTGGGAATCTCGATAAAGGAGCAGCTCAGGTGCTTGAAGGCCTGAAGCAAACGGAGACTGGGGCCGGTGAACTATCCAAAGGCTTGACTGCCCTCTCAGCCGGAAGCACTGCAGCTGCCGAAGGAATGAGTGAGCTGGATGCCGGTGCCGCTCAAGTTGCAGCGGGTTCCATGGGGCTTGCTAAGGGAATGGAGGCATTCCTTGACAAAAACCCGCAGCTGAAAACGGACCGTGAATTTCTCACTCTTCTGGAAACGAGCAAAGTGGTGGCTGGAGGGAATGAACAGCTCTCCGAAAATACACAGCTTCTAAAAACGGGCACAGCCCAGGCTGCGGCGGGAACGGAAACCGCTTCAAAGGGAGCAGCTGCTCTGGCAGCGGGGATTACGAAGCTGAAAGAAGGCCAGTCACAGGTGAGTGGAGGGGCATCCAAGCTGTCGGCAGGAACAAAAGCCATAGCTGAAGGCAATCAGAAGCTGTCTCTTTCATGGGAGGAGCTGACTTCATCTGTTGCAAAACTGAATGCCGGTGCTTCACAGGTAAGTGACGGCAACCAGACTGTCAATGCCGGATGGAAGGAAATGAAAGCAGGAGTGACCGAGCTGTACGGAGGAACTCAACAAATTTCGAGCGGGAACAGTGATGTGAATACCGGATGGAAAACGCTGACGAGCGGCGCCGGAGAGATTCACACTGGACTCATTCAAGTAAGCGAAGGCAACAATTCGGTCAAAACCGGATGGACAGAACTGACAGATGGCGTTACGCAGCTGGATGACGGTGCTCTTAAACTGCAGGAAGGAAGCAGTGAGCTTGCAGCAGGCCTCGCGAGCGGTGCGGAGCAGACAGGCAGCATTCAATCAGAAGATGATAACATCTCTATGTTCTCTTCACCGGTTAAGCTGTCGGCGGATAAAATAAACGAATATGATTTTTACCGGGATTCCACAGCACCTTATATCCTGTCGCTCGCTTTATTTACCGGAGTTTTGCTGTTATCTTTTATTATTAAATTCAGAAAAACGCCGGAAGAATCCAAGCTGAGATGGTACTTCAGCCGGTTAGGCCAATTGGCCGGATTTGCGGTCATTCAGGCATTGATTGTCACGATTTTTACACTGACTGTTCTGCAGCTCAGTGTTGAAAGCGCTTTCTTATTTATGGTTTTTGCAGTATTTTCAAGCCTTGTCTTCGCACTGATTGTATTTGCCCTTGCAGCCATAGCGGGCAATTTTGGCCGCTTCCTGGCCTTCATCCTGATTGTGGCGCAAATCACAACGACAGGAGCCAGCCTTCCGGTCATCCTGCTCCCTGAAGGCGTTCAGATGATCAGCGCCTTGCTCCCGTTTACGTACACCATTGCTGGTTTCAAAGCAGCAATCACGCTTGGAGACCAAGGGCTGTTATCCGATAGTGCCGCTGTATTATCAGCAATTGGAGGTGTTTTTGCATTGCTGTCAATCCTTTCCGTTTTCCGTCCGGAGATGAAAAATTCCCGGGACACGGAATTTCAAGGTACACCAATCGAGTGAACTAAGCGAAAAAGGGAAGCGCTCCAGGCGTTTTCCTTTTTTGTTGGAGGGAGAAGAGGCAATCCACTTTACGTTTCGGCAGCCGCTTCCTTTCAGCCTCAAAAAACAGCCGCTTATCCCCGGAACATACCATATTATGCTACTTTAGAAACAGATCCTATTTTTTTCGTACATAATGACAGCAAGAAAAGAAACGGCGGTGATGCGATGAAGATTACCATTGAAATGGATGAATCAATTGAAGAGACCGTGGTGACCATTAAGGCTAAAGAGTGGACCCCTGAGCTCGAGGAACTTGTCAAAAGAATGAAGGCCCGGACACCCGGCAGGCTGATGGGAGTGAAAGATGACCAATCCATTCTTCTGGATCCGTCCCAGGTCGATTATGTGTATTCCGAGAAAAAGAGGATTCTGGCTGCGGATGGGGACAGGAGAGTAGAACTTAAAATGAAGCTCTATGAAGTAGAGGCTTTGCTTGAACCGAGACAATTTACGCGTTTTTCAAAATCAGTTATTGGAAACCTGAACCAAATCGAGAAATTTGAACTGTCATTCAATGGCAACCTCTGTGTGTATTTTTACAGCGGCAACAAGGAATACGTATCAAGGAGCTTTGCAGCATCTGTGAAAGAAAAATTGATAGGAGGGTTCGGAAATTGACAGTTGAACTAGTTAAAAGAAGTCTGATCGGCCTTGGGATTTCCGCATTGATCACTTTTGGAGCGCTGACGGTGCTCTTGCAGCTTGCGCTTTCTGCCCCGATTCAGGTACTGTGGGAAAATATGCTTGGCAGCATGATCATCGGTGTCTACTTTGGCGTATCCTCGCTGATTTTTGAAGTGGAGAAATGGAGTCCTTTAAAGCAGCTGACGGTTCACTTTCTTTTGTCTGTATCTGTTTATTTTTCGGTAGCATTCCTTACAGGGTGGGTGCCGCTCTCATTTACAGCAACAGCCATTTCCGCGTCCTGCTTTATCATCATCTATTTTATCATCTGGTTTAGTATAAGAAATTATATGAAAAAAATGGAGTCTGAAATGAATTCTACTTTAAAAAAATAATGGGAAAAGCAGTTCTGCTTAAGCAGGATTGCTTTTTTTATTGATTAAATTAGATTATCAAGGTAATATGATAAAATACTTTAGAAAAGAAGGTTTTTAACAATGGATTCTTACGATTTAAAGATACTTGAGGCGATTATGAATCGTTCCAGGATAAAGTGGGCGGATCTCGCTTCCCTAATTGGCCTTTCTGCTCCTGCTGCGGCAGAAAGGGTCAGCCGTCTGCAGGAACAGGGGGTCATTAAAGAGTTCAGCACCGTCATAGATCCAGAAGCAGTGGGCTGCGGACTGATGGCATTTGTTGCAGTGTCCCTTGCCAGACCGGAACACAGGGCCCCCTTTCTGAAACTCGTGCAGCAGCTGGATGAAGTGCAGGAATGCCACCATATCGCTGGTGAAGATGATTATTTGCTGAAAATCCGCTGCCGCAGCACGAAGGATCTCGACAGAATTATCAGCCATGAATTGAAGAGTCTGGATGGTATCGTGCGAACGAAAACAACAATCGTAATGGATTCTGTAAAAGAAACAACCAGGCTGCCATTACGGTCGGAGCCATGATTCTATTTTTGAAAGGAATGCTAACAGGCCTCGCCATTGCGGCACCCGTGGGGCCAATAGGGGTGCTGTGCATCCAGAGAACACTGCTATACGGGAGAAAGGCTGGTTTTCTCACTGGACTCGGAGCGGCTTCTGCGGATGCCGTATACGGTACAGCTGCTGCGCTGGGGCTTTCCGTTATCTCTGCCTATATGCTCACTTATGGATTCTGGCTGCAGGTGGCCGGGGCTTTGTTTTTGACTTATATCGGCTGCCGGAGCCTGTTCCTGCACTCCTCAGCTGCCAGTGCCGGACCGGTGCCTCCCCGGGGCGGATACGGTTCAGGATTTTTGCTGACGATGGCAAACCCGCTTACCATTCTTTCCTTTACTGCTCTGCTTGGAGCTTTTGGAAGTGCTGGAAACGGGCTTTCTTCCTTCCTGCTGGTGGCCGGTGTATTTGCTGGTTCTGCTATTTGGTGGGCGATTCTCTCAAGCGCTGCCGGATGGTTCAGGAATCGGCTTGCAGAGAGGCATTCTCCTCTGATCAGCCGCATTTCAGGTGCAATTTTGGCTGGAACAGGCATTCTTCTTTTGGCAGGTGCGGTTTATGATTTTACTTAAAGCCATGATTCTTGGTTTTTCTGTTTCGGCTCCAGTCGGTCCGATTGGAATTCTCTGTATACAGAGGACGCTTGCAAGAGGCAGGGCTGCCGGCTGGTTTACCGGACTTGGAGCGGTTACGGCCAACCTGATCTATGCGGGGGCAGCGGCTTACGGCTTCAGCGCAGCTGCTGGCTTTCTCTTGCAGTATGAGTTATACCTGAAGCTGTTCGGCACCGGATTTCTGCTATACCTAGGGGTGAAAACATACAGGAAGAAACCAGCTGCCGAGGCGGCAAAGCTTCAGGGAGACACACTGGTCCGCATGTATACATCTACGTTTCTGCTCATGATCAGCAATCCATCCACCATTCTTAATTTCGCTGCCATGTTCAGCGGGCTTGGATTCGGCGGGGGGCCGGAAACGGCAACTGTCCTCGTTATAGGCGTTTTCACCGGGGCTTTACTTTGGTGGACCCTTTTATCCTTCGGGGTGCATGCACTAAGAAGAAGAGTGAATCCGCTGCTGCCCTTTATCAATAAGGCAGCCGGAATCCTGATCTGCGTGCTGGGTGCCTTGAGTTTCTTTTCATAAAGGAAGGGAAAAGAACGGTTATATCGTTTATGCGGAGGGGTTATGCATGCTTGAGCAAATCGATCTCACTCAGTCAATAGCAGATAAAGAGTATAAAGAGGAATTAAAGGCACTGCAGCTGAAACTGCTCGGACTGCAGAGGGCATTTACGGAAAACAAAATCGGCTGTGTCTTCCTTTTTGAGGGCTGGGATGCTGCCGGAAAAGGCGGGGCTATAAAAAGGATAACGGAGGGGCTTGATCCGCGGGGGTTCAATGTTCTGCCCGTATCCGCCCCGACAGCAGAAGAGAAGGACCGCCATTACCTGCACCGTTTCTGGATTCACATGCCGAAAAAAAGCGGCATCGCCATCTTTGACCGCTCGTGGTACGGACGTGTTTTAGTCGAGCGTGTAGAGGGCTTCGCGAATGAAGATGAGTGGAGCAGAGCTTACGGGCAAATCACCGCTTTTGAAAAATTGCTTGCAGATGAAGACTTTATTGTTCAGAAATTCTGGTTCCATATCTCCAAAGAAGAGCAGCTGAAGCGCTTCAGAGAACGGGAGAAGAACCCGCTTAAAAAGTGGAAAATCACCGATGAGGACTGGCGGAACAGGGAGAAGTGGGAAGACTATCTGCCTGCTGTTGAAGACATGCTTGAAAAAACGAGCACAACTGAAGCGCCATGGCACGTTATTGAGGGGGAGGACAAAAAGTTCGCCCGGATCAAAACGCTGCGGATCGTGACTCAGGCAATGGAAATGAAGGCCGTTCAAAAGGGGATCCGTCTGGAAGCATATGTATGAATGTGCCCGGTTCCGTTTTGATTTCTCCTGGATAAGGAATCAAAAGAATAATGCATTCACTTAAGAACGGAGTGGAGTCAATGGAAAAGCGTGAAAAGATTGCGCTCACAGGAGCGAGCGGCTATATTGGAAACAACCTGCTCCAGAAACTGACAGGCTATTCGGACGTCATCGCCCTTTCAAGGAATGGAGATGAGCGGGAAAACAGCGATCATGTGGAATGGCGTTCCTGCGATCTGTATTCCCTCAGTTCGGCTGAGAAAGGACTGGAAGGAGCCGATTATGCAGTATACCTCGTTCATTCCATGATGCCGTCTGCAAAGCTGACTCAGGCAAAATTTGAGGACATGGACCTGATTCTTGCGGACAATTTTGCCAGAGCGGCCAAGAAAAACGGAGTAAAACAGATCATTTACATGAGCGGGATCATCCCGGATGATACAGATGAACTTTCCCGCCATTTGAAAAGCCGGCTTGAAGTGGAAAAGGTACTGGGGGCCTACGGAACACCTGTCACGACGATCAGAGCCGGCCTGATTGTCGGCCCGAAAGGCTCGTCCTTTCCGATATTAACGAAGCTTGTAAAGCGGCTTCCGGCCATGTTCCTTCCAAAATGGACAAGAACGAAAACCCATCCGATTGCGCTGAAGGATGTCATCCAATCCCTGAAGAACAGCATTGGAAACAAGCGGCTTTCCGGCAAATCCATTGATGTGGGCGGACCTGAAGTGATGACGTACAAAGAGATGATGCAGCAGACAGCAGAGGTGATGGGCAGAAGCACGAGAACCTTCGACGTCCCGTTCATGACGGTAACGCTCTCCAGGCTCTGGGTCAGTCTCATTACGCAATCACCGAAATCCATGGCCTATCCGCTGATCGAGAGCCTGAAGCATCCGATGATCGCCAAAAACATGGACGATGAGGTCAGTTATGGGCAGACTCCTTTCAAAGAAGCAGCCCGCGAAGCGCTGGATCAGGAGAAAAAGGAGAACGAGAAAAAGAAAACATCAAAAAGTTCCTCCGGTGTATCCGATGTCCGTTCCGTGCAGCGCATCCTGCTGCCGGAAGGAAAGGATGCAGGCTGGGCCGGGAACTACTATATGAAATGGCTGTCAGGCCTTGCAAAGCCGCTGCTGAAAGTCGAATCAGATGAAGAAAAAGTCACCCGGTTTTCCATATGGGGATGCAAAACACCCATCATGGAGCTGACTTGCGCATCTGCAAGGAGCACCACAACACGGGCTGTGTATGATATCACAGGCGGAACATTTGTGAAGAAAACGGAAGAAGGCAGGGGCCGCATCGAATTCAGGCAAATCCCAGGCTCGCAGGAATGCATCATTGCCATTCATGAATACGAACCATCACTGCCCTGGCTGCTGTACCGCCTCACTCAGGCGAACGTTCACATCTTTGTGATGTATTTGTTCAAGAAGCATCTGCTCAGCCTGATGAAGCGGGAATTTCAACAGACCGGTCCTGTAAGGACAATTGCGAACATCTAAAAAAGCTGCTTCCCGTAATTGGGGGAAGCAGCTTTTTTACACGAGGTCTTTAAATTTAAGCCGTTTATTCAAAGCATAAATGACCGGCATTCCAATGGCCATAATGATAAATTCACCTGCTGCAATAGTAGCCCACATATACCAGAACGTCTCAGGAATATCCATCGCCAGTTTAATTTCAAAGGCAATGATGCACATCGTAAAGGTGAAAATCAACGTGTTGAAAATCATCCGGCCCCAGATGTTTTTAATCACCATCCCTGCCAGAACAGTTAATGACAGAGCAATCAGCGACTGCCCGGTGCCGAAAATAAGATCATACGCCTTCATCGGTGAAAACAGCAGATTGGATATAAACACACCAAGCACAATCCCAATCATGTATTTTTTATTGAAAACGACCAGATGGTTCAGTATCTCGGACACTCTGAACTGGATGAACGAAAATCCGACCGGTGCCACCAATGCGGTCACAGCAATATAAAGAGCAGCCAAAATTCCGTTGACTGTTAACGTTTTTATCCCCATTTTCTCAATCTCCTTAGTTTTTTATCGTGGGAGGATCCCGAACCACGTCCGAAAGATTTTATTATAGTACGGGGGGAGGGGTTTGTAAATAGATGGGACCTGCAGATGGGGGATGTGTCCGAGCGGGGGTGGGGCGAAATTTGCGGAAAGATGTCGGTAAATCGTTATTCGACAACGAAGATAACCAATTCGACATTATAATGAGCATAATCGACATGATAATGTCCCTATTCGGCAAAATAATGAACGTATTCGACAATCGCCGGCACTCCGTATAGGATGCAGCCGTTACGTGTGGAATCCCCTGCAGCCGGTTAGGCGGGATCACTGGAGTTGACCCGTAATCTCAATTTTACCCCGCCGTCCTGATCCGGGACCGCTTCGGACGAACACAGCTTCCCGCCATCCAGGTTCCACGCCCGGCGATAGTCACTTCCCGCCTGCCCTTCAATCACTGCTGAAATCCTGTATAATACAAGCAACAGGGAGGAATTTCGTATGTATTTGACGATTGAAGAGACGGCGGAGTATTTGTCGCTTCCGGAGAGTTATATTGAGACGCTGATACAGCAGAACCGTATCCGCTATTTGTTTGACGGGAAGGCGTATTTGATTAATAAGGAGCAGTTCAACGGCCATCTTGATCAGCTTGAGAAGGCGAAGAAGCAGCTGGAAGAGTGGAGAAATGAGCCGCTTCCGGAAGATCCGGATGTGAAGGATGAGGACTGAAGAGGGCCGGGGCGTTCCCGGCTTTTGCCATAGCCGTGCAATGGTGCATAAGAATGTTCTGGAAAATCGAACCTCAAATTTTACAACTATGTTTTATCTGTATTGAATTTGAAATGCTTGATAAAATCAGTGCTAAAATATGAATTTAGAACTCTATGAGGTGTAGCGGGACCATAGACGGGGAATTTGATACTTATAAACTCTACTTATGGAGGAAGGCTATGACAATTGAAACGCGGTTAAGCAAAAAAACCTATTATGAGCAGCTGGCTCCTGAGGGAAAAGAGAATCCGGTGCAGACGCTTGGTGCGATGCTGTTTGAAGAGCATCTGAAGGAAGACGGAGATGCGACGGATGTGCGCTTTGCCCAGGGGGAAGTGTATTTTCATTATAAGGATTATGAAGCAGCTATTTTTAAATGGGAGAACATCACCGGCTATTTTGAGCAATGGGCGGTAAAGAACAGAGCGGATGCCTACATGGAGCTTGGCATGCTGTCTGCAGCGCTTGATTTGTACAAGAGCATTGAAACAGACAGTACGGTCCTTCAGGTGGAGACGGCGCTGCAGCTGTTTTCTTTATATCTGCAGCAGGAAAAGCAAGAGGCGGCTGTTTCTTCCATAAAAAAAGCGGTGCGTCTGGATCCCGATTATCAGAATATCGCCCTCATTGCCCGGGCGTTTTTTGAAGAACATGAGGACTGGGATAATGCGGTGGAGCTTGCTGTCAATGAAACCATCCGCACGGAATCGCTTGACTGGGCGGATGTGATGATCTCATACATAAAAAGAGGGCTTACGGATCGTTTTGAGCCTTCGTATTTTACGGATGCGCTCATTACGCTGAACCGCATCAGCGCGGAGCATTTTGAGGAGCTTGTTCTTTCACTCTGGGATTCTTATGAAGGGAAGCCGGGTTACATGCCCTGGCTGCTCCATTTTAACGAAGTCTATCAGACACTGGACGGAGAGACTTCTCATTCATGGCGCAGACTTTCCAAGCGGTATGAGGAGACCTATCTGCATTTGATTTCAGGCAGGTACTCCGTAAAGGAACTGGAAAGAGTGCTGCCGGCCTTTCTTGTAAACTGGCTTAAGGTTTCCGATTCCAATCATGCTGTGCTTTCTTCCGCAGCGGTGCTTGCCTGGAACGATCTTTTCCCGGGTTCGATCTCAGAGGAGACGGTCTATCAGGCCGGCAATCTCGTAAGCTGGAAACAGCCGGATTCTGCGGCGGGAATGGAAGAGAGCATCAAGCTGTTTGATGCCGTAGAAAAATGGAGCCTTGAAAATGAAGTGGAAACCGATGCTCAGACGAATTGGATGGTGGAGGAACTGCTCGATCTCAGCACCCGCCATTTGCTTGTAGCCGGTTCTGCAAGCTCAGGCAAGTCCTCCTTTATTAATTCTGTGTTGGATGAGCCCGTCCTGGGTGAAGAAAGTTCAACCGTAGTCATCGTCCGGGATGCGGACGAGACTGAAATCCGGGAAGTAACGGTGGGTGAGGACAGCCGCCAGTCAGCTGGCCGGTTTATCGAATACAGCCTGCCCTCTGCTTTCCTGAGAGAAAATCAGCTGATGATGATTGATTCTCCGGGATTTAACAGCCGGCTTGGAGGCCGAAACGAAGTTCACAATTACATCAATCTGGCAGACAGCCTTTTATTTGTGCTTTCAGCGAATGCGCCGTTCACTCCTCAAGAGGCGGAATTTCTTGTGCGAATCCGCGAGCAGAACCCTGGAATGCCGGTTCACTTCCTGTTGAATAAAATCGACACCATTTATGGAGAAGAAGAAGTTCGCCGGGTTTATGAAGACACTGAGGAACGCATTCACTCCGTATTTCCGGAGGCGAAGATTTTCGCTTATTCTTCCCACTATAAGAGCAGTCAGCAGGTGAGCCGTTTCCGTGAATTCCTTCAAATGGCCGTTCAGGCTCCAGGGATGGGCAGCCGGGTGGAAAAACTGCTCTATGTTATCCGGAATACGATTACGGATTTATTTGATAAACGGATGCAGCATGAGCGTTCTCTTGAAAAATCCATTACCTGGAATGAGGATATGGTTTCAAAGCTGAACGGTGCCCTTCATCAGCTCGAAGACTTGGAAAAGGAAAAAGCAGAGGACATCAGCCGCTATCTGCATACTGTGAAAGAAGAAATCAGGACAGACATGAAGGTGAAGATTCCCGAGCTGATCCGCAGCTGTGCAAAACTGGTCCGTGAAGACAGTGATTTCGGCAAAATTCATCTGCAGCTCAATGAAGAGATGAACAACCGCATTCAGCTGTATATGGAGGATACCATTTTGCCGATGTACAGGGATTCCCTGCATGAATGGATTGCTTCCTCACATGAGGACTTGAAGAACAGCCAGGCCTTCCTGAATGAAATGGCAAATGGCTTCAACAAGCTTTTCGGAACAGAGCGGATTGAACTGGAATGTGACTTCCGCGTTGTGGATGACTGGCGCCGGGATGTGCACAGGATGACAAGCGGAGTACAGGTGGAAAAGCACAATATCCTTCTGCGCCATACACCTTCCCAGCTGCTGCTGAAAAGTGCCGGCAAGCTGATCAATGCCATTGCACAAAGCAAATCCGTGATGGTAAACCGCTATACGCAATATATTGAAAACGAGGATTATACAGAGCTTACCGAGTCCATCATTGCCAAATTCCTGCTTCCGTTTGATGTTTTTGAAAGCGGGATTGTCCGTGATGTGAATTTATTCTTTGATCACCCGAATGATGTACTGAAAAGAACGGTCAATGAAACCCATGCAGAAATTTCAGCAAAGCAGTCCAAGCTGCTTGAAATGAAAAACAGCCTGCCGCAGTTCAGAGAGTCTCTTACGATGTTTGAATTGCGTCTGCGCCAATATGAATGGATGCTTCTCGGCAGCAGGTAACCGAAACAGGGCAGAATGGATTCTGCCCTGTTTTACCTTGTTCTGAACAGGAATACGTAAGAAATGTCCGGCAGTTCTTTTAAAGGGATTGCCGGTTTTTTTCTGCGGACCATCCAAACAATGTTACAATAGAAGCAAAGAACCATATGGAGGGATTTCAATGAGCGGACATATTGAATATGCTTCAGTGGCCCAAAATGGTGAGAAGCCTTTACAGCTTCGCCTGAAAAGACTGGCTTTTTACAACCGGATGAGAATCGCGGAAGCAGATCATCCCGAAAAAGGCACCTTCTATCTGTTCTTTTATCAAAATCAATTTTTAACCGCCAAGCAGGGTGCTCCGAAAAAAGGCTCGAGCTTAAGCAGGGCATTTAGAAAAGGAGCGGTTCTTGAAGCTCCGCACCCGCTGATTGACGCGCATTTCTCCAATCCCCAAACGTATCAGCTGAAGACGGTGACACAGCTGTTCAAGTCACTTGCCAAGCAGATGACTCCCCAGGAAACCGTATATATTCTTTCCCATTTTGATTCCTATGTTCAAAAGGAAAAACTGACTGAAATCGCAAAAACGTTCTTTTTTCAATACCGCCGCAGCGGACAGTTCCGTCTTGCTCACCAATTGCTGATGACGCTTTTATCATTCGATTCCAAAAATCTATGGGCTCACGAATTATCCCAGCACATGAATTTTCTGAAATACCGATTGATCTATGAAGCAGGCTACAAGGAAATGAAAGCAGCCGATCCTCTTTACGCCGAGATGCTGTGCAGGAAGCAGAAAAAAACAGAGCCCGCATTTAAAAGACTGCAGGTTCTGTATGCAGAGCAGGGGCGCTGGATGGATGCCGCCGCTCTTTACATTCACTATTTTAAGCAGGAGGAGGAACCTTCAACTGCTTACTATGACCAATTTGCCGCCCTCCTGGCAGAACGTTTCAATGCAAGGGAGCGGGCCATCATTCTTTGGGACTCCTGCCGCGGGCTTGTAAAAGACAGCAAAGCGGGCCGGGATCTGATGGATGCGCTGCTGACCGATGGACGAAGGGAAGATGCAGTGGCTGTCCTGATCGCTTCAGAAGGAAGGGATTTGGAACAGCTTCACACTCTATTGACAGCTCCGGACCTTGATTATGAAAAAGTAGACACGGAGCAGCTGCAGCGTTTTCTTTCAGAGCTTGAAGACAGAAAGGCATGTACACGCCTCCTCCGCGGCATTGTGCCGGAGCTGCTCAAAGCCCGCAGTTTTCATGACGTATTGGAATGGCTGCAGCCAATTTCCTCGCCGGTAACGGAAAATTTCAGAAAGATGGAGACCTATCAGGACGATCCTGAGCAGCAGCTGGAGCTTGGCCGCCTGTATCATGAGGTGAAGCAATATCAAAAAGCCATCGACTGCTTCAGCTGGGAGATGGAATTGCGCCCTGACAGCCCCGAACCGGTGCAATGGCTTTCGAAAACCTATAAGGAAATGGGGATGCCTCAGGAAGCGAAAGCGTATATGTCCGTTCTGCATACGATGCAGAAAGCTTCCAGCAGCTGAAGGCTACATGACGCTGCCGCCGGATATTTTAATGGATTCGCCCACAATGTTGCCGGCTGCACCGGTTAACAGGAATAAAATGGTCTGTGCGACTTCTTCAGGCGTGCTGATCCGTCCGGAAGGAATCAATGCTTCCGCCTGCTTCAGCTGCTCTTCATAGCTTTTTCCGTACCTTTCACCTTTACGGGCAATGCTGTCCCTGCCCATTTTCGTATCTACATAGCCCGGGCATACGGCATTCACACGGATACCATGCCCGATGGCCTCTGCTGCAAAGGACTGGGTAAAGCCGATCAAGGCAAATTTTGAGCCGGCATAGGCACTGTTTGCAGCAGTCCCGCGCAGTCCGGATAATGAAGACACATTTACAACCGAGCCGCTGCCGCTTTTCTGCATACGGCGGTATACATCCTGAGTGAGCAGGACGGCAGAAGTGAAATTCAGCTCCATGATGCTTCTGAGCAGATCTTCTTCCAGTTCCTCAAGCGGGGCACCGCCGGCAATGCCTGCTGCGTTCACCAGTCCGGTTACCGGACCGTTTTCCTCCTCCGCAGCTTCAATAAGAGCTTTCCGGTCATCCGGGCTTGCGAGATCGGCACTGAAGAGAAAGACATTTGATTGAGGGCTCAATTCTTCACATTCACCCTTTAGGGAAGCAAGGGTATCCTCGTTTCTTCCGGTAATGGTAATATGGGCACCGGCAGCTGCACATGCTTTAGCTGTTTCATAGCCGATACCGCCTGTAGCACCGGTAATCAGGATATGCTGATCTTTTAGCGCTTCATGTGAAAAAATGCTCATCGTTCGTCCTCCTCCGTTTCTAATAATTACCGTATTCCCTTTCAGCAATCGCAGAAAACACACGGAAGCTGCAGGTATGCAATCAGAAACGGGTAAAGTGAATACATACAAATAAGAAGAAAGAGGGATCCTTTTGGCTGGAAAGAATGAAATCCTGACCGGGATGCTGCTCGACGTTGAAACGACAGGGCTGTCCCCGAAACAGGATGAAATGATTGAAATCGGATTACTGCTGTTCAGCTATAATCCTTACGCAGACGAATTTATTGAGGTAGAGGAGACTCATTCCTACTTAAGAGAACCGCAGTCCTCTACTGCTCTCGCAAACTACAAAAATGCCTATAGAGTGCACGGAATCCCTTTTGAAGACGTACAGGGCCAGGCATTTCAGGATGAGCGGGTTCAGGAAGCCTTCTCCAGATGCGATTTTGTCATTGCACATAATGCTTCTTTTGACAGAAGCTTTATTTGTACGATGTATCCCGAGGCTGCCCAATTGAAGTGGCACTGCTCGGTTCGGCATATTCCATGGAAAGAATACGGCTTCTACAGCTCCAAACTGCTTTATTTAATTGAAAAACACGGCCTCGGAAACGCCCAGACCCACCGGGCACTTGATGATGTCCGGCAGCTGTATGCCCTCCTTCAATGCAAAAATGAAGAAGGGGACTCTTATCTGAGAACGGCACTGTCGCGGAGACCGATGAGCCCATATGGAGAAAGCCGGACACGCTCCAGGCGTTTTGGATCCAGATAAGGAAGATAGTGTGATGTAAAGACCGCTTAAATATAGAACGAAAAAAATAACGGCTCCTTGTCCGGTCAAGCTCCGGACGGACAGGAGACCGTTTTTTTTTTCTTGAACGATGCTTCATAAGGCTTCCGGATGGAGAAACTGAATCATAGCATTAGGCTGGTCCGCACCACATCCGGCCATCGTTTTCAAGCTAAGTCCCTTTTCCTTCCTTGCCCTTTTCAACAGCAAATAAAAGACCCGGAATGCTTTTCGCTTTCCGGGTCTTCTATATTATTGGTTATCCCAGAATTTCCTTCACGCGGCCTACTTGTCCATCTTCCAGCCGTACCTTGATGCCGTGCGGATGATTGGGCGATTTCGTCAGGATATCCTTCACGATGCCTTCTGTCAGCGTGCCTGTCCGCTGGTCCGCCTTCAGCACGATGTTGACGCGGTTACCAGGCTGGATGCTGCTTCTTGTGCGGCCGTCCATTAAACACCCGTCCGGCGGCGCTGGTTATTAGGCTTCTTCGTCATCTGGCTGGTCATTTTTTTCGTCGATTTCACCAGGTTGTTCTCAGCTGTGCCTCCGGATTGCTCCGCTTTCTTTGCATTCAGCTTATTTTTCATTGCTTCCTGCAGGGTCATTTTTGCTTTTGGTTTTTCTTCATGCGTCATACTAAATCCTCCTTTATTTTGTCATTCCTGTAAAAACACTTTAACTTCGCTCTATAACACCCGATAACTAATAGAGGTACGTTTACTCGCTATTATTTAAAAAAGGGTGATGAATGTGGATCCAAGCACTGTTAGCGGACTATCGGACATATTGAATCCCTGGATTTACGGGATCTGTGCTTTAATAAGCATTCTCACTGTCTTCTGCATACTGGGTTTTACACTGAAGTTAAAGAAAGCACCGAATACACGCATTCGCGATAAAATACTGGTTTCAGCCGGAGTCGGCCTGCTGTTCTGGGTAACGCAACTTCTATTTTACACCTCTTTGCGATTTTCTGTCAGTCCTGATTGGAAAAATGCGATCTTCCTGCCGGTATTTATTATTCTCTGCTATATTCTTTTCCATTTGATCAGCGCAGGAAAAGTAGGAAGAGGGAAGTCAAAGAAATATGCAGAAGTCTGCATTTACATGACAGCCGCTCTTCTTGCCGCAGATTATACAGGTTTTTACCCGTTGTACGCAGACAGCATGGATTTCAATATTCAGCTTGCCATCCTGACAGCCGCTATTATTGCGGGCACCGTATTTTCCGGAGCCCAGCTGCTGTTTCTTGTTTTGGAAGAGGAGGCTGAAAGAACCGCGCTGTATTGGAGCACGGCAGGAAGTATATTAATAGGGATGGGTCTGTCTGTTTTGCCATACATGATTATCTTTTCTGTGCTTGCCATTGAAGATCAGCATCATCCCTTCGTGCTTCTGCCATATACGATTGGGCTGATTGCCATGACGGCGCTGGAGTTTATTCCATCCTATTATGCCTACAGCAAGCTGAACGTTCAGAAAGAAGAGTATGCTTCCCTCTATCAGAACAATCTGGATGCCGTGTTTACTCTTGATGCGGCCGGTATCATTAAAGGATGCAACCGCGCGGCGGTCCTGATGACCGGATATGCTGAAAATGAGCTCCTGGGGAAGTCCTATTCTTTACTGGGAACTGGCGGGGAGCTCGGAGAATTTTATAAAGAAAAAGCGGTTTCCGGAGAAGCCTTTTCTGCGGAAGTGGATGTAGCAAAAAAAGATGGAACAGTTTTCAAGGTGATCGCTTCCATCATCTCCATCACTGCTCAAGGAAGAGACAAAGGTCTGTATGCGATCCTGAAGGATATGACGGAAATCAGAGAAGCTGAAGAAACCATTCAGTATATGGCTTACTTCGATGAGCTGACGGAACTGCCGAACCAGAAAAAATTCCGTATGATGATCAAAGAACTGACTGTTCCCTATACGCTTGTTTCCATCTGTATCTCGAACCTTTCAAGCATTACAGAGCTGTATGGCGAGAAGGCCGGGGAAGAGGTAATCAAATCGGCTGCCGGCATGCTCGCAAAAAACCTGCCGCCTGGTTCACTGCTCGCTTATACAGATACGAGTGTTTTCTCTTTGGCAATAACCGGCAAGCGACCTGAAGAGCTGAATAAAAGCCGCTTTTTTGAGCTGGAGAAGCCGGTCTTTTTCAAAGATACAATCATTAATATGACCGTCGCTGCAGGAGCTGCCGTCTATCCGTATGACAGTCCGAGCCACGATGATGTGTACAAATACGCAGGAATGGCGCTCACTGTCGCACTTGAAAAAAGTACGGAGAAGCATCAGGTGTTTTCAAGCAAGCTGAATGAAGACTATCATCGCCAGCTGTACATGGAAAATGAATTGAGAAAAGCTATTCAAGCAGGAGAACTGAATGTGCATTACCAGCCTAAATTCAACCTGGAAAGCGGGATGTTTAATAGTGCCGAGGCGCTGGTCAGATGGAGTCACCCGGAGCTTGGCCATGTCTCACCGGGGATCTTCATCCCGATAGCAGAGAAGACAGGTCTGATCCGCAGCCTGGAGAAATTTGTTCTCAGCACCGCATTCCTTCAAATGAAGGAATGGCAGAAGGCGGGTTATCCGTTCAAACGGGTGGCTGTCAATTTCTCGCACTATCATTTTTACGATGACGGAATTGTAGACACAGTAAAGGAAGTTCTCGATGCGACCGGCCTTGATCCGAATTGTGCAGAAATAGAAATTACCGAGAGCTCCATGATTGAAAACAAGGCAGATACGATTTCAAAGCTTCATGACTTGAAAGATCTCGGAATAAAAATATCACTGGATGACTTCGGCACCGGATACAGCTCTCTAAGCTACCTGCAGGAGCTGCCGATCGATGTGCTGAAAATCGACCGCTCTTTTATTAATAAAATCAATACAAGCAGTCAGAGCAACGCCATACTCTCGAGCATTATCAGCATGGCAAGAGATCTGGAGCTTGAAATTGTCGCAGAAGGAGTCGAGACGAAGGAGCAGCTGGAGTTCTTGGGCAGTCTTAAGTGCCCTTCCATTCAGGGATTCTATTTCAGTCCGCCTCTTCCGGCCGCGGAGCTTGGCGACTTTATCTCCCAATACCATTAAAAAAAGGCTGCCGGTTCCGGCAGCCTTAAGCTGTATAAAATCGCGGATTCTAAGTTCATCAGACTGTCCGCTTATTCAGCCCGAATGGATTTTTAACGGCTGACCGTCATTTTGCTTAGTGCTTTTTGAAGAGAGCTTTCCGTACGGATGCCGGAAAAGTCAACACCGAGCTGAATGGCGGTCTGGGCAACCTCAGGGCGGATTCCGCTGATGACGGTTTCCACTCCGATCAGCTTTAGGGATTCAACCAGCTGGAAAATCTCCTTCGCCACCATCGTATCGACAGTGATGACTCCTGACAGGTCCAAAACGAGTACATTAATCCGGAGGTCAATGCTTCTCTGCAGGCTGGATTCCAGGATGGATTTGGCCCGTGCTGTATCGATATCACCGATGATCGGCAGGAGACCGATCTCGTCTGTCAACTGAATCACAGGAGAACTCAGTTCATTGATCAGTGAGGATTGGGCTTCAAGCCGTGCAACAATAATTTTCATGAATTCACTTGCAAAAGACTCGATCACATAATCGAGAGCTGTGTTCAGCTTCTTTTCCCAGTACAGGATATCCTTCAGAGTTAAATTCAGATCTGTCTGTTCAGTAAAGCGCTCGATAAAGATCCAGAACGTCCGCCGGAATACACCGAAGTTCCTTGTTACTTCTGCAATGGATGTACGGGACTGTGCACGGTCGGCAGCCGTCTTTTTTGTCCAGGCACCGATTGAACCGGTCATTTCTTCGTACGTTTGGTCAAGCGATTTTGCAACAAGCTTTACATAATTCATATTCTGCTCTTTAATTTTGTTCACAACGTGCTCTGGAGCATCAATGGAGTAGTCAGATCCAGGTTTAACGGTCTGATGTTTGTACCATTCTTCCGTAAATTCCGGGGCATTTTCCACAAGGTAGGTATATAGTGCTCTCGCTTTTGTCTCCATTTAAAATCTCCTTGTAAGTCTGCTAATCTTTCAGGCGAATTGGTTTGATGTACAAATTATAACAGAAAAATTAAGAGTCCAATAGATTCGGAAGGTTTATAGTAGCAGACATTTTCCAACCGTCCGGATCCTTTTTGAAAATAACAATTGCTTCATATTCAGCTGACAGCGCCTGTCTCGAAGAAGAAATATGGAGCCGCGCGTAAACAGCCGCAGATTTTAAATCCTCCCCGGTTTTGTAAATTCTTGCATCTTTTACTTGCATGGTGCGGTCCAGGTCCGTAAAAACGCGGGCCATATGAACTCTTTCGGTTTCATAGTGAAAGCCTTGGGCTGTTTTGGACAAAGTATTCATATATGAGTTTAAATCCTTTGTATTATAGGCGGCTAAGTGCTCGTTCAGCACCGCCATAATCTCTTTCTCATCGTCCTGCGGAAACTGCAGGCTTCCGGATCCGTTTACCGGAGCCGGCTCAATCACAGTCTTCACATCTTCCTGGATGAGAACTGGAACTTTAGGCTTGAGAACAGTAGCCGGCGGGGCTGGTTTGATCAACTCAGCGGATTGGGCGCTGCAGCCTGATAAAAAAGCGGCAAACAGTGCTGCTGATTGGATGCTGCGTCTCATCATTCGTATCCTTTCAAAGGTGTCTGTCATTTAAGATTTTCCAGAATTACCTTTTTCTTCGCTGTAGGTCTAAATTCCTGCTTGAACTGGAAAAAATCTAAAAATTGTTCCTTTGGTTATTTTCCGCTACACTATAGGTGCTTCACATTGAACATGCAGGGAGAATGCTATGGATAAACAATTGACCTTTACATATGAAATTATGGATGTCTGCCTTCTCGCCGGCAAGATCATGCTGCAAAGCGGAGCGGAGACGTACCGGGTTGAGGATACGATGACGAGGATGGCTTCTGCGTTTGGATTCAGTCATTCCCACAGCTACGTAACACCGACCGGGATCATTTTTTCGGTAGAAGGAAAAGAGCCGACAAAGACGAAGCTGATCCGCATCGCAGAGCGGACGACGGACCTTGAGAAGGTGGCACTCGTTAATGGAATTTCACGGAAGATCAGCAGCCGCGAACTGACAGCAGATGAAGCGTATGAAAGCTTAAAGGAAGTCGAGCAGGCGAAGCATACGTATCCCTTCTGGCTGCAGGCACTGGCTGCTGCGGTTTCAAGCGGGTGCTTTCTGATCATGTTCCTCGGAAAATGGGTGGATTTCCTGCCGGCAGTGATAGCGGGAGGAACAGGGTTTATCAGCCTGATTTATTTCCACAGGCTCGTTCCGATTAAATTCTTTTCGGAATTTATCGCTTCTTTTATCATCGGTCTGATTGCCTTTATTTTTGTAAAAACCGGCACTGGACTTGAAGTGGATAAAATCATTATCGGTTCTGTCATGCCGCTCGTCCCGGGTCTTCTTATCACCAATGCAGTGAGGGATCTAATGGCAGGACATCTTGTGTCCGGTCTTTCGAAAGGGGCGGAAGCTTTTTTAACAGCCTTCGCCATCGGTTCCGGTATAGCTCTTGTGTTTTCACTTTTTGCCGTCTAAGGGGGATTTGGTTTGATTCAGCAGCTTATCACAAGCTTTATCGCATCCGCAGCATTCGGGATGATCTTTAATGCACCCCGCAAATCCCTTATTAAATGCGGCTTTGTCGGAATGCTCGGGTGGATCATCTATTTTATCATGGTAGAAAATCATCTGGATGCAGTATTCTCCACTGTGGCTGCTTCGTTCGTTATCGCTGTCACAGGCCAGATCTTCTCCAAAATCTATAAAACACCGGTTATCATCTTCAGTGTCGCCGGAGTCATTCCGCTTGTACCGGGCGGGATGGCGTATGATGCGATGAGGAACTTCGTAGAGAACGATTACAACACCGCACTGACACTCGCCGCAAAAGCGTTTATGGTATCCGGCTCCATCGCGATCGGCCTCGTCTTTTCAGAAGTGATCAATCAGGCGATCCGTCAGACCCAGCTTAACAGGCTGAACAAGGAACAGCGCAGGTAATGTTCATAAAGCCGTCATTTAATCTGAAGCTGCATAGCCGATTATCCTGTATTGTAAAATAAGGAGAGCTTGCAGGCTCGAAAAGTACAAATAGGAAGTGAGTATATGAAGAAGGACCAGAATACCTTTTCCCAGAAGCCGTTCGTTTTTGGACTGCTGTTTGCCATCCTGCTCGCCATGCTGATTGGCGGCCTTTATTATGGATACAATCAATCTTCAATGAGCAAGCCCGGCATGATCACATACGAGGACCAGCCTTATCTGGGGGATAAAGATGCCCCGGTAAAGATTGTTGAATTTGGAGATTATAAATGCCCTGCGTGCAAAAGGTTTAACGAAACGCTTTTCAAGCAGATCGATAAGGAACTGATTCAGACAGGAAAGGTGCAATTCTACTTTTTCCACCATCCGTTTATTAACGTCGACTCCTACCGTTCGGCTGATTTTGCAGAAAGTGTCTACTTGAACCTTGGAAATGAGCGGTTCTGGGAGTTCCATGAAAAGCTGTATGCTGCACAGCCCGACAATCCGGAGGCTGAAACTAAAGATATATTTAAAAAAGATTATCTGATTAACCTGCTAAGCACAATGGCTACGGAAGAAGAAGTGAAGCAGGTAGTCGCTTCCTACGACAATAAGGAAGGCAAGCTTGAAGCAAATGAAGACGATGCCCTGTCACAAAAGCTGGGTGTGACCTCTACTCCGACCTTGTTCGTAAATGAAAAGATGTTTCTCGGACGAAATTGGGAGGACTTAAAGACCAGAGTGGATCAGGCAGCAAAAGAAACGGATCAATAAAAAATGTGCAGACACCTACATGGGTGTCTGCATTTTTTTTGTGGAAACAAGCGCTGCTGCTGTGTGCAGGTTTGAAAAACTGGAAGATAGGAGGTTTCGAAGAAGAATGAGCAGCTGCAGGGTGCCCTGCCGTATTTTTCACCGTTTCCGAATCAAAATAATTAAATAATTTCCTGCATAAGGATATGATAGAAGAAACAAACCATACATAGAGAAGGGATAACATGACAAGGGTGTTTTCATTTTTAAAACCGTACCGCCTTCCTGCGGGACTGGCTCTTTTGCTCATGCTTGCAGAGCTTGCGGTTGAATTGCTGCAGCCTCTGATCATTGCCAGGATCATCGATGAGGGGATCCTGCAAAAAGATTTGGGCACGGTGTGGCTGTGGGGCGGTGTGCTTCTGGCCATGTCAGTTCTGGCTTTCGCCTCCGGTATTACAAATTCATTTCTGGCAAGCCGGGTCAGCCAGGGGTTTGCCTATGATATCCGCAGCAGCCTCTTTAAAAAAGTACAGTCCTTTGCATTCTCCAACCTGGATGAATTTCAGCCTTCCTCTCTCATTACACGGGTCACGAATGATGTTAATACGATCCAGATGACAGTCTTTATGAGTCTGAGGATTATGATCCGTGCCCCGCTCCTTGTGATTGGAGGAACGGTTATGGCGCTGTTCGTCAATGCCCGTCTGGCCATGATTCTTGTTATTGCCATCCCGATCCTGATCTTCTTCCTCCTTTGGGTGATGAAGACCGGGGGAGCGATGTTCCGCGCTGTGCAGGAGAGGCTTGACCGTGTGAATGGCGTAATGAAAGAAAATCTTTCAGGCATGCGGATCATTAAAGCCTTTCTCAATTCCGGGTATGAGATCAAGCGGTTTACAGGAGCAGCTGAAGATCTTCGGAAAAGGACCGCCTCCGTGCTCCGGCTGATTGAAATGACGATGCCGGTGCTCTATTTTGTCATGAACGCGGGAATCATTGCGATTCTCTGGTTTGGAGCATCTGAGGCAGCTGCAGGGGGAGCAAAGGTTGGGGAAGTAGTGGCCGTTGTGAACTATGCGCTTAGGATTACAGCTGCCATCTCCATGTTTTCTTTTATCATCATGGCTTTCTCACGGACCCGTGCTTCATCCCAGCGGGTAGCAGAGGTGCTTGAGACGGAATCGCACCTTTTAGAAGGGCAGGGGACTGCCAGTCATGCAGCAGATGGGAGAGTCGAGTTCCGCAATGTTGGTTTTCATTATCCTGAAATGGACACCCCGGTGCTTGCTAACATCAGTTTTACTGCTGAAGCAGGAACCTCTACAGCCATCATGGGCTCTACCGGCTCCGGGAAATCCACTCTGTTTCAGCTTATCCCTCGGCTGTATGAACCTTCAAAGGGAAAAGTGCTGATCAATGGGCACGAAGTGGAAACGTACAGGCTTAAAGATTTGCGCAGCGGCATTGGATATGTTCCGCAGGAGTCCATGCTTTTTACAGGAACGGTAAAGGACAACATTATGTGGGGGCGTCCCGATGCATCGATAGATGAAGTCGTTCAGGCGGCAAAAGATGCCCAGATTCATGATACCATTGCATCTCTGCCGGACGGATATGACACATTGGTCGGTCAAAAGGGAGTGAACCTGTCCGGCGGGCAGAAGCAGCGGCTCTCCATCGCCCGGGCGCTCATCCGAAAGCCGGCGATCCTCCTGCTCGATGACAGTACAAGCGCACTTGATCTCCAAACGGAACGGAAACTCCTCCAGGCAATCAGCACCTATTCGTGTACGGTAATCATGATCACCCAGAAAATCAGTACAGCATCCGTTTCCGATCAGATTCTCCTGCTGGATGAAGGGGAAATGGCTGCATGCGGATCCCATAAAGAACTTCTGGACAGATCAGATATGTACCGCCGCATCTGGCAATCCCAATCAGAGGGGGTAACGATGCATGAGGCCCTCTAACCATCAGATAACCGGCAAGAAGCCGCCGCGTCCAGCCAACTGGGCAGCGGTCGTAAAGCGCATCTGGACATACATGTCCGGGAACAGACGCCTGCTTGGACTGGTTGTTTTCATGGTCACAGCAAGCTCGGGACTCGGTCTTCTGGGACCGTACATGATCGGACAGACCATCGACCGATACATTGTACCTGCTGAAACAGCCGGCTTAGGCTGGCAGCTGGTGCTGCTCGGAGCTATTTACGCCGGGTTCTCCCTGTCCACCTGGCTGCAGAACTATTGGATGGCCGGGATCGCACAGCGGGCTGTCTACCGGATGAGAACCGCACTTTTTGAACATTTTCAAAAGCTGCCCATCGCTTTTTTTGATAAAAGACAGCACGGTGAGCTGATGAGCAGGGTAACGAATGACATCGACAACGTCAGTCAGACGTTAAACAGCTCTTTTATCCAGATTCTCTCAAGCGTCCTGACACTTGCAGGAACAGTTGTCATGATGCTGATTCTGAGTCCTGTTCTGACCGCTCTTTCCATGACCATTATTCCACTTATGTTTTTTGGGATGAAATGGATTACAAAGCGGACAGGAAAAAAGTTTAAAGAGCAGCAAAAGCATCTCGGCTCATTGAATGGATACATCGAAGAGACATTCTCTGGCCAGAAAATTGTTAAAGCTTTTTCACAGGAGGAGAGAGTAACAGAGGAATTTCTGGAAAAGAGCGCCAGACTAAGGGAAGCTGGATTTTGGGCGCAGACATACTCAGGCTTCATCCCGAAGCTCATGAACGTCCTGAACAATCTAAGCTTTGCCATCATCGCTGCAGCAGGCGGATATCTCGCCATTAAAGGCATGATTACCATTGGAACGATCGTCATTTTCGTAGAGTACTCAAGGCAATTTACAAGACCGCTCAATGACCTGGCGAACCAGTTTAATACGATTCTCTCCGCTGTAGCGGGTGCTGAACGTGTTTTTGAAATCATGGATGAAGAGGAAGAGGAGCAGGAAAAAGCGAAGGGGCTGCCGCATGGAATAACAGAAGGCACCATCGTCTTCCGGGATGTATCCTTTGGCTACGACCACGGAACTCCCATCTTGAAAAAAATAAGCTTTCAAGCTTCTAAAGGAGAAATGACGGCCTTTGTCGGAGCCACCGGTGCCGGTAAAACGACCATAATCAACCTGCTGTCCCGGTTTTATGATCCAACCTCGGGTGCCATTACCGCTGATGGAATTGACCTTGCGGAAGTCAGCCGGGCATCACTGAGGAAAAACATGGGGTTTGTCCTGCAGGATCCTTTTCTTTTTGAAGGAACCATCAGGGAAAACATCCGTTACGGCCGTCTTGATGCAGCCGATCATGAGGTGGAGGAGGCCGCAAAACAGGCCAATGCCCACTCCTTTATCATAAAGCTGCCAAAGCAATACGACACCATCCTCAAGCAGGATGGCACAGGCATCAGCCAGGGGCAAAGACAGCTCCTGTCCATCTCTAGGGCAATCCTGTCTGATCCCGTTGTGCTTATCCTGGACGAAGCAACAAGCAGCATCGACACCATTACTGAAATGAAAATACAGGATGCCCTGAAAAAGCTGATGAAAGGACGCACCAGTTTCGTGATCGCCCATCGCCTCAATACCATTCAGCAGGCCGATCAGATTATCGTAATGGACAAAGGGGAAATCGCTGAAAAAGGCTCCCATCAGCAGCTGATGGAGAACCGGGGTGCCTACTACCGCCTATATCAATCTGCTGAAGAGATCGGATAACTTCTAAAATAAGATTCATTCGGGTGAATCAAGGGTATAACCTTAACACATTGATATGTGCTGGAGGTGTGACCTTGATGAAGATATCAGCATGGCTTGAACAGACCGCAGACTGGTTCGGGAAAAAAACCGCCAGAGGAATGTTTCACACAAGCCTTCTGGAAGGAAATCAAAAAGAACAGGGGAAACTGTCCCGCTAATACACAGGCACAGTTTCTTCTGTTCTTTTTTATATGTCAGAAGGAAGGCATTGCCCCTCAAAGCAATGCGTAGAAGAAGTGAGAAGAGGTTTCCTTTAAAAGGTATCCTCATCAATAATCTATGCGTAAATTTGGTTATTGTCACCAAAACCACATTAAAATTTTCTAGAATACCCAAATAAACATTGCAATATTCACTATGCAGCGGCCAATAGGTACAATAGGATAGAAGTGAGGTCGTTCGTATGGAAAACCGTATAAAAGAAATCAGAAAATGCAATGGCGATACCCTTCAAAGCCTTGCCAAAAAAGTAAATTATGACTACAGCAATCTATCAAAAATTGAACGGGGACTGTATGTTCCCTCAATTTCACTTTTGAAGAAAATCGCAGAGGTGTATGGAGTGGAAATCAGTGATTTGCTTGTCTCGGATACCCGGAGCAAAGAAGTCATCGACCTGCAATCCAACAACCTTCTCGTAAAATACGATGTTGTATTGGATGGACAAACGGTTTCGCAGGATGAAATCAGCATCATCACCTCGATTATTCGAAAGCTGAGGAACGCAGCAAGCCAGAATGATTGAAGGTATGCTCTGTCTCCATGATATACTATCCATGGAGGTGTTTTGCACATGAGACTCGAAAACAAAAAAGTCATTCAGCTCGTCAGCAGTGAATTTGAAGACCTGGAACTATGGTATCCCGTGCTTCGTCTGCAGGAAGAAGGGGCAACGGTTCACATTGCCGGAGAAAAAGCCAATGAAACCTATATAGGAAAATATGGCGTTCCCGTCACATCCGATTTTGCCTTCGCTGATATCAGCCCAGAAGAATATGACGCCATCCTTGTACCGGGCGGCTGGTCACCGGACAAGCTCCGCCGCTACCCGGAAGTACTTGAAATGGTTCGATATATGGACAAACACGAAAAACCAATCGGCCAAATCTGCCATGCAGGCTGGGTCCTCATCTCAGCCGGTATCCTGAAAGGCCGCAACGTCACCAGCACTCCCGGAATCAAAGATGATATGACCAACGCCGGCGCCATCTGGCACGACGTCGCCGTCATCACCGACGGCCACATCGTCTCCAGCCGCCGCCCGCCAGACCTGCCGCAATACGCCAAAGAATTCGCAGACCTGCTGGCAGGCATGGAATAGAGAATGGACCCCCAATGTGGGGGTTTTTGTTTTTGGGGATGGGATGGGGAATGGGGGATGGGGCGGGAGAAAGATTTGGGCCGTGCACCCGTACGATATTACTCTGAATGGAGACGGCGGGTCTCTCTGACCCCCGCTCTGCTAAAGTACTAAAGCTCTGGCACCACTTCTCGAAGTCCTTGCTGCATATAGGCTCACAGCTTCGGGTCTTTGTCCCGCTGTGCTTTAAAGCATGTGGGGTCAGTGCAAAGCCCCGTTCCCCTCACCCCCTGTTCATCCCCCAATCTCATACAAACCCTAACCCCACTCAGACCGAATACCCCTTCAGCCCCCTTCACCTGCCAGTCAGCCCCACCTTCTCATCCACCCTCAAAAAAACCAATTCCATCAAAAAACCGCCTCCTTGAAGGCGGTTTTCCATTTTTCTCAGCAGCACCTGGACACTTTGCCGCCTTTAGCATTGTATCGTTCTTCCTGTGCTTCGCAGAAGAATTCTTTTCTGGTTTTGACAGGCTCGCCGGGATGGCGGGTTTGCATGTGTGTGACGTAGGTTTCATAGCATGGGACGCCGACGAGCAGGTTGAAGAATTGCTTTCGGTGTTTCAGGATGGCAGCCAGGCGTTTAAGCATAGTGTTTGAATTCTCCTTCCTCGCGTGGGATGTACGGTGCTTCATGAAGTGTGGTGTCCTGTTTTTTGAAGACGCGGATCCACATGCGGACGGCGGAGATCAGGACAGCGATGACGACAATCATGAAGAAGGCGCATAGACCGGCGTTGATATAGTCGTTCAGGATGATTTGGTTCATCTGGGCCTGGGTGGCGGCCGGGGCCAGAATTTCGCCTTTGCCGCGGGCGTCGCTGAACACTTGGGCGTGGGACAGGAAGCCGATTTTAGGATTTTCATGAAAGAGTTTCTGCCAGCCTGCTGTCATCGTTACAATCAGGATCCATGTGGTAGGGAGCAGGGTGACCCATACATACGCTTTTTTCCCCATTTTAAAGAGGATGGTGGTACCGAGCAGGAGCGCGATGGCTGCAAGCATTTGGTTGGCGATTCCGAAAAGCGGCCACAGGGTATTGATTCCTCCAAGCGGGTCGACGACACCCTGGTAAAGAAAGTAGCCCCATCCCAGAACGCACAGGGCGGTCGCAATCAGGTTGGCAGGAAGGAAGTCGGTTCGTGCAAAGGGTTTGTAAGCCTGTCCGATCAAATCCTGGATCATGAAGCGGCCGACGCGTGTTCCGGCGTCAATGGTAGTGAGGATGAACAGAGCTTCAAACAGGATGGCAAAATGATACCAGAAGGCCATCATCGCTTTTCCGCCAAGGAAGCTTGAAAAAATAACAGCCATTCCGATGGCAAGTGTTGGAGCTCCTCCTGTACGGGACTGGATCGTTTCTTCTCCGACATCATCAGCCAGATTGGTCAGGTCGTCCGGAGTGATGGTAAAGCCCCAGTTGGATACAGCCGCAGCAGCTGATACAGCGTCTGTTCCAATGACCGCCGGCGGACTGTTGATGGCAAAATAAATTCCAGGGCTCAGAACGCACGCCGCGATCAAGGCCATGACAGCAACAAATGATTCGGTGAGCATCGCGCCATACCCGATGGGCCTTGCATGACTCTCCCGCTCGATCATCTTCGGTGTTGTGCCTGAGGACACTAAGGCATGGAAGCCGGATACAGCACCACATGCGATGGTGATGAACAGGAAGGGGAAGAGGTTTCCTGCGAAGACAGGGCCTGTCCCATCAACGAACTGCGTTGCGGCAGGCATTTGTAAATCCGGTGCCACGAAAAGAATTCCGAGGGCAAGACCGGCGATGGTTCCGATTTTCAGAAAAGTACTCAAATAATCCCTTGGTGCAAGCAAAAGCCATACAGGGATAACAGATGCGATGAAGCCGTAGCCAATCATTAAGAGAGCAATGGTTTCCCCATTAAAAGTAAACAGTTTTGCAAGCGAGGGATTCTGGGATACATATTGGCCGAGGATGATGGAAGCGATCAGAAGAGCACCGCCGATAATAGAGCCCTCTCCTACACGGCCCGGGCGGATATACCGCATGTAGACTCCCATGAAGATGGCGATTGGAATGGTCGCTGCAATCGTAAACATTCCCCATGGACTGCCGACAAGCGCCTTGACCACTACGAGTGCAAGTACAGCAAGCAGGATGATCATGATTCCGAGAATGCCGACCATGGCGATGATGCCTGTGACAGGGCCGATTTCTTCTTTAATCATCTCGCCGAGCGATTTGCCTTTCCGTCTCATGGAGCCGAAAAGAATGACAAAATCCTGAACTGCACCGGCAAGGACCACTCCCGCAACAATCCAGATGGTGCCCGGCAGGTAGCCCATCTGGGCAGCAAGGATAGGCCCGACAAGTGGACCCGCTCCTGCTATCGCTGCAAAGTGATGTCCGAAGAGGACCCACTTGTTCGTCGGGACATAATCTTTTCCGTCATTCTCTGTTTCTGCGGGGGTCTTTCGGTTATCGTCCAGCTCAAAAACTTTTCTGGCAATGAAGCGGCTGTAAAAACGGTAAGCGATTGCATATACGCTGAGTGCAGCGACAAGCAGCCAAATTGCATTGATGGATTCGCCTCTGTTTAATGCAAGGACACCGAATCCTGCCGCACCGGCAGCAGAAATCAGTCCCCAAATCAGGATGGACTTTAATGCCTTCATATGTACATTCCCCCTATTCCTATATAAGGGTAATTGTATTACACTATTCTGAAAATTAAAATAAATATTTTGGCAGATTTTGTTTCACGTTCCTTTACCTATAAGCCAATCTGGCCATTCCCTCAATCCCTGAAAAATAGGTATCCGGCATATGATTTCCGGCTATCGATCCGGTATCGGCCGTAAAGGAGAAAGGAGTTTGCACATGCTGGTAAAAAAAAGTAGTTTTGCTGAGTGGATTATAAACAACAAAAGGAGGAAGCTTTGGAACGAGATCGGCTGTGTTAACAAAGCGGATGCTGTTTGGAACCGCCTGGTCATAAAAGGATGCGAACCGGCCGTCCCCGACTCTCGGTGCTCCGTAGTTGTACATAACAATGGAGCGGAAGCCGGCATTCAGCGCTGCATCGGCAGCATGCAGGATGGCGAGTGCCCCGCCAAGGCTGTGTCCGGTTATGAACAGATTTTTCTGTTTGGAAAGCAGTGCATACTTCTTGAAGATTTCGTCCCGGCACGAGGCATACACCGATTGAAATCCGGAATGCACAAGCCCCCCGTTGTTTCCATACAGAAAGGGAGTCTGGCTAATGGAAGCATCAGCAACCCAGTCAGCATCCGATTGAGTTCCCCTGAAAGCAATAACGATCGCATCATCAGATTCCAAAATAAAACCGAACCATTCAGGTATACCGTTTGCTTTTGCTTTAAAGGAATGAACCAGCTTAAAACCGGGAATGGGTTCTATTGGGCCGTTGTTAACATATTGGCGGTAAGCGTAAACACACATATGAAGAAGAAATTCAGCAAGCTCTTTATTATAGAAAGGTTTTTGTCTAACCCAATACATCCCGTTTCACCCCTGCTTCATCAGGCTCATGCAGTACTATACGCCGTCTTTTTGGAGAGGTGCATGTATTCATAATCAGGACAAAGTGACCCTTTAAAAGAGGAAATTCGACTCAAATGTCGTATATATCCGGTAAAATGTACACGCGGGGTAGAGAAGATGATTGTAGAAAAATTATTGCTGCATGTACTGATTGTGCTGGCACCTGTTTTAATCCACAGCCTGTTCTTTTCTCACAGGCCGATCGGGCGCCCATCATTTTTTGTTGGCATTCTTCATGGTCTTACCGGTTCTTTATGTATACTTTTTGCATACGAAAGCTTTGGGCTGTATTGGGACCTGCGTTATGTGCCGCTCATTCTTGCCTTTCTATATGGGGGAATGAGGGGCGGTTTCACTGCGCTGGGGTTGTTACTGGCGGCCAGAATTTATGCAGGGGGAGAGGCACTTGTTTTCGGTATTTTTTCTGCCTTTATTGCGGCTATAGGGCCTGTCTTGATTTCAGCAAAGTTTAATCGTTACGAATGGAAGTGGAAGAGGCTGATGTGGGCCATGCTGGCCGGGGTTTGGACAGTCTTTGTTCAACTGCTTATTCTTATAGGCTATTTAAACTTTTCAGATGGATTCGGTTTTATTCCCGCGAAGCTGCTTTATTTCGTTGCTGTATTCGGGCTCATTCAGATTACAGGGGCCGGATTTGCTGCTTTGCTTCATGAAGCCAGCATGGAACGGTTCCGGATGCAGGAGAAGATCTTCCGGGCGGAAAAGCTGAATACGCTTGGAGAGATGGCTGCATCGATTGCCCATGAAGTAAGAAACCCGCTCACGGTAGTCAAAGGTTTCCTTCAGCTGATGCAGGCAGATGACCGGCAGGGGAAATTCCCCTATTTGCCGCTGGTGTTAAGTGAACTTGACAGGGCTGAGGCAATCATCAGTGATTACCTGAATTTCGCAAAACCAAAGCTTGAAAAGATGGAAGTGTTTGACTTGGGAGAGTTTTTAGATGATATGGTGCAGCTGCTCAACCCGCTTTCAATAAAGAAAAGCGTGGCTCTGACTGGAAAGATGGAGACCGGTATTCAAATCCGGACAGATCGGAACAAGCTGCGCCAGGCCGTGATCAATTTGATGAAGAATGCCATTGAAGCGACTCCGCCTGGCGGAAGAGTCAGTGTAACTCTATCAGCGGCAGGGACTGAAGCAGAGATTAAAATTTCAGATACGGGCAAAGGGATGACAACGGAACAGCTGGCCAGGATCGGCAGCCTCTATTACTCTACAAAAGAAGAAGGAACCGGCCTTGGGACGATGGTGTCGCTCAGCATAATTGAAGCAATGGGCGGGAAAACGGTATATGCAAGCCAGCCTGGTGTGGGAACCGAGGTTAAAGTTTTTTTGAAGAGAAACGAATCCCATGGCGGATGATCCTATCTGCAATCTGTTTGAACGTTTATGCGAGCAAAAACAGCACAGTCTCCTGAACGGAATGCAATGCAAAAGGGGCCATCAGCAGATGGCCCCTTCTCAATTATTTCTTATAAACCTTAATCGTTACTTTCTTTACGCCCCAGTTGATAGCGGTGCTTTTGGAAGCGAAGAAGATGTCGATTTTGTTGCGCTTGATGGCGCTGCCCTTGTCCGCAGCAACGGCCATTCCGTAGCCCGGAACATACACTTTTGAGCCGAGCGGAATCACGTTTGGATCAACGGAAATGACTTTTGCGTTTGGATTTTTCTTAAGATTGATGCCGGTTGCTGTAATGCCGCTGCATCCTCTGCAGCTGGCAGTATAGGCTGTTGATGTAACCGTCAGCGTTTTGTATGCACCTTGTGGAGCAGCTGCTTTTTTAACAGGTGCAGCCTTCTTTACCGGTGCAGCTTTCTTAGCAGCGGATGAAGAAACGGCAAGCTTCTGATTAATGCGGATGGTATCGGATTTCAGGTTATTCCAGGATTTAATCTGGCTCACTGAAACTTTATGCTTCTGGGCGATTTTCCATAGAGAATCACCGGATTTAACTGTATAAACAGTGGAAGCTCCTTTTGGAGCAGGTTTCGCTTTAGCTGGTGCTGCTTTTGATCCGGAAGACGGTGAGATGGTCAACTTTTGATTTACTTTAATCAAATCGGATTTCAAACTGTTCCACGATTTAATTTGATTCACCGTGACATTATGCTTCTGGGCAATTTTCCAAAGAGAATCTCCGGATTTAACATTATAGGCAGCTGCGGAGGCATTAGCAGAGAATCCAATCGACAAGAACAAAGCGGCACCGGTCGTCAAAATAAACTTCTTCAAAAGTCCTAGTCCCCTTTATGTATATGATGGCTAATATTACTAGATTTATATGACAGACTTGTTTCAATCAGTTTCTATTTATGTTACAAAAACGTTTCATCAAGTAATATTTCCTCTTCAAATGAATGAAAAGGTAGGTGGATAAAGACTTTCATAGAGGGAATGACAGCACTTTCCGGAGAAAGACTATATTCTGAAAGGAAAAAGATAACATAGAATAATAATTCAAAATGGCACTTTTGAATGGGTTACCCGACAGAATTTAATAGAGTAAGCATATAGGACCAAGGAGGAGATGGATAGCGAATGTAAAATAATAAGAGGAAATGCTGCATTGAGGGAGAAACAGTCTTAAAACAGAGAAAAGGAGCATCGAAATGAATCCTTTCCTTCATCATCCGGTTATAAAAGGGGAGTCGGTTACGCTGATCCCCCTCGAAGCAGAGCATGCAGATCAGCTCTTTGCGATAAGTGATCCTGACGTATGGACGTATATGCTTGGAGGAATTTCCACGGCGAAGGAAATGAAGCGCAAGCTTGAAGGGCAGATACAAAAGCGGGCAGATGGAAAAGCCCTGCCGTTTGCTGTGACGCTGAACGAAACAGGAGAGCTTGCCGGAACAACGAGCCTGTATGAACTGGATTTCAGCCAGAGGTCCTGTGAGCTGGGGGCAACATGGTATGGCAAAAGGTTTGCCGGAACATATGTGAATTCCGAGTGCAAATTTCTGCTGCTGCGCTATTGCTTTGAAACATTGAATGTGATCAGAGTGCAATTGAAGACGGATGAGCGGAATGTCCGTTCACAGAAAGCGATCGAACGGATTGGAGCGAAGAAGGAAGGAATTCTGCGGAAAGAAAGAATATTGGAGAGCGGCCACATCCGGAACGCGGTGCTTTACTCGATCGTTGATGATGAATGGCCGGCTGTGAAAGCTCATTTGCAGAAGCGGATCAAAGAAAAACAGCTCTCTGTTTGAGAGCTGTCGGGATTTAAGGGTTGGTAGACCAAAGTCCGGCAGATTTGATAAACGTCCGTTTGTTTAATTTCAGCTGGGCAACGATGAACTCGGCAATGTCTTCTGCCTGCATCACCTTATCCGGGTCACCGTCTGTCAGTTTGTTGTCAATGGCGAGGTCGGTCGCAACTGTGCTCGGCGTGAGGGCGGAGACGCGGATGTTATGCTTGCGTACTTCCAGCGCAAGAGACTCGGTCAGGCCAAGCAGACCGAACTTTGAAGCACTGTAGGCGCTTGTTGCGGGTGCTCCTTTTTGCCCGGCTGTAGATGAAATGTTAATGATATCTCCTGTTTTCCGCTCGATCATTCCCGGGAGCACGGCACGGGTTACATAATAAGAACCCATGAGATTCACCTGGATGACTTTTTCCCATTCCTCGGGCTCGAGATCCAGGAAACCTCCAAATTTTGCGATTCCTGCATTGTTGATCAGAATATCTATAGAACCGAGATTTGCTTCCAGCCCGGATACTGCTTTTTGGACCTCTTTATTTGAAGAAACATCAGCCGTCGCATAGAACGCGTTAATACCATACGCTTCCGCTTCCTCCGCTGTTTTCTTCACATGCTCTTCCGTCTGCGCAATTAGGCCGACATGAACGCCTTCCTGTGCGAGATGGAGAGCAGCAGCCCTTCCGATTCCGCGGCCGGCACCTGTGATCAGTGCTGTTTTTCCTTTTAACGATTCTCCCATAATACATGCCTCCTTTTATTTATCCTGCTGAGTTGTAGTGGTGTTTTCTCCTGTATTTCCTTCTTAACTCCTCATAGGCTCCGGATCCGAGAATGACTCCGGAGACGATCAGCGCGAGTCCGATCAAGTGCGAAGGGTAAACCGTTTCGTTTAAGATCAGCACCGAACCGGCCAGTGCAAACATCGTGTTTAAGTTCATGAAAATGGCCGATTCCGCTGCGCCGACCTGGCTGATCGCATAATTGTACGTCATATGCCCGATGGCCGTGGCAAAAACAGCCGAGAGCACAAAAGCAGTCCAGACTTTCAGATTGCCATTGCCGAGTGATGCAAGTCCGTCTTTTTCGGTTGCCAGCCCGATGATGAACAGAACAGCTGAACCGAACAGAAGCATATAGCCTGTCAGGAGCCGTGGATCCATCTTGCATGCTTTATTAATAATAATAAAGCTGAACGCCTGGGTCAGAATCGAGAAAAAAATGGATAGATCACCGGCATTGATTGTACTCAGCCCGCCTCCGCCTGCCAGTACCGTAAAGGAAACTCCGGCCAGGCCGAGCACAAATCCTGTCATGCGGATGACCGTCAGCCGCTTGTTTAGAAAGATAATGGACAAAATGGCGACAAGTACAGGTCCGAGGCCTAATATCAATCCTCCGTTTGTAGAGCTGGTCATCGACAGGCCCACGGAAAGAAAGTAGTGGTGGGCTACGACATTCAGCAGGCCGCATCCGACAATCAGGACGGTTTCCTTCAGTGTCGGGAGCCTGAGAAGCTTTAAAAAAGCCAGTATGATAAAAACACAAAGGCTTGCTGTGAAAATCCGGAGCGATGTGATGGTGACAGGACTGAACGTGCTGACAATAATCTTAAGCAGCGGAACGTTGAAACCCCACAGCAGCATGATGCCTACAAGAATAAAATAAATCCGATTTTGCTTCACCGGGTTCCCTTCTTTCAGAAGTCTTCAGATAAAAGACTATCATACCGCCGGGTTTCCTACAAAAAAGATGTTTTTACTCAATGGTGGTAAAATCAAGATGAGGAGGAATGGAAATGAAACTGATAAATCAGCTCGCAATTGTTACAGGAGGCTCGAGGGGACTTGGAGCAGCCATCAGCAAAGCCCTGGGAAGAGAAGGAGCGTTTGTTGCGGTTAATTATTTTACCAACAGCAAGCCGGCTGTGGAGACGGCCGAAGCCATTATCCGGATGGGCGGACAGGCAGCTGCAATTCAAGCTGATGTAACGGAAGAGCGGGAAGCGAGAAGGCTTGTAAAAGAGGCGGAAGAGGCTTCAGGACTGAAGGCAGGCATTCTCGTGAACAATGCAACCGGGCCGCAGCCTGAGCTCTCAATTGAAGAAGTGACATGGGAGGATTATGAGGACCAGCTTCGCTTTTTTGTAAAAGCACCGCTTCACATGCTTCAGGCTTGTCTGCCTTCTATGAAAGAGAGAAAGCATGGATCGATCATCAACATTGGCAGTGAGGTCGTCCATCTTGGAAACAGCCACTTTTCAAATTATACTGCTGCAAAATCAGCGATGATCGGGATGACACGGTCATGGGCAAGTGAACTTGGTCCGACAGGAATCAGGGTGAATCTGGTTCACCCCGGATTTATTCCCGTTGAACGCCATCAGGAAGTGCCGGAAGAGGCCATCCGGCAATACAGGAGCGGCGTCCCATTAGGCCGCATGGGGGTTCCTGAAGATGCAGCAAAGACCGTTGTTTATCTTGCTTCAGAAGATGCCTCCTTTATCACAGGGCAAAGCCTTTCAGTCAATGGCGGAAATACATACGGAATGTAAAGCGTTCCAGGCTTCATGAAAAAGACCCCTGAATGCGCTGTAAGGCATCAGGGGTCTGATTGTATTAAGACATCAACTGTCAGGGCTGAATAAAAAGGTCATTTATGAAATTTTACCCGTTCTTCTACCGGTTTAAATTCTTTTGGTCCGGGATCTGCGCCCGGTTTTCCGAATGGCATTTGGGCGATCAGGTTCCAGCCTGCAGGAATGTGCCATTTCTTTTGTACTTCCTCGTCGATAAGCGGATTGTAATGCTGAAGGGAAGCACCGTATCCTTCAAGCTCCAGAGCTGTCCAGACAACATATTGAAGCATTCCGGATGACTGCTGAGACCAAACCGGGAATTGATCCTTGTACAGTTCATACTGCTGCTGAAGGGATTCGATCACTGCCTGGTCTTCAAAAAACAGAACGGTTCCGAATCCGTCACTAAAGCTCTTCAGCTTTTCTTCCGTCGGGCTGAAATTCCCTGCCGGAACGACTTTGCGGAGTTCTTCTTTTGTCATGTTCCATAATTCTTCATGATGCTCCCCAAGGAGAACGACGACTCTGGCGCTTTGGGAGTTGAAGGCAGACGGTGTATGCTTTACCGCATGCTCAATCACTTCTTTCAGCCTCTCGTCGGACACCACTTGTTCTTTTTGGATTGAATAATAAGAACGTCTTTCTTCCACGGCTGTCAGGAAATCCTTCTTGCCGGTCTGTCCAGCTTCTTCGGTTCCACCGAACACTTTATCGAAAAATCCCATTTCTTTCCCTCGTTTTCTGCAGCTCAGTGGCTGCTTTTTTTATAGCATTAGCTTTCCCGCTTTACGATCTGAAGGATAATCCAATTTCCGGAAGGATCGGCGGTTCGGATTTCCTGGCCGCTGTATGCAAGTGAAGCACCGAGTCCCTTCAATCTGCCGGCAGCTGCTTCCCGCTTTTCCTCACTCGGATACGTAATGGTGAAAGACGCCATTCGGGCGCTGTTCTCCGACGGAGATGGAGCACCCGTGCCATTCCAGGTGTTCAGACCGATATGATGGTGATACCCCCCGGTTGACAGGAAGAGCGCCTGACTCCCATATTCTGCTACAGGCTCAAACCCAAGACCCTCTGTATAGAATGTCCCCGCTTCTGTAAGGCTGGAAACATGCAAATGGATATGGCCCATTCCCGTTTCCGCCGGCATACCGTTCCATTCCCGGGCTGTTGCCTCAGCCAGCAGCTCGTTAACTCTTAACGGCTCTGTAGCCATTTGTACCGCACTGTTCTGCCAGATCCATGTGTCATCCGGACGGTCTGCATAAACCTCAATGCCGTTTCCGTCCGGGTCGGCAAAGTAAACCGCCTCACTTACTAGATGGTCGGAAGCTCCCTGGATCGGCCAGCCTGTTCCGGCAAAATGATGGAGGAAAGCCGCAAGATCTTTCCGTGAAGGCAGCAAAAGGGCAAAATGGTAAAGCCCTGACCTGCGCGGTTCTTTAGGAAACAGTCCTTCTTTCTTTTCAAGGGTAATTAACGGTGTTCGTCCATCAGCTGAAAAAACAGCACGATGTGATGTGCGAACCATTTCCTTAAACCCGAGAAGGGAGTAATAAAAGCGGATCATCTCATCCCAGTTGCTTGTCAGGAGAGTGATTTCACTCACATACGTATTTGGAGACTGCTGAAATTTCATAGAAAGGACCCCCTGATGTTTAAAGTTACTTTATGTAAGTAAATATATAATTATAAGTTATAGAAGTCAAGTAACCAGGTTTCAAACTGTAACTTTCGAGGGAAATGCGTTATACTAAACACAGGAGTGACGCATATGGAACAATCAAACATTTGCCCCCGGTTTGAGCAGGCGATGGGTATGCTTGGCAAGCGCTGGACGGGCTTAATCATTCATCAGCTAATGGAAGGGCCGAAACGTTTTAATGCTTTGGAATCGTCAACAGCGATCAGCGGAAGGGTCCTTTCGGACAGGCTGAAGGATCTTGAACAAAACGGAGTCGTGTCAAGGAATATCATTCCGGATACACCTGTACGTGTGGAGTACTCTCTTACTGAGAAGGGGAAGGCTCTGGAACCTATTTTAAAGGAAATCGAAAACTGGTCGCAAAACTGGATCGAGCAACTGGATGACAGTCAGTGACTTCCATCTTTTTACACACAAATAAAAAAGCGGTTCCTTCTTCGCCATAACCGTGAAGGGACCGCTTTTTGTGCTTTGTATTTTGTTTGATTTCTCTGCCCTGCTTTGTCAGGGTTTTTCGTTCATGGAGACTGAAAGCCGGACGTTCTCCTCTTCGGATCACAGGATTCAGCTTTCCATTGCGCTCATCGTGCTCTCTTTGTTTCCTGGCTTTGCTTTTCGCCATTTCCATCACCTCTTCGATTAGTATACCATTTTTTTGAATAGTGAGCTTGATTCTGACGCTGCGTCAGTTTGTATAATGAAATCAAAGGAGTGGAGCGACATGAATGAACAGCTGTTTACCATTGGACAATTCGCAGAAAAAACGGGAGTTACCATAAGGACGCTCCGATATTATGACAAAGAAGAGCTGCTGAAACCAAGTTACATAAGCGATTCAAGACGCCGGTTTTATAAAGACAGGGACATGGTCCGGCTTCAGCAGATTCTTGCCTTTAAATTCCTGGATTACAGCCTCGATCAGATCAAGGAGCTGCTGGTGGACAAACCGGAGGAAATCAAAGCCTCCCTCATGGTTCAGCGGGAGATGATGAAAAAGAAGCAGGCTCATCTCGAGAGGGTCATCCTCTCACTCGATCATGCTGCAGGGATGATTGAAGAAGGAAAGGAGCTTGATCTGCAGATTTTATCCTTTGTCATAGACAGCATTCAAAATGAGGAAATGTATCTGGAGTGGATGAAGGAGCATCTGCCGGAAAAATACACACGAAAAGTTGAAGGTATTTCAGAAGGAGAACGGTTTGATCATCACAAAAAATCAGCCTTCCTGTTTCAATCCCTAAAGGAAGCATTGAAAGTCCATACACCTGATTCTCCCGAGGTGCAGAAGCTAACGGCCGAATGCATTAAATTGATCTCAGACATTCTTGGAGAAGAGGGTCTTCTGACGGACCCGGCAGCTTTGGAGATCCATTCCGGCAAGCTGGACGATTCCATTTTCCCGGCCGCTTCTCCCTTCAGTGAAAGAGAAGAGCAGCTGCTTGGGCAAGCATTTGAGCACTATTATGAGGCAAAAGGAGAAAAGAACAATGAAAAAAAAAGCTGAAGACCGCCAGTTGAGAGCCTTTTTAAAATTACTTAAAACACACAAACCCCCTTTATGGCTCGCGGCACTGGTTTTAGGGTTGAGTATCATTGAAACGGCAGCAGGTCTCGTTGTGCCGATTTTTACGAAACAGCTTGTAGATGCAGCAGGCGGTGCTGTATTTGAGCCAGGTATGATCCTCCTGCTTGTCGGTGCATTTCTTCTGCAGTCCGTTGGAGGCGGATTCTCCTATTATATGCTGATGTATATAGGAGAGGCGATCGTAAAGGGAATCCGCAGTGATCTGTGGGAACACGTCCTGAAGCTGCCCGTTTCATACTTTGACCGCCATCAATCAGGCGAAACGATGAGCCGGATCACCCAGGATACGAATACGATCAAAACCCTGATCACCAACCATCTCGTTGCTTTATCACAGGAATCATCAGCATCGCAGGATCCGTGATTCTTCTGTTTATGCTGGACTGGAAAATGACGGCGATAATGCTCTCTGTCATTCCGCTCTCTATGCTCCTGCTTTGGCCGATGGGTGCGAAAACCTATAAAATCTCTAAACAGACGCAGGATGGAATGGCCTCATTCAGTGCAGACCTTGGAAGGGTGCTGGGGGAGGTCAGGCTTGTAAAGGCATACAGCGGTGAGGAGCTGGAAAAGCAAAAGGGGATATCCGCTATCCGGCACCTTTTTGGGCTCGGACTGAAGGAAGCGAAAATCCAGGCTATTGTCACACCGTTCATGACCACCATTATGATGATTGTACTCGTCATTTTGATTGGCTATGGAGGGGTAAGGGTATCGGCAGGTGATTTATCAGCTGGAACTCTCGTAGCGATCATTATTTATGTCTTCCAGATTATTGTTCCCTTTACTCAGCTCGCTTCCTTTTTTACCGCATTCCAAAAAGCGATGGGGGCGACTGGCCGGATTCAGGATCTGCTTAAACTGGATCAGGAAGAAAAAGGAACGCATGAAACGGCCGTTTTGCAGAAGGAGCTATCCTTTGAGAACATCTCCTTCGGGTATTCAAAGGATAAACCCATCCTGTCCGGCATTACATTCACATTGCAGCCAAACCAGTCTATAGCCCTTGTCGGACCAAGCGGAGGAGGAAAGACGACGATTTTTTCTCTGATCGAACGGTTTTATCAGCCGGTATCCGGCACCATCAAAATCGGGGATAAAGATATACGGAGCCTGGATTTAAGGAGCTGGAGAAAGCAGATCGGCTATGTGTCCCAGGACAGCCCGGTGATGTCTGGTTCCATACGGGATAACATCTGCTATGGTCTTGAAAGAGAGGTTTCAGATGAAGAGGTGGCACAGGCGGCGATAAAAGCCAACGCCGATGCGTTCATTAGAAAAATGCCGGACGGCTATGACACAGAGGTCGGAGAGCGGGGCGTGAAACTGTCGGGAGGACAGCGGCAGCGGATCGCCATCGCGAGGGCCATCCTGAAAAATCCTTCGTTGCTGCTGCTGGATGAAGCAACCTCCAATCTGGACAGTGAATCAGAGGTTCTTGTTCAGCAGGCCTTAAAGAACCTGATGAAAGGGAGGACGACGTTCATCATTGCGCATCGTCTGTCAACGGTTGTGGATGCCGACCAGATTCTTGTCCTTGAAAATGGAAGGCTGTCCGGTCGTGGAACACATGAAGAGCTTCTGGCCTGCAACCCCCTATACCGGAAACTGGCTGTTAAGCAGCTGCAGCTGGAGGAAGCGAATTAAATCAAATCAGACCGGCTGCTAAGCCGGTCTATTCCTTTTTAGCCGGATGCAAATGTGCAAACGGACATTTGCCGGCAGGCTGCTGATCATCACTCAGAAAATATTGCTTCCATTCGAAATTCTCGTCTGAACCATATGAATTCAAATCCGGGTGTATGCTGATTGAATCATATTTTTGAATCCGCTCCCTGATGGATTCTTTCATTTTCCTGGCCCGTTCTTCTGCTTCATTGAAGCGGTCCAGCACCCAACGCGGAGTAATCGCCCATATAAAATATGGGGAATGCCGTGTTTGCCGTCTTTGATGGGCGGGCGTCCCGCAGTACATAAAATACTGTTCACCCTCAAAGCAATATTCCCACAGATGATGTTCAGGGTCCTTTGGAATGTGTTCAGGCCATTCAGCCCCGTCAAGCCGGTTCAGCTGCTGCAGCGCATCCCAGAACAGTGTCCGGTAGTCCTCTGTCTCATAATGAGGATAATCGGTGTTAAAAAAGCAGATCAGGGAGGTATACGGACCGAAATCCCTGGATAGCCGGCCATATTGCTTTAATGCAGCTGCTGTCTTAATCAGTGTGCCTTCCTGCTTTGGATCATTGAAAAAAGCATACCTGAAATGGTGGAGTTTATGTCCGATCGTTGCCGGAATGCAAGGGAACAAATCCGTTCCGCTGCTCAGCTTTCCGGAAAATCGAACAAAGGCATCCCTTTGCCAATCCTCCAATCCCGGCGTTTCCGATTCAATTTCTTCTCTGTTGTACAGCATGCATTCTCCTCCTTCTTTTATAACGTATTAAAAGAAGGGAAGACGGGTGAATGTCCTCTGTTTCAATTTTGAAAGAATGTTGGATGAGTGCAAAAAAAGACGGTCTGTAAAATCAGATGAAACTGACTTTACAGACCGTCTGCTTTCCACAGCACACTGAAAGGGCTGTTTTCACTACAGAGGATGAATGTTAAACCACCCTTTAGAAAGGGCGGGTTTAACATTAAAGTGTGCGTCATCCTTTCAAAAAATCACTCACTATTCTGCGTTAGCGCGCGCTCCTTAGCTTTTTCCTTCGGTTTTTTCCATTTGAACACTTTGTTCAATGCATTGTAAATGTGTTTGGATTCCTTTGTGAGCAGCGGTCCAAGGATCGCCAGGATCAAAACATACAATGCGGAAAACGGCTGGAGGATCTGCATCAAGCCTCCGGACAATCCGAGGTTGGCCATAATGATGGAAAATTCCCCTCTTGAAACAATGGTAAGCCCAATGTTAGCCGAGGCTTTGTGGGATAAGCCTGCACGCCTTCCTGCAATCATTCCGGCAATGAAATTTCCTAGAATGGTGATGATAACAGCACCAAGGGCCAGCCATACTGCTCCGCCAAGGGTAAATGGATCAATGCTGAGTCCGAATCCAAAGAAGAAGATGGCCCCGAAGAAGTCACGGAAAGGAATAACGAGCTTCTCAATTCGCTCCCCCTGGTTGGTTTCCGAGAATACCAGCCCAAGCAGCAGCGCGCCGATCGCTTCGGCAACATGAATGGTCTCCGAGAAACCGGCAATAAAGAACAGGGAAGCAAATACGACGATGATGAAGATTTCATCAGATTTGATATTGAGCAGTTTGTTTAACAGGGGGGTGGCTTTTCTTGCGATGATGAAGAAAGCCAGCATATAGCCCAGGGCAATCAGCACGGATAAAATAGTGCCGCCGATCGAAGTGGAGTCTCCGAGAATCAATCCGGAAACGATAGAAAGGTAAACGGCCAGAAAAATGTCTTCAAACATAATGATGCCAAGAATGAGCTCCGTTTCTTTATTTCCTGTGCGCCGCAGGTCAACGAGCACTTTTGCCACTATCGCACTGGAAGAGATGGTGATAATTCCGGCAATGATCAGGATTTCTAAGATCGGAAAGCCCATAACCCAAGCGTAGAGGAAGCCAAGTGCAAAGTTGATGGAAATGTAAATGCTTCCTCCGGCTACAATCGATTTTCCTGATTTTATGAGTTTTCCGACCGAGAATTCCAGACCGAGATAGAAGAGAAGGAAGAGGATCCCGATTCTTCCGAGGAATTCAATAAATTCCGCACTTTCGATAAAACGCAGGCTGATGACACCGAATTCCGGTGCATGTGGCCCGACAAGCATCCCTACGATAATCAGAAAAGGGATGATAGAAAAGTTTAATTTGTGCGCAAGTACCGCAGCAAATGCTACGAGCAATAACGCGGTTCCGACTTCAAAGACCAAATGATCCATCGATACGTTATCCCCCTTTGCCAGTCAGCAGATCCTGAATAATGTTCTTCATGTCTTTTCTCTCACCTGAAAGAACAAGGGTATCGCCGGCTTCAATGACATAGTCCGGACCAGGCGTAAGCTGCTTCGTTTTATTTTTCTTGATAATCGCAATAATCGTGATGCTGTAGTTGCTCCTTACATCAATTTCACCGATGGACTGGTTGACAGCAGGTGCATGTTTTTCTACTTTGAACCACTCGATAATCAGGTCATCAAATGCAAGCTCCATGTGCTCCATCGCTTTCGGCTTATAAGCCATGCCGCCGAGGATGGCTGCGATCTGGCGTGCTTCCGCATCATTCATCGTAATGTTGGAGATGCTTTCCTCATGGTCGTCATCATCATAGTGATACACTTCCCGGCGGCCGTCATCATGAACAATCACAACGATCTTGTCATTATTATCCGTTACCGCTTCAAATTTTCTGCCAATCCCCGGCAAATCGCCCTCTCTGATTTCCATTCGTAAAACTCCTTTCATTTTTCCTCATTTAAGTGGGTTTTTGCTTTACGCATGAGCTGCTTAAATTTTTCATCGCTGACGATATCCTGGATGTTATGAAGAGATTCGAGATCTGCCTTCGTCATAATCACGAGTCCATCCTCTTCGATGAATGCCACCCGTTCACCTTCATGAAGGTCCAGAGTCTCGCGGACATGTTTCGGAATCGTAATTTGCCCTTTAGAGCTCAACTTGGAAAATTCCATTGTTCATTCTCCTTGTTTTCCTGTTTTTCTTGGAATTCCTTACTTTCCTTACTTTCAGTATATCAGAAGTCTGCTGCCTTATCCAATGAAACGCCTGGAAAAATAGGCAGCTGATTTTCAGTCCAACAAAAAAACCCCCGCGGGGGTTTTTTCCTCTGTTTATGAAAGATGTTCCTTCGCAACAAGGTTATTTTGTTTTTTCCGGATCACGGCTGTGAAAATCAATAAGGTCACAAGGATCAGGATGGAGGCAGAGAAATACAGACTCGCATATCCAAGGTCCGCAGCCAGAATTCCAAGAATGTACGAACCGCCCGCAATCCCGATATCAAAGAAGGTAAAGAAGGTTGAAGTGGCATGTCCGCTTCTTGCAGGAGGCGCTTTTTGAATGGAAAGCGTCTGAAAGCATGGCACGAGCGAGCCATAGCCGAGGCCGATCAATGCACCTGAGAAAAGTAGCATCCATGCACTGTCAGTAAAGCTGAGCATCATCATGCCAGCTGCAAAAATGATAAATGAGGGGATCATCACAATCGCAGGACCCCGCCGGTCGAACAGCCTCCCGACAAACGGACGGGAAAGCAGCATAACGACGGCAAATACAACAAAGAAGTAGCTTGCCGCCTGAGCAAGTCCCAGGCTTTTCGCATAAATGGAAATAAAGGAAATGATGCCGGAATAAGAGAAGGCAACAAGACCGCCAATCAGTGCGAAGGGCACGACGCTTCTTTCCAGTAGATCAGAAGCTGAAAATTTTCTTGCAGGAGCGGGTGTTGTATCCTGCTTGACCTCAATCAGGAAGCTGAAAAGAACGCCAGCTGCAGAAAGCACAGAGAACACGATGAACAGAACGGAAAAGGTTGTGAACTGCAGCATGGTCAGTGCAAGAAACGGACCGAAGACGACAGCGAGATTCATAGACATCGCATGATACCCGAGCCCTTCCCCGCGCCGCTCTTTTGGAATGATATCCGCTGCAATCGCCCCTGTAGCCGTGGTGATGACACTAAACCAGATGCCGTGGATAAACCGGACGATGAGCAGACCGGTAAACTGGTCGACCCACATGTACACAACGGTGGTCAGCATAAAAAGAATCATGCCAATAATCAGGCACAGTTTTTTGCCGTACCTCTCCAGAAGCCTTCCCCATACCGGCCTCACAAGAATCGCCGACAGCATAAACACGGTAATAACGAGACCTGCTTCAGCGTTCGTTTTACCCAGATCCTCCACTACATAAATAGGGAGCGCAGTGAGCAGGGCGTAAAAGGTAAGAAAAATAAAAAAGTTAATCAAGAAATTACTGATAAAGCTCTTCGTCCATATGGGAGCTTTTGATGTTTCCGTCATGCTGGACCTCCTATATCTTAAAAAGTTTGCCTGCTTTATATCCTGATTTTCTGAAGCAGGTCAGAAAGTATTTCGCGGTCGCTGCCGGATAGCTCTGAGAGAATCTCTTCTTCAAAATCTGTCATTTGCTCCTTTATAACAACGAGCTTATCCTCTGCAGCCGGGGTAAGGTTTACAATCTTCTCCCGTTTGTCAGCACCGCATTCCCGAGTTACCCAGCCTCCTTCTTCAAGCCTGGCAACTGTCCTTGTTACAGTAGGTGCTTCAACATTTAAATAACGCCAGATCTCCGTCTGTGACATCGGTCCGAAGCGCATAAGACAATATAAAATCGACCATTGGGAGCTGAAGATTCCATGCTCCTGAAGCCGGGTGTTGGATTCCTTCGTCAAATACCGGACTACTTGATGAAGATTATGGATAATGCTGCTAGAATCCTCCATTTTCTCACCTCTTTTATTTACCTAAGTAAGTATTCTACGCCTGGTTTGGGCGAAAATCAACCAAATAAGCCGAATTAGTGTGTAAAAGATAAAAATGATAGGGTTCAGCAGGTGAGAGATGGATAGATTGGCTCTCATCCTCTATCAGGGGAAGTATTATCCTTTGAAACCATATTTTTTTTCTGTTAGGGTTGTTTAGGAGCAAACACAAAGGGAGGAAAACGAATATGAAAGCCAAAGGTCTAGTATTATCGTCAAGCCTTGCGATTGGAGCTCTTACTTTTGCAGGACAAGCACAATCAGCAAGTGCTGAAAGCTATAAAGTTCAGCAAGGTGATACGTTTTATAACTTAGGAAAAGAATACGGAGTTTCCATAGATGCATTGCAGCAAGCGAATGACCGCAGTGACTATATGATTTATGCCGGCGAGACACTTGAAATCCCTGTTGCCGGAGAAAAGGAAGTTAAGGGCTCGAGCCAGGCAGTCTCTGAAGAGGACAAAGAGTTAATGGCTCGTCTTGTAGAGGCAGAGGCCAAAGGTGAGTCCTATGAAGGGAAAGTTGCGGTAGCAACCGTCGTAATGAACAGGGTGGAAAGTGATCAATTCCCTGATTCCGTAAGAGATGTAATCTACGAAAGCGGACAATTTTCACCGGTAGCCAATGGATCGATCAACAATCCTGCCAGCCAGGAATCCAAAGATGCGGTAAATGAGGCCATCTCCTATTCCAGCATCAGCAAGGGAGCACTCTACTTCTATAACCCTGATAAATCAGGATCAGGATTCCTTGAAGGAAAAGAAGTAACCACGACAATAGGCGACCACGTTTTTGCAAAATAAAACGATGAAAAAGGAGCGGATCCCAAGAGATCCGCTCCTTTTTTTTACTATGCGCTAACGGTATTAATCAGGACCAGCACGGCACCGGCGAGAGCACCTATTCCGATTCCGTACAACAGCCATGCCATCCGCTTGTTGCCGCGCGGAGCATTTTTTATGCGGAGAACGGTAACAAGCCGAAAGGTCATCAATAGAAACGCCGCAACGGCAAAAAGAATGATTCCATTATTCATTACAATGCCCTCCATGCTTTGCTAGTCATGTATTACCCCAAAAGTCTGTCTCTCAAAATCCATTCTACTCTGAATGCGGCATTGTGACAAAAGGAAGATACCGGAAAGGGAAGCCTTCTATACAATTACCAGCAGAATTGTTACAAAATCCGCTTTATTTTCGTTACAATGAGGATAGAATCTAAGATTAGGTGGATAGAAGATGCAACCCTCCCAAAAAATTGCCCTGCGCATCGCACTGATCTATTTGATCATCGGAGCCGTATGGATATTTGCGACAGATTATTTATTTTTATTGCTTGCCAAACAAGATCTTACATTATATAACTTTTTCCAGCATTACAAAGGCTGGATCTTCATTGCTGTGACGAGCAGTGCTCTGTACATTCTCGTTCACAGAAACACTAGCCGGCTTTTTTATTCAAAAAAACAGCTTGAAATCAAAGAGACAGAGCTGCAGACAAGCAACGAGCATTACCGCTCTCTTTTTCACCATAATCCTGACGGCGTCTTTGAATTGGACCTGGAAGGCAGGCTGATGGCTCTTAATCCGGTAGGAGAGTACATCATCGGTATTAAAGAATCAAAAATTCGGGAAAGAAGCGCACTCGAATTCATCGTCCCATCCGAATGGAAGAAAGCGGGAGAGCTGTTTGGAAAAGTGGTGTCCCGCGAGCCGCAGAAATTTGAAATCACGGTCAGGAACAAACTGAATCAGGAACGGATCCTGCGCTGTTCGCTCCTGCCGATTATGATCAATGATGAAATTAAAGGAGTTTTCGGAATCGGTAGGGACATCACTGAATTCCGAGCCAGCGAGGAACTGATGATCACAACTGAAAAAATGTCGATCATCGGTGAACTGGCTGCTTCTGTTGCGCATGAAATACGCAATCCGTTAACGTCCCTAAAGGGATTCGTCCAGTTAATGTCATCCACGAAAACGGTAGATGCAAGCCATCTGGAGATCATGATGTCTGAAATTGACAGAATCAACATGATATCCGGAGAAATGCTCGCTCTCGGAAAAAAACAGGACGTTCATTTCCGGATGGAAGATGCCGTATCAATCATGAGCCACGTCAATCTTCTGCTCCAAGGAGAAGCAAACATGAAAAATGTCAGGATTTCCTTTCGGGACAATCAGCTGCCGCTTCCGATCCTGTGCGACCAGAATCAAATCAAGCAAGTGTTCCTGAACTTAATCAAAAACGCGATCGAAGCCATGACAGAAGCCGGCCTCATCATGATAACAATGGAAAAAACCCGGAAAAAAGTCCGGGTTGTGATTGAGGATAATGGAATCGGCATGGAGCAGGAGCGGCTCGATAAACTGGGTGAACCGTTCTACTCGACGAAAGAAAAAGGAACGGGCCTCGGACTGGCCGTATGCTTCAGCATTATCAAGCGCCATAAAGGAACAATCCGTTTTGAGAGCGCTGTGGGAGAAGGGACGACAGCTATAGTGGAGTTTCCGGCGGCTGAATAGACCGCCAATCAAAAAAGCTGCTCCCGGTAAGGGAGCAGCTTTTCCTATGAGACGAGCTTTAATCCAATTGTTGCACTCAGAATCAGAGCGATAAAGAAAATTCTTTTCCAGTCCTTGGATTCTCCGTACAGGATCATACCAAGTATCGCTCCCCCAGCAGCACCGATTCCTGTCCAGATGGAATACGCGGTACCCATGGGCAAGGTCTGCATGGAGGCAGAGAGCAGCGTAAAACTCGTTCCAAGCGCCACCGCAAGCAGAAGGAAGTTGATGAAACTCTGCTTTTTCGCCACGCGGTTCAGCATAAGTACCCCCAGCATTTCAAAAATACCTGCAGCGATTACATAAAACCAAGCCATTATGCTTTCTCTCCTTCCGGATCCTTCGTTACAGCTTTCAAGCCAATAACTCCTGCAAGAAGTACGCCGATGAGCACAAGTTTGGCCGGCTCCACTGGAACACCGAAGAAAATGATTTCAGAAATAATCGTCCCGGCTGAACCGAGTCCTACGAACACAGCATAAACCGTCCCGACAGGAAGTTTCGTACTTGCCAGGATCATCACTCCAAAACTCACAATGATCCCAATGATGGTCCCCGTCCATGTCAGAACATCATCTGCATGCTTTAACCCTGCTACCCAGCCTACTTCAAATACAGAAGCAATAATTACATATAACCAGTAACGATTCATACGCCTACTCCTCCTTTATCTTTAATATCCCCTTCCAAAAAATGTTGAAGGATGCATTCATTCGATTAACTTGACGATCTTTGCTGCCGTAAAGCATTTCCACGAAAAGGCTATCCAGAACCCCAAGATAGGCTAATGCCGCTTCTTTTGGATCTGCCTGTATGGAAGAGCGTTCAAAAAGTTCAGTTAAAGTCTCCTCCAGTGTATCGAGATGACGATATACAGGAATCATCACTTCATCATAAAGGTGGGCAGGCGGGAAAAAAGCCATTCTCAGCCAAAAGCGGGTGGCTGGGTCTTGTTCATATTTCTCCAAGTAGTCTTTTAAATACGAAGAAAGAAGCTCCTTGAGAGGCTTGTTTTCCATGAGCCGCTTTTTTGCCTGAACCAGTTCACGGCTGAAGACATCTTCAACAGTTTTCAAAAACAGCTCATCCTTGCTTTTATAGTGTGAATAAATGGACTGTTTTTTAATCCCCGCTTGATCTGCAATCAGCGAAAGGGACGCTCCTTCATAGCCGTGCTCAGCAAAAATGAGAAGTGCTTTTTCCTTAAGTTCCTCAGAAGTCATCGATTTCACTCTCCCTTACGAACGTTCGTAAGTTATTGTAGCACGCAGCTGTCCCCGGGTCAAATGGGAGGTGCCGTGGCATTTCAGATGGAAAAATGCTATGATTTACACTGTTCATACTAACTAAACGAAAAGGTGTTGAAGGAATGTCACAGGAAACAGGATTTATACAAACATTCCAGCCGTTCATCCAGGAAGCCTGGACACGCGCGGCCTATCAAGCTCCAACAACTGTACAAGCCCAATCGGTCCAGCCGATTATGGAAAATAAAGATGTACTTGCCAAATCTCCGACTGGAAGCGGAAAGACTCTCGCCTATCTGCTCCCGGTGCTGCAGAGGCTGAACGCAGCCGGCAAACAGCCGCAAGCCGTCATCATGGCCTCTTCCCATGAACTCGTCATGCAAATTCACTCCGTCATCCAGGAATGGACGAAAGGCAGCGAACTGAGAACCGCCTCCTTCATCGGCGGAGCGAACCCGAAAAGACAGCTGGAAAAATTGAAGAAGAATCCTCATATCGTAAGCGGTACACCAGGAAAACTTCTCGAGCTGATCAAAATGAAGAAGCTGAAAATGCATGAAGTCAAAACAATCGTTCTGGATGAAGGAGATCAGCTTCTTGTTCCGGAGCACATGAAAACAATTGAAGAAGTGATAAAAAGCACACAGCGCGACCGCCAGCTGCTTCTCTATTCAGCAACCCTTGCTGTTAAAACAGAAGAGCTCGCATCTGCGCTAATGAACGAACCGGTTACCATTCAAGTCGACCGCGAACAGGCGATCAAAGCAGAAGTGCGCCATGTCTATATTGTCAGCGAACAGCGCGACAAGCTGAGGGCCCTTGAAAAAATCATGAGAGCCGCTCCAGTCAAAACACTGGCCTTCATTAAAGACATCGGCAGTGCCAACGTCGCTGCGGAAAAACTGGCTTATAACCGCATGCCGGTCAGCCTCCTGCACAGCGAAAGCGGAAAAACCGACCGTGAAGCAGCGCTGCGGAAATTCCGCAAAGGCGACGTCCAGCTGCTCCTCGCAACCGACGTCGCGGCAAGAGGACTCGACATCCAGGACCTTGAACAAGTCGTCCACCTTGATTTCCCGGAAAGCATCGACCAATTCGTCCACCGCTCCGGCCGCACAGGCAGACTCGGATCCACCGCAAGCGGAACCGTCATCTCCCTCGTCAGCGAACGCGAAGAGCGCGAACTCAAACAATACGCCGGCAAACTCGGCCTCACCCTCGAGCGCCGCATCCTCTTCGGCGGAGAAATCTTGACTGAAGAAGACAGGAATCGGAATGGACGGAGAAGGTAAAGAGTGAGAGAACCCCTTTTAGTTTTGGGGTTCTTTTTTTGTTTTGAGGGTGGGTTTGGGGAGTTTTAGGATAGGTTTAGGGTAGAAGGTTTAAGACATGTACAGGTCTGGTTCAGCGGGGTCCCTCACTCTGCTAAAGCACAAAAGCTCAGGCACCGTTTCTGCAAACCCTTGCCGCACATGGGTTTGCAGACTCGTCCCTCTGTCCCCCGCTGCGTTAAAGCAGAAGGGGACTGGCACCGTGCCAGTCCCCACATTCTCTACCGAACTAAAGCTCGGGGACCGCCACCCCAATCCCTTCTGCCCCAAGGGTTTCCCGCTTCAAGTCTCTGTCCCCACATGCTTTAAAGCAGAGCGGGACTGACCCCGCCCTCAGTTCACTGTCTCTCCGCCCAAAGTACTCCGCCACCCTACCACCCTCCACCCCACCCCCATTCCTTGCACCTCCCCCAATTTCTGATAAACTGTAAGAAGGCTATTTATTCGTGCAGAGACCGGCAGAAGCGGGTGTTTTGCAGCAGGATTTTGAAAGACAAACAGCGGCGGAGATGGTCCGCGTGTATATAAAGGAAGGATGTTTACATGAGTAAGACAGTGGTTTTAGCAGAAAAGCCGTCAGTGGCACGGGATATTGCCCGCGTTCTGAAAGCTGAGCGGAAGGGCAATGGGTATCTTGAGGGCAGCCGGTATATCGTGACATGGGCGCTCGGCCATTTGGTGACGCTGGCGGATCCGGAGATGTATGACCAGAAGTATAAATCATGGGATTTGAATGAGCTGCCGATTATGCCGGATCAGCTGAAGCTGACGGTGATCAAGCAGAGCAGCAAGCAGTTTCATGCGGTGAAGGCGCTGCTGAACCGCGGCGACGTAACAGATATTGTAATTGCAACGGATGCCGGGCGTGAGGGGGAGCTTGTGGCACGCTGGATTTTGGAGAAGGCGAAGGTCAGCAAGCCGCTGAAGCGACTGTGGATCTCATCTGTTACAGACCAGGCGATCCGTCAAGGGTTCCAGAACCTGAAGGATGGAGGAGAATATGAATTTCTTTATCACTCAGCGGTTGCGCGGTCTGAGGCAGACTGGTTTGTCGGAATTAACGCGACCCGCGCTCTTACGACAAAGTTCAATGCCCAGCTTTCATGTGGACGTGTTCAGACCCCGACCCTTGCAATGATTGCAAAAAGAGAAGAGGAAATCGCTGAATTCAAGCCGAAAAAATTCTATGGAATCAGCGCTTCCGCCGGAAACGGTTTGAAGCTCGCGTGGCGCAGCGGCCGGACGAATGAGACGAGAATGTTTGATAAAGGTGAGGCGGACAGTCTGCTCGCTAAACTGCAGGGCAAGCAGGGCTTCATTAAAGAGGTCAAAAGAACAAAAAAGAAGAGTTTTGCACCGGCACTTTATGATCTGACAGAACTCCAGCGCGATGCATATAAACGCTTTGAGTATTCTGCCAAGCAGACATTGTCCATCATGCAGAAGCTGTATGAGCAGCATAAAGCGGTAACGTATCCGCGTACAGATTCCAGGTTTTTGTCCTCTGACATGACGGCTACGTTAAAGGACCGCGTAAAGGCAGTAGAGATTAAGCCGTATGCACCATATGCCATGTCGATTTTGAAAAAAGGCATTAAGACGAGCAAGGCGTTCGTTGATGATTCGAAGGTTTCCGATCACCATGCGATCATCCCGACAGAGGAAACGCCGCTGCTATCCTCTTTAACAAGCCAGGAACGGAATATTTACGACTTAATCGTAAGAAGGTTCCTTGCCGTCCTGTCCGAACCTTATGAATACGAGCAGACCTCAATTACAGCAGACATCGGAGGCGAGGTTTTCACGGCTAAAGGAAACCGCGTGCTTTCCCTTGGCTGGAAGGAAGCAGCCGGTAAAGACCCTGAAGAGGAAGCTGCATCGGATGTTCCTCTTGTAAAAGAAGGCGAGGCTTTTCAGCCGAAGCTGATCGAGACAGAAGGGGAAACGAAGCCGCCTGAACGGTTTAATGAAGGAACGCTGCTTTCCGCGATGGAAAATCCGGCGAAATTCATGGCCGGCGAGGATCAGGACCTGATCAAAACCATCGGTGAGACTGGCGGGCTCGGGACGGTCGCGACCCGCGCGGACATTATTGAGAAGCTATTCAGTTCCTTTGTCATCGAAAAACAAGGAAAGCATATTAAAGTAACGTCCAAAGGAAAGCAGCTTCTCGGACTTGTGCCGGAGGAACTGAAGTCACCTGTACTGACGGCGGAATGGGAGCAAAAACTTGCGGCGATCGCAAAAGGAAAGCTTCCGAAGGACCGGTTTATCTCCGAAATGAAAGCATATGCCGGCCAGGTTGTAACAGACATCAAGAACAGCGGCCAGAAATTCAAGCATGATAATGTAACAGGGACAAAATGTCCGGATTGCGGCAAGCTCATGCTTGAGGTAAAAGGGAAAAAAGGAAAGATGCTCGTCTGCCAGGACCGCGAGTGCGGAAACCGGAAAAACATCTCCAAGACGACGAATGCCCGCTGTCCAAAGTGCCATAAGCGTCTTGAGCTGAGAGGCGAAGGGGAAGGGCAGATGTTTACCTGTGTGTGCGGACACCGTGAAAAGTTATCAACCTTCAATGAGCGCCGCAAAAAAGAGAAGAGCCATAATGTATCTAAAAAAGAAGTAGCAAACTATATGAAGAAACAAGATGATGATTTTTCAAATAATGCTTTAGCGGACGCTCTTGCGAAGCTTAAGCTTAAATAAAAACAGAGGCTGGTCAATCTTATGAGCATGCTCACAGTAGAAAATTTGTATAAAACTTATGGGGAAAAGGTGCTCTTTGATCACCTTTCCTTTTCCATTTCCGAAAAACACCGAATCGGGCTGATCGGGGTGAACGGAACGGGCAAATCCACCTTGCTTAAATATCTGGCAGGCGCGGAGTCAGCGGAATCAGGCAAAATGATTCATGCCAACGCTTTTCACATTGAATACCTGCCGCAGGCCCCTGCGCTTAACGAAGATCTGACGGTTCTTGACCAGATTTACTTTGGGGATGCAGCGGTCATGCGTGGAATGAGAGACTATGAAAAGGCGCTGGCAGAGCTTGAAGAAAACCCTGCTGATGAGAAAAAGCAGGCAGCCCTAATCGCCATGCAGCAAAAAGTGGATGAGCTGAACGCATGGGATGCGATTACCACTGCGAAAACGGTGCTGACCCGATTGGGGATCACAAGCTTTTCTAAAAAAATCCGCGAGCTTTCCGGCGGTCAGGCAAAGCGGGTGGCGATTGCGAAAGCGTTAATCCAGCCGGCCGATCTGCTGATTCTCGATGAGCCAACCAACCATCTCGACCAGGATACAATCGAGTGGCTGGAAGCTTTTCTTTCCCAGTATAAAGGTGCATTTATCGTCGTGACCCATGACCGGTATTTCCTGAACCGGGTTACAAATCAGATTTTTGAGCTGGATAAAGGAAAGCTTTACCTCTATGAAGGAAACTATGAAATGTTTCTTGAGAAAAAAGCGGAGCGCGAAGAGCAGGAACTTCAAAGCGAGGCGAAGCACCAAAACACTCTGAGGCGCGAGCTCGCATGGCTCCGACGAGGGGCAAAGGCGAGAACGACGAAACAGAAGGCCCGGATTCAGCGTGTTGAAGAAATGAAGGAACAGAAATTCGACACATCAAAATCAGGTCTTCAGTTTGCCCTCGGCAGCACAAGGCTCGGGAAAAAAGTAATCGAGTTGACCGATGTCGGGAAGAGTTTTGAAGGCCGTCAGCTGATCCGGGATTTCAGCTATCTGGTCGTACCCGGTGACCGTCTCGGCCTGATCGGGCCGAACGGAAGCGGGAAAACGACCCTGCTGAATATGCTGGCAGGCAAACTGCAGCCAGACAGCGGGACCATTGAGACAGGGGAAACAGTTAAAATCGGCTATTATACACAAGATCATTCCGACATGGATGAGGATTTGCGGATGATCGATTACATTAAGGAAACTGCTGAAGTAGTGTATACATCTGATGGAACCTCCATAACGGCTGAGCAAATGCTGGAACGTTTCCTGTTCCCGCGTTCCATGCAGTACACCTACATCCGGAAGCTTTCCGGAGGGGAGCGGAGAAGGCTGTACCTGCTGAACGTATTGATGCAGGAGCCGAACGTTCTTTTTCTCGATGAGCCGACGAATGATCTGGATACCCAGACATTGGGGGTTCTAGAGGAGTATTTGGATGTCTTTCCGGGAGTGGTCATTACCGTTTCCCATGACCGCTACTTCCTTGACCGCGTTATCGATCAGCTGTTTATATTCAAAAGCAGCGGAGAGATCGAGAAATTCTACGGCAACTATACCGAGTATACAGATGAACGGAAGAAGCAGGTGCCGGCTAAGAAGGAAGCGAAGCCTGCTGAAGTGCCGGTGAAGGAAACGCGGAAAAAACTGTCCTACAAAGAACAGCAGGAATGGAATGGACTTGAAGACAAAATTGCAGCATTAGAAGGAAAACTTGAGGAACTGCAGGCCGGTATTGACAGCGCAGGCAGTGATTTCGGGAAAATCCAGAAGCTGATGGAGGAACAAAGACTGACAGAGGAAACGCTCGAGCATTCCATGGAACGATGGACAGAACTGTCACTCATTCTGGAAGAAATCGAACAATCCAAATCTCGTTAAAGAGCAGGTACCCTGGAATGCAGCAGAGCATTTCAGGGGTTTTTTTAGTCGAAATCTGTGCTTTTTCAACCAAATTACGATCTCTGACATTCATTTTTCTGAAAAAAATGATATGATTATATATCAGGTAAGATAATATTACCAGCCCTAATTGTTCGTACTTTACAAGAAAAGATGGTAGGGTAGAAAGCATATAACCTACCGGCAAGGGGTGAAAGAATGAATACTCCTCAAAAATTTGCATGGATGCTTTTAGATGGAGATCATGAATCCGCATGGGATTTGATTCAGCGGCAAATGGATAATGGTGCAGGAACCGTTCAAATATTTGAAGATCTGATTACGGAAGCAATGAGATACGTGGGTGTACTGTGGGAGAACAACGAAGTCACAGTGGCGGATGAACATTTGGCCACCTCAACGTGTGACTATCTCCTGACAAAGTACCAATATTATGTGAGAGAACGAATTCCGCACGAGAACAGCCGGAAAAAAGCAATGTTTCTATGTGTACAGGACGAGGACCATTTTATCGGCTTGAAGCTCGTCCATATTCTTTTTGAAGAAAACGGATGGGAAACGAAATTCATGGGGCCGAACCTTCCACTTGAATATGCGTTGTCTGCCGCGAAAAAATGGCAGCCTGAGGTGATTGGGCTTTCTTTTAGCCTGAGTTACCGCGCAAGCGTCCTGAAAAACTACATTGAGGAATTTGAAGGATTAGAATCGGCTCCATCTGTTTTGCTTGGAGGCCGTCTTTTGGCAACCAGCGATTTCAGAAAATACGGTTCAGAAAAGACATGTTTTGTTCCATCGCTTACCCAGCTCGTTGATTGGTTTGATCTAGTCCGCTCCGGAGGAGAACGAATTGTTAAATAGCAAATATCTTCCAGTTCCGTTTTTTTTAATAAACAAAAGGTTTCAAATCCTAGAGTATTCAGATGAAGCGGGAAGTCTGTTTGCATGCTCAAAGGATACTTCCATCCTGGATCTTGCAGATGAAGACAGCAGGGGGAAGGCGGAAAAATTTCTGTCAGGTGATGGCAAAAAAGTGACAGAGCTCGCGATGCATCCTGCTAAGGGGCCTTTATCAACTTTTAAGCTGACCATCAGGTGGGACGGCAATGAAGGACACCTCATCTGTGAACCGCAGGATACCCATATGGAAAAGCTTTTAAATAAAGTAAGCCAGCAGCAAAAAAGGCTGGCTGAAACAGATTTGGAGCTGTTTTTTCAAAAAGAAGCCCTGGAGAAATCTCTCGATAAAATCACAGAGCTGTCCGGACCAGCAATATCGCTCACATCTAAATTAGTGCTTATCCCGTTATTCGGAAACCTCGATGAAAATCTGATCATAAAAAACAGGAAGAGACTGCTGGACAGTCTCTTCGCGAAGCATTTTGAACATGCCATCCTCGACTTTCACGGGATTGGCTCTCTTACCTCAGATGGACTGGTGGAGCTTGGAAAATTAACAGCAGAATTCAGGCTGCTTGGAGTGGAGCCTGTGTTTACCGGTCTGACTCCATCGCACGTGAAAGCGATGAACCAGTCGGGCGCTGATCTTGACGTCCCTTCTGTCAGCACACTGCCAAAAGCCATTCAAGCCTTCCTTTCCAAATAGATCTCATAATACCCGCCCGGGAGAGCCCCGGGCTTTTATCATTTAATCGAATTTCTCCCACTCCAGCACGATTCCATGCGAAGAGGCAAGCTTCTCCAATTTCTCCTCGAACTGTCCGGCAAGCGTAACAGATTCTGATGCCTGTTCCGCAAATTTCTCCCCGTCCGCCTGATTGTTTTTCTCAAGTTTCATCAGTTCATAATAGCTGTTTAAAGAATCCATATAAGTCTTATGCAGTCCTTGCAGATCCCGCGCTTGAGGCTTGTAGCCGCCCACTTTTTCAATAAATGCCGGATAGTGCCTGTACGCTTTGTTCAGGATCTCATCATACTCCTCTTTTGGAAAGGCAGCATCATGATAGGCGGCTTCATAGTCTTTAATAATTTCATATTCTTCGGCGTTCCACTCACTGATTTTTTCTATGTAGGCACTGACATCCTTCTGTCCGGAGCTGCATGCAGCAAGCACCGTCAGAAGAAATAAGGCCAGCCAAACTTTTTTCATGTTTCCACCCTCCCGGCTTTTTTATTTTATTTTATTGCACGTGCTGAGTAAAGAATGTGTTGAATTTGTTTACGGAGTCAATCCGGCAGGAATGAGATAAGAAGGGAAAAGAAGGGAGCTCCGGAAAATGAAAACCGTCTGGATATTTGGCCATCAGCTGTCCATAAAACTGAAAGGAATTCAGGAGATGGACAGGGAAAAGGATATGATCCTTCTAATCGAAGCAAAGTCCCGCTCGCAGTGGCAGCATTATCACAAACAGAAACTGGTCCTTTTATTTTCAGCGATGCGTCACTTTGCTGAGGAATTAAAGGAAAAGGGATATCAAGTGGATTACCGGAAGTGTGATTCCTTTGAGGAAGGATGGGAAGAACACGTAAAAGAGCATCATCCTGAGGAAGCTTGTCTACATTTGCCTGCAGATTACCGGATGAGAAAAAAACTGAAAAAGTGGAAAAAGGATCAGGACATCAACGTGGATTTTCTGGAGGAAGATGCCCTGTTCCTGACAAGGGAAGAGGAGTGGGATACTTTCCTGCCGGACGGTGAAGAGTGGAAGCTTGATCCAGTGTACCGCAAACTGCGAAAAAATTTCGGCATTCTCATGGACGGCTCAGAGCCTGCAGGAGGCAAGTGGAGCTTTGACCAGGATAATCGTAAACCTCCAAAACAAGGACTTGAGTTTAAAAATCCGAAAACCTATCGGGTCGATTCCATCACACAAAAGGTAATGGGAGAGGTCGAAGATCAATATGGAGAAAACATCGGATCTCTCGAGTCTTTTCAATGGCCGGTTACACGCCGGAAAGCAAGGGAAGCTCTCCGTCATTTTATTCAGCATCGCCTGGAAACATTCGGTGATTACCAGGATGCCATGATGGAAGAAGAGCCCTTCATGTCACACTCTCTTATATCTGGAGCCTTGAATATCGGTCTCCTCCATCCGCAGGAAGTGCTCGAGAAAGCTGAAAAAGCGTACCGGGATGGCGATGCCCCGCTCGCAGCCGTCGAAGGATTCATCCGCCAGGTGCTGGGGTGGAGAGAATATATGAGAGGGGTGTATTTGCGGAAGATGCCTGGCTATGCAAAGGTCAACGCCCTCGATCACCAGCTTCCGATTCCCGATTTTTACTGGAGTGCTGACACCAAAATGAATTGCATCCATCAATCAGTCCAAAGTGTTATTGAACATGGCTACAACCACCATATTCAGCGTCTCATGGTGCTTGGCAACTTTGCAGCACTGGCTGGAATCAAGCCTTCCGATGTTTCAGACTGGTTCAATGAAGTGTATATTGATGCTTACGACTGGGTCGTCCTGCCGAACGTCCTTGGAATGGCCTTATACGCTGATGAAGGCCTGATTTCAACAAAGCCCTACGTATCTTCTGGAAATTACATCAATAAGATGAGCAACTACTGCAGCAGCTGCCATTATAACGTGAAAAACAAAACCGGCGAAAACGCCTGTCCGTTCAACTCGCTCTATTACGATTACCTGGACCGCCATGAAGAAAAACTATCCTCCAACAGCCGGATGAAATTCAATTACAAGAACCTTGGAAAGTTAAGCAAAAACAGTAAAAAGGAAATTTTGGAGAGAGCCAAAGAAGTCAAGGAACTTATGAAAAAAGGAGAATTATGATAAAGAAAAAGCAGGGAAACATCGTTTCCCTGCTTTTAAAGTTCCTAACGATTTCCGGGAAAACCTTTCCCGGGAAAAACTTGCTCATTAAAATACTTTAGTTGTCCAGTTCTCGCAGTTCCATACCTCAGTCGCCAGTCCTTCATAAAATTCAGGTTCATGGGAGATCATGAGGATGCTTCCTTTATAAGCATTCAGAGCTCGCTTTAACTCTGTTTTTGCATCCACATCCAAGTGGTTGGTCGGCTCATCGAGTACGAGTACGTTGCTTTCATTATTCATCAGCTTGCAGAAGCGGACTTTTGCTTTTTCGCCACCGCTTAACACTTCAATCTTGCTTTCAATATGCTTTGTGGTAAGTCCGCATTTTGCCAGAGCTGCCCGGACTTCCGCCTGATTCAGGGAAGGGAACTCATTCCACACTTCTTCAATGCACGTATTGTAGTTGGCTTCTTTCACTTCCTGCTCAAAGTAGCCGATATTCAAGTAGTCGCCGCGGTCCACTTCCCCGGAAATCGGTTTGATCTCCCCGAGAATGCTGCGGAGCAAAGTCGTTTTCCCTATCCCGTTTGCACCAACAAGTGCAATTTTCTGCCCGCGTTCCATCTTTAAGTTCAGCGGTCTGGATAAAGGCTCATCGTAGCCGATGATCAGCTCTTTCGTCTCAAAAATTACTTTTCCGGCAGCGCGGGATTCCTTGAAATTGAACTGTGGCTTCGGCCTTTCGGCTGCCAGTTCAATCACATCCATCTTATCGAGTTTTTTCTGGCGCGACATCGCCATGTTCCGGGTGGATACACGTGCCTTATTCCGGGCTACGAAGTCCTTGAGGCCGGCAATCTCCGCCTGCTGCTTTTTAAAAGCAGACTCCAGCTGCTGCTTTTTCACCTCATATACTTTCTGGAAGCTTTCATAATCGCCGACATACCGGTTCAGTTCCTGATTTTCCATATGGTAGATCAAATTCACAACACTGTTCAAAAACGGAATATCATGCGAAATCAATATAAACGCATTCTCATATTCCTGCAAATACCGTTTAAGCCATCCGATATGCTGCTCATCAAGATAGTTGGTCGGCTCATCCAGGAGAAGGATATCCGGCTTTTCAAGGAGCAGCTTCGCAAGCAGAACCTTCGTCCGCTGACCGCCGCTCAAATCCTGAACCTCGCGCTCAAGGCCGATATCGGTAAGACCGAGTCCCCGCGCCACTTCCTCCACCTTCGCATCAATCACATAAAAATCATTACTCGTTAAAGAATCCTGCAGGATTCCCACATCTTCCAAAAGCTTTTCAAGCTCCTCAGGCGAAGCACTGCCCATCTTGTCATACATGCCGTTCATTTCCGCTTCTACGTCAAACAGATACTGAAAAGCACCCTGGAGAACCTGACGCATGGTCATTCCCTTATCCAAGTTGGTATGCTGGTCAAGATAGCCGGTCCGCACCTTTTTGGACCATTCCACTTTTCCTTCATCCGGCTCAAGCTTTCCGGTAATAATATTCATGAAGGTCGACTTTCCTTCACCATTGGCCCCGATCAGGCCGATATGCTCGCCCTTTAGAAGGCGGAAAGAAACGTCATTAAAAATAGCCCGGTCGCCAAATCCATGGCTGAGATTTTTTACAGAAAGAACGCTCATAATCTACACCTTTTCCTTTTATATAAATGTCGTTTTTTTAACTTCCACTCCACGATTATATCGAACCGCAAAGTATAGTGAAAGGGACAGGCAACCGAAAAGTTTGAGAAATAACGGAAAAAACTCTGGCTGATTATCAATATTTCCCGGGAAACGTGCTGTCATTTAAACGGACAAAGATGACAATCAGCCCTCATTTCCTGTTAAATAAGAGAAAAAGGGAGAATCATGAATGAAAAATAAAAGGGAAATACGCGAAAAAGTTTGGGATGTGCTCACAGAAGAAAAAGCAGGCCGGTTTCCTTTCCCGCTGAAAGGAAGAATTCCAAACTTTAAGGGCGCTGAAAAAGCTGCAGCGTTTGTAACCGGGATGGAGGAATATAAAAAAGCAAAAACAGTCAAAGTGAACCCGGACGCCCCCCAGCTTCCGCTGAGGGCACAGGTGCTGAAGGACGGGAAAACCCTGCTCGTCCCCACCCCCAGGCTGAAAGCCGGTTTTATCATGGTGAAGCCGGAATGGGTCCCAGCGGGAGAAGAACGGAGAGCAGCAAGCCTCAGTCACATTAACAAGTATGGAAAAGTGCTCGCCTTAACTGAAATGCCAACAATCGATCTGATCATCGTCGGCTCAGTAGCCATGACCGAAGATGGCAGACGCCTTGGAAAAGGGGAAGGCTACGCCGACCGCGAATATGCCATCATCCGCGAACTCGGAAACCCCGCTGTTCCCGTCATCACAACCGTCAACAGCCTCCAGCTTGTAGAAGATGACATCCCGGTAGAAGAATTTGACCTGACCGCTGACTGGATCGCAACAGAAAAAGGCCTCCTAAAAACCAATTCAGCCGTACCCAAACCAGAAGGCATCGTCTGGAGCCGCGTCACCGAAGAAGAGTACGAAGCAATGCCGGTGCTCCAGGAAATAAAGGAGATTGTGGAAGGGCGGAAGAGGTAGATGAGGATGAATGCTTTATTGAATTTACAGGGTGGAAGCAGATAGACGATGCCTCCGACGCCGAATAGGAGAGTCAGTACGCTCCAACGCCGGCTGGGTGTGGTATTCAGAGATATTCAGGCCTTCACTTCGTTGCTGCCTACTACCTTGGGAACACCGACACACAGAAGCGCCTCCGACCCCACATGCTTTAAAGCATCGGGGGACAGAGAGCAGGTACTCTGACCCCTTATGCCCCAACGGTTCGCAGAGGCGGTGCCAGAGCTTTAGTGCTTTAGCAGAACCGGGGACAGGCACCGCCTCCGACCCCACATGCTTTAAAGCATCGGGGGACAAAGGGCAGGTACTCTAACCCCTTATGCACCAACGGTTTGCAGAGATGGTGCCGGAGCTTTAGTGCTTTAGCAGAACCGGGGACAGGCACCGCCGCCTGCCGCCCGCCGCCCGCCGCCTGCCGCCGCCGTAAACCACCGCCAAACCGCCAACCTCCACCACCGCCCACAACCCCAACCTCCACAAAAAAACCGCCCCCAACCAGGGGCGGCGCATCCATCAGGCTTTTGCATATAGCGGATCGGCTACTTTTACGAGCTGTTTTCCCAGGTTGGAGCCTTTGAAAAGGCCAAGGAATGCTTCCGGGATGTTGTCGAAGCCTTCGACGATGGTTTCTTCGTATTTCAGGCTGCCGTTTTTGACCCATGTGCCGAGTGCGCGGGTGCCTTCTTCAAAGCGGTCTGAGTAGTCTCCTACGACGAAACCTTTCATGAGGGCGCTGGATTTGATCAGTTTAGTCTGAACGCGCGGGCCCAGGTCTTCGCCGGCTTTGTTGTAGGAGGAGATGGCTCCGCAGATTGGTACACGGGCAAATTTGTTCAGCAGGCTGTATACTTCGTCGGATATTTCTCCTCCGACGTTGTCGAAGTAGACGTCTACGCCATTTGGACATGCTTTTTTCAGAGCCTGTCCGACGTTGTCGGTTTTGTAGTTGATTGTTTCGTCAAAACCGATTTGTTTCAGGTATTGGAGCTTTTCGTCTGAACCGGCGATTCCGACAACGCGGGCCCCTTTAATTTTAGCGATTTGACCGACGATGGATCCGACGGCTCCTGCAGCTCCGGATACGACGACCGTTTCGCCTTCCTGCGGCTGGCCGATGTGAAGGAGCCCGAAGTAAGCGGTCAGGCCGGGCATGCCGAGCACTCCTAAAGCAGTTGTAATCGGCGCTGTGTCCGGGTCAATTTTGCGGACGGCTTTTGCCGGTACGGCGGAATATTCCTGCCAGCCGAGCATTCCGACAATCGTGTCGCCCCGTTTGAAATCAGTGGAATTGGATTGGACAATCTCGCCTACCACTCCGCCATGGATCACTTCATTAAGCGGGAATGGCTCTACATAAGACTCTGTGTCCTGCATTCTGCCTCTCATATACGGGTCTACGGACAAATAGAGTGTGCGTACCAGCACTTCTCCATCCTTCGGTTCGGGAACAGGTGCATCCTTAAAGCCGAATGTGTCGTTGTCAGGCATCCCTGTAGGGCGTTTTGCAAGGTGAATTTGTTTTTGGCTTGTTTTTTCCATCGTCAATTCCTCCTTAAAGTTTCAAGTCACTAGTACTACCCTATCATCATGCGCACCCTTGTTCAAAGAATTCATCTTGCCGGGAGCCGATTCATTTTTGTCAGGCTTCCGGTTACGGGGTAAAGTGACGGGGGAGGGATGTTAATGGTGAAGGTTGCGATCGTTGGAGCGGGTCTGTCTGGACTGGCTGCTGCAGGAGTGTTAAAGGAGCACGGGATTGAGGCTGTGCTGCTGGATAAGGGGAGAAGCCCGGGCGGGAGGCTTGCAACGCGGAGGATCGAAGACGGCCGTGCGGATCACGGTGCACAGTTTTTCACTGTAAGGACAAGCGAGCTTCGCGAGGCTGCCGGGAAATGGCTGGAGAAGGGCTGGATTAAAGAATGGTACGCTGATCCTCATCCCCGGTACATCGGCACTGAGGGAATGAACAGTCTCGCCAAAAGGCTTGCGGAAAATTTTGATGTAAGAGTAAATTCGAGGGTTGTGAAGGTCAAGGAAAAGGGGACCGGTTTTGCTGTTCAATTGGATTCAGGAGAGACGGTCGAAGCCGAGGCGGTCCTGCTGACCATGCCGGCTCCTCAAACGCTGGAGCTGCTGAACGCAAGCGGGATAGAAGAGGACAGCGGTCTTTCTGCTATCCAGTTTAATCCCTGTTTTGCGGCACTTGCTGTATTAACTGAGCCCCTGAAGCTTGAAAACGGGCACTTGGACCGCGGATTGCCGGAGAATGTGGAGCGGATTGCAGAACAGTCGGCAAAAGGCATTTCAAAGGAGCCGATCGCTGTTGTGTATATGAAGGGTGAATGGTCAAAGGAGCATTTTGAAGAAGAGGAAGCTGCCGTTCTTTCTGCCATCCTTCATAGTGCAGAGAAGGTGATTCCGGAAAATAAGGTCAAGGCTGTTCAGCTGAAGCGCTGGAGGTACGCTGAAGCAGCAGAACTTGTAAACCGGCCGTTCCTTTCTATTGGAGAAAGCGGTTTGCTTCTGGCAGCGGGGGATGCGTTTCTCAGAACCGATGATCCTGCGGGCCGGTCCAGGTTTGAGAGTGCTTACCTGTCAGGTCTTGCGGCAGGGGAAGAGCTTGCTTTAAAGCTGAAAAATGCTGCCAAATAAACGTTTGTTTAAGTAATATCCATATAAAAAGCACCGGAGCAGCCCGGTGCTTTTTATCTTAAAACGGATAGTTTCTCGGCTCTTCTGCAACGCCGATCCATTTGACTGTTGTAAATTTTTCGATGGCCCATTCGCCGTTAAAGCGTCCGTTTCCGGAAAACTTTTCTCCGCCGAATGCTACGTGGGATTCATCATTTACAGGCTGATCATTTACGTGGATCATCCCTGTATCGATTTCTTTAGCGACATTCACACCTCTGTTTATGTTCCCGCTGAACACAGAACCGCTCAGCCCGTATGGTGAATCATTTGCGATGCGGATGGCATCCTCTTCGTCTTTAGCACGGATAATGGCTGCGACAGGGCCGAAAATTTCATTTTGCGCGATCGGCATGTCATTTTTAACCTCTCCGAGTACGATCGGATGAAGAACGTTGCCATTCGTTTTGCCGGAAACAAGCAATTTTGCGCCTGCAGAGATGCTGTCTTCTACATCCTTCTGTATTCGGGTCACAGCATCCTCATTGATCAGCGGGCCAACTGCCGTGCCTTCTTCACCTGGATCGCCTGCAGCTAGTTTCTCTGCCTTCTCAACGAATTTCTCAGTAAACGCATCATACACCGCATCTGCTACGATGATTCTGTTCAATGCCATGCAGATTTGCCCCTGATGGAGGAATTTCCCGAAGACTGCGGCTCGGGCTGCCTGTTCCAGGTCTGCATCTTCAAGTACGACCATAACGTTATTTCCGCCAAGTTCAAGAGCGGTTTCTTTCAGCCCTTTTGCAGCAAGCTCTGCGATGTGCTGGCCGACTTCTGTCGAACCGGTAAATGAAATGACTTTCGGGATTTTGTGCAGAACGAAATCATCGCCAATTTCTGATCCCCGGCCTGCTGTAACGTTCAGGACGCCTTTTGGCAGCTCAGCTTTTTCAAAAAGATCAGCCAGCAGGAACCCTGAGGTCACCATCGTGTCAGAAGAGGGCTTAAGAACAACTGCGTTGCCAGTTGCAATCGCAGGTGCCACTGATCTCATAGCAAGGTGAAGCGGGAAATTCCACGGCCCGATTACGCCAATGACGCCCTTCGGATCCCGGTAGACCCGGTTTTCTTTTCCTTTATAGTCGGAAGGAAGGATTTTGCCTTCAATTCTGTAGGGGAAGCTTGCTGATTCCTTCAGGATGTTGACAGTCGCCGCAAATTCAACCTCTGCCTTTACCCGCGTGCTTCCTGATTCCCGGATCAGCCAGCCGATCACTTCTTCCTTGCGTTCAGCAAGCTGGCGCCCGACCTTTTCAAGGATGGCTCTCCGTTCGGACGGGAGTGTTTTCTTCCAGCTTTTCTGTGCTCTTTGAGCAGCCTCGTAAGCTTCGTTTAAATCATTTTTATCTGCGGAACGGACTTCGAAAATGGTTTCCCCTGAATAGGGATTGGTGTTCACGATTGTTTTTTCGCTGGACCCGTCTCGCCATTCACCATCTATATAATGTTTATCCAATGCCATAGTCATTTTTTCCTCCTTATCATTTTGCACTATAAAAAAAATACCCGCTCTGCTCCCGGGTAAAACTGTTTAATGCTCCCAAAACCGGAAACGGGTTTGACTGAGGAGTCTTTAGACATTGGACAATGTGCATCATTTCTACTATTGTTAAGGGGATGAAAGTCCAGTATGACTTATAGGAGGACAGCAGTGGCACAAGCAAACGACTTGTTCCTTAAGGCTAAGGAGTTTATAGAGATCAGTTATCAGGAACTTGGAATCAGCCATATGATCCAGGGACGCATTGAAGAGATCGATAGAGAGATACAGGAGTCAGGACAATATGTACATACCCGGATGGAGCTCGAGCATGGTGCCAGGATGGCATGGCGGAACAGCAACCGGTGCATTGGGAGGCTCTTCTGGCAGTCCTTGCACGTGATGGATGAGCGGCATGTGAATACAGAAGAACAGGCAGCTGAAGCATTGCTCCGCCATATCCGTTTTGCTTCGAATGGGGGGAAAGTGAGGCCGGCCATTACAATCTTTAAACCGAAGGAAAATGGATTGCACCCGGTGAGGATATGGAACCACCAGCTGATCCGCTATGCGGGCTATTCGTTTGAAGATGGCTGGAGAGGCGATCCGGCTTCAGCTGAGTTTACAGAGATCTGCCAGGGGCTTGGCTGGGAAGGGGAAGGTTCGGACTACGATGTGCTTCCGCTTGTCATTTCAGCCGGTGGCAATGAACCGAAGTGGTTTTCCCTCCCCGAAGAAGACGTGATCGAGGTGCCGATTGTCCATCCGGATATGCCGGAGTTCGGAGACCTGAACATGAAGTGGTACGGTGTTCCCATCATATCGGATATGAGCCTTGAAATTGGCGGCATCGTCTATGGAGCAGCCCCGTTTAACGGCTGGTATATGGGGACAGAGATCGGCGCGCGCAACCTGGCGGATGAAGGACGGTATAATATGCTGCCTAAGGTGGCGTCCATTATGGGGCTGAGCACAGATTTTGCCTCCAGCCTGTGGAAGGACCGTGCGTTAGTTGAACTGAACGCTGCGATACTTTATTCGTTTAAGGAGAAGGGTGTCAGCATGGTGGACCATCATACGGCCGCTTCCCAATTTAAGCGGTTTGAAGAGAGGGAAGAGAGCAGCGGACGGAGTGTTACAGGAGACTGGACGTGGCTGATCCCCCCGGTATCTCCGGCAACGACCCACATTTTCCATAAAAATTATAACAATGAGGTAAAATCGCCAAACTATTTTTATCAGGAAAAACCATATTAAGCAGGGAACCCGCCTTTCAGTAAAGGCGGGTTTTTCAGTGTTCCTTCGGGTAATATGAGAAGCCTGGGTATTTTACGACCGGCCACTTCTCCTTGCGCAAAGCATCAAGAAGCCCGGGTCCTGCATTGATATTTGTTTCCGTAATCTGCCTTGGCGTCAGGGCCATCCATTGATTCAAGGAGACATCCTCAAAGCGGTCACTTTTAAAGATTTCCAAGAACCACACGGTTTCCGTCCCGGTATTTTGGATGTAATGGCCTGCGGCGAACGGGACGTATCCGACATCTCCTGCCTGGTAATCGAAGGTCCGGGCTGTGCCGTTCCCCAGAAAGACCGTCATGCGGGCCTTCCCGGACAGATAATATTGCCACTCGGCATTATTAGGGTGCCAGTGCATCTCTCTCATTGCCCCCGGTTCAATTTCAACCAGTGCAGCTGCAATCGTCTTAGAGATTGGAAAGTTCCTCGAATCTACAATCCGTGCGCTTCCGCCCGGGGTCACAATCGGTGTCTGCTTCAGCAGTTCGTACTTAAAGCTGAGAGGCACCTCTCCGTACGGGGAGGAGACCTCCTGCGTTTCAAGCGGCTCCGGTACTTCCCCCTGATAAATGTACACCTGCCGGTCCGGGATATTCCGGAAGGCGCTCTCCGGCACTCCGAAGTTTGCCGATAATACGTCCTTCGGTGTGTGGGCGAACCAATCCGATATGGAGAGTGTGCTTAAATCCGAGAAGTTGCCGTCATCAAAAATAAGCAGGAATTCGCATTGTTCCAGCCCCTGTATAGAATGAGGGATGCCGGGTGGAAAATACCACAGGTCCCCCGGTCCGACATCTGCGATAAAATTACGGCCATTCTGGTCAACGGCTGTGATGCGGGCGCGTCCTGTTATCATATAGGACCATTCTGCTTCCTGATGCCAGTGGAGCTCTCTGACTCCTCCGGCCGTCAGGCTCATATTCACTCCGGCTATGGTCGTTGAGACAGGCAGCTCCCTGACGGTAATCTCTCTTGACCAGCCGCCGAAATTCAATTTCATGTTCGTATCAGAGAAGGAAAACTTAAGGTTTGGGACGAGCCCTTCATCTGTTTTGGGCGGAATGAACATATTCGGGTTCTGAAGGTCACGGAGCACATTTCTGGGCCCGGCATCAATGGCGCCGGCGCCATCGCTCCGGATCGGCTGCGGGATTTTCTTTTTCGGACGATAATCTTCACTCATGCTAAACACCTCTTCCGCTGAAGGAGTAAGAGAAAAGACGTGCAGATACCCGCACGTCTTTCTTACAATATTCCTAAGCTTCGAGCAGCAGAACACTGTCCAAATTAATATTTTCCTTTATTCTTTTGTGATTTGGTCAGATTGTGCGATTTTTCAGCCTGCAGGCTGATCCGCAGAAAAGCCCTTTTCACGTATGCTGCTGATTTCTGAACGACATGAACAGGTTCTGTGTAGCGGTCCCAGCTCGCAAGCAGAATGACAGTAATCAAAGCTGTTTGCGGCGATACGAGAGGGTGGTCGAGAATCCCAGTTAAAAAGATGATGGGAATGGAAATCATGAAAAGATTCAGCAAATGCTTCCGCTTTGATTCCATAAAATAAAGGCAGCAGAACTTAAATGCGACGGAGCCGGCAAGGATCAGGAAGGCCAGGCCGCCTATCGTTCCATATTCTGCGAAAAAAGCGAGAAACATGTTGTGGGCATGCGGAACCCCTTTTCCCGTCAGCTCCAGGTAGGAGTCATAGTATCCGAGCGGGGTGGTTCCGAAAAACGTATTGTCTTTCCAGATGCTGAGACTGTTCAGCCAGATTTCCTTTCTGGCCATGGCTGAGTGATCAATCACTTCTGTTCTTGGAATGAGCGCAATCAGCTGGTCGCGGACAGCAAACATCATCCCGAGGCACGTAATGCCAAGTTTCGGGTTCAGTTTGATGACCAGGAACAGGCAAAGGATGAACATTGTAGCCACTCCGGAACGGGAACCCGTTTGAAAAATGGCAGCAGCAATCACAAGAATCAGCGGAACCTGGTAAAGGAGCAGCCGGTTCTCTTTATTTTTAAAATGGCCGATCATGCTCGTCAATACAAAGGTAAAGGTGAGCAGCAGCAGGAAGGCTGTGAAATTCGGATTATAGGCACTGCCAAACAGTCTTGCTTGGCTGCTGCCGCCGGATCCTCCGATAAACTGCGTCCCTGTAAGAAATGCAAAGATTCCGTTCAAAGAATGGTCTTTGAGCATTAAACCGGACAAAAATAAATAAAATCCACCTGCGATGACGATGCGTTTATAACGCTGAAACGATCCGAGAGTCAAGGTTTCTTTAATGTATAGATATAATCCCAAGTATCCTGCGATTAAGCCGACGATGAGCAGGTAGGAGGCATTTTGCCTGACAATCCCGGCACCTGCGGCTGACACCAGGAGGCACATAAAGAAAAATGTGGTTACATTCAAGCTGAATGGTGCTCTTCGATAGACCGCCTTATTTAAATGATCCCAGCCTATGACAACAAGCCAGACAATCCCGATTGGCGGAAGGATGAAACATAGGCCTACACCAATTTCCAGATGATAAGCTTTAATCCAGGCCAAAATTTTTTCGTAATATAATTTAATCATGAGTCTCCTCTTTCTTACCTTGCCTCAGATCGATTTTTGGGCAGGGTGAAGAATTTGCATTCACATGAAGATGGACTAAATATTCCCAAAAAGGGATTTAAAAATCTTAACTCCTAATATATCTCCAATCTTCGAGGGAATGAAACCCTTTAGCCAATTCTTAACTAAAACTACACCAAAAATACATAAAACCCTTACAATCAATTAACATTTCTTCACATTTTCATCAACCAACTTAAACACTTTACTGCTTTTCCAGATGCCAGTCAATCTGATTTTCAAAACGAACCAAATGTCTGCCGAAGGTTCTTTACCCTCACTTTATACAGGATAAACAATGGAAGACCCGGCCGCTTCAGTCGGCCGGGTCTGCATTCCTATTTTATTTTAAAAGCTTTCAGCTGTTCTTTACCTTCATACTCTGACTGTTCGAACTCCTCGACCACAGCCAGAGGAGAGCCTTTTTTCATTTCTTCCATAAAAGCTTCAACTTGGCGGGTCTCGCCTTCTGCTGCGATTTCTACAGATCCGCTTTCCAGGTTCCTTGCCCAGCCTTTCATGCTGTGCTCGGCCGCTTTTGTCTGGGCATAATACCGAAAGCCGACTCCCTGGACGTGGCCGTGCAGCAAAAACTTTACTCTCATGAATGATGCCTCCTTATTGAACGCGATTTTTGATCGTTTCAATCAGGTCATCCTTAATATCTGTCCAAACATCCGGGTCTGACGTAAAGCGTTTGGCAATTTCCTTTGCGAATTTGCCGAAAGCCTCTTCATATTCCGGTGAATCCTTTTCAGGAAGACCTTGCTTCTTCTCATCCACCCATTTTTGAACTTCTGCTGTACGCGGTCCCCATTTAGCTGTTTCTTCCCCGTTTTCATTCATGAAAATGACAATCGGAATGGATCGGGCTGTTCCATTGGTTAAGTATTGATCCATCAGTTCGAGATGATCATCCCTGATCAAATAGCGGGTTTCGATCAGTGCTTCTTCAGAAAGCCTCATCAGGATCGGAAGATTGACCATCGCATCCCCGCACCAGTCTGCAGTCAGGATAACGGCACGGATGTTTTCTCTTTGCAGCGTCTGCAAAAACACGCGGTCTTCTTCCTTGAGCTGAAAAGTATTGTAAATATGAAGCAGGTTCTCCTGATGAACATTCATTTTCCGGATATACGCTTCCTTTGTCATGCCTTTTTCAAACCATCCGTTAAGCATACAGTCATCCTCCTATACAAGCTTCTCACATTTACTATATAAAAGATTGCCCCGGAAAGCGAATGAGGCGGTTATCCGTTCATCTGGAGCTTTTTCACTGAGGGATGGTCATAGCGCTGAAACATGACGTAATAGAGAACTGCACTGAGTGCAGCAAGCAGGGAAAGTACGATAAAAGTCCAGTCAAAACCAAACCATACCGTCATCGGAATGGAAAGCGGAGCGATGGTCCGTCCGATGGTAAACCGCAAGCTCGCCGCTGCAAAATATTGTCCGCGCATCGTATCCGGAGCAATTTTTGAGATAAAGCTCTGCTGCAGGCCGGCAGTCATCAGCTCTGCAAAGGTGAATAAAGCCATCGCCGCAAGGAATCCCGCAGTGCTTGTCATCTGGCCGAACCAAAGAATGGCGATCGCATAGAAAACGGAAGAGAGAATAAATACATTCCGTTCACGGTAGCGGGTCATCCAGCGGGTGATTGAAATGGTGAAAATCGCAACGAGCAGGCCGTTTTCGGATAGAACAAGTCCGAATGCCTGTTCACCGGTTACCTGCAGGTTCCAAAGGAGGGTTTCCTTTTCGATCATCTCTTTAATGTAAACCGGCATCAGCAAATCCAGCTGCATAAACGTTTGTGCGGCTAAGATCCCTGCCAGGATATATAGAAGGAACGTTTTATCTCTGAAAATAATTCCATAATCCTTCACCTGGCTGCTGATCGCATGATACCATTTTGTCTGACCGGTGATTTTCGCTTCTCCGTTTAAAACAAGAGGGGCCGTCTCGCGGGTCCACTTTGACAATACAGCTGCCAGCAGGATACAGACCACTCCCGATACAACTAAAAGCTCCACCTTATAATGCACATAGAAAATACTCCCCAGGATCGGACCGAGGACGACCGCTATATTCAGGGACGTATAAAAGACAGCGAATACATCACTCCGGTCTTTTTCCGGAACGACATCGGCAATCATAGCCTGGCTGGCCGGCCAATACAGGGCGCCAAATACGCCGGCTGCAGCAAAGCATACGAATGCCAGAGCAGGCAGATCTGCAGCGGGGGATACGGCAATCCCGAAAATGATGAATGAAATTCCCTGGCCGACAGCAGCGAGCACCATCATTTTCTTTCGTCCGAACCGGTCTGCGCTGTACCCGCCCATCAAATTGGCAAAAACAGAAAACACCTGTGCTGCAATTAAAGAGAGGCCGGCCGTTTCCTTGCCGAACTCCTCGGAAAAATAAATAGCCAGGAAGGGGAAAAACATCCAGAATGTCACATTCATTAGTGCTTCCCCAAACAGCCGTACTTTTAAGTTCGAATCCCAATCTTTTATTCTCATCAGACTATCCCCAATTCCTGTAAGCTCACCTACCCATCATAACCTGAAAGATGCAAAACAGGAACGGGAAAATGGAGGACTTCATGAAAATCAATCATCTGCTTTTTTCCGTTTCAAATCTGGAACAATCAATCGGCTTCTATGAAAAGGTGCTGGGTGCCAGGCTGCTGGCCAACGGAAGAACCACCGCCTATTTTGACCTGGATGGGCTGTGGCTCGCATTGAACGAAGAGCCTCATATTCCAAGAAATGAAATCAGGGAATCCTACACCCATATTGCTTTTTCAATCGATGAAAGAGAATGGGATGCTGCATGGGAGAAGCTGAAGCGCCTTGATGTGAATATCCTGCCCGGGCGGGAGCGGGATGAGAAAGATAAGAAATCCATCTATTTCACAGACCCTGACGGCCACAAATTTGAGTTTCATACCGGGACGCTGGAGGACAGGATGCGCTATTACCGGGAGGAGAAGGGGCATATGGAGTTTTTTGAGTAAGCGGGCAGCATAAGAAATGAGATGGCCGATAAGGTGAACAGCAGGCCTCATTCCAGTGGATGAAAAAAAGAACCAATCGGCGATTGGTTCTTTCCTATTAAACTTCTTTATTCGTATATTTAACAAATGCAGGCTTGATGTTTGGTACAAGCTTGCCGCGTTTCTTAATGTCCTCTTTATTCAGCTGCTGTTTGGCTACGTAGTCGGCATAGCGGGTGTTCCAGAACTTTACTGACCAGAACATGAAGAACACCGCGATGGCTGCTACACCAATGATTGCCGGCCAGAAGTACGGTGAGACAATTGATTGTGCGTAGGCAAGCCCGATTGGAGAGAAGACGATGTACGTCATCGATACTAATGCAAGGAGCAGGATGGAAGATGACAGCGCATATTTCCATGGAATCATTTCTACTGCTGCCCTTGATTTAAATTCAAACGGAGTGGATCTTGGCTTAATGGTTCCGATAATCAGCATGATTGCAACTTCAACTGCGAATAAGATGGCATACACATAAATGAAATTGATATCCCATTTAAATCCGAATAGCTGATCGGTTCCCCAGATAATCATATAGTAGGCGATGACATGGAAAATGGTAATGACTTTACATGCGATAGCAGGGACATATTTAGTCAGCACGCCGACCAGAACGATTGCGATAATCGGGACGTTAAAGAATCCGGTAAACTTCCGGATCAAGTCCCAAAGTCCGTTTGGTGCATACATAAGCAGAGGAGCAATAAACAAGGTGATCAGGGCCAGCAGTGTACCGAACCATTGGCTGACCATGATCAGCTTTTTATCACTGACCTTCGGATTAAAGCGGGCTTTATACACATCAAGCGCAAACATTGTCGCTGCACTGTTCAGCAAGGAGTTGAAAGAGCTGAACACCGCTCCAAGCAATACGGCAAGGAAAATACCGGAGAGCCATGTTGGAAGGACTTCTGCAATCAAAGTAGGATAGGCAAGATCCACGGATTCGAGGGAATTGCCGTATTTGTGAAATACGATGACACCAGGAACCATCATAAACAAAGGAATTAAAAGCTTATAAAATCCGGAGATGATAACCCCTTTTTGGCCCTCTGCCAGATTTTGCGCTCCGAGCGTCCGCTGAATGACATATTGATTTGAAGCCCAGTAAAATAGGTTGGCTATGATCATTCCGGTAAAAATGGTCCCGAAAGGAACTGAATCTTCCGGTCCGCCAATGGCATTCAATTTATCAGAATGGTTCGTGGAAAGCTCCTTTACTCCGTCCAGGAAGTTTCCTCCGCCAAGCCAGATGAAGCCGAGAATCGGTACGAGCGTTCCAATAACCAGGAGTCCGACACCGTTTAGTGTATCAGAAATCGCAACAGCTTTTAATCCGCCGAAGATGGCATAAGCCGCTCCGATAATGCCGATTCCCCAGACAATTACCCAAATGGACTGCTCATAGCTGATGCCGAAAATTCCAGGCACGTCAAACAGTTTTAAGACTGCGATGGCACCGGAGTAAAGCATAGATGGACTTGTGACAAATACATATCCAAGCATAAATAGAATAACTGTATATAACCGGACGCCTTCATCAAAGCGTTTGCTTAAAAATTCCGGTAGAGTTGTAAAGTTGCCTCCCAAATATCTTGGCAGCAAATACAGACCCATAATGATAATCGGAATGGCTGCGGTAACTTCCCATGCCATATTAGAAAGATTCGTACGGTAAGCTTGTCCATTCAGACCGACAAGCTGTTCGGCAGAAAGGTTGGTCAGGAGCAGAGACCCGGCAATAAATGTTCCGTTAAGTCCTCTTCCTGCCAAGAAGTATCCAGCAGAATCGCTGACATCATTTTTAGATTTAACATAAGAGACCCAAGCAACAATCCCCATGAATAAAGCACAAGTTAACAGCGTGAACCACAAATTTCCCGCACTCATGTTGTTCTCTCCTTCTGATTTGAAAATTCCCGCTGCATAAGCGTACTGTTTAATTAGCCAATTTCGCGATGATTCAAACAGGAAAATGTATTGTAAAATTATTTTTTAATCAAAACATCCAATATGAATATAGGTTTAAAGTGATAGAACGCGCAAAATTCATTTTTTTAGTATGGATTCTTTCCGTTTGATCAAACGGCTGCCTTCCGGATAAAGCAAAAGAGAACCGTCAGCGGTTCTCCTTCACTACAATGACTTTAGTCAGCTTTTGTGTAATACAATCCTTTAACTGATCACCTGAGAGGATCCCGAGTGTGCGTGCCGCTTCAATTTTTTCTTTATCCGGCTTCCTGACCATCATGATGCAGTCTTCAAGCTGCAGCTCCTCCAGCCTGGAAAGCAGGGAATCCTCTGCATACATTTCCGTTTCACGGATCTGGCGCTGTACCGAATAATCCCCGATAAAGGCTTTCCCTTTTTGATTTTCCCCGAACTTCCCGTCGAAGTAGGCATGCAGTTCTTCCTTCAGTCCTCCAAGTTCGGATTCCAGTTCTTTGATTTTCATAGACAGCATTTTATAGCGTGCAACTTTCTCCTCCATGCTCATGAACCTGTCCCCCTTGAAGCAGCGTAGTAAATTCATATGGCAGGGCAATGGGGTTTATGTCTAACTGTAGTTCCTTTTTCACCGGAAAAATTGTAAATTTTCTGCGTCTCTACTCCTTTTTTTCTTCACACAAAAATTGAAAAATCATTAGGTTCCTATTAAGATAAATTAAAACACGGACGGTATGCTGGAAGAAAAATGATAGGGAGAGATGGAATTGCTTCATTTCCGCATCATGATTCTTTGCAGCATACTGCTGGCAGCCTGGATATCGCTGCCTGCCATGAAGGTATACGGAGAGCCGGTTACAGGAGGAGCGGATAATAAAATGCTGACGATCGCACACCGGGGTGCTTCAGGGTATGCACCGGAAAATACGAAGGCTTCTTTTGATCTGGCACTGGAAATGAAGGCAGACTATATTGAACTTGATGTACAGCGCTCGCGGGACGGGGAATTAGTGATTATCCACGATACGAGTGTGGACAGGACGACAAACGGGAGCGGAGAAGTGAGGGACCTCAACCTGGAGGAGCTCCGCAAGCTTGATGCCGGCAGCTGGTTTTCTCCTGATTTTAAAGGACAGGGGATCATGACGTTTGCCGAATTCTTAGAAAGATACAACGGAAAGGCCGGAATGCTGATTGAATTGAAAAGTCCTTCCCTATACCCTGGAATTGAGGAACAAGTAGCAGAAGAACTATCAAAATACCCGGCAGCCGATAAAGTGGTCCAGTCATTTGAGCAGGAATCGATGAAGAAAATGCATGCCATTATGCCGTTTCTTAAAATTGGAGTACTGGTAAAATACCGCCCGCTGGGAATCACAGCACGTCAGCTTCAGGAGCTCTCGGAGTTTGCGGATTACGTGAACCCCAACAAAAAACTTGCAAGCAGGGGGCTCGTCCAGAAGGTACATGCACTCGGGATGAAAATCACCCCTTATACAGTCAGGGACCGGTCATCAGCAGCTGCTTTGAAGGAGATGGAAGTGGACGGCATGGTGACCGACTTTCCGGACTATGTGAACGAATTGAAATGACGGGGGGATTTGATGGATTTTTCCATGATCGTGTCAGAGGATAAAATTAAAAAAGCGATTTCAGATGGGGAATTCAAGAATATTCATGGTTTGGGCAAGCCGCTGCAGCTTGAGGATTTGTCAGCGGTTCCCGAAAATCTCCGCATGGCCTACAAGGTAATGAAGAACGGCGGAATGCTGACAGAAACCGATCTTAAAAAGGAGCTGATGACCATTGACCAGCTCCTCAGCGAGACAAAGGATGAAAAAGAAGTGCGGGAGCTGACAGCGGAGAGGCTCCGTAAAGAGATGGAGCTCGAAAAGCTCACGAAAAACAGAGGGGCGTTTTCTTCTCCTGCATCCGGTTTTTATAAAGAAAAAGTAGAAAGAAAGCTATTGAAATAAGCAGCGGAGCCCCTGCTTATTTTTTTTTGGCAAGCATCTGCTTATAAAGCTTGATCGTGTTTAGATGCTGCCCTTCGTGAAACAAATGAAAGCTCAGAAACTGCTCCGGTGTTTCAAGTCTCATTCCCTGTGAGGTTGTATAGGGTGTGGCAGGCTCCTGAAGACGGTCCAACAGCTTCTCTTCTATTCTTCCCGGCTGTTCCTCCAGCAGTGTCTTAAGCAGATTGAGACTCGGAAGGGGTGCCGAAGAAGGATGGAGCGGGGACGTTCCATATTCAAAATGTTCCTTAAACCCATCCGGCATGATCTGGGGCAGCCCGATGTATTGAAAGGAGAAGCGCTCCAGTACGACATAAAGATGACCGAGATTCCACCTGATCGAGTTGCGGAAGCCGTCCGGAACGATGTCGGCAATGTCCGCGCTCACATCTTCCATCGAACGGATTACTTGTGCTCTGGCAAACTTCATCTGCTCAAATACGAAATGACCCATAAAATAAGCTCCCCTCATTAAATAAATCTTCTTTTTCTATTATACATGCCCTTTCCGTATGCGGTTCGAGAGAATAGACTATTCTATCTCAATCGAAAGGAGAGAGGTATAATGGCAGGAGTTAAAACGCTGATTAATACTACCTCTGCAACGCTGCAAATCACATTGTTCGGACGTGCAGGCTCAAATCCGGTAAATCAGGGGGCTGCAACCAATGTGACCCTTCTTCCAAACCAGACTCTGACAGTCCAATACGGAGATGATGCAAATCCGTTTTTGAACGGCATTTCTGTATTTGCGATTGCGGACAACGACCTTTACAGCAAGGTCCAGTTCGTATTGGCAACCGGCAGTGAATTGGACAATGTGCTGAATACAAACAACGTTCTTGTTTTCTCCAAGGTCCTCACCGACTATCTCGTGACTGGAGTAAACAGCCCATTCTTTCCATCATAATAAAAAGAAGCCTGAGAACCGCATTCAGGCTTCTTTTTTGTGGTACATAATAAGAATGGATGTTTCACGGGAAACATGTCGGAAAATGGGAGATGATGAAATGTATGTGCTGGGAGTGGATTTGTCCGGTCCTGCCAATCACCGGGATACGGCAGCGGCTTTGTTTAAGATGGAGGGTGAGGAGTTAAAGCTGATCACCCTTCAAAACGGATTAAGTGATGCGGACCTGCTTTCCCTTGCAATGAAAACAGAAGGGGCGGTGCTTGCAGCCGGACTGGATGCCCCGCTTTCCTACAACGACGGAGGAGGGGACAGGCCGTCTGACCGCTGGTTCCGGAAAGAAATGATCAAAAGCGGGCTTCATCCCGGCTCCATCATGACGCCGACTTTAACGAAAATGGTCTATTTAACGGTACGGGGAATAGCCTTGGCTTCGATGCTCGAGCGGACCGTTCCGGGAATTCAAATCGCTGAAGTCCATCCGGGTTCTGCTCTATTGAAGAGAGTGCCGGAAGAAGAGAAAGGTCATGTTCTTCTGTATAAAAAGGAGCCTGAATCAGGAAGCTACCTTATAGAATGGTTCCGGACCCAAAGGATCACGGGGATTCCGGACAGAGAGCTGAGCAGCCATGAAACAGATGCCATCGCAGCCGGCATGGCCGTGAGAGACTGGATCTTGGGCAGACCGAAAGTTCTTTTTCCAAAACAGCCTCCTCACCACCCTTATGATCTCATTTGCTGACTTTGCGGGCAGTCATGAAATTTTACCTGAGAAAACTTTTTTAAACAGCCCCCATATTCGTGTAACCTGCTAAAAAGGTTGCTATAGACCCACACGAATTTGATCTGGTAGGATAAATCAGGATTAAATTTGGAGGTAAAACGGTTGAATGCACCTAAAATTGCTTTTCTTTCAGTACTCAGTAATTCTTTTGTCGTCATATTAAAAATAGTTGTTGGAGTGCTGACCGGGTCTGTAGCGGTTTTATCCGAAGCAATCCATTCCTCACTGGATTTACTGGCCTCTCTCATTGCCTTTTTCTCGGTGAGGCTTTCTAACCGGCCCGCAGATAAAGAACATCCTTATGGCCATGGCAAGGTCGAGAATATTTCAGGCACCATTGAAACCCTGCTGATTTTTGTAGCCGGGTTCTGGATTATCTACGAATGTGTACACAAGCTGCTTCATCCCGAGCCGGTTCAGCTTCCGATTCTTGGAATCGGTGTGATGGTGCTCGGTGCCATTATTAATTTTATCGTCTCCCGTATTGTGGGGAATGTTGCGAAGAAAACCAATTCGGTAGCGATGAAATCGAATGCTCTGCATTTGCTTACGGATGTATACACTTCTCTCGGAGTTGCGGTGTCCTTATTGCTGGTCAGCATTACGGATTGGTATATCCTCGACCCGATTATAGGAATCATTCTTGCGGTCTATATCATGACAGAGGCCTTTAAACTGATGAAAGAATCTTTCCCGCCGCTGCTGGATGCCCGTTTATCAGCTGAGGATGAGAAGCAGATTGTCGAAATTGTAGAAGGCTACAGTGACCGCTTCATCGAATTTCACGATCTCCGCACCCGCCAGGCCGGCCCGGAAAACTATGTTGACTTTCATCTGGTCGTTCCTTCTGAAATGGACATTGCAACAGCACATGATCTCTGTGACCGGATCGAAGCAGACATCAATGACCATTTTGACAAAGTGGAAGTCTTAATTCATCTCGAACCTGAACATGAAAAAGTGAATGATAGGGAAAAGATAAGCAGGAGCTGACCTGCTTATTTTTTTATCACTTTTTTTCTTGAAAACGTGTACATACATGTATATAATGAGAGTATAACTTGTATATACATGTGTGTGAAGGTGACTCCTTCCTCATTTGCTGGAATAATTGAAAACGATTACGGGAGGGAAAGAAATGAGCAATCTCAATCAAGCTGCGAAGGATATTGTGGAGGCGATTGGCGGAAAAGAAAACATTTCTGCAGCGACCCACTGCGTCACAAGGCTCCGCTTTGCTTTGAACGATGAAAGCAAAGTAGACAAAGAAAGACTGGAAAACATTGACGTCGTAAAAGGCTCGTTTTCCACGAACGGCCAGTTTCAGGTTGTCATCGGCCAGGGAACTGTTAACAAGGTTTATAACGAAATGGTCAACGAAACGGGAATCGGCGAAGCTTCAAAGGATGACGTCAAGTCAGCGTCAGAGAAAAATCTGAACCCGCTGCAGCGATTTGTCAAAATGCTTTCTGATATTTTCATTCCGATCCTACCGGCGATCGTCACAGCGGGTCTGCTCCTTGGGATTAACAATCTCTTAACCGGCGAGCGCATTTTCTTTGAAGCTCCGCTCATTGAGGTGTATCCGCAGATTGCAGACATCGCCAACATTATCAATATTATCGCGAACACGGCCTTTACCTTTTTGCCGGCCTTGATCGGGTGGTCGGCGGTAAAACGGTTTGGCGGAAGCCCGCTTCTCGGAATCGTCCTCGGCCTGACACTTGTGCACCCGGAATTGCTGAGTGCCTATGCTTACGGAACGGCAGAACAGATCCCGACCTGGAACCTGTTTGGGCTTGAGATTGAAAAAATCGGCTACCAGGGCAGTGTGCTTCCAATCCTTGTCGCATCCTACCTGCTCGCCGTTATTGAAAAATTCCTGACAAAACGCATCCCAGACAGCATTCAAATGCTGATTGTACCTCCTGTCACATTGCTGATAACCGGTTTTGCATCCTTTATCGCGATCGCACCTCTTACATTTGCGCTCGGAAACCTTTTGACAGACGGAGTTATTGCTCTTTTTGCTAACTTTGCAGCATTAGGCGGCATCCTTTACGGAGGACTGTACGCAGTTCTCGTTATCACAGGAATGCATCACACCTTCCTGGCCGTGGATATTCAGCTTGCGAACGCAGGAGGAACCTTCCTGTGGCCGATGCTTGCCCTGTCGAATATCGCACAAGGCTCAGCAGCCCTTGCGATCATGGTGGCATCAAAGGATGAAAAGCAGAAAGGCCTTGCGGGAACATCTGCACTATCCGCATACCTTGGAGTCACAGAGCCGGCAATGTTCGGTGTTAACCTCCGCTACCGCTACCCTTTCATTGCGGCGATCATTGCTTCTGCCATCGGTGGTCTGATCATCAGCATCGCAGGAGTAAAAGCATTCTCGATCGGTGTCGGCGGACTGCCTGCCTTCCTGTCCATCTCCAAAGAATACTGGCTTATGTTCGCAATCGGCGTTCTGATCACATTGGTCGTACCGTTTGTCATCACATACTTCATGGCAAAAGCAAAAATGAAAAATGAAAAATAAACGGAAACGGGACAAGCAATTGTCCCTTTCCCCTTTTCACCTGACCTGAAGAAGAATTTATACAGCAGCAGTTTGCAGCAGCAGCTGCAGCCCGGATCAGGCAGCAGAGCCTGAAAAAAATAACTCAACGGTGGTGCATGCAAAATGAAACATCCATGGTGGAAAAAATCAACGGTTTATCAAATTTACCCGAAAAGCTTCAATGATACGACCGGCAACGGAACGGGCGATATCCAGGGCATCATTGAGAAATTGGACTATTTGAAAGAACTTGGGGTGGATGTCGTTTGGCTGACCCCGATCTATTCCTCACCGCAAAAAGACAACGGCTATGATATCAGCGACTATTACAACATCCATAACGAGTACGGAACGATGGAAGACTTTGACCGGCTTCTTGCGGAAGCCCATAAAAGAGACTTGAAAATCATCATGGACATTGTCGTAAATCATACCTCTACTGAGCATGAATGGTTCAAAAAAGCATCCGAGTCCAAGAATAATCCATACCGCGATTACTACATCTGGAGAGAATCGAAAGAAGACGGCTCGGCCCCGACAAACTGGGTGTCCAAGTTCGGCGGATCAGCATGGCAGCTCGATCCTCAAACCGGTGAAAACTATCTGCACCTATTCGATGTCACCCAGGCGGACCTCAATTGGGAAAACGAGAAACTGCGCCGCGATGTGTATGACATGATGAACTTCTGGTTTGAAAAAGGGGTCGACGGCTTCCGTCTGGATGTGATCAACCTCATCTCAAAAAATCAGGATTTCCCGGATGATCATGAAGGGGACGGTCGCAGATTTTATACAGACGGCCCCCGGGTGCACGAATACATGCAGGAAATGAACCGCGAAGTCTTTTCAAAATACGATGCGATGACCGTAGGGGAGATGTCCTCTACAACAATCGACCACTGCATCGGTTATTCAAACAGTGACGGAACAGAACTCAGCATGACCTTCAATTTTCACCATTTAAAAGTGGATTATCCGAATGGGGAAAAGTGGGCACTCGCTGATTTTGACTTCCTCAAGCTAAAAGACATTCTCTCAACCTGGCAGGTCCGCATGAATGAAGGGGGCGGCTGGAATGCCCTGTTCTGGTGCAACCATGACCAGCCAAGAGTCGTTTCCCGCTACGGCAACGACGGGGAGTACTGGAAGGAATCTGCTAAAATGCTTGCGACGGTCATCCACATGATGCAGGGAACCCCGTACATCTACCAGGGCGAAGAATTTGGCATGACCAACCCGAAATTCAACGACATAACCCAATACCGTGACGTTGAATCGCTGAACATGTACAAAATTATGCAGCAGGAAGGGAAAAGCGAGCAGGAGATCCTGGAGATTTTAAAAAGCAAGTCCAGAGACAACTCCCGTACTCCTGTTCAGTGGAACAGCTCCCGGCATGCAGGCTTCACAGACGGCACACCATGGATCCCGGTTGCAGGCAACTTTGATCAGGTGAATGCAGAAGCAGCAGTGAATGATCAGGCTTCCATTTACTATCACTACCGCGAACTGAACCGCATCCGCAAGGAAAAGGACATTGTGACAGATGGAGATTACAAGCTGATCTTGGAGGATCACCCGGATCTCTTTGCCTACATCCGCGATGCCAACGGGGAAAAACTGCTGTGTGTGAACAATTTTTACGGAAAAGAAACAGAATTTGAATTGCCCGCAGACATCCAGCTGGAAGGATACCATGCTGAAATTCTGATCAGCAATTACAGCGGCAGCAGCGAACGTCCCGAAAAAATAACATTGCGGCCATACGAATCCATCGTTTATCATCTAACCAAACAGTAAAAACAGAAAATGGTGAAGAGGATGGCAAAAAATAAATATCAGCTCGTGTATGATGAACTGCTGGAAACCATCCGCGGGGGAAAGCTTGAAGCAGGAGAAGTCCTGCCATCTGAAAACGTTCTTTCCGATCTATACGGCGCATCCCGCGAAACAATCCGAAAAGCACTGAATTTGCTGGCTCAAAACGGACACATACAAAAAATAAAGGGAAAGGGCTCCGTTGTACTCGATACACAGCGGATGAGCTTTCCTGTATCCGGTCTCGTAAGCTTCAAGGAACTGTCACAATCGTTCGAAGCGGCAGCCGTAACAAAGGTGCACCAATTCGCATTAGTCAAAGCGGATGATGCCATCGCGAGCCAATTGACGTGCGGGCCAAATACAGAAATCTGGAAGATCGTCCGCTCAAGGGAAATCAACGGAGAAAAAATCATTCTCGACAAAGACTACCTGGACAAACGCATCGTCCCGTACCTATCAAAAGAAATCTGTGAAAACAGCATCTACGAATACCTGGAAGGCGAGCTCGGCATCAAAATCGGCTACGCCGAAAAAGAAATCACCGTTGAGGAATGCACAAACGAAGACCGCGCGTATCTTGACCTCCGCGACTTCCAGCACGTCGTCGCCGTCAAAAGCTACGTCTACCTCGACGACACCACCCTATTCCAATACACCGAATCCCGCCACCGCCTCGACAAATTCCGTTTCGTCGACTTTGCCCGGCGCGGACAGGTGTAATGAAGAGAAAAAACCGGCCTGCTGGCCGGTTTTTTTGTGTTGGAGGGGGATTTTGGGGGTGGCGTTTAAGCGGCCGAACACCGGGCCGCCATTAGATGGAGGGGGGGAAGAAAGGGGGCTGCTGAGCGCTATCGACAAGATAGTGAACGTAATCGACAAGATAGTGAACGTAATCGGCAAGATACTGAGCGCTATCGACAAAATACTGAACGCAATCGACAAAGCAAGGATGTGTGGTGTGACTGAGGGCGGGCCTGGCATTTGGTTAGCCGGTAAACTGAGAAAGATGGCTCGTAAAAGTACGTAATCGGCCAATTCGACCTTATTAATGTTCAATTCGACAACCAACTGGTGCAATTCGACATTATACAGGGCCAATTCGACAAAACGCTGGGAAGAGCGGCGCAGCTAAGTTTAGTTTGGAACTTAGTTGGCTGGTAAATTGACGATTTGGCCTGTAACCAGAAAGTTGGCCCCAAAATCATGAATCGGCCCGCAGTCCACCGGCTCTAAGTTCCAGGCCGGTTTTTTTACAGATAACTCCGCCCCATCTTTTTCATAATGGACCGGTACACGTGATAGCCGCTGACGGAGACGCCCGCTGTGCCTGCGCCCGGGAAGATGCTGTCGCCGCAGAGCCAGAGATTTTTCACATCTGTCCGGTGAGACAGGCTGCGGAGGAGGGCGTGTTCCTTCGTCTGGGGAAGGCCGCCGACCATGCCGCCGCTTCGCTTTGTAAATCGCTCCCATGCCTTGGGCGCGCCGATTTCTTCGTGAACGATTCCTTCTTCAATCCGGGGAATGGCTTGCCGGACACCAGCCAGCATCTTCTCCCGCAGCTCTTGCTTGTACGAATCGTATTTTTCTTTCGTGTCCCACAAACGCAGGTCCGTATGTGTGCTGATGTTCAGCGTTCGGTATCCTTCCGGGGCCCGGAGCCGGTCTTCAGCGTGTGACAGCGATAGGAAGATGTGGGCACCTTCTGCCATGCTGCCGTGTCCGTCCGTCAGGACTTGCTGAAAAAGCGGTGCATGGCTGGGAAGAACCTCTTCTTTAATGGCTAAATACAGCGTCATCGTCCCCCACTGGGCAATCTGGCTTTTTTTCGAATAACGGCTGCCGATCTTCCTCTTTAAACGGTCATCAAGAAGCGCGAACATGTTCGGAAGCGGCAAGGTCGATACAAAATGGTTGGCGGTCCACTCCCTTCCTTTCTGATCCACTGCTTGAAACATTCCGCCGGCATCCTGAGAGACAGACTGAATCCATGTCCGCTTTTTAAGCTGGGCCCCAAATGCACCGGCAGCTTCAGCGAGCTTTTCAGCCAGCTGGTTGAGGCCGCCTTTTACATAAAAAGCCCCTTCATGATAAATCGTCAGAGCGTACGCCCCCATGATGGCGGAGCAGTCCTCAGTTCCGGTCTGCATCGAATCAATAAGCTGGGCATCCAGAAAATGAGTAAACGGGTGGTCTGCACTCAGACCATGCTTCCGGAGCAGGTCTCCCACTGTCTTCGTGAAACTGGGGAGCAGACTGAGTGTGCCGGGTTTAAGGCTTTTCATCAGATCAAAGGCATCACTGATGTTTGAAATCGGTAGCACAGGAAGCGAACCAAGCATTTTTTTTACTTCCTCACCGATTTTCCAGACGTCTGCATAAAACGCACGAATCTTTTCTGCATTTTCTGCAGCTTCCGGAAAAGCAGCAGCCGTACCTTCAAGATGTGCGGAACGATCTGTTTTAAATTCAAGGAAACCTTTTGGCAGGTGGACCCCCATTACGGTATCAAGCGGTTCAGCATAAGGAAAAGACAGGCCCAATTTGCTGAGAAGCAGTTCGTGAATCCCACCCTCTTCAAATCCCATTCCCAATGTGGCTCCGGCCGGGAACAGGTAAGGGCCCCGCCTGAATTTCCCGGCACAGCCTCCCCACTCGTTTGAAGCTTCAGCAACGGTTACGCTCAGCCCGCGTTCGGCAAGAAATACAGCAGCGGTAAGCCCGCCGATTCCCCCTCCTGCTATCAGTACATCACTATGCATCCATAATCCTCCGTTATAAAAGTGTTACTTGAATTTTAGACGGTTTAATCCTTGAAAACCATTCGGAACTCTCTGCAGGCAGTCAGGTGATAAGCATGTGGATGACCCGTTTTCACATATTAATCACTGGGTTAATAAGATATAAAAATTGTCTGTAAAGAGGGTGTCTGCATGGTGTGGAGCATAGCCGCAGCGGCTGTTTTAATCCTGTGCCTGGCCGCAGCAGCAATACCTTTTTATTTCAGCAGCCTGATTATTTTTCCAAGAAAGGTCGAGTATAAAAAAACGTTTGAGATGGGTGTGAAAAGCGGGGAGATCAACCCGGTCCATTTCGAAAACACTGCTAAGGAAGAACTCTTTATCGATTCCAGGCACGGCTATAAAATTCATGGCATCCTGTTTCCGGTCGAACACAGCCGGAAGGCCGTTATTATCGCGCACGGCATCACGTGGTCGCTGTTCGGAAGCTATAAATATGTTGAAATGTTTCATCGAAGAGGCTATCATGTTCTCCTTTGTGACCACCGCTATCACGGTCTGAGCGGCGGCAGCCACACATCTTTCGGCTTTTTTGAAAAAGATGACCTCAGCACCTGGGTCGACTGCTTATTTGAAAAGCTGGGAAGCGGGGCATTCATCGGACTGCTGGGAGAATCACTCGGAGCAGCCACTTCTCTTCAATATATAAAAGAAGACAGCCGGGTCGGGTTCTGTATCGCCGACTGTCCATTCAGCGATCTAACCGCTCTCATGCGCCTCCGCCTCGCGCAGGATTTTAAAATCAGATTCTCCCCGCTGATCCTTCTGACAAGTTTCGTGACAAAGCTGCGGTATGGCTGGGGGTTTACAGAAATCTCTCCAATACACGAAATGGAGAAGGTAGAGACACCAATCCTGTTCATCCATGGCAAAGAAGACCGGTTTATCCCGCTCCAAATGTCACTCGATTTATTCCGCAGAAAAATAAAAGGAATCAAACACCTGTACCTCGTGCCAAAAGCTGGTCATGCCCAGGCCTTCCTCACTGACCGGAAAATCTACGAAGAGCGTGTATTTGATTTTTTAACAGAAATTGAGCTGCGCACTATTCAGAGGGACCCTGCCCAGTAGCTGAGGCTGGTTCAGAAAATTTCGGTCTCAGTGGCCGTTATTTTTGATGAAATGGCGGGATTGAGCCCAGTTTCGGTCTCAGCGGCAACTATTTCCGTTAAAATGGCGGGTTAGAGCACCGTAACGGTCTCAGCGGCAGCTATTCGCTGTATTTATGCCTGAAATTGCCCCGCATCCGGTAAATAACGGCTCTGGAGACCGAAACCTTTGAAATACGCGAATATTAGCCCAAATAGCGTCTTCTGAGACCGGTTCGGAATGTTTCGGTCTCAGTGGCCGTTATTTCTCAGCCAAATTGGCGGGTTAGAGCACAGTTTCGGTCTCAGCGGCAGCTATTTCCGTTAAAATGGCGGGTTAGAGCACTGTAACGGTCTCAGTGGCAGCTATTTGCTGTATTTATGCCTTGAATTGCCCCGAATCCGCTGAATAACGTCTCTGGAGACCGAAACCTTTGAAATACGCGAATATTAGCCCAAATAGCGTCATCTGAGACCGGTTCGAAGAGTTTCGGTCTCAACGGCAGCTATTTCGCCAAAATGGCGGGCTTGAGCACCGAAACCGTTATCCCCACAAAAGTGCTGGCTGCACCTGAACTTATCCCACCGGCCGCTCGTTATATGTATGAATGACGCGAGTATAACGGACAGGCCTGCTTTACCGGTTTTACATATTCAGCCCATTAAAACAGACTGGCAGGTTTGCATAAACCGTAACCGGGTAAATTTTAAGTAGACTATTACTTTGGAGGTTTTATACGATGGGAAAAAAAATTGCTGTTTTAATGACAAACGATTTTGAAGATGTGGAGTACACAGATCCTGCGAAAGCCTTTAAAGAAGAAGGCCATGAACTGACTGTGATTGAGATGGAAAAAGGCAAGGAACTAAAGGGCAAACAGGGGGAAGCCACGGTAACGGCCGATGCATCAATTGATGAAGTCAGCCCGAGTGATTTTGACGCATTGCTGCTCCCGGGCGGATTCTCACCGGACCAGCTTCGTGCGGATGACCGCTTCGTGCAATTCTCCAAGTCCTTCATGGATGACAAAAAACCGGTATTTGCGATCTGCCATGGGCCTCAGCTGCTGATTACGGCAAAAGCACTTGAAGGCAGAACGGCTACAGGATTTAAATCGATCCGCGTGGATATGGAGTATGCTGGAGTCAGCTTCAAAGACGAGGAAGTAGTCGTATGCGGCGGCCAGCTCGTAACAAGCCGCCAGCCTGATGACATTCCGGCATTCAACCGTGAAGCACTGAAGCTTCTTCAATAAATGGAAGGAAGGCTGTGCCGGATGGCACAGCCTTATTTATTCAGAGAGCAGGAATCAACGTGTACGCGGCAATCAAATAAACGAAAAACGCCCGCTTATTCCACGGGCGTTTTTGGTGTTGCTGAAGAGGGATCTGAATCTTCCCCGGCTTCTTCCAGTTCATCGATTCGTCTGGCATCTTCGGTTTGGATGCCGGTTTTCAGGGCAAAAAAGATCAGGAAGATGGCGGCGATGAGGAACAGGAACAGAGCGGCGGTGAAGAGCCACCAGTTGGTGAGCATGGGCATTCCTCCTTTGCCTGATTATATTCAGGAGGAGGGCTGCCGATACCGGCTGGTTATTTCTTGAGCTGTCCCAATTCTTCGGTAATGGATTGCATTTCGCTTGGGCTGAAGTTGTCTTTTTTCATCACATAGTCGTAAAGCTCTTTCAGTTCGGTGTACATTTCGCTGTCAAAATGGTCGGGTTTGATGGCTCCGATGTTGATCATTCTGAGCTTCGTTGTAATCTGGTCGATCATATATTGTACATTTTCGGGTGATTTTTCAGTCAGGTTCAAAGGGCTCTTCCTTTCTGGCGGATGTTTTTCTTATTGTACCATAGAGAAGGAAAAGATAGGCGGGATGTCTAAATTTATAGGGAGAAGGAGCTGGGAGTATGAACGTTTACAGAGCTGGAACGGAGAATGCCGAAGCAGTTGGCATACTATTTAATGAGTACCGCATTTTTTACAGACAGACCCCTGATCCGGAGGGTGCGGAACGGTTTATCCGGGAACGGATTGAAAAAGAAGAGTCTGTGGTTTTCTGCGCAGAAACAGAAGACGGACAAATGGCCGGCTTTGTGCAGCTTTATCCTATCTTCACATCGGTCGGGATGAAGCGTGCCTGGCTTTTGAATGATTTGTTTGTGTCAGAACCGTTCCGGAAGCTGGGAGCGGGGCAGCAGCTGCTGGACCAGGCTGCTGATTGGTGCAAAGAGACAGAAGCGGCTTATATTACTCTTGAGACTGCCGCCGATAACAGAGGCGCACAGAGGCTGTATGAGAAAAACGGCTATAAGCGGAATGAAGATTTTTACGTTTACTCGCACAGTTTTTGATTCTTTTTAAAAGTTGAGGTAAAGTTTTGAGTAGCGAAATACGCTTTAAGGAGGCTGCTCATTGATACATGTGCTGTTTGTATGCCTCGGAAACATTTGCCGTTCTCCTATGGCGGAGGCTGTTTTCAGAGGAATGGTGAAGGATGAAGGACTTGAAGGAAAAATTTCGGCAGATTCTGCCGGGACGGGGGACTGGCACATTGGCAGGGTTCCTCATGAGGGCACAAGAGACATTTTGACCCGGAATAAGATCAGTTTCGAAGGGATGGCCGCGAGACAGGTGATCAAAGAGGATTTATCCAAGTTTGACTACATCATCTGCATGGATGCCGAAAATCTCGGAAATGTCAGACGGATGGCCGGTTACGATCAGACCGGGCATATCGGGAGACTGCTCGATTATGTTCCAGAGGCGGATTTCCTGGATGTTCCGGACCCTTACTATACTGGTAATTTTGATGAGGTATATGATCTTGTGGCAAAAGGCTGCAAGGGACTGCTTGAAGAAATCAGGCACAACGAACATTTCTAGACCAAATTTTAACGAAAAGGGGCATGCTAAATGAGTGAGAAGAATATCCTTTTGCGGAATGTATGTTTAGGGGCAGCGGCAGGTTTCATTATTTCAATGTTTCATAAGCCGACGAGGGAGTCTGTGATCCAGGAGGCGAAGGAGCTCGGCGGCATGGCAGAGTATTATTTCCGCAACCCATCTGTTCTGTCAGATGACTTGAAAACGAAGCTGAACGATGCGAAACATGTTGTGCAGCATGTTACGGATGATTTGCGGTTTGTGAACGAGAAGGTCAATGAACTGAAAGAGACGACTCCAGTTGTACTTGGAGCTATAAAAGATGCAAAGGAGCGTCTTTCTTCGATAAAACCGGATTAATGCAGGGGCTGAGAACGTGACACGCAAAAAACAACCCAACATCATCATTGAATGGCTTAAAAGATTTTCAAGGGATGAAGTAGCCGGCTTGTCGGCGGAGCTGGCTTATTTCTTTCTGCTGTCACTGTTCCCTTTCATGATCGCCCTGATTGCTCTGATCACTTTTATCCCGCTGTCCATTGAAGATTTGCTGAAATTTATCCGTCAGTACGCACCGGCTGACACCATTCTCATTATGGAAAATGCCTTGTATCAGCTCATGAATCAGGAGCAGGGACTGCTGTTTGCCTTCGGGATTCTGGCTGCCGTATGGTCTGCTTCAAATGGGATCGATTCCATAATGAGAGCATTCAATAAAGCGTTCGAGGTAACAGAAAGCCGCTCCTTTCTGAAATCAAGGCTTCTTGCGATCTTACTTGCGATCGTCATGATGGCAGTAATTATTATTGCGCTTCTTTTTCCAGTATTCGGTCAGGAAATTGGCATGTTCATTTTTGAATCCTTTGGGATTCCCGGACTGTTTTTTACAGTGTGGAACGTCATTCGCTGGGCGGCAAGTGCAGTTATTATTTTTATGATTTTCATCCTGCTTCATAAGTGGGCGCCCAATAAACGGATGAAATGGCGGGACGCGTTTCCCGGAGCCCTGTTCGCTGCGGTTGGCTGGATCGCGGTTTCCTACCTTTTTTCTTACTATGTCAGCAATTTTGGCAATTACAGTGCAACTTACGGGAGCATTGGCGGCATCATCGTCTTGATGATCTGGTTTTACATGACCGGCATGATCATCATTATGAGCGGAGAGCTCAATGCGCTGCTGGTAAAAAGAAAAGGGGATAAGTAGACAGCTGCCGGCCATCCTAAAAAAGAAGCAGATGCTTCAGGCGAGGGAGGGAATGAGCATGGCAAAGCATACGAAAAAAGGCGGAAGCCACAACAAGCAAAATTCCAAACAAAAGCCGTCCCATAAAACAAGCGGCAGTGCAAACGGCCAAAACGGATACCACTAATACAGACAAAGCTGATCCCTTGCGGATCAGCTTTTTTAGACGGTTTACATGAGAGAACGTTTGTTCTATAATGAGATTGAGCACATTAATTGAGAAAAAGACGTCTAAAATGCACTGAACCGGGTATACGTAGAGTAGATGAAGGCAGCTGAAATGTCATAAAAAGTTCAGACGAAAGCATCTGGACAAAAATGGGATAAATGAGTAAGGTTAAAATTAGACAGCCGCAGCTTTGAGCAGCGGAACGGCATTCCATGCAGTTTCAGCTAAGTCTTCCGCATAGGTCACGGAAATCTACAGTGAATGGAGAGGCGATCAATTTATGAAGACAGGGAACAGGTTAAAAAGGCTGGAAGCGTTTGTCGAGAAGTATAAGAAATTAGGCATGAGAATTGAAATTACAAAATCACGCACAGAATGGTCAGATGAAACAAAAAACCTGGTCGCTTTGAAACCATAAAAAATCACCCTCCATTGATCGGGTGATTTTTTTTATGCTGTGAAATTGTTAGAACTAAAAGAACGGATCTGGAGTCCGCTTAAAACTGTAAGCGGCCACAAATCCGTTCTTTTTTTGAACGATTTACTCTCCAAGCGCCATGCTGCGGCTATAGACGCTCGTGTAAATGTGCTCAATTTCATCATCGGTCATGTACATAAACATTTCTCTGTCCAATTCTTTCATTGCTGCAATGTATTCCACCATGTTTTTCCGTTCCTGTCTGCTCATTTTCAACACTCTCCTTTTTTGTTATGATACAGATTTTATTTGTTAGTTGTATTATATAACAGAGTGAAAGAAAGGTTCAACAATTTTCTGAAAGTTTTTCTCAAAAAAAACAGCCGCCTATTGTTTGCAGGCGGCTGTCTTTTCCTGTCCTCTTCCGTAAGAAATAAAAAGAAGAAGGACAGCGAGAAGCAGAAAAGAGATGATATGAAAAAAGCTGCTTCCGGGTATATACTGCATGTAGAGTCCGCCGATGACAGGACCGCTTATGCTGCCGATGCTGAAGCAGATGCCGCAGAGCAGGTTTCCCGCGGGAAGCAAATGCTTTGGCAGCAGATCGGCCATATAGGTAAGGCCGAGGGAAAAAGTAGAGCCGAGGGCCATCCCTGCTGCGAAAAAGAAGATGAGCAGCATGGGAAAGGATGGTGTAAAGCTCGCAGCAAAAAAGAAGACAAGGCCTGCGAGCAGTACAGCCGGGATAATCCGGCTGCGCCCGAATTTATCGCTCATAACGCCAAGCGGAAGCTGAAACAGGATTCCGCCGACGGCAAAGGCAGGAAGCAGCAAGGCGATATGTTCGGCTGTAAGTCCCTGTCTCAATGCATAGACCGGATAGTTCCCGTTAAGGGAGGATTCAAGAAATCCATAGATGAACGGAGGCAGGAACGCGATCCACGACAGCTTCCAGGCCTCCTTAAAACGGCCGGTGCTTCCCGCTGCACCTGTTACGGTCTGCTCCGGAAATTCGTTTCGCAGCAAGAAGGCAAAGCCCCAGATTACCAGGCTGATGGACCCGCTGATGATAAACGGCAGATTCGGATCGGTTTCTGCAAGACCCGTCAGCAAAGGACCCGCCGCAAATCCAAGGCCGAAGCAAAGACCGTACAGCGAAATGTTTCTTCCTCTCGTTTCATTGGAAGAAAGGGAGGTAATCCAAGTTTGTGTGGAAAAATGGAGCATATGGTCTCCGATTCCAACAAGGAGCCTCAGAACAAACCAGATCCAGAACGATTGAAGGACCGGAAAAGCAAAAAGACTGGCAAGCACAAGAAAACCGCCGATGAGGATAAGTTTTTTATACCCAAGCTTTTGAAGCGGCTTTTCCATAAAAGGGGAGGCGAGCAATACTCCGATGTACAAGCCGGTCGCGTGAAGTCCGTTCAGTGAGGACGGGTAGCCCTGCTGCTCAAACAGGATGGCGATAACCGGGAGGAGCATGCCTTGGGAAAACCCTGAAACGGCAACAATACTGATAAGAATCGCAAAACGCACTTTGTTCATATAAAACCCCGCTGTAAATGTAGTCACTTTTTTTAGCGTATCACCGCAGCCTTTTTCGGGCAACACATTTTCGCTGGAATGAAAAAAGGGTAACAGGAGAGAAGAGGAGGGACGAAGATGAATTTTAAAATGACAGAAAACGGGTTTGAAACAGGCTTGGAATTCGGAACATTGACTGTATCAGGAGACGAACAGTACGGGTTCAGGCCGTACCAGCTGATGGTATCCTCCATTGCCGTATGCAGCGGAGGGGTCCTGCGGAAAATTCTTGAGAAAAAGCGGATGGACATTGAGAATATAGAGATTGAAGCTGATGCAGTCCGCAATGAAGAGGAAGCAAACAAAATCGAAAGTATTCACGTCCATTTCAAAATCAAGGGGAAAGGCTTAAAGCAGGATGCCATATCAAAAGCGATGGAGCTGACCCGGAAAAATTGCTCAATGGTCCGCTCGGTTGAAGGAAGCATCGAAATATCTGAAACGTTTGAGCTGATCGGCACATGAAAACAAAACGGACGGCACAGCTCAACAAACAGGGGGTTCTTTCAGTTGTTTGCTTCTTAATGTCACTGCTTGGCTTCATCCTTTCGATTTTCTGGTTTACAGATGAGTTTTTTGTCATCCCAATGCTTTCGGCGGCGGTCCTCATCATAGCAGTCATCGGTGTGATATCCGGTGTTATGAGCAACAGCAATTACTTGAAAAAAACAGGCCTTTTCGGGAATATCGCCGTAATTGCTGCATTTACGATTCATGCATTTATTTAATCTAAAAAACAGGGGAACGCTCACAACGCGTACCCCTGTTTTTTACTGCAAATTCATAAAAGAAGCGGCGAGCACGAAAGTACTGGCAAGCAGGAAAAGCATCACTTGAAACTTCCATATGTGCTTCACCCAGACGGTCCAGCTGACCCTTGCTGCTCCAAGAGTTCCCATTAAGGCCGCAGAGGTAGGAACGATGATGTTGGTCAATCCATCACCAAGCTGGAAGGCAATGACTGCCACCTGGCGGGTAACCCCGGCAAGGTCCGCAAGCGGAGCCATGAGTGGCATCGTTAGGGCAGCCTGACCCGATCCGGAAACAATAAAAAAGTTAAAAATCGACTGAAACAAAAGCATGAACCAGGCGGACAACGCTGCAGGAAACTGATCGGCAAGCCCGCCCGCATTATTAAGGATGGTGTTAAGTACAGAGGGAGAGTCAGGCGAATCTCCACCAAGTACGAGTACAATCCCTTTCGCCATACCGACAACAAGGGCTGCGGGAAGCAAATCCTTCGCACCTTCTGTAAATCCTTCTGCGATATCATTAATCTTCATGTTATTCAGCTTGAACAGAACGCCAATGATCCCTGCTGCAAGGCCGATCACAAAAAACTGTGTTGCAATTTCAGGGATGAAATAGGCGTGGGCCACCACTCCCCATATGATCCAGGCCAATCCTGCAAACAGAGCCGCGACAACAAGCATATGTCCTGCCGTAAAATTCGCCTCGAGACTCGTTTTGCCGTTCTGGCTGCGGAAATGCTCATCAGACTGATAGGCGAGAGAGGCAGTCGGACTCTTTTTTACCTTAGAGGCATAGCGGTATGTATACCAAAGACCGAATAACGTAAACACCACCCACATCACAATCCGGAAAGGGGCGGCAGAAAGAACCGGCACTCCTGAGATTCCCTGGGCGATGGCAACACCGAAAGGGTTCATCCAGGAAGCTGCAAAGCCAATCTGAGTAGCGGTATAAGTAATCATGATAGCGGTGATGCTGTCATAGCCGAGCCGGATCATGATCGGAACGAGAATTAGCGCAAAGGCAATCGCTTCTTCGCCCATCCCGAAAACCGCTCCCCCGAGAGAGAAAACCCCGAACATGACAGGGATGATGAGCACTTCGCTTCCCTTCGTCTTGTCAATCACCTTCATGATGCCCTGATCAATGGCCTTCGTCCGCATAATAATTCCGAACGCACCACCGATGATGAGAATGAACGCTACAACTCCGACAGCTGATCCCCATTTATCCCCGGACACCATTCCTTCAAACACATAATTTAGAATGCCGGTCTCTCCGCCTGACTGAAAGAGAGGGATCCCCTCTCTGACAGGATTTCCATCCTCGCCAGTCTCGTATTGGAAAGTAGCCGGATCAAGAACGGTTTTCTTTTCCTCCTCGCCCTGGCTGTTCGTAAACGACACTTCCGCCGTATCAAACTTGCCCATTGGAATTAGGTAGGTGAGCAGGGAGGCAAGGAGCACCACTCCAAAAATGATAATTAGCGTATCTGGCATTTGAATCGGTTTCTTTTTATTCATGTGGTTCTCCTTTCTGAGTTTTCTAACTATTCCAGCTTACCATAACCGGGCATGGATGTCGGGGGAGAAGGGGGTGTTTAAGACCTCGTATATCAGTGAAAGAAAACAATAAAAACCCCCGGAGCTTCAGAGCATCTCGGGGGTTTTTGCAGTATTTAGCCGGGTTTTATCCCTGCATATCCAGTATTTCCGGTTCTTCGCCAGCTTTTGAAAAAAAGCTGATCTTGGTTGGCTGGAGTTTGAGAAGCATATAATCCGGATCATCTGGGCTTTGAATCCAGTCCTTCAGGTTCCCGTTCCAGAACTTTTCCTTCAGTTCTTTTGATTCTTCAACGGATGCCGTTGCTTCGACCTCAGCATATTGATCCCGGAAGGCTTTCCCTTCGTAGCCGAGAAGCAGGTGGACATGGGGGTTTTCTTCAATGTCCTCGGCCTTGTGGGCTTTTTTGCTCGTAGCTGTATAAAGGGTTAAGCCTTCATGGAAAAATAGCATGAAACGGGAGTACGGCCTGCTGCCCCGGACGGTGGCCATCGAGCCGATCTGATGGTGGTCGAGCAGGCTGAGAATTTTTTCTTTCAGCTGTTGTTTAGACATTTTTTCATTCCTCCTTGCTTTCATGGTTATCATGCGGCAAAAGCGGGGAAACATACATGAGGTATCAAAGGAAAAGATACATATAAAATAAAACAAAAGGAAGGTGAAGGTATGGTAAATCGTATATTTCTTATTGCAGTTGCAGCAGGACTGCCTCTTTCAATAGCCGGCAGCATTTTACAATGGCCTTCATTGATCATGTTTGGTATTTACTGTCTGACGATCGTTGCATTGGCGGGTTATATGGGGAGGGCAACCGAAAGTCTGGCGATTGTGGCAGGACCGAGAATCGGGGGTCTGCTGAATGCGACCTTTGGAAACGCCGTTGAGCTGATCATCTCCATTTTCGCCTTGCAGGCGGGATTGACAGGGGTCGTTCTCGCTTCCCTGACAGGCTCCGTCATCGGAAACCTACTTCTTGTTGGAGGGCTGTCCTTTTTAGTCGGAGGACTAAAGCATAAGAGGCAAGAATTCAGCGTCTATGATGCAAGGCACAACTCAGGCCTTCTCATTTTTTCTGTCATCGTCGCGTTTGTGATTCCGGAAGTATTTGCAATGGATATGGATGAAGCGAAGACAATTTCATTCAGTGTTGGAATATCGGTTATCCTCATTGTGCTCTACCTGTTTGCTCTGTTTTTCCGTCTTGTCACACACCGCGGTGTCTACAAGCACAAAACAGATGAAGCGGGTGAACATGAGGAACCCGAATGGGGAGCGAAAAAGGCGATCGTTGTTCTGCTGCTCGCAACAGCTGCGGTGGCCTATGTTTCTGAAAACCTCGTTCACACCTTTGAAACCGTTGGAGAACAGCTGGGCTGGAGCGAGCTGTTTATCGGTGTAATCATTGTAGCCGTTGTCGGAAACGCTGCAGAGCATGCATCAGCCATCGTTATGGCATTCAAGAATAAAATGAACATCGCAGTAGAAATCGCAGTCGGATCGACCCTGCAGATTGCCATGTTTGTTGCGCCGCTGCTCGTCCTGCTCTCACTCCTGTTCGAACAATCAATGCCACTCGTCTTCACGATGCCGGAGCTAATCTCGATGGTCACCGCTGTTTTCCTGACCATCATCCTGACAAATGACGGCGATACGAACTGGTTTGAAGGAGCCACCCTGTTGGCTGCGTACTTGATTATGGGGATCGGATTTTATCTTTTGTAATAAGGAAAAGACCAAATCACCTTTGACTTGGTCCTTCCTAATTAAAAAAGACCAATCCCACCACAGGATCAGCCAAGTTATTACGTAGGACGAAACACGTACACAATCGGGTTTCATACTGATATCATACAATTTTAGATTAAATTCGTAAATATTCAGACAAATAAACAGGAGAAAAGACCCGCAATTTTTTTGCGGGTCTTTTAAATGCTCGTCATGATGAATAAATAGCTCGACACAGTAAACAAGAGTCCAATTGCAAAGGCAGAGACTGCAGGCGCATTTTTACGGATCTGCATGATGAGCAGCGCAGCGAACAGTAGCGCGAGAACGCCGAACAGAGCACTCATCACACCGGGTCCGAAAGCGATGGTTTCGTCCGGGGAGAACAGAGTGAAAAGTGGAGACAATCCATCTGTTGCCTTTGTAACCTCAATGTTGTGTGGCGGTTCGGACTGCCCCAGCACACCTGTAACCGGAAAGACGAGCAGAAGAAACGCGCTTTCCGCCTTCGTCCATTTTCTTGGATCCAGACTGCTCCCTTTTCGGAGCTTGCTTTTTATATAAAAGCTATTCATAAAAGCGAAAATCAATACGGGTATCACAATGAGGTGCTTGATCAGCAAATACTGTCCGTAATTCAGCGACCACGTCTGCGGATATTCCGCTACATTCATCAGAAGGGTCATCAGCAAAAATCCGGTAAAAATGATCAGCCCTACTGAAATCATCGCGACAGGACTGAACCATTTCAGAAAAGACAGCCAGTTCCGGCTGTTTTTAGAAAACCAGCTCACCTGCAGCAGGATTCCAGTCCAGACGCTCATCAAAATCATGTGAACCGCGTGATAAATGGCGCCATACGGGCTTAAGGAAGCGGTATGACTGTTAACACTTACTGCAAAAATGAGCGAAATGACAAAGAACAGGGCAATCATCCGGTACTGTGTTTCCTGAAAGACAGGAGCGAACGTGATGAACAGGTAAAAAAGAATAATCAAAACGAGTGACAGCGCCCAAATCTGGCCGATTTGAAAATCTTTTATGACCCGGACAATTCCTCCGTAAAAACCATCGCTTTCATAAAAACGGGAGGCGAGCTCGAGAACAGGCGCTGCTGAAAAAACGGCAGCACCAAGGGAAGCAAGCTGCATCCAGCGTCTCGATAAAAGGATTTCCGGCTTTCTCGCTTCAGGAATGGAGGCCATCAGCAAGGTTCCAATCAGCAGGGCAAAGCTCGAATACAGGCCTACTTCAGCGGCAATCGTCCAAAGCATCTTACCGGCGGCCTTTTTTCATAGAAAAGAAAACGGCACCGGCTGCAGCAGCGGCAAGAATACCGCCGATAATGAGGAGTGTCTGATTGTTTTGTGCCGGCTCTTCGGCTGGAGTTTCTTTAGCTGCTGAATTTTTTTCTTCCGGCTCTTCACTGGATGCAGGATCTTTTGCCTCAGGCTCTTCTTCAGGTGCAGGAGCTTCCTCTTCGGCAGGCGGTGTTTCTTCCGCACCGTTATATGTGAAGGTAATGGAATCCTTGATCACATGTCCGTCCGCACCGACGATATCCCAGCTGACCGTGTAGGAACCGTTCTCCATCGTATTCGGCACCGTACCCGATAATTCAGGGCCGCTAATCTGGATATTCTCCACAGGGACTTCTTTGTTTCCGTCTTTCATTACGGTAAAAGTACTGGAGTCTTCAATATCTGTATTAAACACTAACTGGATGGTTTCAAGCTTTTCACTTACGGAAGAACCCTGTTCGGGGTTCGAACTTTCAAGCTTGGAATGGGCAAGAACCGTTGTCTGGCTGAATGCGAGCAAAGCAAAGACCAGAATGGGTAATAATTTTTTCATATTCAAACTCCTTTCGATGCTTTCCGCTTTTATTTTACCAATAAACAGAAGGCATGCATGCATAAAGTGTGAGGGATTGTTGAAAATCATCATTTTTTGGGGAAAAGCGGATAATCCGTTCTCCTTGAGAAAAACTAGGGAAAATGATGCTTTGAGAGGAGACTCTACATGAAAATCAAGCAATGGGTCATCTGTGCCTGCGTGCTCTTATCTGTGTGTTTTTCAAGCATGTACATGACAGAGGCAAAAACAAAAATTCCATCTTCTGTCCTTGATATCTCGAAGGAAAATACGTACCCGAACCCGGATCAGAATCTTCCATACCTGCAGCCGAGTGAGCTGGCAAGAGAACTTGCTGAATCCTCCTCCGTCCCGATTGAAAACCCGGACCTGATCAAGCAGCTGAATGAAACGACCATCTCGGACTCCCCGCTTGCCGTCGGGTACCGGGCCACCATTTATCTTGGCCACTGGGCGCTCAACTATCAATCCGGGGAAACCGCTGCAAATTGGGAGTACCAGCGGATCAATTCAAACCTTTCCGATAACCGGGGTGGGACAGCACCTGCCCAGATGCATTACAGGCAAAACGACCAGAAAAAAGTAAAGGGCGGACTGACAGCCGAAGTGCCAATGATCCAGGACGTCAAAAACATGATGCTCCTGAAAGCAATGAAGAAAACGAATCTGCCGCTTTCCTTCGAAACCATCGTAGGTGCAGGCACGAAAAAAGACCAGGTCTACAACGTCCCGGTCAAGAAGATGGGTTACCTGTATGCCTACGCCCCGGCGATCAGCGAAAAAGGAAAAGTCACCTACGGCGAAGTGTACCTCGAGCTGAAAGGGAACAAGCGCAAAATTACGGTGAAAAACATAACCTCTCAAGGGATCGGCGCCTGGATCCCGGTTCAGGACCACCTGTCCTTCGGGTACATGGTCTCGGACCGCCCGAGATAAAGAAAAACACCGTTCAGCGTGGGCTGGACGGTGTTTTTGTTGGGGGCGTTTGTCGATAGCGTTCAGTAATTTGTCGAAAACGTTTAGTATCTTGTCGATAGCGTCAATTATCTTGTCGAAAAGCGATGGTTCGCCACGTTTCGACTAAATCTTCGCCTTTTTAACTGTGAAATCCTCACCCGGATAATACGCGTTTTTCACCAGGATATTCGGTCCGAGGCATTGAACGCTCGGGCAGTGGCAGCTGAGGGACTTGGCCACTTCAGACTGTGACCATTTTTCATATGCGCTCTCAAGTGTGGTGGTCTGGATGTTTCCGAGCGGCGGCGTGTCACCGAAATCCGTGACAATCACTTCGCCGCTGAAAATATTTACATTAAGACGGGAGCGGCCATCCGGGTCGTTCCGGACGGTCACGTTTTTCGCTGCCCTCAACCTGCGCATCAGCTCGAGATCCTCATCTGAATCACTGCATGCATAGAACGGCAGCGTGCCGAACAGCATCCAGACATCTTCGTTTCGGATATCCAGCAGGCGGTGGATGGCTTTCCTCGTGTCTGCAAGGGACAGCGTTTCAAGTGCGCTGGCGAAATCGCTTGGGTACATTGGGTGCACCTCGTGTCTCTGACAGTGCATTTCCTCGGTGATCTGCTTATGGATTTTTTCCAGATGGGGCAGTGTCCGCTTGTTCAGCATCGTCTCTGCAGAAACGGTCACACCGGCAGCGACAAGAGCGCGGCTGTTCTCGACCATCCGGTCAAAGTATTTGGCGCGCTGTTCGAACGTCGGTTTTTTCTCCATCATCGCAAATCCGCCTTCAGCGAAGTCTTCCATCGTTCCCCAGTTATGTGAAATATGCAGGACATCAAGGTATGGAATGATTTTTTCATAACGGGCCAGATCCAGTGTCAGATTGGAGTTGATCTGGGTGCGCACCCCGCGTTCATGGGCGTATTTTAACAGAGGTACAACGTAGTTGTTGACCGACTTCAGTGACATCATCGGCTCGCCGCCGGTAATGCTGAAGGACCGTAAATTCGGAATTTCATCGAGACGCCGGATGAGCAGCTCTAGCGGCAGAGCATCCGGATCCTTTGGGGAAAGTGTATAGCCGACAGCACAGTGCTCACAGCGCATATTGCAAAGCGTTGTAGTCGTGAACTCGACGTTGGTCAGCAGCGGTTTTCCATATTGTTCAATATCCATATAAGCTTCCCACGGGTCGTAGGAAGGGGTAATTGGGGGCATTCTATGGGCAGTACTCATTTTGCAAAACTCCTTCAGTAAAATCACAATTTCCATCTTACCATGAATGTTGTCAATTCTGCTAAATTCCGATACGATTAAAACGATGAAAGGAGAGATTCACAGCATGGGAAACGCATCAAAAGATAAGGACTCACAAATAAACTATTTAAAGAACCGCCTGAATATGTTTATGGAAGTCATTGACTCCATGGATCCGGAATCCACGGATGTAGAGGATGTCGATCGACTGATTTCAATGCTTGATGACCTCGAAGTGAAGTTTGACCGCTTTAAAAAGGACTGGGATAAAGAAGAGACAGAAGATCATCAATGAGGTGATCTTTTTTTTCTGCCGTAATGCTATAATCGAATCAACCGCAGGGAAGAGGAGAGATCCATAATGATAGCGCAGCCATTATTTTTCGAACCGGTTTTCAAGGAACGGATTTGGGGAGGCACCCATCTTCAGGAGTTCGGCTATAAACTAACAAGTGATCAAACCGGTGAATGCTGGGCTTTTTCCGCGCATCCGAACGGCCAGAGCATCGTAAGGAACGGGGAGTACAAAGGCCGCACCCTCGGAAGTCTCTGGGAGGAACACAGGGAATTATTCGGGAATCTGAAAGGAGACCGTTTCCCGCTGCTGACCAAAATCCTTGATGCGAACCGCGATCTATCCGTCCAAGTGCATCCGGATGATACATATGCAAAGACCAATGAAAACGGAGAGCTCGGGAAAACGGAATGCTGGTACATCATCGATTGCGCAGAGGGAGCGGAATTGATCTTCGGACACCATGCAGAAACGAAGGAAGAACTCAGCCGTCTGATCGATGAAGGAGAATGGGGCAGCCTCCTTCGCCATGTGAAAATTGCAAAAGGGGACTTCTTCTACGTTCCAAGCGGAACCGTCCATGCTCTCTGTGAAGGGACCGTCGTTCTGGAAACACAGCAGAATTCCGATACAACGTACCGTCTCTACGATTATGACCGCACAGATGCGGAAGGGAATCTCCGGGAACTGCATCTTGAAAAATCAAAGGATGTCATCACCGTTCCGCATGCTTTGCCGCAGGTTGAAATGAGAGCGGATACAAAAGAGGGAAAAAAGGTCACACAGTTTGTAAAGGAAGCATTCTTCACGGTCTTTAAATGGGAGATACAAGGAGAAGCAGCGTTCGAACAGAACGAACCGTTTCTGCTGTGCAGTGTGATTGAAGGAGAGGGTATCCTGATGCACGAAGGGGAAACGTACCCGCTGGAAAAAGGGGACCACGTTCTGCTGCCTGCAGACTTCGGTGCTTTTCTAGTGAGCGGACAGCTCGAAATCATTGCAGCGCACGTATAAAAATGAGGGAGGGAATGCAATGCTGATTGGTGCAATGGAAGCAGGGGGAACAAAATTTGTATGCGGAGTCGGAACGAGAGAGGGGGAAATCCTCGAACACGTTTCTTTTCCAACAGAAGGGCCGGAGGAAACGATGGCGAAGGCAGTTGAATTTTTCTCCCGCCATCCGATTCAGGGGCTTGGCGTCGGGACATTCGGCCCTGCCGATATTAACCCGGAGAGCCCGACTTATGGAAGCATCACCACTACACCAAAGTTAAAATGGGCGCACTACCCGATGCTCCCGGAGCTGCAAAAGCATTTTCATGTTCCGGCAGCTTTTGATACAGACGTGAATGCGGCCGCACTCGGCGAGCTCACATGGGGAGCAGCACGGGGACTCGACAGCTGCATGTATATGACGGTCGGAACGGGAATCGGCGTCGGAGCGGTCGTGGACGGAAAGGTTCTCCACGGCATGAACCATCCGGAAATGGGCCACATCCTTGTCCGGCGCCATCCGAATGACACGTTCGCCGGAGCATGCCCGTACCACGGCGACTGCCTGGAAGGCCTCGCAGCCGGCCCGGCGCTTGAAAAACGCTGGGGCGCAAAGGGCATAGAGCTCGCAGACCGTCCGGAAGTCTGGGAAATCCAGGCGGATTACCTCGCCCAGGCCCTCGTCAGCTACGCCCTGATCTTCGGACCGAAGCGGATGATCCTCGGCGGAGGTGTCATGAAGCAGCAGCAGCTCTTCCCGCTCATCCGCGAAAAATTTAAAACCTACATGAACAGCTACCTGCAAAACTCGTACCTTGATGACCTGGACACCTACATCGTTCCGCCAGGCCTTCAGGATTTTGCCGGATTAAAGGGCTCCATCGCACTGGCGGTGCTCGCAAGCAAGGTTCATTCACTGTAAAAAGAAGCGGGAGGCTGTACTCCCGCTTTTTTTTGGTGGGACGGACCGGGGATTGGGGGCTGGCAGGGCGCGAAATATGACGAAATTTGTGGAATCGATAATATATTGGGGATTTCGATAATAAATGGCCTGGAATCGATAATATATTGGGATTTTCGATCATATATGGTCTGTTTTCGATCATATATGGTCTGTTTTCGATAATATACGAGAGGGCCAGGGCAGATATAAACGGAAATGAACACACCTCTCTGGCCGTTCGCTAATAAACGGTTCCTTTTCGCAAATAAATGGCCAATCACCTCTGAATCCACCCGTTCAATTATGATGAAATTCCTTTAAAAGGAAAAAAGGGACAGGAGTGAGCAAAAATGAAAGCAATGATCTTCGATTTCGACGGGACATTGGCCAACACGCTGCCAAATGCGTTTCAAGCCTTTCAGGAAGTGTTCAAAAGCTACGACCAAAAGGAAATCACGTCTGATGACATAAAAGCAATGTTCGGACCACCCGAGCAGGAGATTATTTTGAGGAACCTGGCTCATGAAAATAAAGAGGAGGCAGTTGAACGGTTTTATAAGCTGTATGAAGACCGGCACCAAGAACTCGTGAAGCCTGATGAGGAGATCAGCGGCATGCTGCAATCTTTGAAAGAACGCGGGACCAAAATCGGCATTGTAACGGGGAAATCGAGAAGGGGTCTCGATATTTCCCTGAAAGCACTGGAAATGGACATCGAATTTGATGCGGTTGTAACGGGAGATGATGTAAACGAGGCGAAGCCGGCGCCGGAAGGGATCCAAAGGGCGCTTGCAGAAATGGATGCGCAGCCGGAGCACGCGATGTACATCGGGGACAGTGATGCCGATATCGAGGCTGGGCTTGCAGCGGGCGTTTATACCGTCGGCGTCCAATGGCTGCCGGAGTTTCAGACAGCCGAATTCAAAAAAGGTCCCCATGCCGTTTATACAACCGTCCGGGATTTCCGGCGTGAGCATGGTTAAGATGGTTTGTTGGCGTAATCATATAAACTGAAAAATTCGCGGAGGCGCCTTATGGAAATCATAGAAGTAAGCAAACGGCCTAAGCTTTTTCCACAGGCTGTCCAGGCATTTTATAATCAGTGGGGGACAGAGGACAATTATGCTTTCTATGAAGACTGCATGAGGCATTCATCCGCAGACGGGCTGCCCTCTTTTTATGTGGCACTAGAAGGGGTTGCCATTCTGGGCACATACGCCCTGCTCCGCAACGACCTGAACAGCCGCCACGATTTGTGCCCATGGCTTGCGTGTCTCTGGGTGGATCCAGAACATCGGGGAAAAGAATTTGGCAGGAAGCTGCTGGAGCACGGACTGCAGGAAGCGGAAAAAAAGGGGTACAGCAACCTTTATCTGAATAGCGATCTGGACAGCTATTATGAAAAATACGGCTGGGTCCATACCGGCATGTTGTTCGGGCCATTTGGAAATTCCAATAAAATCTATGAAAAGAAGTGCAGATAAGCAGACCGGTAAAGCACGCCGGTCTTTATTTATGATTGAATGTTATCATTATTTATATTATTATCAAAAGTGATAATGATAAAAGGGGATGCATACGATGAACGAGACAGCAAAGGCGAAACTGCTGCTGCATCCAGTCCGGATGAAAATTGTACAGTCACTCGTGAACGGAAAGCAGCTGAGTTCGCAGCAGATTTCAGGGCGCATGAAGGATGTGCCACCAGCAACACTATACAGGCACATCAACCGGCTCCTAGAATCAGGAATCCTTGAAGTGGTAAAGGAAAATCAAATCCGCGGGACAATCGAAAAAATCTACAGCTTAAAAGAGGCGGAGCCCCCTTCCAAAGAAGAGGTTTCCGCAATCACGAAAGAGGAGCACATGGACTTGTTCCTTTCCTTCACCAATCAGCTTGCGGGAAGGTTTGAAGATTACCTGAACCAGCCGGAGTATGATGTGCTGCAGGATGGAGTCGGCTTCAGTATGGGAAGCTTTCAGCTATCGGATGAAGAATTTATGGAGCTAATGGATAAAATGGGGAGCCTGCTGAAGGAAGCGATGGACAATGAGCCATCACCGGAGCGGCGCGAACGCCATCTTGCAACCATCATTTTGCCGGAGCCGAAAGACCGATCTTAAGAAAGCAGGTGAAAATATGAACATTATTGAAGCGGCAGGAGTCAGCAAGTCCTTCGGCCGGACAAAGGTGCTGGACGGGGCCGGTCTGACTGTGAAAAAAGGGGAGATACTTGGTTTGCTTGGACCGAACGGGGCCGGAAAAACGACCTTGATCCGCATCCTGAACGGAGTCATCGCTCCCGACAGCGGGAAGATCAAGGTAGCGGGCTTTGATCCTTCAGCGGAAGGGGATCAAATCAGGAGTATACCGGAATCGTGACCGAAAATGCCGGACTCTATCACGAAATGAGCGGACTGGATAATTTGAAATTTTTCGCAGAGCTGTACAAGGTCAAGGATCAGGAACAAATCCCCCGCCTGCTCAAGCTTTTTGATATGGAAGAGTACCAGCACAGGCCGGCAGGTCAGTACAGCACTGGGATGAAAAAGAGACTCGCTCTCGCAAAGGCGCTGCTGCATAAACCGCAGCTTCTGTTCCTGGACGAACCGACAAACGGCCTTGACCCGGATGGAATCCGGATGGTGCTCTTGTATTTGAAAAAGTATAACGAGGAAACCGGAACGACAATCATTATTTGCTCCCACGTCCTTCATCAGCTGGAGCCGATCTGCGACTCATTTGCTTTTATGGAAAATCAGACAGTCGCAGAGCAGGGAACACTTGCGGAGCTGACGGAAAAATATATCCCGGAGCTGTCTGTCATCGTGGAAACAGATTATGAAACAGAGTATACAGAGCGGGCAGGAGCGGGGAAAATCCGGATGAAGGTTTCCTCGAAAAACGAGATCCCGGGTTTGCTGAGGAACATATTGAACACCCATGCCGTTTATTCGGTCCAGATTGAAAACACCGGGGCAGAGACCGTCTACTTTAAAATCAGGGAGGCCCATAATGGACAAAGCCGTCGTAACAGCACTGTTTAAAAAAGATGTCTTACATCTGATCAAAACAAAAAATCTGCTTTTGACACTCATCATCGTTCCGCTTATTTTCAGTACGGTCATACCAGCAGCACTGTCCGGCTTCGTGCTGTTTTCAGATGTGAAAAGCATGATGGACCCGGCGATGCTTCAGATGATGGATAAAATGACGGCCGGTCTGAACGCCGGAGAGATCCATTCATTGAACGAGAAGTTCTTATATGTTTTTACCAACTTTCTTTATCCGTCCTTATTCCTGCTCATTCCGATCATTACCTCTTCTGCCATAGCAGCGAACAGCTTTGCGGGAGAGAAGGAGAGAAGAACACTCGAAAGCCTGCTGTTTTCCCCGATAACAATTAAGGAACTGTTTGCAGGCAAGCTCCTCGCGTCCTTTCTTCCGTCAGCAGCAGTATCACTCGCGAGCTTTATTTTAAGCGGCACCGTCATCAATACAGCAAGCTACATCCTGATGGGACACCTCATTTTCCCATCCGCAAAATGGCTCGTCCTCATCCTTGTCCTGTCTCCGCTCGTCATGATCATGACGATTCTGCTGAATATCATGATTTCTGCGAAAGTAAAAACGTACCAGGAGGCGCAGAATATCGGCGGCATCATCGTTCTTCCGGTCATCGGTATGCTCATCGGGCAGTTCAGCGGTCTGTTCCTGCTCGGGATCGAGCTGATGCTCATCCTTTCCCTGCTCGTCCTGCTCCTGAACCTTTTCCTGTTTAACCGGGTGCTGAAATACAATAACCGGAACAGTCTCTTTGAAAATCAAATAGGCTGATTCACCCCGGCACTGAAGGAATCCTCATATCCGGGTCGTTGTGGATGAACGTGATCCTCAGGGACCCGGATATTTCTTTTTCCCCGTTCTGCACCTCCTCAGGAAATGCTGCGGCAAGTTCCAAGCTCTCCTGAAACAGTTTCATTCCCTCCTGATTGAGATCCCCGAGCAGTTCTTTTACATCCTTTGCTTCTATTTCAAAATTGATGACGATCATCGCGTTGGAGTACATCGTATGGTTTTTGATCCAGCCGGACCTTTTCGAAATACTCCGTGAAGCATAGTCAATCATGGCATGGCGGTTTTCGGTTGTTGAGCTGAAAAGCCGGATTCGGTCTGGCAGCATTTTTTTCACCTCCTGCAAGGATTGTACCATTTTTGGGTATTCCTGCCCTCGGCAAAGCGCTACAATGGAAATATGTGAACATTAAAGGAGATTGCCGTATGCATCTGTTCCGGAAGCTGTACATTAGAGCGATAAAAATTAAATTCTTCACGCTGCTTATAGCGGTGCTGCTGTTTCTCATCCTCAACACGTGGGTGATCAGAAGCCTCGAGCCGCAGACGTTTGAAAATGATCTGCATGCGGTCTGGTGGCTGATGACGACAATGACGACAGTCGGATACGGGGATGTTTCTCCTGAATCGGCAGCCGGGAGAATCTGGACGATGCTCGTCATCTATCCGTTCGGAATCGGCATCTTCGGACTCGTGATCGGGATGATCGTCGATTCATTTTCGAGGCACAAAAAGTTAAAGGAAGAAGGAAAGCTCATGTATAAGGGAAAAGACCATTACATCATCATCGGGTGGACGCTGAAGTCGAAGGAAGCCGCCGAAGAGCTGATGATGGAGGAGCCGGAAACGGACATTCTGCTCATCGATGAGCTGGAAAAATCTCCGCTCACCCATGAACGGTTTCATTACATAAACGGCAGCGCGACAAACACATCGGTCCTGGACCAGGCGGGCGTGGCCCGTTCCAAAGCGGTGCTTATTTTTGCTCCGCCCCATATTGAAGATATGGATCTGGCTGACGGAAGGACGCTTCTTATTGCCTCAAGCATAGAAGAGTACGATACTGGAACGAAAACCAACATTTATACGATCGCAGAAATTCTGAACAAACAGCATATCAGCATGTTCAGGCATGCCAATGTCGATGAATTTATTTTATCCCAGCATTCCGCCTCTCACCTCATGGCAAAATCGGCCCGGCATAAAGGCACGAGCCGGATTTTCAGCAAGCTGCTGAACAATGGGACGGAGGAATCGGAGCTGCGTGAAATTCTTTCTGTTCCTGAATGGAGGACGTATGGGGATGCTTTCGAGAACCTGAAAAAGGCAAACATCCTGCTGATCTCTGATGAGAACCAGCTTAACGTCCTGCAGAAGCTTGATGCCCCGCTTGCCCCGGGAACGAAGCTCTATGTAGTAGGGGAAGCTCAAGGGAAACAGCGAAGCTAAATAAACTTTTTATGTCAACTGGGGGGAGTCCAAATGAAAATCGAATTTCTGGGAACCGGCGGAGCAACGGCAATCCCGCGCCCGCTGTGCGGATGCCCGGTATGCGAGGAGGCGAGGGAGATCGGCGTTCCATACAGCCGTTCCGGTCCGAGCCTGTTCGTTCACGATCTTAACCTCCTGATTGATACGCCGGAAGACATTTATATGCAGATCAACCGATCGGCCATCCGGCAGGTAGACGGTATTCTCTATTCCCATTGGCACCCGGATCACGTCATGGGAAGAAGAATAGTAGAAACGCTGAACGCGGATTGGAAGCACCATCCTCCTAAGCCGCGGATGACGGATATTTATCTGCCGAAGCAGGTGGCAGTAGACTTTGAGCGCTTTCTCGGAAGCGGGGATCATTTTGCTTTTTTCGAGCAGCAGGGATTCGCCTCAATCCGTGAGCTGAAGGACGGAGATTCGTTCTGGATCAAGGATACGATCATCACCCCGTTCCGTCTTGCCGAGGATTATGTGTATGCCTTTTTACTGGAAAATGCCCGGAAGAAGGTGCTAATTGCAATGGATGAGACGAACGGATGGAAGCCGGACAAAAGTCTGCAGGGAGTGGACCTTGCGATTTTGCCCGCCGGCGTGTTTGAAACCAATCCGCTCACCGGGGAACGGCTCTTTCAGGAAGACCATCCTGTTTTGAAAGAAGAGTGCACCTTTGCAGAAACCCTGGACATCCTAAAGGCACTACAGCCAAAGAAAGCTATTCTTACCCATATCGAAGAGGTGAACGGCTTAAGCCACGATGAGCTGAAGAAAATCGAAAAGCAGCTTGCCGGACTGAACGTAGAATTCGCCTATGATACGCTGATCATAGATTTATAGAAAGAAGGGGTATGCATGCTGGATATATTGGAGGCGGCCTTTGATCTGCTCGAGCTCTTTCCCTCCAGTAAAAAAAGAAGGTTCGCCCGCCGGTTTCGCGAGCTCCGCAAGTTTGAGTGGTTTGAGCTGAAGTATGGGTGTGGACCATACGGATCCAATGCTGCATTCCGGGATTTTATTCTCGAGATTGATATGAAGCTGCTGGAGGAGGACCCGTTTTATTTGAAAAAGATGAGGATGGATCTGGATGAATTGATGTGGAAGGAAAAGCTTTAATGTTTCCGTCCGCTGCACGTAAAGGCAGTCCGGAGCTTCATCACATCATAGATGAGCGCTGCTGTTTTTCCGCTCTCACTGTACCGGTTGATATGCGGCTCAAGGCAGCGCAGAAATTCCCGGTCACACTGGCATTTGGAGCGGCCGCTGTCCAGGCACTTGTCATGCCTCATACAGCAAGAGTCCACCTGATTGATCGGCGCACCCGGCCCGCTGCATCCTGGTCCGCACCATTTGTAGCCCGGGAAAATACACCGGGTTTTTCTTTTTTTTGAAGCCATCTCTGTTCACGTCCTTTCCCTTCATTCTATGAACAGGCACCCTTTAAAGACACACTTGGAACCCCTTACAATTCAGAGTATAATAAATTTAGAGAATCCTATATACATACAAAGGGGAGAATTCGGTTGGAGAATTTTTTTGAGAGCATGGTCGAGCTGATCGTGGAGACATCCACTAGGCTTCCGAAAGATGTCAGAAGAGCGATTCAAAAGGCGAAGCTTGGTGAAAGTGCGGGAACGAGGGCAGCGATGTCACTCGACACAATCACCGATAATATTGCAATGGCGGATGAAAATGTATCGCCAATCTGTCAGGATACCGGTCTTCCGACATTCAAGCTGAAGGTGCCGGTCGGTGCAAATCAGATCAAAATGAAGGAAGCGATCAAGCGGGCGATTGCTGAAGCAACGAAAACAGGCAAGCTCCGTCCGAATTCTGTTGACTCACTGACAGGCGATAACACCGGCGACAACCTGGGCGCCGGTACACCGGTCATCAAGTTCGAGCAGTGGGAAGAGGATTACATAGACGCCCGCCTCATCCTAAAAGGAGGCGGCTGTGAAAACAAGAACATCCAGTACAGCCTGCCATGCGAGCTCGACGGCCTCGGCCGCGCGGGACGTGACCTTGACGGGATCCGTAAATGTGTCATGCACTCTGTCTACCAGGCTCAAGGCCAGGGCTGCAGTGCAGGCTTCATCGGTGTCGGCATCGGCGGCGACCGCACGAGCGGCTACGAGCTCGCGAAGGAGCAGCTGTTCCGCAGCAACGACGACGTCAACCCGGTACCGGAGCTTCGCGAGCTCGAGGAATATGTGGTGGAGAACGCCAACAAGCTCGGCATCGGCACAATGGGCTTCGGCGGCGAGACCACCTTGCTCGGCTGCAAGGCCGGCGTCATCAACCGGATCCCTGCGAGCTTCTTCGTATCTGTCGCCTATAACTGCTGGGCGTTCCGCCGCCTCGGCATGAAAATCGATGCCGCGTCAGGCGAAGTAACGGAATGGCTGTACCAGGATGGCGAGGAAATTGATTTCGCCAAGGAAGTTGCAGCAGCGGCAGAGGAGATCGTTGCAGCAGATGAAGTCGTCCTTGAAGCACCGATCACCGAGGAGAAAATCCGCTCCCTCAAGGTCGGCGACGTCGTCAAAATCTCCGGCATGATGTACACAGGCCGCGATGCGATTCATAAATACCTGTCAACCAACGATTGCCCGGTCGACCTGAACGGGCAAATCATCTACCACTGCGGACCGGTCATGCTGAAGGACGAACACGAACAATGGCACGTCAAAGCCGCAGGCCCGACAACCAGTATCCGCGAGGAGCCGTACCAGGGCGACATCATGAAACGCTTCGGCATCCGCGCCGTCATCGGCAAAGGCGGAATGGGCGCGAAAACGCTGAAAGCCCTCGAAGAACACGGAGGCGTGTATTTAAACGCCATCGGCGGAGCAGCCCAGTACTACGCCGACTGCATCCAATCCGTAGAAGGCGTCGACCTCATGCAATTCGGAATTCCGGAAGCGATGTGGCACCTTAAAGTGAAGGACTTTAAAGCGGTCGTTACGATGGATTCGCACGGCAACAGCCTGCATAAGGACGTGGAACAGAGCTCGCTTGAGAGATTGGCGCAGTTTAAGGAGCCGGTTTTTAAGTGAGGTTTGGTTGTGGTTTTGGGGAAGTGGCTTGGAACTGAGGTCCCTGAAACTGCCGGATTGAAGGAGAATGGTACGAAATTGATGTTCGCTCGGCAAATTTGGCACTGATTCAAGTGGGAAATGGTCTGGATCTGTCTGATACAGAGGGGAAAGTTCCGCCAGCCTGTCGAGGAGGCCGCTCAAATAGCCGGATTGAAGTGGAATGGTACGAAATTGATGTTCGCCCGGCAAATTTGGCGCGGATTTAAGTGGAAAATGGTCTGGATCTGTCTGATACAGAGGGAAAAGTACCGCCAGCCTGTCGAGGGGGCCGCTCAAACAGCCGGATTATAGCTGTAACAGGCGGATATCTTCGAAAATCGGGATATATCTACGAAATTTGAGATTTATCTTCGAAAATGATGATATATCTACGAAACGGGTAATTTATCTTCGAAAATGACAGGATATCGACGAGAATGGGCTTTCACCTGTGAAAAACCGGGTTAGGTGGGCCGGATTCCGGCCTTCACTAGCTGACGAGAACGGTTATCGGTCGAATTTTCCATTTATCGGTCAAAAATAAAATATATCGGTCAAAATTGGATTATTTGTAAGCGTTAAATAAACCACACCTTCAGTCTAAGTTTCCCCCATGAGATACTCTTTTTAACTTCTATCTGAAAGGGG
>NZ_WMIB01000006.1 GCF_009711125.1 Metabacillus mangrovi | reverse complement strand
CCAAAGACTTATCCATGGGAGTCAGACTGCGAGTGATAAGATCCGTAGTCGAAAGGGAAACAGCCCAGACCACCAGCTAAGGTCCCCAAGTATCCGTTAAGTGGAAAAGGATGTGGGGTTGCTTAGACAACCAGGATGTTGGCTTAGAAGCAGCCACCATTTAAAGAGTGCGTAATAGCTCACTGGTCGAGTGACCCTGCGCCGAAAATGTACCGGGGCTAAACGGATCACCGAAGCTGTGGACTGTCCTTCGGACAGTGGTAGGAGAGCGTTCTAAGGGCTGAGAAGCCAGACCGGAAGGACTGGTGGAGCGCTTAGAAGTGAGAATGCCGGTATGAGTAGCGAAAGAGGGGTGAGAATCCCCTCCACCGTATGCCTAAGGTTTCCTGAGGAAGGCTCGTCCGCTCAGGGTTAGTCGGGACCTAAGCCGAGGCCGAAAGGCGTAGGCGATGGACAACAGGTTGAGATTCCTGTACCACCTCTTTTCCGTTTGAGCAATGGAGGGACGCAGGAGGATAGGGTAAGCGCGCTGTTGGATATGCGCGTCCAAGCAGGTAGGCTGGCAAGCAGGCAAATCCGCTTGTCATAAGGCTGAGCTGTGATGGCGAGGGAAATTAAGTACCGAAGTTCCTGATTCCACACTGCCTAGAAAAGCTTCTAGCGAGGAAAATGGTGCCCGTACCGCAAACCGACACAGGTAGGCGAGGAGAGAATCCTAAGGTGATCGAGAGAACTCTCGTTAAGGAACTCGGCAAAATGACCCCGTAACTTCGGGAGAAGGGGTGCTCTGGTAGGGTGCAAGCCCGAGAGAGCCGCAGTGAATAGGCCCAGGCGACTGTTTAGCAAAAACACAGGTCTCTGCGAAGCCGCAAGGCGAAGTATAGGGGCTGACGCCTGCCCGGTGCTGGAAGGTTAAGAGGAGAGGTTAGCGCAAGCGAAGCTTTGAATTGAAGCCCCAGTAAACGGCGGCCGTAACTATAACGGTCCTAAGGTAGCGAAATTCCTTGTCGGGTAAGTTCCGACCCGCACGAAAGGCGTAACGATCTGGGCACTGTCTCAACGAGAGACTCGGTGAAATTATAGTACCTGTGAAGATGCAGGTTACCCGCGACAGGACGGAAAGACCCCGTGGAGCTTTACTGCAGCCTGATATTGAATTTTGGCACAGCTTGTACAGGATAGGTAGGAGCCTTGGAAACCGGAGCGCCAGCTTCGGTGGAGGCATCGGTGGGATACTACCCTGGCTGTGTTGAACTTCTAACCCGCGGCCCTGATCGGGCCGGGAGACAGTGTCAGGCGGGCAGTTTGACTGGGGCGGTCGCCTCCTAAAATGTAACGGAGGCGCCCAAAGGTTCCCTCAGAATGGTTGGAAATCATTCGCAGAGTGTAAAGGCACAAGGGAGCTTGACTGCGAGACCTACAAGTCGAGCAGGGACGAAAGTCGGGCTTAGTGATCCGGTGGTTCCGCATGGAAGGGCCATCGCTCAACGGATAAAAGCTACCCCGGGGATAACAGGCTTATCTCCCCCAAGAGTCCACATCGACGGGGAGGTTTGGCACCTCGATGTCGGCTCATCGCATCCTGGGGCTGTAGTCGGTCCCAAGGGTTGGGCTGTTCGCCCATTAAAGCGGTACGCGAGCTGGGTTCAGAACGTCGTGAGACAGTTCGGTCCCTATCCGTCGCGGGCGCAGGAAATTTGAGAGGAGCTGTCCTTAGTACGAGAGGACCGGGATGGACGCACCGCTGGTGTACCAGTTGTCTTGCCAAAGGCATCGCTGGGTAGCTATGTGCGGACGGGATAAGTGCTGAAAGCATCTAAGCATGAAGCCCCCCTCAAGATGAGATTTCCCATTCTTTGAAGTAAGACCCCTGAAAGATGATCAGGTTGATAGGTTCGAGGTGGAAGCGTGGCGACACGTGCAGCTGACGAATACTAATCGGTCGAGGACTTAACCTAATGACAACGTAAGGCATGACACTCGTGAACATTCGTTATCCAGTTTTGAAAGAACAAAAAAAGATCAAAAAAGGTCTTGATTTTTTCTCTCCACATTATATAATAAGTCTTGTCACTTTTAATTTGTCTGGCAGCTATGGCGAAGAGGCCACACCCGTTCCCATACCGAACACGGAAGTTAAGCTCTTCAGCGCCGATGGTAGTTGGGGGTTTCCCCCTGTGAGAGTAGGACGCCGCCAGGCAAGCATTCCGCAGTAGCTCAGTGGTAGAGCTATCGGCTGTTAACCGATCGGTCGCAGGTTCGAGTCCTGCCTGCGGAGCCATATTATGGAGAGCTGTCCGAGTGGCCGAAGGAGCACGATTGGAAATCGTGTATACGTCATAAGCGTATCGGGGGTTCGAATCCCCCGCTCTCCGCCATAATTTTAACTGGCCCGTTGGTCAAGCGGTTAAGACACCGCCCTTTCACGGCGGTAACACGGGTTCGAATCCCGTACGGGTCACCATCTCAACTCGACACATGAACAGGTAAGCGAAGCAGCATTTAGAGCGCCGCTATCGCAAGCCAAAACCAACACCCAACAAAGTAAACCCAAGAGGGTTGGGAGGAGCAAACAGTGCTGGGAACCGAAGGAGAGAGCACCGGAGCGCACATGTGTGCGTGAGGATGCGAACGACTGAAGGTGACAACGCAATGCGCCGCTCATCGCAAGCCGAAACTTTCACCCAATAAAGTAAACGTAAGAGGGTTGGGAGGAGCAAGCAGTGCTAGGAGCCGAGTGAGCGAACACCGGAGTGCACATAAGTGCATGAGGATGTGAGTGAATGAAAGCGACAACGCAATGCGCCGCTCATCACAAGCCGAAACCAATGGAGGATTAGCTCAGCTGGGAGAGCATCTGCCTTACAAGCAGAGGGTCGGCGGTTCGATCCCGTCATCCTCCACCATAAAAATTTAATCACTTTTATTGTCGCGGGGTGGAGCAGTCTGGTAGCTCGTCGGGCTCATAACCCGAAGGTCGCAGGTTCAAATCCTGTCCCCGCAACCAAAATGGTCCGGTAGTTCAGTTGGTTAGAATGCCTGCCTGTCACGCAGGAGGTCGCGGGTTCGAGTCCCGTCCGGACCGCCATTGATTTTTATCAATGTACTCAGTAAAATGTAAGAGGGTTTCAATAAGCAAGAAGGTCGAGGAAGCGACTGAATGAGCACCGGAGCGTATATGCATACGCGAGGATGTGAATGAGGGAGCTGAGGAAGAGATTCGAAGCTTAGTGGAAGCCGAAACATAATGGCTTGGTAGCTCAGTCGGTAGAGCAATGGACTGAAAATCCATGTGTCGGCGGTTCGATTCCGTCCCAAGCCACCATTTATTATTTTTAAATTAGATATGCCGGTGCAGCTCAATTGGTAGAGCACGATCGAATAAGCTTCCTGAAATTACTTCAGCGCACAGATCGAACTGCTGCTTGACTAAACATCCTGAGATCTGGGCGACCTTATCGAGCAGGAACGGCTTACTATCACAAACATTATTTGCCGGTGTAGCTCAATTGGTAGAGCAACTGACTTGTAATCAGTAGGTTGGGGGTTCAAGTCCTCTTGCCGGCACTGTCTTCACTTAATATGGAGGGGTAGCGAAGTGGCTAAACGCGGCGGACTGTAAATCCGCTCCTTAGGGTTCGGCAGTTCGAATCTGCCCCCCTCCACCATCTTACAGGGGCATAGTTTAACGGTAGAACAGAGGTCTCCAAAACCTCCGGTGTGGGTTCGATTCCTACTGCCCCTGCCAATATAAATTCATAAAGTGGCGGTTGTGGCGAAGTGGTTAACGCATCGGATTGTGGTTCCGACATTCGTGGGTTCGATTCCCATCAGTCGCCCCATTTTTGTTTTATAAAATCAGCTGCAGTATAATGGATCCATACATAATAGAAATCTACATAGATGGGCTATAGCCAAGCGGTAAGGCAACGGACTTTGACTCCGTCATGCGTTGGTTCGAATCCAGCTAGCCCAGCCATTTTTACTTTACAGGAAACATTTCCTTTTCCTTGCATAGAATGACTTACAGGCAAAATAGGCGGAAGTAGTTCAGTGGTAGAACACCACCTTGCCAAGGTGGGGGTCGCGGGTTCGAATCCCGTCTTCCGCTCCAGATGTTTGGCGGCATAGCCAAGAGGAAAGGCAGAGGACTGCAACTCCTTTACCCCCGGTTCGAATCCGGGTGCCGCCTCCAAACATGCCGGTGTGGCGGAATTGGCAGACGCGCACGACTCAAAATCGTGTTCCTCTGGAGTGCCGGTTCGACCCCGGCCACCGGTATCATTTTGTTGTTTATTTAAAAAACGTTAATTACAAGTGAATTAAGTAATATCAACGTTTTTAACGTCTCTACAGGAATTGTAGAGGCGTTTTTTTGTGTTCTTTTTTAGTTGTTTTTTTCCACGACTTTAATACATCTAATCGTGCGTAACAATCGTGTTCATTATGTAAGGGGTGAAGTTGATTTGGCTAGACGGAAGAACACTTTAGATCAAAGTGAACTAGCTATTATGACAAAGGACACTAAATCGTATGTAAGTACTTTCGAAGAGGCAATTGAATTGTTCGTAAAGGACTGTGAATTAAGAAACCTTAGGCCATTCACAATTCAGTATTATTTGAATGAGTTTAAAGCATTTTTAAACTTACTTTCAAGTCAGGGTATAGACATATCTAATTTAAAGCCCTTCAATGTAACAGAAGAACATATTAAAGAAAATGTGATACTTTTTATGAAAAACTACAAAGGTAACAGAGTGGTTTCAATAAATACCCGATTACGGGCTTTACGTTCACTTTTTAATTTTTTGTACAAGCACAAACACATATCACAGAATCCAATGCAAAATACAAAGCTTCTAAAAGATAGGAAAAGGATTATTCCCACATTCAATAAGGAACAGTTGAACAAGCTATTCCGCCAGCCTGATCTGACTACCTTTACTGGAGTTAGGGATTATACAATTATGTTACTAATGCTAGAGACGGGGATAAGAGTAAATGAACTTGCAGGACTTTCTTTAAACGATATTCGTTGGGAAGATCATTTAGTTTGTATTAGAAATGCAAAAAGCTACCGTGAAAGGTTAGTTCCAATTCAGAACGAAATGAAGAAGCAATTAAAAAAATACATTGCTATTCGTGGTTATGTTGAAAGTGAGGCATTATTTGTAACTGTAGATGGCACAAGGCTTACGAGGAGAGGCATTCAACAGAGAATAATTAAATATGGGCGAATGTCTCAGATAGAGGGTGTTCGCTGCAGTTGCCATACATTCAGGCATACCTTTGCAAAGTTGAGTGTGCAGCAAGGGGCAAACATCTTTGAACTTCAAGCTATTCTTGGCCATACCAGTATGGAAATCGTAAAAACATACGTAAATCTTTTTGGAACAGACGTAAGGGAAAGCCATAAGAAATTCTCACCACTAAAGGTACTGGATCAACATACTAAGAAAAGGATGTTTTAACATGGATCTTGATTTCCCCAACATAAATAAAGTAACAACCATAGAAGCAATCAGTTGGTATACCGGTAAGGTTGCTGAAGTAACACAAAAAAAGCATAGAATTGCAGGAACCTTTTCTGAAGGCTATATAAATGCCCTATTGGCTTGGAAACAGGGTTTGAATTCCAAGATAGCAGAAGCAAGAAGAAGCCTTTAAAACATAGAAAAAGCCACCTATTCGCAGTAGGTGACCAAGTAATTCAAACAAATAAAACTGAATACTGAACAGCACCAGCTTTAATTCATCTTATCGAAAAAAATAAGAGGATGCAAGGTCTATTAAATTATGCCTTTTTAGCTGCTGGTCTGTTCACTTGCTGGAATGCCTAGTAACAGCAAGTAAATCAAACCTTGACCGGTTAGCGAAGCCAACGCACAAAATTTAGCGTTTCCACTCATAACAGTTCCTAATTTCTGTTGTGGAAAGTCTATGTGGAGAACGCACATAATCGGTTCGGCAGGCTGCTTGGCGTATACGGTACGGGTAGCAATGGACAAACACCAGCATACAGGACAAGCTTTGTATGGAAAGTCTATTGATGAAGGAATTCATACGTTCAAATTAGGTGACACATGGATACCTCATACAACTCAGTTCAATTCAGTGATTGGAACGGCTGCTTTTTCAGCAATTATATTGCTGTTAAGGTAGCCATTCTTATGTCCAACGTTTCCTAAAACAATCTAGTTAATTCAGTTGAAGGGCAAAATAAAAATCAAGAAAAAAAAGTCTGCATGTCCTATCTCATTCCATATCTGCAAGTAATCCTTTGTAAAAGAAATCTTGCAAAATGAAATGAGAGAGGAAGATAGAAAATGTTGTGCGAGAAATCGAAACAAACGAAGATAAACATAATTGATTCTATTATGGGAAGTGGTAAGACAAGCTGGGCTATCCAGTATATGAATGAGGCACCGATATCCAAAAGGTTCATATATATTACTCCGTTTATGAGTGAAATTGCAAGAGTAATAGACTCTATTGAACGTGAATTTGCCCAACCTGAAGCTTTAAAAGGAGAGACAAAGTTAGAGTCTTTGCAAAAACTAATTGGTGAAGGTAAAGACATAGTGTCAACCCATGCACTTTTCAAAAGGATAAACAAAGAGTTAATTGAGTTGATAGAGATTCAAGGATATACCTTAATAATTGATGAAGTGATAGATATATTAGAGGATCAAAAAATACCACAGGACGATCTTAAAGTTTTGTTATCGGCTAGAAATAGCAACGGTGATCCAATCATATCCGTTGATTCAAAAGGATTCGTTAAATGGAATGATGATGAGTATGAAGAAGGTAATTTTAAGAAAATACGTAATCTTGCTAATGCTGGGAATTTAATCATGTATAACAATACTGCATTGTATTGGTTATTTCCAGTGGCAGCTTTTAAGGGTTTTGAGGAAGTTTTTGTAATGACATATTTGTTTCAAGGACAACTTCAAAGATACTATTTTGATATGTTTGACTTGCAGTATAGTTATCATTCTGTGGCCTATTCTAATGGCAGATATGATCTAGTGAATTACATTCCATTGGGGGAAGAAAATAGAGATCATTTAAAAAATCTGATCCGAATTCATTACTCTAAAGTTTCTGACAAGAGAGATTTGAACAAGATAGGATCGAAACGCAATTCATTTAGTAACTCAGATCTAAGAAGAAAAATGGGGGTTAAAGAGTATAGGAAGATGATCAAAGATAATGCATATAATTTTTACAGACATAAGATAGGAGTATCTACTGAATATGTCATGTGGACGACTTTTAAAGATTTTAAACAGAAGATTCAACCTACAGGATTAAGGGATCAATTTGTGGAAGTCACTGCAAGGGCAACTAATAATTACGCAGATAAATCTGTGTGTATCTATTTAGCTAATCGTTACATGAATCCTGTTACAAAACAATTTTTTATATCACATGATGTAAGTGTGGATGAGGATATATTTGCATTATCTGATTTACTGCAATGGATATTCAGAAGCAGGATAAGAAAAGGTCAGCCAATTGACATTTATATCCCCTCTATAAGAATGAGGAATTTGCTTGAATTATATTTAAATGATTGAATCCCTTGCTAACTTAAACTTAGCAAAGAATGCTTGAAAGCCTTGATAATAAAGGGATTATGGGTTTTTTTCTTAAAAAGAAATAAATATAAATTAAAGAGATCTCCCAACTACATTTCAAGGGATAGCCAAAAAGCGGCTACCCCTATCCATGTAGTTTGGTTTTCGGGATTGTAAATATTCTATTGAATGCAGGGTGAGGGTGGGTTGTTACCCGAACACGAGGCCTAAGCCGAGTTAAGCAGTTTAAGTTCATACTAATTAAAGGAGGTAAGGAAATTGAAAAGGAAACAAAATGTAACTATAGGATTGGATGAACAGGAATTAAATATTTTAATAGAACTAAACAACGAATTATCTCGGAGGTCTTTTAAGAAGCCCAATAGAACAGAGACAGTGAAATTTGCTATTGAATTCACAAGATATAACTTGGATGTAAAAGATTTATTTGAAGAGTTAAAACATGAATTTGAGATGATTAGTGAACAAAATGGATTATTAAAAAAGGCGTTTATAGAATACCATAATAAGATCAATATGATCCATAATCCGTAACTTTTTAATAAAAATAGATTATTACTTATTTTAGCCCAATGAATTGATGGGCTTTTTATTATGTTCTTTAGTCAGCAAGGAAATTGAAGGCGGTTGGTCAAATTTACAAGAGAAACTTACGGATATATTGACCTAATTAAAAAAAGTATATAAACATAAAAAATTCAAAAAAAAACCTTTTTCGACATGAAATTACAAAAAAATAACTTTAAATAGCCGATAATAGAAATAACGTAATTATTTCCAAATGAAATCGGAGAGAAAAATATGGCACTCTTAGAAGATAAGATTGATCAAATACCAATACCAGAACTTAGAAATATAATTAAAAATGAGGTTAAGAATCTAAAAAGAAGGAAACGGTTTGGAGTAGTATTTGAACAACATATACCGGAAGTTGTTCCAATTTTCAGTGCACCAATTACGATTAGATCAACTGTAGCAAAAAAAAATGATAACTTAAGTGAAACTTACAGAGTTAAAGAAATTTCAGACAATACTGCCGTAATAGTTAAAGATTCAGATGGTAGTATTGAAGTAGCTTCTATAGAAAGCATAGTTATTATAAAACAGTTCGGAGATCCTATTTATCCTGCTTTAGTGAAAGTTGATGAAGTTAGAAATGTTTATGGAAGTTCATTAAATCATGTACTAATTGAAGCAGACAATTATCATGCACTTCAATTATTAGAATATATGTACCCAAATAAAGTGGATTGTATATACATAGATCCTCCCTATAATACGGGTGCAAAAGATTGGAAGTACAATAACCATTATATAGACGTCAATGATACTTATAGGCATAGCAAATGGCTATCTATGATGCAAAAACGATTAGTGCTTGCTAAGCACCTATTAAAGAGTGATGGTGTACTGATTCTAACAATTGATGACTATGAACTATATCATATTGGAATTCTTCTTGAGGAGATTTTCTCTGAATACGACGATTATATCGTAACAATAGAACATAACAAAAGAGGAAGAAGAGGGAAGAACTTTGCAAAAACAAATGAATTTGCAATATTCCTAGTACCTAAAGGAAAAGAAGTTATTCAAGAAGAAATACTCGAAGAAATTATCGGTGGAGAAACTAGGAATTTAAGACGAACAGGAAGTGGTTCTCTTAGAACTCAACGGTGGAGAAAGTTCTTCCCGATTTATGTAAATAAACACACTTTAGAAATTGTTGGTGTAGGTGATCCGATCCCCTTAGGTCAACCCATGAGAGACAGTGATGATGAAAATATTATAACAGTCTGGCCGCTGGATGAAGAAGGTGTCGAGAAAAACTGGCATTATGGATTTGAAAGAACAAGAGATGCCGTTAATGAAGGTAAGCTACAAGCTAGAGAACAATCTTACGGAGTGCAAATTTATTACACTCTAAGAGAAAAGCAGTCAAAGAAGCATAAAACTGTTTGGAGTAAGTCAACTCTTGATGCGAGTACGTACGGAACTGAGTTACTTTCAAAAATTATGGGGGGTTCTTCTAATTTTGATTTCCCAAAATCCGTATATGCAGTTGCTAATTGTATCAATGCGGTTGTTAGTAATCGTGAGAATGCTTTAATTCTTGATTTCTTTGCGGGTAGTGGAACTACCCTTCATTCTGTAATGATGCTTAATCAAGCCTACAATAAGAATCATCAATGCATTTTAGTCACTAATAATGAAGTTTCTGGTGATGTAGCTGAAAAATTAGAAGAACAAGGGTATTACCCTGGGCAAGAAAACTGGGAGAAACATGGAGTGTGTAGATCAGTTACTTTTCCAAGGCTAAAATACACTATTAGTGGAAAACGGGAAGATAATTCAATTATAGAAGGAGAATACCTTACTGGTCGACTAATAGATAAGGAAAAATTAAGGAACATTAAACAAATTAGTTTTGTAGACGGGAAAACCCTAAACACCTCAATGAAGAAGCAGCTAGTTTCCTTGATAGAAGGGATTCCACAATCAAAAGTTAGAGGGGATATGCCATTCTTCTTAAATGAAGAATATTCAGCCAGTATTTTGTTTGATGATACTGAGATAGAAACATATATAGAGAGTTTGCAAGAAAGTTTGCATATTACAGATATATATATAATGACACCTAGGCTGAGTCAATTTAATAAATATAAAGAAGAGATCATTAGGAAAATGGGCAATCTTATTGTTAAAGAGGAAGAAAAGCGTGCTTATTCTGATGGCTTTTCTGCGAACCTAGATTATTTCAAACTGGATTTTTTAGAACCTGATGAAGTTGCACTAGGAATACAATTTAAATCTATCCTACCAGTGCTATGGATGATAGCTGGATCAAAGGGAAATATTCCTATTGTTGATGATTCTTTAAGATATTTAATACCTGAAGATAGTACCTACGCTATATTGCTTAAGGAACAATATTTTAATGAATTTCAAAAAAAAGTTGTTGAAAGGGAAGAGATTACTCACATATTTATAGTGACTAATTCAGAAGACTCTTACTTTGATATGAAAGCTGAACTTAATGTTCCTAATGTAGTAATGCTTTACAAAAACTACTTAAAGAATTTTGAATTAAAAAGACAATGGAAGGAATAATGATAAATGAAAATTGCCCTAAAAAGCTTTCAGGAAGATTCTGTTGAAGAATTATTAAAAGAATTATCAAATGCCAAACGTGAAGTAAGGGAGGAGGGTTTGCAGGCAGTGGTACTTTCCTCCCCAACGGGATCTGGAAAAACAGTTATTACAGCCTCTCTATTGGAATCTATTTTGGAAGGAACGGACGAAATTCCTGCAGAAAGAGATGCAGTTTTTCTTTGGTTCTCTGATCAACCAGAGTTGAATGAACAATCTCGGATGAAAATAATGGATTGTTCAGATAGGTTACGTGAGAATGATATTGTAATGATTGGTCCTGATTTTGATCAAGAAACTTTTGACGGTGGAAAATTATATTTTATAAATGCCCAAAAGTTGGGTAGAGATAAATTGTTAACCACTAAAGGAGACCATAGAAATTATACAATTTGGGAAACGATTCAAAACTCTTCAGAATTCTTTAAAGATAAACTTTATCTTATTATTGACGAGGCACATAGAGGAATGAATCGAACCTCTCATGATGAGAATTTCTCAAGAACTATAGTTCAAAAATTGATCCTCGGAGATCAAGAATTAGGGGTAAAGCCAATTGGTATGGTAATTGGTGTTTCAGCTACACCTGATAGATTTTTAAGATTATTACATGGAACGCAGCAGAGGCCAAATCGTCGTATTCCTAGGGTTGTTGAGATTGATCCTGAATATGTACGAACTTCTGGTCTTTTGAAAGACAAAATAGTATTATTTCATCCAGAGAATGATCAGTATTCTGATTGGACATTATTGTCTGCTGCAACAAGGCAATTGGTTATGATGCGTAATGAATGGAACAAGTATACTTCAACACAGGGATTTAATGAAATTCATCCAGCAATGGTAATTCAGGTTGAGGATAGGAGTGATTCAAGTATAACTAAAACAAATTTAGAATTGGTTATAAGTACAATTGAAAGTGAGTACGGCACTATTCAAGAAGAAGAAATTGCACACTGTTTTGAAGAGGATGTAGATGTAATTGTTTCAAATAAAAGAATAAGAAAGATTGAACCTTCAAAAATTCAAGAACAAAAAAATATAAAATTTATACTTTTTAAAATGAGTCTAACAACTGGTTGGGACTGCCCTCGTGCAGAAGTAATGATGTCCTTCCGAAAAGCACAAGATCATACATTGATAGCACAATTGATTGGTAGAATGGTAAGAACACCGTTAGCCAGAAGGATTGAAGCCCATGAACTTCTTAATTCCGTATCGTTATATTTACCTTATTATGATACTGATGGATTAAGGAAGGTAATAGAATATCTAAAAAATGATCCTGATTTTGTACCTCCAACAAATGTGGAAAATGGAAATTATCAAGTTATCTTGCATCGTCGTAATGAATTAGAACATGTATTTAAGGTTCTTGAAGAATTACCAAATTATACAATTGAAAAAAATAGAAAAACTTCAAATGTTAGACGGTTAATAAAATTATCTCGTTTATTAACATCGTTTCATCAAATAGATATAGAAGCATTAGACGAGTCTAAGAAATTGATAATCAATACACTATTTAATGAGAAAGAAAAATTAAAAGCAACTGACAAAGAATTTGCTGTAAAAGTAAGTGAAGCTGATGAAATAGTAATTAACCCCATTACCGTAGAACAAGGAATATGGAGAGAATTACCTGGTGAACCACTTAGAATAAAACTTAGTGAACCTAATATTGGTGAATTATTTAATAGGTGCGGTAAAAGACTTGGAGAAGGGCTGCATTTAGACTATTGGGCAACTTATTATGATAAGCAAAATCCCAATGTATCAAAACTAGAGTTGTTTTTAACCTTGCAACAAAAAGAAGTATATGAAGTATTAGAAAATGTTTGTAAAGTAAGAATAGATCATTTATTCGACACTCATAAACTGGCTATAAAAGGTCTACCTACATCGGAGTTAGAAAAGTATAATGCAATACGAGGACAATCAAAGTTACCAGAACAGGAAGCATTTATAGCACCAACTCAAATACTGTTCTTTGGTGACATTAAACAGTCTGAATTTGAGTCCTTTGATAAGCATCTATATATAACAGAGAGTGGCGACTTCCCAGCTAAATTAAACGGATGGGAGAAGCCTACAATAGAAACAGAAATTTCTCGAGAAGAAGTTGTCGGATGGCTACGGAACTTTGATAGAAAGACATGGTCATTTTCTATTCCTTACGAAGACTCAGGCCAAATTAAACCGATGTATCCTGACTTTTTAGTAATTAGGCAATTAGGAGAAGAATTTATAGTAGATATTCTGGAACCTCATAGAGACGATTTGGACGATAATTGGAGAAAAGCAGCAGGTCTGGCAAAATTCGCAGACAAACATTGGAATAGCTTTGGCAGAATTGAGTTAATAAGAAAAACTGGAACTAGGTTGAAAAGATTAAATTTTAACGATGATAATACAAGAGATAGGGTTGCCGGGGTAACAAGTAACGACCAATTAGATACATTATTTGATATTTTATCGACTTAATTTTTGAAATCATAATTAAGCTGTTGGGACATTGATTCCTGACAGTTTTTTTATAAAAAGAAAAACCCCCTAACAGCTACAGGAAGCCATTAGGGGAGGGGGAATCAGAAATATTATCAACAGAACTTTTATGTGAATAAGTGCTTAATTAAGTTGACTGAAGACTTGCTTACGCCACTCATTCAGCTTACGTTTCATTAGTGATCTACAAACGCTATCTATCTTGTCACTAGAATAGCTGTTCTTGTGAAGTTAATTAGCTGGTTTCAGTTTACGGCGGAAGTGGTCTTCTTTCGCAATCTCTTGAACTTATGTTTGTTACTGTTATGTTATGTGTAGTTATCTTTAAGGTTCTTCTCTTACTAGTTTGCCAAACAGCACCCAATTACAGGGGTTTTTAAAAATAAATTTATCTGCTTTTGATGAATCGTCGAAACCCTTGTGGCTGTAAGGTTCAATACGTTCACATTTTGGACGCATTTAAAAATAAGTTTGCCGAAAGAACCTGAGTTTGTGCAGGGTGCTTTAATATCCTTGTTTGTTAATCCCTCTAATAGGGACTTTGTTGTGATTATTAAGTTACAAGAAGCCCATGAAATAAGGCTTTTCACAGAGGGTTAATCACAAGGCACAAGGTGACGGGATTTATAAAAAGCTTCATCGCTGCTATGACTGGGTCTCTGCAATTTGTTAATCACACCGTATTGTGACTAACCTTTAGTAGGAAACGTATTAAATACAAATTGTCAACTTGTAGGAAAAATTTCACAGATAAGCAGGGAAATGACTTTTATGGTCGAAAAATAACTTAAAAAGGAGAGGTGTTAAAATGAGGTTTAACTTAAAAGCAAATGGTGCTGATTCTTTAAAATCTGCTTTCGAGAATATAGAAAAGTTAAATGATATAATGGAGGGGGGAGAACACAGACTAAAAGACGCAGTAATATTCTTAAATCATGGGGTTGAACTCCTTTTGAAGTACATATTGAGATTACGTAGTAATGCTTTAATTTTTGAAAATATTGATCAATACTTAAAAGCTAAAGAAGCCTTAAAAAAGCGAAATGATAGCAGTAAAACAGTTTTTGATATGGATCAAAAATTAAGGACAGTGGGCTTACTGGAAGCCATAAAGAGAATAGAATATCTATGTGATATTGACATACCTAAGGAATTTAATGATACTATTTTGTATGTCAACAAAATAAGGAACAATATCATGCATTATCAAGTGGATTTAACTGACGAGGAAACAATACTCTTAGTATCGAAGCTACAAGTCTGTTATGAAGAAGCAGTAAAATTCCTTGAAACACAAATAGATGATCTAGAAGATTACATACAGGATTCTCGTTTTGAACTTACCTATGAAGAATATCAAGAACAGCACGCAGAAATGTGGGCTGAAATGCATATGGAAGATATGATAGAAGAAGCTATGCGAGAAGAGTATGAGGAAGAGTTAGAGAAGATGGAAAGAGGTACTTGGTATACATAAAAGGGAATCCTGCAAATGGATTCTTTTTAATTTAGTCATTTTATGATTAACAAACCTATTAAATAAAGGTTTCAATATGTTATTAGTATCACCGTCTTGTGACTAACGCACACATAAGTTGAAATGGTTAAGCCTTGAGAATACTGTATTTGATGGCATTATAGGGTGTTCAAAGTTGGGCAGAAGTCGCTTCCATGCCTTTTATACTCATCCGTTCAGAGAAACTTATTTAGCACAAAAAAGGCGATCACCTTAAAGTATCGCCTGACGTTCTTTCAACTCCTTATAGAGTTTAGCTTTAGAAACACTTGTCTTCTCTGTAATGTCTTTAATGCTGTATTTCTTAGTTTCATAAAGATCAATAGCATGGTCAAGTTGTTCTTTACTCATCTTAGGACGCCCACCTTTACGCCCTCGTGCCCTTGCAGATTCCAAACCAGCTTTAGTACGTTCTGAAATAATGTCACGTTCCATCTCACTAAGAACAGCTAACATACGAAATATAGCGTTACCCATAGCGGTTGTTGTATCAATTTTATCTTGAATACTAATCAACTCTATTCCCTTTGTTTCTAATTCCTCAGACAGTTCTATAAGGTGCTTTGTAGAACGAGATAGCCGATCAAGTTTATAGACAACAATCTGATCCCCTTTTCTAGCATAGGAAAGCAATTCAGCCAGCTTAGGACGGTCTGTTTTAGTACCTGAAACCTTTTCCTCGTATATGTATTCCAGTTCCACGCCCTCTTTTAACAGTGCGTCTTTTTGAAGTTCTAAAGATTGATCTAAAGTTGATACCCTTGCATAGCCCAGCTTCATTATTTGTAGTCTCCTTGTCTATAAAACGGTTAATTTGATTATTTAATATACTTTGAATTATAGACAAGTTTATATACTATGTACAGCCCTGAATAGCACTTTTTTTAGGTGATTCTAAAAAGCACATAATACGACCGTTTAAAAGACAACAACCCCAAGGACTGTATAGTGCCTACCCTATAGGGCAATTAGGCATGGCGTATAACATTAGTTCCACATTAGTCCCGCCTCAGCACTACAACACAGTAAGGCAAGGCAGAAGCCCCTCATAGTCCAGCACTGCCCCTCAGTACGCTGAGTGATAGTTATGACAGTAAACGCCGCACGTCACAGCACAGAAGGACAATGAGAAGGCATGATGGACAGATCACGTCCCGTCAATAATGAACACATATGATGGAAGCAACGAAGCCCAGAAGGAATCAGCGTTCGAAGCCAATCAAAAGTAACAATCAAAAAGAAACAATCAAAAGAACAGAATAACGCACTGACTTAGTACCCTTGTGACGTATCACCACATTGATACTTTAACGCTTAACCATGATAAAGGGGTACACCACGGGGGGCGGGGGGTCTGTGCCCCGGGGGTCTGCTGTATGCAAAATATACGCACCAAATTTGAAACCTTTTGATGGAAGTTACTTCCAGTACGAGGGGGTGGTTAAGGGAAATTCACTTTTCTAATATGTAATTACCGTTAAAGAATTTTCGGCAGGTTCTTGGAAAGTATTCGGGGTAACTAGTGTTGCTACAGGCGTCTACAAGCCAATTACCTTTAGTCAGTAAGGTGCTGATCCACTTAACTTCGCTGTAGACGTTAAAAAAGGGTCACTATTAGAGTAACCCCTCTTCTTCAAAGTAACTTTTCACGATCTTTGGATTGATCCCTAACTCTTGGGCAATCTTTCTCCAGCTATAGTCGTTCCAAACCATAAAGTTAAACCGTCCTATGAACTCATCGGGCTTAATACTTTTCTTGACCACCTTATGCTTATTTGAACCCGCACCGTTAATGGTATAACATACATGTTCCTTGTGGGGGTTCAAGAGGTACTTACCAGCGGCATAGAACTCTGAATCACATTCACTACAGTAGTGCAGGATATTGGCGTTAAGGTTAATGAACCGTTCTACAGGCTGTACAGTGCCCTGATATACCTGATCCAGTTGGGCTTGATACCCTTTGTTAGCCTCAGTATATTTACCATGATACAAAGCCGGTGAAGGGCGTCTAATCGGTGTAAGCATACTTTGTGACAGCTTTGATATTTGTGCCTTCTTCTCATTCTTCTTCCTTTGCCTCTTGTTTGCCATTTTATGAATGCCCCTTTTCTAGTGATAGATGAGATATTAGAACGGTGTTTTAGCAATTTGAATACTAACCTACCTGAACTGTTTATGGACGCTTAGAATCGTTGATTTACCAGCCTTGTTTGATAGCTGATTTCTCATTCTCTGCGTACTTACGTTGACTGATTCTATTGCTGTTCTTTCTGGATATACTCTTACATACATCCCCACAATACTTAACTCTATAGTTATCAGTTTTGAATATCTTGCCACAGCCTTTACACTTCTTGGATGAATATTTAGCCCCTTGTCTAAGTACCTGAACTGAATAAGCCTCCTGTAACTCACTGTCAGCAGGTAAAACGGATTCCTCAAAGTAAGGACAGCGTAAGCCCTTATTAACTGTAGAAGTGAAAACAGGGCAGCTTCTTTCTCCCTGACACTTTCCATTGATGAAGTTTGAACAGTTGCTTTCAGCTAGTCTCGAACACTGAATGGCAGTTTCTCTCATTGTCATTGTTTTGATCTCCTTTAGGTAAATAGAAAAAGACCACCGTTAGCCAGTGATCTCTGTTCCTTCCTTTATTTGGTTTGTTGTTATTCCACGTCCTTAGGTGCTTTTAAGTGTGCGGGTAGGACACCACGAGTAGCTGAATTTACGTCATTCTTAGAAACTACAGAAGGTTCAAACCAGCCAAAGAACGGTCTGTACTGATCTTGATGAAAGCTGTATTCGATTCGTGGAAACTCTTCCTTGACAGCCTGATCTTCAAAAACTTCATATATGTCTGGTGCGACAGCAGAGAATTGACTTTGACACTGCTTACCCGTTTCAGCTATCTCCTTTAGCATTAGATAACGGTATTTCTCAGCGACCTTTGTAGCTTCATATTCATTTATGACTTTTCTATCTTCCCTTAATGTTTGCTGTAACAGTGGAACGAATGACAGTTTTAGGGCTGTACGATCTTCTGACAGTTCTTCTAAGAGAGTTCCAATGATTTCAGCCTTAGAAACGATCTCCTTATTCTTAATCTTCAAGTATATGCATTCTGAAATTGGGGCGATTTCCTGTTCCAAAATATTACCCGTCATTTCTAGCTGTAATTCTTCAAGATCAGCTTTCAATTCTTGTTCTTGCTTATCCAGTTCTTCCACCTGTGCTTTATAAGCCACAATGACCGTTTTAGTTTCTGTGAATAAGTCCTTTACCTCTGATTGTTCCATCTCTTCAAATCCCCCTATTGTCATCGTATCCTACGACATTACTTCCTTTTCTTTTAACACCATAATTCCCTTGATAATTAACAGTAGCACTATAGTTCCCATCACTTGTAGTAGCCCCGCTTCTCCTTCTGTTCAATAATTGTTCTTATGGAGACTAGTTCCACATTACTGATTCGCAATCGGTCAATAGCGTCCTTTAGCTTTGCCTCATAGTAGGGCGTGAAGTCTAGCTGACCCTTTTCTAATCTGCAAATAGTTGCAGGGTCAACTTTTATATAGTGACTGAAAGCCTCTAACGTTAAGTTCCTCGCGTGTCGAATAAACTTGATATATCTGTGATCGTATTCCATATTGTAGGGTAATCGAGTGTTTACTGTGTACATTGCTTTTCCACCTCACTTAGTTGTAGTTCAAATAAATTGTATTGAATAGCCAAAAAGAAAAGGCATGGCATAAAAGCCATACCTTAACTATGTAAGAAAACTATGTTGTCTTTAACCAAAATGAATAATAAAACTGATATTTAAACTATTGCTTCCTATTATAATAGTTTATTAAACATACCCCCGTTACAGGTAGCTAGAGAATCTTATTTAAATAATCAATAAATAACAAAAATAAACCATTGAAACAATTCTAAAATTTATATATAATGATGTTAATAATTTAATCGTGTGAACTGATTTGATATGAGATTAAATCAATTACCTGTAGAATTACATAATATCACTGTAATTTATGACTATTTAAAATAAACAAATGGAACATTCAGACTCAAAATCGTGTTCCTCTGGAGTGCCGGTTCGACCCCGGCCACCGGTATCACAAATCCTTTAGAATCAAGACCTCAACGTTCATGTTGGGGTCTTTTTTCATGACCAGGAGAGTACGTATTCTTTGTCCATTGTGAAGTCGTTTTCTTCCTGCATTTAAAACCAATTTAAAATCCTATTAATCAAATGAGGTGTAGAGGTCTTGTAAAGTTACTCCTCGGATTACAAAAAGATGGATTAAGAATAAGCTTATAAAGAAGAACAAGTTTTGAGAGAAGTAAAGCTTTTTTCTGATGTTGGTCTTTTTAAACAACAGTCTATTTAAAAAATAAACGACCGGAAATAATATCAAAGTGAACATAAGCAAAATTATCCCTGAAAATGCAACGTCGAAAGGAGCTTCAACACTAGATAATGCCTGACATCCACCTGATAAAAGACATTTAGTGTTCCAAATAAAAAAGAGTGTCCATAAAAAATAGTAGCAAAAAACGTATCCAACAATTGAATTAAAAATAAAACTCAGAAAAAGAAACATCTTTGACATACGATCATTCTCCTAACCATTTTAAAGCCACTTAGATAATTTTACCATCTGTTAATTGCCTATAAAATTAATATTTTATGTTTTACATAAAAGTATTCTTTCCGTTAAAACTTAGCTCGTTCAAAAGGGACTCAAGAAAGCAGAAAAATGCATTGAGATAGAGAAGTTATATATGCAGGAAGTGGCTTATGGTATCGCTGCAGAAAAGCATGTAATAGGCGGAACCTACAGTATAGATTACTGGTCGACCCCGCTCAATCTTAAAAAGACCTCAACTTTACATTGGGTCTTTTTTAAAACTCTTTTATAAGGAAAAAAGGAAATACGCAAGTGCAAGTGGAATGAGAGAGAAAATGATTTTGAGGAGGGCACGAAAGTTGAGCAAGGTTATCAGCTATTACAATCAGTTCGATGAATGGGGAAGGCTTGAACGGGAGCCTGTGGAATTTTTAATAAACTGGCATTACATACAAAACTATCTTCCTGAGAATGGCACCGTTTTAGACAATGGCGCAGGTCCGGGAAAGTATTCGATGGAGCTGGCGAGGGCTGGATTTCGGGTGACGTTGGCTGATCTTACGCCTAAGTTTGCAGATCTTGCGAAGGAGAAAGCTCAGGAGTTTGGGTTAACGAGCCAATTTGATGACTTCCTGGCTGCGGATGCGCGGAATCTTTCGATGCTTAAGGATAACCAGTTTGACGTTTCGCTTATGCTTGGCCCGCTGTACCATTTGCAGGAGGAACAGGACCGGATCCAGGCGGTCAGAGAGCTTAGACGGGTAACAAAAAAGGGAGGAGTGGTTTTTGCGGCATTTATGCCCAGGGCGCGTCATATGTTAACAGCGCTGCAGCATCCTGAAAATTGGCAGCCTCTTGATAAAGTGAACAGCATCGAACAATTTTCTGAAACGGGCTGTTTTCATCATGCAAATGACGGCCGCTTTACGAACGCGTATTATTTTAACATTGAAGAGATTACCCCTTTTATGGAGTCACAGGGATTTGAGAGCCTTCAGCTGATCGGTTCGAATCCTGGTGCAATTTTGACCGGGGACAGCTGGAGTTACTGGAGGGGAAGAGGAGAAGAAGAACAGGTGATCCAAATGCTGATCGATCAAGCAGCCGATCCGTATCTTCTTGGAATTTCACCGCACCTTCTTTATATAGGAAGGAAAAGGTAATGATGCCGTTGCACAGCTTTTCCATGCAGACTGTGTTAAGATAGGTGCAGTACGCCAAAGCGTATAAAGGAGCATTCACATATGAAGGAACAAGTTTTAAAGATTAAAAATGAATTTGATTTGCTGCGCGGCGGGCATCTTCTTTACCTTACCGAGAATGTTAAGATGTATATTGAGAATGCAGCGGCTTATGTGCTATCCGGGGTAGAGCAGGGAGACCGCGTAATTTTCATAGATAATGAGAAGATGAATGGTTTATTGTATATTGAACTGCAGCGTATTATGTCCCCAGCTCAGCTCACAAAGGTGCACTATGTGAATAACTTTGATTTCTTCTTTTCACAGGGCAGTTTTCATACGGATATGATTAATGATTACTTTATGAAATACATTAATCCTCTCATAGAAGAAAATGAGTCCTGCCGGACGTGGGCCCATATTGAATGGGGCCATCACAGCGAGATTGAGCGCCAGATCATTGATCACGAACGTAATTCAGGAGAAAAAGTTCTGGATCTGAATTTGCTGTCTGTGTGTGCGTATGATACGGAAAGGCTTTCTGCACTGGTGAAGGACAAAATTATTCATCTGCATGAAACGCTCTTTTACGATTATGGCTTCGCTGACGGTTCTCCCAAAAGTGTGATAAACGAATAAGAGGGACCTATAAGGGTCTTTTTTTATTTTGAATTTTTTATTACAATCCTGGCGTTTTCCTTGCAACCAATGAAACCTGTCTGTACAATTGAAACATAACCATCACGTGATAGTTGGAGGTGTTTCCGTTGGGGCTGAGAAACTAAAGATTGGTGAATTGGCGGAAATGTGCAATGTTACGAAGCGGACGATTGATCATTATACGAATATCGGGCTTCTAAAAGCAGAACGTTCATCTTCTAATTACCGCTATTATGATGCATCCTCGATCGAGCGCATTCATGATATAGAGAGATACAAAACCGCGGGGATGAATCTGTCAGACATAAAAAAGAGACTTCTAGAAAAAGATGCTGAGGAAATCGACTTGCATGAGCTGCGGTTGAAGATCAGCGGATTAGATAAAGATGTTTCAGACCTTTTGGCAACCTTGGATAAAAGTGATATAAAAAATCTCGAACATTTAAAGAAAAATGTTTCACACGAAAGTCTTTCTTTGATTCAAACTTTGCTTTTGCTTTTAAGCTGAATTTGGAGGTGCATGATTGGATGCTGTTTCATCCAATGGACTTTTTGATTTTTGCAGCGTTTGGCTTGGCCATGTGGGCACAGGTAAGAGTGAGCAAGAATTTTAACAAGTGGTCGAATGTTCCGGCCAGGACAGGGCTAAGCGGGGCAGAAGCAGCTCGCATGCTGCTTGACCGCAACGGTCTGCACCATGTTCCGGTAGAGCCTGTGCGCGGGAAGTTATCCGACCATTACGATCCCATCAGTAAGACCGTGAGGCTGTCAGAGGCTGTTTATTACGGCCGTTCGATCGCCTCTGTTTCGGTTGCTTCACATGAGATTGGGCATGCCATCCAGGATAAACAGGCGTATCGTGCGCTTGTCCTGCGCCATAAACTGTTTCCGGTGGCGAATTTCGCTTCAGGTACGGCTCCATTTTTGCTTATTGGAGGTTTTTTGCTTCAGCAAATGTCGCTGATTGGCATTGGGATTATCATTTTTGCAGCTGCAGTGGCCTTTCAGCTGATCACGCTTCCGGTTGAATTTAACGCCAGCAGCCGGGCAAAAGATATGATGATTGCGGAAGGCATTCTCTACAGCGATGAGGAGCATGGCGTTAAAAAGGTGCTGAATGCAGCTGCTTTGACTTACGTAGCCGGTGCTCTGATCGCACTGTTTGAATTACTGAAATTCGTCATGATTTTCTTTCAGGGAAATCAGGAAGATTAACCATACTCGGGAGGTGAAGATCTTACACTCGTAAGATCATTCTTTGACAGCTATCAACCTGTTTTTGTTCGTACTATTAATTGCATTAACCGCTTTTTTCGTCGCAACAGAGTTTGCGATTGTTAAGGTCCGTACTTCCAGAATCGATCAGCTGATTGAAGAGGGAAGAAAAGGGGCCGTCTCTGCGAAAAAAGTCGTTACGCATCTGGATGAATACCTGTCTGCCTGCCAGCTCGGGATTACTGTAACGGCTCTTGGACTCGGGTGGATCGGGGAACCGACATTTGAGATCCTCCTTCACCCGCTGTTTGAATATTTTAATATCGATGAATCCATGTCCCACATTGTTACCATTATCATTGCTTTTGCTCTTGTTACTTTCCTGCATGTTGTTGTCGGGGAGCTCGCTCCAAAGACGGTAGCGATTCAAAAGGCGGAGGCTGTAACGCTCGCGTTCGCGGTACCGATTATCTGGTTCTACCGCATCATGTTCCCGCTCATCTGGTTCCTGAACGGATCTGCCCGCTTTCTTGTCGGCCTGTTCGGTCTCAAGCCAGCTTCTGAGCATGAGCTTGCCCACTCTGAAGAAGAACTGCGTCTTCTTATGTCCGAAAGCTATAAAAGCGGTGAAATTAATAAAAACGAATTAAAATATGTGAACAATATTTTTGAATTTGACGAGCGTGTGGCTAAAGAGATCATGGTGCCCCGCACGGAAATGATCAGCATATCCATTGATGACCGTTTTGACGAAATTATGGATACCCTTATAGAAGAAAATTACACACGCTATCCAGTAGCGGATGGGGATAAAGATAACATCCTCGGGTTTATTAACATTAAAGAGCTGCTGACTGCGAAGGTTATGAACAAAGAAATGGATATGAAACTGGAATCTTTCATTAATCCGGTCATCCGCGTGATTGAAACCATTCCAATCCATGATCTTCTCGTGAAGATGCAGAAAGAGCGTACCCATGTGGCGATTTTGATGGATGAATATGGCGGAACATCCGGTATGGTAACCGCTGAAGACATCCTGGAGGAAATCGTTGGTGAGATCCGCGATGAGTTTGACGAAGATGAAGTGGCAGAAATCCGCAAGGTCGGCGAGGACCACTATATCCTGGATGCCAAGCTTTTAATCGAAGACGTTAATGATCTTCTCGGAACCGCTCTTGAAGATGAAGAAGTAGATACAATTGGCGGTTGGTTCTTAACTCGGAATATTGATGCACAGTCTGGATCTGAGATTGAAGACGAAGGCCATCTGTTCCGTGTCCATGAAATTGATGGCCATCAGATATATTACCTTGAAGTTCAAAAACTTTCCTGATAAGGGTCCGGCTCATGCCGGGCCTTTTTCGTATAGACCAAGAAAGCGTTTAATGCGTAATGAAAAGTGGGAATGGTAAGAATGTCAGGAGGAGATAGGAATGAAAAAGAAATGGTTCGCTTTACTGCCCGCGATCGCGCTTGTGACTGCACCGGTTTCTTTTCAAACTGCCGCCGCCTATGATGAACAATCTGCTCTCACCTCAGAGCTGCCGCCGGATCTCGAGCCAGTTTTACAAATAGCCCCCGAGCATCAGCCGGTGCTTCGTACAGGAGAGGCTGGATTAGAAGTTGCCTTTGTTCAGGCAACACTGACTCAAACCGGTTTTGAAACGGTGTCAGACGGTTTTTTCGGACCTCATACAGAACAGAAGGTGCGTGAGTTTCAAGCCGAAAATGGCTTGGCTGCTGATGGAGTAGTCGGAATTGAGACATGGACAAAGCTGTTTAGTGTACACGAGCAGAATGAATTCACACCTGAACAGGCCATCTCTTTTGCAGAGAAGAAACTAAACAATGATGACCTTGTTTTCAGCAGTAATGGAGTGGAGTATAAGGACCTGGAAGGAACAGCCTATTATTCTCTGAAAGCGCAGAGTAAAAAATGGATGGAAGACGGCGGGACTGGTACCGTCGGATTCTATAATGTGTACGAAGATGGAACGGTCATGGAGGCAGAGTCTCTAAAATAAAAGCACAAAAAAGTCCGGTTTCCCGGACTTTTTTTAATAGCTCATATGCTCATATCTTCCGCGGATGATTCCGTAAATTCCGTACAGAATTAATCCAAATGCGACGATTCCGAGCAGCCATTGTCCATACGGCTGATTGGAAAGCTCGGACAGGGCTCCATCAAGACCTTTAGACTGGCTTGGGTCGGCTGTTACGGCAGTCTGGATGAAAAAGGCTCCAATCATGCCCAGAACGATTCCGCGCGCCATCAGCCCCATCTTACCGGATCTTCTTGCAAGCTTTCTTTCATGCATGCTCATTTCTCCAGCCTTGAATTTGGACATGAATTTTTCCTTATAACCGGAGGCAAACTCATAAATTCCATAACCGATAATGATTGCACCAATAGCTCCGATGATCCACTGTCCGTATGGCTGGGAAAGCAGCTGCGCTGAAATCGTCTGCTCAGAGCCGCCGCCTCCAGAAGAAGCTCCGCCTGCAGCGGTTTTTATGGCAGTAAAGGCAATACCTCCATAAATGATTGCGCTGACAAGATAACCAATCCGTGTGATGATGCCTTTTGCATCTGAACCCTTTCCTTCAGCATCCGCTATGGATTTTACAATGCTCCAGATGCTGTAGCCGATCAGCCCGATTCCGATGATCCAGAGCAGAATTTCGCCAAATGGCATTCCTGCAAGTGTTTGGAGCATCCCGCTCGTACCTGTCGTCTGTCCTCCGGCGCCGATCGCTGCCATGAATGCCAACACACCGATCAGACCGTAAACGAGCCCCTGAGCCATATAGCCTGAACGGCCCAGTCTGCGAATCCACGGTTTGGAATCCTGCTTGGCTTTATCTGCTGTCTGTCTTGCTTCTGTTTTTGATCTTGAAATTTCCATTGTGTCCCTCCGCCTTTTTACTTATCCGTACTGACTGAATTCCCCGTGCAGGTTGCAAAGAAACCTTTTGAGAGAAAGTCTTTGATGGAAATACTTGTTTACATATCTTTTACATGCATTTAACCAATGTAACCTGGCACCAAGTTAAGCTAAAGGCAAAAGAAGCTGGAGGGATACTAATGAAAACGGAATTGCACTGCCATACAACAGTTTCTGACGGATCACTGACCTTTGAAGAAGTGCTTTTGCAGGCAGAAGCGGAGGGGATTACATCGCTTGCTGTAACGAATCATGATACAACGAAGGATCTAATTGAAATGATGGAGGCGGGAAAAGCAAAAGGAGTTGAAATCATCCCAGGAATTGAAATTTCAGCCTATGATTTTCAGAGAGAGAGACGTGTCCATATTCTCGGCTACTGGGTAGAACCAGGGAATGAGACGATTGAGCAGCTATGCGGCCCGCTTGTGGTCCAAAGGCATGAGGCCTCAAGATTAATGGCAGAAAAACTGGTCCAGGCAGGCTACGAAATCAGCTGGGAGGAAGCAGAGGCACTTGCCGAAGGAGGAACTGGTGTATATAAGCAGCATTTGATGCACTTGCTGATAGAAAAAGGATATACGTCAGAAATGTACGGGCCGTTATATAAAGAGCTTTTCTCAAGGGATGGAGGAAGTGCTTATATTCCGTTGAAGTATGTCAGTGCGGATGAAGCGGTAAAAGCAATATTGGCTGCAGGCGGGGTTCCGGTACTTGCCCATCCGGGACAGTATGGCAATTTTGCTGCAGTACCGGAGCTTGTTGAAGCGGGACTTCAGGGAATCGAGGTCTGGCATCCTTTGCATGAGGAAGAGGATGAAGAGCGGGCGATGGTGCTTGCCGAGCAATACGGCCTTGTGATGACAGGAGGGTCTGATTTTCACGGAGCTTATGGTGAAAAAGAAACCGTTCTCGGAAGCAAAGATCCGGGCCGGGAGCATTTTCAGCTTTTAAAAGATCGGCACACAAGCCTCAGAGAGGTGAAAAAATGAAGATTCATCAAACGGAAGCAGCGCAAATGCTGACCTCTGAACCGCTCATTCATCCATCTGCAAGCATCATCCATAGCAGAGCCGGAAGCTTTACTTCCATTGGAGCTGCAAACAAAATCATTGAGTCGGACATAGGGGATTACAGCTACACGATGGATGATGTCACCATGAATTACACAGAAGCAGGCAAGTATGTATCGATTGCTTCACACGTCTGCATTAATCCTGTAGATCACCCGATGGACCGCGTCACACAGCATCATATGACCTACCGCTGCAAATCCTATGGCTTGGCTGAAGAAGACGATGATTCCATTTTTGACTGGCGGAGGGGCCGCCGTGTAAAAATAGGCCACGACGTCTGGATCGGCCATGGGGCCATCATTATGAAAGGCGTCGAGATTGGAATCGGTGCCGTTGTAGGGGCAGGTGCGATCGTCACGAAACCTGTTGAGCCCTACACGATTGTCGCAGGAGTCCCTGCCCGGCCCATCCGCAAGCGTTTCTCAGAGGACATCATTGAAAAACTGCTCGCTTCTGCCTGGTGGGACTGGCCGCGCGACGTGCTGGAAGAAAGGTTTAAAGATTTGAATGATGTAGAAGGGTTTTTGAAGAAGTATGGGTGAAGCCTCCTTTGGAAGGGGGTTTTTTTGTTGGCCGGGTTGAAAGCTGGAGGCCGAGTGTATGGAGTGTCTGGGAGTGTCTGACCCGCACTTCGCTAAAGCACTAAAGCTCTGGCACCGTCTGTCCAAGCCCTTGCGGCACAAGGGCTTGGACGGAGGGGTCTCTGTCCCCCGCTGCGGTGAAGCAGCAGGGGACTGGCACGGTGCCAGTCCCCACATTCTCTGCCGTACTAAAGCTCCGGCACCAACTCTGCAATCCCTTGCTGCGCAAAGGCTAGCAGCTGCAAGTCTCTGTCCCCGCTTGCTTTAAAGCGAAGCGGGACTGACCCCGTCCCACCCCATCACAACCCAACACCCCATCCTTCCCCTTATCCCCCTCCACCCACAATGCAGCAGCCGGCCAATGTCTGCCCCACAATGTCCCCAGTACCTTCCACCTTTCCTTTTTGCATCTTTACACCCCCGTAACGCCAGCTTCAAACTCATTTTCTACACTGGTCATATTGATACATAAAGGAGAGATGACGGATGGCGGATGAAATGGTGCTGGTGGATCAGATCATGCTGGATATAAAGAACGGGGTGTACAGGGCGGAGGATAAGCTGCCTTCGGAAAACGAGATGGCGGACCGATTCAGAGTGCCGCGGATGGTTGTGCGGAAGAGCTATGAGCGGCTGCAGGAGCTCGGGTACATTTATGCCCGGCAAGGAAAAGGGAGTTATGTGAAGGACCGCCGCAGACAGATTCCTCTCCTTCTGTCAGGGGATGTGAGCTTTAGTGAAAAGATGAGGGAGCTGAATTTCGATTTTCAATCCCGAAACATTTTTTGCATCCGGATCGGCTTTGATGAAAAGATTTATGGCGCACTGCAGGCTGGTATAGAGGAGGAAATTTATAAGATCGGCCGGCTGAGGATTGTCGAGGGTCTTCCAATCGCGCTCCATATTTCTTATGTGAAGGCGTCATCTTTTCCGGATATTCAGCAGGCCGGAGAGAAGATTACGTCGATGTTTGAGTATTACCGCAGCAAGGGATACCGGGCATTTGAATCCGGAGGCAGCATCCTCAGTGTGATTTTTCCGACAGAATTTGAACGGGAGCTGCTGGAGTGCTCGAGTCTTGTGCCGCTGCTTCAGCTGGAGTCAGGCTGCGTGGACCGGGAGTCGGGGCAGGTGCTCGAGTGCAGCCGGATTTTGTACCGGAGTGATTGTTTTACATATGAGATTTAACCTTTACATACGTTAACGCTGTTTTTACAAACCTTTAACCTTCACACACTTGGCAACAAGATAAATTGATAACCAGGTAGGAAAAACAAGTGATGGGAGGAATGCAGATGAAACGGAAGCGCAGAACAGAGATCCTGATCAGCGGGTCCAAGGAACTGGCCGCTTCTATGGCTGCCCTGGCTGAGGAACGGCATCAAGTGGAGTTCATGACGGAGCCTGAGAACGGACTTGTGATGGTCAAGATGCGTGAAACGGCGCAAAACAGTCTCTTTTACTTAGGGGAAGTGTTTGTGACGGAGTGCAAGGCGAGGGTGAACGGCACGGTCGGAATCGGCATTGTTAAAGGCCACGAGCCGGAGCTTGCATGCCATCTCGCTGTCATTGATGCAGCATTCGGGGCAACGGTGCCGGAAACAGAGGAATGGACGGAGCTTCTACTAAAAGAGGAAGAAGCAATTTTTGAAAGAAGACGCGCTGAAGGACGTTCCATTCTGAAAACAAAGGTTCGTTTTGAAACGATGGATACGGAGTAAGGGAGGACGAATAGATGCAGCTGGACAAGGTGCACGACATCCAGAAGACTTACCGGAAGCTGATCGATACGATGGCAAGGCCGGGAACGATGACATCCATAAGAGAACAGGCTCAGCTGGCAGAAGGGTATGACGGGAAAAACGGAGCACTGGTTTTACTGGCTTTAACCCTTTTAGATCCAGAGGTTACCTTTTACGTTGAAGGTGATCCGGACGGCTCGCTGTCAGGGCTGATGAATGAGCTGACATATGCGAAGGCCGCTCCGCCTGAGGAAGCAGATTTCATTTTTGTCCTGATGCAAGCAGGCGCTGCCGGACTGGAACGGATGATCCAGTCGGCGAAGACCGGGACACACCGGAACCCCGATCAGTCCGCAACGATTCTAGCGGAGGCCGAGGCTCTAGGCACGGGGGAGGAGCTTCTTTTAAGAGGCCCGGGGATTGACCGGAGCAGGCTGATTGCGATGAAGCTGCCCGGCAGCTGGATTCAGCACAGAGCGGAGAAGAACGCGGAGTATCCGCTGGGCGTTGATTTTATCATCACAGATTCTGAAAATCTGCTTTGCCTTCCGAGAACTGCGCAGATCACGGCAGGGGAGGAACAGTAAATGGGATATGTAGCTGTAAAAGGCGGGACAAAAGCGATTGAAGAAAGCATTAAAAGATTAAAGTACGAACGGCTTAAGCAAAAGCGTGTCTTGCAGACGGAGGACATTGAAGCCGGGATGCGGGGCCTGATCGATCAGGTCATGAGTGAAAGCAGTCTGTACAGTGAAACACTGGCGGCCCTCGCCATTAAGCAGGCGGAAGGCAATCCGGAAGAAGCGGTGTTCCTGTTGAGAGCTTACCGTTCTACTCTGCCAAGAAAGCACTATTCCAGAACCGCTCTTACTGAAAACATGAGAGTGGAGCGGCGGATTTCTGCAAGCTTCAAGGATATTCCGGGAGGCCAGATTCTAGGGGCGACCACGGATTATTCCCACCGCCTGCTCGATTTTGGATTGATGGAGGAATCGGAAGCCGATATTGAGGAGTGGCTGTCTGCTTATGGCGCTGAGCCTTCTGCTGATGAAGAACTGGACAAACTTCCGAAGGTCGTCGATTATCTCCGCAAGGAAGGCTTAATGAAGCCGTTCCCGCTCAATGATGAAGAGCCGGATGATGTGACAAGAAGGAGCCTTGAATTCCCTTCAAGCCGCAGTGAACGGCTCCAGATTCTTTCACGGGGCCAAACCGGGACACTGACCTCTCTTGGATACGCGGTTATCCGGGGCTATGGTTCCCTTCATCCAACAGTCGGTGAGCTGAGAGTGGGAGGTGTTCCCATCTACACGGACCATCCGACAGACGGGGGCAGCGAGGAAGATGCCTATTACATAGGGGATGTCACGGTGACAGAAGCGGAAATGCTCATTCCTGTAACGGTCGAAAAGGAGCATGGCAAGAAGGAAATTGAGTTTGAGATCGGTTACGGGATCTGCTATGGACAGAACGAAACGAAAGCTATCGCGATGGGAATCCTTGATAACAGTCTGGAAACGAAACATCCGCAATATCCGACGCAGGATGAGGAGTTTGTGCTGTACCATATCGACTCCGTTGAATCGACCGGGTTTATCTCGCATTTGAAAATGCCTCATTATGTGACCTTCCAGTCGAAGCTCGACAGCATGAGAAAGACGAAAGCCGGCAGGAAGGAGAAGGAAGAATGAAAATTGCCTACAATTTTGCTTTTTTTGATGAGGGTTCGAAGCGGGAAATCCGCAGAGCTGCTTTAAAAGCCATTGCGATTCCAGGCTATCAGGTACCTTTCGCATCACGTGAGATGCCGATCGCCCGCGGATGGGGGACGGGGGGCCTTCAGCTGACACTGTCCCTTGCCGGAAGAGATGACATATTGAAAGTGATTGACCAGGGATCAGATGAGTCCGTCAATGCAGTCAATATTAAAAAGCTGGTGTCCGGGACAACCGGAATTCCGCAAACCGATTCAACCGCAGAGGCAACATTGATTCAATCAAGGCACCGTATACCGGAAGTGCCGTTGAAGCCGGGCCAGATCCTCGTCCTTCAAGTGCCGATTCCGGAGCCGCTCCGTCCTTACGAGCCGAGCGAGCATGAGACAAAAACCCTCCATGCGGAGAAGGAATACAGCGGAGCGTGGCTGATGCTGTTTGAGCAGATTATGAAATACGGCACAATGACGACAAACGCGGACCATCCCGTGCTCGTAAACGGACGGTACGTCATGGCTCCGAGTCCGATTCCGAGGTTTGATAACCCGAAAATGGACCATTCTGAAGCACTCATCCTCCTTGGGGCAGGACGGGAGAAGAAAGTCTATGCTGTGCCGCCTTATACGAAGGTGACATCTCTCGATTTTGAAGACTTTCCGTTCCAGAAGGAATCCTTTGAAGGAAAAAGCTGCAGACAATGCGGGGCGGCGGATGTGTTTTTGGATGAACTGATTGATGAGAAAACCGGTGAAACGTACCACCAGTGCAACGATACGAGTTTTTGCCTGGAGACGCTGAACGGGAGAGCGGAGGCGGTTAGAGGATGAACAGCGAAGAACAGCCAATTTTATCCATCCGGAATTTGAACCGGCAATTCGGCAGCGGATGCAGGGAATGCGGCGGCGGATCAGGGCAGCTGATCAAAAACTACTGCCTGTCCTGCGGAACAGTCTATGCGTGCCGGGACTTATCCTTTGATGTGTTCCCGGGTGAGGTGCTTGGGATTGTCGGGGAGAGCGGAAGCGGAAAATCGACGCTGATGAAGTGCCTTTATTTTGACCAGGAAACGACAGGCGGTGAGGGCTACATCAGCACTTATAAGGACGGGAACGCTAACCTGTTCGCCCAGTCCTCGCAGGAGAAGAGGTACATCCGCAATCATTTGATGGGCAAAGTGTACCAAAATCCGATTCTCGGTCTGAAGATGGATTTTTCCTCAATCGGCAATATCGCAGAAAAATTGATTTCAGCAGGAGAGAGAAACGCAGCAGGCATGGAAGAACGCGGAATGGAGCTGCTCACCCACGTATCCATCCCGGTGCACCGGAGAAAAGAAGCACCTAGAAATTTTTCCGGAGGGATGCAGCAGCGTGTGCAGATCGCCAAGGCGCTGTCCAACAACCCGCCCATCCTGCTGCTGGATGAGGTGACCACCGGACTTGATCTGTCCGTGCAGGCAAGTGTTCTCGATTTAATCAAAGGTCTGCAGCGTGAGCTTGGAATCAGCATCATTCTTGTCTCTCATGACCTCGGTGTCATCCGGATGCTTGCTGACCGGACAATGGTGATGCTCGATGGGAAGGTCATCGAAAAAGGGCTGACGGATCAGATCTTAGAGGATCCGCAGGCCGCCTATACGCAGCAGCTTGTACATTCATTACTGTAGGACGACCCAGGAAGGCGGGAAGCACCATGTATATCATAACGAACGGAAAGCTTATCACAGAGGATGCTGTACTCGAAGGGATGGATCTTCTTATAGAAGACGGGAACATTGCGCTGATTTCAGAACGGATTCCCGTTCCGGAAGGCGCAGAAGTACTGGATGCAAACGGAGGCTATGTTTCGCCGGGATTTATCGATCTGCACTCCGATTACATTGAACACATGGCAGCTCCAAGGCCGACATCGCTCATGAACTTTAACCTGGCGCTGAAGGAAACGGAGAAGGAACTGATCTCCCATGGCATCACGACGATGTTTCATTCCCTTTCCCTCTATAAATATACGGAATATGCATACAAGCCGGTCCGCGAGGCGGAGAATGTCAAAAAACTGATGAACCTGATAGAGGAAACTCATGAGAGCAGCCACCTCGTCCGCCACCGGTTCCATGCAAGATTTGAGATTGATAATCTCGGAGAAGTGGAGAATCTGAAAAGCTATATGAACGAGCAGAAGGTCCATCTTCTGTCCTTTATGGACCATACACCGGGCCAGGGGCAGTACCGTCATCTTGAAATCTACCGGAACACGGTGAAGGGCTACAACGATTACAGTGACGACCAAATCGACCAGATCATTGTTAAGCATCAGACGAAGGAGAAACTGACTGCGGAGGCGATTGCAGAGCTTGCTGAACTTGCGGCACAGAATGGAATTGCGGTAGCCTCTCATGATGATGATTCCTTTGAGAAGCTGGAGCTTGTCGACAGCTTTGGAGCAACGATCAGTGAATTTCCGATTACGCTCGATGTGGCGAAGGAAGCGAAGCGGAGAGGGCTTGCTACCATCGCTGGAGCGCCGAATGTTCTTCTTGGAGGCTCCCACAGCGGCAATCTTTGTGCAGCGGAAGCGATCCGGGAAAACAGCATTGATATTCTGTGCAGCGATTATTATCCGGCAGCGATGCTGCATTCTATTTTCAAGCTTGCTCAGGAAGACGGAATGGACCTGGCAGAAATGGTTAAGCTCGTTACCATTAACCCGGCAAAGGCTGTCCGGATGGACGGGGAAATCGGTTCGATTCGCGAAGGGAAGAAAGCAGATCTGCTGATTATTGAAAAGATGGAGTACGATTTTCCTGCGATAACGGCTGTGTTTGTAGACGGCAAGCTTATCCAGAAAACGAACTACAGGAGGTGACTGCAATGGAGTACATTTTGAACATTCAGGGGCTCGACAAGTCCTTTACCCTGCATAATCTCGGCAAAAAAATCCGTGCGGTTTCCGGCATCAGCATCCAGGTCAGAGCTGGAGAGTTCGTCGGGATCACCGGGAAAAGCGGGAGCGGAAAATCAACGGTGCTGAAATGCATGTACAGGACCTATCTTCCGGACCGCGGAGAAATTCTCTATGATTCGAAAAAATTCGGCCTGATTGATCTTGCTGCTGCAACGGAGCGCGAAATGATTTATCTGCGCAAGCATGAGATCGGTTATGTCTCACAGTTTTTAAATGCCATGCCGCGCACAACAGCGAGAGAGCTAGTCAAGCAGGCGATTGAAGAAATGGGTACCGATGAAGCATCGGCTGCCATTCAAACGGAAGAGATCCTGGCCCATTTTGAACTGGACCGTGAGCTGTGGGACAGCTATCCGGCAACCTTTTCAGGCGGGGAAAAACTGCGTCTGAATATCGCCCGCGCCATGGTTAAACGGCCGAGGCTCCTGCTGCTGGACGAGCCGACTGCAAGCCTCGACCAGGCTTCCAAAATGAAGGTCAAAGAGCTGATACAGCAGCTGATGAATGAAGGAACAACGATGATTGGGATCTTCCATGATCTTGAATTTATGCAGGACCTGTGTGACCGGGAGTACAGCATACATGAAGGAAGCTTTTTGGCATCAGTCAACTAATCCGGAGGAGGAATTGAAAATGAAAAAAGCATGGATTCTCATTCTGTCCCTTTGTTTTGCCTTAGTAATTGCAGGCTGTTCCAGCGGTGCTTCAGGAAAAGATGACGGAGAGCTGACGATTGCCTGGCTGCCAAATGAATCCGGTGCGGATATGGGCGAAGCGCGCGAAGAAATCGGCAAGGCGATTGAAGAAGCAACCGGCCAAAAGGTAAAGCATCAGACAACAACTGACTACATCGTAGCGATCGAAGCGATTGCCAATGGAAAAGCCGATCTTGCTTTCCTTGGTGCACAAGGCTATATCGAAGCTAATGAAAAAAATAAAAAGGTTGAACCGCTTGTCGTATCAAGCGGCGAGTCCGGAACGCTTGAGGATGCCATTTACCACAGCTGGCTCACTGTTAAAAAAGGAAACGAGCAGGAATATGAAAAAGGCGGGGAGTACACCATCGACGGCATAAAAGGAAAACGGTTCTCGTTCGTTTCAAATAGCTCCACATCCGGGTTCCAGGTGCCTTCCACTGAAATTGGAAAGCATTTCAGTGAAAAAGGAGAGGATCTCGCTCCGGAAGATCTAATGGAAGGCGGAGAGGGAAAATTCTTCAGTGAAGTGCTGTTCGGAGGTTCGCACCAAGGATCAGCAGTGAACCTTTTAACAGAAAAGGCAGACGCAGCAGCATTCTGTGATACGTGTGTAGCGAACTATGTGGAACTCGAAGAAGGCAAGGCAAATGAGGCCGGCTCTGTCTACAAGGTAAAGGAAGGGGCAGCTGAACCGTTCCAAAACCTTGCAGGAGAACAATTCACGCTGTTCTCCGTGACTCCTGTTCTAAACGCACCGATTGTCATCAATTCCGAGAATGTAGACGAAGAGGCGAAGCAAAAAATTCTCGACACCCTGACGTCTGAGGAAACGAAGAACAATGAAAAGATTTTCGTACCGGAAGGCTCTGAAACATCCGGCCTGTTTGAAAAGGCGTCCGGAAAAGAGCAATTTGTCAAAGTGGAAGACAAGTGGTTCAACCCGATCAGGGAACTGCAGAAAAAATAAGGGAAGAAGGCTGCGCATGATGGATGCGCAGCCCTTCCGGATATAGGAGGCTGCCTATGACAGCGCTGCTGGAACTGAAAGAGGTGTCCAAGCAATTTGGAAAAGATACCAAAGCGTTATCGGATATAAGCTTTACCATTGAAAAGGGAGAATTCGTCTCCATTATCGGCCCTTCCGGAGCAGGGAAATCCACCCTTCTCCGCTGCATCAACCGGATGGTTGAGCCGACAGGCGGCGATATTATCTTTGACGGAATCAGCGTCCCGGGACTTGGAAAAAAAGCGCTGATGAAAACAAGAACGCAGATCGGCATGATCTTTCAGCATTACAACCTGGTGAACCGGCTGACCGCTATCGAAAACACCCTCCACGGAAGGCTCGGCAGCAAATCTGTCCTAGCCGGAATGCTTGGATTATACAGCGAGGAAGAGAAGCAGCAGGCAGTGAAGCTGCTTGATACGCTCGGACTGAAGGAGCAAATGTATAAGCGGAGTGACCGCCTGAGCGGCGGGCAAAAGCAGCGGGTCGGCATCGCCAGAGCGTTAATCCAAAATCCGAAGATGCTCCTGTGCGATGAACCGATTGCGTCGCTTGATCCGAATTCATCAAAGGTGATCATGAAGCATCTGCGCACCATTTCAACAGAGCTTGGCATCACGGTTCTCGTTAATCTGCATCAGGTCGAAACGGCGCTGAAGTATTCAGACCGGATTATCGGGGTGAATAGCGGAAAAATTGTCTACGACGGACCGCCGGCAGGGATGTCATCTGAAGAGATAGCCAACATTTATGGAGCGGAAGCAAAAGATCTCTCCATCACCCTTGGTGGCGGCCATGCAGGCTAATGTTCTTACGAAGCGCCGCCTGAACTCAGGATTATTTGCTGCCGCTGTTATCCTGCTTGCCCTCGGAGCGATGGTGCTTACAGAATTCGATCCAGCCGAAGGACTGGCCTCCATACCAGCCGCTCTTTTATGGGGGATCACAAACTTTTATCCGGATGCCGCTTCCTTTGAAAAACTGCCTGATATCCTGCCAAAGCTTGCAGAAACGCTGCTGATGTCCATTGCCGCAGCAGTGTCCGGAGGGGTTTTCGCACTCGCTTTTGCCGTGGCAGGCTCTAAAACAACAGGCATCAATCCGTTCTTTCAGGCCATCTGCCGGGCGATTGCCACCGTGTTCCGGAACATTGACGTTGCCGTCTGGACGATGATCCTGCTCTTTTCATTCGGACAGACACCGATAACAGGTTACTTTGCTTTATTTTTCGGAGCATTCGGTTTCCTGACCAGAGCGTTTATGGAGACGATTGATGAAGTGAGCAGCAGTTCGGTGGAAGCACTGCGTGCGACCGGAGCCGGGTACTTGCCAATTGTCTTTCAATCGGTGCTGCCGGCCTGCATTGCCCAGATGATCAGCTGGCTGCTGTTTATGATCGAAACGTCAATCCGGAGCGCCACCCTTGTCGGAATCCTGACAGGTTCAGGCATTGGCTATGCCTTTAACCTCTATTACAAGAGCTTGAATTACGGGGCAGCGAGTCTTGTCGTCCTCACCATTGCCGCAGCTATTTTGCTGATCGAGGCTTTGTCCAACTATGTAAGAAGGGCGGTGATCTGATGGGTCTTGAAAATTTGGCGCAAGCCGGCAAAGCGGTGCCAGCCAAAATTAAAGTCCGAAAGAGAACAAAATCCTCAATTGTAATCACCTGCACACTGGTTACACTCCTGCTGCTGACCGTTTATACGTTTACAACATTCGGCTCAAAGGAGATCGACTTGGCAAAAGGCATGACTGAAACATTTGCTAATATCAAAACCATGTTCCTCGAACCCCGTCTTCAGCACTTTACACTGGCCGATGCCTTTATACAGGTAACGGTTACGATGGGTCTCGCTTTTCTGACCACCCTAATCGGTGCCATCATCGCCCTGTTCTTTGGACTCTTGGCAGCCGAAAATTTATCATCCGGAAGGTGGCCGGCAGTGATCAAAGGGGCAGTAGCCTTTATCCGGGCAGTTCCCACCGTACTATGGGTCCTTATTTTCGCTGTGTCAGCCGGACTAGGGAGTGTTGCAGCTGTAGTGGGGATGACCTTTCATACCGTCGGTTATTTAATAAAAGCCTATTCGGAGAGCTTCGAAGAAATGGACAACGGAGTGATAGAAGCCATGAAGGCAAGCGGAGCAAGCTGGTGGCAGACTGTATTCCAAGCCGTGCTCCCATCCTCAGCCGCCTATATCATCTCATGGACCTTCCTCCGGTTCGAAGTCAACTTCGCCGTCGCCGTTGCCATGGGAGCCGCCGCCGGAGCAGGCGGCATCGGCTACGACATGTTCATGGCTTCCAACTTCTATTATGATCTGAGAGAAGTTGGCGTCATCACCTTCTTCATCCTTGGATTTGCCATCCTGCTCGAGCTCGCAGCAGGACGGATTAAGAAAATGACATAAGTGGATGGGCCGGTACCTGGGTGGGTGCCGGTTTTTTTGTGTGAGGAGTGGGGTCAGAGATGATGTGATCTGGCAGAAGCGGGGTCAGTCCCTCACTCTGCTAAAGGACTAAAGCTCCGGCACCGAATCTGCACACCCTTGCGGCGCAAGGGATTGAAGTGATGGGTCTCTGTCCCCCAATACGGTGAAGCAAGTGGGGACAGACCCGGTGCCAGTCCCCACATTCTATGCCGTACTAAAGCTTCGGCACCGGCTCCGCAAACTGTTGGGACGCAAGGGGTCGCAGAGGTGCGCCTCAGTCCCCCGCTGCGGTGAAGCAGTGCGGGACTGACCCCTCACAAAATTAAACTGAATGAATAGCCATTCATTTACCCTCCGTTCTATGCTATATTCACAGTAAAGGAAGGGGAGATAAAATGGCCATTCAAAAAGGGAATGTTTTTACTTGGGAGCGGACCTTTACCGAAGAAGAGGTCCTGCAATTCGCAGAGTTTTCAGGAGATAAGGGCCGTCACCATCTTGAGAAGGATGAGCAAGGACGGCTGGTTGTGCACGGACTCCTGACTGCAAGCATCGGTACAAAAATTGGCGGCGATCTGCATTATATTGCGAGTGAGATGGTAAGTGAATTTAAACGGCCGGTATTTACCGGAGATGCGATTTTGTGCGAAGTCACTGTTACCGAAGCCGAGCAAAAGGAAGGCTATCAAAAGGTTTCCATGAGCAGCGTGTATACGAATCAGCACGGAAAAGCTGTCATGACCGGATCTGTTAAGGGAATTATCAGAGATTAAAAAGGGCCGCTTTTGGGCCCTTTTTGCATTTATGCTGGAAAAGAACACTCAGCCTTATGTGTTTATCCAATCAGTGCTTCCCGCGTTAAACAAGCTGCACTTTTATGCCTCTTCTTTCTATGTCTTCTTTAATTGCGGGATCCAGTCCTGCATCGGATATAAGTACATCGATTTCTTCAAGATCAGCCACTTTTGAAAAACAAATTTTACCCGCTTTGCTTGAGTCGCTGAGCAATATGACACTTTGTGCATTCTGAATCATCATCTTTTTAATTCTGGCTTCGGTAAGGTTTGGAGTAGTAAGCCCTTCTGATAAATGAATTCCATTTATGGCTACAAACGCTTTATCAACTCTGATCATGGACAGATTTTGCTCGGCAAAGGGACCTACTGCTGCAAGTGTTTCCTGGCGAAGACTCCCCCCGAGAAAAATTAAATGAACTCCTGGTATAGGGGAATAATCCCTTAGGAGTAATACAGAATTCGTAACGATCGTTAAATTTTTAAATTCCTTAAGTTCGTTCATCATCGGCAGAGTTGTAGTGCCTGAGTCCAGTAAGATGGTATCTCCATCCTGAATCCATTGTACTGCCTTTTTGGCTATGGCTACTTTTTCCTGAACGTATTCGATCTCTTTTGCACGAATGGTAGGCTCATAGTTTACGTTATCTAAAGAGACGGCACCCCCATGGGTTCTATGTATTTGGTTGTTTTTTTGAAGTTCTTTCAAATCCCGCCTGATTGTTGATTCGGATACTTGAAGAAAATTGCTTAAATCTTGGACCGAAGCGCGAGAGTGGCTGGTTATGAAGTCAATAATTTTTAACTGGCGTTCTTCACTAAACATTGGTTACCTCCTTATCTAGCCTATTTTTACCATAAAGAGAACCGGAAATCATTAATTTTAAATTATTAGAATTTATTGACAATGACAGGATATGGATTTAAAATGAAGCTGAATCGTCACATATGAGCGCGAATGGTCAGATTCAGTCATTTGATGTTATATGTAAGCGATTTCAAACACGAAGAAAGCAGGTTGGATTTTAACTATTACCAGTTTTAATCAAAAACAGTCAAAAGGGGAGAAGAAAATGAAAGCGGTTACCAGATCTTTATTCGCGTTATTGTTGTTGGTCTTTATGTTGGTGGCAGCGGGCTGCAATGCGATTGACACAGGTTCAAATACAGAGCCTGCTTCTGGAGGAGATACAACGGAAAAAAAGGATGGGAAAATTAAGATTGGTTTGACTGTAGGGACACTGGCCAATCCTTTCTTTGTATCCATGTCAAAAGGGGCTGAGGAAGCTGCTAAGGAAATGGGCGCAGAATTGATCACCGTTAGTGCGGATTATGATCTGGCAAAACAGACCTCTCAGATTGAGGATTTTGTAACAAAAAAAGTGGATCTGATTTTGTTGAATGCGGTTGATTCAAAAGGGATTGCAGCAGCTGTTCAGCAAGCAAAGTCAGCGGGAATTCCAGTTGTTGCGGTCGATGTCGGAGCTGAGGGTGGAGTGGATAGTGTCGTTACGTCTGATAACTATCAAGCTGGCAAGCTCGCAGGAGAATACGTAATCGAGAAACTGGGCGGCAAGGGAAACATAGCGGTCATTGACGGACCTCCTGTATCCGCAGTTACGGATCGTATTCAAGGGTTTGAGGATGCCATTAAGAATTCAGAGATTAAAGTCGTTGCAAAGCAAAATGGTGAGGGGAACCGGGAGAAAGCTCTTTCTGTTACGGAAAATATCCTTCAAGCTCAGCCTAAAGGATCGATCCAGGCGATTTTCGCCATAAATGATCCTGAAGGTCTCGGAGTGAAAATTGCACAGGAACAGGCAAATCGCGGTGAGGAGTTCTTCATTGTCGGTGTGGACGGGGCTCCTGAAGCGGTAGAAGCGTTAAAGGAAAACAAAAGCTTTGCAGCAACTTCTGCCCAGGCACCAGATGAAATGATGAAAACGGCAGTGAAAATCGGGAAAGACATCCTCGATGGAAAAGAAGTGGAAAAGCTCGTTAAAGTGCCGGTTGAACTGATTACTCAAGACAATGTAGACAGCTACAAAGGATGGTAAAACGAAAAAGAGTGAGATCTTCTGCAAGGAGGATCTTATTCTTTTTAAGGGAGGCGGCAGTTTGTGAACGCAACGATCTTGAAAACAGCTTCTCCTATCCTGTCCATGAATGGAGTAAGCAAGACATTTTCCGGAGTGACAGTTCTTAAAGGAGTAAGCCTTGATGTTTATAAGGGAGAGGTCCATGCATTAATGGGTGAGAATGGAGCGGGCAAATCCACGCTCATCAAAATCCTTTCAGGTATATACCAGCCGGATGAGGATGAGGGAAGCATTGAATATAAAGGGCAAAAGCTCGCATGGAGCGGTCCTGTAGAAGCAAAGCAAAATGGAATCAGTGTGATCCATCAGGAGCTTAAGCTTTCTCCAAATCTATCAATAGGAGAAAACATCTTGATGGGAACCAAATTCCCTAAAAACCGTTTTGGGCTTGTGAACTGGCGTGAAGTACATGAGAGAGCGGGTTCGGTGCTGTCTTCAATGGGGTCAGACCTTGACCCGCGCAGAATCGTTGCTGATCTGAGTGTCGCCCAGCAGCAGGTTGTCGAAATCGCCAGGGCACTTTCCTATGATGCCGAGGTCCTTATCATGGATGAACCGACCGCTTCTCTGACGGATAAAGAAATAGATAAATTGTTTGCCATTATTGAAGACTTGAAGAGCAAGGAAGTTGGCATTATTTACATCTCTCATCGAATGGAAGAGATTTTCCGGATATCTGACCGGTATACTGTGATTCGAGATGGTGAATGGATACAAAGCGGGCCAATCACAGAAACGAGCCCGGATCACCTTGTGAAATTAATGGTTGGCAGAGAATTGAACACCTTGTTTAAAAGGGAGGTAAGCGCTGCATCGGAACGGGTAGACCATCATAAGCCTGCGCTTGAACTCCGGGAGGTATCCGATCGGAAAGTCGTTAACCAAGTTTCATTAAAGGTCTATCCAGGAGAAATTGTCGGTCTTGCCGGACTGGTTGGCGCGGGGCGTACAGAGCTGATCCGGACCATATTCGGTGCAGCCCCTCTTAAAAGCGGAGAGGTTTATATAGACGGAAACCGCGTAAGAATCAGCAATCCGTCAGAAGCTGTTCTCTATGGGCTTGCCCATGTACCGGAGAGCAGGAAAGAACAGGGGTTATTTCTGAACATGAGTGTGAAGGAAAACATTGTGATGGGCGAGTTGAAGAAGTTTCAGAAAAGCGGATGGTTGAGCTGGAAACGGATTGGAGACCGGGCAGATCATTTGATTGAAGAGCTTGGGGTAAAAGTCGCCTCATCTGAACAATATGTTTCAGAGCTTAGCGGAGGCAATCAGCAGAAGGTAGTTATTGCACGCTGGCTCGCGACCAACCCGAAGGTGCTGCTGCTTGATGAGCCGACCAGGGGTGTCGACATCGGAGCAAAAACGGAAATTCATAAGATTATCTCGGCCCTTGCTGAGAAAGGCCTTGCTGTTCTCGTTGTGTCTTCAGAGCTTCCTGAAGTACTGGGAATCAGTGACCGGATTCTGGTGATGCATGAAGGGAGAATTAAAGGAGAACTTCTGAGAAGCGAAGCAAGTCAGGAAAAAATTATGCATTTTGCTACTGGAGGGCAGGAATCATGAAGGGGAATTTAGCAGAAGTACCTACTATTCAAACGAAATACGGGAATGGAGCCATTCAGCTTTGGAACCGGCTTGGGATGCTCATTATCCTCTTGCTGCTATGCGTTATTTTATCGTTTTCAGCTCCTAACTTTCTGGACGTCTCAAATTTACTGAATGTGCTGAAACAGGTTTCCATTAACGGGATTTTAGCTGCAGGCATGACAGTCGTGATCTTAACAGGGGGAATTGATTTATCTGTAGGAGCAATCGTCGCTCTGTCCGGAGTCATATCCGTTATGATCTCCCAGGCAGGTGTTCACCCGCTTGCAGCCATTGCAGCCGGAATAGCGGTGGGAGCTTTCTTCGGACTGGTCAACGGTTTCTTTACTGCTAAAACCAAGCTTCCGGCATTTATCGTCACTCTTGGCAGCTTTACCTATGTCAGGGGGCTTGCTTATGTAATCAGCGGGGGATACCCAATCGTCGTTGCAAGTGATCTGTTCAAATTCCTCGGAGCGGGCAGGCTGTTTATGATTCCGACTCCCATCTACATTATGGTCATCGTTTATGCGGCGATGTTCTTCGTTTTGAAATACACCATGTTTGGCCGTCATGTCTATGCGATTGGAGGGAGCGAAGAAGCGGCACGCCTGACAGGAATTAAAGTCGAGAATACTCTGATGAAGGTGTATACGCTGTCCGGAATGCTTGCAGGACTTGCTGGAGTGGTGCTTGCCGGAAGGCTGTTCTCCGGTCAGCCGACAGCTGGTCTTGGCTATGAGCTTGATGCGATTGCGGCTGTCATTCTGGGCGGAACAAGCCTGGTCGGAGGAGCAGGCAGGATTCAGGGAACCATTATTGGGGTTTTGATCATGGGTGTGATTACGAACGGATTGACCCTTATGGATGTCAGCTATTACTGGCAGCTCGTTGTAAAAGGCGGAGTAATCGTTGCAGCTGTTTTGATTGACCGTCTGCGCAGCAAAGGGGCGGCACTATAAAAAAATGGGGTGAGGAAAACGTGAAAAAACTTTTCCGAAAAATCATTATTTGCGGGGCAGCTCTGGGAGTCGGATTTGCTCCTCCTTCTTCTTCCGCAGCAGCAGAACAGGGGTACTATATGGAAAACCACCGAAACCAATTTCATTTTTCGCCTGAAGCAAGCTGGATGAATGATCCGAATGGAATGGTGTACTACGAAGGAGAATACCATCTTTTTTATCAAAATAATCCTTTTGATACGAGATGGGGTCCGATGCATTGGGGCCATGCTGTCAGTAAGGATTTAGTGCACTGGGAACACTATCCGATTGCTTTGAGCCCGGATGAAAACGGGGCGATCTTCTCGGGAAGTGCGGTAATCGATTACAACAACACAGCTGGATTCGGGAAGGAAGCAATGGTTGCCATTTTTACACACGAGGGCAATAAACAGGTTCAAAGTCTCGCTTACAGTAATGATAGGGGGAGGACTTGGAAGAAATACGAAGGCAATCCGGTCATGCCTGATCCCCCAATCCGTGACTGGCGAGACCCGAAAGTGTTTTGGCATGAGGAGTCCGGCAAATGGGTGATGGCCCTTGCTGCAAAAAACAGCGTGATGATCTATTCCTCACCTGATCTGAAAAAATGGACGTATGAGAGCACCTTCGGACCGGACGAAGGCTCTGTACAGGCGACAAGCCTGGGCCAGCGCACACTTGCCCTTTCTCCTCAGACAGGCAGTGATTTTGAGTATAAAGGGACGATCAGTGTAAGAGAGAAAAATACAAGGGTCGGCGCAGGCGGTCTACTGTTCCGTTTTGATGCGGAGGGGAAGAACGGCTATACGGCAGAAGCTGATCTAAGGAACGGACAGCTGCTGCTTAAACGGATAAACGATGGAAAAGAAGAAGTGCTGAAGCAAGTGCGCTTAAGTGATTCCTTGATGAAGGCAGATGCCATTGAACTAAAGGTGAGAGCGGAAAAAGAGAATATCCGGGTATATGCGGATGGCGTCCTTCTTTTAGAAGCGTCCGATCCCAGTTTTGAGAACGGTTACTTTGGATTGGTGAATGATAGTGCACTCTCCGTTTTCCGGGATGTATCCTTTAAGAATCAATCAAATTTCCAGACCAATCTTACTCGCTGGCAGGAAGTATCCGGTGCCTGGAAAAAAACACTCTTTGGCATGAAGCCTAAGAATAAGGGGACGAATGTTTATTTATCAAGTGCATCCGAAAGTCAATTCAGCTACTCTGCAAAGCTTGCATTTAATACAAAGGGAATTGGCGGGTTACTGTTTCGTGCAGACGAAGCAGGGAAAAATGGATACCTTGCAGAGCTGGATGGAGGAAGGCGGATCATCAAACTTATAAGAATAGAAGGAGGAAAACAGCAGGTTTTAGGGATTAAAGCTATTTCTGTTCAAAATGGAACAGCTGACCTGAATGTAGAGGCAGATGGGGCGGAATTATCCGTCATGGTAAACGGAGAAAAAGTTTTGGCACACCGGGACAGCCGTTTTACAGCCGGAGCCTTGGGAATTGTGAGTCAAGGTGAAAACATGACGTTCCAAAATGTAAGGAAACAGTCTTTTGTCGGTGAAGTACCTGAATACATTGAAAATCCTGATTTTGAGAAGGGGACTCTTGAAGGCTGGACTCCGCTGGAAGGGACCGCGTTTACGGACAAGCAGGTATCGCCGGCGGATACTTACTGGGGAGGACCATTTGACCATCAGGGCCGCTATCATTTATGGGGGGCTGCCGAGACAGGAGACGATCCGACGGGTTCTGTCCGCTCTTCCTATTTTAAGCTTAGCGGCAGCGGGGAAATCAATTTTCTGATCGGAGGAGGAAATGACCGCGAGAACTTACATGTGTCCCTTGTGAGGGCTTCTGATAACAGGGAACTGATCCGTTCTCATAATTACCGCTTCAATGATGATGAAAAATACCGCAGGGTGGTTTGGGATGCTTCCAGCTATTTAGGTGAGAAAGTATACATCAAGATCACAGATCGTAAGTCAGGCGGATGGGGACACATAAACGCAGATGATTTTCATGTATATAATGAAGGACCGGTCCCGGAGAAGCCTGAAAATGACCCGAACGCCGGTCCCGGTCCGCTCTATGAACAAAAGTCCTCTGGAGCATTGACAGTATGGAACCCCTTGGGCGGGGAATGGACCACTGCAACAGAAGGATCATATGGAGGGATTTGGGAATGTCCGGAGCTTATTCAAATCCCTGTTGAAGGGGAGCCCGGTAAAAAGAAATGGGTCATGATGGTGAGCATCAATGACGGGGCACCGGCAGGCGGTTCAGGCATGCAGTACTTTACAGGGGACTTTGATGGAAAAACCTTTACAAATGACCATCCTCCTGAAAAAATCCTTTGGGCGGATTACGGAGCGGATTTTTATGCGGCCGTTACATGGAACAATACACCTGGTGAAAAACCGATTTGGCTCGGATGGATGAGCAACTGGCAATATGCGAACGATACACCTACTTCTCCATGGAAAAGTTCCATGACCGTTCCCCGGGAGCTTGTTATGTCGAAGGAGTCTGATGGATACCGCCTCAAACAGGCACCGGTGGCACAGCTTCAGAATCTTCGTGAAAACAAGGTTGAATACATCAATAAAGAAATTGCCCCGGGTGAAAACTTGCTTGAAAATGTAACAGGAGATACAGCGGAAATTGAAACGGAATTTGCTGCTGCCGGAGCAGAAGAAGCTGGTATAAAAGTTAGAACGGGAGGCGGACAATACACAAAAATCGGTTATAATCCCGAGAAACAGACTGTTTTTATAGACCGAACCCACTCCGGCTTTGATTTTGGACCAAATGTCAGGAAGGTGCATGAAGCTCCTGTAAAAGCTGAAAATGAAAAAATAAAACTGAAGATCCTCCTTGACCGTTCTTCAATAGAAGTATTTGTTAACGATGGGGAGAAAGTGTTGACGGACCAGCTGTTCGCGAATCCAGAAAGTCAGGGAATGGAGTTTTATACGGTCAACGGCAAAGCCCAGATTGATTATCTCCGTGTCTTTGATGTAAAAGGAATTTGGGGAGAGAGTCCGTTCCGGACAAATTTGACAGACTTTAAACCCTTAGATGGCCAATGGGGAGATACGATAGCCGGAAAGCTTGGAAGGAGCAGCGCAGACAGCTTCAACATCTCGGGAACCAAAGCAAAGGACTTTACGTATTCTGCAAAAATAAGAGTGCTAAATGAAGGAGCGGGAGCACTTGTCTTCCGTGCAGACCGCAGTGCAAACAATGGCTATTTCGTAAATATTGACACTAAGCATAATGTGATGAAACTAATGAAACGGTCAAATGGCTCGATTCAGATTCTGAAAGAAGAGCCGCATCCATTTGAGTCAAACAAAGAATATGAGGTAAAGGTAACAGCGCGCGGGGATGAAATTCAGGCTTTTGTAAATGGATCAGCGATTATAAAAGCCTTTGACAGTGAGTTTGCGGAAGGATATGCAGGTCTCAATGTCTGGAACGCAACAGCTGTATTCCAGGACGTGAGACTGGAACAGTAAAGCGGGCACAAAACTTGAAAGACGAAGACAAAAAAGCAGAATCAAATGTGATTCTGCTTTTTTGATTTATATGAATGGAGGTGGCCATTATCACTTTGCTGATTCCTTGTAAAACCCAGCCGCAATCTGCAAACCCTTCACAATTCCGTCCGGCTGTTCGATCTCATATAAAACATTTCCTTTGCTCCATTTGATCGTGTGGTTCCTGCTTTCCGGTTCATCTCCATCCAGGTGAACAGAGCCTTGGTCAGGAGGCGGGAGCATCGTTTTTTCAAGGTAGCTCACGAATTTTTTTCCGGTCTCAGCATTGGCGCCGCTGTCTGGATTGGCTGCTTTTGAGGCAAAGAGCCAGCGGCCTTCGTTCCATTGAAGATACGTGCTGCCTGCACCGGCGTCCGTGTAGCCGGCTATTCCATGTCCAAGGTCAACCGGAGGGTTCGCGCCAGGTGTGGCCTTTTGGTAACCGGTTTGTTCTGCCGCTTCTTCGGCAGATGGATATTCTTTTGCTTTTACGGTTGCTATTTTGCTTTCTTCCTTAAGATTTTTAAGCTTGCTGTTGTTGATTGGAATCGGTTCTCTCGTTTCAAAAAAGGTAATTTCATAGGACTTGGCGTCTGATTTCGTAAGGGCCGTCAGGTGCATTCCTTCGGTCACCGGCAACGTATTCGGCCTGGTAAAGGGGACACGTGTATTCAGCTGCATATAGGTTTCTTGAATGATTTGTTCAGTCGTAAGGGGCTGATTCGCATCTCCAGGGTTCGTTCCAGGTGCAGGTTCACCTTTGGCAAATCCAGCAGCTTTCGGGCTTTCTTCCTGTTTTTCCGTGCGTTCAACAGGTTCGGCTGCATCGCTTTGGCTGCAGCCAGCGGCAAGTGACAGTATGAGAATCGATCCCAGCACTTGAATCTTCATCCTGATTCCTCCTTTGCTGCTATGGATTTTTTTCCCTTTCTGGATAGGGGTAAACCTATTCAGAAAAAACTGAATTCTTTAGTTTATAGTGGTATAATTAGGAAAAAAGAGGTCTGATACATGAAAAAAATACTGCTGCTAGCGGTTCAGGTGATTTATGCCTTTCTCCTGATCCTGCTTATTAGCGGCCTGCCAATCCTTTTTCAAAATATGAAGCCGGACTTTGCAGGTTATTTCGAGTACATACAGCAGGTGGTCTTGAAACTCATTTATTTTAATAATGATACGTTCTGGGGGATGAGCCCGATCTTTCCGACCGTAGTGGAAAGAACAGCAGACAGCCTGATTCTTCTGATCCTGGCGATTCTGATCGGCTTTGTTCTTTCATTTTTCGCTTCATCAGCGGCCGTTCTCTTTATGAAAGATAAAGGAGTGTGGCTAAAGAGGCTGATCTTTGGAGCGGAAGCAATCCCTGATATTTTTATTATTACAGTCTTACAGGCCGTGGTCATTATGATTTATAAAAAGACCGATGTTCTAATCGTGAGGGTCGCTTCGCTTGGGGATGATAAAAGCTATTTCCTTCCGCTCGTCTGCCTAGTCATTCCCGCTTCTGTTTTCCTAATGAAAATAATGATTCATGCTTTTGAAGAGGAATATGGCAAAAGGTATGTAGAACTTGCCCGATCGATTGGGACAGCCCCCCTGCGGCTTTTGTGGCTTCATATCGTGCGGAATACCGTGCACCGGTTTATGATTGCCTCCAAGACACTGATCTGGTCATTGCTTGCATCCCTGCTCATCATAGAGTACGTCTTCAACTATCCCGGTGTTCTCTCGTTTCTCCTGACTTACCGCTCACCCGAAGTATTTCTTGTCTCTGTCAGTTTGCTGTTTTTGCCATTCTTTCTGCTTTATCAATCGTATTTCATGTTTGCACCTTCACTTATTAAAGGAGAAAAAGACGGATGATTTTAGGGCTTTTAAAAGACAAAATGTTTATGACCGGATTTTTATTTCTGCTGCTGCTCATTTTGTTGAGCGTCGGGAATTCCATTTTTAACAGCGGGGAAATCCGCCAGACAGTTCTGACCTATGATGAAACAGGAGAGCTTGAGGGGGTGCCGCCTTATCCGCCATCGCTTAATCATCCCCTTGGAACAGACCGGGATGGGTATGATATGCTGCACATCATCGTCCAGGGTTCAAAATATACGATTGGAATTGCGCTCGTGATCGCTGTTGGCAGGGTTGGAGCTGCCTATCTGATCGGAAGTTTCATAGCGGCCTATTTTCCGCGGGCTATTGGGTTTCTCAGAGGAATGACAGAACCTTTTGCCTACATCCCCCAAGTCCTTATCGCTGTTTTTTTGTTAAGTCCGGTCTTGATCATGCCGATGGAAGGCTTCCAGCATCCGCTCTGGCAAAGGGTCCTTTTTGAAGTCGCTGTATTAACGGTTTTGGCCTGGCCAACGCTGACCCAGCATGTTGCAGAGGTGATGAGAGGGTTATGGAATCAGGAATTTATCTCGGCAGCGAGAACGCTTGGGGGAAGCCGGTATCATATTTTCAGATCCCATATCCGGATCTGGTTCAGGCAGGAAGGGCTGCTGCTGTTTTTTCAGCAATTTATTCAAGTCCTGATTATTTTGGCGCATCTGGGCCTGCTGGAACTGTTTTTCGGAGGAACCTTTATTGACTATGGCGGTGACTCGCCTCCTAAGACGGTCACGTACGAATGGTCAGGTCTGATCGGAGACTACTATCCGCTCCGTGGGCATTATCCGTGGCTCTCTTTCTCAGTGCTTCTGTTTTTTGCACTTGTGATCTTTGCATTGAATAGGATGATGAGAGCAGCCGAGAGGATTGGGAAAGAAGAACGTGTAAGACCGAAACGGAAAGTGATAAAAATGAAAAAGACTATTGACGAAGCAATGTAATATGAATATAATAAAATACATCGTCATCAAGAAACGCATCAAGACATGCGGGTGTAGTTTAATGGTAAAACCTCAGCCTTCCAAGCTGATGTCGTGGGTTCGATTCCCATCACCCGCTCCATACATATGTTACTAACGCAGTGCTTCGTTGAGGTATTGCGTTTTTTACTGTGCAAAAAAGCCTGCGGTTGGCAGGCTATTATAAAATAATTTTATGTTCTTCCGTTCCGCCGTGAATCTGGACGAACATTGAGGTCAATGCTGATAACAGTTTTTCTGCTTCGGCTTCTTCCATGGAAGGGGCGAAGTAGATCAGCTGCAGGGCATTAACCGTTTCAGGTGAAGCAGCCGTTCTTCTGCTGTCGACATATGGACTTCCAAATGCTCCTGCTGAATCGGAGGAAAGGATCTTTTTGTCCATAGAAACGTCCCTTCCGTTTATCGCTTCATATGTATCAGCTTCCCGCCCTATGCGGATCTCTACATCGCCATGTATTCGGTTCAGATCATAGATGCCCATCGGAATTTTATATTCCAATGAGAAAAAGTTATTCAAATCAACAGCAGAATGAATGGTTTCGAGATATTGCTGCTTTTTAATCCGGCGGAACAGTGCTTCCTGTGAAGGGCGGTACCGGTTCGGGTCTGTGCCTGTCTTTTTAAAAAGACTCCGCCATTCCTGTACTTCAGGAATGTCTTTGATTTCCTTTTGCTCAAAGTCAAAATATAACGATTCCTGAAACAGCCTCATTCTGCCCTGCAGCATCTGGGGGGATTCCCCCACTTCAATGCCGCGGTAAAAGGCCGCTCCTATTTTAAATGACGGTTCAAGACGATTAAGCTCTTGATTTACTTTGATTTCCATTTATCCGGCCTCCTTGATTTGGTACCATAATCTTATCATAGTGTCACGGAAATACAGAAGAAAGGAGACTAAGGCGATGAACCTCCAAACATTAAAAAGTGAAGTGATCGATTTCAGCAAATCCATCGGAATTGATAAAATCGGATTTGCGAGTGCAGATACATTTGAAACATTAAAAGGCCGCCTGCTTATGCAGCAGGCACTTGGCTATCAGTCAGGCTTTGAAGAGCCCGACATCGAAAAGCGCACGAATCCCGGACTGCTTGTTCCGAAAGCTAAGTCAATCATCGCGATCGCTCTTGCCTATCCATCAAAATTGAAAGATGCACCGAGAAGCACGAAGGAAGACCGGCGCGGGATTTTTTGCCGTGCTTCCTGGGGAAAAGACTACCACGATGTCCTGCGTGAAAAGCTAGCAAAGCTGGAAGCTTTTTTAAAGGAGAAATCTCCGGATATCCTGGTCAAGTCGATGGTGGATACCGGTGAGCTTTCGGACCGGGCTGTTGCCGAACGTGCCGGTATCGGCTGGAGCGGAAAAAACTGCGCCATCATCACACCTGAATTCGGCTCTTACGTTTACCTCGGTGAAATCGTGACAAATATTCCGTTCGAACCGGATCAGCCAGTTGAAGACCAATGCGGAACCTGCAATAAATGCGTGGACGCCTGTCCAACAGGAGCTCTCGTCCAGGGCGGCCAGCTGAACGCCCAGCGCTGTATCGCTTACCTGACGCAGACAAAAGGTTTCCTGCCGGAAGAATTCAGACAAAAAATCGGCAACCGGCTGTACGGCTGTGACACGTGCCAAACGGTCTGCCCGGAAAACAAGGGGAAGGATTTTCACCTGCATGAAGAGATGGAGCCGGACCCAGAGCTTGCCAAACCAAGCCTGAAACCATTGCTCACCATTTCGAACCGGGAGTTTAAAGAGAAATTTGGTCATGTATCCGGCTCCTGGAGAGGGAAGAAGCCAATTCAGCGGAACGCCATCATCGCACTGGCCCATTACAAGGATGATACCGCTGTTCCAGACCTGTACAAGCTGATGAAGGAAGACCCAAGACCGGTCATCCGCGGAACCGCCGCCTGGGCGATCGGGAAGATCGGGCATGCGGAATCAGAAGAATTTTTACAGCAGCAGCTTGAAACCGAAGAAGACAGCGACGTGCGGAAAGAAATCGAAACCGGACTGAAACTTTTGAGAACATAGCATAACAGGGAAAAAAGCCGGGATCCCCGGCTTTTTTTCTTTGAACGGATGGTGGGATGCCAGGCAACACTGGAAAAGGTGGGATGCCAGGCAAAAATGCCAGGCAACGCTGGAAAAGTGCGGGATCCCCGGCTTTTTTTCTTTGAGCGGATGGTGTGATGCCAGGCAACGCTGGAAGAGGTGCGATGCCAGGCAAAAATGCCAGGCATCGCTGGAAAAGTGAGTGATCCCAGGCGAAAATGCTATGCAACACTGGAAAAGGTGTGATGCCAGGGAACGCTGGGAAAAGCGCGATGCAGGACAATACCAGAAGAAGGTGCGATGCCGAGAACCTGCGAAAAACACTGATACTCCCGCCCGCCGCTTCATATTCATATAAATGAAGAACGGGAAGCGGGGGGACAGGATGGAGGAAATATTGGTAACGGCAGCTGAGAGCCGGCTGGATTATATTGTGAACGGGAAAGCACGGAACCTGCCTTTTATGGAGGATAAGGAGAAGCTTGCGCTGGAAAGAAAAGCGGAAGAGCTTATGGTGCGGAAAACTCCCGCGGTCAAAGGCTCGTCTAATATAAAAGTAAAAGAAGTGCGGGAGCTGCAGGGGAAAAAGGAAGTAGCCTACGTGCTGCATGAAAAATGGCTGATCCAAAATGAGGACAGCTTTTATCTGGAGGAAAAGGTGAGCCGGCGAAGGGCTTCTCTAACAGATTCAGAGGTGCTGGAGGATTGGGCGGAAGAGCGGCTGGGCGAAACGGGGGAGCCTGATCTTACTTTGGAGGAGTCTGATGGGCGGAAAGGCTTCCGCTATGACAGGATGGGAGCTGTTCAGTATGCGGAGCGCTGGTGGAACAGCCACAACAGCCAGTACAAAAATTTTGATGTGAACTGCACGAATTTCGTTTCCCAGTGCCTGCACAGCGGCGGGGCGCAAATGCGGGGGTATCCAGGTAAGGGAACAGGCTGGTGGATGCAGAACAATGCCTGGAGCTACAGCTGGTCGGTTGCCCATTCGATGAATCTGTTTTTGCCGAGGTCCAAAACGGGACTTCGGGCGGCGAAAGTGCAGTCGGCAGAAGAGCTCAGACCGGGGGATGTCATTTGCTATGATTTTCAGGGGGATGGGCGTTTTGATCATACGACCTTTGTCGTTGCAAAGGATAAAAACAATATGCCCCTCGTAAACGCCCAGACGTCCAACAGCCGGATGAGGTACTGGTCGTATACGGATTCGACTGCCTATACTCCGAATATCCGCTATTCCTTTTACCGGATTCAGGATGATTCAGAGAAGGGCTGAACCGTGCTATAATGGACAGGATTGAATACTAGCAGAGGTGACGATTTTGGGAATACATGTAGTATTGTACCAGCCGGAAATCCCGGCCAATACGGGAAACATCGCCCGTACGTGCGCAGCGACGAACACGGTCCTTCATTTGATCCGTCCGCTCGGGTTCTCAACAGAAGATAAAATGCTGAAGCGTGCCGGGCTCGATTATTGGGAGCACGTGGATATCCGCTATCACGATTCACTTGAAGAGCTTTTTACTGAATACAGCGATGGGGAGTTTTTCTACTTGACGAAGCATGGAAAGCAGCCGCATACTGTTTTTGACTATTCAGACGCCAAGAAGGAGTATTTCTTTCTTTTCGGAAAAGAAACGACAGGACTGCCGAGAGACCTGATTGATGCCAATCTGGACCGGTGCCTGCGCCTTCCGATGACGGAGCATGTTCGCTCCCTTAACCTTTCCAACACTGCCGCGATTCTCGTGTATGAAGCATTAAGGCAGCAGGATTATCTGGATCTTACATGAAAAAACGGCCTTCCTGACGGAGGCCGTTTTCGTTATTTCCGGATTTTCGGTTTATCATTGTACCCTGCTGTAAAGATGGAAACGAGAAAAGTGAGGCAGACTCCAAGCACCAATGCGGTCTTCATATAAGCCCTCCCAAAGTATAAGTCCAATATGTCCCAATTATACGCCAATATGTAAGCGCTGTGAATTGTATTCGGGCTCTTTTTTAAAAAATTCAGTCATATCGATTGCTTGTCAAACAATATGAAAAACAAGAATGATAAGCCCCCCTCCTTCATAAAGTTTAATAATCTCTACGATGCACCAAAGATGAAGGAGGTCCTTATGGATATCTTAAAAAAGATTGAAAGGTTCAGAGAAGATGAAGAGCGGTTGAAATGGGAAGGAACCTTTGTGGAATATTTGGAGATATTGAAGACCCGTCCATATGTAGCACAGTCTGCCCACTCACGGGTTTATAATATGATCAAGGATTTTGGAATTGAAGAAGAAAACGGGGTTAAAAAATACAAGTTTTTCGATCAGCAGCTGTTTGGGCTGGAGGAAGCACTTGAAAGGCTCGTGGAGGAATATTTTCATCCCGCAGCCAAAAGACTCGATGTCCGCAAACGGATCCTGCTTCTCATGGGACCGGTAAGCGGAGGGAAATCGACACTTGTAACGATGCTTAAGCGAGGCCTTGAAAAATACTCCCATACGGATAATGGCTCAGTCTTTGCCATAAAAGGCTGCCCGATGCATGAGGATGCCCTTCATTTAATTCCTCATCATCTCAGACAGGATTTTTACGAGGAGTACGGGATCCGGATTGAAGGCAACCTGTCGCCGCTTAATATGATGAGGCTCCAGGAAGAGTATGGCGGACGGATCGAAGATGTGGTCGTGGAGCGTGTCTTCTTTTCCGAGGATAAGCGTGTCGGGATTGGAACGTTCAGCCCGTCCGATCCAAAATCACAGGACATTGCCGATCTGACAGGCAGCATCGACTTTTCCACGATCGCTGAATACGGTTCAGAATCAGACCCGCGTGCATACCGTTTTGACGGCGAGCTGAACAAGGCGAACCGGGGGATGATGGAGTTCCAGGAGATGCTGAAGTGCGATGAAAAATTTTTATGGCACCTGCTGTCTCTGACTCAGGAAGGGAATTTCAAGGCTGGCCGCTTTGCCTTGATCAGTGCCGATGAGCTGATCGTCGCTCATACGAACGAAACGGAGTACCGCTCGTTCATTTCCAATAAGAAAAATGAAGCCCTTCACTCCAGGATCATCGTCATACCGATTCCTTACAATTTAAGAGCCACAGAGGAAGAACGGATTTACGATAAAATGATCAGTGAGAGCGATGTGAACGATGTCCATATTGCTCCGCATACCTTGAAGGTTGCTGCGATGTTCTCCATTTTAACAAGGCTGAAGGAAGCAAAGCGAAGCGATATCGATCTGGTGAAGAAGATGAGGCTGTATGATGGAGAAAGTGTGGAAGGCTACAATACAGTGGACCTTGAGGAATTAAAGAAAGAGTACCAGGATGAAGGCATGAGCGGGATTGACCCCCGCTACGTCATCAACCGGATTTCCTCTACCATCATACGTAAAGAAAATCCGTCCATCAATGCCCTAGATGTGCTGCGGTCCCTTAAGGAAGGGCTCGACCAGCATCCATCGATCTCCCAGGAAGACCGGGAGCGCTACCTGAACTTTATTTCCGTTGCCCGGAAAGAGTATGATGATATTGCGAAAAAAGAAGTGCAGAAGGCCTTTGTGTACTCGTATGAAGAGTCCGCGAAAACGCTTATGGATAACTATCTGGACAATGTAGAGGCATACTGCAATAAAAACAAGCTCCGCGATCCGCTGACAGGGGAAGAGATGAATCCGGATGAGAAGCTGATGCGCTCGATCGAGGAACAAATCGGCATTTCCGAAAATGCCAAAAAAGCATTCCGCGAAGAAATCCTGATCCGCATCTCCGCCTACGCACGCAAAGGCAAGCGCTTTGACTACAATTCCCATGAAAGACTGCGCGAGGCCATTCAAAAGAAGCTGTTCGCCGACCTGAAGGATGTTGTAAAAATCACAACCTCCACCAAAACACCGGATGAGCAGCAACTCAAAAAAGTCAACGAAGTCGTCGCAAGACTCATCGACGAACACGGCTACAACTCCACCTCTGCCAATGAATTACTGCGCTATGTAGGAAGCTTGCTGAACCGATAAAATTCTGTAAAGCCGGGGAAACCCGGCTTTTTCTGTTGGAAAGGAATCTCTGGCAGCAGCGGATAAAGGGAATTGCTGACTTACCGGGGATAATTGCTGACTTTTTTCAATAATTGCTGACTTAACGGGGATAATTGCTGACTTTTTTCATTAATTGCGGACTTTCGAGAAGTAATTGCTGACTTCTAAAGATAATTGCTGACTTAGTGCAGTTGGCTGCTGAACGGGTTGAAGGTGCTCTGACCCCACTTCTGCTAAAGCACTAAACCTCCGTCCCCTATGCCGTCCATGTCTGTGCTGTCAAGGGATCAGCCGGGCCTGCCTTGTTCCCCGGCTGCGTTAAAGCGGTGAGGGTCAGAGCTGAGCTCTGACCCCACTTCTGCTAAAGCACTAAACCTCCGTCCCCCATGCCGTCAAAGTCTTTGCTCTCAAGCAATCAGCTGGGTCTACCCTGTTCCCCGGCTGCGTTAAAGCAGTAGGGGTCAGAGCAAAAAAAACCAGACCTCAAAATCAATCCAAGAAAAACCCTGGTCCATCTCCTAAAACCCGAGTACACCGTAAACCCCATCTCATCCCGGATTTCTCCCCCTGTTTCACCCCGGCTGACGACGGGTATTAGAAAGATATAACCACATCTAAGGAGATGATCTTCATGGATCAGAAGAATCCTAAATCAGAAGAGAACAGTGAGATGAAGGATAAGCGTGATGTGACCGAGTATTCGACCATCATGGAGCATATTAAAACGAATCAAAAAGTGAAAAAAGCAGAGTCTGATGATCAGAATAAGAATAAAGAGTAAACCATGAAAAACCCCTTGCTAATCCGGCAAGGGGTTTTTTACATAGTATCGCGCTAACTGCCTGAAACGGGGTCTTGTCTCTTTTCTTTTTGCCCAGGTGCCCAATTTTCACAATTGTTTGTCAATAATCCGTATCCCCCGCATAGGATAGAGTAATCTAAAAAAACAAGTCGCGGGAAAGATTTTCATTCACCGACAGCTTATGCATGAGATATAAAGATGGTGAACGATTTAGAAAAATTTTCTTAAAAAAGTTTGGAGGGGAAGGGGAACATGCCAAAGGGCAATTTTGTCATTTCAAATGAAGATTGGTCCCTCCACCGCAAAGGCTATGACGATCAGCTGAGGCATCAGGAGAAGGTGCAGGAAGCCATTAAGAATAACCTGCCTGACCTGATTACTGAGGAAAGCATCATTATGTCCAATGGAAAAAACGTAGTGAAGATTCCGATCCGGTCACTTGATGAATATAAAATCCGCTATAACTATGATAAGAATAAGCATGTTGGGCAGGGTGACGGCGACAGCAAGGTGGGAGACACGGTGGCGCGTGACGGCTCCCAGCAGGGGCAGGGCCCGGGAAAAGGGCAGGGTGCAGGCGATCAGGCAGGCGAGGATTACTATGAAGCAGAGATTTCGATGATGGAGTTGCAGGAAGCGCTCTTCAGTGAACTTGAACTGCCGAATTTAAAACGCAAGGAAATGGCAGAAAATGTTGTGGAAGACATTGAATTCAATGACATCCGCAAAACAGGTCTGATGGGGAATATTGATAAGAAGAGAACAATGATGTCTGCTTATAAGCGCAACGCGATGAAGGGGCAAGCCCAGTTTTATCCGATCTATCCGGAAGACTTGAAGTTTAAAACCTGGAATGAGGTCATTAAACCGGAATCAAAAGCAGTCGTGATTGCGATGATGGATACGAGCGGTTCGATGGGATTATGGGAAAAATACATGGCCCGCAGCTTTTTCTTCTGGATGACCCGTTTCCTCCGTACGAAATATGAGCACGTTGATATTGAATTTATTGCCCATCATACGGAAGCCAAGGTTGTATCAGAAGAGGATTTCTTCAATAAAGGAGAGAGCGGCGGAACGATCTGCTCTTCGGTTTACCGGAAAGCACTTGAGATCATCGATGAAAAGTACCAGCCGGCGCGCTACAACATTTATCCGTTTCACTTCTCGGACGGTGACAATCTGACTTCGGATAATGCACGGTGTGTCAAACTGGTCAGTGAATTGATGAAAGTATCCAATATGTTCGGGTATGGGGAAGTGAATCAATACAACCGCCATTCCACTTTAATGTCCGCCTATAAAAACATCACCAATGAAAATTTCCGCTATTATATCCTCAAGCAGAAAGCCGATGTATTCCATGCGATGAAGAGTTTTTTCCGAAAAGAGCAGGCTGAGATGAGCAGCTGAACGGAGCCCCTGCGGGAAGCAGGGGTATTTTTAATGAGCAAAAGTCATTGTAAAAGCGCTTTCATTTTAATAGACTTATGGTATAGCTGACTTGACAGCAGGTAAGGAGAGGGGAGATGAAGAGTTGGACGTCGTAACATTCGGAGAAGCGATGGCGATGCTGATGGCTGATGAGGCGGGTCCGCTGCAGGAAGCAGAGCATTTTACCCGTTCTATGGCCGGAGCAGAAATGAATACAGCGATAGGTCTTGCAAGACTGGGTTTGAAAAGCGGCTGGGCTGGCAAGCTTGGGGAGGATGCTTTTGGAAGGTTTATCATCGAACGCCTTCAGACAGAAAAAGTAGATATCCGGCATGTTCAGATCGATCCCCGCTTTCCAACAGGGTTTCTATTAAAATCGAAGGTTCAGCACGGTGATCCGGAGGTTCACTATTACCGCAAAGGGTCTGCAGCCAGCACCTTGGCACCGGAAGACGCAAGAAGTGATTACTTTCTTTCTGCTGCCCATCTTCATTTAACAGGGATTACTCCGGCCTTGTCCAGCGAGGCGAGAGCGTTTTCCCGTCATATCCTCACCTTAATGAAAGAAGCAGGAAAAACAGTATCCTTTGATCCAAATCTGCGCCCTGTTCTATGGAATACGGAAGAGGAGATGGTGAGAACGATTAACGAACTTGCCTTTCAGTCAGATTACGTCCTTCCAGGGGTAAAGGAAGGGCTGATTCTGACAGGATCCAGTGCGCCGGAGGAGATAGCCGACTTTTATTTGGAGCAGGGGGTAAGGGCGGTAGCGGTGAAACTCGGTGCGGAAGGGGCTTTTTATAAATCAAACAAAGAAATGGGAATGGCAGAAGGTTTTGAGGTAAGCAGAGTGATAGATACTGTTGGGGCAGGAGACGGCTTTGCAGCAGGGTTTATCAGCGGCATTCTTGAAGGTCTTAAATTAGAAGAGTGTGCACGAAGGGGAAATGCCATCGGCGCGCTCGCTGTTCAGTCGCCGGGTGACAGCGACGGTTATCCTGATAAAGAAAAGCTGGAAGAATGTATGAAACGCAATGAGGTAAAGGGAGGGCTTTAATATGAAAAGCAATGCCATTCAGGAAAGCGGTATTGTTGCCGTGATCAGAGGGGCTGATCCTGATACCATCGTTCCAATTGCCCAAGCATTGAAGGATGGCGGAGTGACAGCGCTTGAAATCACAATGGAGAATCCGCTGGCGGTAAAAGTGATTGAACAGTTAAGACTGGAGTTTGGCGATGAACTGCTTGCAGGTGCAGGCACTGTGCTGGATGCAGAAACAGCCCGGACAGCCATATCTGCAGGAGCGAAATTTATTTTCTCTCCCACTGTCAGTCTGGACACCATCCGTGTGGCCAAACGATATGGAGTGATCAGCGTTCCGGGTGCGATGACGCCAACAGAGATTCTGACAGCCTTTGAAGCGGGGGCCGATCTTGTCAAAGTATTCCCTGCAAGTGTGCTCGGAGCTGATTACTTTAAAGCGTTGGCCGGCCCTTTGCCGCATATTCCGCTTATGCCGACAGGAGGGATCGGTCTAAATAACATCAGAGATTTTGTTAAGGCAGGTGCTGCTGCAGCAGGCGCAGGGAGTACGCTTGTAAACGGCACGATGGATGCGGATCGTGACAGCCTGACCGCACTCACGGAAAGAGCCCTCGCTTTCAGCGAAGCGTTTCATGGAGTAAGGCTGCAGGAAAAATAAAATTGAAAAGAAGAAAACCACCTTATGCTTCAGGTGGTTTTCTCTGTATTATGCTTCGCAGACAGACTCTCCTTCAACGAGAGAAACATACACCCGCTCATCCTCTACCAGTTCGTTCCGGATCAGCTTAAGAAGCTGTTCGGATGCGAGTGCTCCCCATTTCCTTTTGGAATAGCCAATGGTTGTCAGCCTCGGATGGAGGTAATGTGACACTTCGATGTTGTCAAAACCGGCGACATGAATATCCTTGCCGATTTGATAGCCGGTTTCTTGCTCCCTTATTTTTACTTCTTAATAGTCAGAAAAGATTAAAAATATCGAAAAATGGGTATGTATTACCAGTGGCAAATGACCGTTGCCATGAAAGAAGGGAGAGAGGATATGAAAAAACTGCCGATTGGGTTTATGGCTGCCGTGCTAATGGCTGCTCTGCTAACAGGCTGTGCGGAAAAAGACAAGGGTCCCGGCGGTCTGGAACTGGTGAATGAAGGTGAATTCATTTTTGCGGCTTCCGGTGAATTTAAGCCTTTCAGCTATGTTCAGGATGACATGAGTATGGTTGGCTTTGATGTAGCTGTGGGAGAAGCGATCGCAAAGGAACTTGGTCTGAAGCCTGTTCCGAAGAGAATTAAGTTTAAAGGAATTGTGGAGGGGGTTAAAACAGGAAGGGCAGACGTGGCGGTTGCGAGCCATACGATCAATGATCAAAGGGCGCAGCATGTCCGGTTTTCAACACCGTATTATTACTCAGGGCCGCAGATTTTCACCCGTGAAGACAGCGATATTCAGACTGCTGAAGATTTGAAGGGGAAAGAAGTGGCGGCTGCGAAAGGTTCTACATACGCAAGCATTGCGGAAGAGTACACCGGCAATGTGAAGATTTACGACAGTGACATAACGGCTTTGAAAGCACTGAGTGAAGGGCGTCATGATGCGGTTATCACAGACTTTGTTACGGGGGCGGCCTCTAAAAAAGAAGGATTTAAGATCACCGGCCGCGAGCTTATCGAGCGGAGTGCCCAGGCAGTTGTGATCCCTGAAAATAATCCGCTGATGGAAAAGAAGGTTAATGAAGCACTTGAGAAGCTCCGTGAGGATGGGACACTCGCTAAAATCAGCATTGAATACTTTGGCGAAGACATTACAAAAGAAGAAGCAACAGAAGAAGAAAAAAAATCTTAATGAGAGGATGTTGGATCCTTGCCTAGCTTTTCGCATTTTATTCAAGTATTCGGGAGTACGTATGACGTCTTTTTAAAGGCCATGCTGCTTACGCTGCAGCTGACCGTTGTATCTATTTTAATCGGGATTGTGATCGGCCTCTTTTTTGCCCTGCTGAAGATCTCCAATATCAAAGTGCTCGGAATTATTTCGGATGCTTATATTTATTTAGTCAGGGGAACGCCTTTAATCGTTCAAATTTTCATTTTGTATTTTGGGATCAGCGGGATTTTTTTACTGCCTGATTTCTGGGCCGCATCGCTTGCGCTTGCCTTCCATAATGGTGCTTACATCGCTGAAATTTTCAGGGGCACCATCCAATCGATCGATAAAGGGCAAATGGAAGCGGGACGGTCACTTGGGATGAGCAGATCCCTGGCAATGCGCCGCATTGTATTGCCTCAAGCATTCAGGAGGGCGCTTCCGCCGCTTGGAAACCAGTTTATCATCGGGCTGAAGGATTCCTCGCTCGCTGCGTTCATCTCTATGAATGAGCTCTTTAATGTAGCGACAACGCTCGGCTCAAATAATTTTGATGAAATGACGTACTTACTGATCGTTGCCGTTTATTACCTGATCCTTGTTGGAATTTTGACCCTCATTGTGAGTGCGATTGAGAGAAAACTGGCAGTCAGTGACCGATAGGAGGACGAACCGATGGAAAAGGAAATGATACAAGTGGAAAAGCTGAATAAATCCTTCGGCGATCTCCACGTTTTAAAGGATATCGATTTAACCGTATATGAAAGTGAAGTGGTCTGTCTGATCGGTGCGAGCGGATCAGGGAAAAGTACGCTGCTCCGCTGCCTGAACTTTTTAGAGAAGCGGGATAACGGGAAAGTTATTCTTGAAGGACAGGAAATCAAAAAAGACACACATGACATTAATGAGGTGCGCCAGAAAGTCGGCATGGTTTTTCAGCACTTTCACCTTTTTCCGCACAAAACCGTTCTTGGCAATGTGATTGAAGCACCATTGATGGTGAAGAAAATGAATAAGGAAAAGGCCACACAGCTTGGACGCGAGCTTTTGAAAAAGGTAGGCCTTGAAGATAAGGAAAAAGTCTATCCGAGTAAGCTTTCCGGCGGACAGAAGCAGCGAGTCGCCATTGCCAGGGCTCTTGCGATGGAGCCTGACATCATGCTGTTCGACGAACCGACTTCAGCCCTTGACCCGGAGCTTGTCGGTGAGGTGCTTGAAACGATGAAGCAGCTTGCACTGGAAGGAAAAACGATGGTGGTTGTCACGCATGAAATGGGCTTTGCAAGGGAAGTGGCAGATTCGATTGTCTATATGCATGAAGGCCGGATCGTTGAGAGAGGCACACCGGACGAATTTTTTGAAAATCCGAAAGAGGAACGGACGAAAGAGTTTCTGATGTCGACCAGTTTTAAATAATCGAAGGAAAAAGCCCGGTGCAGTATACACCCGGGCTTTTTGTTTGCAAAATTACATGGTGTCTTAGGGGGGGCCTGATCCGGCGGAGTGCAGCCCGGTCTATCCGTCTGAAGGTTATATCGAAATCTGTCGAAAAGTCGATATTCGTCCATTTTGACCGATATCTTGCGAAATTGACCGATATATTTCATTTTCGACCGAAATATCGAGAAATGGGCCGATATCTGAAAAAATTGACCGATAACCTTTATCAGTTATATGAAAATCACTTCACAACCCATATAATGGACAGGCTCAGCCTTATTTACCGCCAGAATTTCGATTCAATAAAAAAATAAGCAGACAATCCCATCCGGATTGCCTGCTTATTTAAAGAAAATCTATACTTCCAGTGTATGAGGGGGCTCGCCCTTTTTATTCATCAGTCTGATCTGCTCGGGCTTTATTTTCAGGATAATAAAGTTCTCATCCTCTGGTCCGTCAAACCAAAGTTTCAGCATATCGTCCCATAACCGCTGCTTGAGTTCTGATGATTTTTCGATGGAGGCTGTTCCTTCAACTTCCACATATGAATCGCCAAAGCCTTCTCCGTCATAGCCGAGAAGAATATGGACGTTTGGGTTTTCGTCAATTTCTTCTACCTTGTGTGTTTCAACATCTGTTGGTGTGTAAAGTGTAAGGTTTTCATTAAAAAAGGTCATGTAGCGTGAATGCGGCTTCCCGTTCTTTACGGTCGCCAATGTTCCAATTTTATTTTGATCGATGATTTTAACGATTTGTTCTTTTAGTTGCTGCTGATCCATGTTCATTCATCCTTTCATTCAATAGCTTATATAGAAGTTACCTCAAATGAACGGGAATAAAACCATCGAATCGGCTGAAAGCAAACCTGTTGACAGAACCGGAAGGCTATATTAAAATAAATCTCGAAGTTGAGATTATTTAAATCATAATAATTAAATTGATAATATTTGAAGGAGAGATAAATAATGGGAACAGTTTTATATGTCAAAGCAAATCCGAAGGGCGACGAAATGTCCTTCTCAGCCAGAGTTGCGAACACGTTTATGGACACGTATCAGTCTGAACATCCGGAAGATCAGGTGGAAATGCTTGATTTGTACAACACGAATCTTCCTTTGATCGATTCTGAAGTATTGGGCGGCTGGGGTAAGCTTGCTTCAGGCAACGAACTGACTGAATCTGAGCAGGCTAAAATTACTCGTCTTTCACAGCTTGTCGATCAATTCCTGAAAGCAGACAAAGTGGTTTTCTCTGCTCCAATGTGGAACTTCGGCTTCCCGCCGCTGATGAAAGCATATATTGATGCCATTGCAGTAGCAGGAAAAACGTTCAAGTACACTGAAAATGGTCCTGTCGGCCTTGCCGGAGACAAAAAAGTCGTGCTGATCGAAGCGCGCGGCGGTATCTATTCTGAAGGACCTGCTGCTTCCATGGAGCATACGGAAAGCTATTTCCGCGCTGTAATGGGCTTTATGGGCATTGAAGATGTAGAGGTTGTACTGGCAGAAGGCATGGCAGCCGATCCTGCAGCAGCTGACCAGATCTTTGGCAAATCTGTAGAAAATGCAAAAGAAGCTGCACTCAGCTTCTAAATAGACAATCAGAGGCCGTCCGCCGATAAAGCGGGCGGTCTTTTTTTTATGGCTGAAAGAGACTGTGGCTAAACTGCAGATTCTGGAATCGATACAAGTTAGCCGTTCCGGTTTTCGGGTATAAGCCTATAGAGAAGATGAATAGGCACTGGCAAAAATTCGAACACTAATTTCTACAAGAGGTGAGGTACTATGCAAAAGGCAAATCGGGGAATCGTGACAGCACTTTCTGCAATTGGAATTGCCCAGGGTCTTAAGATCTTCGGACATAAGCGGTTGACTGGAAGATGGGATTGGCGCCCGGCGTTTCAGACCGGGGGCATGCCGAGCTCGCATTCTGCAGGAGTTTCATCACTCGCTACATATGTGGCAGCCAAAAATGGAAGCTCTTCGATTGAAACAGCACTTGCGGTCGTATTTGGCATTATCGTTATGTACGATGCACAGGGAATCAGGAGACATACAGGTGAAATTGCGAAGCTTGTGAATGATATTGATGCGGACATTGAAGTGCTATCCGGCCATTTTCCGGGGCTTGGCCATGTTAAAAAGGAAGAAGAGCTCAAGGAATTGCTTGGCCATCAGCCTGAGGAAGTCGCTTATGGAGCGCTGCTTGGAATTATTCTTGGCTTCATTAGTGCCAAAACTGAAACGGAATGAAGACTGAGCCGGGTTTCCCGGCTTTTTGTCTGTAAAGTATTTTAGCGGACACAAGATGTACTAAACAGAATAGATTAAATTTTCTAAAAAGTTGTTGATTTTTCGACAAAGTTCGATTAGATTAGATTTATCTCAAATATTATGAAAATTTTAAAAAAGGCAGCGGGTGATTAGAGTGAACGTATTCAGAAAGAAGTCAGTAGAGCAGATTTTACTGGAAACAGGGAATAAAGGCATCAAAATGAATCAAACACTCGGCGCTTTTGATTTAACCATGCTGGGAATTGGAGCCATCATCGGGACAGGGATTTTCGTTCTTACAGGAGTGGCAGCTGCTGAACATGCAGGTCCTGCACTTGTCATCTCCTTTATCCTTGCAGGGATCGCCTGTGCATTTGCTGCTTTGTGCTATGCTGAATTTGCCTCAAGCGTTCCTGTATCAGGAAGTGCTTATACATACAGCTATGCTACTTTCGGAGAGCTGATTGCCTGGATTTTAGGCTGGGATCTGCTGCTCGAGTACGGACTTGCTTCAGCAGCTGTTGCCAGCGGGTGGTCGGGCTATTTTCAAGGATTCCTTTCCGGTTTCGGCATTAGTCTCCCGAAAGCAATCACAAGCGCATACAATCCGGCAGAGGGCACGTATTTCGATTTGCCGGCCGTCATTATCGCCTTCCTGATTTCATTTTTGCTTGTTCAGGGGGTAAGGGAATCCGCCCGTCTGAACTCGATAATGGTTTTTATTAAAATTGCTGTGGTCCTCCTGTTTATAGCAGTGGGAATATGGTATGTCAGACCAGAAAACTGGACTCCGTTTATGCCATTTGGCTTTTCAGGGGTGGCGGCAGGGGCTGCGACGGTGTTCTTCGCCTATATCGGGTTTGACGCTGTTTCCTCTGCAGCAGAAGAAGTAAAAAATCCGCAGCGCAATATGCCGATCGGGATTATCCTCTCTCTGGCAATCTGTACTGTACTCTATATCGTTGTTTCGTTTATTTTAACCGGGATTGTCCCTTATACAGAATTAAACGTGAAAAATCCTGTTGCATTTGCTCTACAGTATATCAATCAGGACTGGATCGCCGGACTGCTGTCACTAGGGGCGATAACGGGGATGACCACGGTTCTCCTTGTTATGATGTACGGTCTGTCCCGTTTGTTTTATGCGATCAGCCGTGACGGTCTTCTGCCTAACGGGCTTTCCAAAATCAACAAGAAAACAAAAACGCCGATCCGCACGACCATACTGGGCTGCCTGCTTGTTTCACTTTTGGCCGGCTTCATTCCATTAGACCGGCTGGCTGATTTAACGAGCATCGGAACTCTTTTCGCTTTCGTATCCGTTTCAATCGGAATTCTTGTACTGAGGAAATCGGGGCAGGGAGTAAAAGGAGGTTTCAAAACTCCTTTTGTTCCGGCGATTCCGATTCTTTCCGTACTGGCCTGTGTTTATCTCATGGCCCAGCTTCAGGCAGAAACATGGATTGCTTTTCTAATCTGGATTGCCGCCGGGCTCGTGATCTATTTCATTTATGGGAGAACGCGGAGTCATTTAAACAAATAATGGATGGAAAGACGTGCACATTGCGCGTCTTTTTTTATGTTCTTTTGCAAAACCTAAAGGAAAGAATGAAGGGAAAAGGAAGTGGAAACTGATGAAAAAATGGTGCATCTGTCTCGCGGTATCTGCATTTCTGACTGGTTTTACGGTGCAGGCGCCTGCTCGTTCCCTCGTTCAGCAGCAGGAGCCTGAATATGCAAAGTGGTCCAGAATTGCGATTCAGGAGGCAAAAAGAAAATATCCGGATGCCAAGCTGATTGATTATCTATATATAGGCCGTGAAACGCAGAATTCTCAAATAAAGGAGAAGTTCAAGCTCTGGGTCAGACAGGGAAACAGGGAGTTTGGTTTGTATGTAACACTTGAACTGGATCAGCAGGGGCAAAAAGTGAACAAGGTGGTTTTCAGGGAAACCGACCGATAGAAGTGTTATCTTGAAAAAATAAAATTGCGGACAATTATTTGTTGACATTTCATAAGTAAGCCTTTAAGGTAGTAAAAGATTGTTTTTGAAAGATCAAAATGTCATATGAACTTTTTATCAAGAGAGGCGGAGGGACTGGCCCTGCGATGCCTCGGCAGCGGACTTAATCAAGAGTGCTGTGCCAAATCCAGCAAGCTGAAGAGGCTTGGAAGATGAGAAGAGTGTCCTCTATTTGCATATGAAGGCCTCTTCTTAGGATAAGAAGGGGTCTTTTTTAGTAACAGCATTAAAGGCGAGGTGGAAAAAATGAAAGCAACGAATGAGATCAATCCAAATCCGCTGGCCCTTTTGCCGCTCGGTGTATTCATCTCTCTTTTTATCGCGGCAGGGATCATTACCGGGGATTTTTATAAGCTGCCGATGGTCGTGGCCATTTTGGCTGCGGTAACAGTAGCTTTATTCATGAACCGCAAGGAAAACCTGACTTCCAAGGTTGAACGGTTTGCGAAAGGTGCCGGTCATCCTGATATCATGATTATGGTCTTTATTTATATTTTGGCAGGGGCGTTTTCGGAAGCAGCCAAAGGAATGGGAGCAGTCGAATCGACTGTTAACCTGGCACTCACTTATTTTCCGCAGAGCTTTCTCGTTGTCGGCCTGTTTATCATAGCGGCCTTCGTGTCTCTTTCTATGGGAACATCGATGGGGACGATTGCTGCACTTGGACCGATTGCGGCTGGAATCAGCGGAGAAACGGAGATTCCGGTTGCTCTCGCTGTCGCTTCAGTGATCGGCGGAGCGATGTTCGGTGATAATCTTTCCTTCATCTCTGATACAACGATTGCAGCAGTAAGAACACAAAAGACAGAAATGCTGGATAAGTTTAAAACCAACTTTTTCATCGTGCTGCCTGCTGCACTTGTGACGGCTGTCATCCTTGTCGTCCTTTCTCTCGGCATGAATTCGAGCGTTGAACCAAAGGACTTCAGCTTTGTTAAGATGCTCCCTTATCTCGGAGTGCTGATCGCGGCGCTAGCAGGATTAAACGTTGTGGCTGTTCTTGGAGGCGGGATTGTGCTAACAGGAATAATTGGTATAGCGGATGGCAGCTTTAATGTTCTGACATTCTCCCAGAAAATGATGGACGGAGTATCCGGTATGGCTGAACTCATCGTCTTATCCATTCTGATCGGTGGAATGGTTGAATTGATCAAGCACAATGGAGGAATTCAGTTCCTTCTGAATGCCATGACGAAGAACATCCGAACGAAAAAAGGAGCGGAGTACGGCATCGCCGGACTCGTCAGTGCAACAAACCTGTCTGTAGCAAACAACACGATTTCAATCATTACAGCCGGGCCGCTTGCTAAAAATATTGCTGACGAATATGGAATCGACAGAAGGAAATCAGCAAGCATATTGGATATCTTCTCCTGCAGTGTTCAGGGACTGATTCCATACGGAGCCCAGATGCTTGCCGGAGCCCAGCTTGTGAAAGCATCTCCAATCAGTATTCTGCCTTACACCTTCTACCCGATGCTCACTCTGGTGTGCGGATTGCTGGCCATTGCATTCGGCTTCCCTAAGTTTAAGAAAAAGCAGCACAGGGATGATGAGACCAGATCAGTCAGTTTAAAAGAGAAGGTTACAAATGGATAAAAGATCCGCAGCACCCTTTTAGAAGGGTGCTGTTTTCATTTCTGCGGAATTTAGAGGATATAATCAGCAGGTATAATGCCTCTGGTGTCTACTGTACGGTTTACTATGGTAAAGAACGGGGAGGTGATACGACTTAATTCGACAAAATTTTTATAGTTTTCAACGAATGAGCTGTACAAAAGGGCTTTTTTTCTTTCGGCAAAAGATGACAAAACCATCATTTTTATCAGACGATTTCAAATGGTGACTATCGGCTTATTTGATTTCATTGACCAGATAGCGCTTACATAAAAATGTGTGTATCTTAAGGCCTTGTGGCAAAAACAAGCCAAAAGAATCCTTTTCCTGAAACGCGTCCATTTGGCTTGCATTGTAGCTTAAAATGATGGAGGAACTCACATTTAAAGGAGTGATAGTCATGGCATCTGAAGCCAGCCAGAAAAAAAGTAAAGCGTATTTGTTTGAAATTCATTTTCTTCGTGCTTTTGCTTGTTTAGCTGTTGTGGCCGTTCACGTATCCGCAACCAACGCTGGGATGAACAATGATACATTTGATGGGTTCTCGTACTTTCTGAACCAGATCGGCCGGTTCGGGACACCGATCTTTGCTGTCATCAGCGGTTTCCTCCTGTTTTTCCAAGTGCGCAATAAAGGGTTTCAAATGGGCAAATACCTGAAGTCGCGTTTTGCAAAAGTCATTATTCCATTCATCCTTTGGAGCGTGGCCTACCGGTATATGCTATACATTTATAATGGACAGGGTATTGGAAATCCACTTGAAGAGATCAGCGGGTTCCTTCAGGGAAAAGCTTTTTATCACCTTTACTTTATTTCCATTGTTGTTCAATTTTACTTGGTTTTCCCGCTTCTTCAAAAGCTGTTCCGGACGCAGACGACCATACTGATCTTCCTTTTTGTCTCCTTTTTGATCAGCTACAATCTGTACGGATTACAGCCGCCTTTTGACGGACCTGTCGGGGAGTTTATTGCCAGTAAAGCATTCATGCCTATTTGGATCTTCTATTTCGCTTTTGGTGCCTTCCTTGCGTATTACTGGGAGGGAATACGCAATTATGCACTGAAACGGCCTATGATGATGTCTCTCCTCGCCCTTGCTGTCGCAGCTGGAGCGATCATTGAATACAATATGAAGGGGTATATATCCAACCGCGGGCTATCAATGCTTGCGAATATCCCGCTTCTGAGCATCGCCATAATTGGAATGTATCCTCTATTATCGAAACTTTCGGTTATCAGACAGCCGCTTGTACTGATCGGAAAATATTCCATGGGGATCTATCTAATCCATCCAATGGTGCTCTACTTGATGGCAAGGCACCTTCCGGAAGTTTATTGGAATTTTCAATTCGTTGCCCCGATGTTCATCGCAGTCATGCTGATTTGTGTAGTGGCAATTCGACTTATTACCTTTATCCCGCTGACTACTTTCCTGCTGCCTGTGCCAAAAATAAAAAAACAGGCCAAGTCACCGGCTGCTGCCTCAGAAGAAGCAGCCAGACAGACGGCATAAAAGCAAAAGTCCTGTGCGTGAGTGTTCATGCACCGGGCTTTTTTTATTGTTTAAGGGGCCGCTTGAAGGCTTACTTCTTCCCTTCAGCATTTTTCTTCACAGAAGTCAGGTACAGATAAGCAGCAATCAGCAGGAAGAAAACGAGAAGAGAGAAAAAGTCGTTCATAGTGGAGGTTTTCAGTTCAAACGTAAAGGTCTTAAAAATCATTTCGGAAGAGTACCCTTGAAAGTAATCGAGCGCCATGATGCCTATGTACAGGCAGAAAACTGCGCTTAAGGCGAAGAAGATCGTTTTAAGTTCATTCACCATGTTTTTAAGCTTCTTTAAACGTTTCATGTTTGCTCCCTTTTCTCTTTTTTTTCAGCCATAAGCCCAATAAAAGCAGTGCAGGAATGACAATTTGAAATGGAACATGCAGGAATAGGGGGACGATGGAAAGACCTTCCTGAAAATGCTCATACTGAGTGCTGGCGATGAACAAAGAGGCGAAGATGATGGCGATCCCATAAATAACTGAGACAGGAACCTTATTTTTCGTTCCCGTTACTTCGCAGGTCCCTTTAACTGCTGCAAAGAAGAACAGAAGGACCTTAATGAAACCAACGACAATCATAAGGATGACGATAAGAGAATCAAGCCGCTGAATAAAGTCTGAGATATTGATAAGGGACACTGTAGCAAGGATGGGAAAGATGAAGTTTTTAGTAAGCTTGGCACCAAGAATGGCGGTGTGAAGAAACGCGGTCAGGCTTAGGACAAAGACAGATGCCAGGACGGAAAGAAGCGTAATTCTTATATAACGCACCCCTTTTTCGGCAAGTGGGTAGAACATGGTGAAGACGACCATTTCACCGAATGGAAAGGTCAGGACAGTCGGAAATATGGTTTTCAGGATGGGCATGGGTCCATGCTCCGCTACAGGGAGTATCTCTTTTACATCTACGATGCCCGACATGAATTCGAACATGACGACTAATACGAAAGGGATGGTGATCCAGTAGAACATTGGGGCCGCGGCACTTGCGATCACTTTAAACGGCTTGATGGAAAAATACATGGCGGTAAGCATCATGAAGCTGCTGATTACAATGAGGAAGGTTTCGTTATAAGCGGTAATGATCAGCAATTCTCCAAAATCTCTCAAAACACGTGAACATATATAAAGGAAATAGAGGATATACAGGAAAGAGACCAAGCTCCCTGCTTTTTTTCCGAGCAAAAAAATCAGGATGCCGGTCAGCGTTTTTTTTCCTGATACTTTGGTTAGTGCGATGTACATAAGAAGGAGAGGAATCGCTGCCAGAAATCCGAGCAGAATAGCCAGCCAAGCATCCTTCATGGCCCCTTTAGCAGGATCGAGAAGGATCGCGCTGCCGATTTCATAAATAAAGATTAAATAAAACAGCTCCTTCCCGGATACTCTTTGCATTTTTCATCCCCCACTATATATGACTTTCAACAACGCCGCCGCGCAGAAGCTCTGTATCTGCATGTACCTCTATCTCGGCCTGTCCGAAAAGTTCAGGCCACTGGTTTTTAATGCTCTTCCATTGCTGCGGATTTTTATCGGATAGCATTTCTCCAAAGCCATAAATATCTGATTGCTTTTGCTGTGATGCCGCAATGGCGTCTGTTATTTCTTTCTCCAGTTCTTCTGTCATCTGTTTCTCTAAATCCCTTATAACAGCTCTGGACATTTTCGTATCTTTTAAGCAGCCGAGAGAAAAGACCTCGCTTCTTGTTTTGACATTAACGCGGATTTTTACTTTTCCTTCTGTATACCTTACTTTTGATTCTGACTTCACATAAGGAAGGAGATAAGAGACGTACTCGTGATCACAGGGAGTGTTGATATAGGCTCTTTTGGCCTGGTTATGGACAATCAGCAGTGCTTTCGTTTCCTCCGGCCCGAGCCAGTATTTGAGCCTTGTATCCTTTCCATAGACAGCGGTGTAACCGACCGCTGTAGAATAAGGCTCGCTTTGTTCAATGTTTTCCTTCCTTTTGAATACATTTGGATCGCCATGGTTATAAATTCCAGGCATGAATGCGTCCATGCCGCTTTGGTTATTCATTTTTGCCCAGTCAATGATGTTGATTCTTGTTACCGTACTGAAATTCTCAAGGTTGTTTTCTGTTTTTCCCAGTGCGGAAAGAGCTGGGACCTTTGTAAGCGGTGGGAGAGCAGAGAGTACCTCTAGTGCGGTTTGGTCTTTGGCTGTCATTATGAGAAGGCTGCTGCGGACTTCAGAGCCACGCTCCAGATGCTCGATCATCTCGCCAATTCCCCTTTTCGCCAGATCCTCTCCGATGACAACTACAGCGAGGTGGCTGTAGAACGTTTTCCTTGAGATTTTAGAGACAGCAGCCTGAAACGCTTCATTGATGGAAGCCCCTTTGCCGACCATGTTAATGACAGGCACAGCCTTCCCGCCTGGCGAAATTCCTGCAGCAGATGAGATTTCACTTGGATCTACGAGTTGCAGGGTGATCTGGTAGCCCTCTTCTGCAGCATCCACTCCCATTCCGATGACAATGGTAAGGTCATTGAGCTCCTGCTGGGTTCCGCAGGAAGACAGCAAAGGAAGACAAAACAGCAGGAACATCCATTTCCTCATCCGCCGCCCTCCTCTCCGGCCTGGTTCCCTTTTGCCATGTAGGGGGTACCGAGTGTTGTTAAGTGATAAAGATGTCCGAGCAGGATAAACGTGGCCAGTATAAGCCCATAGTAGCCGAGAAAATACGTGACAAACATAAGAATGAACCGGACAATCCGGGCAGTAATGGCAAGACTGTAATTAGGCAGTGTGAAGCTTGAGATCGCTGTAATGGAAACGACAATCACGACTGCGGTAGAAACAATCCCCGCCTGGACCGCAGTCTGGCCGATGACAAGCGCTCCTACAATGGATACTGCCTGTCCGATTGCCCGCGGAAGCCGTACACCTGCCTCTCTTAATATTTCAAAGGTAACCTCCATTAAGAGGACTTCTACTATAGCGGGGAAGGGCACGCCTTCCCTCTGTGAATACAGACTGATCAGTAAAGAAGTGGGGATCAGTGCCTGATGATGCGTGACCATCCCGACATATATCGCAGGCGCAAACAGGGAAAGGAAAAAAGAAAGATACCTTAAATAAAGGATCAGTTTTCCTGCAATGTTTGATTGATATAAATCTTCAGGCGACTGAAAATAGTGCTTAAAGCTCGCAGGGCAGAGAAGAACAAAGGGAGTGCCGTCAATTAAAAGCGCAATCCTTCCGGCAAGAAGACTGCTGGCTGCTTCATCCGGACGCTCCGTATTATTAATAGTAGGGAAGAGAGTGATTTGATGGTCTTCAAGAATTCTCTCCAGATAACCGGATTCCATCGTGATATTTGCTTCGTTATTGGTCAGGCGGCTCCTGACAAGACGGAGCGTTTCTTTATTTACTTTGTTGTCGAGATACATGATGTTTACTTTTGTCCCGGCTATTTTTCCGACATGAAGCTCTTCCAGCTTCAGATGGGGGGTTTTCAGCCTCCTTCTAATTAAAGCGGCATTCGTCCGGATGGTTTCATTAAAGCTTTCCTTAGGGCCCCTGATTACAAGCTGTGAACTAGGCTCTTCAACCGGCCTGTGCTCGCCGCCTGATGTTTCGAGGTCGATGAAGCCTTGGTAGCCATCGATCAGGAGCACCGTATGCCCTTCGAGAATGGATTGTACAGCCTCCTTGCTTGTAAAGCCAAGGGAAAGGTCGCTGGCAAGAATCTGCTTGGTCAGTTTTTTTAGAAAATCCCTTTTTAATGGGATGTTTCCGGAAAGCAGGATGGGGTGCAGGATTTCTTCTGTCACTTTTGCATCATCCGATATTCCTTTTAACCGGATCAGGCAGCCTTCAACTGAAGGTTCGGAAGGGAGAAGGATGGAGTGAAAGGCCAGATCCTCCATCGGATGGAGAATGTTCTTTACATACTGTATATTTTGCTTCAGGTTTCCAGAAAGCTGCTGACCGGAGTTCATCTTCTTCCCTCCCTTTTACGTACGGGTATCTTTCAACTATTATTCAGCTGAGTGATTAATTTTATGTAAGGAAAGGATGAAAAGCATGACCTGGAATATCGATTATGTTACGATGCATGTATAACAGAGATAAATATTTTTTCTTGACAAAGGGTTTATACGAGTCAGCAGCGAATGTAAAACAATGTATCTTTTTCTCCCCAATCAACCTCTAAACATACGCTTCTTACAGCCTTCCTATTATACCGGCTGCCATCTGCAAAAAGTAGGCGGCCGGCAGACCATGTGCCGCGGCCCTTTTTCCCGGAGTTTATTTGTTTGTCTGATCGGGTATATATATTACTCAACTTCTGAAATAAGCATGAACATATCTTAATATTTGCACATATGTTACCCTTTAAGAAAGGTGGTCTTCCGCGAAAGAAAACCATAAAGGCAGGTGAGGAAAAATGAATATTCAGGTAGAGGAATTAAGCGGGTATATGCTAAACGGGAATGTGGCAAAGTCCTGGAGTTACCTGGAGACGGCCACGTATGGAAAAGACAGCATGGCGTTTTATGATGCCTTGAAGGAATGCATGTATTTTATCGGTGAGCTATGGGAAGAAAATGCGATAACAGTAGCGGACGAACACATTGCTTCTCATGTCTGCAAGACTCTGCTATCGTATAAATACTACCATTCGGTAAGAAAAACACCTGAAGTCAGGCCTTTGAGAAGAAAAAAAGCGATGTTCTTATGTGTTGACGGAGAAATGCATGACCTCGGGATTCATATGGTGTCCAACTATTTTCATGAACACGGCTGGGAAACCCAGTGTCTTGGCGCCAGTCTCCCGCTGAATGAGGCAGTGGAATATGCAGAAAAGTTTCAACCGGATGTAATTGGGCTGTCTGCCAACATTCCATATCATCTGCCGGCGATTAACCAATATATATTGGCACTCGAGCAGCTGCCGTTCGGACCGGCCATCATGGTCGGAGGAAAACTCGCTTCAAACCACGATCTTGAGTTTCATTGCCCTCCCAACACGATGATCATACGCAATTTAACCGAGATCGAGGATTTAATCAAATATATGGGGACTGTTCAGCATGGAAATGCAATTAATGTCTAGCAAATATGAAAAAATCCCTTTTTCATATTTTATGGTGGACCGTAAATTAAATATATTGTCTGTATCAAAAAGGACGATGAACGAGTTCGATGGAGCTGTTAATTTTATTGAGCTTGTCGGAATAGGCAGCAAAAAGAAAGCGGCATCCTTTATTCTCGAGACTCCTTCCATTTCTAAAGTGGAGCTCAACATGAAAACGAAAAGCAAGCCTCATTGCTTGTTTGATCTATACATCCAGTATGAGAATAAGGATACCATTCACATTTTCTGCATCAATAAAGAAGAATCTCTGGAGCCTGTCTACCAGGCTATGAAGAACCTGGAATCGGATTTGATGAAGGCAAATCTGTCTCTGATGGAAAAGAATACACAGCTTGAAAAGTCGTTAAAGGAAATGAAGGAACTCGCTGTACAGAATCATCATCTTCGTTCCTTTAAAGAGCTTGCAGCCAGCATCTCGACGGATTTGACAAGTCCGCTCACAAGCATAAAGGGCTTTTTCAACCAGGTTAAGCCACACCTGATTGATCCTGCTGAAAGACCATTGACTTTTGAGGGCTTAAACCGCGCCAATCATGATCTGTACGAATACCTTTTTGATGAAAGGCCGCCTGTTATGTCCAAAAGGAAAATCCTGCTCTCCCAGCTGATGGATGAAGCTGCTTTGGTCGTCAAGAAGGAAGCTGTATCGTTCAATTGCCTCATCAATTACCAGGCAAGCATCCAGAATCCTGTTCTGCATGTAGATACTAAAAAAATAACGCAGGCGATATTAAATATAGTCCGAAACGCAATGGAATCCTTTACAGCTCTGGAAGACTGCGGTGGCCAAATTGAAATTTTCACAACACTTAAATCTGAAACCATCGAAATATCCGTTGAAGATAACGGCTGCGGAATGGGCCAGGAGCTGCTGGAAAAGCTCTTCACTCCATTTTTAAGCAGCAAAAAAGACGGCAAGGGTCTTGGGTTGGCTGTCAGCCTTGAGATCCTGAAAAATCATGATGGAGAAATTAAAATAGAAAGCCAGAACGGAGAAGGAACAAGGGTCACCCTCATTCTCCCGTATGAAGAGCTTTATTAGAAGGAGCACTCAAACCGGAGTGCTCTTTTTTTTGCTCTTCTGTCTATTGGAGCGAACACCAGCAGCCGCAGATTTTTTTGAAATGTGAATATTGTCAAAAAAGAAAAAACTGTATATACTGAGAATAATCAAGGTTCGAAGGAGGTGGATAAGAGATGAAACATTCTGGAATTGCAAGGCCGGAGAGATTGACTTTCCTTTATTTGTGCCGCGCGATTTTTCATGATTCAGCAGCCAACGGGACAGCTCTGTCCATTTTTCGCAGCTGAATAGGATGACCGGAATGTTAAGAAGACTCTTATCTGCCTAAAAAATGTGCGGTTATGAGAGCTTGCGGGCTCTCTTTTTTATACCCTTTTTTAAAGGCCGGGATGGGCGAATTGTGCTGATCCTGTTTTAATATGGGATCTTCTTAATCAATCACTTGATTAAGGGAGAGAATGAATATGATTCTTTGTTCAATGAAAAATGTGTCAAAATCCTTTGGAGGGCATCTCCTTTTTACTAACCTGGATCTAGAGGTTCAGGAGCATGCAAAAATAGGTCTTGTAGGGAGAAACGGTACCGGGAAAACGACAATCTTTAAACTGCTGAAGGGGATGGAGCAGGCTGACAGCGGAACGGTTTCGATCAAAAAGCAGACGAAAATCGCCTACCTGGAACAGATTCCTCAGGCACGGCCGGATGAAACGGGAGAGGATGTACTCCGCCGGGCATTCGCTGAATTGACGGCCATCAGGGAAAAGCTGACCCTGCTTGAAACCGAGATGGCAGACATGGAGTCTGCAAAGCTTGAAAAGGTGCTGGTGCAGTATGGCAGTCTGCAAGAGCAGTTTGAGCGTCTGGGAGGCTATGAATCGGAAGCTAAGCTTACGAAGGTAGCAGAGGGGCTAAAGCTTGCAGAACTTCTCGGGAAAGAGTTCAGGAGCCTGAGCGGCGGTGAGAAGACGAAGCTTGGACTGGGGATGGTCCTGCTTGAGGAGCCTGATCTCCTTTTGCTGGATGAGCCGACCAATCACCTCGATGTTGGAGCTGTAGAGTGGCTTGAGCAATTTATAAAGGAATATCGGGGAACAGTGCTCCTGATCTCGCATGATCGTTACTTTCTGGATGAGACGGTCAACCGGATTATGGAGCTGGAAGATGGAGAAATAACTGTGTACCATGCGAATTATTCCCGTTATACAGAAGAAAAGCAGAAGCAGCTTCTGCTGGAGTTTCAGGCCTACCAGGAGCAGCAGAAAAAGATAAAAAAGATGAGAGAGGCGATCAAGCGCCTCAGGGAATGGGCCAACCGGGCCAATCCGCCAAGCGAAGGCCTGCACAAGAGAGCCCGAAATATGGAAAGAGCTTTAGAGCGGATGGAAAAGCTGAAAAAACCAGTGGTTGACCAGAAAAAAATGGACCTTCATTTTGAAGGGACGAAACGGAGCGGGAAAAGGGCAGCTGTAATTGAGAGTGCATCAAAAAGCTTTGGTGACCGCGAGCTTTTCTCTGGTGTGAACCTGGAGGTGCATTACCGCGAACGGCTCGCTTTAGTTGGGGAAAATGGTTCAGGAAAGTCAACGCTTCTCCGCATGATCCTTGGAGATGAAGAAGCAGATACCGGCAGAGCCGTTATAGGGAGCAGTGTCCGGCTCGGCTACCTTTCCCAGCAGGTGATTCCGGACTGCGCAGGAAGCATGACATTGATTGAGTTTTTCCGGGAGGGGCTTCCCATCACCGAGGCTGAAGCGAGGCATATTCTTGCCAAGTTCCTCTTTTACGGGCCGGCCGTCTTTAAGAAGATGAGCGGTGCGAGCGGGGGAGAAAAAATGAGGCTTCAGCTTGCCCGGCTCATGCAGCTGGACCTGAATTTTCTAATTCTCGATGAACCAACCAACCATTTGGATATCGATTCAAGAGAAGTGCTGGAGGATGCGATTGAGCATTTTGAAGGGACCGTTCTGGCTGTTTCCCATGACCGTTATTTTTTAGAAAAGCTGTTTCCGAAAACAGCCTGGCTTGCCGGCGGGAACCTCCACCTTTTTGAAGGAAGCTATAAGTACGCAAAAGAAAAAATGAATGAAAAGCGTCCCACGGAGAGGACTGCCTTAAAAACAGCTGCAGAGCTTGAGAACGAATTGCTTCAGCTGGAGATGAAAATTGAGCGGATATTAAGAGCGTCTCCGCTTTCAGAAGAGATTCCCAGGCTTGAAAGGCAGAGGGGAGAGTTGTATGCGGAGCTTGAATCCATTCTTTAAGTTCCCGCTTGATTAATTGAGAAAAAGCTTGCCCTTATATCCAAGGTGCAAGCTTTTTTTTATGAGATGAAGAGGATGAGCAATGGAATAAGAGAGTACCCCCACAGGATGGTTATAAATCCGGCAAGAATCATAGAAAGACTGGAAAATGTCCCTTCCAGTTCCCCGTATTCCATGGCTTTTGCCGTTCCTACTCCGTGGGCAGCCATTCCGAGCATAAGCCCTTTTGCAATAGGTGTGTGAATGGGAAGCCATTTGATCATGGCAGGGCCAATCATGCCGCCAATAATCCCGGTAAGGATGACAAAAGCCGTGGTCAAAGCCGGCAGCCCTCCTATCTCTTTGGATACCTCAATAGCGATGGGGGTGGTAATGGACCTTGGAAGCATACTGATCATCCAATCCCCGTTCAGGTGCACCCAAAATGCAAATAGGAAGGAGGAAAGAATGGCGGCAGCAGAACCTGCCGTTACACTGAAGAAGATTTCCCTCGTGTACCTCTTTATCAGCCCGGCATGTTTATATATCGGAACAGCAAATGCTGCAGTGGCAGGGCCAAGCATGTAGGTTAGAAGGCGGGATGCCTCTGTATATTGTGCAGCAGAAACAGACGACACGCTGATTAGCACGATTAAAAGACCCGGAGTGATCAGAAGCGGGTGCAAAAGGGGAAAGCCGGTTTTTCTGTATAGCCATTTACTAATCCGATACAGCATGTATGTGATGGTGGCAGCCGCGAGTAGCTTAATTAGCATGAAGTGCCCTCTTTCTGCGGAGATGGATGCGCTCTGCTGTTAATGCGGTAGCTCCCATAACAATCAAGGTGCTGACCAGAATGATGCCCAGCATCTTAATTCCAAGCCATCCGAATAATTCGTGATAATCCACAATCCCAACTGCAGAAGGAACGAAAAACAGCAGCAGTTCAGCAAGCAGCCAGGCAGCTCCTTTTTCGACCCATTTCAGCTTGATGATCTGGAGGAATAAAGCTGCCAGGAGAAAAAACATTCCGAGAATTCCAGCAGGAACCGGAAGGGAGAGCACTTCCTTCACCCAAACTCCCCCCAAGTAAAAGCAGTGAATGAAACCAATTTGAATGATGATACGGATGACGTTCATGGGTACCTCCTTTCTCATAAAACAAAGAGCCTGTCAGGCTCTTTGCTACGAATTTTCGCGTTGGGAAAATACTTTTTTCGCAACGGTTAAAGCGTTAAGAACTTTTGGGAACCCAGTATAAGGAACAAGCTGGATAAATGATTCCGTGATCTCCTTAGGTGTCAGTCCCGCTGTCAGTCCGGTATTTATATGAAGCTCCAGCTGCGGCTCCGTGCCCTGTGTTACAAGGGAAGAAATGGTAACGAGCGCTCGTTGTTTATTTGTCAGTCCTTCTCTTGAATAAACCTCTCCATATGCAAAGTTAATAATCATCTCCCCTACATCCGGGGCAATATCCTTCAGCTCCTCGACGATGCGGAGGTGGGTTGAAATGTCATCATTGTTGTGCAGCGTGTATTCTCCAAGCTTGTCAAGGCCAATCTTGTGACGGTCATTGCATTTAGTCATCTTGATTCTCCTTTTTGTATTGACTCTGCAATAACCGTAACACAGTGATGGATTATTCGTGAAATATATAAAAATTATCCCTTTTATAACTTTTGGTTATGGTTAGGGTAAACCTTTATTCAGACATTCTCAGCCTATCCTTCATGCCGATGATAAATTCGATGAAGGCCCGTCCTGCATAGGTCGTATACGTATCTTTTGCCTGGATAACAGCAAGGCGCCATGGAACGACAGGGTTCCGAATGGGGATTTTCCTAATCCGGGTTCCTATTATCCTGCTGCAGATTGATTCGGGGAGAATGGTCACTCCGAGCCCCGCTGCTGCCATTTCCGACATGAAATCCCATTGAGAGCTTTGGAAAAGGATGTTCGGCTCGAATCCTGCGTTGATGCAGTATTCTCTCACAAGCTCATAGAGGGCGAAATCTTCACTGTAAAAAATAAAGTCTTCATGCTGGAGACTGGACAGATGAACCTCTTCCGCATCTGCAAGCGGATGGCTCTCATTGACAAGCAGCACCATTTTTTCATCGATGAGCGGGTGAACGATAAAGTGCTCTTCTGCCACTGGAAGCACAGCCACACCCATCTCGATTTCACCGGCAAGCACACTTTCCGCTACTTTTTTGGCACCATATTCTTTAATCTGAATCTGAACGCCCGGATGTTTTTTATGAAAGGCCGCAAGCACCTTTGGGAAAAATAAGCTTCCAATAATCGGCGGAATCCCAATTCTGATTGTTCCTTTGCTCAGCCCCTGAACATCTACTACGGAGGAAAGCAGGTCCTCCTCTACACTCATCATCCTCACTGCGTGCCGGTAGACAGACTCACCCGCATCAGTCAGTGCAAATCCTTTATGGCTGCGGATGATCAGCGGAGCTCCGAGTTCATCCTCGAGTGACTTGACCATTTTGCTCAACGCAGGCTGGGAGACAAGCATTTTTTCAGCAGCTCTTGTGAAATTTTTTTGTTTAACTGCTTCAACGAAGTATTTCAGCTGTCTTAGTTCCATTTTTCACCTCATAAAGTTAATGTCCTCACTGTAACGCTGTCATCCGGCTCTGTCAAAATCGTGTCGAACGGTTCTTGATTACAGACGGAAAAATAAGGGTATCAGGGTACAATGTAATGTTTCGTTTCTCGAAAGGATGGTTAACAATGATATCCATTTGTCCAGATGATTTATCAGCGCTTGAAAATTATAAGCTGCTGATTGGAAGTGTAATCCCAAGGCCCATTGCGTTTGTAACGTCGATCACAGAGCAAGATGTAGTGAATGGAGCACCATTCAGTTTTTTTAATGTAGCTTCATCGAGCCCTCCGCTTCTGACTCTCGCTATTCAGCGTTCAGAAGGGAAAATGAAGGATACTGCTAGAAACATATTAAACAGCGGAGAATTTGTCATTCATGTAACAGACGAAGAAAATGTAAAAAGCATCAATGAAACCTCAGCACCGCTGCCGCCGGATCAGAGTGAGATCGACATCAGCGGACTGACTCTCGCACCGAGCAGCCAGGTTCAGGTGCCGGGGGTGGAAGAGGCAAAAATCAGATTTGAATGCATACTCGAAAAACATATAGAGCTTGGCGGAACAGAGCACGAGCCTGCTGTTGACTTCGTCATCGGCCGTGTGGTCCATTACCATTTTAAAAAAGGTGTGTACAAAGAAGGTAAAATCATGGAAAGGGAACTTGCAGCAGTGAGCCGTCTGGCCGGAACCAAATACGGAAAAATCGGGGAAGTATTTTCAATGGAGCGTCCCAGGTAGCTGGAGCGTCATACGGACTGCACAATTGAACCGGAATGTAAGCTGCTGACAGGCAGCCCGGCACGGAAAAAAGCAGGAAGCCTCTATAGAAGCTTCCTGCTTTTTTTATAATGCTTTTTTATAAGTAAGGACTCCGGTGAGTGCCTGGGAGAAGTCAGCGGTGGCTTTGCTGCGCCATTTGTTTTCATGCGGGTAGAACAGCTCTTTGTAGCGGCCTTCTATGATCAGACGTGAAAGGCTGCTGCTTGCCCCGTAGTGATACAGCTGATTCTCTTCAATTGTCCGTTTGAGTGACTGGATGGAGTCAACCGTTCCATCGCCAAGTGTACCGAACTCAAAGGTAGTCGAGTAGAACGTTTTTTCAGGTGCCTTTTCTTTTGCAAGAGCCGTGAAATATTCTGTGAGGTCCCCTGTTGATGCATAATATTCTTCTGAATCTGGTGTGAAGACGAGCGGATAGCTGTATGCGGCTTCCGCTTCTTCCTGAGTCAGCGTTTCAGCCGAAGAACTGAAAATGCTCATCTGGTAGCGTGGACCGTAGCCAGTGTGCAGATCAATGTGGATAATCTGCTTATAATCTGTTTCCAAGATACTATTGAATTCCCGCTTCATTAAAACGGTAGATTTCTCATCACGGGATCCGCCGTAATACACTCCTTTTGGATTTGTGTACTGTCCGGTAAGGAGTGCGCTTTCCACCTGATCTGTCCCGACTGTGAGAGCGGTTTTAGCAAGTGAAGCGGTAAATTCCGCATCATGTTTGACAATGCTCCCAATTTTCTTTTCCGGTTCAAAAAAGTTTTCAAGCTGTTTGTACGTCTTGTTTACATTGAGGTCAAACGTACTCCAGTCACTGATAAAGTTACGGTTCAAATCTACATTGTTTTCGTTGTAGCGGCGGTTGTTTTTCATTCCCCAAGGATTGATGGAGTGGATTAAATACACGCCGGTTGTATCCGGGTTAAGCTTCCCCGCAAAATCCTTCATGAACAGATCCTGCATAGCAGACCCTGTGTACCCTTCAATTCCATGTGTGCCGCTCGATAACACAATCAGTGTATCCTTTGAGGCATTTGCTTCAGCCTTCAGGAGGTCAATGCTCAAGTTCTCCGCTTCAGAGACGGGAATGCTTGTTTCTGATACTTCACTCCATCTTTTTGATAGAACTGTATCATAAGTCCTGAAACGGTCTCTGGACTGTTCATAAGTGTCCGGGAAGCTTGGATCCCCTTTATGAATTGTTGCGGAGACCTCGGCAAGCAAATGGTTTGGGATGATGGTTGTGTAAAGAAATACAGCTGCAACAGCGAAAAATAATGCCTTTTTGATCAAAGCGATTCCTCCTTTTTATAGTTCTATAGTTATATCGACTATTTTCCTATCAACTTGAATGAAAGAGTGAAAATTTTTCTGATATTGCCGATATATATTAAAGTGAGATCGAAAAGGAGAGGGATTTTTAGTGATAGGAACTCAAATGAAAAGCAGCAGCAGCCAGCAGATTACAAGAATTATTAACCGGCTGTTTTTGATTGCCGGAATCCTTATGTTTGCCAACAGCATCGTCCAGAAAATTCTATATGGGATGCCTGAATGGACTTTTATGAATGTCGCTTATAATTTTTATTTCCTTTTGTTTTTAATTCCAGCATTGCACTATAGATGGAAGAAGAATGAAGAACAGTTTAAAGTTCTTTCCGTTTGGTCGATGACTGTGTTTGCCTTCCTGCTGAATACAGATTCATGGGTAAACGTCCCTTTTGTCTGGCTCGTTCCCCTTGGAATTGCGGCTCTCTTTGCAGATTCAAAACTAATGAAAAAAGCATTCATCGTTTCTCTGCCTCTGGTGCTGGCGGCCCAGTTCGCGCATCTTTACCTGGCTGATCCGCTGGTTATTGAAACGAGCATGTACAGAAGCATTATGACCGCGATTTACTATGGACTTCAGTTCCTGTTTGTCGGATTGCTGCTGTCAAGCAGTACAAACCGCTTTGATAAAATGCTTGGCGAGAGCGAAAAGCTTAAAAATGAGATTGATCAAGTACTGCAGGTGAACAGGAAAGCCTCAGCTGAGATCGGCGGCCATGTGGAAGAGCTCAATTCCAATATTTTGGATACGAGCGGCGGAGTGGTGCAGATCAATGAAGCAGTCCAAACGATTCATTCAGATTCAGTCCGCTTTCAGGAGGATATGAAAAGATCTTCTGAAGAAATGGAGTCAATGGTTAATGATTTGAAGGCATCTAAAGACCTGACGGATCAGATTTCAGATTACTCCGGAAAAGTGAACGGTCTGATTCAGCTCAATAAACAGCATCTGACTCATGCCATTCAAAGCATTAATGAAGTGAAGCACTCTTCCGGAAGCTCGATTCAGCATGTGCAGGTATTAACAGAGAAAACCTCTGAGGTGGAGAAGGTGCTAAGTGCAATCAGAACGATTGCTGATCAGACCAATCTTCTTGCATTGAATGCAGCCATCGAGGCAGCAAGAGCAGGAGAGCATGGAAAAGGATTTGCTGTTGTGGCGGATGAGGTCAGAAAGCTTGCCGAACAATCTTCCAAGTCCTCTCACATTATTCAGGATATCCTTGGAGAGATTCTCGATGCGAAAGAACAAGTTGCCGCTTCTCTTAAACAGACATCGGAGACAGTCAATGAGAGCGTAGCTGTGATTGAGAGAACGACAGCAGACTTTGACAAAATGACATTCATTCAAGCGGAAAGCGAAGAGCATCTGGGGAGGGTTACAGAGCGCTTTGATCAGTTTGCAGCGAAGGGGAGCGAGGTAGGAAGCATAATTGGCTCCCTGCAGGAGCAGCATGAGAACAATGAAGAAAGAATTGCCTCCGCTGCATCTGCCATTGAACAAATCAGCGCCTCCATCCAGCAGGTTTCTTCCTTTGTTGAACAGGTTGACGCGAAAGCAAAAAACTTAGCCGGCAAGGATCATGTATAAGCTGCCTGTCAGGGTGAATAATACAGAAGGATACGTACAAACGAATGATTTCATCATTCCAAGGGAGTTCTCTGTAAATGAAGACCCTGATCATATATGCCCACCCAAGGCAGGACAGCTTTTGCGGGCAGATTCTTGAGGCGGTAATAGAAGAGCTGAAAATCCTGAAAGCGGAAATCAGGCTGAGAGATTTATATCGCATTCAGTTTCAGCCTGTGCTGCATGAGGATAATTACTCCGAATTTTTTCAGACGCAGGTATCAGAGGATATCCTGGAGGAGCAATCTTATCTGTTATGGGCAGATACGCTTGTTTTCATATTTCCTACTTGGTGGTGCGGCATGCCCGCTATACTGAAGGGCTATGCAGACCGGGTCTTAACGAACGGTTTTGCTTTCCGCACAGTCAAAGACGGTACGGAAGGACTCCTGAACGGAAAAAGAGGGCTGGTTTTTCAGACGACCGGACAGCCTGAACAGGCACTGAAGCCCTCACAGCTGTCAATGGCGATGGAGGCAGTAATGGATTACGGCATCTTTCACATGTGCGGGATTGAAACGGTCACTCACCAATTTTTGTACGCAGTTAACGGAGCAAATCTAGAAACGAGGAAGCGTATGATAAAGGAAGTCCGGGGAGTTATTGAAGTGCTATAAAGCACTTCCGGCCGCCGGTTCTGATGCATGCAGGCGAAAGTCCTCACAAGAATAAAAGCAGGAGAACACCCATACGGGTTCTCCTGCTTTTATTTATCATCCGGTTACTGCTCAAATTCAAATATGGCCATTGTCCAGTAGTTTAAAGAAGGGAGGGTAAGTTTCACCTCTCCATCCTTTTGAGTGAAATGGACCGGTACAGGGGCCGCTTTTCTTGAATCAGGTGAGGCAGCCCATATTTTCCGGACAGGCCTGCTTTCTTTTATTGTCATTTCAAATCGTTCCAGCTTGCCTGGTTCAGCCTGTGTGCCGCCGGTATCCCGCCATTCCAATGAATTTGCCTTAGTAAAGTTTATAAAATGAAGCATGCGCCTCTCATTGGAAGATTTTGAAAAACCCCATATGCTCCCTTTTTCAGGCTTGTTCCTGACAGCAGGAGAAGACTGGATATCCAGTGGAGTTTCCTTCATGCTGCTGCCCCTCAGAAGGTTTTGATAGGCCGTCAGAAAGTCGTAATAAACAGTCAGCTTCTCTTTCAGCCCTCCATCTGCCTGCAGGTTATCATGAGGAAAATACTCGCTCGAAAGCATATGCTCCCCAAGCTCCAGATGGGCGCCTCCCGCTGAAAAGATCACACTGTTCGCGAGCAGGATGCCCGGTGTGTTAAAAAGACCCTCCTGCTGTTTGGAAAGATGATAGTTCATATAGGCAGCAAGAACGGTGCTTTTGCCTCCCGAGTAATCCGCGTTTTCATCGATGATTCTCTTCAAGTCGCCATACTCTTTATACTCATCCCATACTTCTGTATACATAAAATCAACCGGTGCCGTACCCGTCTGCTTTTGCCCATACTGGTTGACCGCGTTCAGTACAAGGGATTTTTCAGGAGCTTTGCTTTTTGCATGATGAAGAAATTCATCAAATCCCTCTTCAAGCTGCAATTGCTTTCCTGCGTAATCATACACTTCTCCGCGGGGGCCAAGCTGGTCAATATGCCAGCCGTCAAACGGAAGCGCACTGTATACCTCATTTTGTCTGCCGATGATATAGTCCTGCCACTCGCGGTTCCCGGAATCAAGCAAATACACATCGCTTTGCCATTCTTTCGGAAGGGGGTGCAGGTCTTGTGTTTCATGGCGGGGGTCTTTATATACCCGCCACTCATCCTTTACTCCATCCGGTCCGGCATCCTCAAAGGATCCATAAAGCAGATTGTAAGCCATCGTTTTCATGCCGTGAGACTGGGCCTGCTCGATGTAGCGTTTTAATGTTTCTGCAGATACTTGCCGCCCTGCGATGTCCTGCCAGGAATCCTGCATCGTTCCGCCAGCTTTTTTTAAAGGATCATGGTGCTTATAATGCCAGTCGTAAAATTGCAGGCCGTTCACATGATAGCGGTTGAGATCCTTAATGATTTCACTGGACTGTGTGCCTGCCTGAGCAGAGAAATCCGATAGAAAGCCGTACCTCGGAAACCTGCTCCAATCGCTTGAAACATCTATGGCAATTGTATGACGTTTCCCGTCAATACGCGTCTCTGCCAGGTAGCCTTTAAAGTCATCAGTGGGAGGGACCCAGTTCCACTCCGTTTTTCCTTTTTTTAATGCGATTGTTTGAGAGTCAATCTGTTTATCTAAATGATAATATCGGATAACAGCCGTACGCTGTTTTGGGCGGCGACCGGATTGATAGGAAAAAGCTGCAGTTTCTCCGGGATCAAACCGTGCCTTATTGATTTCAAGCTGTGCAGCCATCCTTTTTTGCGGTTCCGGACTAGGCTTTGGCGAGATGGAAAGATAAAGAATGAACATACCCAGAACTGTCAGGATAAGGGCTGAAACAGCGGTTGTGCGCAGCTTGCTTTTCATCGGAATTTCCTCCAGATAAGAAAAGGGACTGCCGGCATTGTACCGGCAGTCTCTTTTAAAGGTTGGGCTTCTGCTTAGCGGATTTTTACATCGCGCTTTTCATTAGCTGGGATGCTCACATACAAAGTCTTCGTTTTTTCATCGAAGAAGTATGTGCGGCTTCCGTTTGTCACTTTATCCACAGAGTTTACAGCTTTATATTTCTTCATTCCGGCTGTTACTTTTCTTGGATTTTCTGCGTTATGAAGCTTAAGAGTGTATTGCTCAAGTTTTGAATCATCATAGTTTGCAGTCAGTTTCTTCTGGCTGAATACTACATTGTGCTTGCCTTTGCGTTCAACAGTGAATTTCGTTTCGTTGAATTCACCATCTTCTTTTGCATCAAGAGTAGCAGCATCATCTTCGTAGAAGCGGTATTCTGATTTTTTGTCCAGGTATGTGTCAAGAACAAGGTTTTCAAGCGGTTTCTCACCTGTGTATTGCTGAACGTCGCGGGTAGGAATCATTGAATCCTTTTTCACAAACATCGGCATTTCTTCAAGCTTCGCACTCACGTGAATCGTGCGTCCGCCTTTGTATTCTTTTCCAGAAACAAAATCAACCCATGTGTGGCCTTCAGGCAGGTAAACATTACGTGATGTCTGTCCTTCTTTCAAAGCAGGTGCAACCATCAGAGAATCACCGAACATAAACTGATCTGCGATATTGTATGTTTTTTCATCTTCCTGGAACTGATACACGAGTGGCTGCTGAACCGGTTTTCCTGTTTCTGCAGCATCCTGGAATGCATTGTACAGGTATGGAAGAAGCTTATAGCGCTGTTCGATATACTTTTTGCTGATCGCTTCAACTTCCGGACCGAATGCCCAAGGCTCCTGTCCTTGTTTAACGGTTGCTTTTGCATCACTATCATAGTGGATACGGGAGAACGGATACAGAGATCCGATTTGGATCCAGCGGGCGTACATTTCAGCAGTTGGGCGCTGTGCAAATCCGCCAATATCTGTTCCTACATTCGCTACACCGGACATTCCGATGTTCATGTGGCTAGGAAGGGACATCTGTAAATGTTCCCATGTGCTGACTGTGTCGCCTGTCCATAGAGCAGAGTAACGCTGTGTTCCAGCATACATGTCACGTGTCAGAACGAAAGGACGCTCGTTTGGTTTATGCAAGCCCCACGCATTGTAAGTAGCTTCTGCTTCATCATGGCCGTAAATATTGTGATACTCAGTATGAAGGATTTTGTTATCTTCGTAGCCGAAGTATGCATCCAGCGGCAATGTATGGTGCATTTTGTCGTTATCAATGAAGACCGCCGGTTCATTCATATCGTTCCATACACCGTCGATTCCTTCATCAAATAATGCAGTATGGTTTTTGCTCCACCAGTCACGTACTTCTTTTTTTGAGAAGTCAGGGAATACGGAGTCTCCAGGCCATACAGGTCCTACGAAATTGCTTCCGTCTGCATTTTTTGCCCAGTAATCATTTTTCGTACCTTCTTGGTAAGACTTATTGTTCTCATCCACTTTTACAGCAGGATCATTAATCGCGATTGTGTGGAAGCCTTCCATCGCTTCAACTTGTTTAAGAGCATCCTTAAATTTATCGTTCCAAGTGAATACGCGGTAGCCATCCATGTAATCAATGTCAAAGTGCATTGTATCAACAGGGATGTTTTTATCGCGGTAAGTTTTTGCTACATTTACGATCTCATCTGCGTTGTACTCCCATTTACTCTGGTGAAGTCCCATGGACCATTCCGGAGGAAGCTCCTGTTTACCGGTCAGCTCAGTGTAGCGGTCAATAACATCAGAGATTTCGGGACCGTTCATGAAGTAGTATGTAAGGTCTCCGCCGTTAGCGTAGAAGTAGTAGTAATCATCAGATTCTGAAGCCATTTCGTAGTATGAACGGTGAGTATTGTCAAACATGATTCCGTAAGCTTTCTCATTTTTAAGACCGATGAAAAAAGGAATCGTTGTGTAGATGTATTTTGTGTCCTTGTCATAGCCGTAAGCATCTGTATTCCACATGCCGATGCTTTCGCCGCGCTGGTTCAGGTTCAATCCTGCTTGTTCACCAAAACCGTAGAATGCTTCATTTTCATCGGTTTTCTTGTATACGTATGGTTTGCCGTTCTCATAGCCGGAAGTGCTTCCGTTTTTCATATAATCTTCATTAATCACATTGCCTTTGTGATCCATGAATTTTACGCCGAACGTATCTTTTTTAATATGAATAATAAGTTCTTTTGTTCTAAGCTCGTACACATTGCCTTTATCTTTCGCTGTGAATCTTGGAGTCTTCCAATCTTTCTTTGCAATTCCGCGGGATGTGTACTCTTCTTTGCCTTTTTCAAGAATGGATACTTTCGCAAGATCATCTGCAAAAAGACGGATGAAAGCATCTTTGTTTCCAAGGTCGAATTTAACCCCGTTATCAAGCCTTTCAATGCCTTTAACAGATAATTTTTCCAAATTGTCTTTTGCAAGCGGAGTATCCGGCTCCGGCTGTGTAACAGCCTGTGCGCTTGGAGCAAGTGCTGTTGCTGCCATTCCCATCGCAAGGGAAGCGGAAATGACTCCTTTAAACATGCGTTGTGACTTTTTCATCTTCCACCTCGTAAAAAGAAAGTTACAGACAATGCGTACGTTCATCGCTGCACAAGTCAAAATATAGATGGAATCACATAATTCCGCAATCCAGTTTTTGTATGAGAGGATGAGCGGAAACATACAGGTCAAAATACCTTAATACCTTTCTCATAAAGGTTTTGAAAACGTTTTTCACAAAATGTGGAACCAGTTCCTCTCTAATTGAAAAATAAACCGATATGTCTATACAAGTACCTCGTGTCATAGTAGAGGGGTATAAAGACCTTCTTCTGACACAAATGTAACAAAACGATAGAGAAACCTTGTTAACACTGGGATTGATTATAAACCGTATGTAAAGGGCTGATATAAATTCAATAGTTTGAATATAGAGGACAGGCATCCTTTTTGATATTTTCTGCAACTTAAAGGATAATTGTCTTCGATAAACGGTAATGGAGAGGAGTCAGGATAATGGTTAAAAGTTTGCAGGAAACCGTAACACTTCATAATGGAACAGAGATGCCTTGGTTTGGACTCGGTGTCTGGAAGGTGGAAGACGGAAATGAGGTTGTCAATTCCGTCAAAACCGCGATTCAGTCAGGCTACCGCAGCATCGATACGGCAGCAGCCTACAAAAATGAAGAAGGCGTTGGACAAGCCATTAAAGACAGCGGAGTACCGCGCGAAGACCTCTTTATTACGACGAAATTATGGAATGCGGATCAAGGCTATGATTCAGCTTTAAAAGCGTTTGATGAAAGCTTGGAAAAGCTTGGTCTTGAATACCTGGATCTTTATCTGATTCACTGGCCTGTGGAAGGCAAGTACAAAGATTCATGGAAAGCGATGGAGAAGCTGTACAAAGAGGGGAAAGTCAAAGCGATCGGCGTCAGCAACTTCCAGGTGCATCATCTTGAAGACCTGATGAAGGATGCGGAAGTAACCCCAATGGTAAATCAGATTGAATTCCATCCGAAGCTTGCACAGGAGAAAGTCCGTGCATTCTGCAAGGACAACGGAATTCAAGTGGAAGCCTGGTCTCCGCTCATGCAGGGGCAGCTTTTTGATGAACCTGTCCTGAAGGAAATCGCTGACAAGCACGGAAAATCCGTTGCCCATGTTATTCTTCGCTGGGACATCCAGAGTGAAGTTGTAACGATTCCGAAATCCGTAAAAGAACACCGCATTAAAGATAATGCAGATATCTTTGATTTCGAGCTCACTCAAGAAGATATGGAAAAAATTGATGCGCTGAACGAAGACAAGCGTGTCGGTCCGGATCCTGATAATTTTGACTTCTAATAATGAAAAATAAGAAAGCCGCCCGGTGTACGGGCGGCTTTTTAGATGGAGCGGAAACTCATTCAGGGTGGTCAAGGCCGACAGTAAGTGAATTTTTTTGGCTGCGAAAATCGAATTTGACCACCATGGATTCGAATTCAATCACCTGGATGTAGTATTCGATCACCTAACCAAAAAATTCAATCATCTAACCTAAGAATTCAATCACCTAACCTAAGAATTCAATCACCTAAACGTAGAATTCAATCACCTAAACGTAGAATTCAATCACCTAAACGTAGAATTCAATCATCTAAACGTAGAATTCAATCACCTAAGCTGAGAATTCAATTGCTACAGGTAATTATCCCATCATTCCTTCCTTTTTATCACCCTATTCCCACTCTTTCATGTCCTCCGGAAAAGGGGCAGTCAGCAGGAGGTCCTCTCCTGTAATCGGATGCCGAAAGCTTATAGCAGATGCATGCAGCGCCTGTCTGCTGATTTTGCTTGAAGGACGCCCATACAAGGGATCGCCAATGATAGAATGGCCGATATGACTTAGATGGACGCGAATCTGATGCGTTCTGCCGGTCTCGAGCCGGATCTTCAATAATGCTGAGCTGTTTAGTACTTTTACTGTTTCATAATGGGTGACCGCGGCCTGCCCTCCTGGAGATACCCTTCTTCTGGATGGATGATGGCGGTCTCTTCCAATTGGCTCAGCAATCGTTCCTGCCGGCGGATCCGGCACTCCGTTAACCACAGCAGAGTAGGTCCTGAAAATGGAATGGTCCTGAAGGTCCCGGTCCATAATGGCCTGGGATAATGCGTGCTTGGCGAAGAGGATGGCCCCTGTCGTATCCTCATCAAGCCTGTGTACGATCCTAACAGGAGTGTCTTCCCCCTGCATCATGTAGTGAAAAGCAAGAGCGTTGGCTAAAGTTCCGGTTTCACCCGGTTCGTTCGGGTGGGTTTTCATTCCGGCCGGTTTATTTATGGCGATGAGGTGGTCATCCTCATACAAAATGCTAAGCTCTTTATACTCAGGTATGGTGCCGTCTTTTTCCTGTCTGAAGACCTCTAATGCGACAGTGTCTCCTGCCGCAACGATTGGATTGGCGGAGCCTATGGAAGCATGGTTTACCATCAATCCATGTTGTTTCCGGTATTGGGAAATGACCCCTTGGGAAGCCTTGACGGATTCCCGGAGCCATTCATTTACATGCATCGGATTCTTGTTTTCAGCTTGAAACTCAAGCCATGTGCCTTTTCGTTTCACAGTCCATTCTCCCCGTTCTGTTTCAATCATTAGGAAAAGTATAACGGACAAGGAGCAGGCACCGCAAACGAGGAAACACTTACCTGTCAACTGAGCGGACTTCCTGTGCTATTCTGGATACACAATCAGCAGGGGAAGGATGGGTTGCATGAAAATTGTTCAAGCTTCTACTAATGAGCAGGAGCAGTACATTGAAGAACTGGTGGAGGAACTTTATTATGAGGTGTTTCCTCTTTATTTAAGCGAGGAAAAAATCAGTCAGCTGGAAAGTGAGTCGGCTCTAAAGCCTTCTGAAGAAGCAAGAATATACAATGGTACATTAAAAGAGGCATTTGAGATTATGTCGAGTCTTCAAACGCTCATTGCGGTGCTGAAAAACCGGGATCAAACCGAGCAGCAAAAATACATAGGCTTATATAGCAGGAACCTTGAAATCCTGAACAGCTACGGCTACCATCTTCCGCTGGAGCTGCCGGATTTTTTTCATGAAAGCGGCCTGCAGCGCTCCTTTAATAAGTACGGCAGAGCCGCTAATCGTTATTTAATCTAATAGTTCTGTTAAACTTGGCTGTTGATTGCAGCTAGCAGGCGTTCGCTCATCCAGGGGCGGGCGGTGAGCCTCCTCATCGCTTCGCGACTGTGGGGTCTCACCTGTCCCGCTGCTCTCAGCTCGGAGTCTCACGCCTTCCGCTCCAATCAACAGATGTGAAAAATCAACACTATGCTTTAACAAAGCCAATCTAATAAAAAACACGGAACGCTGCAGAATGCGCTCCGTGTTTTTTTATTTTCCTGACCACTCTTTTAATAAAGGTTCAAGCTGTTCCTTTGTTTTTTCACCTTCAGATGCTGCCACTTCTTTTCCGTCTTTAAAATGAACGAGTGTCGGTGTTCCTGTGATGCCATAGGTTTCCCAATAATCAGGGAATTCCTTTAAATTAAACTGATCAATTTCAATGCCCATCTCTTCAGCAAGAGGCATCAGGACAGGGGTCGTTCTTTTGCAGTACGAACAATCTGAAGCGTAAAAGTAGACAATAAAGTCTTCCCCGCTTTTAACTTTTTTCTCGAGTTCATCAGGAAGAATATTGTTTTGGTAATTAGGGTCGTCCAAAATGGCTTCAGTAGAAGGGTGAAGGGTCGTTTTTCCGTAAGGGTTCCCTTTGACCGCTTCTTTCTTTTGCATATTGGTTACAATGGCTAAAGCGCCAAAAATAACGACAAAAATGGCTCCGAATAGTAGGATTTTTTTCAATTCAACGGCCTGCCTTTCGTATTTTTAAAATCATAATGCTTGAAACAATAATGATGGCAAATCCAGAGAGTGCAAGAAACGGAATGGTAATGAATCCGAGCCAGTTGATGTATTCTCCGGTACAAGGGACTCTGCCGCAAACTGCAGCATGGTCTCCCAGGAAAGGAACCTTTTGCAATCCATAATGATAAATGGAGAAGGCAGCACCGATGCAGGAAAGAACAAGACTGTATAAGGCGATGCTATAGTCTTTTCTTGCAGCTGCAAGTCCGAGAAGAATCACTTGGGGATACATGAGAATTCTTTGGTACCAGCACAGCTGGCAAGGTTCAAAGCCGACAATTTCCGAGAAATACAAGCTGCCGAGAGTGGAGACAAAGGAAGCAGCCCAGCCGGCAAGCAGCCAGTTTTCAAGAGCTTTTTGGTTGTTCATACAGATCTCCCCGGTTTCAGTATTAGACATGAAAATTATAGTACAGCAGATGAAGCCTTGTAAACAAAGTTTCGGTTCTATGAAATTGACACCGTTTTCAATTGTAGTCTAAAATAAGATAGGATAACTATGGAAGACAAGCTCCTTTTGAATGATCGAATCAATCATCAGTGGACGGCCCTGAAGTCAGCTTTATAGGGTGTTGATGTGGACCTGAAAATAACACTTTAGGTCTGCTCACAAGGCAGCAGCGGATCGGCATTCTTCAGGGAAATTACAACCGTTAGCGTAAACGTTTACGCTTATAAAAAGGAAGTGCAGAGCTTTGAGACCTACTATTAAGGATGTTGCAAGGCTTTCAGGTGTATCAGTGGCGACTGTATCACGGATTGTGAATGGTTTGCCCGGCTATTCACCTGAAACGATGAAAAAGGTAACGGCTGTGATCAAAGAGCTGGGCTATACTCCGAATGCGGTTGCCAGAAATCTTGTCAGCCGGAAATCAAACACCATAGGGGTTCTTCTCCCGCAGCTTTCCAGTTATTTTGCGGCCCGTCTGCTGCAGGGGATCGAGGGGGAAGCCAGAAAGAGGGGGTATAGCGTAATCGTCTGCAATACGGACTCGAACGGGGTCAGGACGATGGAATACTTGAATTTGCTCAGGGAGAAACAGGTGGACGGCATTTTATTCGCCAGTGAATGGCTGAAGGAAGAATATGCTGATGCTCTCACCAGTCTCGGAATCCCCGCTGCTGTCATTGCAACTGTATCCACGGCCCCTAAAATCCCCTATATCAAGGTAGATGATCAGGCAGCTTCCTTCTCAGCCGTACAATATCTGATCAGGAGGGGACATCGAAAAATTGGAATGATCAGCGGCACGAAAGATGATCCAATTTCAGGTACTCCTAGGATTGCCGGACTGAAAGAGGCGCTTTCTGAGGCGGATCTGCCATTTGAAGAGGGATTGATTGAATATGGGGATTTCGGATATAAAAGCGGGTATGAAGCAATGAAACGCCTTGCGGAAAGAAATCCAAGCATGACAGCGGTCTTTTCTGCAAGTGACGAAATGGCTCTTGGTGTCTTCTCCTACTGCTATGAAAAGGGGATCAGCGTTCCGGGAGATCTTTCAGTCATCGGGTATGATGATACCGATATCGCGATGATGTCCATCCCGCCGTTAACTGCGGTTCATCAGCCGATACAGGAAATGGGGAAGCAGGCCATGAAGATGGTAATGGAGCTGATTGGAGGAGGCCAGGCGGAGAGTGTTTTCATGCCTTACGAAATTACAGAAAGAGATTCAGTGAAAAATCTGCATTAGGAGCTGTTAACATGGAGAAAACCTGGTGGAAAGAAGCGGTTGTGTATCAAATTTATCCGAGAAGCTTTATGGACAGCAATGGGGATGGAATCGGGGATATTCAAGGAATCATATCGAAGCTGGATTATCTAAAAGAGCTGGGAGTGGATGTAGTCTGGCTGTCTCCGGTTTATCAGTCTCCGAACGATGATAACGGGTACGATATCAGTGATTACCGAAATATAATGGATGAATTCGGTACGATGTCGGACTGGGAGGAGATGCTTGAGGAGATGCATGCACGCGGGATCAGACTAGTGATGGATCTTGTTGTGAATCATTCCTCTGATGAGCATGCCTGGTTTGCTGAATCCAGAAGCTCCAAGGACCATCCTTACCGTGATTACTACATTTGGCGTCCTTCTAAAGAGGGCAGGGAACCGAACAATTGGGAGTCCGTATTCAGCGGTTCTGCGTGGCAGTTTGATGAAGCGACAGATGAATATTACCTCCATTTATTCACAAAAAAGCAGCCTGATTTGAATTGGGAGAACGAGAAGCTCCGCCGGGAGATCTATGACATGATGACTTTCTGGCTGGATAAAGGAATAGACGGCTTCCGTATGGATGTCATCAATTTCATATCAAAACATGAAAGCCTTCCTGATGCCCCGAATCCTGAAAACAAACCGTTTGCTCCAGGCGGGGAATATTTTATGAACGGTCCGCGAATTCATGAGTACTTGCAGGAAATGAACCGGGAAGTGCTTTCTAAATATGATGTGATGACGGTAGGAGAAATGCCGGGGGTCTCCCCGGATGAAGGCATCCTGTATACCGATCGTGAACGGAATGAATTGAACATGGTGTTCCAGTTTGAACATATGGATCTCGACACCCAGCCCGGCAAAAGCAAATGGGATGTTAAACCTCTTGATTTAAGGGATTTAAAGCGGTCACTTGCCCGCTGGCAGGTGGGGATGCATGGGAAGGGCTGGAACAGTCTTTACTGGAATAACCATGATCAGCCCAGAATTGTTTCAAGGTGGGGGGATGATCAGAACTACCGCGTAGAATCAGCGAAAATGCTGGCTGCCTGTCTTCATATGATGCAGGGAACGCCGTACATTTATCAGGGGGAAGAAATCGGGATGACCAACGTCCGGTTTGAGGCCATACAGCAATATAAGGATGTTGAGACACTGAACATGTACAAAGAGCGTGTTATAGAAAATAAGCAGGATACGGCAGCAGTAATGAATTCAATCTACATTAAAGGCAGGGACAATGCCAGAACACCGGTCCAGTGGGATGACAGGGAAAACGGCGGCTTTACAGACGGGACACCGTGGATCGAAGCGAATCCGAATTATAGCCGGATTAATGTGAAAGAAGCACTGGATGATCAAGACTCTATTTTCTACTTTTACCAAAAGCTGATCAAGCTGAGGAAAGAGCATGAAATCATCGTGTACGGTTCTTTTCAGCTGATCCTAGAAGAGGATCCAGAAATTTTCGCCTACATCCGGGAATATAACGGGGAGAAACTGCTCGTTATGGCAAATTTCTCGGGAAATAATCCGGATTTTCGACTTCCGGATGGGCTGCTGGAAGGGAATCCCGAAATCCTCGTAAGCAATTATTCCGATCACAGCGGTACTTTCAGTGAATGTAAAATGAGGCCATGGGAAGCAAGAGTTTACCGGTTTTCTTAAGGCTTAAGAAAAAAAAACGGCGGCTGCTCCGCCGTTTTTTTCATGCATTGAGAAGATTTTCTATTCAAGCTGCCAGCCATTAAAGCTCATACTATGCCTTGAAAGGGGAGGATCATCATGAATTCAGTCAACTCCATTATGTCCAAAAATGTAGCAAGTGTTTCTTCCAGCCAGTCTATCCAGGAGGCAGCACAGCTGATGAGCCAGTATAATGTTGGTTCTATTCCTGTTGTGGACAACGGCCAGATGAAAGGAATCATTACGGACCGTGATATCACTCTGCGCACGACAGCTGAAGGAAGAGAAAGCAGCACGAAGGTATCGGACGTTATGACTTCCAGCGTCGTTTCAGGACGTCCCGATATGAGCTATGAAGAAGCAACCCAGCTTATGGCTCAGAACCAGATTCGCCGTTTGCCGATTGTAGAAAATAACAATCTGGTTGGAATGGTGGCTCTTGGGGACCTTTCTGTCAACCAGCTTTCGAATGAAACAGCAGGCAGTGCCCTTTCAAGCATTTCCGATCAGCATAGCCGTGAACAAAAATAATGACGGAGAGGGGACAGCCGGCCAGCCGGTTGTCCTTTTCTTTTCAAGAAAGCTTTGATACGTTTAAAATGGTATTGATACATAACGACAGGAGCTGAGAACGGTGTATAAAGCTGTAATATTTGATTTTGACGGATTAATTCTTGATACAGAGACGCTGCACTACCGGATTCTTCAGGAAATGTTTGAAGAGCACGGCTCCGTCCTTCCTCTTGAAGTATGGGTGAAAGATGTCGGGACAAATTCCGGGTTTATGCCATTTGCCTATCTCGAGGAACAGCTGAAGGAGAAAATTGATCAGGCTGCTCTGCAGACAGACAGGGAAAAGAGATTCGCGCAAAGAATTAAAGAAGAGCTTGCCAGACCTGGAGTGGAAGCGTATCTTACGGCAGCCAGGGAGCTTGGCTTTAAAATCGGCCTGGCATCAAGTTCAGATTATGAGTGGGTCAGCACGCATTTAAAAAACATAAACCTATTCGATTACTTCGAATGCATTAAGACCAGTGATGATGTTGAAGAGGTAAAGCCGAATCCCGATCTGTATCTAAAAGCAGCGGAATGTTTGGGCGTTAAGCCGGAAGAGTGCATTGCTTTTGAAGATTCAGTCCACGGGTCGACCGCTGCAATGCGGGCAGGCATGGCCTGTGTCATCGTGCCGAATGAAATTACAGCCGGATTAACCTTTGGTGAAACAGAGCACCGGCTTGAATCAATGGCTGAGCTGGACTTTAAAATGCTGCTCGAAAAGCTGGAAGAACAAAAAAGGGTTTAATTTCAGCTGAACAGCGGGTAAATGACTCTAATGATAAAGGAGTTGGCATGATGTCTGAAAAACTGGATTTGTCCAAATTCGAGAAAAAAATGATGATCCGCAATATTGAGCACAAAGATATAGATGCCATCATTGAGATGCAGAGAAAATGCTTCCCCGGAATGGATCCGTGGAAACCTGAACACCTTGAAAGCCATCTGGAGCATTTTCCGGAAGGCCAGTTCTGTGCGGAGTTTGAAGGGCAGATTATCGGTTCCTGCTCGAGTCTTCTTGTTAACTTTGATGAGTACGATGACAGGCATACCTGGGATGATATCACCGATAACGGCTATATTACGAACCATAATCCGGATGGATACAACCTGTATGGAATAGAGGTTATGGTCGATCCGGAGTTCAGGAGAATGAGCATCGGCTACAGACTATATGAGGCACGGAAAGAACTTGCCCGCCTGATGAATCTGAAAAGCATCATCATCGGCGGGCGCATCCCGAATTTCCATAAGCATGCGGGAGAGCTGACACCGAGGGAGTATGTGGAAGAAGTTATTCATCACCGCATTTATGACCCGGTGCTTTCTTTTCAGCTGATGAACGGATTTACGCTTATGAGGATCAATCCCAGCTATCTTCCGGATGACAGGCAGTCCAACCAGTATGCTACCTTAATGGAATGGAACAACGTGGATTACCAGCCGAATACAAAAAGGTACTACAAGACCTCCTTCCCGGTAAGGATCTGTGTCGTCCAGTATATGATGAAGCAGATTGAATCATTTGATGAATTCGCGAAGCAGTCGGAATATTACGTGGATGTAGCCTCAGATGCCGATGCAGATTTTGCAGTCTTTCCGGAGCTGTTTACGACTCAGCTCATGTCGTTTGGAAATGAGAAGACGCCGAGCCAGGCAATACGGAGGCTGACGGAATTTACTGAGGATTATATCTCCCTGTTTACAGACCTGGCTGTAAAATACAACATCAACATTATCGGCGGATCTCATGTGGTAGAAGAGGATGACGGGGATATTTACAACATCGCCTACTTGTTCAGACGGGATGGAACGATCGAAAAGCAGTATAAAATCCATATTACACCGAATGAGCGCAAATGGTGGGGCATCAGTGCAGGGGACCATGTCAAAGTATTCGATACAGACTGCGGTAAAATCGCGATCCAAATTTGCTATGATATTGAGTTTCCGGAGCTAGCCCGCATTGCGACAGACATGGGAGCGAAAATCATTTTCACACCGTTCTGTACCGAAGACCGTCAGGGTTACTTGAGAGTCCGCTACTGTGCACAGGCGCGGGCTGTCGAGAATCAGGTGTATACCGTCATCTCAGGCACAGTGGGCAACCTGCCTCAGACGGAAAACATGGACATTCAATATGCACAGTCCGCTATTTTTTCACCGTCCGATTTTGAATACGCACGTGACGGAATTGTCGGGGAGTGCAACCCGAACATTGAAATGGTGGTAATCGGTGATGTAGACCTGGAAATTCTCAGAAGGCAGCGCCAGTCCGGTACGGTCCGGCAGCTCAGAGACAGGAGACGCGATCTGTATTCACTGAATTATAAGAACAGGTAAGAAGAAGACCGGCGAAAGCCGGTTTTTTTGCATCTTCCCAAATAGCGCTGCCTGGAATGTGGTAAGATAAACAAAACAGTTTTGGCAGGAGCGTGCGATGATGGTGTTTGAAGGGCAGAAAATAGTGCCTGCGTTACGGAATATGAAGCAATTTGATCAATTTTTGAGAAGTGATTATACATATGGAGTGCTGCTTGATACCCACCTCGGCCAGCTGAAGGGAATTGTAGGAGCTTCTGAAAAGGCAGGAAAAAAGCTGCTCATCCACGTCGACCTTATTCAGGGCTTAAAGCACGACGAATATGCGGCTGAATTTATCTCCCAGGAAATTAAACCGGCCGGTCTCATTTCAACCCGTTCCAATGTGATTGCAAAAGCAAAACAGCGCAACCTGATTGCAGTGCAGCGTCTGTTTCTGCTCGATACAAGCGCGCTTGCAAAGAGTCTGGAGTTTATCAAGAAAATCCGGCCTGATTATATAGAGGTGCTTCCGGGCGTCGTTCCCAGTTTAATCGGGGAAATAAGAAAAGAAACGGATATCCCGATTCTTGCAGGAGGATTTGTCCGTACGCATGAAGAGGTTGACGCAGCGATTAAAGCAGGGGCTGCTGCGATTACAAGTTCGGAAACCTCGCTTTGGAAAAAAGGATAAGTTCAAAGGAAAAAGGACGCCTGTGCTGAAAAGGCGTCCTTTTTTATTCACGTCTGTTCCATTTGGCTGTTGATTGAAGCTGCCAGGCGCTCCCTCATCCAGTGGTGGGCAGTGAGCCTCTTCACAGCATCGCGGCTGCCGGAGTCTCATCTGTCCCGCTCTTCAACATAGTTTTACGCCTTCCACTCCAGTCAGCTGGTGTTGAAAATCAGCTGCTTGCGTTACCATCGCCTTCAATTTTTAGAATTTCGTATGATAATGTTCAAGTTCCCATGCATGAACGGTATTCTTAAACGATTCCCATTCTGCTTTTTTCAAAGCAGTGAACTGTTCATAGACATGGCTGCCCAGAATAGTCCGAGCGAGCGAACCCGCTTCCAGCTTGTTCAATGCGGCTTCCAGGCTGTTTGGGAGATGAACGATGCCTTTGTCAGTCCTGGCTTCTGAGGTCATTGCAAAGATATCCTCTTCTATAGGAGGTTCAGGCAGAATTTGTGAACCTATACCCGAAAGCCCTGCTTCTGCAATAACAGCGTATGCGAGATATGGATTGGCAGAAGGGTCCGGATGCCGAACCTCCACCCGCGTTCCTGCCCCCCTTTTAGAAGGGATGCGAATAAGCGAAGAGCGGTTGCAGGCAGACCACGCAATGTAACATGGTGCTTCATATCCAGGGACAATCCGTTTATAGGAATTCACGACGGGGTTGGTGATGGCCGTCAGTTCTTCAACATGGTCTAAAAGCCCGCGGATAAAGAAATAAGCACTTTCAGAAAGCCCGCGTTCGTCCTTCTCATCATAAAACATATTTTCTCCGTCTTTAAAAAGCGAAATATTTACATGCATACCTGATCCGTTTGTTCCCTGAACCGGCTTTGGCATGAAGGATGCATGCAGATTATGCTGTTTTGCAACTGTCTTTACAATCCACTTATAAGTCGTTGCGTTATCTGCCGAGGCAAGGGCATCCCTGAATTGAAAATTGATTTCATGCTGCCCCATTGCAACTTCATGATGCGAGGCTTCAATCTTGAAGCCCATTGCTTTTAGTGTACGGTATATTTCCAGCCTGACCTTTTCTCCAAGATCATGGGAAGGCTCAAAATATCCTCCCTTATCATGGGGATGAACGGTAGGGTTTCCCGCTTGGTCCATTTGAAAAAGAAAGAACTCCAGTTCCGGCCCAATGCTGATTGTATATCCAAATTTCCTGGCGTTTTCGACAGAACGGATCAGAACGTTTCTTGAATCTCCCTCATATGGAGTACCGTCCGGGTTTTTGACCTGGCAAAGAAACCGTGCTTCCGCATAATTCTTTTCCACTGACCACGGAATAATGGCGAAGGAGTCCAAATCCGGCTGCAAAAACAGATCGGAGCGGTTAATCGGGCTGAATCCCTTAATGGAGGAACCATCAAACATAATTTTGCCTTCGACTGCATCCTCGAACTGATCAGCCGTTATCGTAACGTGCTTCAAAATTCCTTCAATATCAACAAACTGAAGGTGAAGCAGATCGACCTTATAAGTAAGCATCATTTCTTTAACACTTTCAATACGCTCGTCTTCCAATAATTGAATCATCGGTGCCGCCCCTTTAATTCCTGAATTTGAACTGCAAAAAGAAGCTGCGGATGACCGCAGCTTCTAATAAGCATCAGCAAACAAGCCTCTGCCATTTAAGCCAAAGATCACTCTCACAAACGACGCTTACGAAGTTAGCTGACGGATTCGGGCGGCTGGAGTCGCCCTACCTGGTAAAGGATTCACCCCTGCCTGAATAAAGGCGTTTGGTTCCCCCGCTCCATAAAGGATTAAGCGATAAAGTGTTTTAGTTTTGATGAGTCTGTCGTATAACGGCACCTTCCTCTCTCATGCAGCGCTTACGGAGTTAGCTGACGGGTTCGGGTTGCACGAGTCACCCTTCCATATTGCAGGATTCACCCCAAAAACCTGGTTCCCCCGTTCCGAATGGATTCAGCGGCTTAAGGATGGAATTATCTTAATCTCCTGAATTTAAAAAGTAAAGCATAGTAAATAGGCTTGAAATTGGAAAAAAAACCATATATTTCTTTGTTTTTCTACTGTTATCTGATTATTTCACTGTTTTTAGTGTGAGGTAGAAACGTGAACGCCTGCATTTGCCGGATTAAAGGTAATGCCGAAAAAACTCAATATTTCAAGCTAATGAAAGGAAAAGTGGCTTGGTGTTCAAAAAGCGCGCTTTATCCGCAGATTTTTAGCGCTTTACAATTGTTTGATTTTCACAGTAGAATGACCTCAATTATATGTCTGGAAGACCAAGCACAAAGCAGGCGGGGCCTGCTGGGTGTTTCGTAGGCCGGTGATTACAGTTCCTTTTCGTCTGCTGACGTAAAGGCCTGTGTTCATGGGCCTTTTTGTTTTTTAAAAGGCTCATGCTGCATTTCTGAAAGCGATAGAAAGAGGGGAAATACCATGGAAATAAACAGTTTAAGCCAATGTTCACTTATTTGCATCCCCAGTATAAGAGAGCTTGAATATTTTAAGTCTTTTGCAGGGAATGCCCATTCCTCCATATTCTACCTGACAAGCGATGAAGAAGTGAAAGAAGCTCTGGAATCTCAAGGAACGCAAGGCGTGATGCTCTCAAGCTTATATTCAGAAACCATCTTATGCGAAAGAGAGTTCAGCCGGATCATATTGCTTGAGCACAGCCTGCTGACCACCAGTTTGCTGCTATCAGCGCTCCGAAACAGCCTGAACGCACCGATTACGGTAGTAACAAGGTTCAAAGCCTATCCTTCTGAACTGTATCGGCGCCTTGGAGCAAAATATGTGATCTACTCCAATTCAAATAAAATCAGCTTTCTGGTTCAATAGATTGGGATGAATTTAGTCCAAATGCTTGACACCGCTTACAATCACCTTTACTATTAAGGACAAGTTAATGTATGTGACGGAGACCCGGAGATCCACGACTGCTTCTTTACTCAAAGGAGATAGTTGTGGATTTTTTACTTTTTTGCAGCTTTTGTGAAAGCGCTGTAATGTAAACCCATTCTAGACTATATAGAGGAGGGATTGGCTTTGACTGCATTTTGGGGTGAAGTGGTCGGCACGATGATTTTAATTGTTTTTGGCGCCGGAGTTTGTGCCGGAGTTAATCTGAAAGGGACCTTTGCCAACAATTCCGGCTGGATTGTCATTACGTTCGGCTGGGGACTCGGGGTAGCGATGGCTGCTTATGCAGTAGGCGGCATCAGCGGGGCTCACTTGAATCCTGCCCTTACGGTAGGCCTTGCACTGGCGGGGGATTTTTCATGGGGACAGGTTCCAGCCTATATATTGGCGCAAATGATTGGAGCCATACTTGGGGCCTCTTTGATTTATCTGCAATACTTGCCGCACTGGAAGGTGACGGAGGACCCGGGTACAAAGCTTGGGGTGTTTTCGACAGGTCCAGCCATTCCTAATACGTTTGCCAATGTGATCAGTGAGATTCTGGGGACCTTTATCCTGGTATTAGGCATACTTGCGATAGGAGCAAATGAATTTACAGAGGGGTTAAATCCTCTAATTGTCGGTTTTCTCATTGTGGCGATTGGTTTATCATTGGGAGGGACTACAGGTTATGCGATCAATCCGGCACGAGATCTCGGGCCCCGCATCGCGCACTTCTTCCTGCCGATACCGGGTAAAGGACCTTCGAACTGGCGCTATGCCTGGGTACCTGTTGTTGGGCCCCTGGCCGGCGGAGCATTCGGAGCTGTGTTTTACACCACGGTGTTTAAGGGAACGATGACTTTATCCTTCTGGATTGTAACCGCTCTATTGGCTGTTCTGCTCATTGCAGCTTTTGCTATGACAAAAAGCGAAAGAAACCAAAAAATAAATCAAACCGTTTGAGGAGGAATTATTTATGGAAAAGTATATTTTATCTTTGGATCAGGGAACGACAAGTTCAAGAGCCATCCTTTTTAACAAAAATGCAGAAATCGTACATGTAGCACAGCGGGAATTCACTCAGCATTTTCCGAAGCCAGGCTGGGTGGAGCACAGCGCAAATGAGATCTGGGGAACCATCCTTGCTGTTATCGCTACTGCGTTATCTGAAGCAAACATTACAGCAGACCAGATTGCCGGTATTGGAATTACCAATCAGCGGGAAACGACGGTAGTCTGGGATAAAAATACAGGCCAGCCGGTTTACAATGCGATCGTATGGCAGTCCCGCCAGACAGCTCCGATTTGCGAGGAATTGAAGGAGAAGGGACTGAACGATAAATTCCGTGATAAAACCGGGCTGCTGATTGACGCCTATTTTTCCGGAACAAAGGTAAAGTGGATCCTTGATAATGTGGAAGGAGCACGGGAAAAGGCGGAGAAGGGCGATCTTCTCTTCGGGACCATTGATACGTGGCTCATCTGGAAGCTCTCCGGAAGGAAAGCCCACGTAACCGATTATTCAAACGCTTCCCGAACGCTCATGTACAATATTTACGATTTGCAGTGGGATGACGAGCTGCTTGAAATTTTGGAAGTTCCAAAAAGCATGCTTCCTGAAGTTCGTCCGTCATCTGAGGTGTACGCAGAAACGGTGGATTATCATTTCTTCGGCCACAATATCCCGATCGCCGGTGTAGCAGGTGATCAGCAGGCGGCTTTATTCGGACAGGCCTGTTTTGAAAGAGGAATGGCCAAAAATACGTATGGCACCGGCTGCTTTATGCTGATGAACACTGGAGAAGAAGCAATAAAATCTGACCATGGCCTGCTTACAACCCTTGCATGGGGGGTAAATGGAAAAGTAGAATACGCTCTTGAAGGAAGCATCTTTGTAGCGGGATCTGCTATCCAATGGCTGCGGGACGGATTGCGCATGATCAAAGATTCGAAGGACAGCGAAACGTATGCAGAACGAGTAACTTCGACAGATGGTGTTTACGTCGTTCCGGCATTTGTCGGGCTTGGAACCCCTTATTGGGACAGTGATGTCCGGGGCGCAGTATTCGGTCTGACACGCGGCTCATCCAAGGAGCACTTTATCCGTGCAACACTTGAATCGCTTGCATATCAGTCACGCGATGTACTTGACGCGATGGAGGCAGATTCCGGCATTTCGCTTAAGACACTCCGGGTAGATGGAGGAGCGGTTAAAAATAACTTCCTGATGGAATTCCAGAGCAACCTTCTTGGTGTCCCGGTAGAACGTCCGGAAATTAATGAGACCACAGCGCTTGGATCAGCCTATTTGGCCGGCTTGGCTGTGGGGTTCTGGAAGGATCAGTCCGAAATCTCAGAACGCTGGGCGATTGATCAAACATTTGAGCCGGATATGGAAGAGAAAGAAAGGGAAGGATTATATGAGGGCTGGAAAAAAGCAGTGAACGCTGCCAGGGCTTTCAAATAATTCAAACCTGTGCTATAATATCCTTAAGTTAATTAAAGTACGGTTGGAGATAAGGAGAGACCGCAGCGCTGAACAATGGAACCCATTGCTTCAGTTCGTTGCGGTCTCTTTTTTTGCGCCTTGTCTTCTGCCACAAAATACAGGGAGGCCAAATTATGAGTTTTTCAAGTTTAGATAGAGAAAAACAGCTCGAAAAAATGACGAAGGAAGAATATGACCTGTTTGTCGTTGGCGGAGGCATTACCGGTGCCGGCATTGCTTTGGATGCCGCAACAAGAGGTATGAAGATCGGACTGGCTGAAATGCAGGATTTTGCAGCCGGAACTTCCAGCCGCTCTACCAAGCTGGTACATGGCGGACTTCGCTATTTGAAGCAGTTTGAAGTTAAGATGGTGGCTGAAGTAGGAAAGGAACGGGCAATCGTATATGAGAACGGTCCCCATGTGACCACTCCGGAGTGGATGCTCCTGCCGATGCATAAAGGAGGGACATTCGGAAAGTTCTCCACAGGGATCGGGCTCCGGGTCTATGATTTTCTCGCCGGGGTCAAGAAGAGCGAATGGCGGACGATGCTGACGGCGGATGAGGTACTTGAAAGAGAACCGCTCGTGAAAAAGAACGATCTTCTTGGAGGCGGACGCTATGTGGAATACAAGACAGATGATGCCCGCTTAACGATTGAGGTCATGAAAGAGGCCGTCCGCTTCGGGGCGGAGCCTGTGAACTATGCAAAAGTAGATGGCCTGATTTATGAAAAAGGAAAAGCGGCCGGTGTAAAAATTGTTGATGTATTATCTGGCAAAACATATGAAATCCGCGCAAAGAAAATCGTGAATGCGACAGGGCCATGGGTCGATGAGCTGCGCGAAAAGGATCACTCCAAAGAAGGAAAGCACCTGCAGCTGACGAAAGGGATTCACCTTGTATTTGATCAGTCCCGCTTCCCGCTGAAACAGGCTGTATACTTCGATACACCGGATAAGCGGATGGTATTCGCGATTCCCCGTGAAGGCAAAACATATGTGGGCACAACGGATACTGTTTACAAGAGCGACAAAGCGAAGCCGAGAATGACAGAAGCAGACCGAAAATACGTCGTCGATTCCATTAACTACATGTTCCCGAGTCTTGAAATTAAGCCTGAAGATGCTGAGTCAAGCTGGGCCGGGCTGCGTCCGCTCATTCATGAAGAAGGAAAAGATCCTTCTGAGATCTCCAGAAAAGATGAAATTTGGACATCTAATTCCGGATTGATCACCATCGCCGGCGGAAAGCTGACAGGGTACCGCAAAATGGCGGAACATATCGTCAACATTGTGGGAGACAGACTTAAAGACGAAACCGGACGGGATTTCGGCACATGCAAAACGAGAAACATGCCAGTCTCCGGCGGACATGTAGGCGGCGCATCCAGTTTCCCTCAATTCAAGAAAATCAAAACGCAAGAAGGCATCGCACTTGGTTTGACTGAGCAGGAAGCAGAACGTCTCGCTCAGCGCTATGGATCAAATGTGGACCAGCTCTTTGAAATCATAGGCCAGGTGAAGGAAGAAGCAAATCGGACCGGTATCCCTGCCTATGTACTGGCAGCAGTGGAATACGCCATTACAGAAGAACTGGCATCCACCCCTGCTGACTTTTTCGTCCGCAGAACCGGTGCTGTGTATTTCAATATTGACTGGGTAAGACAATACAAAGACGCTGTAGTCAATTACATGGCCGTGCGCCTGAATTGGACAGATGAACAAAAGAAGCAGCACGTTGATTATTTGAATGAACAAATCAATGAAGCGGTTGTGCCTCTGGCTGAATAATAACAGAAACCGTTCCGCGCTGCGGGGCGGTTTTTGTCTGACTTTAAAGGAATTTGGTGGTATTTGGCTGACAGAATCTGTTTACCGCCGGGCACTCGCGGGAAAAGTCCAAGTAATAGGCATTCCCGGCACAGCGCGCTTTCAGCGTTCTTTTATGCCTTTACCGGGACTTGACAAATTCCGCCCGGAACAGGCGATTTATGTTAAAATAAGAGAGCGCTTCTTTAAGGAAGAAGGCCGGTTATGAAACTAAATTTTCGTACTGCAGGAGGTAAATAATGAACTGGAAACAAAGCTATGAACGCTGGAAGAGCCAAACTAACCTTGACCCGGAGCTGTTGGATCTGCTTGTAAGCTTTAAAGATGATGAAAAGCAGCTAGAGGATCTTTTCTACAAAAACCTTGAGTTTGGTACAGGCGGGATGCGCGGGGAGATTGGACCCGGCACAAACCGGATGAACATTTATACAGTTCGGAAAGCTTCCGAAGGCCTTGCACAATACATACGATCTTTCGGCGAGGAAGCAAAAAAACGCGGTGTAGCCATCGCGTATGATTCACGCCATAAATCACCTGAGTTTGCGATGGAAGCGGCTAAAACCCTCGCATCTCACGGTATCCAGACATACGTTTTTGAAGAGCTCCGCCCAACACCTGAACTGAGCTTTGCAGTCCGGGAATTGAATGCTTTTTCAGGCATCGTTGTAACGGCAAGCCATAATCCGCCGGAATACAACGGCTACAAAGTATACGGAGAAGACGGCGGCCAGCTTCCTCCTGCAGCGGCAGATGAAGTAATCGCTAAAGTAGATGAAGCGGATGATGAATTATCAATCCAGGTAAAAGATGAAGCATCCCTTAAAGAAGCCGGATTAATCAAGATGATCGGTGAAGAAATGGATGCAAAATATACAGAAAAACTGGTTTCCATTTCAGTGAACCCGGAACTTTCCAAGGAAGTCGACGTAAATGTGGTCTTCACACCTCTTCACGGAACAGCAAACAAGCCGGTCCGCAGAGGTCTGGAAGCACTGGGCTATAAAAATGTGACCATCGTCAAAGAACAGGAGCTTCCGGATCCGGATTTCTCAACTGTTAAATCACCTAACCCGGAAGAGCATGCAGCATTCGAACTCGCGATCCGCGACGGCGAAGCAGCAGGTGCCGATATCCTGATCGCAACAGACCCTGATGCAGACCGGCTCGGAATCGCTGTGAAAAACGAAGACGGCGAATTTACCGTTTTGACAGGAAATCAGACGGGTGCGATTCTTTTACACTATCTGCTGTCTGAAAAGAAAGCAAAAGGCATCCTGCCTGATAATGGGATTGTTTTAAAAACAATCGTAACTTCAGAAATCGGCAGAGAAGTAGCGGACTCCTTTGGACTGACTACAGAGGATACGCTCACAGGGTTTAAATTTATCGGCGAAAAAATCCGTGAATATGAAGAATCCGGCGCCTACACCTTCCAGTTTGGATACGAGGAAAGCTACGGGTACCTGATCGGTGATTTTGCCCGCGATAAAGATGCAATCCAGGCAGCCCTTCTTGCTGTTGAAGTATGTGCGTTCTACAAAAAGAAAGGCATGACTCTGTATCAGGGACTTCTGGAGATCTTTGCGGAGTACGGCTATTTCAAAGAGGGGCTTAAATCCCTCACACTGAAAGGAAAAGAGGGAGCCGAGCAGATTCAGGATATCCTCTCTTCCTTCCGTACCAACCCGCCTGCAGAAATGGCAGGGAAAAAAGTAAGCACGATCGAGGACTATAAGACAAGTGAGAGACAGATCGCCCGATCAGGAGAAAAGGAAGAGATCCATCTTCCAAAATCAAACGTCCTGAAGTATTTCCTCGAGGACGGATCCTGGTTCTGCCTCCGTCCATCCGGTACAGAGCCTAAGATTAAATTCTACTTCGCTGTAAAAGGAACTTCATTAGAAGATGCCGAGCAGCGTCTGGCTCATCTTGAAAAGTCCGTTATGGAGTCTGTAGAAGGAATCATTACCGATAAAGCCGGTAAATAAGTACGGGCCTCAAAACAAAACAGGCGGAGAAATTCTCCGCCTGTTTTTGTGTGATTTCATTAGCTTTCAGCTCTCTGACTATACTGAAAGTGAAAAAATTCTGCAAGCCAAACCAGAGCCCGGTGTTATTGCTCCAAAGTCCGCTCCAAATCCTTATCCATGATGAATACTTCAATCCGTTCCCCAGTCTTTGTGCTGATGTCGCTGTGACTGGACAGCACCTTGCAGCCAGAAAGCCCTTCAATGATTTCCTCATATTTTTCACTATACATCTCCCGCAGCAGCTGTCTCATATGTTTGACGAGCTTGCGTCCGTCATCCCGGTTTACGAGATGCTTCTCCTCAATCGTCAGCACCCCTTTGAAGCGGGTAATGACCATGTCCCTCATAATATAAGTTTTGGCTTCCTGTGGTCCGCGGCCGATCAACTCACGCTGATACTTGATAAGTGCTTCGCTGATATCTGCTTCCAATTTCTTTTTTTGTGTATTTGGCACGTTCTTATCCTCCAAAAGCCTGTCTATTTTCCAGCCTATCTTAATCATGATGAAAAAGTTTGTCAACAGAAGAAAAAGAGAGAAATAGTGAGTGAGATTAGGATTTGATTAAAAAAACGATCGATTATGGGTCATTTTGAGTAAATAGAGCCGGATTTTCGCTGTGCAAAGGGATTTACTTATGAGCCCGGCAGGATTAAAATAATCACGTAACCAACAATTGAAGATCGGCCTAGTCCCTTGAACAGGGAACGGAGGAACCAATTACTTGGGGTTAATTCTGCCTAGCAGAAGGGATGAGATACTCTTTCGCCATCCTACCCGTCAGCTAACTTCGTCGGCTAAAGCGAAGGAGGTCCATGACCGCCTTACCCACAGGTGTTTTTTTGCGGAGTTTTTTAGCAGGAAGCATTTGGAACAGCCGGTCTTTTTAATGTGTTTACAAACTAAAAAAGTGAATGAAAAAGTCTGGGAGACTGGACGTAAAGGAAGCTTCAGGCTTGCTGGACGTAACGTAGACCAATGAGTACTTTTTCTCCATTATGACGATTTGATTATTTGGTGCAGCCTTCTTTCTGAAGGCCAGTCACCCTCTATTCAAATTGGTCCGGGGAAGAGGTAAGCATTGGTCTATTTTTTGTTTCCGGGTTCTTCTTTTCCGAAGGAGGAGAGGGACAGGGGGGCATACAGCGCCAGCAGCGGGAGCTTCCGGCACTCATTCGCCAAAACCTTCTGGAGGGTACTAAGCATGGATATTGCAGCAATTGGCATTGCAGCCGTCTGTTTCGGCCTGTTTTACGGATTCATCAAATTCTGCGAAAAAGTCATTAAAGAATAGGGAGTGGCGTTGTGATTGTATTACTTATAGCCGTACTGGGATTATCCATCTATTTAATCGATGCACTTATTCATCCTGAAAAATATTAATTCGAACGCCGGAGGAGAAAATCATGGATTTTGTACAAATAGGAGTTGTCCTGCTGATTGTTATTTTGCTGGCAATTCCAATGGGGAAATATATCGCTCAAGTCTTCTCGCTTGAACAGACGAGGCTTGACCGGGTATTCGGTTTTGAGAAAATCATATATAAGCTGTCAGGGATAAAGCTTGAACAGATGACGTGGAAGCAATACGCAGTGGCGGCTCTGCTTTCAAATATCGCAATGTTCGCCATTACTTATCTGGTCGTCAGATTCCAGCATGTTCTGCCGGGAAATCCAAGTGGAATTGCTTCTATGGATCCGCTTTTATCCTTTAATACCATCTCAAGTTTTGTAACGAATACAAATCTTCAGCACTACAGCGGAGAGTCCGGATTGTCGTACCTTTCCCAAATGATGGTCATCATGTACCTGATGTTCACTACTCCAGCAACGGGGTTAGCTATCTGTATCGCTTTCTTCAGGGGGCTGACAGGTCAGAAATCCATGGGGAACTTTTATGTGGACCTTGTCCGTGCCCATACGAGAATCCTAATTCCGTTATCCATCGTGGTCGGTCTCGTCCTTGTGAGCCAGGGAGTCCCGCAAACGCTTGGAGGAACCATCAATGCTGCGACGGTGGAAGGGGCTGAACAGCAAATAGCCCGCGGACCTGTTGCCGCTCTGGAATCCATCAAACACCTTGGAACGAACGGAGGCGGATTTTTCGGAGTCAACTCGGCCCACCCATATGAGAATCCGAATCCTTTCACTAATGTCCTTGAGATTATCTCAATGTTCCTGATTCCTGCATCCCTGCCGATCGCATTCGGCCATATGGCAAAAAGCCGGAAACAGGGCTGGATCCTGTTTGGATCAATGGGCATCATTTTTCTCGCCTTCCTGGCCACCGTCTATTTTGCTGAAATGAATGGAAACCCTGCACTGGCCAATATCGGGCTGTCTCAGGAAAACGGCAGCATGGAAGGAAAAGAAGTCCGTTTCGGAATTGCGCAGAGTGCGCTGTTTACAACGGTCACAACGGCAGCCACCACCGGAACGGTCAACAATATGCATGATACACTCACTCCGCTTGGCGGAATGGTGCCGCTCGGCCTAATGATGCTGAACAATATTTTCGGCGGTGACGGAGTCGGAACGATTAACATTCTGATGTATGCCATCCTTGGTGTGTTCCTTGCAGGTTTGATGGTCGGACGGACACCGGAGTTCCTTGGCAGAAAAATTGAAGCGAAGGAAATGAAGCTGATCGCCATCACGATCCTGGTTCATCCGCTGATTATTCTAGTGCCTACTGCCATCGCACTGGCAACGGAGGTGGGTTCCTCAGCCATATCGAATTCAGGGTTTCACGGTGTTTCACAGGTCGTGTATGAGTTTACATCCGCTGCTGCAAACAATGGATCCGGCTTCGAAGGGCTTGGAGACAATACGCCATTCTGGAACATTTCAACCGGAATCGTCATGCTGCTTGGACGGTATCTGTCCATTATCGCCATGCTAGCTGCAGCGGGATCGCTGCTTGCGAAAAAGCCGGTGCCTGCAACACTTGGAACATTCAGAACGGATAATATGACGTTCTTTACGATTCTGGTTTTTACGGTGCTTATTGTAGGAGCCTTAACATTCTTCCCGGTTCTGGCACTTGGGCCAATCGCTGAATGGCTGACCATTTTAAACTAATACAAAGAGATGAGAAGGAGCAAGATCATGAGCAGGAAAGCGACGATGACAAATGAACTTGTCAAAAAGGCGTCCATTGATGCCTTTAAGAAATTAAATCCCGTGACAATGGCTAAAAACCCCGTCATGTTTACAGTAGAAATCGGTTTAATCATCACTCTGATCCTTACAATTGCACCGTCTGTGTTCGGGCCGGGTGAGGGTGCCGGCTACAACGGCATCGTCAGCATTATCCTGTTTGTCACCATCCTGTTTGCAAACTTTGCGGAAGCACTTGCAGAAGGTCGGGGGAAAGCCCAGGCTGATTCATTAAAGAAAACGAAGCAGGATACGAAGGCGAAGCTGCTCCAGAAGGATGGCTCCCATAAAGTGGTCAGCAGCACCGACTTGAGAAAGGGAGACATCGTTTTAGTCGAAGCAAACGAGCTCATTCCGAGTGACGGAGAAATTATTGAAGGGGTATCTGCCATTGATGAATCTGCGATCACGGGTGAATCTGCACCGGTTATTAAAGAATCCGGAGGCGACTTCAGTTCCGTAACCGGGGGGACGAAAGTTATTAGTGACTCTATTAAAGTGAAGATTACGACGGACCCGGGCGAATCGTTCCTTGACCGGATGATCGGTCTCGTTGAAGGGGCAAAACGTCAGAAAACACCAAATGAAATTGCCCTGAACACGCTGCTAGTCAGCTTGACTTTAATTTTTTTGATTGTGTGTGCAACACTCGTTCCAATTTCTTCTTATGTAGATGCAGCAGTACCGGTTGCAACATTGGTTGCTCTCCTCGTCTGTCTCATCCCGACGACAATCGGCGGATTGCTTTCTGCTATCGGGATTGCCGGTATGGACCGTGTGACTCAGTTTAATGTCATCGCCATGTCCGGTAAAGCCGTTGAAGCCGCAGGCGACATTAATACGATTATTCTTGATAAGACCGGTACCATCACGCATGGGAACCGGATGGCTGCTGATTTCGTGCCGGTTGGCGGAGCCGATAAAAACGAATTAAATCAGATTGCAATGGAAACGTCCCTTTTTGATGAAACACCGGAGGGCAGATCGGTCGTTGAACTGGCAAGAAAGCAGGGAGCACGGGGAGAAAGACCTGCAGGAGCAGAAGGTGTGGAGTTCAAGGCCGAGACCAGAATGAGCGGAACCGATTTTGCAGGCGGTCGTGATGTCCGCAAAGGGGCGGTCGATGCCATTAAGGAATATGTAAAGGAACGCGGCGGCAAAATCCCGTCCGATCTCGATGACAAAACGGTCATGATTGCCACTGAGGGCGGAACCCCGCTGGCCGTTTCAGAAGGAAACCGGATCCTGGGCATCATTTATTTAAAGGATACCGTCAAACCGGGTATGAGAGAGCGTTTTGAAGAGCTACGCAGAATGGGGATCAAAACGGTAATGTGTACGGGGGATAACCCTCTGACTGCAGCTACCATCGCCCGCGAAGCAGGTGTGGATGATTTTATCGCCGAAGCAAAGCCGGAGGATAAAATCGCAGTAATCAAAAAGGAACAGGCAGAAGGAAAGCTCGTGGCGATGACAGGTGATGGAACAAATGATGCTCCTGCACTGGCCCAGGCGGACGTCGGCCTCGCAATGAACAGCGGAACGATCGCCGCCAAGGAAGCAGCAAACATGGTCGATCTGGATTCTGATCCGACGAAAATCATTGAAGTAGTCGCGATCGGCAAGCAGCTTCTAATGACAAGGGGTGCCTTGACGACCTTCAGTATTGCAAATGATATCGCCAAGTATTTTGCGATTATTCCGGCCATGTTCATGCTTGCCATCCCGCAGATGGAAGCACTGAATATAATGAGGCTTGATTCGCCTCAAAGTGCAATTTTGTCCGCTTTAATCTTTAACGCCATCATCATTCCGCTCCTGATTCCACTGGCGATGAAAGGGGTCAAATACATCCCGATGAGCGCGGTGAAGCTATTGAACCGGAATTTGTTCATCTATGGATTCGGCGGCGTGGTCGCCCCGTTTATCGGGATCAAAATCATTGATATGATGCTGTCTATATTTTAAACAGTGGTGCCTTTAAAGGCACCACAGCCAATAGGAAAGGATGCAGAGAAAAATGCTTAAAAACCTTAGAATTGCTTTAATATTGCTAATCATATGCGGAGTTGCCTACCCGCTTCTGATGACAGGAATCGCCCAGGCTGTCATGCCTGCACAGGCAAACGGAAGTCTGGTTGAAAAAGACGGCAAGGTCATCGGTTCAGAACTGATCGGACAGACGTTCAAGGATCCATCCTACTTTACAGGACGTGTTTCTTCTATTGAATACAACGCTGCGGGTTCAGGATCCGGAAACTATGCTCCATCCAATAAGGATATGATTGACCGGACGAAGAAGGACATTGAGGCTTTCCTGAAAGCTAATCCAAAAGTGGATAAGAAGGATATTCCGGCAGACCTGCTCACGAACTCGGGATCAGGACTTGACCCTCATATCACACCGCTGGCTGCTGAAATTCAAGTTCTAAGAATTGCTGAAGCACGAGGGCTTGATGAGAGTGAATTGAAGGATCTGATCGAAAAACATACAGAAGGACGCCAGTTTGGATTATTTGGAGAGCCAAGAGTGAATGTCCAAAAACTGAACATGGAACTTGACCGGCTGAAGTAAAAAGGAAGGAGTGGAAGGGATGGCAGAACAATTCAGACGAAAAACCCCAGAGGAGCTTCTGGACTCCATTTCCAAACTCCACCGTGGCAGGCTGAAAATTATCCTTGGTGCCGTAAGCGGCGCCGGGAAAACGTACCACATGCTGCTTGAGGGCCACGCCTTGAAGAAAAAAGGGCTGGACGTGGTCATTGGCGTGATCGGCAAGGGGGAGAACCGCCCGAAAACCGAAGAGAAGATCGGAACGCTTGAAACGGTAATGCCGGTTCAATGGCGAAGAGGGGATACCACCCGCTATGATCTTGATCTTGAAGCACTGTTCGAGCGCAATCCCGAGGTTGTGCTTGTGGATAACCTGGCAAAACGCAACAGACCGGGCTCTCCCAATCCAAGCCGATTTGATGACGTCCTGGATCTCCTGCACCATGGAATCAGTGTCGTTACCACACTTAATATTTATGAATTAAGCGGTGCGAAGCAGATTGCCAAGAAACTTACAGGCGTCAATGTCCGTCTTGAAGAGTGCTTGCCTGAAGACACACTGACCAGGGCAGATGAAGTCAAGCTGTTGGACGTCCCTCCTGAATCGATCCTAAAACGAATCCAGGAGGGCTGTCCGGATAACCTGTACGGGGAGCTTTTCAACAAAGGGAATCTGGCGGCATTAAGGGAACTGGCCCTCCGTTTTCTTGCTGGAGAGGTGAGCGAGGATCTGGAAGATTACCGTGAAAAACAGGGGCTGATTGGAGCCTCCGGTGCTTCCGAACGGATTCTTGTCACTGCCCAGTACCACTGGAACGGATCGATCCTGATCAGGAGGGGCCATCAAATCGCTAAGCGGCTCGGAGGAACGCTCAACGTCGTCTGTTTTGTGCCGCACAACCGATCCGTTTCCGCGGAGGAAGCCTCTTTTAAAAGATCAATGAAAAAGCTGACTGAAAAGCTGGACGGTGTGTTTGAGGAACGGGTTCTTCTGAATGAAGAAGCGTCTGCAGCCATTGTCTCCTATGCGATGAAAAAAAACATCACGCGGATTGTCATGGGCCATTCAAAGAAAAGTGTATGGGAGGAAAGAGTCAAGGGATCGGTCGTCAACAAAATCCTGCGCCATACCCGGAACATTGACATTTTTCTCGTGCCCGACCGTGCGGAGGTTGAAGGGGAAAGGCTGCTTCCGGCCCGGCAAAACGAATCGGGACTGAACCCTTTCAAACGGCTTACCGCAGATGAAATGGCAGATGAAATCAGTAAAATTCGCCGCGGGACGCTAAAGATTTATATCGGAGCTGCCCCGGGCGTCGGGAAGACCTATACGATGCTGCGGGAAGCGAATGAGCTGAGGAAAGAGGGCCTTGATATTGTCATCGGTCTTCTTGAAACACACGGACGGAAGGAAACGCAGGAGCAGGTAGGCGAACTGGAACTCATTCCAAGAAAGCAGATTCCGTACAAAAACGTGCTTCTTGAGGAGATGGACACCGAAGCTATTATCACGCGAAACCCTGAGGTCGTGCTTGTAGACGAGCTGGCACACACAAATGTGCCCTTCAGCAAACACCTGAAACGGTTTGAAGATGTAGAGGAAATTCTCGAAGCCGGAATCTCCGTTATCTCGACCGTCAATATTCAGCATCTGGAATCACTGAACGACAGTGTCGAGCAAATTACCGGTGTCAGAGTCCGCGAAACCGTGCCGGACAGGGTGATGACCCTGGCAGATGAGATCGAGCTGATTGATATTTCCCCTGTAGCATTGCGGCAGCGGATGAGAGAAGGGAGCATCTATGCTCCTGAAAAGGTCGAGCAGTCCCTGCAGAATTTTTTCAAGACCGGCAACCTCATCGCCCTCCGCGAGCTCGCTTTAAGGGAGGTGGCGGATGATGTGGATGAAAGGCTGGAATCTCTGGAAAGAAGTCGGGCCATGCGCGGTCCTTGGCGGAAGCAGGAAACCATTTTCGTCTGCATCAATCTCGGGCCCGAAAGCGAAAGGCTGATCCGGCGGGGATTCCGGATCGCCTACAGGCTGAAAGCAAAATGGTATGTAATGTACGTAAAGGGCCCCGCTCCATTCACTGCTGATCAGGAGGCCCTTTTGAAAAAAGCCAAGCTTCTCACTGAGCGACTCGGCGGCATTTTTTTACTGAGGGAAACGAAAGACCAAAAGAAAATTGTCCAGCATATCGTCATTCAGCTGATCGACAAAAAGGCAACCCAGCTCATTGTCGGCCACACCTCCCGCTCCAGAGTCGAAGAGCTGTGGAAAGGGAGGGTCGTTCAAAACCTGCTGAAGGAAACGAGAAACTATGATGTCCTTGTTGTTGCCAATCCTTACGAAGAATCCAAAGCGTAAATAAAACAGGAGGGTTATGCATGTCCGGTGACTCCAGCTAGCATTCATGCTGTCCGGTACATTCGTTTTTTAAAAAACGGAAAGGGATGAACATGAATGAAGGAAGCAGTAATCAAAACACGGCCAGCCACAGTGGTGATGCCGGAAAAAAGTACAGCAAACGAGCTTCAAAGAGGACTGAAAGCAAGGCATCTAACGATGATTTCAATAGGAGGAAGCATTGGAACCGGCCTGTTTCTTGCGAGCGGCACTTCGATCTATACAGCAGGACCGGGCGGAGCACTGCTTGCTTATACAATCATCGGAGTGATGGTCTACCTGCTAATGACGAGTCTCGGAGAAATGGCTTCCTACATGCCGGTATCCGGATCGTTCAGTACGTACGCTTCCAAATTCGCTGATCCCGCACTTGGATTCGCGCTAGGCTGGAATTACTGGTTCAGCTGGGCCATCACCCTTGCTGTTGAAACATCGGCTGCCGCTATCTTAATGAAATACTGGCTGCCGGATTCATCTTCACTCATGTGGAATGTGCTGTTTTTACTGCTGATCGTCGGACTGAATCTCATGCCGGTCAAAAAATATGGTGAAGCAGAATACTGGTTCGCCATGATTAAAGTGGCAGCGATTGTTGTCTTTATCATTACTGGTCTTCTTATGATCTTCGGAATCCTCACAGGAGAGACCTCAGGGCTAAGCGGCTTCACTGCTGGAGATGCACCCTTCCACGGCGGCATTCTCGCTGTCCTCGGCATCATGATGATTGCCGGCTTCTCCTTCCAGGGAACCGAAATCGTCGGGATCGTGGCCGGAGAAAGCGACAACCCGAAGAAAAACATCCCGATCGCCGTCAAACAAATCTTCTGGAGAATCCTGCTGTTTTATATGCTGGCCATTTTTGTCATCGCCATGATCATTCCGTTTACTGACGAAAGACTGATGGGCGGCGGCCTTTCCAACATGGCCATGAGCCCCTTCACTCTTGTGTTCGAAAGGGCCGGAATCGCCTTTGCTGCATCCGTCATGAACGCCGTCATCCTGACCTCCGTCCTGTCCGCCGGTAATTCAGGACTATATGCTGCAACCCGGATGCTGTATGTGATGGCAAAAGAAAAGAAGGCACCCGCCTTCTTAACCAGAATCAATAAAAACGGAGTTCCCATCTTTGCTCTGCTCCTGACAGGATTGATCGGCATGCTTGCCTTCATGAGTTCGCTTTACAGCGAAGAAACCGTCTTCCTCTGGCTGCTGAACGCCTCCGGACTGACCGGATTCATCGCCTGGATGGGAATTGCCGTCAGCCATTACCGGTTCAGAAAAGGCTACCTCGCTCAGGGAAATCGTCTCGAAGACCTGCCTTATAAGGCAAAATGGTATCCGCTCGGACCGATCATGGCCGGCACACTCTGCCTGTTCATCATCCTTGGACAAAACTATCAGGCCTTTATCGGAGGGCCGATCGACTGGTATGGCATCCTTGTCACCTACATAGGCCTGCCAATCTTCATCGGCACATGGATCTGCTACAAGCTTTTCCATAAAACAAAATGGGTGAAACTGCAAAAAATGGACCTATCACAATGACCATAGTCTGCCGGAGAAATCACTTCGGTAAATGGCTATAAATGAAACCCGCTCACAGCCGAAGGATTTACAGCCATCAGGCGAAGTGATTTCCTGCAGTAAAAGGGGGACCCGGCATATGGGGATGCCGGGTTTTTTGTGGTTTTTTGATTTAGTACTGGGTGGGGTGATGGTGGTGGTGGTGGTGGTGGTCGTGCTCTGACCCCACATTCGCTAAAGTACTAAACCTCCGTCCCCTTGCCTTTAATAATGCAGTCACAGCAAGGGTTTCAAGGGATGAAGCTTGTTGCCCCTGCCGCTTTAAAGCAAGTGGGGTCAGAGCGATGCACTGACCCCACTTTCGCTAAAGCATTAAACCTCCGTCCCCCATCGCTTGAAAAGCCTTAAGAGCAAAAGGCTGAAGGGAAGCCGCTTGTGCCCCCGCCGCTTTAAAGCAGGTGGGGTCAGAGCAAGCTCCCTAAAAAACCTTCATAACAGAGAATCATACCTTGCTTACTTGTTTTCCTGTTCTTCTTTCAGCTCGTCTTTATCATCATTTTTGTTCATTTCATCGTTCTGCTCAGACGGTTCCTCTGTCGGATCTGGCTCTTTTTCATCATTGGGGGCATTGCAGCCGGCAAGCATTCCAAGGCTGAGAAGAGACGCGGCCGAAAGGCTCATCCATTTGTTGATTTTCATAAGTCGTTCCTCCTTTATTCAAAGAATACACTTATGGTGTGATGGATGCTGATTTCTATACATTCAATTGGAATCAGGCAGGTAAAGGGTTTCCGTGCCATCCCCGTTTTCGCTGGCAAGTCAGGTAAACGTTTCCGTGCCAGTCCCCACATTCACTGCCGTACTAAAGCTCCGGCACCTGCCCTGCAAAGTGCCGTGGCACAAGGGATTGCAGCAGTGGGTCTGTGTCCCCCGATGCGTTAAAGCAATACGGGACTGACCCGGCCCTCACATTTTCCACCGTCCCATCAGCCAGACTGACCGCCGTCACGAGACTGACCCGGCTCATACACCTGCATCTATCAAGCTGACCGAGTCTTACACGTTTGCTACCCTGCCATCTCCATCTAAAGTCTTACTCGAAAATCCTTCTTCACGTGTAAGATTTGGGAGGGGTTACCTGATATACTGAGTAGTAAGAAGGAGCGGAACTGGATGATGCAGGATGAGAGAAGAATACGGGAATTGAAAACGCTGAAGACCATTGCGGAGAAGCTAAATCAGGGCAGTGAACTTGCTTCACTTTTACCGGAGGTTCTAAAGGAGCTTATCGGGCTTGCGGATATGCAGACCGGCTGGATTTTCCTTGTAGACGCTGAAGGGAATCAACGGCTGGCTGCTGATTATCACCTTCCGGAAGCATTGGCCTTTGATCATAAGAAAGCGATGTGCGGGGAGAGCTGCTGGTGTATGGACCGTTTTCGGACCGGCAGGCTTCAGCAGGCGGCTAATATCCTGAATTGCCGCCGGATAGAGGATTCAGAGGAGCATGAGTACGGGGATACCGGTGGAATTACGCATCACGCCACGGTTCCTTTGGCAGCCGGAGGGGAGAGGTTCGGAGTACTGAATGTGGCAGCACCCGGGAAGACTCATTTTTCTGAAGATGAGCTTGCCCTGCTTGAGTCGACGGCACTTCAAATTGGGTCTGCGATAAAGCGGATTCAGCTGGCAGAGGACGGGCAGAGGCTTGCTCTGGAAGCTGAACGGGGAAGGCTGGCCCAGGATTTGCATGATTCGGTGAACCAGCTTCTATTTTCGATTTCCCTTACGGCTGGCGGTATGAAAGAGATGGTGGAGGAGCCTCATTTAAAGGAAATGCTTCTTTATATGCAGGAACTCTCAGGTAAGGCTCTTGATGAGATGAAGGAGCTGATCTGGCAGCTTAGGCCAGCCGGACTTGAAAAAGGATTGATGTGTGCTCTCAAGCAATATGGTGAGATGCTTCAGCTTGAACTTGAATGTGTATCAGAAGGAGTGCAAAATCTTCCGCCCAAATTGGAGGAAGCCCTGCTCAGGATCGGCCAGGAGGCTCTTAATAATTGTGTTAAGCATTCTGGTCTGCAGCAGGCGCGGCTGACGATAACCCGAACCGCTGACAGCGTGCAGCTGATGATTGAGGATCATGGCAGCGGTTTTATCTCCACTGATGATCCTGAAGAGCTTGGATCGCTTGGGTTAAAAGGAATGAAGGAACGGGCTGCCCGGCTTGGAGGAACATTCCTTATCCGCAGCAAGCCAGGGAAAGGCACGATTGTTCAAGTATGTATACCAGTTAAGGGAGCAATCAAGAGATGATAAACATACTCATTGCGGATGATCATCCGGTCGTAAGAAGGGGGCTTGCCTTCTTTCTCGGCATGCAAAAGGATATGGAAATTACAGGAGAGGCATCAAGCGGAGCTGAGGCTGTTCAGAAAGCTTCTGAGCTTAATCCGGACCTGATCCTTATGGATTTAAGCATGCCGGAAATGGATGGTGTTCAAGCTGCAAAAGCAATCAAGGCAAAGCATCCGGAAATGAAGATTGTCATATTGACAAGCTACGCCGATCAGGATCATGTCATACCGGCAATCCAGGCGGGGGCATCCGGTTATCAGCTGAAAGATGTTGAACCAGCAGAGCTCGCCCAAACGATTCGGGATGTAATGAAAGGCGAGAACAAACTCCATCCGAAAATTACGGGCCATGTACTTGCCCATCTTTCAGGCAAAAGCAATAAGATAAGCCGCCTGTCTGAACTCACTGCAAGAGAACTTGAAGTATTAAAGGAAATCGCAAAAGGAAAAAGCAACAAAGAGATCGCTTCATCTTTGTTCATTACCGAAAAAACGGTGAAGTCTCATGTATCCAATCTCCTTCCAAAACTGCAGGTCGCTGACCGGACACAGGCAGCACTCCTTGCGGTAAAAGAAGGATTAGCTTAGGAGGAACGGAAATGAATATCCTGATTTTAAGCGGCGGACCGCGGAAGACAGGCAGGTCTGCTCTTGCAGCAAACTACCTGGCATCTTTGAATGACGGCATGGAGCTGATTGATTTATCTGATCTTGTTTTACCTGTTTATTCAGGAGAAGAGGAGCAAAACCATTTGCCTGAAGTGAAAAAATTAAAAGAAGCAGCCAGGAAGGCAGATGGTTTTGTCATGATTTCGCCTGAATACCATGGAGGCATATCAGGGGCGTTAAAAAATGCGCTCGATTATCTGGGCAGTGATTATTTTGCCCATAAAGCAGTGGCTTTAACAGCGGTAGCAGGCGGTGGCAAGGGGGGCATCAATACGCTGAACCAGATGAGGACAATTATGAGAGCCCTATATGCCAATGCCATTCCTAAGCAGCTTGTACTGGACCCGCATTGCTTCAACAGGGAAGAAAAAACGCTGCTTGAAGAACCGGCCAGACTGATCAACGAATTATTGGATGAACTGCAGCTTTATACGAAAGCAGGAATACAAATCAGAAAAGAAGGCCTCCGCTAAAGCTTGGAGAGCCTTCTTTTTTATGTGAAAGGAAGAGCCTCTTCCTGAATGTCCGGTGCTGAAGCATGGTCGATGTAGCGGAGCAGCGTATATAAATTCTGCTCAATCATCGTGTAATCATGGTCAAAGTTATAGGCATGAAGGAAATGTTCAATCTTTTTGGAAAGAAAATCATCCTGGGTTCTGACCATTAAAATCAGCAGGTTATCCCATTGGGAGCGGTGTGTATAATATAATGCTTTGTCATAGTCCGCGATGTTCACGATGATCTTCCTCCTCATTTGGGAGTCCTTCTTAATGTGTACGAAAATCGTGAGCGGCCGCAGGGGAAAAGTTGCCTCTTCAGTTTGAATCAGGCTGGGAGTTACTGTGAAGGATAAGATTATTTTAATTGGTCAGGGGCACAATAATGGAAACAAACGAAGCGGAGGGATCTTTCTTGAAATCGCGGAACTGGCTGAAGCTCGCTGCCCTGCTCCTTTTTTTCGTTTTCTGTGCGGATTCCGGTATGGCCTATCTACAAAATGAAGAAGTGCAGCTGGAGGAAGGCCAATATGTGCTTAAGGCTGTAAAAGGAAGCTATCCCTGCGCTGCCATCCGCACCTTCTCCTATAAGGGACGGAGAGAAGCGGGGGAAGAAGCCCTTGATTACTACAGAGTGGAGGCTGCCGGAAAAAATAAAAACCCCCTTGTCCTGATTGTAGAAGTGACTGTTAATCCGGAAACAAGTGAGCCGAAGAAAGCACATGTGAAAAAACTTTAAACGTTTCTCCTCCTCTTTCCGGTGGTATAAAGTAGTCAACCATACAAAGGGGGCGGAAATAGATGTTTTACCAAACAGAAAGAAAACTGATTTCCTTGTTTATGGAAAAAGAATGGGACGAAGCCTATGCCCTTGTACTTAAAGCAGAATCGGAATATCCCAATAAACTTCACAAGACCAGCTTCTGGAAAGCCTGCCTTCAATGTATAAACCATGAAACGGGCGACGCGATGGAAACGCTCCAGAAGGCCTATGATAAAGGATTTTGGTGGAATCCCGATTTGTTGAAAGGCGACAGCGACCTTGATCCGCTCCGTGATAAAAAAGCGTTTCAGCAGCTTGTGGAAGAATGTGAAGAACGCAGGGAGCAGGCGAAGAAGGAGGCAGTTCCTCTGGTCGAATTTCACGGGAAACAGGATCCGGAGGAAGCAATTGTCGTTTTGCATGGCAGAGGAGGGAACATGGAGGATACGATTCCTTATTGGATGAACGAGCTCTCCATCCGTAATTATTTGTTTGCCTTTCCCCAATCATCTCAAATGGCCGGGTACGAAGCATTCTGCTGGGATGACGAAGAACGGGCCACAGATGAAATTTCGGGTGTCCTGAAAAAAATCAAAAATAATTTTCCGGACATTAAGCGAATCATTCTGGCAGGATATTCACAAGGCGGGAAGCTCGCATTGAAGCTTGTGCTGAACGGGGAATTTGAAGAAACAAAGGAGTTTTTTGCAGTGGTACCGGCCATCCGCGAAGACGAAGTACAGCTTTCTGCGAAAAGCGGGACAAGCGGCTGGCTCGTTGCGGGTAAGGATGATCCTTTTTATGAAGATACTAAGAAATTGAAAAAAAAGCTCGATGAACAGAAAATCCAATGCAACTGGCTGGAATACGGAGAACTGGGGCACACCTATCCGGAAAACTTTTCAGACCAGCTGTCCGATGCGCTCAAAAAAAGTATGTAGAGAAGGGCAGAAAGCGATGCTCCTCTCCCTTTTAGTTTGGAAAAAACGGAACAGAATCCAAGACGTCCTTCGAAGGGCGTCCGCTTTTGTTTTGACGGTGAAAAGACCGTAATTTCTTGATGCCTTCATCAAACTGTTCCTTGGACATCTGGTTTGACGCATACATATTATACATGAGTGCAAACGCAATCGGCATCGTATCAACCTCAACATTTACATCCACATCTGAATTCCCGCTGTGATTAACGGAAGCAAGCTGATGGATCTCTCCTGCGGAGGGATATTTTTTTCCATGTCTGAAATCTTTTGGTTTTTCCACTTTGATTCTCCTCTTTTGATTGAATGAAATTGTCCTGGAGCAAACTATTTCCGTGCCAAACAGAATTTACGTGCCAAACCAGAGCAGTCACGTGCCGAACCCGGTACTTTCCGTGCCGAATCATCCGGTTTACCTGCCGGAAACAAAGATCAACGTGCCAAACAGAATTTATGTGCCAAACCAGGACAGTTACGTGCCGAATCTGGTACTTTTCGTGCCGAATCATCCGGTTTACCTGCCGGAAACAAAGGTCAACGTGCCAAACAGATTTTACGTGCCAAACCAGAGCGGTCACGTGCCGAATCCGAACCTATACGTGCCGAATCATCGGGTTTACCTGCCGGAAATAAAGATTAACGTGCCAAACAGAATTTACGTGCCAAATCCGAACTTATTCGTGCCATAGCCCGACTCTTTCCGTGCCGAAAAAGTCCCTTCACATTCACAAGCGGGCGAGAAAACAGCCCGCCTGCAGGTGTATTAGTGTTTGTAGAATCCTTCTCCGTCGGACTCCTGGTTGGAGTATTGCTTGTTGTATTGGTCCTGGTCGTTGTCTTGCTTTGCTTTCGTGTGGGCATCGCTTTCGGAGCTCACGTAAATTTTAACGTAAGAATTTCCGCTATTGTGGATGGATGCCTGGCTTTTAACGGCTGTATCGTTGTCGGATTCTGATGCGGATTTGTTGTAAGCTTTGCTGTTACTGTCGCTGTTTGCTTTGTTGTAAGCTTTGCTGTCTGCATCGCTGTAGGATTTATTATCGTTGTCGTTTTCGTTGAAGCTTTTGCTGAAGCTGTCTGCATCGCTTTTGGAGTTAACGTCTACATGTTTGGACAAGTATGGTTTTTTGTAGCTCATATACACACCTCCCTTGAAGGTAATACTTATGCATATGCAAGTACAGGAGAGCCTGTCTGTGCCATTCAATCAATCCAATTGAAAAAGGAGCGGATCTGCTGAAGGATCCGCTCCTTTTTCATTTATGAGAATAAAGTGAGAAAATGAGCTGGTTACATTTTGCTTAGCTGTGCTGTATATGCGCTTATATCGATTCCGAGGGAATCCGCCAGGCGCTGGCCATACTCGGCATCGGCGCGGTAGAAATTGCAGATTGCCAGCAGTTTCGTACGCTCATGGACACTCTGGAGATCATCTGTAAGGTTTTTGATCAGATTGTCCTGTTCTTCTTTCGTATAGCTCCGGTATTTTTCACCGGCTTGTTTAAAGTCATTCGGCTTTTCGATTTTCTCCCTCGTAATGTAGCCGGACGGCAGCGGCTGAACACTGTCGCGGAAGGCAGGTGATTCTTGAGGGGCTTCGGCATGCCTTGTCGGTTCGTAGTTAACAGGAGACGGCTGCTGATTTGTCTGCATGAAACCGTCGCGCTGATTGTTGCGGACTGGTGCATAAGGGCAGTTTACCGGAATCTGCATATAATTCGGTCCGAGACGGTGACGCTGTGTATCCGGGTAAGAGAACAGACGGCCCTGAAGAAGTTTGTCTTCAGAAGCTTCAATTCCGGGTACGAGTGCGCTTGGAGAGAAGGCCGATTGCTCGACTTCCGCAAAAAAGTTATCCGGGTTGCGGTTCAGTGTCATCGTTCCGGCTTTCTGCAGCGGATACTCATCCTCCGGCCACGTTTTTGTCGGATCGCATGGATCAAAATCAAGGCTGTCATATTCGTCAAGCGGCATGATTTGAACGTAAAGTTCCCACTGCGGGAATTCGCCCCGTTCAATCGCATCATAAAGATCTCTCGTTGCATGATTGAAATCTGATTTTTGAATCTCTGCCGCTTCTTCAGCTGTCAGGTTTTTCACTCCCTGAACCGGTTTCCAGTGATATTTTACGTAGACTACATTGCCCTGTGCGTTAACCCATTTAAAGGTGTGTACGCCGAACCCTTCCATATGGCGGTAATCGGCAGGCGTTCCATAATCCGAGAACAGGAACGTCATCATGTTCGTGGATTCCGGTGTTAAGGACATGAAATCCCAGTAGCGGTCCGGATCCTGTATATTCGTAGCAGGTGATGGCTTCAGTGAATGAACCATATCAGGAAATTTCATCGCGTCTCTGATGAAAAAGACAGGCAGATGGTTTCCGACTAGGTCATAGTTTCCTTCGTTCGTATAAAATTTAACGGCAAAACCGCGCGGGTCCCGGAGTGTTTCCGGTGATCCCTTTGAATGGATGACGGTGGAGAAGCGGACGAATACCGGAGTTTCTCTTCCTTCTTCACTCAGGAAATCAGCACGGGTGAAGGGGAACATGCTCGTTTCGGTTTTAAACACTCCATGTGCACCTGCACCTCGGGCGTGAACAACCCGCTCGGGAATCCGTTCGCGGTCAAAGTGGGCGATTTTTTCAAGTAAATGATAGTCCTCAAGGAGTGTCGGGCCGCGCTGGCCGGCAGTTCTGGAATTCTGGTTGTCGCCGACAGGCACACCTTGATTAGTAGTCAGATTTGGACGGTTATTTTCAGTCATTATGTATCCTCCCTAGTGATTTATTTATAATTATTATTATATAGGTAATGTTATAATAGTCAATATTTAATTATAATTATTTTAATCTGGGTTTTTAAAAAGGGAGAATTTGTTTTTAGTAAATCTATATTTGATCTCTGAAATTCGGGTATCAGCGCTTAAAGGGACTCGTCCAATTTGGACCACGTAATCATTTTTTCTGGGATACAGCAGATAAAACTTTTCATTTTCCGGGAATTACATTATCATTAAATCGTAATAGTTACGATTTATAATCTGACGAATGCTGGTGATTAGGAGCAGAAGACAACGCCGTTTTGCCTGACCGTTCCACCAGTTTAGCTCCTCGAGGTTTCAAGATTCTCATAATCCCTGAAATGAGCTGCTGAATCTAAATGGCTGCCACAATCAAAACGCTATCAAGCTATAGAGTGTAAGTAAAATCATGCACAAACACACAGGAGGTTAGTCAGGATGTCTGATAAAAATTTGGACGTTACGATTATAGGAGGCGGTGCAGCGGGATTAAATGCTGCATTAGTTCTCGGCCGGGCGAGGAGAAAAGTTCTGGTTATCGATGAAGAGAGGCCCAGAAACAGAGTAACCAGGGAATCACACGGATTCCTGACTCAGGATGGCATTTCACCAAGTGAGTTTCGCAGAACAGCAAAGGAACAAATCTTAAAATATCCGTCCGTTTCATTTGTGTCCGGAATTGTTGACGGAGTTACAGGAGTCGATGGGGATTTCCGTGTTCATACAGGATCAGGAGATGCTTTCCGCTCCCGAAAAGTCCTATTTGCTACAGGGATGAAGGATGTAGTTCCGGACATTGAGGGGCTTGCAGAAGTTTACGGCACAAGTGCCTTTGTCTGCCCGTTTTGTGATGGATGGGAGTTAAGAGATAAAAAGGTTTGCGTAATTGGGACAAATGAAAAGGTATTTCATTTAGTGAAAGTTCTCACGGGATGGACAAAGCATATAACGCTGCTTACCAATGGTATGGATATTTTAACAGCAGATCAGCTGCTGGAATTGGAGCAACACCAAGTGCCGGCGAACCAAGACACCATCAAATGCATTGAATCGGTTAATGGTTTTGTAAAAAAGATTACTCTGCGTACAGATGAAGCGATTGAATGTGAGGGGATTTTCTTCACCCCAAATCTCGTCCAGGCCACTTCAATCCCGGAGTCTCTTGGCTGTAAAATGACGAACGATGGTCCTTTTGCTGCGATAGCAGCAGATCAAATGGGGCGTACAAATGTAAAAGGGATATTTTCTGCAGGAGATGCATCCACTACATTTCATCAGCTTATATATGCAGCCTCAAGTGGAGCAATAGCAGCCGTCACGATTCAACTAGAGCTTAATGAAGAAGAATGGGATGGGTTTAGGAAGTGAGGCACCTTGGCAGGTGAGGCAAATCGAAATGATATGGAGATGCAAAAAAACAGCAGAACAACCCCCGGGTTTGCCGAAAACTGAAAAAACCGCCTGCTATAACAGGCGGTTCATTAATTCGGATGCAGCAGTTCCTGAAGCTGGCGCTGATTCGTTACAAGGTCAGCGAGGGTGTAGCCATCAAGGATCTGGAAGTAGGACTGAAGAGCTTTGTTTAATACGTGGCGCAGTCCGCACACCGGAGAAATGACACATTGGTTTGCGACAGGATCAAAGCATTCCACCATGTTGAAATCATCTTCAGTCTTGCGGACGACCGATCCGATATTAATGTCAGAAGGATCTAAAGCGAGCTTGATGCCGCCGTTGCGGCCCCGTGTTGTACTGAGAATGCCCATTTTTCCAAGCTCGTATGTTACTTTCATTAAATGGTTTTTAGAAATTCCGTATACATCTGCGATTTCCTTAATGTTGGAGAGCTTCTCCTGGTCTTTCGCTGCCAGATAAATCAGGACTCGCAGCGAGTAGTCGGTATAATTTGTTAGTCTCATATATACAACTCCGCATTAGAATCTTATTTTTATAGTAACACAATAAAGTGCTGAATCGGTTGAGAATGACTCAAATCAAGCGCATTTGTGAATGTTTTGTGAATTTTTATGGGGGTAGTGATCCAAAAAAAAATTTATGCGTTAAGGAAACCTTTACCTGATTTCATTTTTTTCCCCGAGGGCTCATACATTGAGATAACGATGCAATTAAGGGGGAAAGCCATTGAATGGATCCAGACACGAATCCCTTCAATATGCGATCGAGCAAATAAGTGAGATCGCTGATGGATTTGGGCTTGATTATTATCCGATGCGCTATGAAATCTGTCCGGCGGACATTATTTATACGTTTGGTGCATACGGGATGCCGACCCGTTTTTCTCATTGGAGCCATGGAAAACAATTTCATAAAATGAAAATCCATTATGATCTCGGACTCAGTAAAATCTACGAACTCGTCATCAACTCGGACCCTTGCTATGCCTTCCTGCTTGATACAAATTCTCTCGTTCAAAACAAGCTGATTGTCGCCCATGTACTCGCTCACTGTGATTTTTTCAAGAATAATTGCCGCTTCGGCAATACAAAGCGGGACATGGTGGAGAGCATGGCAGCAACGGCTGAAAGGGTCAAGCATTATGAAATCCTGTATGGAAGAAAAGAAGTAGAGGACTTTCTGGATGCGGTGCTCGCGATTCAGGAACACATCGATCCTTCACTGATGAGGCCGAAGCTTGCATGGAGCATGGATGATGAAGAAGAAGAGATCGCTGCTAAAAACAGTCCATACGATGATTTATGGAACCTGGACGGCAAAAAGGAGAAAAAGGAAAAAAAGAAAAAGAAGAAGCATCTCCCTCCTTCTCCTGAAAAGGACCTTCTCTTATTCATTGAAGAGTACAGCCGTGAGCTGGAGGAATGGCAGCGGGACATTCTGACGATGATGCGGGAAGAAATGCTGTACTTCTGGCCGCAGCTGGAGACGAAAATCATGAACGAAGGCTGGGCCTCCTACTGGCACCAGCGGATCATGCGGGAGCTTGATCTCACCTCAAGCGAAGCCATCGAATATGCAAAGCTGAATGCAGGCGTTGTCGTTCCGTCGAAAACGAGCATCAATCCATATTACCTTGGGCTTAAAATCTTTGAAGACATCGAAGAACGATATGACAATCCGACCGAGGAAATGAAAAAGCTCGGCGTCAAGCCGAACTCCGGCCGCGAAAAAATGTTTGAGGTGCGCGAGATCGAATCGGATATTTCCTTTATCCGCAACTATTTAACAAAGGATCTTGTCCTCCGTGAAGATATGTATCTTTTTCAAAAGCAGGGCCGCGATTACAAAGTAGTCGATAAGGAATGGAAAAGTGTCCGCGACCAGCTCGTCAGCATGCGAGTGAACGGGGGCTTCCCTTACCTTACCGTGAACGACGGAGACTACATGAAAAACAACGAGCTGTATTTAAAACACTGGTACGAGGACATCGAACTTGATCTTAAGTACCTGGAAAAAGTGCTTCCGTATGTTCACCAGCTATGGGGACGCCCGGTGCACATGGAAAGCATGCTGGAAGGAAAACGGGTGCTGTTCACGTATGACGGGAAGAACGTGCATCGGAAGTATTTGTAAGAGATGCAGAGAAAAAGAAGGGTGTTTGCCCTTCTTTTTTGTTTTATTTAAGGAGATAATTCATCCTCTGTCACCCATTTGTGATTTTTTACTTTTTCACCGCCACCAGCCGGAGTGTAATCTACCATGTAAACAGTGGTTTGCTCTGCCGAATCGATGACTGCTTCCGCACCCTTCATTCCTTTCATATGGTCTGCCTCTAAGGTTACTTCCTCTCCTGGCTTGAAAGGCTGCTCGCCTGCGCTTCGTATTTCTTCATGAATGACCCATTTATGGTTCGTTACTTTTTCTCCTCCTGATTCTGGAGTATAGGAGACGGAATAAACGGTTGTATCATAAGCACCTGCGATTGTGGCTTCCGCCCCTTTCATCCCGGCCATGTGGTCTGTATTCAGGACGGCCTTGTCACCTGTTTTATAGGCTGGATCTGAAGCTTCCTGCAATCCGTCAGGGACTTCTCCTGAGCTGGAGTGGTTCATCTCCGAATGATCCATATCACCATGCCCTGATTCTTCACTATCTCCGTTTGAACAGGCTCCGACCACCAGGATGGTTAAAAAGGACATGCAAAACATCAAGAATTTTTTTGCCATGACTCTTTTCCTCCTTTTATTTGTTATAAAAAGAATACCAAATTTTTTTGGATGGGCGAACCCCAAGGCCGGACTTCTTTTCTATTTTCCTAAATGCAGTACCCGTCTCCGTTCGATAGACACCGATCATCCTGTCCTTTCCCCGTTAGATTTTGACCTGTATACTGGGAGAAAAGAGCAGGGAGGGCAACCATTGCTGATATCATTCGTTCTATTTATTCTTGCAGGATTCGCGGAAATCGGGGGAGGCTATTTAATCTGGCTGTCGATGAGAGAGGGAAAGCCGGTGTATTGGGGAATTGCAGGAGGGATTGCACTGGCGCTTTACGGGGTTATTGCCGCGTTTCAGACGTTTCCTTCCTTTGGGCGCGTCTATGCAGCATATGGCGGGATTTTTATTGTCCTTTCGGTGTTATGGGGCTGGGGTGTGGACCGGAAAACCCCTGATTTTTATGATTGGGCAGGAGCGGGAATTTGCCTAATCGGCGTTTCGGTCATGCTGTTTGCACCGCGTACATAAGCAACTTTGAAATCCGGACTTAGAGGAGTCCGGATTTCTTTGACACACATATTAGCCACTGGTAATATAATATACATTAGTCCTTACTAATGTATAAGGAGGATCTTAGTGGAAACAATCGCTCTGGATACAAAAGTGAAATTCCTTCGCGGATTTTCAGATAAAACCCGGATTCAAATACTGGAAGCACTGCTGGATGGAGAGAAAACGGTCTCTCAGATCACGGAAAAAATCAGTGGAAACCAGTCGAACATTTCCCAGCACCTTGCCTGCCTGAAGGGCTGCGGAATTATTACCGGAAGACAGGAAGGGAGATATTCCCTTTATCGAATTCGAAATGATCAGATTCGTGAGCTGCTGATGATGTTTAATACGGTACTTGCGGATATTGAAAACGACGTTGAGCGGTGCGGGGTTCAAATAGAGGAGTGAGACGGCGTGTCAGATAACTGCTGCAGCAATAAGGATGACAGAATGAACGGAGAATTTTCAGGGGAAAAGATGGTTTACCTCGTGGACAGGATGGATTGTCCGTCTTGTGCAAGGTCCCTGGAAAAGGGAATCGGGCAGATGAAGGACATTCTGGATGTTAAGGTGAATTACAGCACCGCTAAGATGCAGGTAACTGCCGCTAACGAAGCGGCTCTCTTGCCGGTGGAAAATCAGGTGGAGAAGCTTGGCTTCAAAGCACAAGCTGTTCAAGGCAATACCCGGACATACCATGTCACCGGGATGGACTGCGGAAGCTGTGCGAAAAGCATAGAAAATCACCTCGGGCTGCAGCCGGCCGTCCAAAAGGTGAGCGTGAGCTTTGCTTCTGGGAAGATGAAAGTGGAACATACGAACAGCCCCGGGGAAATCATAAAAGAAACAGCGAAAATCGGTTTCAAAGCAGAGCTTGAGGAAGCGGGCGAAAACCCAGTCTCAGGTAGAAAAGATCATCTGTGGCTGATTTTGTCTGGTTTACTCATTGCAGCGGGCTTTGCAGGTACTTATTTTGACATCCCAGCCGCTTTCTCTATCCTGTTTTATGCAGGCGCCATGGTCATAAGCGGGCTGAAACCGGTAAAAGCAGCCTTCTATTCGATTAAAAGCCGCTCACTCGATATGAACGTGCTCATGTCTGCTGCTGCCATTGGCGCAGCCCTGATCGGTGAATGGCTTGAGGGAGCGACCGTCGTCTGGCTGTTTGCCCTTGGTAACGTCCTTCAGAATAAGTCCATTGAACAGACCCGGAAGTCCATCCGCGGGCTCATGGATCTTGCTCCGCCAGAGGCATGGGTAAAAATCGGGACAGAATTTGTGAAAAAAGCGGCAGCCGAAGCAGTACCTGGGACCATTATTTTAGTAAAGCCCGGGGACAAAATTCCGCTGGACGGAGAAGTTGTAAAAGGGACATCCAGCATCAACCAGGCTCCGATCACAGGTGAGTCCATACCGATAGACAAAGCTGCCGGAGATTCCGTTTTCGCGGGAACCATCAATGGACACGGAACCCTCGAGATTAAGGTTACGAAACACTCTGAAGATACAGCCCTTGCAAAAATTATTCATCTTGTAGAAGAGGCGCAGGAGCAAAAAGCTCCCACGGAAGCATTTATTGATAAATTTGCAGCCATCTATACGCCGATTGTGTTTGTTTTAGCCCTTCTCATCATGGTACTTCCGCCGCTTCTAAGCTTAGGAACATGGGGAGAGTGGTTTTACAAAGGACTCGAATTGCTCGTGATCGCATGTCCTTGTGCACTCGTCATCTCTACGCCGGTCGCAATCGTTTCTGCCATCGGAAATGCTGCACGGAATGGAATTTTAATAAAAGGTGGAACGTTCCTTGAGAAAGCAGGCGCATTGACCGCCATTGCTTTTGATAAAACCGGAACGCTGACAGAAGGACGCCCCGCCGTAACACACGTAAAAGCGGAAGAGGGAACACAGGACGAACTGCTTGCCATCGCCTATGCACTGGAGCATGACTCCACTCATCCAATAGCCAAGTCGATCACAGAGTTTGCCAGGCAGAGAGGAGCTGTCCGGTTCACTGCGGAAAACCACCGGAATATCGCCGGCAGAGGAGTGCAGGGAGAAATAGATGGAATGGTATACTTTGCCGGGAACAGAGCTCTTTTTGAAGGGAAAAAGGTCTCTATAGAAGCACCGGATGAAGAGGGCGAGACCATGATCTGGATTGGAACAGAGGAAAAAATCCTCGGTTCCATCGCTGTATCCGATACCATCAGGGATTCAGCAGCTGCAGCCATCCGTGCTTTAGCAGGAAAAGGAATCCGGGAGACTATTATGCTGACGGGCGACAATGAAGGCACAGCGAAAAAAATAGCCAGTGAAGCACACGTCACCCGTTATTTTGCCGAACTGCTTCCAGAGGACAAAGTGACAGCTGTGCAAAAGCTGCAGCAGGAAGGCCACCTTACCGCCATGGTTGGAGATGGAATCAACGATGCACCTGCCCTCGCCGCTGCTGATATCGGAATCGCGATGGGCGGTGCCGGAACAGATACCGCCATGGAAACCGCCGATATTGTCCTGATGGCTGACAACCTGGATAAACTCCCGCACACCATCAGTCTGAGCAAAAAAGCACTCCGTATCATTAAACAGAACATCTGGTTCTCCATTTTAATTAAAGCAGCCGCCCTCGCTCTGATTTTTCCGGGCTACCTGACACTGTGGATGGCTGTACTGAGTGACACCGGAGCAGCACTGATCGTGATTTTAAATGCATTGAGATTGCTGAAGGTTAAAGATTGAGGAAAGAGAGCAGCTTGGGGGCTGCTCTTTTTTACGCTTTGGATTGTGTACCGGGACATGGAATACAAGAAAGTGCCACTTTTGATTGTACGGAGAACTGGGGGGGCGGGGCGGATTTTGTCGAAAAGTCGATATATTGAAATTTTGACCAATATATTCCGATTCTGACCGATATATGGAAAACTTGATCGATATATGAAAAATTTGACCGATAAACTGGAAATATCGCCGATATATGATTTTGAGCTGCCTGAAAAACATCCCAAACATGCAAATCCTCTGCAAAAATCTCAGCAAAAGCCAAAAAGAGCCTATTTGGATGTCAGCAAATCCATGTTTGTATGTAAATAAGGCCCAAAACCCACTCGAGTGCAAAAAAAAGCATTCCAAAACCGGAATGCCGGAGCCATTTTGCCCGCTGAAAGCAAGCTGAAGGCTTATATCTTCGAAAAAATTTTTTTATCTTCGAAATCAGGAATATATCTTCGAAATCATAAAGATATCTACGAAAATAAAATTATATCTGCGAAACCTTGATTTTATCTCCGAAATCCGTTTTATCACAAAAAAGAAGGCATCGCTCCAGGCTGTGGTCCCGACTGAAAACTCTATAATTAATTAAGGCTCTTTTCGCATAGATTGTTGCTATTTTGACCATCCTTATACGAGGTGATAAAATACTCTTTCAGGAGGCGGTTTCTCTATGATGAAAGACATCTATGCCCATTTTTCGGACTTAACTAAAGACGAGCAAATCCAACTTTTTAACCTTTTAAAAGAAGACTTCATCGATAATGATGATGCAGATATGAAAGATGCGTTCACAACGATTAGAGAAACCCGCTTTAAAGAGGGATTAGGCTGCATTCATTGTGGAAGTGTGAAAGTAAAACGAAATGGCAAGTACAGAGATAGACAAAGGTATCTCTGTCGTGACTGCGGAAAGTCTTTTAATGACCTCTCCAATACACCGATTTCGGGGACACGTTATCTCGGTAAGTGGGCTAAATACTTTCAAATGATGGTGGAAGGATACACTTTACCGAAAATCGCAAAACGGTTAAAAATACATATCTCAACTGCATTTTACTGGAGGCATAAAATTCTTTTTGCTCTTCGTTCAATGGGATATCAAATGTTGAAAGGGATTATCGAAAGTGATGAGACCTTTTTTAAGGAGTCTCTGAAGGGGCGGAGAACTCTGGACAGGAAGCCTAAGAAACGTGGAGGAAGAGATAAAAAGAGAGGGATTAGTAATCTTAAGATTGCTGTTGTGGTCGCTCAGGACCGAGGTGGGCAAGTCATTGCTCAGAAGGCTGGAACTGGTCGAGTAAGAGCTGAAGAGATTGACGCGGTTATTGGAAGTTATATTGACCCGTCTTCTTTGTTGTGCACAGATACAGCCACGAACTACAAGAAATTCGCTCTCATCAAGGCACTGAAACACGAACCCATCAATCTGAGCAAAGAGGGATATGTCAAAAAAGGCATCTACCATCTGCAAAACGTGAACAACTACCATAAACGATTAAAGGGATGGATGGGTAGGTTCCAAGGAGTGGCAACGAAGTATTTGGACAACTACCTCTACTGGTTCAGTTTCCTTCAGCAAAGTAAGAAGTTGGCGGAAAAAGAGCAGATAAACCAAATGCTCCTCAGTTCTTGTCAAAACTCTAATAGTATTACAGTGAATTTCTTACGGGAGATATAAAAAAAAGCCATTCTTTTGGGAACGGCTCTAATTGTTATTCAGTTTAGGACAGCAAATCCTTTAATTCTGAGACAACATTTTTCTAATAATTCTTATTTGACCTCTATGGTTAATTTCATCTTCAAATACGTGAAACCAGATGAAATAGTTATTAGATGGGTGGTTATCCCATATTCTGTTTTCATACAACCAATCATCATCTAGATTAGCAAACTCTCTTAAGGTTCTGCTTCTCACTTCTTCTAGTTTGGCTAAATAAAACTCTAAGGGACGTCCTTTGATATGTGCTCTTCCTTTATCTCCTAGACTGTATGGTGCACCCCATTCCTCCATCTCTTGCTCATTCGGTTTCCTTCCATCAAAAATCTCTATTTGAAACCCTTTTTCAACAGCAGCCATATGTAATAAAAGGGAACCGATACTATTACTTTCCTTGCTAGGTAAATAATCTAATTCGGCAGTAGTTAAGCCAAATACAGCTTCTAAAGTTGTTTTTCTAGCATAGTTCATTTGTGAGACAAGATGACCTATTTGGGGGCTAAAACCCTTTAATTTTTCTATCTTAAATTCCATAGAACTGCACCTCATTTACTCGATTAGAAATTTCGATATCCCTATTCTTTAGCTGGGTATCTCCTATAACAATAGTACCATAAAAAGTAAATTTATCCTTGTATTATTGAAAGCAACAATCTTTACGAAAAGAGCCTTAATTAAAGAGGACCTGGCTCCCGTGCCCCGCCAGCCGGCCTTTTAACTCTGAATCGAGAACTTCGCGCCCCACCTATGAACTCCGAATCAGGATGCGGCGCCGCCAGCCGGTCCATGCCCCCTGAATCAAACAGTCATCCCCTAATCATATATCCCGGCCACTGGCCTTCACCTCTTAATCCGCTCACCCGAATCCCGCGTCTATCCCCTTATCCTGCTCACAGCCAGCAGCATGAGAAACGAGATGCCGATCATGCTGGCGACGAGGAGCCAGGCGAGCTGCATGTTTCCGGAGTCGAGGGCGATATAGATGGCTGTGGGGGCGGTTTGGGTTTTGCCGGGGATGTTGCCTGCAAACATCAGGGTCGCCCCGAACTCGCCGAGTGCCCTGGCGAAGCTGAGGATGGCTCCGGTGATGATGGCTTTTAACGCGAGGGGGATCGAGATGAACAGGAATAGTTGCCTGCTATTTGCTCCGTCGACTTTGGCGGCTCCGGTGATTTCTTCATCAATCGCTTCAAATCCGGTTTTGGCTGACTGATACATAAGCGGGAAGGCGACGACTGCTGATGCGATGACGGCCGCCCACCACGTAAACATAACGGACTGATGAAACACCCATTCCACCCATTGGCCTGCGGGGCTGTTTCTGCCGAAGATCACAATCAGCAGAAACCCCGTTACGGTTGGCGGCAGGACGAGCGGCAGTAGAAACAGCGTTTCAATGAAGGTTTTTCCTTTGAAGGACTGGTTCGCCATCAGCCTTCCGAGAAAAATGCCAGCCGCGAGCACAGCTAAGCCTGATACGAAAGCTACCTCCAGCGAAAGCATTAGCGGATCCCAAAATTCTGCACCCACTAGTTCAAACCTTTAAATCCGTATTCTTCCAAAATCCTCTTAGAAGAGTCCGATTGGAGAAACGTATAGAAAAGTTTTGCTTCCCGGAGGTGGGCTGTGTTCTTCACAATCCCCGCCGGATAAAGAATCGGGGAATGCGTTTTTTGGCCGGCCGTATCTGCTATTTCCATATTTGAGGTGGACAGGACATCGGTTTTGTAGACGATTCCGGCATCCACATTTCCTGTTTCCACATAGGTAAGCACTTGACGGACATCCTTTGCATAGACGATTTTTTCTTCTGCAGCACTCCACACATTCTGGTTTTCCAAGCTTTCTTTGGCATAGCGGCCAGCGGGTACGGTCTCGGGTGTTCCGATCGAAATCCGTTTTGCTTTGCTCAGGTCTTGAAAAGATTGTATTGGGGAGTCTTTAGGCACTGCGAGAACCAGTTCGTTCCCTGCCAGAATGGTCCCTTTATCAAGCATGAGTCCCTGCTGCACGAGGCGGTCAAATTGTTCTTCCGCAGCTGATATGTAGAGATCAGCAGGGGCTCCCTGGGAAATCTGCTGCTGAAGGGCACCTGAAGATCCGAAATTAAATTGGATATGAATAGCAGGATGTTCTTTTTCAAAAGAAGTCCTGATTTCTTTTAACGCATCCTGCAGGCTTGCTGCTGCGGAAACAGTCAGCTCCTTTTCCTTGCTCTCAGCCGCTGAACACCCAGCAGTTAATAGGACAAACCATAATAGAATAATAGGGATTTTACTCAACCTGCATCTCTCTCTTCTGTTAAGTGATATCTGTTTTAGTATACATAAAGTTGTGATGCTGAGTAAAACCCGGTACCGGAGTTATGATTTGTCTTTTAAAACTCCTGATAACCTTACTGTTGCTATAACTAGAAAGGCTCCTATGAAGCTTCCTGTCATCACAGTCCAAGGCTGGTCTTCCCCTAGAAAATAAGACAGCAATGCAACAATCGGAGAAAAGATAAATGGCACATACCATCGGAACATTTTTCCTCACCTCGGTTTATTAGATAATTAGCCCATTCAGGCAGTGAATAACCATCTTGAATTTTAGCAGAAAAGAAAAGGATAATTGGAAGGGAAGGGGAAATGATAGAGAGATTCTTATAAATAGGGGAGAGGTCATATGACAAGCCTTAATGAAATCAGCCGGGAAATATGCCGCTTCATCGGGCTGCGCAAAGAAGCAGCTGCAGGTACATTCCATATGCCTTCAGATGAAGACTTTAGCAGATGGGCTCAGGAATTCGGGCTGGAGCAGGAGATGCTGGAGGCAGTTTTCCTTGCTTTGGAGAACGAAGAACAGTATCAAGAGAAAGTGGAGCCTGAAGGATTCAGGAAACTGCTTCCTGTTATGAAAACTGCAGAGGCAGGAGGAAGCTTTTATACGATAACGTACATAAGGCAATTCGAGAATGCGAGCACAGTTTTTCTTCATGCAGATTGGGAGGAAGAAGATCATCAGCATCTAAAAGGTATCGACCACTTTTCCATGCAAATCGATGAACGATTCAGCTGCCGTTTTGAAGGAGGAGGCGGGGGAGATGGAACTTATACCCATCGATTTATTGTATCTCCTGCACTTCCGGATGATTTGAGGGGAATATCTTTGCTCTTTACAGAAACGGAGGATCCTTTCTTTGGGAAACCGTCCGGAAAAAAGATGGTGTTTGATTTGTCTATTTAAGATTAGATGAATGAATATGCAAAAACCGGCCAGCCGGCCGGTTCCACTTTCCTCAATGATTTGCTGCCTTTGAATCAGGACGGTGATAGACGGCTGTTTTTTGAATAAGCTCTGAGCTTTTGGCATTTAATCCTGTGACTTCCACCTGATTGTGATTTTGCCTGAGCTTAAGAACAATTTTATCGATAGCCCCTACACCGGAATCATCCCAGATATGTGCATCGGTCAGATCCAGCGAAATCGTTTTGTCTTTGTCGGTAAAATCTATTTGCTGAACAAAATCGGTAACGGAGGCGAAAAACAGCTGACCGGTTACTTTATATGTCTTTGTGGATTTTTCTTCCTTCACTGCTGTCTGAACTTTTGAAAGCTGGCCTGCGAAAAAAATGGCGCTCAGTAACACACCTGCAAGCACCCCCTTTGACAAGTCATGTGTCAGGACAACTGTACCAACGGTCACAGCCATTACAGCCGTATCTGTCAAAGGAACTTTATGAAGCCTGGTGAGTGAGGACCAGTCAAAGGTGCCAATAGAGACCATGATCATAACCCCGACTAAAGCAGCCATTGGGATTTGGATGAGCAGATCATTAAGCAAAACAATCAGAACGAGAAGGAAAACGCCGGCTACAAGAGTGGAAAGTCTTCCGCGTCCACCCGATTTAACGTTAATGACGGACTGGCCGATCATGGCACAGCCTGCCATTCCGCCGAATAAACCAGCTGTAATGTTGGCGATCCCCTGTCCTCTTGCTTCCCTATTCTTGTTGCTGTGCGTATCTGTCATATCATCGACAATTTGCGCAGTAAGCAGAGACTCAAGGAGTCCGACAAATGCGAGAGCAATGGAATAGGGGAAAATGATTTCCAGTGTTTCAAAGGTAAATGGGATATCAGGCAGCATGAACACAGGAAGCGATTGTGACAGCTCTCCCATATCTCCGACCGTCCGCACTCCTGCCCCTGTAAAAATGGCAACAATCGTAATAACAACAATGGCGACTAGCGGAGAAGGGACCGCTTTCGTCACTCTTGGCAACAAGTAGATCACTGCAAGCGCTCCGGCGGTCAGTGCATACATCTGCCACGATTCTCCAGCAAAGTGTGGAAGCTGGGAAGTGAAAATCAAGATGGCCAATACATTCACAAAGCCGATCATCACCGGGCGGGGGATAAATTTCATCAGATGTCCGAATTTTAGGACTCCGAGAACAATTTGAATAACCCCTGTAAGAATAGTAGCCGCAAGCAGATACTGCAGGCCGTGATCGGCGACAAGTGAGCCCATGACCAGCGCCATTGCGCCGGTAGCAGCTGAAATCATGCCAGGTCTGCCTCCCGTAAAAGCAATCACCACCGCTATGCAGAAGGAAGCATAAAGACCCACCATCGGGTCAACGCCTGCAATGATGGAAAAGGCAATGGCTTCTGGAATTAAGGCAAGAGCCACCACAATCCCTGACAGGATATCCCCGCGTACATTTCCAAACCACTGCTGTTTAATTGTCTGTTCCAAATGGAAACGCCTCTCTTTATTTTATATTTGGCTTCTGCCGGCTGTTTTTCCGGTTTCGCCATCTTGTGACTTTCAACTCTCATGAAAGCCGGGGCCGTTGGCAACGAAAGTGATTATACCACGGTTTGCAAATCGGATACAGGATGATTTAAACGTGTAATCCCAATATTTCTTTCCAATATGAACCATAAATTTTTAAAAAAGAGAAACGTTAGACGGTCTGTAAACGTAGAAAAGAGAAGGGAGGAATGCAGTTATGCTAGAAACACTGATTCTTCTGGCGTTCGCTGGAGGATCCTATTACCTGCTGCAGCATCGCAAAAACATCATGAAAGCGGCTGACCTTTCGCGTAAAGCAATCTATCCGCAAACAAAAGAAGAGTTCAGTTCAACTCTCGTTCCTTCAGAGTGGAAGGAAATGGAGCCGATCTCCAAAGAAACAAGATCGTATCAGCTTGTGAAATGGGGGACGCCCGGTCTCCTTTTGGTATTTGCCGGAGCATCAGCGGTCATTCTTGTTTCGGATGCAGAATACAACGTTCTTCTGCTGCTGAATGTATTCGCTGGGCTGTTTAATCTGATTAAACATCAGGGAAACCTTTTTATTCTTGAAAAAGGATGCATCATAGATGGAAAGCTTTACAGCTTCCATCAAATCAAGGATTTTGAAGCGGAACGCATTACTTTGTCTCATTCTTTATACGGGCTAAACTCAAGACTGAATAAAGCGTATAAACTGACTTTCCGGTACCGTAACCAGTGGCACTACTCGCGATATGTGGTCATTGAGGATGAAAAGCATTTGAAGAAAATAACCGATTTGCTGGAGGAGAGAGGAGTCAGTGGAACGATCCGGGCTTCAGCACCTGCAGTGAATAAATTTACTGACAGATGAAGCCATCAAGGTGTACATAAATGCTTTTTTGGGGAGTAAAGGAGGCCTGAGAAAATGAAGAAAAATTATACAGTCATGTTTCTTATGTTTTTTGCCGCATCCATTACGGGTGGTTTAGCATTAAAGGATACCTTTGATTATTCAATGATTGCGGGAGCTGGTTTAGGGATCGTATTCCTTCTATGTTCCGCATTGTTTGCAGGAAAACAAAAAAATTCGAAGGCACAGCAATAAAAATGGATATCTTCTATAATATTTCAAAAAAGAGGTGAACTAAATGTTGAACATAGGTGATATTGTTTTTCAGTTATTTGCACTTTTAATTCCTATTGCAATCATTGTCACTATTATCATTGTTGTTCGTTCTTCTAAGAAGAGGAATGAACAATTAGATAGAATTGAAGAAAAGATAGATAGAGGATCAGGATAATCGTCAAGGAAATAGGTTATTAGGCTCGGCTTAAAAAGCCGGGCTTTTGTTTACAGTAGTGAGAACACGTTCTTGAGAGGGCATTATCTTGTTTAGGAAACGATGCCAGAACAGGTAATGATCAAACACTTTGAAATTTATCCGCACGGGGAACTCAGCATGAGAAAATGATCTGGAATTGAATAACTGAGGTTAATGAGGGAGGTCAAAATGGTTAGTAGGGAACTTACTAAAGGTGAAGAACTTCCAATGGAATTATTGTTATTAGCAGACCCTTCAAGAGAGAGTGTTGAGGAATATAGGAATAGAGGAGACTGTTTTATAGCTGAAAACGAACAGCAAATAATTGGTGTTTATGTATTACTGCCAACCAGACCAGGAACAGTTGAACTTGTTAATGTTGCAGTGATAGAAGAACAACATGGTAAGGGTATAGGAAAACGGCTTGTAAAGGATGCAATTGAGGAAGCTAAGAAAAGAGGCTATAAAACGATTGAAGTTGGAACGGGAAATTCAGGCATAGGGCAACTGGCTCTTTATCAAAAGTGCGGCTTTCGAATCGTTGGCGTTGATATGGACTTTTTCGTCAGGCATTACCCAGAAGACATTTTTGAAAATGGGATTCAGTGCAGGGATATGATTCGTTTATCTCAAGATTTATAGGTTCTACCTGAAGGATTAGACCGTTAGGTAAAATTTATATCAGCGGCCCCTTTAATCAAAGAAAAACAGTATTAAAAAAATCCGCTTTCCCCCATTGACCTTCACGCTGCGTAAAGGTGTAATCTGATTTTACCAGGAGGTGAACATGATGGAATATACCGTGCAAAAGCTCGCTGAATTAGCAGGGGTTACACCGAGAACGTTGAGGTATTACGATGAGATTGGCATTCTGAAGCCGGCCAGGATCAATTCATCGGGCTACCGCATTTATGGAAAATCAGAGGTGGACCGCCTGCAGCAGATTCTCTTTTACAGAGAACTTGGAGTGGGTCTTGAACAGGTTCAGGAAATCCTCTCAGACCCGCAATTCAGCGGAGCTCAAGCTCTTATCCAGCATCGCCGGAAGCTCCTGGAAAAACGAAAGCAGCTGGATCTGCTCATTGCGAATGTAGAGAAAACCATTTCAGCTGCAGAAGGGAGAACACAGATGTCCGATCAGGAAAAATTCGAAGGGTTTAAGCGAAAGATGGTTGAGGAAAATGAAGCGAAGTATGGAGAGGAAATCCGCGCAAAATATGGGGAAGATACGATTGACCGCTCCAATCAGAATCTGCAGAACATGACAAAGGAACAATATGAAGAAGTCACCGGACTGGAACAGCAGGTTAAAGTTGCCCTGGCGGAAGCTTTTAAAACAGGTGATCCATCCAGTGCGGAATCACAAAAGGCAGCGGATCTTCATAAGCAGTGGCTGAGCTTTTACTGGGACAGCTACAGCAAAGAGGCCCACAGTGGTCTGGCAGACATGTATGTGGCAGATGAGCGCTTCAAGGCTTACTACGATGAAAAGCAGCCGGGGCTTGCTCAATTTCTGCGTGATGCCATCTATGTCTACACTGGCAAGGAAAATTCAGGTTCTGAACAGTAAAATTTCTTTCAAATAGAAGTCAACGAAAACGGAGAGGCAGAAAACACTAGACCAGATCAAACAGGGGAACCTACGGGTCTGGTGAGGGCGACATGCAGGTTGAGAAATAAAAAAGTGATGCGGTCTAAATCCCGCATCACTTTTTCTTTATATTAACAGTCCCACGATGGCTGCTGACAGGAAGCTGACAAGTGTAGCTCCGAAAAGAAGCTTCAGGCCGAAGCGCGCGACGACATTTCCTTTTTGCTCATGCAGTCCTTTTACGGCACCGGTAATGATCCCGATGGAGGAGAAGTTCGCAAAGGAGACAAGGAACACAGAAATGATAGCTGTTGTGCGCTCAGAAAGGCCTTTCATATTGGACAGGTCGAGCATCGCTACGAATTCATTGGAAACGAGCTTTGTAGCCATGATTGTACCGGCTGGAACCACCTCGTTCATTGGGATTCCGATGATAAACGCGAACGGTGCAAATACGTAACCGAGCATTGTTTGGAAGGTGATGCCGAAAATCATATCAAACAATCCGTTGATGGCAGCAATGATTGCGACGAATCCGATCAGCATCGCACCAACAATAATGGCTACTTTGAACCCATCCATAATGTATTCCCCGAGCATTTCGAAGAAGGTTTGTTTCTCGCCTTCCTCTACTTCTACAAAATCCTCTTCTTCCGTTACTTCGTAAGGGTTGAGGATATTGACGATGATAAATCCTCCAAACAGGTTAAGGACCAGAGCCACAATCACGTATTTCGGATCAATCATCGTCATATAAGCGCCGAGGATAGAAGCTGATACGGTGGACATGGCAGACGTGCAAAGCGTATATAACCGGTGATCAGGAAGATGGCCCAGCTGTTTTTTAACTGAAATGAATACTTCAGACTGCCCGAAGATAGCAGAAGCTACAGCGTTAAAGGATTCAAGCTTCCCAAGACCGTTAATTTTACTAAGGACAAGGCCCAGATACTTGATGATAAAAGGCAATACTTTAATATATTGCGCGATCCCGATCAAAGCGGAGATAAAAACGATTGGCAGCAGAACGGTTAAGAAAAACGGCGGGTTTTCATCCGGGTTGGCCATTCCCCCAAATACGAAGTTGATGCCTGCAGCCGCATATTCAAGCAGCTTTGTAAAGGTTGCCGAAATTCCTTCAATGACAAATAATCCGACTCCTGTGTTCAGAAGAATAAATGTCAGAACAACCTGTAAAACGAGCATAATTAAAATCGGCTTGTACTTAATCTGTTTTTTATTGTTACTGACCAGATAAGCCAGAACGAAAACGACAGCGATTCCGACAAGTGAAATAATGAAATTCAATGCTGCAACCTCCTCAAGTAGTATAAAATCATGGCACAGAATCATCGGGAGTAACGACTGTTACTTATCTTTACCCAAACGAACCTGAATTTGCACAAAATCTGCAAATGCACTTTGTCGATATTTGGCGCAATTTGCCCCTACTTATTATACTGGTTTATTAATAGATGGGAAGAGGTTTTTTAAGAAATGTATTCGTTTTCTTTGATGATGTTGCCCCGTATGGATAAGCATCCGGCAGGAAGCCAGAGGAAAGGTGAGATATATAAAGATCGCTTACATTTATAGTAAAATGCTCACATTTACATCATGGAGAGCGGGGAGTAAGATAAACAGGAATGGAATACGGCCTAATTCCGGCACACCGGGAGCGGAGGAACCGATTAATTGGGGCTCATTCTCTAATGAGAAGGGATGAAGAACTTCTTCGCCATCCTGCCCGTCAGCTAACTTCGCCGGCTTTTGCGAAGGAGGTCTATAAGACCGCCTTAAACGGGAATCATATGTCCCGGTGTAAGAGGTCTTTTTGTTTTGCAAAAAATAGATAAAAAGAGGGGTCTAACGTTAACATGAATATTGCTTTTTTCCTGATTCCAAAAAGCGAGGTTGTCTACCTTCCGGCTTCGGCAACGATCAGACAGGCTCTGGAGAAAATGGAATACCACCGTTATTCTGCATTGCCTCTTCTCGATGAAAAAGGAAGGTATGTTGCTACCCTGACAGAAGGGGATCTGCTTTGGAAGCTGAAGAACACACCCAATTTAAACTTTGAAAACACTCATAAAATGAGTTTGTCTGAGATTGACATGCACCGGAAAAATGAACCCGTGCAGATTACGGCTAGGATGGATGAAATCATCGACAGGGCAATGGAGCAGAATTTTGTTCCGGTCATCGATGATCAGGGGATCTTTATCGGAATGATCCGGAGGAGAGAAATCATTGAATATTGTGCAAAACATTTGTTTCAGCAGGATTTAAAATAGAGGAATTTTCCGGGTCTGCAGAAAATAGATAAAGGATACGTGCAGACTGGAGGCAATACGATGGGAATAAGATGGAAAAAAGAGGATCAGATGTTTGAAACGCTTTGGGAAGCAGAAATGTGGGCAGATTCAATCGTTAATGAAATGCATGCACAGCTGTACGAAGGCTACGAAACGTCTGACCATAAGATTGCTTATGTTCTTGCCTTCTATCTATCTTCCGGCCATGATAACCGCGTCATAAAAACAGAGCGCTTCTGTAAAGGGGATTCCCGGGTTTACAGAGTATGGATGGAGAAGCCGGGTGAAAGTTGACCGGCAAATAGAGGAAACCCCCGTGACGCTTTGAAAGCATCACGGTTTTTTTTTTTCGGATTTCCTGCACTCATCATGCCTTCTTCCCTATCCCGGAATGGAATTGCCGTTTAGCGGAAACACTACTTCACATAATGAAGCTGGTCAGGAGGCAAACCAAATGAATATAAAGGCAAGCTGCCATAATGAATATGGGAAGTTGAAAAGCGTACTGCTCTGTCCGCCGAAATATCTTAAAATAGAAGAGATCATCAATGAAACCCAAAGACATTATAAACACGACCCGCTGGATGCTGAAAAGGCTGAACGGCAGCACAAAGAGTTCATTCGATTACTCCAGGAACAAGGAATCCGGACATCCTTGCTTGAACCGGATGAGCGCTACCCTGAACAGGTATTTACAAGGGATATCGGATTTGTCCTGGGAGATACTTTTTTTATCGCGAATATGGAGATGGACATACGGTTTGGGGAAGAAGCCATTTTAAAAAACTGGCTGGAAAAAGAAGGCCTGAAATATGTGGATTTAAAAGGAGCGGGAATTGAAGGCGGGGATGTTTTGATTGACGGCAAAACGGTATACATTGGAATCAGTGAACGGACATCTCCTGACAGTGTCCCTATGCTGGCGAAGCATTTGCCGGATTACGATTTGGTGCCACTACCGATTAAAGAGGAGTACCTCCACCTCGATTGTGTATTCAATATCCTGTCCGAAAAAGATGCACTCCTCTTTCCTGATGCTCTTTCATCTAAAGAACTTGAACTGCTGAAATCCAGGTTTGATGTAATAGAAGTAAAAGAAGAGGATCAATTCAGGCTCGGTGTAAATGTGCTTTCCCTGGGAAATAAAAAACTGGCAGCACTTCCGCAGAACAAGCACACCAACGACCAGTTGAGAGAACGGGGCTATGACGTAGTGGAAACCGATATTTCGGAGATTATCAAATCCGGAGGAGCATTCCGCTGCTGTACGCTGGCGCTTGAGAGGGAATAGGTTCAAATGCTTTATATGGATAAGGGACCCATGATTGCCGGGTCCCTTCTTTTTTTTCAGAACCGGTGCAGGACACGGTTCAAGCTGACTGCGACTCCCAGCCACTGCGCTCAATTTTCCTGCACCAAAGTCCCTTTTGCTCTAACCAGGAGCCAGGACAGCGCGAAACTGATCACGGCCAGGATCAAGGTTCCGCCATAGATGGTATGAATTCCTGCCGAAAGAATCTCCTGCAGTCCGGCGAGCTCTTCAGCCGGAACATTTCCATGTTCAAAAGAAGAATTAAGATCAAGCCCGCTGCTTCCCGACTGCGATAGGGCAACGAGATTAAAAATGGTGCCGAAAACGGCAGAGCCGAGCGTCTGGCTGAACGTACTGATGAATGTATTCAGCGCAACAGCCGATCCCCGTTTGTTGGACGGAACAGAGCCTTGAATAATCAGCATGAAAATTGGGGTCATCAAACCCATTCCAAGCCCGAGCAATCCGATGGATACGTAGATCAGAAATTCAGGGGACTGCATGGAAAGAGTGAACAGGAGCAGGGCTCCGATGCTTAACACTCCGGTTCCGAGGACAATAATGGTTCCTGCCCGGAGCCTGCCGACAAGATTCCCTGACAGGATCGACCCGAACGTCCAGCAGACAGGCATCGGCATTAAAATAAAGCCCGCAGCTGTGGCACTTTTTCCGAGAACCCCCTGGCTCCAAATGGGCAGGTAGATCGTGATGCTGATGATCACTGCCCCTGTTACAAGAGTGAGCAGATTGACAAGCATCACTCTGCGGTTTGAGAACAAATGAAGCGGAATGATTGGCTCTTCTGCTTTTTTTTCAATCTGGATAAAAAATCCATACACCACAAACGCTGCAGCGAACAGTCCAATGATTGCCGGATTGCTCCAATCCTGGCTCTGGCTGCCGGTAAGCAGTGCATACAGCAGTGAAATGGTACCGATCGAGAAAGCAGCAGCTCCCAGAAAATCAATTTTCTGTTTCTCCTTAGCGATGTCTTCCTGGTAATACTTGATCAGCATAATGAGCGCGATGAGCCCGAATGGCAGGTTCAACAGGAAAATATAGCGCCAGGACATAGAGTCTACAATAAATCCTCCAAGCAGGGGGCCGAGTACACCGGATACGCCCCATACCGCGCTGAGCCAGCCCTGCGCTTTAGCCCGCTCTCTTGTGCCCGTATAGATGTCTCCAAGAATGGTCATTGTCACAGGCATGACCACACCAGCACCGAGCCCCTGAACAGCCCGGAAAATAATCAGCTGTTCCATTGTAGCAGCAGCACCGCATAAGGCAGCTCCAATCAAAAATAGAATGATGCCAACTATCATCACGCGCTTGCGGCCGTAGAGATCGGCAAGCTTTCCGTAAATAGGGGCCGAGACCGCTGTCGCGAGCATATAAATCGCATAGACCCAGCTGACAAGCTCAATTCCTGATAAATCACTTGTGATTCTTGGCACTGCCGTGCTGACGATGGTGCCTTCCATTGCTGCGAGCACCGTGATCAGCAGGAGCGCACCCATTATTTTTTGTCTCATCCCGCAGTCTCCTCTGTATGTACGATAGGAAATAGTTTACCATGAAATTGTCAGCCGAGGTGGTTCCGGGGTCGGAATCCTGCCATTTGTGGATAATTGCGGTAATGGGTATGGAGGATCCGTGCTCTGACCCCACATCCGCTAAAGCACTAAACCTCCGTCCCCGGTCTCTAGGAAGTCATACAGGACAAGGGCCGGCAGTCTTTCTGCTTGTTCCCCCGCTGCGTTAAAGCAAGAGGGGTCAGAGCTGAGCTCTGACCCCACATCCGCTAAAGCACTAAACCTCCGTCCCCGGCCCCTAGGAATCCATACAGGACAAGAGCCGGCAGTTCTATTGCTTGTTCCCCTGTTGCTTTAAAGTAGAAGGGGTCAGAGCACAGAGCACAAAGCACAGAACACAGAGCACAAAGCACAAAGCACAAAGCACAGCTGAATCCGCGCAGAGACGTATTCCTAATTCTGTCCGCATAACCTATTAAAAAGGAAGTGAGCCATTATGGGAAAACGTGTTAAAGCTCTGATCGCGGACACGGGGTGGATTATGGCTTACGGTGCGCTGCTCAGTCTCTTTTCCTTCGCTTTACAGCCACTGTTTACGATCGATGCAGGGACTTCCCAGGCTGCCGGGTCGATGATGCTGGTTCTGCCTGTCGTTTTGTTCTTTGCTTATGCTGAATCCTCTGTACACCAAGGAACGCCCGGCAAACGCTTTGCCGGGCTGAAGGTTGTAAATGATCGCGGAAACAGAATTTCTTTTTTTCAGGCACTCATCCGCAGCTGTGTAAAATTTCTGCCGTGGGAGCTTGCGCACTACGGTATTTGGCAGATGGTATTTTCCCCCAATGTAGAGGAGCCGCACACGCTGATCGTCCTGATTGCTTCAAATCTTTTAGCCATTGTTTACTTCGTACTTCCCTTTCTTAACCGCAAAAGAAAATCCGTTCATGATTTTGCGGCAGCTGCAGTGGTTGCAGACCGGGAAGTTTCTGCAGTTTGAATGCCGTATTCCATTGCTTCATATAAGAGATCGGCAAGATGTACGGCCTTAACCTTTCCGGTTAGGCCTTCCCGTTCAATGCCAAGCTGCATCTGCAGCAGGCATCCCGGGTTGGCTGTGGCAATAATGGCCGCTTCAGATGATTTTGCCTGTTCCATTTTATAATCCAGGATTTGCATGCTCATTTCGGATTCCACGATATTATAGATCCCGGCAGATCCGCAGCAGCGGTCGGCATCCTTCATCTCCCTGAATTGAAGGCCGTCTATTGCGTTCAGCAGCCTGCGGGGAGCGGAGGAGGTATGCATGACATTGCGCAAATGGCAGGAATCCTGATAAGTCACGGCAGCAGGGGGAAGGGAGAGCGGAACGTTTTCATGCAGCCTGCACTCGATGAGCACCTCGGTAAAATCCTTGAGTTTTGCCGAGAAGGCTTTCGCACGGTCGTGCCATTCCGGTTCATCCTTCAGCAGATGATCATATTCGATCAAAAAGGCTCCACAGCCGCCGGCGTTTGTAATGATATAGTCGGCCTTGATCTCCTCGAATGCCTGAATGTTCCGTTTTGCAAGGGCCTTTCCTTCTGCTTTTTCTCCACTGTGTCCGTGAAGGGCGCCGCAGCACGCCTGGCTTTTAGGGATGACGATTTCACAGCCCCCGGCCTGCAGGAGCTTGACGGTCGCATTGTTTGTTTCAAGGAACATCGTATCCATCAGGCAGCCGCTGAAAAAAGCAACGCGTTTGGAGACTTTCCCTTCCGCCGGCAGATATTCGGGACGGTTTTTCATTTCCTTCATCTTCGGTACGGCCGGCAGCACTTTTTCCATCGTTGCCATCGTCTCCGGAAAAAGCTTCATGACTCCGGTGTTCCGAGCGAGCTTCTGCAATCCTGACCGCTGATAAAATCCCAGCAGACCTGTTATGTTTCTCATCCGGTTTTGATGGGGGAATAAGTGATGAAAGACTGCTTTTCGCACGACCTTTACAGGAAACGAGTGCTTTTTATTTTGATTGATAATGTCGCGGGCTTCTTCTAATAAATGGCCGTAATTCACTCCTGATGGACAGACCGGCTCGCACGCTCTGCAGCCGAGGCAAAGATCCAGGGAGCGCTCCACATCTTCATCTGGTTCAATGAGTCCATCAACAACCCCTTTCATAAGTGCGATTCTGCCTCTCGGGGAGTGTGCTTCGTCAAAGCCTGATTCAACATAAGTGGGGCAGGAGGGCAGGCAAAAGCCGCATCTCATGCAGTTCAGCAGCTCATCCTCGTTCATCCGCTCCTTGAATTGCTCTTGAATCTTTTCCTGCTCTTTTACGGTTGTCATGATGTAACGACCACCCTTTTTCTAGTGTCTTTCGCAAAAATTTTACCTGGATTCATAATTCCGTTCGGATCCAGTGCATCTTTGATCGCCTTCATGGCATGTATTCCGGCCGTTCCGAGCTTCCATTCAAGGTAAGGAGCCTTCATTTCCCCGACCCCATGCTCTCCTGTAATCGTTCCGCCCAGTTCGATCGCTTTTTCAAAAATGGCAGCAAAAGCCTGTTCCACCCGCTCCATTTCCTCATGGTTCCGTGCATCGGTTGCAACGGTAGGATGGAGGTTTCCGTCACCGGCATGGCCGAATGTACAGATTTGAACGTTGTAGGTTTCCCCGATTTCATTGATGGCTGTAACCATCTTGGCAATTTCAGATCTCGGAACCGTTGCATCCTCAAGAATGGTCGTCGGCTTCAGACGTGCAAGAGCTGATAGGGCAGAGCGTCTCGCTGTCCGGAGTGCCTCTGCTTCCTCTGCTGTTTTCGCAAGCTGTACGGATACAGCGTCCTCCTGCTTGCAAATCTCCGCCATCTTCAGCATGTCTTTGCTGACGAGATCTGCAGGCCCGTCCTGCTCAATCAGTAAGACGGCTTTAACATCTGTCGGAAGCCCGATTTTTGCAAAGTCTTCAACGACCTTTAAAGTCGGCTGGTCCAGAAACTCCAAGGTAGCTGGAATGATTTTGCCTGCGATAATTTTAGAGACAGATCGCGCCGCCGCTTCCAGGTCCTGATAAAGCGCGAGCATCGTGCTCTTCGTTTCCGGCATTGGAATGAGCTTCAACGTGGCTTCTGTCAAGATGCCAAGTGTTCCTTCCGATCCTGTGAACAGCCGGGTGAAGTCATATCCGGCTACATCCTTCGCAAGCTTGCCGCCTGTCCGGATGATGTCTCCGTTTGCCAGCACGATTTCAAGAGCCATGACATAATCCCTTGTCACTCCGTATTTCAGTCCGCGGAGGCCCCCGGAGTTTTCATTGATGTTCCCTCCGATGGTTGATATTTTCATAGAGCTTGGGTCAGGCGGATAAAACAAACCCTTTGCTTCCACCTGATTAATGAGATCGAGGGTAACGGCTCCCGGCTGCACGGTTACCGTCAGATTCTCTTCATCGATTTCAAGGATTTTGTTCATATGCTTGAATAACAGGACGATTCCGCCCTGGGTCGGGCATGTGCCGCCTGCGAGATTGGTTCCGGATCCGCGGGGGACAATCGGCACCTTGTATTCGCTGCATAGTTTCACAATTTCAGAGACTTCATTTGCTGAGCGGGGCGAGACGACAGCATCCGGAAGAGACTGAAAGCCCGGTGTGGCATCATAGGAATAGACAAGCCGGCTTGCATTGGAATCTTCAACATTTTGTTTGCCTGCCACCAAAATCAGTTTTTCTTTGAATTCCTTGTTCAGCATACCGATCCCCCTGTTTAAGTAAGCGTTTTCTATAAGTATAAAAGAAAGCGGGCAGAGCCCGCTATGTAGATTCCTATAAAAATGGTGCGGTAAAATGGCAGTCATTTTGGCTGTTTATCCATAAGTAAAACAGCAAGATACAAAATGAGAGCATCATTCAGTCTGGAAGGATTCAGTCCGGTCACTTCTTCTATTTTTTTGAGCCTGTAATGAAGCGTATTGATATGAACCGGCAGGGCTTCTGCAGTCTTTTTCAGAGAATGGTTGTTTTCAAAAAGGGTTTGCAGTGTGGTGAATAAATCCCCTTCTGCCAGCAGCGGGGATATGGTCCGTTCAATGTATTCCTCTTTTGTTTTCAAGCTGACTTCACTGAGCAGCATTTCAACCGTTAAATCTTCATCATAGACAATCCGTTGAGTGAGCGGCTTATGAGAGAGCAAAGCGCGTTCCGCCTGCTGATAAGAATCTGCTATTCTGGCAGGGCGCACAGACTTCCCGGCACCGATCAAAATTTCTGTCCGGAATTCCTCTTCTAAATAATGATGGAAGGAAGCTATTCTGTTTTTTGTATAGGATAGATCTGTACAATGCAAAAACAGCACGATCCGATTTGTGCCCCATTGGACGAGCAGGTCATCCGGATGGCTGTTCTGCCATGTGTGAATAACGGAAGAAATGCTTCTATGCTCGATCCCTTCATCGGGAACAGCAGCGATTGCTGCCAGGCGCTGGATTGTCAGATCGATATTGAGGAGATGTGCCCGGTTCTTAAAGGCTGGTGTCCATTCTTTCAGCTGGATCCAGTCAAAGACGAAGGCTTCACGGGTCCTCGCTTCCCAATTCAGCTGCTCTGAATAATAGTTTTCATTCACAAGCAGCTCGGTCATTTTTCGGACCACTTCTCCGAAAGGGGAGATTTTTTCTGGAATTCCGGTGATGCCGATCACTCCGGCAACCTCTCCCTGAAAAAAAACAGGGAGATTAATACCGGCCTTAACCCCGGTGAGAATTTGTTCATCTTCTTTTGATATAATGATTTTGCGTTTTTCAGAGGAAGCAATCTTTGCTCCTTCATGAAAGCTTCCCATCCGGCTGTCATCAGTACTTGCGATGATCGTGCCGTCAGGAGTGACGACAATCACGTCTTCATTCATCACTTTCTTTACTTCTTCAACGATTTTTGCGGCCAGTCCAGGCAGCAGCATGCTGCTCACTCCTTTGGTTCCTGTCTGCCATCATTATAAATCACAGTGATTTTTTACGGAATCATCCATTGCAGGAATGTATGCTGCACAAACGTGATGATGCAAACGAGTAAGAGCAGGAACAGACTATGCTTGATTGTAAAGCGGAACAGATGAGACTCTTTTCCGGCGAGCCCGACTGCAGCGCAGGCAACGGCGATGGATTGCGGCGAAATCATTTTTCCTGTTACTCCGCCGGAGGAATTGGCAGCGATCGCAAGCACTGGATCCATCCCTATAGACTGTGCCGTGATCTTCTGCAGGTTTCCGAAAAGCAGGTTGGCAGATGTATCTGAGCCGGTGATAAAGACACCAAGCCAGCCAAGAACAGGAGAGAAGAATGCGAACCATTCCCCTGTGTGGGAAAGGGTCATCCCAAGTGTTGTGCTCATCCCGGAAGCATTTGTGATATAGGCAAAAGCAACAACAGAACCGATTGTAATAAGCGGCATTCTAAGCTCCTTGAAAGTTTCCCCGAATGCTTCAGCCCAGTTCTTCCAGGAAATGTTCACAACAAATTTAGTAACAATGGCTGCAAGCAGGATTGCGGTACCGGCCGCACCAAGCACCTCAAGCTTGTAAAAAGCAGGGATCGGATCCCCTGAACCGCCGATGATCCGGTTGTGCAGCAGCGGAACTTCAGGACTGAAGGTCAGCAGATGGCCGATCGAATTAATCGCTATCAAAAATGGGTTTGTGCCTTCGTAATGCCCTGTCAGCGCAAGCTTGACCGCCGGAATCCCCCAAAGCGAAATAAATATAGTCAGGATCAGGAACGGGGACCATGCTTTAAATACCTGTCCTTTTGAGTAGCCGGCAGCAGGCTCTTCTATTTTTAATGCCTCTGAGGCAGCTGCTGTCTCTGATTCGGATTTGAACCTATAGATGGTTTTCGGCTTCCAGAATTTCAGGAACACCGTGAGCGCAACAAGAGAACCGAGCGCTGAAAGAATATCGGGAAGCTCAGGACCGATAAAGTTGGAGCTCAAATATTGAATGAGTGCAAAGGATACCCCTGAGACAAGGATAGCGGGCATGATTTCAAGAGCCCGTTTAAATCCGGCCATCACGATAACGAGGTACAGCGGAATAAACACAGAGATGAACGGGAGCTGACGGCCGACCATTTGGGAAATTTCCATAGCAGACTCCCCGGTAGGCCCCGCTACTGCAATAATCGGAATCCCGATGGCACCAAAGGCAACAGGTGCCGTGTTGGCGATGAGGCAGATCCCTGCTGCATAGAGAGGATTAAATCCCAGTCCTGCGAGAAGGGCTGCGGAGATCGCGACCGGTGCACCGAAACCTGCTGCTCCTTCTAGGAACGCACCAAAGGAGAAGGCAATCAGCAAAGCCTGCAGCCGGCGATCCTCGGTTATAGAGAGCACGGAGTTCCGGATAATATCGAACTGGCCGGTTTTAACGGTCAGCTTATACAAAAAAACGGAAGTTATGATAATCCAGCCGATGGGAAGAACCCCGTATACGGCGCCTTGGGTAGCTGACATAGCAGCCGTTTGGACCGGCATTTTGAAAGCGAATACGGCCACAGCGAATGCGACAAGCAATGTGGACAACCCTGCCCAATGCCCTTTCATCCGTTTAATGGCAAGCGCCCAGAAAAAATACAATGCCGGAATGAGGGCAATAATAGCTGAGAGAGCCAGATTGTCTCCAACAGGGGTAAAGTCTTGCATCCAATTCATGTTTTTTTCCTCCTTTGTCATGTGTGATTTGTAAACGATTACATTGTTTTAGTCCAGAAAAGCTCTTATTAAAAATCAAGTATAATGAATGATGTGCTGCCATTCTATGTAGGTACCTATAAAAAACAAGAGCTTTTCCCTATGATTTTTTGTAGAATAAACCAGCAGATGCTCTATGGTGATAAGGTCATCAGATGACTTATTCTCTGCTAAGAGTATAAAACGCCGTTTCATTTCAATCAACTGTTTTCTGAATTTTCTTTCGCTGCTTTAATAAAAGCTGCCCACAGAGTATACTTGTTACATTGAAGCCAGCCGAGGTGAATAAGGAAAGTGACCTACAAACAAATCAAACCGAAAAAAATATACGAAGAAGTTGCAGAAGCAATTCTTGATACGATAAAAAAAGGGGAAATCAAGCCTGGTGAAAAGCTGAACTCTGTTCAGCAGCTTGCAGAGGATTTTCATGTGGGAAGGTCTGCGATCCGTGAAGCATTGAGCGCCCTGCGAGCAATGGGCATCATCGAGATGAGGCAGGGAGAAGGCACTTATGTAAAAGAATTTGATCCCCATTCCATCAGCGGCTCCCTTTTTTCCTCCATTCTCATGAACCGTGAATCTATTGCCCATTTACTTGAAGTCCGCAAAATTCTCGAAGCCGGTATTGCCGCTTCTGCAGCTAAGAACCGGACGGAAGAGGATATTGAAGAGCTTAACCGGATCCTATTGGAGATGAAGGGGACAATCGGGAATGAAGAGCTTGGGGAAAAAGCCGATTTTGACTTCCATATGGCGATCGCACGTGCTTCCCGTAATCCGATGCTGATGGGGCTCATGAACAATGTGTCAGAGATGATGTTGAATACCATGCGGGAAACCCGGAGAATCTGGCTTTATTCAAAGCAGACAACATCAAAGCGCCTGTACCAGGAACATGTGAAAATTTTTGAGGCAATTTCGGCAAAGGATGAAGCGAAAGCCCAGGAACTGATGATGAATCATCTTGCAAATGTGGAAGAAGTATTGATGAAATATTTAAAAAAGTAGGAGAGGAACAGGGATGAACCCTGTTCTTTTTCTTTGTACATTTATGGGGAGGCGCAGGACGCCGCACCATCTTTTGTGCTTCTTCTGCCTGTTTTTCTCTTGAGCTTCTCTGCTGCATGTTCTATAATGGTGAAAAATCACATCAAGTCATCAGATGACCTGCTGACTTATTTCCTTAAGGAGATGAGAGAATGAGAGTTTCCCTGTTTGCTACCTGTCTCGTCGATCTTTTTAAGACAGAAGCCGGTAAGGCGACGGTCGAATTGCTTGAGCGGCTCGGATGCGAGGTAGAGTTTCCGGAAAAGCAAGTGTGCTGCGGTCAGCCGGCTTATAACAGCGGGTACGTTAAAGAAGCGAAGGAAGCGATGAAGAATATGATTCGTGCATTTGAAAAGGCGGAATATGTAGTCTCGCCGTCCGGTTCGTGTGTAGCCATGTTTAAGGAATACCCGCATCTTTTTGAGAACGATTCAAAATGGCGGGATCAATCGAAAGCGCTTGCAAATAAAACGTATGAACTGACGGATTTTATCGTCAACGTGCTGAAAATGGAAGACGTCGGTGCGAGTTTTCCGGCGAAGGCTACGTATCACACGTCCTGCCACATGACGAGGCTTTTAAAGGTAACCGATTCTCCTTTTAAACTGTTAAAAAACGTAAAAGGCCTTCAGCTTGAGCCTCTTCCGCATGCTCAAAACTGCTGCGGATTCGGCGGAACATTCTCTGTCAAAATGGGAGCCATCTCTGAGCAAATGGTGGATGAAAAAGTAGACTGTATCGAACGGACAGAAGCTGATTTTCTAATAGGCAGCGACTGCGGCTGTCTGATGAACATCGGGGGAAGGATCGACCGGAAGGGAAGGCCTGTTAAGGTAATGCATATTGCAGAAGTACTCAATCATCAATGAGGGGAGAGAGCGGCTATGCCGATGAGAATCGGAACGGAGAATTTTAATGACCGGGTAGGCAAGGGAATTGGAGATTCTTTTATGCGGCTCGCAGTGTCTGGGGCCCAGGAAAGATTGCAGGGCAGGAAAAATGAAGCCGCGGAAGAACTGGGCAGCTGGGAGGAATGGCGTTCCCACGGCGAGGAAATCCGCCAGCACACGCTTGAAAACCTGGATTATTATTTGGAGATGCTGAGTGACAATGTGGTGAAAAGGGGAGGACATGTCTTTTTTGCAGAAACGGCCGAGGAGGCCAATGCGTACATTGCTTCAGTAGCGAAAGAGAAAAAAGCGAAAAAAATCGTTAAATCCAAATCGATGGTGACAGAAGAGATCCACATGAACGCGAGTCTTGAGGAGATCGGCTGCGAGGTCATCGAAACGGATTTGGGGGAGTATATTCTGCAGGTGGATGACCATGACCCTCCGTCCCACATTGTTGCACCGGCATTGCATAAAAACAAAGAACAGATTCGCGATGTGTTCCGGGAAAAGCTCGGTTATACGAAATCGGAGAACCCGGAGGAGCTTACCCTGCACGCAAGAGAGATGCTCCGAAAGGAATTTCTCACTGCAGATCTTGGCATAACAGGCTGTAACTTTGCAATCGCCGAGTCCGGGTCAGTCAGCCTTGTCACCAATGAAGGGAATGCAAGACTGGTTACTGCCCTCCCCAAAACACAAATAACCGTAATGGGCATGGAACGGATCGTTCCGACGTTTGAAGAGTTCGAGGTTCTCGTCAGTCTGCTCACAAGAAGTGCCGTGGGACAAAAGCTGACAAGCTATGTTACCGCTCTGACAGGCCCGAGGCAGGAGGGCGATGCAGATGGACCGGAAGATTTTCATTTAGTTATTGTTGACAATGGCCGGTCAAAAATATTGGGGACAGAATTCCAGTCCGTTCTTCAATGCATCCGCTGTGCGGCCTGTGTGAATGTGTGCCCTGTTTACCGGCATGTCGGAGGCCATTCCTACGGTTCGATTTATTCAGGTCCGATCGGAGCAGTCCTTACCCCGCTGCTTGGCGGCTACGAAGAGTATAAGGAACTGCCGTATGCCTCGACTCTCTGTGCAGCGTGCACGGATGCATGCCCGGTGAAAATTCCTTTGCATGAGCTTTTGCATAAGCACCGGCAGGTAATTGTTGAGAGGGAAGGAAAAGCCCCTATTTCAGAAAAGATGGCGATGAAGGCATTCGGACTCGGTGCCGCTTCACCGGGATTGTACGGACTTGGCGGAAAAGCGGCACCGGCTGCCATGGGGCCGTTTACAGCAGGCGGAAAAATATCGAAAGGTCCTGGCCCGCTGAAGGCATGGACCGATATAAGAGAGTTCCCGGCACCGCAAAAAGAACGGCTGCGCGACTGGATGAAGAGCCGTCTAAAACAGGAGGGGGAACGATAATGGAAGGGACGCTGCAGAATAGAGAAGCTTTTTTAAATAAAATAGCCCATCATCTCGGCCGTGAGCGCAGAACGGCAGGCATCACACGGCCGGATTGGAAGCATCGCCCGCAGGACCACGTTCTTCAGGGACTCAACCAGGATGAACTGCTGGAAGTGCTAAAGGAACAATGCGTCCGGATTCATACATCCTATATGGAGGCAACAGCAGATCAGTTATATGAAACGGTTAAAGAAGCCGTCCGCGAGTATGGAGGAGGGCCGGTGGTAACCTGGAATGACCCGAGGTTTCAGGAGTTCGGATTATCCGGGCTTCTTGAGAAGGACTGGCCTGAAGAAGGGGTAAGCACTTATTTATGGGATGAAGCAAGCGGGAAGGAAAACATCGAGCGGGCTGAACAAGCGAACGTAGGGATTACCTTCAGCGATCAGACACTAGCAGAATCCGGAACCGTTGTTCTGTTCAGCGGCAGAGGAAAAGGACGCTCTGTGTCGCTGCTTCCCGCAACGTACATTGCTATCATCCCGAAAAGCACCCTCGTTCCGCGGATTACCCAGACCGCTCAAAGCATCCACGGCCAAATTGAGGCAGGCAGCGACATTCCGTCCTGCATAAATTTTATCACCGGGCCGAGCAACTCTGCAGATATTGAAATGAACCTCGTCGTTGGGGTACATGGTCCGATTAAAGCGACGTATATAGTGGTGAACGACCGCTAAAATTGATTATAGTTATAGCCCTCTGGCGCAGGAAAATGAATAAATCCTTTTTCTCTCGCCAGTCGGCTGCTTTCTTTATGGTTCCGGTCTGAAACTGTGAGGACGGAGAATCTGTATTTTCTCGACAGGTGCCGTGTTTTTTCCATCCATTCTTTCGACCAATCATCACTTGAGATTTCCTTGTACTCAAAGTTTTCCCACATCAGTCCGTCTATATATGGAGCCGTTCTCTGAACTGTTTCCAGTCCCCAGTTCTGGATGATGGACACTTCCTTTTTCTGCAGCTGCTTTAAAAGAAGAATCAGTCCATCCTGCTGGGCGGTCCGTTCATCCCGGTCTTCGGAAAAGCGGTCATCGATGTTTCCGACGGTGTCCAAAAATACACCATCCAGCCCTTTTTGAACAATTTGCTTCTCCGTTTCATCAAGAAGCACTTCCCTGAAGTGAGAGGACTTCATATCCATTAGATAGGAATTCCATTCCTCTATATAAATGCGCTCCCCGTTCCTTTTATAAAAATCTCCATCATCAAAACGGCTGTACAAATCCTTGTTCCAGAGGTCAGCTTCCATGGAATTTACATACCCGTACACAAGTGTCCCGTTTTCCTGAATCAGGCTGATTTGCTCCGCAGAATAAAAAACCGGTTCGATAATGACCATTTGGTATTTTGAGAGTTGCTTCATTATTTCAGGCGTTGGAGTGTCATAGTAAATTTTATATTTTTCCACTGAAGCAAGCGGTCCCTTCTGAATAGATTGATGATAAATGAAAATTGCTGCTGCCAAAAATGCGAAGCCGAAGACTAGCAGAAGAATCTTTTTTTTCACACCGGCATCATCCTTCCTATATTAAAGATAGCATAATCAGCTTCGCACCGTTAAAACACAAATTTGTCAAATAGATGGTGCAAATTAGGAGAAGAATAACGTACAATATAATTGTGAAGAGCTTCACAAAAAAGCTGAAATCATGAAAGGATGAGCAGGATGGGAACCGGAAAAACGAATCGAGTCGTGTTAATTGGAACAGGAGCTGTTGGAGCAAGCTACGCATTTGCCTTAATGAATCAAGGGATAGCCGACGAACTTTTTTTAATTGATCTGAACGAAGAAAAGGCAATGGGCGATGTCATGGACTTGAACCACGGCAAAGTTTTTGCGCCCTATCCCACTCCTGTAGTACTGGGCAGCTACGGAGACTGCAGAGAGGCAGATCTCGTCGTCATCTGTGCCGGAGCGAATCAGAAGCCAGGAGAAACCCGTCTTGATTTAGTGGAAAAGAATACAAAGATTTTTAAAAGCATAACAGATCAGGTGATGGGTTCAGGCTTTGATGGCATTTTCCTGATTGCGACCAATCCCGTCGATATTCTCACCTACGCCGTCTGGAAATACAGCGGACTCCCGAAAGAGAGAGTAATTGGATCCGGTACGATCCTGGACACTGCCCGCTTCCGCTATGAGCTTGGCACCTATTTTAATGTAGCTCCGCAAAACGTTCATGCCTATATCATTGGAGAACATGGGGACAGTGAACTTCCCGTATACAGTGCAGCGGATATCGGGGGAGTTCCAGTTTTGAAAAGAATTGCCCGGGACCCTGAGGCGAGCATGGAGGATCTTGACCGGATTTTCATACAGGTTCGGGATGCTGCCTATGAAATTATTAAAAGAAAAGGTGCCACTTATTATGGAATCGCGATGGGGCTCGTCCGGATCACAAAAGCCATCCTTCACAATGAGAACAGTGTATTGACCGTATCTGCGTTGCTCGAAGGAGAATACGGGGAAAGCGATGTATACATTGGCGTTCCAGCTGTAATCAACAGGGATGGAGTCCGGGAAGTCGTCGAGCTGGATTTGAATGAAGATGAAAAAGAACGGTTTGCTGCGAGTGCGGAGGTATTGAGAAAGTCAATCCGTCCGTTATTTTAATAGAAAAGCCATTCCGGCCTGTACGATTTCGTGCAGACCGGAATGGCTGTTGTAAACAGATTAGTAGGCTGAAAGGTTTCTACAGTTCAAGCTTCCTCAAAAGACAGATTGACCGGATTGTCCAGCATAACATATTGGGTTTCTGCATTAGTAGTCGAAACACTTTTGTCCACTTCCTCGAAGGTTATACCATCCGCCCATACGCATCCCGTTCCTGAGAGGATAATGCCGAATGAGATAGAGGCACTGTTTTCAGGAACATCGAGCACGATGGAATAATGGTTCCAGTTCGCCGTCCCCTGAATAGGCCGGTTGCTCATATTATCGAATTGCAGAATGTCCTCTGATGCACTGTCCACTCTCATCCAAAAGGCTGCCATGATCTTCACATCCTTCGTCCTCAAAAACCCAGAAAGCCTCATTCTTTTTCCTTTGTATTGATCTGCTTTGAATTGCTGCATCATCGTCGCGAATTCCCCCTCAGCAAGGGTAACAGCTGTTGATTTTAAATAACCTGATTTTCTCCCGTTATGGACGATTTCAGTGTCTGTTCCCATCTCATAACTATACGGGTTGCTCCCGCTTAAAAACCAGCCTTTGATTGGTTCTTCCATTTTCATTTCCTCCTTAGGAGCAATCAGCTCCTTCATTAGTTTTCGATATTGTCCCGGGGGAAGCTGATACACTCTCTTAAAAGCCCGGGTAAATACTTCCTGAGATTCAAAGCAGCAGGAGAGCGCGATATCAATGATTCGCTCATCTGTATGGATCAGGGCAGCAGCAGCACTTGTCATTCTTCTATTTCTCAAGTACTCGGAAAAAGACACGCCGACCGCAGCCTGAAATATCCTGTGAAAATGAAATTTAGAGAAACCTGCTGCAGAGGCAATGTCCCTTGCCGATATGTCTTCTTGAAGATGGTCTTCAATCCAATCAATTGTTTTCTGAATGATCGTCTCATTTGTCATCTCTCCGGCCCCCTCTAAGAAAATCATAGCAAATGTCCAAATTTTATTTTTGACTTTTTTTGCTGTAATAGGGAGTTGTGGGATATTGTCATGTAGATATAAAGAGCAGCTGTTTTTAAAGAATACTGATTTTGTAAGCCCGATCGCTGTAAAAAAAGCCTTAATCTTCTAAAATAGCGTCTCCTGAGACCGGCAAACGAGGTATCGGTCTCCAGAGCCGCTATTCCAACAAGGCAACCGCTTACACATCTCGGATCGGTCTCAGATGCAGCTATTTTCTGTTTTCACGTTACAAACCCCGTATTTTCTCCGAAATAACGTCCCCTGAGACCGATCGCCGTTAAAAAGGGCCGAAACGACAAAAATAGCGTCTCCTGAGACCGGAAAACGAGGTATCGGTCCCCAGAGCCGCTATTTTACGTGCGAAACCGTTTACAAACCTCGGATCGGTCTCAAATGCAGCTATTTTCTGTTTTCACGTTACAAACCCCGCATTTTCTCCAAAATAACGTCCCCTGAGACCGAACGCCGTAAAAAAGGGCCGAAACGACAAAAATAGCGTCTCCTGAGACCGGAAAAGGAGGTATCGGTCTCCAGAGCCGCTATTTTACGTGCGAAACCGTTTACAAACCCCGAATCGGTCTCAGATGCAGCTATTTTCTGTTTTAGCGGTACAAACCCCGCATTTTCTCCAAAATAACGTCCCCTGAGACCGGAAAACGAGGTATCGGTCCCCAGAGCCGCTATTTTACGTGCGAAACCGTTTACAAACCTCGGATCGGTCTCAAATGCAGCTATTTTC
>NZ_WMIB01000005.1 GCF_009711125.1 Metabacillus mangrovi | reverse complement strand
ATCTTGGCCTCATCTCCTCTGCCCTCATTATATTTTGAATCAGAGGAGGTGTCCAAACGAGTTAGGGGGCCTGAGAGGCATTTCATGAACTTGAACGAAAACAACCTTTTTCTGATTCAAATCGTAGTGAATGACCGCGATTACCTGTTTATTTTGCTGTCCTTCAGCTAAAGTCAGCTGATAATGCTTCTGCAGCTTGCCCTTTTTTTGCTGTTCCCATATTTTTTGGGTCATCAGCACCTGACTGAGCGGATACATTTTCTGTGCCTCTTTTTTAGCGATTTCCTTAAAATCAGGCAAAGAAGTTTTTGCCTCTGCTGAAATTCCACTGGAAAATGAAACCTTTTCCAAGTTCCATCCGTAGATAAGAACAAGGGAAGCCGCAACGGAAATAACCAGCTTTTTCATCTTATCACCTTCCTGCTGTTAGCCTTCCCGGAAAAGAGCTTGCTATTCTGCCATAAAAGGAGGAATGTTGAATGGATTGGTCTAATATAATTTTTGTGGTATTTATCATTTTTGTTATCGCGGTCTTTGCAACAGCTTTAAGTAAGCCGGGTAAATCCAAAGCATATCGATCCGAGGACGGAAGCAGTACGGCAGCGACTGGATTTTTTGCAGGGGACTCTTCTTCAGATTGCGGCAGCAGTTTTGGGGGAGGAGATGGAGGAGGATGCGGCGGCGGAGGCGGAGGTGATTGACCTTCCGCTTCCTTGCTTTGTGAGCAGAAAGGGGAAACGGTGATGTTGACTGAAAAGCAGCTTAGTGAAATAAGAAGGCTCCAGGAAATATGTGAAACGGCTGATGGAATTCAGATTAAACTGAACTGGGATATGCTCCGGAAACGGGAGCCTGGACTGAAGCAAGACTTCTTTTTATATGAAAACGAAGAACTGATCGCCTTTGCGGCCATTTACGGATTTGGAAACAAAGCAGAGATTTGCGGAATGGTGAACCCGGCATACCGCAGAAGAGGAATTTTCTCACGCATGCTTCAGGATGCCATCAGCGAAGCAAGGAATCTAGAATATCATAAGATTTTACTGAATGCGCCTGCAAGATCTGATTCTGCCCGGAAATTTATTGAGAAAACAGGTGCCATCTTTCTGATAGCGGAATACCAGATGAAATGGGAGGGCGGGACCATTCCCGATTCTTCAGATGTCTCATTGCGTCCTTCCAATGATGAAGATTTTGACCTGGAGGTTCAGCTTGATGTGGATTGCTTCGGATATAAACGAAGTGAAGCGGAGAAATACCGTGCACAGCTTAAAGCAGAGGATAAGTCGGCTTATTACATACTCGAACATAAAGGAACTGCAGCAGGAAAAGTACGGGTATGGGAAGAGAATGGAGAAGCCTGGATCTACGGCTTTGCCGTTACTCCGAAAGAACAGGGAAAAGGAATCGGCAGAAAAACACTGGCAGCCATCATTCGGGAAGAAACTGAGAAGCAGAACGGCATTTATCTCGAAGTGGAAGCAGAAAACATGCACGCCTTAAAGCTATATGAATCATGCGGATTCAAAACCTATGATGCCCAGGATTATTATTTGGCCACTTAACTCTCCATCGATGGGGAGTTTTTTTGCGTGGAGGTACGAAGGTGCTGTGGAAGGACGTCGCACCTAGCAGAACTTCCTTACTATGGCGCCCTCCGCTTTTCATGGTGTCCAGCTCCGGCGGCTAGGCCCTCGAGGTCATAAGCCATTTCACCTGCGGAAGGAAAAACCACCTTCCTCCGGTGAACTGTCTTATGCTTGTCGGGCCTGAGCAAGCCGCCTCCGCTTTTCTTTTCAGAACGTGCATTCGTATCTCTTGGATGGTAAAATGGCAGAAAGGCTTTAGGATATGAGAAAGTGGGAGTTTGTATGGCATCTTTGAAATTTATTCATGCTGCGGATTTGCATTTGGATAGTCCGTTTGCAGGTTTGAAGCATCTTCCGGCGAGTGTTCTGGAACGTTTGAAGGAGAGCACATTTGCGGCTTTTTCGAGACTTGTGGATCTGACTGTAAAAGAGAAAGCAGATTTTTTGATTTTGGCAGGGGATTTGTTCGATGGTGAAAACAGGAGCTTAAAGGCACAGCTCCGCCTGAAAAAAGAATTTGAGAAACTGAAGCATTCAGGGATATCTGTTTATGTGATCCACGGGAACCATGATCACTTGAGCGGCAAATGGCTGAACATTGATTGGCCTGAAAATGTTCGCGTTTTCAGTCATGAACAAGCAGAGTGCCTTCCTTTTCTGAAAGACGGAAAAACCGCTGCTCACCTTTACGGATACAGCTATCCTGAAAGAGCGGTTAAGACGAATATAACAGATCAGTACATAAAAACAGGGGATGCTCCTTTTCATATCGGACTTTTGCATGGGTCTGTAGAAGGCGGATCTGAAGATCATGATGTATACTGTCCTTTTTCACTAAAGGATTTGGAGAGAGCAGGTTTTGACTATTGGGCCCTTGGCCATATTCATAAAAGGGAAATCCTTTCTATGAAGGAGACGATGGCCATTTATCCGGGCAACATTCAGGGACGGCACCGGAAGGAATCCGGTGAAAAAGGCTGCTATGCTGTCACCCTCGGTGATGGTGGTCCGCAGGCGGTTTTTCATCCTGTTCATGATGTCCTCTGGATGGAGCAGGAGATCAATATGGAGGGCCTGGACACAGCAGGGGAGCTGATCAGGCTCTGCCGGATCGAGAAAGAGCAGTTTCGGCAAAAAGGCGTGCCGGCCGTCTTAACGATCCGTCTGACAGGAGGGACACCGCTTGCTGCCGAACTAAAACAGGCTGAGGTTCTGGAGGATTTGCTTCACTCTTTAAATGATGAAGAAGACCGCAGGGATTTCGTTTGGATCGGGAAACTGCAGGACTATACTTCGCTTCCTGCAGACCGGGAGCAGCTTAAGCAGGATTCAGTGTTCTACAGAGATTTTTTTGCTGTCACAGAGCAATACCGGTTTTTAGAACAGGCCGCGGCCCCTCTCTATTCCAATTCCTCTGTCCGCAAATACATCGGTCTTTTTTCAGAGGAAGAGCAGAAGGAGATCATCCGTGAAGCAGAACTGCTTGTGCTGTCGGAGCTGCTTAAGGAAGGAGGAGGGGAGAAATGAAGCTGAAGGAATGCATCATTTATGGGTACGGCCAGTTTATCGGGAAGCACATTTTAATCGGGGAAGGCCGGTCCTCTCTGTTTTATGGACAAAATGAAGCCGGCAAATCAACCATCATGTCGTTTATCCACAGCATACTTTTTGGACTGCCTCAGAAAAATCATCCCGATAGCAAATATGAGCCTAAGAATGGGGAAGTTTTCGGCGGAACCGTTGTCGCTGAAATCAAGGATACAGGCCTGGTCAGAATTGAAAGAGTTCGCGGTAAGTCCGGAGGAAACGCAGTCATCAGCCTCCCCGGCGGAAGAACTGCAGGAGAAGAGCTGCTGAAAGAGTGGCTCGGAGGACTGGACCGGACTTTTTATCAGGCTGTATTTTCTTTTGACCTGCATGGACTGCAGCAGATTGAGAAGGTCAAAGAAGAGGAAATCGGGAAATTTCTCTATATGACAAGTATGGTAGGGACGGATGCGGTATACAAGCTGGAGCAGCGCCTAAGCAAGGAGCAGGACCGTTTATTTAAACCGAACGGCAAAAAGCCTGTGCTGAATGAGAAGCTGGCAGAGCTAAAGCAGACAGCTGATGCGTTAAAACAGGCTTCGATCCGGAACAGTGAATATGAAGATATGCTGAATCAAAAAGCGGAAGCAGATGAGGAAGCAGGCAAACAGGAGACCCGTTTACAAACGCTGCGTCAAAAGCAGTCACAGCTCAGCAGGGCTGTTTCTCTGCTGCCCCTTTTCCATGAGCAAAACGCGATCAAGGAAGAGCTCAGGGAGCTGCCCGATACAAGCCGTTTTCCTGCAGAAGGCCTCAGCAGGCTCGAACGGCTTAAGACGGAAATGGAGCCTGTTAAAGCGCGGACATCCAGAATGGAGGCACAGCTTCGGGAACTTACGGAAAAAGCAGATGGGCTGCAGCCGGAAATGGAGCTGCTTCATAAGGAAGCAGCGCTTCAGGAGCTTAAAGACCAGATTGCTGGGTATGAAGCGTCTATTCTAGAAAAAGAAACGCTGACTTTTAAAGTTCAGACATTAGTGGAAGAGGCCGAAACGCTGTCAGCGGATCTATATGGAACATCCATGGATTATAAGGAGCTGGCAGCTGTCGATACGTCCGTCAGTATAAAAACTGCCGTACAAGAGCTGAGTGAACTTTCAAAAACTCTTGTTATCCAAAAGGCACAGCTGGATGAGCAGTTCGACAGAGCGAGAGAAGCACTGGATTTGAGTGAAGAACGCTGCGCTTCTTTGACAGAAGAAAGGATGGCCCCTGCCGAACGGGCTTTTCTCGAGCAGGAGCTTGCTGAATTGGAAAAGGCCGGAACAGGCAAGAAAGCTGAAGATCTTCAAAATGAGCTGAGGGATGTGGAACAGGAGCTTGCAAGCCATAAAAAGCAGGCAGCAGGTGCAAAACGCCGGTTAACCGCTGGCATACTCGTTATTCTGCTTATCCTTTCTGCAGGCTTTATCTGGTCTGTACTTAATGGACAATGGGCAATCGCAGGGCTGCTTGCCGCTGCCGCCGCTGCCGCCGGCTTTCTTTTTCAAAACAAAGGCTCCGCCACAGATTCACTAGCTGCGCATCTTCAAAAAAGGAAAAGGATGCTTGAAGAGGAATTGAGAAGGGCTGAGAGACCTGAGTCTATGAAGCGGGCAGAAGAGCTGAAGGGCCGTCTATGGAAGGACGAACAGGTCAAGCAGATGGCAGAGGTCGAAAAACAGAGGGCGGAGCAGGAGAGCCGTGTATGCGACCGGGTGATCGCCAAATATGAAGAATGGGAAAAGGAGCAGTTCCGGTTAAATGAAAAAGCAAAACCTGTCCTGAAAAATCTTTTGCTTCCGGAAACCATGAACGTCGCGTCCCTGTCCCGGACATTCCAATTAATAGAAGAGTGCAAATCTAAAATTTCAGACTGGCAGAAGGCGGAGAAACAGCTGGAGGCCGTGAAGGGGAGGCTTGCATTATTTGAAGGAAAAGCCTCTGGCGTATTGCCTGCTGCAGCTGGACATGAATCCCTCAGTCAGAGAATATACGGGCTTCTGAATGCTGCCCGCCAGGAAAACGAAAAGCAGACAAAGAGAGCAGCCGTTATTCTTAAAATGGAAGAGATTCAGGAGGAACACAGAGAGCAGATCCATCTTCTTCTTCAAAAGCAGGAGGAATTCAAAAACCTGCTCAGTCATGCAGGTGCAGTGGATGAAGAAGCTTTCCGCGAGCTTTCGGGATATGAGCAGAAACGCTCTGAGCTTAACAGGCAGCATGCATGGATCCGCAGGCAGCTCGAAGGAAGCCAGGCTGCAGAAAACATGCAGGAGCACGACTGGATTCGCCTGGAAGAAAAGCTGCAGGAAGCATCCCTTCAGACAGAACAGACAGAGAAGCGCCTGAAAGAGCTGCAGGAGCGCGCCTCCGTCCTTCATACGAAGCTCCATGCCATAGAAGAGGATGGCAGCTATTCAGATCGTCTGCACGAATATGGACTGCAGCAAGAGGATGCCAGGCAGACGGCGAAAGAATGGCTCGTAAAAACGGCAGCCAGGGATTTTCTCCTTCGGACGATCGATTATCACCGCACCGTCCGGATGCCTAAGCTGATCAGGCAGACAGTCGTGTATTTTAAAGAGCTGACAGAAGGACGGTATGTGAATGTATTTTTACCGGAGGAAGAACAGACCTTTATAGCGGAAAGAGCGGATGGCAGCCGGTTCAAAGCAGGTGAATTGAGCCAGGCGACATCAGAGCAGCTCTATCTTTCCTTACGGCTTGCCCTGGCAGCGGCAATGAATGAGCAGCTGCAGCTTCCGATTCTTATCGATGATGGTTTTGTCCATTTTGATTCCGGGCGCACGGAAAAAATGCTGGAGCTTCTGACATCTGTTTCGGCAGGCCAGCAGGTTCTTCTCTTTACATGCCAGGAACATATCGCGAGCAGATTTAAAGGGCACGTCACCATTCTTGAACGAGCAGGAGCAACAGCAGAAGCAGTGCGGGAAACCACCCGGTAAAGCCGGTTATGTTATACTTATTCACAGATAAATACAGGGAGGAATCAGCATGTCTAAAGGAGTAATGCATTTTGATGTCGGAGAACAGGTGGAGCTTTACCTCCTGATCAAGTCATCGACAAAAGGGGTAGCAAGCAACGGAAAACCCTTTTTAACCCTCATCCTCCAGGACCAGAGCGGAGAAATTGAAGCAAAATTGTGGGATGCGAAACAAGAGGACGAGCAAACCTACAGTGCACAGGGGATCGTTAAAATTGCAGGCGATATCCATCATTACAGAGGCAGAAACCAGCTTAAGATAAAAAACATCCGCCCGCTGCAAGACCATGAAAGTTTTGATGTTTCAGATTTTCTGGAAACAGCCCCTCTCAAAAAAGATGAAATGATGGATACCATCACTCAATATATTTTTGAAATGAAGAACCCGAACATCCAAAGAATCACAAGGAATCTGGTCAAAGAGCATCAGCAGGCGCTGCTGGAATATCCGGCAGCAACCAAAAATCATCATGAGTTTGTATCAGGACTTGCTTATCATGTAGTATCCATGCTGAAGCTTGCAAAGTCCATTGCAGCCCTGTATCCTTCCCTTGACACCGATCTGCTGTATGCGGGAGTCATCCTGCACGACTTGGGGAAAGTTACTGAGCTCAGCGGCCCAATCAGCACGACGTATACTGTCGAAGGAAACCTTCTTGGCCATATTTCCATTATGGTGAACGAAATCGCACAGGCTGCAAAAGAACTTGACATTGATTCTGAAGAAGTCGTGATTCTGCAGCATCTGATTCTCTCCCATCATGGAAAAGCTGAGTGGGGAAGCCCGAAGCCGCCTATGATTAAAGAGGCCGAGATTCTGCACTATATTGATAATCTCGATGCGAAGATGAACATGCTTGATCGTGCTCTTGAAAGGGTAAAACCGGGAGAATTCTCAGAGAGAGTGTTTGCCCTCGAAAACCGTTCTTTCTACAAGCCTGTTTTCCATAAGTAGCATAAAGTGGAAGCCAAGCGCATAAGCATGAGGTAAAAGCCTGGACATTAGAATGAGAAGGGGGAAACCGAATGCTGGCATTGCCTTGGTGGATTTATCTGTGCATGGGGGGAGTACTGTTCAGCGGATACAAGTTTGTATCGCTTACGAGAGAAGATAAGCGGTCTGACGATGAATTCATTGAACAGGAAGGCCAAATATATCTTGAACGGATTAAAGCGGAACGTGAACGAAGAAAGGTAGAAAAAATATCTGTTTGATAAGAATACCCGGCCTGAGAGCCGGGTATTCTGCTGTATGCTTTTTAAAAAAGAAGCCGGCTCAATTGAGCCGGCTTCTTTCGATTGTAAATTATGCTTTTTCTACGTTAGCAGCTTGATCGCCACGGTTACCTTGAACGATTTCAAAAGTAACTTTTTGGCCTTCTTCTAGAGTTTTGAACCCGTCGCCTTGGATAGCGGAGAAGTGTACGAATACATCGTCGCCATCTTCGCGCTCGATGAATCCGAAACCTTTTTCTGCATTAAACCACTTAACTGTACCTTCTAACATTTTGTTACCTCCTAGTGCATGTACGCACAAACGTGTTACTATTCTTGCTCTAGAAATATCAAGCTGAAACGTATTCGATCTTAATATCCGAACAAAAATAATTCTTAACTAGGATAACAGGTACAGGAATAAATAGCAAGTGCTGAACAGCCCGGTAAGGGAAAAACCCTTGAAGGACGGCGGGCGGAGGAGAGATTTATTTTTTTGAAACGGATCATTTCAGGAGGCGAAGGAGTCTTACGCAGGAGATTTCGCTGATTCAGGGAGATCAGTATTATGATCATTAGCTAAGGGTCTGTAGGGTCGTTCTTCAAGGCAGGAAATTGCTGCCCGGGTTAATCAGGTATTGATAGGCAGAAGCTGTAACAAAAAAATAGATCGGCTGACTAAGGGAGGGCGGAAGCCTTACAGATCGGCTGACCTTCATTGGTCCCCAATCTGCTGCCGCTGAGCGACACAGGAACGCTATGTAAAAGCTTTTAGTCATAGCAGTGGGGCAGCGTGCAGGCAGACCGGTTCAGCCGCGCCGCAGAGCTCACAAGTGTTGCCCGGGATGGGCCCGCTGTTGAAAACGGCCGGAAAGGGTAAACTTTTGCAGCAAAAAGCCCGCCTGCAGACCATTAATCTGCAGGCGGGCTGATATTAGCGTTATTGAGCAGGCTGCTCTTCTGGCATTGCAGGCTGTTCAGGGGCTTTAAACGTATCTTTAAGCTTTTTATCTTTAACTTCCACTTTTGCGTCTTTCAAGGCTTTGTCAATGGCTTCCTGCATCGCAGCAGGGTCCTGTGATTTTTGCTGCTGAACTTCTTTTTTCAGTTCAGCTTTCATTTCATCATATGATCTGTATGTGTCATCCGCACGGATGATGTGGTAGCCGAATTCGGATTTGACAGGCTGGCTGACTTCTCCTTTTTTCAGCTTGAATGCTGCTTCAGTGAATTCCTTCACCATTTGCTTGTTGTCAAACCATCCAAGGGAGCCGCCGGTTTGGGCAGAGCCGTCCTCAGAGTATTCTTTGGCGAGGTCTTCAAATTTTGCACCGCCATCAAGCTTTTTCTTTACTTCGTTTGCTGTTTTTTCATCTTTTACGAGAATGTGGCTTGCCTTGATTTTGCCTTTAAGGCTCTCGTGGTATTTCTTTACATCTTCATCTGTAACTTTTGCTTCGGTTTCAGCAGCTTTCTTACGCAGAAGCTCTGTTTTCACCATGTTGTTAACCGCTTCTTCGCCTTGTTCTTTGATCAGCATGTCGATCTGCTCGGCGCCGTATTGGGACTTGATGCTCTCAAGTTCTTTAGAGATTTCTTCTTTTGAAACTTTGTATTTTTCACCCAGTACTTTGTTATGAACGAGTTCAGTAAGCACTTGTTCACCGGCACGGGATTTCATTGCTTCATAAAGCTCGTCCTTTGTGATGTTCCCAGCTTTCGTCTCGGCTACAACGTCAGACCCGCCAGCTCCACTGTTGCTGCATGCGCCAAGAGCGAACAGGCTTGTTGCTGTAATAGCTGCAATAGCCATTTTTTTCATTAGTCGATACAACTCCTGCCTATTATTGTTTGTACTAAACACTATAAAACATTGTGCCATGTTCAATAGACTTTTGCAACCTAATCTGTCAAATGAACCCCGCCATAATAGTAAACAGAGGCGGATCCGGAAGCGGTTTTCAAAGCTTATGATGGAGTAAAACCGCTCCATATATACGATGAAGAGGCTAATATGTGAAATTATGTGAAATTAAGGAATTTTCGTCAACTGGGCATAAGCCCTTAGCAAGCCGGGCACCCGGGCATATACTGTCTTGAAATGCGAAAGGAGGCTGAACGGCATGGGAGGATATAATTCCGGCTTTGCGCTTATTGTTGTTTTGTTTATCTTGGTGATTATTGTAGGGGCAGCCTATATTCACTAGAAAATAAGGGCGGATGTTAACTGCATAGAGCAGGATAAAAGCCCATTCGCAATACGTCACGAATGCATAGTATATCTTAACCATTAGTAAGGAGGTGTGTTCAATGGGCGGTGGATACGCTGGAGGTTTCGCGTTAATCGTTGTGTTGTTCATTTTGTTGGTAATCGTTGGTGCAGCTTGGCTGTAAGCTGAAATAGCTTTGCACCGGGCTGGACAGCGGGGGTTAACCGAACCGGCTCATTGAAATAAAGCTTTTGCATGAGGAGCGTACCTGAAAAGGTGCGCTTTTTCATTATCTCCCTGCATGCAAAAAATCCGGTCCCTGTATAAGGCCGGACTTTTTGTTCGTTGACCATTCGGACAAGCAGATTCCGAGTTCTATGTATAAAGAATTTCTATATACGAAGAGATCAGCAGAATCGTAATAAGGACATTAATCATACGAAACACCTTCGTTTGACGGTCTTCAGGAATCTCACGAACTAAACAGAGCCGGTTCGTTAATGTATTTATATAGAACAGTATGAAGACAGCAAAGAAAATGAATAAGATGATCATATGAGATCCCCCTTTCCTCACTGATAAGTATAAGGTTACCAAATATTCGCTAAAAAAGATACAGATATGCAAAGGGGCAGAAAAAGAAAAAAGCCTGGCGTCAGGCTCTTCTATTTTTCAATCAGAATTTCTAAAGCATTCCGTCCTTCGTCCACCCTGCAGGATCTCGGAGCTGCGACGATTTGGCGGGCATAAATTAGATCGGGTATGCACCAGCCGATATGGAGAGCGGAAGCGAGACAGAAGTAATGCACATATTCCGGCATGAGCAGGCTTGCCTGGATACCGGCAGCAGTCAATAGGATAAAAGGCGCCAGCAGGGTAGCCAGCATCACTTGCTTTGAAACACAGACACATGGCTTCAGACGCAGCATAGGGATCATTGCTGCGTATTCAATTTTTGCTTTAGGCATATTGCCGCTTAGCATTAGCGGGAGTGCATGAAGCATTTTATGAACAGGTAAAATTAAAGCAAGAATCACAGCAAAATAGATAACTTCTCCTGCATCCGGCTTTCTGGCTGGTTCTACCATCGACAGAGGAAGGTAAAGAGCGATAAAAGCAATAATGGATGCAAAGATGAAATACATAAAGAGCCGCTGAAATCCATAATCTTTTGAAAGGTCGACAGTTTTCCAGCAATTCATAAGATCACCTTCCTCTAAAAATAAATCCTTACCTACTTTACGTCCGTCCTAAAAAAAAATCAATACTTTTTCTGAAACTGTTTAGGGTTTTTTGAAAAAAGTACTGAAATCCTTTTTCTGCTGCCGTTCTTCCTATAAAATAAACGTAGCAGACAGAAAGAAGGGGTATTTAATGAACAGCTTTGAAAGAAGGCTGGAGAGGCTTGAATTTCAGGTTCGACTTATGCAATCAGCACTGGATCGGAATAAATATCCGTTTACATACATGATTCTTCAGAAACAGCTGACTGAAGCAGAGTACCTTCATGTGCTCGAGCTGTGCAGCAGGCTGGATCAGCTCCTGAAACAGCAAAAAGCGCAAGGTTTCGTCCGGTTTGAAGGACTCCTTGCGCTTTTTATAGAAGAGCTAAATGAAAAGCTTGATGTAAAAGAGACAATTCAGGCTTTACACGGCCAGGGAATGTTTCCCGAGCTGATGAGCGATCTTCGCTCCATCCTGCATTCTTACTGATTAGCGGCAGCCTTTGGCTGCTCTTCTTCTGTTTCCACCTTTTTCAGGCGTCCGTTTTCTTCTTCGAATTCTTTTTCAATATTGCTGAAGGATCGTTCAAAGATTTCCATAAAATCATCGCCGTAAATGTTTCGGATAATGGCCATCATTTCAATAATCTCCGGAAACTTTCCATAAAGACTCTGCAGGGGCATTGCTCCCTTAAACACAGCGTTTCTGGAAGGATCGTAATCCTCCATCAGCTTCAGCAGAATTTCTTCCCCTTTATCCGTAAGCTGAATATATGTATTCCGCTTATCGTCCAGCTTTTTGGAAAATTCAAGGTAACCCCGTTCTTCCAGCTTCTTTGAAAAGTTAAAGGCGGTGGACACGTGCATAACCCCGAACTTGGCAATTTCAGAAATGGATGCGCCTTTCAGATGATAAGCAATCCATAGAATGTGATGTTCGTTTATGTTTAAATCGTAGGGCTTGATCCATTGCTGCCAGTCTTTCTCAATTGATTTCCATAAAGCTTTGCTTAATTGGGCAATTCTCTGGCTGAAGAGCATGGCCTCTTTAATTGTGTATTCCTTTTCATTCTTCTTCAACTCCATCACCTGCTTTTCCCCGTTTCTAATATTCTCTATTATCCCAAAAAAGTAAAGATTAATAAAGATGTAAATTAACAAAATTTTTAAATAAATAACTTGAATCCAACTATATTAAAAAAACAATACAAAAAAAGCGCCAAACCGACAAAGTTTGAGCGCCTTTTTATTACAGACATTTCTTATATGGAAATATTCATCATTTTTTAAGTGTATCTTCCAGCTGTTTGATCTTTTCCTCAATCGCTTCAATCTCTTTTTGAAGATTCTCTCTGTGCGGCTCGATCTCTTCTTGGAATTCCTTCAAAGAGGTCTGCAGCTCGCCGGACACTTCTTTAATCACTTCTGCACTGTCTTTAGCTGCCTGTGCCACTTGCTCTTTCAGGGCGATGCTTTCCTCTTTCAGCTGATTGATGGTATCCAGCATCCGTGTCTTACTGTCCTTGATTTGTCCTCTTAGATCTTTCCCGGAAGATGGGGCTGAAAGCAAGGCTGCTGCTCCGCCAGCTACCGTTCCGGCAAGTATTCCGAATAAGATGGATTTGGCTTTTGACATTTACTCATCACTCCCGTTATCCGTTCTCTTTACCTATTCCACAGATTTTATGCAAAATCCTTCTTTACATCATACCCCCCGGACAGGGAGTTAAACGAAGGCATGTTTCATACTGCCGGCTCATTTGCATATATATAAGCGTAAAAGGGGGATGACGGATGCATGATCGGGATTCTGTTTTATATCATTAGCCTGGTTTTTCTGCTCACTGCCCTGAATTATGCAAAAAAAGCACAGCAGGCTGCTTCCTATCCGCCGAAGTGGATCTTGAAGCAAAGAGCCGTCATCATGGCAGGGGGCGCCGGTGTCACATTGCTGGTGGGGATTATGCTGTCCCTGCTTCATTGACATAAGAAAAGGACTGGCCGCAATTGGACCAGTCCGTTTTTATTATGCCGCTGAAGCGGTTTTTGAGCGTTTGTGAATAGAAGCTGTGATTGGATACAGGACGATGATGGCAACCGTATTCAGGATCGCTGCCGGGATGACAACCAATCCGAACAGAGAAGCAAATCCTGCTCCGCCTGGCAGTCCGACAATCAGAAGTGCACTTCCCAGGAAAATGGTTCCTGACAGGATGGTGCAAACTGCAGTAAGGACAGGTATACCCGCTTTCTTAAACAGCTTGGCTGCAGCGGTAAGCATCAGGAAGAATGCCAGTGCTGTAATCGGCTTATCGATGATGTTCGGCAGCTGTCCGCCTGGAAATCCGGTGGTCAGAGCGGAAAGGATACCGGTTAAAAACCCGAGAACCAGTGCATTTTTTAAAGATGGAAAAAGGGCGATTCCGAGAAACATCATTGTCAGCATCATATCCGGCTTCATTCCGAAAAAAATCGGGGGGATGATGCTGTGCAGGGCAAGACCGATCGCTGCAAACAGCGACATTGTAACTAATTCTTTTGTTTTCATAACTCAACTCTCCTCATCTGGGCTAAAAAGTCTGCTTTCCAATGGTGAACTATTTCCCATTGCAAAAGCGGTTAAATAGATTATAACAGGGGTCGGCATCATTGAAAAGAAAAAGAACGGGAAGGATGGTTTTTCCTATACACCTTCATGAAATCTGCAAGCTTTTCAACAGCTTCAAGCGGTACGGCATTATAGATTGAAGCGCGGCAGCCGCCAATGCTCCGGTGACCGTTCAATCCAATAAACCCCTCGTTCGCTGCTTTGCCGAGAAAATCTTTTTCAAGCTCCTGATCCGGCAGATTAAACGTTACATTCATATGAGATTCACTCCCTTTTTCCGCATGCCCGCGGTAAAAGCCGCCACTGTTTTCAATACAGTCATAAAGAAGCTCTGCTTTCTCTTTGTTAAGTGTCGCCAGGCCATCTGTTCCTCCCTGTTCCTCTGCCCATTCCAGAACAAGGCCCAGCATATAGATGGAAAAGGTGGGAGGTGTGTTGTAAAGAGAATCGGTTTTAAGATGCGTATTGTAATCAAGGAATTTCGACAGGCTGTTTGAATGGCTTGCCGTCCACTCTTTATGTGCGATAACAACCGTAACACCGGAAGGACCAAGATTCTTTTGAGCGCCCGCATACAGAAGTGCAAACTTGCTGATATCCAACGGCCTTGAGAGAATGTCACTAGACATATCCGCAACGAGCGGAGCATTTGTTTCAGGGAATTCGTGCCATTGTGTGCCGTAAATCGTATTGTTTGAAGTAATATGCAAGTAGCTCAGGCCACTGTCATCTTTCCAGTCGGATTTAGAGGGGATCGAGCGGTATTTACTCTCCTTTGAAGAGGCGACGATAAACGTCTTTCCGATCCGTTCTGCCTCCTGCAGCGCTTTTTCGGACCATGAACCGGTAAGGATATATCCGGCAGTGCTTCCTTCTTTTAGAAAATTTAAAGGAACCATGGAAAACTGCATGCTGGCTCCGCCTTGGAGAAACAGGATTTCATGTGTATCCGGAACATTCATAAGCTGCTTCAGCCGCTGTTTTGCTTCTGAATGGACGGCATCGTAATGCTTTCCTCTGTGGCTCATTTCCATAATGGACATGCCTGTTCCTTTAAAATTGACAAATTCCTGCTGCGCCCTCTCCAATACGGGAAGAGGAAGAGCGGCAGGCCCGGCACTGAAGTTTAATGCTCTTACCATTGTTATAGCCCCCTAAAGCGTTAATTGAGTAAATTATCTTCATGGTAACACAAATGACTGACAGTTTTGAATAGTTTTAAAGAATCCGAATCAGTCAGGGGGAAGAATCGGAATGCCGGAGCTGCCCATAAAAAAACAGCCCGCTTGCGGACTGTACGTTACTTTTCGATTCCTTCCTGGATTTGTGCAGCGATCTCCTGAAGCTTTTCAGGTGTGTAATCGCTCGTATGGGTTTTCCATACAGCTCCAAATCCGTCCCCTTTGCCGTAGCGGGGGATCAAATGCATATGGTAGTGAAACACAGACTGGCCCGCGATCTCACCGTTGTTGTTCAGCAAGTTCAGCCCTTCCGGCTGGAACTGGTCTTTTATCGCGCGGGCAATGGCCGGAACCGCTTCAAAGAAATGCCGCGATAGTTCAGGTGTCATTTCATAAACATTTTCTTTATGTACTTTCGGTACCACGAGTGTATGTCCTTTTGTTACCTGGCTGATGTCAAGAAAAGCAAGGACATGTTCATTTTCAAAAACCTTTGCCCCGGGAATCTCCCCGTTAATGATTTTGCAGAAAATGCAGCTCATTTGATCAATCCTTTCCAGTATGTTTACTATTTACATTTTATCATACCCGCTCCGGGAGAAAAATCGGCTGCTTTCGTCAGCAGAGATTTTCAGCAGCAACCGGAAGGTCAAAGTCAGCAATTAACGCCGGGAAGTCAGCAATTAATGCCGGGAAGTCAGCAATTAACGCCGGAAAGTCAGCAATTAACGGCAGGAAGTCAGCAATTAACGCCGGAAAGTCAGCAATTAACGGCAGGGAGTCAGCAATTAATGCCGGAAGTCAGCAACTAGCGCAGGGAAGTCAGCTATTAACGCCGGAAAGTCAGTAATTAATGCAGGAAGTCAGCAATTAATGCCGGAAAGTCCGCCGCAATCTGAGAAATTTCAATTCCGGATGCAAATAAAAACAGGGCCAGCCCGTATAGGCAGCCCTGCTGAAGAAGAAGTGAAGGACTCATTCAAAATGGTACATTGCCTTTGACAAACACCTCATTTTCAGAAGTGGAAGCTTAAATGCGTCAATCAGAAATCTGTCCTTTGACAAACACCTCATTTTTAAGCGATGTGTTGATCGAACTTCCCTCTGGTGAACAAGTTTAAGCGGTTTGCGTCTTTGACAAACACCTCATTTTTTAAATAAATGAACTTCCTTCTTCCCTAATTAGAATGCACGGATAGCGGAGGGATAATCCTGGTTAATTTTAGAAATGAGCGGCGAGACACGGGGATGCAGATTTTGATATGATGGGGGTATGAAACTTGAAAAGGGAAAGGAATAAAACCATGACACTTTTGCAGGTGAATCAAATTACAGGGGGATATACGCGCAACCCTGTTTTAAAAGATGTTTCATTTTCGGTGGATAAAGGCCAGATCGTCGGGCTGATCGGATTGAACGGTGCAGGAAAAAGCACGTCCATTAAGCATATCATTGGACTGATGGAGCCGCGCACGGGGAGCATAGCCATTAACGGGCGCACGTTCCATGAAGGTCCTGAAGCATATCGGCAGCAATTTACCTTTATTCCGGAAACGCCGGTACTTTATGAAGAGATGACGCTTTATGAGCATCTTGAACTGACCGCGATGGCGTATGGGTTAAATAAAAATGATTTTGAAGCGAGGCTTGCCCCGCTCGTCAAAGAGTTCCGGATGGAAAAAAGGCTGAAATGGTTTCCTGCCCATTTTTCAAAAGGGATGAAGCAAAAGGTCATGATAATGTGTGCCTTTTTGGCAGAACCGGAGCTTTACATCATTGATGAGCCGTTTGTAGGACTTGATCCCCTTGCCATCAACTCGCTGCTTGAGCAGATGAACACGGCCAAAAAACGCGGAGCGGGGATCTTAATGTCGACACATATACTGGCGACAGCAGAGCGGTATTGTGATGCGTTTATTATTTTACATAATGGAGAGGTCCGTGCGAGCGGCACCCTTTCCGATCTGCAGCGGGAATTTGGCATGACCGGAGCCAACCTGGATGACTTATATATTGAGCTCACGAAAGAAGAAGAGCATGAAGACCGTTCTTGAGCTGTGGAAAACACGGCTTGAAGAGCATGTAAAAGAAATCCGGTCCTATTCCAGATACATGCTCAACGACCATCTGCTTATCGTAATGGTTTTTCTTCTTGCAGGCGGAGCGCTGTGGTATCAATCCTGGCTGAAGGAGCTGCCGGACAATTTTCCAGCAGCAATCCTCATTGCCGTTATCTTTGCAGCAGTTCTCGTTTTTTCAAGCGTCAGAACCCTTTTTAAAGAAGCGGATCTCGTATTTTTGCTGCCGCTTGAAGAAAAAATGCAGGGGTACTTAAAGAAAGCGAAACGATACAGCTATCTGCAGTCCCTGTTGCCTCTGATTATCTTGTACCTGGTGCTCGGGCCGCTTCATCTGGCGGTGGCGGGTGACGGGACGGCATATTTGTTCACTGGAATCGTTGTGCTCTCGCTGAACGCCTCGAATATAGAGTGCGAGTGGCATCTCTCTTTTTCAGAGGAGATTTCCTCATCCTATTGGGATAAAGCAGTCCGTTTCGCATTGAATGCTGCTATCCTCTATTTAGTGCTGAGCGGTACTATTGTGTACGCGGCAGCGGTGGGTGTTCTGATGACCCTCCTGCTTATGTATTATAAAAAAACCGCTAAAGGGAAAGGGTTGAAATGGGACCGGCTCATTAAAGCAGAATACCGGAAAAAACAGGCCTTCTACAGGCTCGCAAATTTATTCACAGATGTGCCAAAGTTAAAAAAAGAGGCGAGAAGAAGAGCGTGGCTCGACTGGACACTGAAAAACATCAGCTACGGGAAAAACAGCGTGTATATGTATATGCTGGCACGCGCTTTTATCAGGGGAACAGATTACCTCGGTCTGTTCATCAGGCTGACCGTCATATCGGGCTTGATCTTAACCTTTACGGATATGTCTTTGCTTGCGTCGGCAGTCCTTGCGGCCGGTACCATCTTTCTTACCGGCATCCAGCTTATCCCGCTCGTCAAGCATTATGATATGCTATCCATCCCGGATCTGTACCCGGTTCCTCCTGAATTGAAGCTGAAAAGCTTTACGGTTCTTCTGCGGAATATCCTGCTTGTGCAGGGGGCTGTTCTCAGTGCTGTATTACTTGCAAAAGCGGAGTGGATGGAAGGGGCGGCAGCATTGGTCTGTTCCGTGGTCTTCGTATGGATATTTGTAAATGTCTATGCCCGGCAGCGGATTGCAAAAATGAATCACAGGGGGTAGAGGATGAACTATGAAGAGGAGATCCGGGAGGAATTAAAAAACTGGAAACAAAAGCTGCAGAAGCAAACGCCGATGTGGGAGAGGAAAGCGAAGCAAGTGCAGCAGTCCATAACGGACCGGATTCCAGCCAGAGTTCATCAGGCGCTGACGGAAAGCATCAGGCTGATGACTGAAATGACCATAAAAGGATCGCAATGGACGAATCTGAACACCGCTGTGCCGGAATCCCTTCAAGAAAAAGATGAAGCAGCCCGGCGTCTTCTTTCCACCTATAAGAAGGCGGCCGCTGCGGAAGGGGCCCTGGCAGGTGCCGGAGGAATTGCTGCAGGTATGGCCGACTTTCCGCTGCTTCTCGGGATAAAAATGAAATTTTTGTTTGAAGCAGCCGCTGTCTACGGTTTTCCTCCAAAGAGCTTAGAGGAACGGATCTACATTCTGCATATCTTTAAGCTCGCATTTTCAAGCGGGCCTGTCCGGTTAAAAACGCTCGAAACCCTTGAGTTATGGGACACAGCTCCGTTAAAGGCTTCTGATATGGATTGGCAGGAATTTCAGCAGGAGTACCGCGACCATATCGACCTTGTGAAGATGCTGCAGCTCGTACCCGGTATTGGTGCTGCTGTAGGCGGCGCTGCAAACTTCAAGCTGCTCGAGCAGCTGGGAGATACAGCAGTGAAGGTGTATCAGATGCGTGTTCTCGGGAAATAAAAAGCAGCCCTCTCGGTTGAGGGCTGCTTTTCTATTGTACCGCAGCTTCTTGATTGCTTTCAGTTTCAGCATGTTCATATTGAATAAAAATGGAAGCAAATGTTTTCGCAGCGACAAGCATCGCTTTTTCATCAATATCAAATCTTGGATGATGATGGGGAAAGGCTGCAGCTTTATCTGCCGGCATGGCTCCTGTAAAGAAGAACGTTCCCTTCTGCTTCTGCAGGTAATAGGCAAAATCCTCGCCGCCCATCTGCAAGGGGCTTTCTTCCACAGTATCTACACCGGGAACAGCTGAAGCCAGGTTTTTAACGAATGCTGTTTCTTTTTCATGATTGACGACAGCCGGATAGCCGCGGAAGTAGTCGCATGTATAGTCGGCATCATACAGGAGGCAGGCTGCTTTCACCGCTTTTTCTACCTCCTGCTCTGCCTGATTCCGCACCTCTTCTTTAAAAGTCCTCGCAGTTCCGATCAGCTTGGCGGTGTCTGCAATCACGTTGAAGGCATTCTCCGCTTTAAAGGTGCCGACAGATACAACAGCTGCTTCAACAGGATCCACTTTCCGGCTGACGATCTGCTGCAGGTTGGAAATGACTTGTGCCCCGATGACAATCGCATCCTTCGTCAAATGGGGCTGTGCGCCATGGCCGCCCTTTCCTTTGATTTCAATTTCAAAGCGGTCTGCTGCTGCCATGATCGGACCATTTCGGTATTGAATCGTTCCCAGAGGAGATATGGACCAAAGATGGGTGCCGAAAACAGCGTCAGCGCCGTCAAGACATCCTGCCTCAACCATGCTTTTCGCTCCGCCCGGAGCATATTCCTCAGCATGCTGATGAATGAGGAGGATATTTCCGCTTAATTGGTCCCTGTAACGGTTCATAACCTTAGCGAACACAAGTAGGAGGGCGGTATGGGCATCGTGGCCGCACGCATGCATCACACCGGGGACGGTTGATTTGTATGGCACTTCTTTTTCATCCTGGATCGGCAATGCATCAAAATCCGCCCGGAACGCCACGGTCTTGCCTGGCTTTCCTCCTTTAATGCAAGCGGTCAGCCCATTGCCGCCGACTTTATCTTTTACTTCAATCCCTAAATCCGTATAGTACTCTTTAATGAATGAGGCTGTTTTCCATTCTTGAAAGGAAAGTTCCGGATGCTGGTGCAGGTGTCTGCGGATTTCAACCATTTTGTAATACTGTTCATCCAGATCTGTATAGATATTCTCGAGCATGAAACTCCTCCTTGATGCGTTTCTGTCTATATTATATATAAATTCAGAAAATTACAACGGATATGGAAGTGCGCCAAGGCTCCAGAAACGGACACCGATTTGCAAAAAATATCATTTCCCGGGGAATTTCAGCAGTTAAATCATGCCAGAATCACTCAGCCGTGATATAGTATTTTTTGAACAAAAAAAAGATCCGGGGAACCGGATCTTATTTAAGCACTTGATAGGTTGTCACGTAAGAAGCTCTCGGGAAAATGGATTTCTGGTCTACACCGTCTGACGTACCCCGTTTCTTATGAGCGTGCTCATACGCCTTTGATTGCTGCCAGTTTTTAAAGGACGCTTCATCTTCCCAGAGTGTCAGAATGACATATGTATCATCCCGGAGCGGACGAAGGACGCGAATGGCTGCAAATCCGGGTTCGTTTTCTATCATTCTTGCCCGTTCTTTGAACCGCTGCTCGAACAGCGGCCTTCCCTCCTCGGTTACGGGGATGTTGTTTAATACTGCAAATCCTGCCCTTTCAAGATGGCCCGCTGCATCCAGAACCTCATACTTCTTCGGCTCTTTTAATACCGTTTCTCCCGCTGTCTCGTGAATCAGCATGGCTTTGTCATCCGTATGCATCAGCAGCATCTTCTCACTGCTGTTTTGATTCGCAATGCCTTCCAGATATTCTTCCGTGCCAAATGTCATGTACATGTTCATCATTTATCACCCCATTATTAGTATAAGCGATTTTTATTTTAAGGCGGACCATGAGCTGTACATATAAATACCTTTATTAATCAATCCTAAAACCTATAGGGAAAAGGAGGATCCGCCCCGCAGGAAACTTAAGGGGATTTCCCTGAAAGGAGGTAAATTACATGAAACGATTTGCAGCACGAATTACTATGATTGCCGGAATTATGATAATTATTTCTCTTGCAGGCTATTTATTCATCCTCATCGCAGGCAGTATGATGATTGACGAGAAAAAACTGGTGCTCCCTTCAGCTACAAGACTGGTGGACAGGGATGGCAATGAAATAATAAGGATGTATGAACAGAACCGCGAGATTGTAAACATTTCTGAAGTGCCTGAACATGTAAAAGAAGCTTTTATAGCCGTGGAAGACCGCCGCTTTTACGAGCATAGCGGCATTGATCCAAGAGCAATCAGCCGGGCTCTTTATAAAGACATCCTGGCAGGCAGCAAGGTGGAGGGGGGAAGCACCATCACCCAGCAGCTTGCAAAAAATGTATTCCTGTCCGGAGAAAAATCCTGGCTTCGAAAAACGAAAGAACTGATGATCGCCATCAACCTTGAAAACAAATACAGCAAGGAAAAGCTCCTTGAAATGTATTTGAACCAGCTGTACTTTGGCCATGGCGCCTACGGGGTAGAGGCAGCAGCACAGTATTTTTACCAGAAGGATGTATCACAGCTTACGGCTGAAGAGGGAGCCATGCTTGCTTCCCTCCCAAAGGCTCCTTCCAATTATTCACCTATCCTTCACCCGGAAAAAGCGAAGGAGCGCCGGGATACCGTCCTTTCGCTTATGGAAAATCAGGGGTATCTGCCGGCAGAGGAAGCAGTAAGGCTGCAGGGCAAAACGCTCGGGCTTAAGGTCAGAGAGAAATTGGATCATCCATGGCTGTACAGCTATGCTGACCTTGTTATGGATGAAGCTGAAAAAATATATGGGATTTCAAATCAGGAGCTTCTTCATGGAGGCTATACCGTCACCGTTCAAATGGACCACGAGATCCAGAAAACAGCCTATGATGCTTTTCAGAACGATGCCTATTTTCCGGGTACAGATGATCAGGCTCAAGGGTCGTTCATCCTGCTGGATAACCGGACAGGTGGCGTTCTCGCGGCAATCGGAGGAAGAGACTATGCCCCTAAAGGCTATAACCGGATTACGGCAAAGCGCCAGCCCGGCTCCACATTCAAGCCGCTTGCTGTTTTCGGCCCGGCAATGGAAGAGAAGCTTTACGAGCCCTATTCCCTCCTGACCGATGAATATAAGACCTATGCGGGGGACTATGCTCCGGAAAACATTGATGACCGGTATGTTGGCAAAGTAACGATGTACGACGCCATCATTAAGTCCAAGAACGCCCCCGCTGTCTGGACACTAAATGAGCTGGGGATCGGAAAAAGCAGAAAATATCTCGAAAAGCAGGGAGTAGCCGTTGACGATAATGGACTGGCTATTGCACTGGGAGGATTAGAAAAAGGGGTTACTCCGCTTCAGCTGGCCAACGCCTACCGGGTATTCCCTCAGGAAGGAACCTATTCAGATCCGTTCTTTATTGAAAAAATCAAAGACCGAAATGAAAACGTAATTGCGGAACGGGAACAAAAGCAAAATCGCGTTTATTCAAAACAGACCGCCTGGAATATGACGCGCATGCTGCAGCATACGGTAACAGAAGGAACGGCTAAAAGCGGAACTTTTTCCGGAGACCTCGCAGGGAAAACAGGAACCACTTCCTACCCGGGCAAAAAGGGCGCCGTGATGGATGCCTGGTTTGCAGGCTATACACCGGATGTCACCGGGGCACTGTGGATGGGCTACGATAAAACAACGGAAGACCATCATTTAACCGCAGGTTCTGCATATGCAGCCAGGCTGTTTAAGAAAATCGTAAACGAAGCAGAGTCTGTAGAAAAAACTGCCTTTGCCGCACCTGCCGATGTCGAAGATTTAGAAGAACCGATCAGACTGAAGCCGGTAAACTCGATGGACGCCGATTATGCATTTGATCCGCTCGGACTTGTTACCGTGTCTTTATCCTGGAGTAAACAAGCCGATCCACGGGTGGAATACCGGATCTATGAAAAGGACGGATCCTCTGAAAGACTGATCGGCAAAGTCAAAGACCGAAGCACCTATTCAATCCCGTTCAGCAGCATCTTCTCCTCCGCTTCCTATAAAGTAGTCCCTTTCAACAAACAGACGAAGCAGGAGGGAGAAGGCACCTCCTACGTAAAACCTAGAATTTTTTCAGGCAGATAAGACCCGGGATTCCCGGGTTTTTGTTGGATTGGGCAGAGGGCACGCAGCTGCTTGTACGGTACGGGGAAGGAACGGCAAGTAAAAAGAGTTTGGCACGTAAGGTTAGATCGGCTCGTAAACTGGTGAACCCGGCACGATAAAGGAACGATCCGGCAAGTAACCGATCGAAAACGGCAAGTAAAAAGAGTTTGGCACGTAACTGGTTAGGATCGGCACGAAAACCCGTGATCCCGGCAAGATACAGGAACGGCACCTGACCGATTGAAAATGGCACGTAACCGGTTTAGATCTCGGCTTACACACCCTTGTTTTAAGTCGAATTTTTGACATTTCCGTGCTTGTACTATATTAATGGGATTATAACGTTATAATAATTATAAAATACATAAGAGTACTGAATAAGGTGGGAGATTCATGGAGTCAAAACAATTCAATGATGCTTTTTTAAAGGCGTGCAGAGGGGAAAAAACCAATCATGTTCCGCTTTGGTTTATGAGGCAGGCGGGACGTTCGCAGCCGGAATACCGGGCGATTAAGGAGAAGTACGGTCTGTTTGAGATTACGCATCAGCCTGAGCTTTCCGCTTACGTGACGAGACTTCCGGTTGAACAGTACAATACGGATGCAGCTATTTTATATAAAGACATTATGACGCCGCTGCCGGCTATTGGAGTGGATGTGGAAATCAAGTCCGGGATCGGTCCGGTGATCAGCAATCCGATTCGGAGTGTCCGGGATGTTGAAATGCTGGGTGAAATCGATCCGGAATCTGATATTCCTTATATTCTTGAGACGATCCGCATCCTGACGAAGGAACAGCTGAATGTGCCGCTCATCGGTTTTGCCGGTGCGCCTTTTACGCTGGCTAGCTACATGATTGAGGGCGGTCCGTCCAAAAATTACAACAAAACGAAAGCTTTTATGTATGCAGAGCCTAAGGCGTGGTTCGCATTGATGGACAAGCTTGCTGATACGATGATTGTTTACGCTGAGTCCCAGGTGAAAGCGGGAGCCAGGGCTATACAGATTTTTGATTCCTGGGTTGGCGCATTGAATGTTCATGATTACAGAACGTTTATTAAACCTGTTATGAACCGGATTTTTACAAGCCTGCAGGAGTTAAAGGTACCACTCATTATGTTCGGAGTTGGGGCGAGTCACCTTGCAAAGGAATGGCATGACCTTCCTCTTGATGTGGTTGGATTGGACTGGAGGCTGTCAATCAGTGAGGCGCGTGAAATGGGCCTTACGAAAACACTTCAGGGAAATCTCGACCCGGCTATTCTTTTAGCCCCTTGGCATGTGATCGAAGAAAAGCTTAAGGATATTCTCGACCAGGGTATGAAGTCGGATCACTACATTTTTAATCTCGGACACGGGGTGTTCCCGGAAGTCCAGCCGGATACTTTGCGGAAGGTTTCAGCCTTCGTCCATGAATATTCTGCATCCCGGCCATAATGCAAAACATTCCAAGAGCATTTCTTTTGGAAATCTTTGTACCGGCATGACAAAATAGAGGCAAAGAAGGCTTGTGTTATCCTTCACAAATTAAAAGAGGTGCTTGCGATGAAGAAAAAAATGGGTTTGCTTGTAATGGCTTACGGAACGCCTTATAAAGAAGAAGATATCGAGCGGTATTATACGCATATCCGCCATGGACGGCCTCCTGCACCGGAAATGCTGCAGGATCTGAAAGACCGGTATGAAGCCATTGGCGGGATTTCACCGCTGGCGAAGATTACACTGGATCAGGCGGAAAAGCTGGAAAGCCATTTGAACAGCATCCAGGACGACATAGAGTTCAAGATGTATCTTGGCTTGAAGCATATTGAGCCTTTTGTTGAGGATGCAGTGAAGCAGATGCATGAGGACGGGATAAAAGAGGCTGTCAGCATCGTGCTCGCTCCCCACTACTCTACCTTCAGCATCAAGTCTTACAACGGACGTGCTAAAGAAGAAGCGGAGAAGCTCGGCGGCCTGACTATTTCTTCTGTTGAAAGCTGGTACAGGGAACCGAAATTTATCCGCTACTGGTCTGACCGCGTGAAAGAAACATTCTCTGCGATGACGGAAGAGGAGCGGGAGAAAGCGGTGCTGATTGTGTCTGCTCACAGCCTGCCTGAGAAGATTATCGCAGCCGGTGACCCTTATCCGAATCAGCTGAAAGAGACAGCTGACCTGATTGCAGAAGCTGCCGGCGTAAAAAATTATGAAATCGGCTGGCAAAGTGCGGGGAACACTCCAGACCCGTGGATCGGCCCGGATGTGCAGGATCTGACGCGTGAATTATATGAAGAAAAAGGCTTCCGCAGCTTTGTTTATACACCGGTCGGGTTTGTTTCAGACCACCTGGAAGTGCTTTTTGACAACGATTATGAGTGCAAAGTGGTTACAAATGAGTTAGGTGCTGCCTATCACCGGCCGGAAATGCCGAACGACCAGCCTGAGTTTATAGACTGCCTTGCAGACGCGGTTTTAAAACAGCTTCAAAAGTAATGTAAAGAAGGCGAATAGCATGGAAAAGAAAAAGAAAATTGTCATCCTCGGGGGTGGACTCACTGGGTTATCCGCGGCTTTCTATCTTCAAAAACAAGTGAATCCGGACGAAGCGGAAATCACTCTTTTAGAGGCAAGCCCGCGGCTTGGCGGAAAGATTCAGACGGTAAAGAGGGACGGATACACGATCGAACGCGGACCCGACTCTTTTTTGGAGAGAAAAGCGAGTGCTCCCGAGCTTGTCCGTGATCTAGGTCTCGGTGACCAGCTTGTAAACAATGCAACCGGCCGTTCTTACGTGCTGCTGAAGGATGGGCTGCATCCGATTCCCGGGGGGGCAGTGATGGGCATCCCCACTCAACTCAAACCATTCGCTGCTTCCGGTCTTTTTTCCCTTCCAGGCAAAATCAGGGCAGCCGGTGATTTTCTCCTGCCGAAGGGAGAAATGACAGGTGATCAGTCGCTCGGCCGTTTTTTCAGAAGGCGTTTAGGGAATGAAGTGGTGGAAAACCTGATTGAACCCCTGCTTTCCGGGATATACGCAGGAGATATTGATCAGCTCAGCCTCATGTCTACTTTTCCGCAGTTTCATAAAACGGAGCAGGAGCACAGAAGTTTGATTCTTGGAATGAAAAAGTCCATGCCCGCTTCCAGTCAAAAGCATGACCCTTCAAGGAAAAAAGGAATTTTTCAAACGCTGACAAGCGGTCTTGAATCACTCGTTGATGCACTGGAAAAAAGTCTGCATTCTGTAGATGTCAGAAAGAATACAAAGGCTCTTGCGCTCTCGCATACAAACGGCAGATACCATCTGCAGCTGAGCGGCGGAACAGCAATCGAAGCGGACGCTGTGATCATGGCTGTACCTCATGAGACCGCAGCTGCACTTTTTCAGGAAAATGAATTTGATTATTTCCGAAAAATGCCATCTACATCTGTTGCTAATGTTGCCCTCATTTTTCCTAAGGAAAATGTAAAAATGTCTAAAGAAGGAACAGGCTTTGTGATTTCCCGTAATGCGGGCTATTCCATTACCGCCTGCACGTGGACGAACAAGAAGTGGCCGCACACAGCCCCTGAAAATAAAACGATTCTGAGAGCATATGTCGGCAAGGCCGGGGATGATACCATTCCGGACCGGTCCGATGAGGAACTGGTCCGCATAGTGATGGAAGATTTAAAGAAAACCATGGATATAACCGGAATGCCTGAGGATTATGTGGTCAGCCGCTGGAAAAAAGCGATGCCCCAGTACAATGTAGGCCATAAAGAAGAAATCGCGAAGATTTATGAATATACAAGCCGCACTTATCCCGGATTATTCCTTACCGGAGCATCTTTTGAAGGAGTCGGTCTTCCGGATTGCATTGATCAAGGGAAAAAAGCTGTCGCAAATGTTCGCGGCTTTTTAGAGAAATAGAGCCATATGGCTCTATTTTTCTTGCATTTTTTCCAGACTCGTTTTATAGTGAAAGTACTGAATGACTAAATTGTTCATTTGGTCAGTATAGGAGTGAAAGCAGATTGAGCATCGACCGGAAGCAGCTGATTATTGATGCCGCAACGAAGTCCTTTACCCTGTTCGGCTATAAAGCAACTACGATGGACCTTGTTGCCAAACAGGCCAATGTGGGGAAAGGAACCATTTACACGTTTTTTAAGAATAAGGAAGAGCTGTTCGATGAAATTATTACTTCATTACTGAAGGAAATAAAGCAGGCAGCAGACGAAGCAATCGATCCGGGCCTCAGTTTTTTTGAAAATGCACACCGTGCACTGTACAGTGTGCTGGAGTACCGGAGAAAGCATCAGCTCACCATTAAAATCTTTCAGGAAAGCACAGAGCTCGGCACTCCCGCTGTACAGGAAGTAGTCAGCCGTCTTGAAGGAATGATTGTAAGCTACATTAAACAGAAAATCCAGAGTGCTGTAGACAAGGGAGAACTGAGTCCATGCGATCCGGAACTGACTGCTTTTCTGATGCTGAAGCTTTACGTTTCCCTGATTTTTGACTGGGAAAAAAATCATGAACCGCTGTCTAAAGATAAAATTGCGGAACTGTTTGAACTCTATTTTCTAAAGGGATTATCCGCTTAGGATGTCCTATCTTTTTGCTTGAAAATGACCAAATGAACAAAACAGTCAGACGTACAACACAGGAGGTTTTACTTTATGTCACTGCTCATCAAAGAGTGGAAGGCACTCGTTTCCAACAAAAAAATACTGGTACCGGTCATTGCGGTGCTTTTTATCCCTGTTCTGTATGCAGGAATGTTCCTATGGGCATTCTGGGATCCGTATGAACATCTGGATCAGCTGCCTGTAGCGGTTGTGAACCAGGACAAAGGGGCGGAATATGAAGGAGAAAACCTTCAGGCCGGCCGTGATCTGGCTGACAATCTAAGGGAGAACCCGGAGTTTAAATGGGTTTTTGTTGATGAGAAAACAGCGGATCAAGGCTTAAAAGATCAAAAGTATTATATGAAAATCGAAATACCTGAAAATTTCTCTGGAAATGCAACAACTCTGCTTGATGAGGATCCGAAAAAACTCGAGCTTGAATATGTGCCGAATGAAGGCTTTAACTTCCTTTCCGCTCAGATCGGAAATACAGCAGTTGACCAGATCAAAGCTGAGGTTGCAGGTGAAATAACGAAAACTTATACAGAAGGCATTTTCAGCAATGTTGAAGAACTTGCAGATGGTCTTGGGAAAGCAAGCGACGGAGCTTCCGACCTCAATTCGGGAGCAGGCAAGCTGAAGGATGGGTCAGCGAAATTAAAGGATAACTTGGCTCTGCTTGCCGAAAACTCTGTGAAGTTTAAAGAGGGTGCCCAGTCTGCATCTGAAGGCTCTAAAGAACTGCAGAATGGGATAAGTGATCTGGATGCCGGTCTTGGCAAGCTTCAGCAAGGCTATGGCGGCCTGCAATCCGGAATCAATGAGTTTGCTGAGAAAAGCTCGCAGCTTGCTGACGGTTCGGACAAGCTGAACAGCGGAGTACAGGAGCTGAACGGGAAAATGCCTGCGCTGACTGATGGCTCCAGACAGGTGAGTGAAGGAACGGCAGCCTTAAATGAAGGGCTGACAAAATTTGATGCAGGACAGCAGGAGGCCAGCAAAGGAGCAGAAGAGCTTGCTGGCGGCATTGATCAGCTGCAGGGCGAGCTTGAACCGATGCTTGCATCACTTCCGCCTGAAAAAGCAGAAGCTTTAAAAGCCGCTCTGGAAAAACTGAACAAGGGCAGTGATTCATTGTCTTCAGGTGTTGGAACACTGGCTGAGAATTCGGCTGTGCTGGCTTCCAAGTCTGGCGAGCTTGCAGATGGAGCGACTTCTGTGTATGAAGGACAGCAGGCTGTGCAGTCTGGAGTCGGCAGTCTCGCTGAAGGACAGGGTACCCTTAACTCAGGAATTGCAAAGGCAGTTGAAGGCTCGAAGCAGCTGCAGGCTGGAGCAAGCCAATTTGGCACAGGCCTGAATGATGCGAAATCAGGTGCCGCCGAACTTGCTGGCGGAAGCACGAAACTCGCTTCCGGAGTAGGAGAACTTGCTGCAAAATCCGGAGATCTTCAATCCGGCACCGGCAAGCTTGCGGATGGTGCTACAGAGCTCGATAAAGGTACAGGGGACCTCACTGAGGGAACTGGAGAACTCAGCGAGAAACTGAAAGATGCAGCAGATGAAACAAAAGATACGAAAGGCTCTGAGCCGCTGTACGATCAGATGGCGAAGCCGGTAGATGTTAAAAATGAGAAAATAAACGAAGTTCCGAACTATGGTACAGGATTTACCCCATACTTCCTGTCACTCGGATTGTTCGTAGGGGCGCTGCTCATCTCGATCGTTTTCCCGATGAAACAGTCAGCAGGAAATCCAAAATCAGCCCTGTCATGGTTCTTCAGTAAATTTGGGATTCTAATGGCAGTTGGTGTGATCCAGGCATTGATCGCAGATGCAGTCCTCATTATGGGCCTCGGAGTAGAAGTTCAAAGCACCGGAATGTTCGTCCTGTTCAGTATCCTGACAAGCTTGACATTCCTTGCACTTGTGCAGTTCTTTGTTACATCGCTCGGTGACCCGGGACGCTTCGTCGTTATCATCATCCTGATTCTGCAGCTGACGACTTCAGCCGGAACCTTCCCGCTGGAGCTCATCCCAGAGCCGCTGCAAATCTTTAACTACTGGCTGCCGATGACGTATTCCGTAGCCGGATTCAAGGCAGTTATCTCAAGCGGTGATTATAGCTATCTATGGAATCAATCCGCTGTTCTGATTGGCATGACGCTATTGCTCATGGCAGGAACCATTATCTATATGTTCTTCCAGGTTCGCAAAAGCAAAAAGCTGGCGGAAGAAGTTTAATAGGAAAAAGACCGGCAGATGTGGCCGGTCTTTTTGCGTTCGTAAAGGAACAGCTGAGTTTTGTAATGGCCTTCTAATCGCTCAAGCCCCCCAGCATTATCCGTTCGCAAATAAATCATCCAGTATCGCAAATATATAAAAATTTTCGCAAATAAACGGTCCGATTTCGCAAATATCCTGAAAATATCGCAAATAAAGGGCAAGTACTGATTCTTCATACTGCTAACAGGCCGGCATTTATGGCACTAAGCTCCTGTTTGCAATCAAAATATTATGAAATTGCCGGATTCCTCAACCGCTAATTGCTGATTTTTTTAGGAATTCCTCTACAAATAGATGTTTTTCGCTAATCTATCTTCAAATCTGCCCTATTTTTTCCTCGATGATCGTATCCCTTTCAGCACGGTAACCGATTCGTCGTTCAGAAGTTGTGCGTATTGCGGGCTTTGCAATTCGATGAGGGCGATTTTTCCCTGCTGGTCGTAATGAATGCCCCACCCGAACTTCTTTACAAGCGGAGAAGCCCTGAAGCATGCTTTTGGATTGGAGAAAAATTCATCCCGTGAAAGTCCTGCCTGTTCAGGGTAGCGAGCGAGGTGGGATTGAAACTGAACGTCTTCCTGGGTATATCGGTAAGGGTTATTTACGATAAGTTCATATTCTATAGATGCTGCTGTAGGCTTTCCGCCTCTCGCAGCCGGGACTGCAGCAGATGTCTTTCCGGAATCGTCAGAAGCAGTGATCAGGGTGTTTTGGTAATACATTTTCCTTCACCTCCTATTGTTACTATACGATTCAGTATGTGTAGATTCCTTCCTCTCCGTTTTGGAAATCAATATTCTCTATGAATCTTATATTGAAAAAAGATGAACATTTTCATATAATGGAAAATGAAAGCGCTTGCTTTTTGGGGAGAGGTGGAGAAACATGGCAACAATAGAGGATGTGGCTAGAAGTGCGGGATTGTCCCGAACCACTGTGTCCAGGGTGATCAATGACCACCCCTATGTATCAATCGCAAAAAAGAAAAAAGTGAAGGAAGCGATGGAGGAACTCGGATATGTGCCGAACTCGGCTGCACGCAGTTTAAGGAACCAGCGGACAGGCATGATCGCCGTACTCATTCCAAGAGTGATGAATCCGTTCTTCAGCCAGCTGATTGAAACACTCGAACTGGCAGCTGCAGAAAGCTTTTACCAGCTCATCATATGCCAGACTCAATATTCCGCAAAAAAAGAATTAACATACTTAAACTTATTGAAGACTAAACAGGTGGACGGCGTCATTCTCACTTCTGCTGAAAATGACTGGTCTGCTATCGAAGGATTTACTGAATACGGACCGGTCATCCTGTGCAATGAATTCGATGAGCGGGCAAATGTACCGATGATTTATATGGATCAGCAGGAAGCCGGATATAAAGCAACGAGACACTTGATCGAGCAGGGTCACCGGAAGATCGCCTACTGCTGCGGCAGGTTCCGGAGCAATGTAGCCAGTGCGAGGGAAGAGGGCTTCATGATGGCTCTACATGAAGCAGGGCTCGCATTTGACGAGCAGTATGCCTTCCGTGAAGCCATCACAAGCAGTGACGGCACGGAAATTTTCCGCAGTATCAGAGGTGATTCCGGCCGGCCGACTGCGATCTTCACCGGTTCGGATGAAGTAGCGGCAGGAATTGTTTCGGAAGCACTCCGGCATGGATGGAGCATCCCCCGCGACCTTGCTGTGACCGGGTTTGACAATCAAGTGATAACAGAACTGATGAATCCAAGAATAACAACCGTTGAGCAGCCTGTCCGGGAGATGGCACTGAAAACTATGGAAGTGCTCCTGGAAAGAATCCGCAATCGGCAGTACACCGGCACAGAAAGGCATCAATTTTCCATGAAGCTGATCGTCCGGGAATCCACACACATGCAGGCCGAACTGGCAGGGATCCAATAAGCCGGTTTGGCTTTTCCTCAGTACATAAAAAAAAGAGCCGAGCGGCTCTTTTTTTTACGTTAAGTCCTGGACATTCATACAGCGGCTGCACGTGTTTCCATAGCACTCGTGCTGCTCTTCAATCTCTTTCCCGCATTCTGTACACTGCTTCCCCGGCAAGTTTCTGAAAAATTCAGTTAATTTAACTAACATGTAATCCCCTCCATGTCGTTTTGGTTACTTACATTGTATTATAACAGTAGTGAAAAGGTCAACACCTGTTTTGTAACAAACGCAAATTAGGCGGATTTTCGCATTCACGTGCATTCAGCTTGCGGTTATAGTGGACAATTGGGTATATTGAACGGTGGGAAGAAACATTCGGTGCAGGGGGAGATTAAATGAAACTGACGGTCATCGGCCATTGGGGAGGATACCCCGGACCGGGCGGAGCATCTGCAGGCTACTTGCTGCAGAAGGATGGATACAGCCTCCTACTTGACTGTGGGAGCGCAGTCCTGTCCAATTTGCAGGAATACATAGAACTGAAGAATTTGGATGCGGTCCTCGTCTCCCACTACCATCATGATCATGTGGCAGACATCGGTCCGCTCCAATATGCAAGGCTCGTGGCCGGCTTTCTGGAAGAAGGACTTCCATCACTGCCGATTTATGGGCATACTGGTGACAAAGATGGCTTTAGCCGGCTTTCTTATAAGAATGCGGCACATGGAGTACAGTACAATCCCGGCAGCCAGCTTGAAATCGGTCCTTTCCGTATCACCTTTTTAAAGACAGATCATCCTGCAGAATGCTATGCTTTCAGAATCACAGACGGAGAAAAGGTGCTCGTCTACACTGCGGATACAAGCTTTAAAGAGGAGTTGCTGTCTTTTGCTGAAAGCGCAGATTTGCTGATCACCGAATGTAACTTTTATGCTGGACAGGATGGAAAAAGCGCAGGCCATATGAACAGTCTGGACGCAGCTTCACTTGCAGAAAAAGCCGGTGTAAAGCAATGTGTGCTCACCCACCTGCCTCATTTCGGCAATCATGAGGATTTAATTGCCCAAGCAAAAACGATATACAAAAGGCCGCTCGTCCTTGCATCAAAAGGATGGACATGGAACGCTTAAGGAGGGAAAACAAATGGCACAAATGCTGTTTATCGATAACCAAAACATCACAGATCCAAGAATTAATCTGGCAATTGAAGAATACTGCCTGAAAAACCTGGATCCTGAACAATCGTATCTGCTGTTTTACATAAATGAGCCATCGATCATCATCGGGAAAAACCAGAATACGATTGAAGAAATCAATACGAAGTACGTTGAAGAACAAGGTCTGCACGTCGTTAGAAGACTGTCAGGCGGAGGAGCGGTATACCACGACCTCGGAAACCTGAACTTCAGCTTCATCACGAAAGATGACGGCGACAGCTTCCACAATTTCAAAAAGTTCACTGAACCCGTTACCGAAGCACTCAAAAGGCTTGGAATACATGCTGAGCTCAGCGGCCGCAACGATATTCTGGCTGAAGGCCGTAAAATTTCCGGCAATGCACAATTCTCTACAAGGGGAAGAATGTTCAGCCACGGCACGCTGCTCTTTGACTCAGAAATGGAGAACGTCGTCTCTGCACTGGTCGTAAAAAAAGACAAAATTGAATCCAAAGGCATCAAATCGATCCGCAGCCGTGTTGCAAATATCAGCGAATTCCTAGAAAAGAAAATCTCCATCCAGGAATTCCGTTCACTTCTTCTAAGCTATATTTTCGACACAAACGGAGAAGTCCCTCAATACGTTTTAACTGAGGATGACTGGGAAAAAATCCACAAGCTTTCTGAAGAACGCTACCAGAACTGGGACTGGAACTACGGAAGATCGCCGAAATTCAATATCCAGCACTCCCACCGGTTTCCTGTCGGGCAAATTGATGTGCGGATGGAAGTCAGCAAAGGAACCATACTGGACTGCAAAATCTATGGAGACTTCTTCGGCGTAGGAGATGTAGCAGAGATCCAGGACCTGCTGACAGGAGTACGCTACGAAAAATCCGAGCTCGAAAAGGTAATGAGACCTGTCGATGTGAAGCATTACTTCGGTAACATCACCAAAGAACAATTTTTAGACTTGCTGTATTAAGCGAAAGCTGCCGGACATGGCAGCTTTTTTTATTCGGAAAAGATGCTGGGTGGCGAATATTGTCGAATAGTCGATATATCAGAATTTTGACCGATATATTTAAAATTTGACCGATATAAAAATTTTTTGACCGATATATTGAAAATATGGCTGATATCTTGGAAATATCGCCGATATACGAGCCAGCGAGCGGAAAGTACCCGTTTCTATGCCTCTGAAACGGCCAAAAGAAGCTGCCTGGCCGTAAATTGACACATATATCACATGCAGGAGACCCGTTTTTTTCTTGGAAATGTACAGAGAAAGTGGGCGAACCTTCAAATATCCAGCCGAAATGTCCGGCAGTACTGCTCAGCCAGCGCAATGCCTGGCAACCGCGTAAGGCACCACGGATCGGCCAAGGTGATGACCGCAAAACCGTCCGGCATCCGTCCGAACGTTGTGAATTCTGGAAAAACCGTCCGGCGTAACCGCCTGAACGCCGCGATACGCAGCAAAACCGTCCAGCAACCCCGCCTGAACGTCCCGATGCCAGGCAAAAACGCCGCCCAGCCTATTCAATGACCGCCACAGTCAGCCCTTTCTGCTCCAAGCCACCCATTTCAGACTCCGGAGGACCACTTCTCCAGCCAGTTCATTTACGGCCGATTAAGTTTCCCGTCATCGGGTATGAAAGAAAGTAGGCTTTCAATAGAAAGGGATGAGGCGTGTGGCACGAACAGGGGAAGTTATGGCGGATATCCTCAAGAGATGGGAAGTGGATCACTTATATGGGATGCCGGGGGATTCAATAAATGAATTTGTTGAAGAGCTCCGGAAAGCCCGGAATGAGCTGCGTTTTTATCAGGTCCGGCACGAAGAGGTAGGAGCGCTTGCAGCAGCAGCTTATGCGAAGCTGACGGGGAAGCTGGGGGTCTGTTTATCGATTGCCGGTCCCGGTGCGGTTCACCTGATGAACGGTCTTTATGATGCAAAGGCGGACGGGGCACCCGTTCTTGTGATTGCGGGTCAGGTACCTACATCTAAAATAGGTACTGATGCTTTTCAGGAAATCAATTTGGAGCGCATGTTTGAGGATGCGTCGGTGTATTGCAAGAGGGCGGATTCCCATGAGCAGCTTCCGGATATGCTGAATCAGGCGATCCGGACGGCGTATGCTGAGAACGGTCCTGCCGTCCTGATTGTGCCGGACAATCTTTTCGCAGAAAAAGCAGAGTGGGACCAGCCTTTAACTTCTGATATATTGGCGAGCGAGCCGGGGTCGCCCCGTCAAAAGGATATGGAGATGGCTGCGGAAATGATCATGCGCGCCAAGAAGCCTGTCATATTGGCAGGGAAAGGGGCATTGGGTGCCAAAGAGGAACTTGCGCTGTTTGCAGAAAAGATTGGGGCACCTGTTGCTGTTTCTCTTCCTGGAAAGGGTGCGATTCCGGATACACATCCTCATTGTCTCGGGCATATCGGCCAGCTGGGGACGAAGCAATCTTATTGGGCGATGCAGGAAACCGATCTTCTTATTATGATTGGGACCTCATATCCATACCGTGAATTTTTACCGGAAAAAGCAGACGCGATCCAGATTGACATCGAAACAAAGTTTATTGGGAAACGATACCCTGTGGCGTGCGGGCTGAATGGAGATTCAAAGAAGGTGCTGGAAGCTCTTACTGCTGCGCTGCCTTATCAGGAAGACCGTACCTTTCTGGAAGAGGCCCAGAAGAGAATGGCTGCCTGGAGAGACGAAATGGAAAATGATATGGAAGCAGAAACAGAGAACCTGATGCCTCCCCAGGTGATGAAGGAAATACAGCAGGTCTTAACAGAGGATGCGATTCTCTCAGTGGACGTTGGCAACATCACCGTCTGGAGTGCCCGCTATCTGGATCTGCACCGGCAGAAGATGGTTATTTCCAGCTGGCTTGCGACAATGGGCTGCGGGCTGCCTGGTGCCATCGCTGCTAAAATCGCCGAGCCGGATAAGCAGGTATGGGCCTTGTGCGGGGATGGCGGTTTTACGATGGTGATGCATGATTTTGTCACTGCGGTTAAGTACAAGCTCCCGATTGTTGTGGTGGTGTTCAATAATCAAAAGCTTGGCATGATCCACTATGAGCAGCAGGAGATGGGGCACATCGAATACGGAACGGGGCTCGGGAATATTGATTTTGCCATGTTTGCGGAAGCCTGCGGCGGAATCGGAGTCAGCATCCATAACCGTGAGGAAATGAAAATGGCGCTCAACCAGGCAGTGAAAGCAGACAGACCTGTTATTCTTGATGTCCATGTCGAAGAAGAGCCGCCGCTTCCAGGTAACATATCCTACGGTCAGGCTGTCCATTATACAGAATCCATGGTCAAAAAGTTCTTCTCGGGAAAAGGGGTAACAATCCCGCCGATCGGTAAAAGTGTAAAAAGGCTTTTTTAAAAATCAATTTGGGTAAAAAAGATTCCTCCCTTGGGCGGGAATCTTTTTTTTGAAATAAATTTTCATCTCTACTAATCCAAGTTCCCAGACATAAGGATATTTTGATAGGCCAAAATTAACAGATTCAAGTTTTCCTTCTTGTTGAAAGTGCTCTCTTCTACTATACTATATTTAGAATTTTATAAAAATATAATGAATGATTATTCATTCATTGATAGGGGTGGGAGAATGAATATCAGCACACGGCTGACAGAGGCTGCCGGTCAATATGGGGATAAGCCGGCTTATTATTTCGAGGGGGAAGCTGTTTCGTATGCGAAGCTTGACGGGATGGTAACTCGTTTTGCTTCAGGCCTGCAGGAAATGGGAATTCAAAAAGGGGACCATGTGGCTTTGCTGCTTGGGAATTCACCATATTTTGTGATTGGAATGTATGGTGCACTGAGGGCCGGAGCGACAGTCATTCCGGTTAATCCAATTTATACAACGGCTGAGATTGGCTATATTTTGGGCAACGGGGACGTTAAAGGGGTCATTGCACTGGATCTGCTCGTTCCGCTCTTTGAACAGATGAACGGACAGCTGCCTGCACTGGAGCATGTTATTGTCTGTGAAACGCCTCCTTCAGAACAAAAACAGAATTTCCGTGTGGAGGAGGCAGTCATCCGCACAAAAATGAAATCGTTTACAACCATGCTGTCAAAAGAGTACAGCAGCTTCAGCAGACCGGAACTGGATGAAGAAGATACAGCTGTAATCCTGTACACTTCCGGGACAACCGGCAAGCCAAAAGGGGCGATGCTCTCCCATAAAAATATTTACCGCAATGCAGCTGATGTTGCGGATTATCTGAAAATGAATGACGCCGACAAAGTGGTGGCCACGCTTCCGATGTTCCACGTTTTTTGCCTGACCGTTTCGCTGAATGCGCCCCTGATGAGCGGGGCTTCGCTGATTATTGTTCCGCGATTCAGTCCGAAAGAAGTGTTCCGTCTTATTAAAGAGTACGATGCTACTGTGTTTGCGGGTGTCCCGACCATGTACAACTTTATGCTGCAGTATGAGGAAGGGCTCAAAGAGGATGTCGAGACGCTCAGGCTCTGCATTTCCGGAGGAGCTTCCATGCCGGTGGCCCTCCTGAAAGGCTTCGAGCAGAAGTTTAATGTAGTCATTTCAGAGGGATACGGATTGTCAGAAGCTGCACCGGTCACGTGCTTCAATCCGCTGGACCGTCCGCGGAAAGCCGGCTCGATCGGCATGAATATCGTTAATGTGGAAAACAAAGTAGTCAATGAACTTGGCGAGGAAGTGCCTCCTAATCAGGTCGGGGAACTGATCGTAAAAGGACCGAATGTGATGAAGGGGTATTACAAAATGCCGGAAGAGACCGCCCACACGATCCGTGACGGCTGGCTCTACACAGGTGACTTGGCGAGGATGGATGAAGAAGGCTATTTTTACATCGTGGACCGCAAGAAGGATATGATCATTGTCGGCGGCTACAATGTGTACCCGCGTGAAGTGGAAGAGGTATATTACAGCCATCCGGAAATAACCGAGGCAGCCGTTCTGGGCATACCGGACCCGGAACAGGGTGAAGCGGTAATGTGCTATGTCGTCACGGCAAATCCAAACCTGACAGAAGAAATGCTGAAGGAATACGGAAGAGGCCAGCTTGCCAAATACAAAGTCCCTTCTTCCATTGAATTTCTGGAGGAGCTTCCGAAAAACACAACCGGAAAAATTCTCCGCAGGGCACTAAAAGAACAGGTGGCTGGAAAGGCCCGCTCATGAGCCTCATTCAATACAGCAAAGAAAATGGGTTAGCAGAGGTCGTCATCAACCGGCCCGACGTATTGAATTGCTTCAGCTATGAGACGCTGCTAGAGCTGGAACAGGCTGTAGAGGAGATACGGGTGGACAGGGAGATCAGAACTGTCATGATCCGTGGCGCGGGAGAGAAAGCATTCAGTGCCGGAGCGGATCTGAAGGAACGAAAAACGCTTACAGATGAACAGGTGAAGCGGAACCTGTTTAAAATGGGAGAAGTGTTCACGAAAATCGAATTGCTTCCTCAGCCTGTCATTGCCGCCATCAATGGATTTGCATTTGGCGGCGGCCTCGAATTGGCTCTAACCTGTGATTTCAGAATTATGGCGGACCACACACAGATCGGGCTGACTGAAACCGGCCTCGGCATCATTCCGGGTGCTGGAGGAACACAGAGGCTGCCAAGACTGATCGGCACTTCAAGGGCCCTTGAACTGATTGTAAAAGCAAAAAAGCTGACGGCAGAAGAAGCCTTAACATACGGCATCATAAACGCTGCAGTCCCTTCCGCAGAACTCATGGAAACTTGCAAAGGGTGGGCAGCAGAGATTGCTAAAAATGCACCGATCGCTGTCCAGCAGGCAAAGTTCGCCGTGAAAAACGGGATGAACACCGACCTGCAGACCGGCCTGCAAATCGAAAGAAAAGCTTACGAAGTAACTATACCGACTGAAGACAGGCTTGAAGCACTTGAAGCGTTCAGTGAGAAGAGGAAGCCGGTGTTTCAGGGAAAATAAAGTAGGGACTATAAAAAAGAAAGCCGCCGGCTTTCTTTTTTTACATAATGGAGAGATGATTAATCTTTTCATTGGTTTGGACCAAGGAGGATAAGGGTTGGTTTGGGCAGTAAAATGAAATTGGCAGATATACAGTTCAAAGCCGCGAATAACGGACAGGATTGAGCAAAAAAAGGAGCGAATCCGGAAGATAAGTAAAGCCGGTCTGCAGATTATGGCAGCATGCTGGCATCCTTTGCACCCTTACTGAAGGAATTGCGGACTTTTCCCAAGGAATTCGGACTTTTCCCAAGGAATTGCTGACTTTTCCCAAGTAATTGCTGACGTTTCTGGAATAATTGCGGACTTTTTTTGATAATTGCGGACTTTCAGAGATTAATTGCTGACTTCCTGCCGATAATTGCTGATTTCCTTCAATCGGCGGGGATTTCGACCGGCACGCAGCTTTCTCTAATTCTATTTTCGAACTTGTTCAAAAAATCAAACAATTGTATACTATATTAAACTTTACTAAAAGGAGCGGACATGAGTGATATTCAGGCTGTGATTGGCGGAAATGTCAGAAGGATCCGCAGGATGAGGGCGCTGAGCCTGGATCAGCTTTCCGCGTTATCGGGGGTCAGCAAGGGGATGCTTTCCCAGATAGAGAATGGAGATTCAAGCCCTACTGTATCGACACTATGGAAGATTGCCAATGGGCTGGAGGTCTCTTTTTCTTCGTTAATCGGGGAAAGAGACAGTGAGGTTTCCATTGTAAGAGGGGATACTGTGGATCCGGTGACGGAGGATGAAGAGCTGTACCGGGTTTTTTCCTATTTTCCATATGATGATTCACGAAAGTTTGAGATTTATAGAATGGAACTGCTGCCTGGATGCCGCCATGTTTCAGAGCGGCACCACGGGGGTGTGGAGGAGTACCTTTATGCAGCAGAGGGATCCCTTTCTGTGGCGGTAGGCGGCCGGGTGATCCATCTGAATCAGGGGGATGCGGTCCGGTTTCGTGCGATGGAGAGCCATACATATGAGAACCATTCAGCAGAGAAGGCCGTTTGCCATCTGCTGATTTACTATCCTTGATGGGAGGGGACGAGTTGCAGTCAGCGGCAGAATTTGAACAGAAGGCTTCCTTCTTGGAAGGGATGCAGGGAGGCGTTTCGATTGCTGTCGGGTATATGCCGGTGGCCCTTGCGTTTGGTTTAATTGCGAAGTCCACTGGCTTAGTGCTTGGGGAAGCAGTGATGATGAGCCTTCTCGTATTCGCGGGAGCGGCTCAATACATCTCTCTTACTTTAATCGCTGCCGGGACAGGAGCGTTTGAGATTGTTTTCACCACCTTCATCATGAATATCCGCCATTTCCTGATGGCTGCTTCCTTGAATGAGAGGGCGGAAGAGGAAGCGCCCTGGAAAAAAGCGCTTTATGCGTTCGGGATTACGGATGAGACTTTTTCCGTTGCTTCCTTAAAGGAGGGAAGGCTGTCATCCGGCTATATGTATGGGCTTATCGCTGTCTCTTTTTCCAGCTGGGTCATCTTTACAGGTATCGGCCACTGGGCAGGGAATCTCCTGCCGGTCCTGGTTCAGGAAAGCATGTCGATCGCTCTTTATGCCCTGTTTATCGGGCTGCTTGTCCCTTCCCTTAAGGGGCACCGGAAGGTCATGGTGCTCGCGGCAAGTGCTGCAGTCATAAATACCCTTCTGATCGTGAGCGGATTTTTTTCCGCAGGCTGGGCTATCGTGATCGCCACCGTCATTTCAGCAGCGGGAGTCGAGCTCCTCTGGAAGGAGAGCAGGAATCATGGATGAAAAAATCGTTCTCATTATTATCGGAATGGCGGTTGTGACCTATATTCCCAGGGTCGTTCCGTTCATCGCGTTCAGAGGTTCAAGCCTGCCTCCGTTCCTTCAGAATATGCTGAAAAACGTTCCGTACGCCATTTTGGGTGCGCTCATCGTGCCGGCCATTTTTATGACGTCCGGCGGATTTTATTTCGGACTGGCTGGGGCTGCGGCTGCATTTGCTGCTGCATATATGGGCTGGAATGTGATCTTCACCGTTCTGGCCTCCATTTTAGCAGTCATGGGCTACAGCTCGATTTTCGGGTGAACGGTTCTATTAGAGCCCCGTTTGTCTTACACTAATACAAACAGGGCTTGTTTCATAAGGGGTGAACACAGCTATGCGAAGATGGCTGACGGCGGCCGTACTCGGGTATTTTTTGTACGGTCTCTTTATTTACTGGTATTTGTTCTTATCTTCAGATGGATCACTTCCCCAGTATCTGGAAGGAACTCCTGCTGATCCGAAAACCTTTTTGACCGGAAGAGAGCTTTTACTGTCAGAGGAGTATTCCAGGAAAAAGGATTTTCTGTTTTTTTTAACGGCTCCGTTTGAGTGGTTTATTTACCTTGTTCTCCTGATTACAGGCCTCTCGGGGAAGTTCCAGAAATGGGCGGAAGGAACGGCACGCTATTTTATCGTGAGAGTGGCGGTTTTTTGGTTCTGGGTTTCACTGCTCACAGCGGCTCTATCCCTGCCGGTTCACTATATCGGATATGGTTTGGCAAAAGAATATCACATCTCCACCCAGCCCTTTTCGAGCTGGATGAAAGATCAGCTGATCGACTTCTGGATCGGGTATGCCATCATGACGCTTCTGGCGGCTGTACTCGTTTTCCTCATCCGGAAATACAAAAGAAGATGGTGGCTAGCTGCCTGGATTTTATCGATTCCGTTTTCACTGTTTTTAATGTTCTTGCAGCCGGTCCTACTCGATCCGCTGTATAACGATTTTTACCCTCTCAAGGATAAAGAACTGGAGGCGAAAATCCTACAGATCGCTGAGCGGGCTGATATTCCGGCCGAGCATGTATATGAAGTCAATATGTCGGAAAAAACCAGCTCCATGAATGCCTACGTAACAGGCATCGGGTCCAATTCACGGATTGTCCTGTGGGACACAACCCTGCAGAAATTAAAAGAAAATGAAATCTTGTTCATCATGGCCCATGAGATGGGACACTATGTCATGAAGCACATTTATGTCGGAATCGCAGGCTACCTGCTGCTTTCGCTTGCCGGCCTGTTCCTTGTGAAACAGCTGATGGAGTGGCTCATCAGCTTTAGAGGAAAGCGGCTGCAGCTGGATTCTCCTGGGCAATTGGCAGCCCTTCCGCTGTTCTTTCTGCTGATCGGGGTTCTCAGCTTCGCTTCAAGTCCGCTTACGAACGCGGTATCCAGAATGCAGGAAAAATCAGCTGATATGTACGCAATTGAAATGACAGGGGATAAAGAAGCCGCTGTCCGGACATTTCAGGAACTGGCAAAGAGCGGCCTGAGCCGGGTGAATCCGCCCGAGCTCGTCAAACAGTTCCGCTACGCCCATCCGACGATGGCTGAGCGGATCATGTATATGGACGGATGGACGGTGCCGGAGGAAGAGTAAAAGAGTGCCCTGTGCACTCTTTTTTTGCAGAAAAAGGAGTTTTTATGTTGAATAGAGAAAGTATCTGTTGGATAGTAAACAGCCAATGGCATAGGAGGCATACATAATGGACGTTATTCAGTTTGGAAAAGAACGGTTTAAGGAATCGATGAAGCTGTCCGAATACGCCTTCATATATAAAGTTTCTGAACAGGAGCTTCCTGAACGGCTGGAGTCAATGGAGAAGCACCACGAGCTTTTTGGCATTCTTGAAAATGATGAGATCGCTGCAAAGCTTCATTATTTGCCGCTCGCCATCCATTTTGGCGGACGTGAGCTGCAGATGGGCGGACTTGCAGGGGTGGCCACTTATCCGGAGCACCGGAGAAAAGGCCATGTCAGGGAGATGCTTATATTTGTCCTGGAAAAAATGAAGCGGGAACAGGTAACGGTCTCCATGCTTCATCCATTTAATGTTTCGTTTTACAGGAAGTACGGCTGGGAGCTGTTCAGCAGCCGCCAGAAAACAACCGTGCCGGTGAGCGGGATGAAAATTCAGCAGCTCGTGCCTGGTTCCATCAAGCGCTACAGCAAAGAAACCCACAATGAAGACATCGAACAAATCTATAATGCGTTTGCAGCGAAATACACGGGGATGCTCGTCCGCACCCGCGATTGGTGGCTCGACTCGATTTACGATGAAGAGATGACAGCCGTATATTACAATGAATCGGGCAAAGCGACCGGTTACCTTCTTTATCAGTTAAAGGATAAAAAAATGCTTGCAGATGAATTTATCGCTCTGGATACGGAAGCAAGGCACGGGCTTTGGAACTTCATCTGCCAGCATGATTCCATGGTGACAGAAGTCATTATGGATACGCATGAAGCAGAGCCGCTCTTTTTCTGCCTTCCTGAGCCGCGGCTTCATTCAGAGCGCCGTCCTTATTTCATGGCGAGAATTGTAGATGCGGAAGCCTTCCTGAAAGGATATGATTTCCGGCAAGGCAGCAAAGCGCTCATTCATGTGACGGACCCCTACGCTTCCTGGAACAACGGATCTTATTTCATCGATGAAGCCGGCCAGGCGAAACGGCTTACGGATTCCGAAGTATTGGAAGGGGAGCTGCAAGGGGTTGATTTGTCCATAAACGCCCTTGCCGCAGTCCTGTTCGGTTACAAAACCCCTGCGGAGCTTGCCCAGCTTGGTCTTGCAGAGGGTAAAGCCGAGGAGCTTGAACAGCTGGAGAAAACACTGCCGGGCTATACGCCATTTTTCTATGATTTCTTTTAAGGGGAGATACGGAGTGATTGAAGGGAACTCGATAAACCTGCGTTTTTTCACACTGGAGGATGCTCCGGAAAGATTAAGACTGCAGGAGGAAAACAGGGATTTTTTTCAGCGCTTTGCCATGGAACGCCCTGAATCCTTTTATACACTGGAAGGCCAGGAAAAAATCATCCGCGAGCAAATCGCCGGAAAAGAAAACGACGAGGAATACCAATTCGGGATTTATACAAAACAAGGCCTGCTGATTGGTACCATCAACCTGTTCTTTGTTGCCCGCGGGTCAATCCAAAGCGGATTTCTCGGCTATTTTATGGACGAGCAGCATAATGGAAAAGGGTACACGACAGAGGCGGTCCGGCTGATCACCAAGTATGCATTCGAAGAGCTGAAGCTCCACCGGATCGAAGCCGGCGTAATGCCGCATAACGAAGGCTCAATCCGCGTTCTGCTGAAAGCCGGCTTTGAAAAAGAAGGCCTTGCCAGAAAGAACGTCAAGATTAACGGAAAGTGGGAAGATCATGTCCTGCTGGGGATTATTAACCCGGAAGATGAATAAGAAATGCGTGGCCAACAGATGGTGACCTGTCCGGTTTTCGGGCACAAAAACCAGCAGTCCAATCAGAATGTATTGGACTGCATCTTTTTGTTGGGATATTAGGAATTGCCGTACAATTAAAGCCGTTTTAACACCTTGATTTAGACTGAAATTTTTGTCACCGCTCGGATTTTATTGATTTGCTGGTGAATAAGAGGAAAGATTATTCATCCAGGAATGCGGGCTAATAAAACCAGTCTGGGAAAATCAGTTTATAAGATTGGATGTGATTGTTTTGCAAAAATGCGGGAAATGCCATGCATATTTTAGTTGGAGTAAAGTCTATAAATCCTTTTGGAAGAATTATGAACCTATCACATGTAACGAATGTGGTACAGCACATAGGATTACAATACTAAGCCGGTTGATTTTTGTGTTCTTTACTATTCTTCCAATGCTTACCTTCGGTTATTTTCTGTCTCCTTTCAGCAATAGGATTGTGACACTTGGCATAGCCATTTTTATTTTTGCATGTGGTTCCTTGTTGGCACCTTTTCTTGTAACGTATAATAGGTCTTTGTAAGCAAAGGTTAGGAATGCTCTTTTACACAACTAAAGAAAAGCCCGGAGCATGACGGCCCCGAGCTTGCATCCTATTTTAACTCCAGAAAGTCCTGCTAATGCTACTGAGCGCTGCAGATTTAAACTCAAAACCGAGCGAACTCAATGGTGACCGGCCTTTTTCTGCTTATCAGGCGAAATTTTAAGCCAAAGCAGGCAGGCGGGTATGTAAATGCCGGTGGAGAGTACCTGTAAAGGTCGAGAACAGAAGGATGCTCGGGCGTAATGACAAGATATCGGTCCCGATTTTTATATATCGGCCGAAATCTCGATATATCGGCCGAAATCAAAATATATCGGTCAAACCATCGTACCGGTCAACATTCTGCCATCCGCCGCAATATCCAATACACTTCCTCCCCCAAATTACAGAGTTAGAGTCAATCCCTCGTTTCCTTTTCACCCGTTCAGCCGAAGTTCCGATGCCATCCACAGCCCGGTTCACCCGGTCAACAGAAGCTCTGATTCCAACCACAGCGCGCTTTACCCTGCAGCCCGGATCTTTGCCCTCCGTTCAAGCCGGCCGAGGATGATGTCTGCCAGGATGGCGACGATGCAGGCAGGGATGGCGCCTACATAGATCCGCACGTAGTTTCGGGAGTTGATGCCTGAAAAGATTTCGCGGCCGAGTCCGTCTCCGCCGACTAGCGGGGCGAGTGTGGCGACTCCGATGGCGATGACGGCTGCGATCCGCAGTCCGGCAAGGATAAACGGCATGGCTGCCGGGAGCTGAACCTTTGTCAGCAGCTGGATGTACGTCATGCCGATGCCGTGCCCCGCTTCAGTAAGAGAGGGATCTACCTGCTGAAGGCCGACATAGGTATGACGGATGATCGGGAGCAGGGAATAGAAAAACAGTCCCGCTGTAATGGTGAAAAATCCAAGTCCGAAATAAATCATGAGCAGGGCGAGCAGTGCAAGGCTCGGAATGATCTGTACAATGTTTGCGATGGAGATGATCACCGGTGCAAGCTTTGGGTACCGGCTGCAGAGAATGCCGAGCAGTGTTCCGATGATCAGCGCTGCAGCGACTCCGATAAGCACCATCAGAAGATGCTGGCCGGTGTAAAGGAGCAGCAGATCCGCGTTTTTGGCACTGTACTCGGCCATTTCTTTTAAAAATTCCATACAGGATGTTCCCTCCTAATCCAGCAAGCCCTGCTGCTGGAGGTATTCTCGCGCGACCTCGCGCTCATTGCGGTTGTTGATATCGACTTCATAGTTCAGTTTGGTAATGGTTTCTTCGTTTATTTTTCCCTTCAGTTCATTCAGAATGTCTTCGATCTCGGGGTGCTTTTTTAATATTTCATTCCGTACGACCATCGACGCATCATACGGCGGGAAGAAGTTTTTATCATCTTCGAGTGTCTTAAGGTTATACTGCAGCAGTCTCGGGTCTGTGGAGTAAGCGACCACGACATCGACCTTTCTGTTCGCAACGGCCTCGTATACGAGGTTGATATCCATTTTGTAGATTTGCTCAAAGCCGAAGCCGTAAGCATCTGTAAATCCCGGATATCCGTCCAGCTGCCGTTCCATCCAGGCCGCTTCCACACCGATCTTCATCTCCTGCTGATACTGTTCCAGGTCAGATATCGTTTCAAGTCCTTTTTCCTTGGCGACATCCTCCCTTACCGTGAGGGCATATGTATTTTCCCAGCCGAGCGGGTCAAGCCATTTCAGATCATAATGCTGATCGAAGCCTTCTTTTGCCTGCTTCAGCACTTCTTCTCTGTCCTTCGTCTCTTTCACGGGAAAAAAGTTATTAAAAATAACGCCTGAATAGCCTAACGCCATATCCAAGTCTCCGCGCTTCATCGAATTGAGGATCATCGGATTGGAAAGGAGATCAGGGATGACCTTTACTTCAATGTCTGTACGGTCCTCGATCAGCTCCTGATAGATGGCCGATATGACTTTCATTTCTGTATACGTTGCGGCGCCAATCCGGATCGTATCCTTTGAACCGCAGCCTGAAAGAGACGCGGTGAGCAAAATAACTGCGAGTGCACCTGCCAGTGCTTTTATTTTCCGAGGCATAACATTCTCCTTTGTCTTTTATATTTCAAGCTGGCTTCGTTTTTTGCTGAAAAAGCCAAGAATCAGATCGATCAGCAAAGCTAACACAACTGCACTGACTGTTCCGGTAAAAATCAGGAAATTGTCGTTATTGGACATCCCTGCAACAATCATGTCTCCGAGTCCTCCTGCACCGATTAAAGCCGCAAGCGTTGTCCAGCTCACGATATAGACGGCAGTTAGCCGGATGCCGGACAGGATATAGGGAAATGCAAGGGGAAGCTCAATTTTCCAAAGGCTCTGAAAGGAGCTGTATCCCATTCCTTTCGCTGCTTCCACTACACCGCTGTCTACTTCCTTGATGCCCGAATACGTATTGCGGAGCAGCGGCAGGAGGGAATACAAGTAAAGCGCTACAATCGCCGGAACGGTGCCGATCCCGAATAAGGGGATAAACATCGCAAGCAGGGCCACGGTCGGTATGGTCTGGAAGACATTGACGATCCCGAAAATAAGCTGGTTCAGCGTCCCTTCTTTCATTCTTGTCAGCAAAATCCCGAGGGTAATCGCAGTAAGGCATCCGTAAATCATTGCTTGAGCGACGATGGCCAGGTGTTCTCCGGTGCGGGCGAGGACATCGGGGTATCTGCCCGCAATAAAGGCAAAGTACTCCTGAATGACGTTCATTTTGCCACCTCATTTTCAAATGGAAAGACATCTGCCATCAGGCGGACCATGCTTCCTCTTGTCACCACTCCCGAAAATTTGCGGTCTGCGTCCACAACTGCGACATATGGCAGGTTGTGCTGGCTCATCAGATCAAGGGCAGCCGTGAACGGACTATCCGGGCTGACGGTATGAATGAAGGGGTGCATGACATCCTGAAGTGTTTTTGTTTCATCGCGGTATTGGCTGAGAACGTTCAGGACTGTTGCATATCCGAGGAGCTCTCTTTGCTGGGTGACAACGATCAAGGAATCCACTTTCCGCTGTTCCATCAACCGCAGTGCTGCGGCAAGACCCCTTTCCGGATAGGCATAAGCCGGGTTTTCAACCATCACTTCACGAACAGAAGGGATCTCCTCCATATCAAGGCCTCCAAGAGTGTCTGCCTGATGCTCTTTTAAGCGCTTTTTCCCGATAAATTCTTTAATGAACTCATTGGCCGGATGGCGGAGGATCGATTCAGGCGGACCGGACTGTATCACCTCTCCATCCTTCATCAGCACAATATTGTCAGCAATTTTTATGGCCTCATCCATATCGTGGGTCACGAAAATAATCGTTTTCTGCATCTCTTCCTGCAGGCTGATCAGTTCGTTTTGCAGCTTTTCCCGGCTGATTGGGTCAAGCGCACTGAACGGTTCGTCCATCAGGATAATGTCAGGCTCCGCTGCTAGCGCCCGTATGACACCGATCCGCTGCTGCTGCCCTCCGCTTAACTCAGACGGCTTCCTGTTCCGGTAGGTTCCTGGATCCAGATGGACAACTGACAGCAGCTCATCGACTTTTTTCTGCGTCCGCTCTTCCTCCCATTTTAGTAATCTCGGGACAACAGCTACGTTGTCCGCGATGCTCATATGCGGAAAAAGGCCGATGCTTTGAATCACATAACCGATCTTTCTGCGGAGCTGGACGGGGTTTTGTTTGGAGATGTCCTCATTATTTATGTATACGGTGCCTTCTGACGGGGTGATCAGCCTGTTGATCAGTTTCATTGTGGTCGATTTCCCGCAGCCGCTCGGCCCGATGATAACATGGATTTTTCCGGCCTCAAGGGTGAGGTTAATGTTTTTCAGCGCCTTAAATCCGTCTTTATACTGCTTCGTAACGCCTTTAAATTCAATCATACAAGTCCTCCCAAATGGATTTTAAGCTTTATCAGGTACCAATACCCTTTATGATGAGCTAAAAACAGACAGATTTTTCCTTGGATTAAATTTTCAAAAAAGTGTTTCTTTTTTGAATAGACTGTTATATATTAATCTTGTAAATATAAAACTGTATTATAACAATTTGAGGAGTGGTGATGTGGCGATTCAAACGGAAGGGATCAGCGTGGAAGGAGAATGGAAGGAAGCGTACATGGAGCTGTTGTCGCAGGAAGCACTTGCGTTCATCGGAAAGCTTGAAGAAAGGTTCGGTCCGGAAAGACGAGCTCTTCTGAAGAAAAGGAGCGAGCGGAACGGAGAATTCGGTTTTCTGAAAGAAACCGAAGAGATTAGAAGATCACAATGGACGATTGCCCCTCTTCCCTCAGACCTCGAGGACAGAAGAGTGGAGATTACCGGGCCGGCAGACCGCAAGATGGTGATCAATGCTCTGAACTCAGGTGCAAAAGTATTCATGGCAGACTTTGAGGATGCAACCGCTCCGTCCTGGCACAACCTGATGGAAGGTCAAGTGAATTTACGGGATGCAGTCCGCGGAACCATCCGCCTCGAACAGGAGAACGGGAAGGTATATGAGCTGAAGGAGCAGCCGGCTGTGTTAAAAGTTAGACCGCGGGGCCTGCATCTGGAGGAAAAGCATGTACTCCTGCATGGCAAAAGGATTTCAGGCAGTCTGTTCGACTTTGGCCTTTATTTTTTCCACAATGCCGCAAAGCTTGTTGAGAGAGGGAGCGGACCATACTTTTACCTGCCGAAGCTTGAGAGCCATCTTGAGGCGCGGCTGTGGAATGAAATTTTCATTCTTTCCCAAGAGGAGCTCGGCCTCCCGCGCGGAACGATCAAAGCGACTGTGCTGATTGAAACCCTTCCTGCCGCGTTTGAAATGGACGAAATTCTTTATGAATTGAAAGAGCACTCAGCCGGGTTAAACTGCGGCAGATGGGATTACATTTTCAGCTATCAGAAAAAGACCGGAACGCTGCTGCCGGACAGAGCCCAAGTCACTATGACCGCTCCGTTTATGAGAGCCTATTCACTTCTTGCCATCAAAACATGCCACAAGCGGAACGCTCCTGCGATGGGAGGGATGGCTGCCCAGATCCCGATTAAAAATGACCGGGACGCCAACGAGGCGGCCATGAATAAAGTGAAAGCCGATAAGCTCCGGGAAGCAAGCGACGGACATGATGGAACATGGGTCGCGCATCCGGCACTCGTCCCGATCGCAATGGAAGTTTTCAATGAATACATTCCCGGTAAAAATCAGATTCATAAGCAGCTTGATCTGCACATTTCGGAAGAGGACCTGCTGCAGCAGCCGGAAGGAACCATAACAGAAGCCGGTCTGAGGGTGAATATCGATGTCGGGATCCGCTACCTTGCCTCCTGGCTGTCCGGAAGGGGCGCCGCGCCGATCCATCATCTCATGGAAGACGCAGCTACGGCGGAAATTTCCCGGGCTCAAGTATGGCAATGGATCCGCAGCGATGAAGGGGTACTCGCTGACGGGAGGCCGGTAACGATGGAGCTGTATGAGGAAGTGAAGGCTGAGGAGCTTGAGAAGATAAAAGCTGAAACAGGGGAAGCGTTTTTTACAGAGCTCAAATTCCCCGAGGCTGCGGAGCTATTTGATCAATTGGTGAAGAACGATGAGTTTATTGAATTTTTGACACTGCCAAGCTACGAAAAATTATAAGGGGGAAAACGGGATGGGAAGAAATGAACGGATTGAAGAACTGAAAGGACAATGGGAAAAAGAGAGCCGCTGGCAAGGGGTCAAGCGTCCGTACTCTGCAGAGGAAGTCATCAGGCTGAGAGGCTCGCTTGACATCGAGCATACACTGGCACGGCGCGGTTCGGAAAAACTGTGGCAGCTGGTAAATGAGGAAGAGTATGTGCACGCTCTCGGCGCGCTGACCGGAAATCAGGCTGTTCAGCAGGTAAAAGCAGGTCTGAAAGCCATCTACCTGAGCGGCTGGCAAGTAGCAGCCGATGCGAATCTATCCGGCCATATGTATCCGGATCAGAGCCTTTATCCGGCAAACAGCGTGCCGAGTGTAGTAAAACGGATCAACCAGGCATTGCAGCGGGCTGATCAGATCCAGTTCCTGGAGGGAGAAGGAGACGTTGACTGGTTCGCGCCAATCGTAGCCGACGCTGAAGCTGGATTCGGCGGGCAGCTGAACGTGTTTGAGCTGATGAAAGGAATGATCGAAGCGGGAGCGGCAGCAGTCCACTTTGAAGACCAGCTTTCTTCAGAGAAAAAATGCGGGCACCTTGGCGGAAAAGTGTTACTGCCTACTCAAACAGCCGTGAAAAACCTGATCTCCGCAAGACTTGCCGCTGATGTGATGGGTGTGCCGACGCTCATCATCGCCCGGACAGATGCCGATGCAGCCGATCTGATCACAAGCGACGTCGATCCGGCTGATCACCCGTTCATCACGGGAGAACGCACACCGGAAGGATTCTTCCGCACTAAACCGGGCATTGACCAGGCGATCGCCCGCGGACTCGCCTACGCTCCTTATGCTGATCTCGTCTGGTGTGAAACGAGTGAACCCAATCTGGAGCAGGCGCAGCAGTTCGCCGATGCCATTCATGAAAAATTCCCGGGCAAGCTGCTCGCCTACAACTGTTCACCATCCTTCAACTGGAAGAAAAAACTCGATGACAAAACGATTGCCAATTTCCAAAGAGAAATCGGCCGCATGGGCTACAAATTCCAATTCGTTACGCTCGCCGGCTTCCACGCCCTCAACCACAGCATGTTCGAGCTCGCCCGCAAATACCGCGATCACGGCATGGCTGCCTACTCCGAGCTGCAGCAGGCGGAATTCGGAAGCGAGCAATACGGTTATACGGCAACCCGCCATCAGCGCGAAGTCGGAACCGGCTACTTTGATGAAGTTTCCCAAACAGTAAGCGGGGGCACTTCCTCTACTACTGCACTGAAAGGATCAACCGAGGCTGAGCAGTTTGCAGGGGAGAGGACGACGGTTTAAAGGGAGCAGTGCCGGGATTGTGCAGGGTATTCTGCTGGGGATCCCATGCGGCGTCCTCAGCGGGGTCAGTCCCGCGCTGCTTCACCGCAGCGGGGGAAGGAGACCTATGGCTTTCAACCCTTGCGCCGCAAGGGATAGAAAAGATGGTGCCGGAGCTTTAATACGGCGGCGAACGTGGGGACTGGCACCGTGCCAGTCCCCTTCTGCTTTAACGCATGTGGGGACAGAGACGTGCCTCTGCAAACCCTTGCGCTGCAAGGGATAGAAGAGATGGTGCCGGAACTTTAGTAAGGCAGCGAATGTGGGGACTGACACCCGCCACCGCCACCGCCATCACCATTTGTCCCAGCTCAAACTCCAATTCCGCCCCAAAAACAAAAGCCAATCCCGAAGGATTGGCTGCATTATTTTAGACAGTGGGACACATCGGCGTATTGCTTGGACAAATCCATGAATAAGGGCTGGTTCCGCTGATCAAGAGCATCATTAATCTGGAGTTCAAGAAGGGCCAGTTTTCGTTTGAGACCTGCTTCGTCGAGGATCATCTGAATGTAGATATCCAGCATAGATGCGGATTCTGCCTCGCTTTTCAACGTTTGACGGGACTTCATTAGCTCTGCATATGATTTTTTGTTTTTCATACGATCACCCCTGATGCCTTTTTTTTATTATATGGACTGAGTGGCAGAAAATCAACTAAATATTTATAATTTTTAGATAATTTATTTTGGAATGTGTTTTTTCGTGAAACAGGCTTGGGAAAACGCAATTTGACCGCAGCTAATGTAAAGTTATTACTTTTGGATGAGTTTTATGTAAATGTATAGATTTAGGGGAAAAAATCATGGTAAATTTTTCTTGGTTACAAATACCTACATCGTTCGGGGTGAATTTATATGGAAAAAATCAATAAGTATGAGGCGAACAGGCTTACAATGGCAATTATCAGCAGTGCTGCAGAAGGTGCGCTTGCATCCTATGTTCTGGAGGTCGAAAAGGAATATGAAGTTTCAATGCGGCCTCTCGAGATTGTAGACCGGAGCTGCCGGTATTTCGGCTCAAGCTATATGGGAAGAAAAACAGGAACGAAGGATACGATCGGCATTACCCACAAGCCTCCAATTGTAGTGGACGCGGCTAATTCCATTTATCTTTTTCCAACAGCTGCGTCTTCTCGCCCCCAGTGTTCATGGATTTCCCATCAGTATATCGAAGATTACAAGTCGACAGGGGAAGCGGAGACACAGGTTACTTTCTCCAACCAGAAATCATTGATTCTGCCTGTTTCCATCCATTCCTTTGAAAATCAGCTGTACCGGACAGCACAGCTGCGCGCCGTCATTTCCTCAAGAGTGGAAAATGAGAAGCGGATTTTTACCCAGATGATGTACAGCAGGAGCCAGGGGGAGACCTTCCGGGCCTAAACCTTAACGAGATACTCTGTCAGCAGCTCGCACACTTTGTTCCGGATTCTCGGGTTGAAGTAGTTGTGCTGCTCCTCATATCCCTGATAAAGGAAAGAGTACATGGTGAAGGCTTCATCGTGCTTGACTTTGCTGACTTTGATTTTTTGGCGGTGCAGTTCGCGTTTTACCTGCTGGAGGTCTTTCTGGGCGAGTTTGAGGGATTCTTCAATCAGGTGCAGATAAGGCTGCTTCAGTTTGAACGGGCTTTTTTCCACTACGGAAAGATCGCGGTTCAGGATGGAGATGGTCATCGGCAGGTAAATGGCCTGGTCGATGATGTCTCTTACATCTTCAGGAATTCTTGTCATTTTTTATTGGCCTCGCTTTATCCTCTGTTTTTCCTCTTAGTCAGGTGTGGTGCCTGATGCTGTTACGGGACAGAGAAGTTCTATGTTTAGTATAGAACGTTTGTTCGTAATTTATTCTATTCCGATTTTAAAAATTTTTCAAGAGGGTATTGTTTTCCAGTGACTGTGTATTTAAGTTTTCCCCCAAAGGCGTTAAAATAAGAGGATACATAATTTGCTTAAGGAGTCTGGGATGGACCTGCAAACGCTGTTTGATTCTTTTACGCTGGAAAACATGTTGAAATTATTTGAGCAATACCGCTCTCTCGGACCGCTTCTTGGAATCGGCCTGCCGTTTCTGGAAGCTTTCCTTCCGTTTTTGCCGCTTGTTGTGTTTATTGTGGCGAATGTGAATTCGTTCGGGTTCGGGCTTGGTTTCATTCTTTCCTGGCTCGGTGCTTCAGCGGGAGCTTTCGCTGTCTTTTTGCTTGTCAGGAGATTTGGGCAGGATCGTTTTTTCCGGTTTTTAAGCAGGCATAAAGGGATCAGCCGGATGGTGGGCTGGGTGGAGGAAAAAGGATTCGGGCCGCTTTTCATTCTGCTGTGCTTTCCATTTACACCCTCTGCCGCTGTAAATGTGGTGGCGGGGCTGTCAAGGATCAGCGTCTGGAATTTCATGCTCGCCGTTTTTACGGGCAAGCTTGTCATGATTTTTATCGTGAGCTATGTGGGGCAGGATCTACATGCTCTCGTGACCAATCCGTCCAAATCCATCACGGCCGGTATCGTCCTGCTCGTTATGTGGGCAGTAGGGAAGTACCTTGAGAAGCGGCTTAACAAAAAGATGGCGCACAAATTGGACAAGTAGCAGGCCCGGATAGCCGTTCTCCGGGCTTTTTATATCCAGTATGGCAAGCTGAATCTGTTAAGCAGGATTAAGAGCACCTCCTGAAGCGGAGATCAGCGGCAGTGTTTAAAAGAGGTTTTCAAAAAGATATAAAACGAACATGTATTCGTATATAATAAATGCATAGATTTCCGACTGGAGGAGAAGTGACATGAGTATCCGGTTTATGGCAGGCAGGTCGGGCAGCGGCAAAACGACGCACATCCTGAATGAAATCAGAGAACGGCTTGAGGAAAAGCCGGACGGCCCGCCGATTCTTTTGCTTGTACCCGACCAGATGACATTTGAGATGGAGTATGAGCTCGCCTGTACCCCATCTTTAAGCGGGATGATCCGCGCCCAGGTTTTCAGTTTTTCAAGGCTCAGCCTTCGGATTCTGCAGGAAACGTCAGGGGCAGCGAAACAGATCATAACGTCAACAGGCATTCAGATGAGTCTTCGGAAGATTATCGAGGAGGAAAAACAGCATTTCAGTGTGTATGGGAAAGCAAGCGATAAAGCGGGCTTTGTTCAGCATGTTGAAGCGATGATTACTGAATTCAAGCGGTACGGGATCAGTCCGGAAAAGCTGCAGGATCATATTGGAGCTATTCGGAACGGTATGAACGATGAGGAAAGCGTGCTGTCTGCCAAGCTTCATGATCTGCAAACGGTTTACCGGAAGCTTGAGGATGAGCTTGCCGGACTGTATGTGGATGCGGAGGACACACTCGGAATGCTTGCAGAGAGGATCCCGCACTCCTCTTTCCTGGAAAAAGCGGAGGTTTACATTGATGGCTTCCATCAGTTTACGCCGGCAGAGCTTGAGGCACTAAAAAGTCTGCTTGCAAAAGCGGAACGGGCAACGGTCTCGATTACGGCCGATAAGCTTTTTGAGCGTCACCTTCCGCATGAGCTCCATTTGTTCCGGGGACCGGGCATGACGTATGCAGCGATAAAAAATATAGCAGAGGAGCTCTTTATTGAGGTGGAGGAGCCGGTGCTTCTCAAGGAGCTTCCGAGGTTTATTCACTCGCCTTCCCTTGAGCATCTCGAGCAATATTATGAAACGAGGCCGTCCGAACCGTTTCTGGGAAAGACGGACCTTTCCATCGCACAGGCGGCAAGCCACAGAGCGGAAATTGAAGGAGTGGCACGGACCATCAGCAAGCTTGTCCGCAAGAGCGGGGCCCGCTATAAAGATGTCGCGATCCTGCTCCGCAATCCATCCGGCTATCACGATTTGATCGAGCAGGTTTTTACCGACTATAACATCCCGTTTTTTATCGATCAGAAACGGCCGATGCTTCACCATCCCCTCATTGAACTGATCCGCTCTTCTATTGAAGCCGTGACCGGAAGCTTCCGGTATGAAGCTGTTTTCAGGGCGGTGAAGACCGATCTTCTTTTTCCGAAAGAGGCTGATAAAACCGTTTTGCGTGAAGAAATGGACATCTTAGAAAATTATGTCCTCGCATACGGCATCAATGGTTCAAAATGGACATCCGGAACGAGATGGGTGTACAGAAGATTCCGGTCCCTGGATGGGCCGTCGGCAGTCACCGATGAGGAGCTGGAAAGAGAAGAGCTGATCAACCGGCTCAAGGACCTGATTGGAACACCGCTGAAAGAGCTCTCGGACAAATTGAAGAAAGCACGGACAGGCAGAGAGAAAGCAGCTGCGCTGTATCTGTTTCTTGAGAATTTAGACATGCCGGAGAAGCTTGAATCGCTGAACCGTGAAGCGGAAGAGGCAGGAAGGCTGATTGAGGCGCGCGAGCATGGCCAGGTATGGGATGCTGTTATCGGCCTGCTGGATGAATTCACGGAAATGATGGGAGATCTTCCGGTTGATTCTGAAGCATTTGCTGAAGTGATGGATACAGGTCTTGAAAGCCTCAAATTCGCACTTGTGCCGCCTGCAGTCGATCAGGTGCTTGTCGGCGACATGGAGCGTTCGCGTTTTTACGGACTCAAACATACGTTTATCGCCGGTGCAAACGACGGAGTGATTCCGGCAAGGCCGATGGAGGACGGAATTCTGTCCGAGGAAGACCGGGAGCTGCTGGAACGGAATGGAGTCGCTGTTGCGCCGACAGCCCGGCAGCAGCTGATGGATGAAAACTTCATCATTTACACCGCTCTTGCCAGCAGTTCGGAGGCTCTTCATGTTTCCTATCCATCGGCAGATCCGGAAGGAAAGGCACTGCTGCCGTCCATTTTGATCGGCAGGCTGGAGGAGCTCTTTCCGGAAGCGGAGAGAAGGTTTTACGTCAACGAGCCGGAAGCACTGCCTGAGCAGGAACAGCTGTCCTTTATGCCCAATCCTTCAGTAGCGCTCACCTATTTAAGCTCCCAGCTGCAGACATGGAAAAAGCAATACCCCATCCATGATTCATGGTGGGATGCCTACAACTATCTTATTTCCCATGATGAGTCCGGGAGCACGGCGATGGTGGCAGGCAGCCTGTTTTACAGGAACGAAGCGAAGCGGATCAAGGCTTCCGTCACAAAAGAACTGTACGGCCAGCATATCCTCGGCAGTGTTTCGAGAATGGAGCAGTTCCGCAGCTGTCCGTTTTCCCATTTTGCAAGCCACGGCCTGAAGCTGAGAGAGCGGGAGCAGTTCCGGCTGGAAGCCCCGCATGTCGGTGAGCTCTTTCACTCTGCGCTTAAAATGATTTCCGAGCGGCTCGGCGAGCTGAACATTTCGTGGAGAGAGCTGACAAAAGAACAGTGCACCAAGCTTTCCAAAGAAAGTGTAGGCCGCCTTGCTCCGATGCTCCAAAAGGAAGTGCTGCTCAGCTCAAACAGGCATCAGTATTTGAAGCAGAAGCTCGAAAAAATCATTGCCAGAGCAGCCGGGGTGATCGCCGAACAGGCAAGAGCGTCCAGGTTTGTGCCGATTGGCCTTGAACTCGGCTTTGGAAAGATGGGGCCGCTCCCTCCAATGCGCTTCACGCTTGATAACGGGTATACGATGGAACTGACAGGAAGGATTGACCGGGTAGATTCAGCTGAAAGCTCCAAAGGGCTGCTTTTAAGGATTGTAGATTATAAATCGAGTGACAGGGCCCTGAACCTGAGTGAGGTCTACTATGGGATCGCCCTGCAGATGCTCACGTATCTGGATGTCATCATCTCTTATTCGAAAACATGGCTCGGTACAGAGGCGAGCCCTGCAGGTGTCCTGTATTTCCACGTACATGATCCCATGATCCAGTCGGGCTCCGGCCTGAACCTTGACGAGCTGGAGGAAGAGATTTTTAAAAAGTTTAAAATGAAAGGTCTTCTTCTCGGCGAGGAAGAGGCAGTCCGGCTCATGGATCAGACACTCGAAACCGGAAGCTCTCAAATTGTTGCGGCAGGGATTAAAAAAACCGGCGGCTTCAGCTCGAGCTCTTCCATCGCAAGCGGTGAAGAATTCGATTTGCTGCGCAGGCATGTCCGCGGTGAATTCAAACAGATCGGCACAGAGATCACAAGCGGCATCACAGACATCAGCCCATACCGGATGAAGGACAGAGTGCCCTGCACCTACTGCCCTTACAAAGGAGTGTGCCAGTTTGACCAGTCGCTCGCAGATAATGACTACCGGGTCTTAAAAGATGAAAAAAATGACGAAATTCTTAGCCGTCTAAAAAAGGAGGTGCCGGCACATGACTAAACGAATCGCAAAGCCCGCAGACAGCCAGTGGACAGATGACCAGTGGGAAGCGATCGCTTCGGCGGGGCAGGATATCCTTGTTGCTGCGGCTGCAGGATCCGGTAAAACAGCCGTATTGGTTGAGAGGATGATCCGGAAAATTACAAGCCGTGATAATCCTGCCGATGTAGACAGACTTCTTGTCGTCACCTTTACAAATGCTTCTGCGGCCGAGATGAAAAACCGGATCGGAGAAGCACTGGAAGAGGCGCTGCGGGCCAATCCGGCTTCTCTCCATTTAAGGCGGCAGATCACCCTGTTAAACAGGGCATCCATTTCCACCCTCCACTCTTTCTGCCTGAATATCATCAGGAAGTATTATTACCTGATTGATCTAGACCCGGGCTTCCGGATTGCCGACCAGACAGAAGGGGCGCTTCTCATGGACGAGGTACTGGATGATATGTTTGAAGAAGAGTACGGAAAAGAAAACAATGAAGCGTTCTTTGGACTCGCGGACCGCTATTCCTCCGACCGGAGTGATCTAGCTCTTCAGGATATGATCCGCACCCTTTATGAATTTTCACGCTCCAGCCCGGATCCTGAAAAGTGGCTGAAGGGGCTGGCCGATCTTTATAACGTGAACGAAGACTCCGTTCTCGAAGAGCAGCCGTATTTTCCGGTAATTAAACAAGATATCGCCATCAGCATCGGCCTTGCGAAGGACCGCCTTGAACAGGCGATGAGGCTGATCAGGGCACCGGGCGGTCCTGCGCCGAGGGCTGAGGATATATCGGATTACCTTCAGCAGGTAAACGGACTGCTGGAGGAGGAGTTTTCCTGGGATGAGCTTGCCGAACGGATGAAAGCTTTAAAGCCGAAGCGGGCGAAGCCTGTTAAAAGCGGAGAGTATGATCCGAAGCTTACCGAGGAAGTGAAGGCGCTGAGAGAAAGTGCCAAGAAGCTCCTTGAGAAGGTGGAAGAAGACTGGTTCAGACGGGATATCAGGCGTTCGATGAAAGATCTGGGCGAAATCAGGCCGGTGATCGGCACTCTTGCCGATTTTGTGATCCGGTTTGGGAGCCGCTTTTATGAAAAAAAGAAGGAAAAAGGGATTGTTGATTTTTCGGATCTTGAACATTTATGCCTCTCCATCCTGTCAGTCAAAGATGAAAACGGGCGCCTGCTGCCCGCAGAGCCTGCGCTTGCCTGCCGGCGTCAGTTTACGGAGGTCATGGTGGATGAGTATCAGGATACTAACCTTGTGCAGGAAGCGATCCTCCAGCTTGTAAAACGGGAGTCAGAGGAAGCGGGGAATCTGTTCATGGTAGGGGATGTCAAACAATCCATCTACCGGTTCCGGCTCGCTGAACCGATGCTTTTTCTGAATAAGTACAAGCGGTTTACCCCTGCAGCGGCCAACAGCGGACAGCGGATCGATTTGAATAAAAATTTCAGAAGCCGTGCAGAAGTTCTGGACGGGACGAATTTTATTTTCAAGCAGCTGATGGGGGAAAAAGCAGGGGAGATCGACTATGACGACCAGGCTGAGCTTAAGCTGGGTGCCTCCTATCCGGAAAGCAGCGGGATGGAGACAGAGCTGCTGCTTGCCGATCGGACAGGGTTTGAGGAAGCAGAGGAACTGACAGAAAGTCCTCTGCCGGAGGAGCCTGAAGCAGAAACCGTCCAGCTTGAATCGAGGCTGATTGCCGGGAAAATCCGGGAGATGATTGACAGCCGTGCACCCGTATATGACCGGAAGAAAAACGGGAACCGGAATATGATGTACCGGGACATCGTCATTCTGCTCCGGTCCATGCCGTGGGCGCCGCAAATCATGGAAGAGCTGAAAAAACAAGGCATTCCTGTTTATGCGAATCTGTCCGGGGGCTATTTTGAGGCGACAGAAGTAGCCATCATGATCGCCCTTCTGCGGACGATCGATAATCCGTCCCAGGATATTCCTCTTGCCTCTGTGCTCAGGTCGCCGATTGTCGGGCTTGATGAGACGGAAATGGCAGCTATCCGGACATACGATAAAAGAGGGAGCTATTATGAAGCATGCAAGCAGACCCTTGCGCAGACAGTGCCTGCAGATGAGGCACTTGCAGAAAAGCTCACTCGTTTTTTCAGCCGGCTCAACAGCTGGCGCAGCGCTGCCAGAACCGGCCCGGTATCAGATTTAATCTGGAAAATTTACCGGGAGAGCAAGTTTTTTGATTTTGCAGGCGGTATGCCGGGGGGCAAACAGCGTCAGGCGAACCTCCGCGCTCTGTATGACCGCGCGCGCCAGTATGAATCTACCTCTTTCAGAGGTCTGTTCCGTTTCCTGCGCTTTATTGAGCGGATGCAGGACCGGGGAGATGATCTGGGGGCTGCGAGAGCGCTCGGGGAGCAGGAGGATGTAGTCCGGATCATGACGATCCACAGCAGCAAGGGACTTGAGTTTCCGGTCGTATTTACAGCCGGGCTCGCCCGTCAGTTTAACATGATGGATATGAACAAGAGCTATCTGCTGGACAAGCATCTCGGGTTCGGGACAAAATACATCCACCCTGAGCTTCGCTTCAGCTATCCGTCACTTCCGCTGCTTGCCATGAAAAAGAAGCTGAAGGTTGAACTCCTCTCTGAAGAGATGAGGGTCCTTTATGTGGCCATGACAAGGGCGAAGGAAAAGCTGTTCCTTGTCGGAACAGTGAAGGACCGGGAGAAAGCCGTGATGAATTGGAAGAGATCCCTGAAGCATGAGGACTGGCTGCTTCCTGACGGGGACCGGCTGCAGGCGAAGTCGTATCTGGATTGGATCGGTCCCGCTCTTGTCCGTCATCGGGACGCTGAGGTCCTGCATGAGGGAGAAAGCAGTGCAGATCGAATCTCCGGGCATCCTTCCCGCTGGACAGTTAAATTTATTCATCAAAATGAACTGAGAGAACCGGACGGACGCCGCGAAGAAATCGAATTGAAAATGATGGAGGCTCTCTCAACGGGACAGCCGGTTCCGTTTGAGTCGGACTGGAGAAGCGAGGCGGAACAGGAGCTGACCTGGGAATATCCGTATTGGCATTCTTCGATCCAGCGCTCCAAGCAGACCGTTTCCGAGATTAAAAGAATGCAGACTTACAGAGATGAATATTCCGAGCCTGCCGGGCCAAGAGAGCAGGGTCTGTTGTACAGCCGTCCTAAATTCCTTCAGCAAAAAACTCTGACTGCAGCAGAACGGGGAACAGCGATGCATGCGGTCATGCAGCATATAAGCCTAAGCAGTCTGCCGTCCATCCAATCGGTGGAAAAGCTGACGGAGGAAATGCTTGCAAACGAGCTGCTTACCCCCGCACAGGCAGAAGCGATTGACCCAGCCGCCATCACCGCCTTTTTTGAATCAGAAACCGGCAGAAAGGTGATCTCGGCCGGAAGGGTGCTGAGGGAAGTCCCGTTCAGTTTTGCCCGGACACCGGAAACGGTATCCGGGAACGATCAGGTTCTTGTCCAGGGAGTCATTGATTGCCTCGTTGAAGACAGCGAGGGCTGGATCCTGATCGATTATAAAACGGACGCGATCAAAGGAAAGTACAACGGATTCAGTGAAGCGGAACATGTGATGAGAGGCCGCTATGATGTTCAGCTGCAGATCTACAGTGAGGCAGTGGAATCGATCTTCAAGCGTCCGGTCGTGAAAAAAATGCTTTATTTTTTTGATACAGGAGACTTCATGGAGCTGTGAAAGGGGGAGAAAGATGAGAATACTGCATACTGCAGACTGGCATTTGGGGAAAACACTCGAAGGACGGAGCCGTCTGAATGAGCAGGCCGCTTTTCTGGACGAACTGGCAGTCATTGTGAAAGAGGAAAGTGTGGATGCCATCATCATGGCAGGCGATGTATTCGATACAGTCAATCCGCCGTCTGCTGCTGAAAAACTATTTTACGAGAGTCTCTCAAGGCTTTCAGATAAAGGGAAGAGACCGATTGTCGCAATTGCCGGAAACCATGATAATCCGGAAAGGCTTGCGGCTGCATCTCCGCTCGCGGAGGATCAGGCGATCCATCTGATCGGGTACCCGATGGAAGGGCTGCTTAAAATCGATGTTCCGCTTGCAGACAGCACGATGAACATCGCTGCCCTTGCTTATCCATCCGAATCCCGGCTCAGGCAGGTCCTGTCCGAAGAAGCAGACGAGCTGATGCTGCGGAATTCCTATGATGCGAGAATCAAGCTGTTTTTTGAAAACATGTGCAGGGGATTTGGAGCGGATTCTGTAAATCTGGCGATGAGCCATCTTCATGTAGCGGGCGGCAGCACATCGGATTCAGAGCGCCCGATTGAGGTTGGAGGGGCGTATACAGTGGCAGCTGACAGTCTTCCCGCATCTGCCCAATATGTGGCACTCGGCCATCTTCACCGTCCGCAGACGATAAAGAGGGCGCTGACGAAGGCCCGCTATTCCGGTTCTCCTCTTGCCTACAGCTTCTCGGAGGCAGGCTATGCAAAATCGGTCACCATCCTTGACGCTGTTCCTGGCGGAGAAGCGGATGTACGGGAGGTATTCCTGTCGAGCGGAAAGCCGCTCGCAAAATGGAAAGCATCAGGAGGCATCGCTCAAGTGCAGGACTGGATCAATTCGGGCAAGGATAGCAGCGCCTGGATTGATCTGGAGATTCATTTGGCGGATGCTCTTTCATTGGAACAGATTCAGAACGTGCGGAAAAGCCATCCGGGCATCGTTCACATCCGCCCGGTATTTCAGACAGAATCTGAGGCCCTTGCACCTGAGGCAAGAACGGGCGTGCCTGTTGACGAGCTGTTCATCCGCTTCTATGAAAGGCAGACTGGAGGAGCCGTACCGGATGAGCGTCTTGTCCGGCTTTTTAAAGAGCTCGTGAACGAAGAAGATGGAGAGGAAGGAGAGACGGCATGAAACCGATTGAACTTACAATCGCCGGATTGCACAGCTTCAGAGAAAAACAGACGATTCGTTTTGATGAGCTGTGCGATGGCGGAGTATTCGGCATTTTCGGCCCGACCGGGAGCGGCAAATCCTCCATTCTTGATGCGATTACCCTTGCGCTCTACGGAAAAGTGGAGCGGGCTGCCAATAACACATACGGCATCTTGAACCATGCTGAGGATCAGCTCTCCGTTTCCTATACATTTGAGTTGAGAAACGGTTCCGGCTTTAAGCGCTACAGGGTCGAAAGAATCTACAAGAGAACGGATGAGCACAGGGTAAAAGGAGCGATAGCAAGGCTGGTCGATCTGGAAGAGGTTCCTGTCGTCCTGGCGGATAAAGCGAGTGAAGTGAACGAGCAGGTTCATGAGCTGCTCGGTCTGACAATTGACGATTTCACCCGTGCGGTCGTTCTTCCACAGGGGAAATTTGCTGAGTTTTTATCACTGAAAGGTTCAGAACGGAGGCAGATGCTGCAGCGCCTTTTCCATCTCGAGCAATATGGAGACGAACTTCTGAGAAAACTGCGCAGCCGCCTTGGTAAAGCGAAGGCGGCCTCCGGCGAAACCGAAGCTGAACAAGCAGGTCTTGGAGATGCGTCAAAAAAGGCACTGAAGGAAGCGGAAGCAGAATATGCATCCTCTTCAAGTCTGCTCGATAAACGGATCACGGAACGAAACCAGCTGAGAGACCAGCTTGAGCAAAAGCGTAAAATTTGGGAACTGCAAAAGGAACAGGCGGCTCTGCTGCAGCAGGAGAAAGAATACGAGAGCAAAAGCAGTGAAGTGGAAGAAATGAAAAGAAAGCTGCGGCTCGCAGAGGAAGCAGCCGGCCTGAAGCCTTATGCAGACCAGCTGCGCTCAGCAGAGGCACGGCTTGCAAAAATGCGCGGGCAAGAAAAAAAGTGGTCAGCTGAACTGGAAAAGCAAAAGGCAGCAGCAGAAACCGCAGCTGAAATCTACGAAAAGGCCAGAAGAGAAAAAGAAATGGCCGAGCCTGCTCTGGCTGTGAAAAAAGAACAGCTGACCCGGCTGCTGGAAACAGAGAAGGAGCGGGACCGCTGCAAAATGGAAGCGAAGCGGCTGGAGGAAGAGCTTCACGATCTGAAACGGCGCAATGAACAGGCAAAAAAAGAATTTGAGCATGCCGGACAGCAGCTCCAGAAGGCCAGGGCCAGACAGCAGGAAATCCGCAGAGAGCTTCAGGAAAACACGGTTTCATCCGCTTACCGGCGAAGTCTTCAGTCTGCCGCTGATCTGCATAAAGAGCTTGGTTCAGCGGAAGAGCGGGTAAAGGAAGCTGCTGATCTTCTTAAACAGCTGAACGAACAGGTTTCAGTGAAAGAGGGAGAAATTCAAACGCGGTCTGCTGCCCGGGAAAAAGAAAAAGAAAAGCTTTCCGCCCTTTACCACGGCTTGCACCGGCTCTACGGGAGGACGGGGGATCTAAAGAGCAAGATAGAACAAACACTCGGGGCCAGGCAGCAGGAAGCCGCCGCATTGAGGCAGCTGCTGGATCAGGAAAAGACCCGGCAAATCGCCCGGCAGCTTTCCGCTTCTTTAAAATCAGGCGAACCTTGCCCGGTATGCGGTTCCACTCATCATGCAGGTCCACTGCATATTGAACCAGGACAAGCTGACAGCGGAAGCCTCGAGCGCCTTGAGAAAGAGATTGAGCAGCAGCGTGACAACCTTCAAAGTGCCGGTATCCTGATGGTGAAAATGGAAGAGCTCTCATCCAGCCTTACAGAAGATTTTCCGTCTATTCATGTAAACACATACGAGGAAAGTGCCGCCTCCCTTGAAAAAGCAGGGGAAAGCGATGTGACAGAACTGAAGGCGCTGGATCAGGACCTTCTGTACCTCCGCGAGAGAGCTTCTGCAGCCGCAAAGCAGCTGAATGCGCTGCTTAGTGAAGAGCAGCAGGCCTCACTGACGATGGACAGGCTGAACCAGGACCGGACGGAAGTGAAAGCCCGGCTGCAGGAACTGCGGGAGAAGACGGATGTGTACAAAGCACAATGGGCTGAGCGCCATGCGGATTTTCAGGCAGAAGAAATGCCGGCACTTTTAAAAGCCGTGGACGAGAAGGATGCTGCCAGTGATGTCCTTCAAACAAAATACAATAAAAGTGTTGAATACATTGAGCAGCAGGAGAACATCAAGCAGAATGCCCAGACAAAACTTTCTGAACTTGACCGGTCACTCATCCTAACTGCAGAAAAAAGACAGGCTGCAGAGGAAAAGCTGCTGGAGAAGGAGCAGCTGCTCGAAAAAGAAGCTCCGAACGGTCCCATCCCTCTGCAATTAGAACAGATCCAAAAACAGCTGGAGGATCTGGGGAGACGTGAAAAGGAACAGCGCAGAAGGCATGAGGAAGCAGGGAGACTGCTTCAACAAGCAGAAAAAGAAAGTGCGGCGGCTTCAAAAGGGCTTCAGGAAGCAAAAGAAAATGCGGATCATGCAGCCGGAAGCTGGGAGGAGCAGCTTGGCCGTACAAGTCTCCACTCTGCTGAAGAAGCTGACAGACTGCTCATGAGCGATGCCGAAAAGAAAAAGATGGCTGAAGCGGTTGAAACATTTATGGATCATTGGAAGCAGTGCAAGGCTGATTTAAAGCGGATCAGCGGACTGATTGGCGGTCAAGCCATCAGTGAAGAGGACTGGGATCAGGTAAATGCGGCATCAGCCGAAACAGAAAAAGCAGTGAGCGAAGCGCAAGGGCTAAAGGGAGCTGCAGCCAAAGCACTCGAGCTGATGAAAGAGAAGCATGAGCGTTTTGAAGAGCTGGAAAAATTGCGGATAGAGCTCTCAGAAAAAATCGGGGACTTGGAAAAACTTCAATCAGTGTTTAAAGGAAACAGCTTTGTAGAATATATAGCAGAGGAGCAGCTGAACCATGTGGCCAGAGATGCTTCGGAACGGCTTGGTCTGCTGACAAGACAGCGCTATGCCATCGAGGTGGATTCCCAGGGCGGGTTTATTATGAGAGATGATGCCAATGGGGGAGTAAGGAGGCCGGTTTCCAGCTTATCCGGCGGGGAAACCTTCCTGACGTCACTTGCCCTTGCGCTGTCTCTCTCTGCCCAAATCCAGCTGCGGGGGCAATACCCGCTTCAATTCTTCTTTTTGGACGAAGGATTTGGGACACTTGACACGGATTTATTGGATACTGTTGTGACTGCCCTTGAAAAACTTCATAGTGACAATTTATCAGTCGGAGTCATCAGCCATGTTCCCGAGCTTCGGGCACGCCTTGCCAGAAAGCTTGTGGTCACCCCGGCTGATTCAGCGGGAAAAGGTACGGAGGTAGCGCTCGAAATCCTGTAAAGGGAGGTTTTTTATGGGCAGAAAGATGACAGGGAAATGTGAGCTTTGCGGCAGAACAGACGCAGAGCTGACCGTTCATCATCTCGTCCCCAGGGAAATGGGAGGCACTTTTATGGCAACGGCCGATTTATGTATTCCCTGCCACAAACAGATCCATGCCCTTTATACAAATGAGGAGCTCGCATCAAGACTTTCAACGATTGAAGATTTGCAGCGTGATGCCAAGCTGTCCAAGTTCATTAAATGGATCCGGAAGCAGCCTGCTGCGAGGATGATCCAGACGAGAAAGTCCAATGAACGAAAAGGAAAGAGATAATCGGCTACAGCAAGAAGAAGCATCGGCGGCCGTCCGATGCTTCTTCTTTTAATTATTGGCGACAATATTCTGATCGGCAACATCCGGGTCGATCATATTGGTCGCACTGATTCCGTTAGTCAATACCCAGAAGTCCCCTGTATTCCCGCCGCCTGAACCCGCAGCAGATTTGGAAGAACTCTTGGGAGAGAGGTAAAAGGTATCACCGAAGTTAACAACTCCGCCGGAAACAGTATTGATTTTTATAGGGCCGACGATGGCAGGCATGGCAAACATCCTTCATTCCTAAGTCGTATGACCAGTATATTCAGTCCTGCCCCGATTGTTCTTCCAGATCAAGGACTCCTTTAGGACGGTAGATTTGCCGGGTATGCTTAACCCTTGCCTCCGATTCAATCAGATCAGTCGATCCGATCTGAAAAACGGCTGCAGTGGAAATGGCAAGGATCTTCACAAATTTAGCCCGGATGAAAGGTCTTTCATGGTAATAGGACGGAATGACATTCTCCGTTTTGATCGGGCGCGGTACAGGCAGCTTAAAAATATCATACTGATTGAAATCCCCTTCGTTATCATAGAACACCTCTGCTTCTCGCTGGACGGCAAAGACATTGGACTTAGGGAGGATTTCCCTCGAATCCCCTATATTAAAAACAGATGAAATCCCGACCGAATTGACATAGGCAGCATCCACTATCGAATTGCGGTTATACATGATTACTGCGGAGCCAAAGGTACAAAAGGACCGATGATCAATGATTCAGGAGGTGTATCAAATACGGCGGATGCCCCGACCGTATTGACATCCCCGATCAGAAAAACCGAGGATGTCGCAACGGCAGCGACCCTGCAAAATACAACGTTAATATCTTTATTTACAACAGTGAAATTCATGGCTGTTCTCCTTTCAATTCTACAGGGAGGTATTTAATGAAATGATCGGCCGATTGTGCGATCTCTTCTTTAATTCGCTGTACAATCTGGTCGGCCTGGATTTCCGGATCGCCCTCATGGAAATTCGCGGTTTTCATATAATACTGAACCCTCGTATCGATCTGCTTGCGGATATCCTCAACGACCATCCTCCGCTGCTCTTCATTCAGCTTTTTGGAATGCCGCTGCTCCTGAGCCTCCAGCATGTGTTCACATTCTTCGTTCAAATAGGTGTTCAGCTGATCCACTGCCATCGAATACGTTTCTCCGCTGTATTCCCGCTCCAGTTTTCCGACCTGCTGGCCTTTCTGAATGACTTCAAAATTCTCGATCGGCTCCGGATCGGTCGGATTCAGTCCGATATTCAGCGTCCCTTCAAGCGTTTCAACTTTCAGCTGGTCAAATTTATATTCGATCTTTTCAATCGTAGTAGATGGCTTATCTTTCAATGCCTTCAGATCGGCCGACATTTGCTGGATCATTCCTTCAAGCTGCTGAATCTTATTTTGCTGTGACTGAATGCATGCGCAAAGCTGCCTTAAATAGGTTCCTGTATCATTGCCGTAAAACATGACAATCCACCTCGCATCCCGATCATTCGATACGGCATTCTATGCAGGGGGATTTCATTGGGTGAATGCCTATTTTTACCTTGACGGCGGAGGTGCAAGCGGTACGATGGGCCTGGACAGCACTTGGGAGAGTTCGGCTCTTCTTGTTGCAGGCGGAGCTGCTTCAAAGAATCCGCCTGTATTGTACAGGTTTGAGAGGGACTTGATGTAACCGGCACTTCCTATCTGAAGGACAGAGGAGTTATTAACAGCTCCAACACGGAGGTAATTAATGCAGATGGACTGATTGATATAAAAATTCAAATGGCTCACCTCTATGCATTGCCGGCAATCGGCTGATCCACTACATCCTGGTCAAATGTATTGGTTACGCTGTTCTGGTTGAAGATGGACATCCCGTCCCCTGTATTGAAGGAGCCGGCACCGGCAAAGGTTTTGACGTTGCTGATTGGAGCAATCGTAAAGACATCTCCAATATGAAGTACGCTGCTGGTTCCAAGACTGTTTACTTTAAATACCCCTACAATTGCTGGCATAGCGAAACATCCTTTTCATTTTCTTGAAGAGCTGCGGCCGAACAGGTAGAATTTTAGACAGAGTGGATTTATTTCATCATATGATGGGGGCGGAAACTTGTGATAAACGCGGAGAGAGCAGCCTCCATTCAGGAAGGCGGGCGGATCCTTTCCCTTGATGTTTTAAGAGGGTTTGCCTTGTTTGGGATTTTAATGGTAAACATACTGGATTTCTCGGGGCCGGTTTTATACAGGCCCTCCATCGTCCACAGTAATGAGTGGGGGGACAGGACAGCAGAGATCCTTGTTTTTGTCTTTGCACAGGCGAGCTTTTATCCATTGTTTGCGTTTCTTTTTGGAGCGGGAGGTGTGATGTTTTACAGGAGGCTTGAAGAGAAGGGGCTGCCGGCGGAACACTATTTTGCACGGCGGCTGACGGGCCTTTTAATGATAGGCGCTGTCCACGCATTCCTGATCTGGCATGGCGATATTTTAATCAGCTATGCGCTGATCGGGCTGCTGTTTATGCTTTTTGTCCGGAGAAGCCCCGGCACGCTTGCTGTATGGGGTGTGCTGATGATTGCGGTTCCTTCGGCAATACTTGCTGTTCTGCTCGGGGCGGCAGGGGGCTTTCCCGTTCATGAACCTTCTTTGAGTCCTGTTACAGAGGTTTATCAGAGTGGAAGCTTTGGGGAAATTATGCAGCAAAGGGCTGATGATTATTTCTATGTAAACAATCCGGTCAATGCACCGTTTTTAGTGCTGTCGATCCTTCCTATGTTTTTACTTGGAGGATATGCCATGAAAAAAGGATGGTTTGGGCAAAAACCTCCTCTTCATCTGTACAGAACATGGATGACGATCGCTGCGGTCAGCGGCCCTGCTGCCCTGGCAATTAAAAGCATGCCTTTGTTCATGCCGGGTGACGGTGTTTGGATGTACCTTCACCAGTCTGCAGGGGGGCCGCTTCTGTCCTTCTTTTATATTACGGCCATTTTGCTCGCGGTCAGCCGGTTTCCGGAACTCCATATATACAGGTATTTAGCGCTCACCGGGAGAGCCTCGATGTCCAACTACCTGCTTCAGTCCATCGTGTGCACGCTGATCTTTTATTCATACGGACTCGGGCTGTACGGAAAATGGTCTTCCCTTCAGGCCATCCTGGCAGGCATCACCGTATATCTTCTCCTGGCATCGGTCAGCAGCCTCTGGTTTAAGCATTACAGGCAGGGTCCGGCTGAAAGATGGTGGAGATGGTTTATCTATCAAAAAAGGTAATGGTCAGGAAGATTGCACTTTCTGTGAGCTGCCGTTCTGAATCCTGCTGTGTCTCAGTTTGATTTCCTGAAGAAGCAGCGTATCCAGCTCCTGGCTGCATTTTAAAGTGATATCAGCATTCAGACCATGTTTCTGGGCGAGATCGATCAGATTTTTTCTCTTGGATTCAATTTCACTAAAGAAGGCCATATATTCTCCAACTTTCAAAAGATACTTTTAAAGCAAGCAGAGCTGCGAAACCGGTTGCAAAGCCTGTCCTAAAAAATGGATAAATCCATTATACAATGAATTATGAAATAATATCCAGTTTCGATAAAAAAACTTAAAATGTTACATAAAGTTACAAAGGAGTTGAGAAGCATGAACATCTCCATGAAAACTCCCAAGACACTGCTAACCAAAACGAGCGGATTTTTAAACGATTACTCTCATTCACTGAACCCTTATACGGGCTGCGCGTTTGGATGCTCCTACTGTTACGTAAGAAGGCTGCCGGTCTCCCTGTTCAGAAAGGAAGAGTGGGGAACATGGGTCGATATAAAGGCCGCCGGGAAAGAGCAATTGAAAAAGGAACTGCTGCGGGCAAAGAAAAAAGGCCCTGTCCGCATCTTTATGTCCTCAAGCACAGATCCTTATCAGGGGACAGAAGCGAAGGAGCAGGTGACAAGAACACTGCTGGAGGCAATGACCGAGGAGCCTCCCGACTTTCTGTTTGTTCAGACTAGAAGTCCGCTCTCAGAAAGAGATGAGGACCTTTTTCGGAAACTGGGCAGCAGCGTATTGGTCAGCATGACCATCGAAACGGACCGGGAAGATATTAGGCGTGCATTTGCCCCCTCGTCCCCGCCGATTGCAGCCCGCCTGAAGGCACTCCGCCAATTGAAATCAGCAGGAATTCCGGTTCAGGCAGCCGTGGCGCCCCTTCTTCCCTTTACCAGTGAATTTCCTGAAAAACTGAAGCAGGCGGCAGACCTTGTTACATTGGATGATTTTTTCCTCGGAGACGGAGCAGGAGGAAAACGATCAGCCTCGCTTGGAGTCCTGCAGGTGCTTGAAGGATTAGGGGAAGAAGACTGGTTCAACCCCGAGCGGCTGGTGCAGGAAAAGGCACGGTTTGAGCATGTGTTTGGCAGGCGGAATGTCCGCATCAGCCAGGATGGCTTTGCTCCTTTTCGTTTATGATGCCTGTGCAAAAATAGATCAAAGGAGGAACCGGCAGGAATCCCGGACTTTTATGTCGAAAAGATTAGTAGGAAGTACTGTCGATCTATCTTTAATTGAACAAGGCTTTGGGATTACTTATCCGCCAGTCTGAAAAGCCTGTCTGCGTGGGAAGCCATGCAGAGAGGAAAGGGCAGGGAGGAAAAGTCAGAAGCCGTTTTATAACGCAATGGAGGGTTTAGGATGAAATTTGCAGCAGCACGTCTGAATGGAAGAACATTTATCGGACTGATTCAGGAAGAAGAGAAAATTTTTGATCTGCAGAGGGCTGAGAAAAAGTTTTTTGAAATGGAAACCATTCCTGCAAATCTTGAAGACTGTATAAAAGAAGGAGAAAAGTTTATCAGTCAGGCTCAAGTGCTTGAGCAGAGATTGCAGAAGTCAGATGATCATCAGGAACTTGTCTATTCCCTTGCAGATGTGGATTTGCTTCCTCCAATTCCGAGGCCGTCCAAAAACATTTTCTGTGTCGGCAAGAACTACAGAGACCATGCGATTGAAATGGGAAGTGAAGCAGATATCCCGAAGTTTGTTATGCTTTTCTCAAAAGCTCCCACTTCCGTTATCGGCCACGGAGATCTCATCGACCCGCATACTCATCTTACTGAAGAGCTCGATTACGAAGGAGAGCTTGCGGTCATCATCGGCAAGAAAGGGAAGCAAATCCCGGTGGAAGAAGCGATGGATTATGTCTTTGGCTATTCCATTATGAACGACATTACTGCACGGAACCTCCAGGCGAATCATAAACAATTCCTGCTTGGGAAAAGCCTTGATACTTCCTGTCCTTTTGGACCTTATGCTGTACATAAATCAGCGATACCGGACCCGCAAAACCTTCAGCTGGAAACGCGGGTCAATGGCGAGCTCCGCCAGTCCGGACATACAGCCGATATGATTTTCTCCATCTCCTCGATCATTTCGACCATCTCGCAGGGAACAACGCTTGAACCGGGCGACCTTATTGCGACGGGTACCCCGAGCGGTGTCGGCAAAGGCTTTAATCCGCCAAGATATCTGAAGTCAGGCGATGTAGTGGAAATCAGTATAAGCGGGATCGGAACATTGTCAAACGGAGTGAATTGATAAACTTGCAAAAACGATAAAAAACCCGGAATGCTCAGCAGCTTTCCGGGTTTTTCGTTATTCAGATTAGCCTTATTTAGACAGTACGTGAAATACTTTTTCAATCGCCCAGTCCAAATCGTCTTTGGAGATTGTAAGCGGCGGCGCGAAACGGATGACAGTGTCATGAGTTTCCTTGCACAATAAACCTTCTTCTTTCAATTTTTCACAGTAAGGCCGCGCTTCTTCGTGAAGCTCTACCCCGATGAAGAGCCCTTTGCCCCGTACTTCTTTAATCACCGGGTTATCAATCTCTTTCAGTTTTTCCTGAAAGTAGTTTCCGAGTTCGAGAGACCGTTCGGCCAGCTTTTCATCGAGCAGCACATCCAGGGCAGCGATGGAGACGGCACAGGCGAGCGGGTTTCCGCCAAAAGTGGAACCGTGGGAGCCCGGGTTGAAAACACCGAGAATGTCTTTATTGGCAGCTACACAGGAAATCGGGAAAACGCCTCCTCCGAGTGCTTTTCCGAGAATGTACATGTCCGGCTCCACATCTTCCCAGCTGCATGCGAACATTTTCCCTGAACGGGCGAGGCCGCACTGAATTTCATCAGCAACGAAAAGAACGTTTTGATTTTTGCAGATTTCTGATGCTCTGGACAGATAGCCTTCATCTGGTATGTTTATGCCGGCTTCCCCTTGGATCGGTTCTACAATAAACGCAGCCGTGTTTGGTGTGATGGCAGCTTCCAGGGCTTTCAGGTCGTTGTATGGAATCACCTTGATTCCCGGGAGCATCGGTCCGAAGCCGCGCTTGTATTCATCACTTGATGACATGGATACAGCCGTCATGGTGCGGCCATGGAAATTTTCCTCGCAGACGATGATTTCCGCCTGGTCAGAAACCACGCCTTTTACGTCGTAAGCCCAGCGTCTTGCCGTCTTGACCGCTGTTTCAACTGCTTCAGCACCGGTGTTCATCGGAAGGACCATATCCTTGTTTGTTAATGCGGCTACTTTTTCGTACCAGGGTCCCAGCTGGTCATTGTGAAACGCACGTGAAGTTAACGTGATGCGGTCTGCCTGATCCTTCAGCGCCTGAATGATTTTCGGGTGGCGGTGCCCCTGGTTGACCGCGGAGTAGGCACTCAGCATATCCATGTATTTGTTTCCTTCAGGATCTTCCACCCAGACTCCTTCTGCTTTGGAAATGACAATTGGAAGCGGATGATAGTTGTTGGCTCCGAACTTTTCAGTCTGTTCAATTACGTGCGATGTTTTAGTCGTCATGTATATCCCTCCATTTAAAGAATAGCGCTTTCAATAGTGCGAATATTACCACCTATCTATACAATATCTCAGGAAAGTCCGGATGACAATAGGAGGGATTTCCGGCATCCCGGATGCTCTTCAAGGTGTGAATATTTATTCGTGGAAAAGAGGAGCAGCACTGATTTTACTGCTGGATTTCGAATAAATATTCAATAATCCCTCTGCTTATTTTTTTGCATTGGTCAGGGAAGTTGCTGGTTTTACCGCCTCTTGATTGGAGGGAAGCCGGTAGACATTGAACTTGAGAGCAGCGGGACAGGCGGGACACCACAGGCGCAAAGTTGAAAGGAGGCTCCGAACGCCCTTGTTCGAGCGACCGCCTGCTGTCTGCAATCAACAGCCTGGTTTAACAGAGCGTTTCTGTTAAGGGGAACCGAGAATTTTTTTCTTTCGGCGGGATCTTTCATGGTAAGATAAAGAGTGTAGAATATTGACAGAAAAGGAGGGATTACCCGTGGTGCACATGCATATTACATCCTGGATTCTTGGCCTGATCCTGTTTTTTGCGGCCTATTTTTTACATACCGGGGGCAATGCCAGAGTATCTAAGATTCTTCATATGATTTTACGAGTCTTTTATATCCTGATTATTGTCACTGGAGTCTGGATCCTGCTGTCGCTGTCCAATATTAATGCAGAGTACATTATTAAAGGGCTTGCGGGACTGTGGCTCATTGCTTCAATGGAGATGATTCTGGTCCGCCTTAAAAAGAACAAGCCGGTCCGCAGTTTTTGGATTCAGCTGATCATCGCACTTGTGCTTGTCCTGCTGCTCGGCTGGCGTCTGCCGCTTGGCGTGCTGCATATGTAGGAAAAGTAAAACCCGGATGACTCTGTAATGAGCCTATCCGGGTTTTTTCTTTTGGCTTTGTTAAAGCATAGTGTTGATTTTTCACACCTGTTGATTGGAGCGTAAAGCGTGAGACTCCTGCGGGAGCAGCGGGACAGGTGAGACCCCGCAGTCGCGCAGCGGCGAGGAGGCTCACCGCCCGCCCCGCGGAAAGCGAAAGCCTGCAGCGGAAATCAACAACCAAGTTTAACAGAGCTTTTCTTTTAAATACAGGTTAGATCCGATTGCAAAAGGTTCAGCTGCTTTTCTTCAGAAGAAGGATCGACCGTTTTCCGAGACTTGTCGTAAACTCATACCGGTCCGATACTTCTCTTGCCGGCATTCTGTGATGCTGAACACCGCATATGCTCTCTTCATTATCAAATTGGTAAAAAGAGGTGCATGCTGTTTTCAGTTTCCTGCTTTCGAAAAGAAGGTGATTATATGAATAGATGCAGTCATAGAATGAAAAGCCGAGATTATTCAGCTCATTTGCGAATTTTATCAGGGTATCATCATCAAAGGATTTGAGCAGCTGTTCAAATGCGAAGGGGAGCCTTCTGCGGATTTTCAATGAATGAGATTCCGTAAGCATAAGTTCTATTGCACTTGTCTTAACGATGCCTTCTGAAAGCCAGACAGCCGGAACCCAGGTGTCATCCAGGAGCACTTGCATGTCGCTTAAGTCCATCGAGTCTACAATCAAGCCTTCATCTGAATCTTCTTCAAAAAATAGCCAATTACCGTCCATGTGACAGATGCATCCGGTCATGCAGGCCCGCTTTTGTGCGTATAACAATTTCTTTCTGACTGAAGAAGCCAATTTATTCCCTCCTGCACTTAGGTTACTATACCAACCTTTTTACCCTAAACCGGACATCTTTATTCAAGAACTTCTTCATGAGGACAATTTCACTCCACATACACTTTGAATAGAATAGGTACATTCAAGCGGAGCTACAGGAAAAAGGAGATGAAGAATATGTGCGGGATTACAGGTTGGGCCGATCATCAGAAAAGTCTTGCCGGGGAGAGAAGCATCGTTTCTTCCATGACGGAAACCTTGTCTAAAAGAGGGCCTGATGATACGAATTTATGGTGGCAGCCCGCTGTCTGGTTTGGACATAAACGGCTCTGCGTCGTAGATCCTGCAAGCGGAATCCAGCCGATGACGAAGGAAAAGGATGGCCGGGAGTTTACGATTTGCTACAATGGAGAGCTTTATAATACGGAGGATATCCGGAAGGTTCTGCTCGGAAAAGGATACAGCTTCAGAGGGCATTCAGACACGGAAGTCCTGCTTGCCTCTTATATGGAGTGGGGGGAAGACTGTCTGGAGCGGCTCAATGGAATTTTTGCCTTTGCGGTGTGGGACACATCGAAAAACCAGCTGTTTCTGGCAAGAGACCGGATGGGGGTAAAACCGCTGTTTTACCGGTACAAAAACGGCTCTCTGCTTTTCGCTTCAGAATTAAAAGCGATATTGGCACATCCGGATGTAAAAGCTGCGGTAAACAGGGAAGGCCTTTCGGAGATTATGGGGCTCGGCCCTTCCAGAACACCGGGACATGGTGTGTATGAAGACATCGCAGAGCTGCGGCCCGCCCATGCCATGCTGTTTACCCGGGATGGGTTAAAGGTATGGCGGTACTGGAATGTGAAAAGCGCACTCCATCAAGACTCTTTTGATGAAACAGTCGGGAATGTCCGGTCTCTTTTAACGGATGCCGTAACGCGTCAGCTTGTTTCGGATGTTCCGCTTTGCACCTTTCTTTCCGGAGGACTGGATTCGAGCGCGATTACAGCCATTGCTGCCCAATCGTATGAGAGGGAAGGGAAAGGAAGACTGCATACGTTTTCCATAGATTATGAGGAAAATGATCAGTTCTTCAAAGCAAATGATTTCCAGCCTAACTCGGATGAACTTTGGATCAGGAAGATGACGGATGCTTATCATACGGAGCACCATTTCAGTGTCATTTCCCAGGAGACACTGGCCCAATTCCTGAGTGAAGCCGTTGAGGTAAGAGACCTGCCCGGGATGGCGGATATCGATTCGTCACTTCTCTGGTTCTGCCGTGAAATCAAAAAAGATTTTACAGTGGGGCTGTCGGGAGAATGTGCGGACGAAATATTTGGAGGATACCCATGGTTCCATAAGCCGGGAGAGTCTGACGTGTTTCCGTGGATGCGTTCCACTGCAGCGAGAACGGAGCTGCTGAATGACTCCTACCGGAGCAAACTGAACCTTGCAGAATACGTGAAAGCGAGATTTGATGAAACGGCAGCCGAGACCCCGGCTCTCGAGGGAGAGAATGAAACGGATGCAAAGCGCCGTGAGCTCTTTTATATGAATATGCTCTGGTTTATGACGACTCTTCTGGACCGCAAGGACAGGATGAGCATGGGAGCAAGCCTTGAAGTGAGGGTGCCTTTTGCGGATCATCGCCTGGTGGAATACGTATGGAACATTCCATGGGAAATGAAAATGCATGGCAGCCGGGAAAAAGGGATCCTCAGGAAGGCGCTTGAAGGCATTCTGCCGGAAGAAGTGCTTTACCGGAAAAAAAGCCCCTACCCTAAAACCCATCATCCCGCCTATACGGAAGCAGTTAAAAATATGCTGAAAGACAGCCTCAATCATAAAGACTCGATTCTCCACGAGCTGTTTGACCGGAAAAAACTGGACCGGATTATTGAAACAAACGGCAGTGACTTCGGCACGCCGTGGTTCGGCCAGCTCATGACCGGCCCGCAGCTGCTCGCCCATTTAGGGCAGATTCATATATGGGCAGAAAAATACCGCGTTCAGTTAAAGTGTTAACCGCAGGGATTCCGGTGCAGCTGACCGGGGTCCTGTTTTTCTGTTCAGGCAAGAGCGATTTGACATGAGTACATTTTCGTCCGGCACCACGGATGGCACCCTTGATGACGTCGTCCATTTTCAGGCTGCGGAGAGCACTTGATCATGAAAGGCAGCAGTGCTTTTGTTCCATAAAAGCTGAACAAGGTGCCGGCAGCGCTGGAATGAACTTTCCGGTGAACGGGTAAAGTGTAGGAAGGGTTATTCATTGTGTTTTAATCCTCCAATACGTATAATGTTTGTATAACTAATGTATAATTTCAGGGGGACGACCCATATGACGAAGAAAATTATTGTAATCGGCGCCGGTCCGGGCGGTATGGCTGCGGCTCTTCAGCTCGCAGGCAGGGGCTATGACGTTCATGTTTACGAGAAGCAAAATTACATAGGCGGGCGCAACTCCTCTTTCGAAATGAACGGGTTTACTTTTGATATGGGTCCGACCTTTCTAAGTATGGTCCATCTGGCTGAAGAAATCTTTGAGGAATCAGGTAAAAATCTCTATGACTATCTTGAGCTGAAGGAAATAGATGATATGTATGAGCTGATCTTCGGAGATAAAAGTCTTCACATGACAAGAAATCCGGAAGAAATGAAAAAGAGAATCGAAGAGTTTGCTCCTGGTGACGGAGACGGGTATCTTGCTTTTATTAGAGATACGGAGAAAAAGATGGACCGGCTGACCCCGATCCTTCAAAGCAGGATGGACCGTTTCAGGCATTACCTCAGCTGGAGGGTGCTGAGAGCCATTCCAAAGCTTACGCTGACCAAGAGTCTGTATGAAGTATTATCACATTATTTTAAGGATGAAAGAATGAAGCTTGCCTTTACCTTCCAATCCAAGTATCTTGGCATGTCGCCATGGGAATGTCCGGGAGCTTTCTCCATTCTTTCCTACATGGAGCATGCGTACGGAATTTTTCATCCGGTCGGAGGCGTAAATCAGCTTCCAAAAGCGATGGCCTCAGCCTTTAAAGAGCTGGGCGGATCCATTCACCTTGGCCGGGGAGTGGACAAACTGATCCTGGATGGCCGTAAAGTCCAGGGGGTAAAGCTTGAAACCGGAGAAGAAATCATGGCGGCTGAAGTTGTCATCAACGGTGATTTCGGCCACGCAGTCTCGAATTTTGTGGAAGAGGGCTCATTAAAAAAATACGCGAAGGAAAAACTGGAAAAGAAAAAGTTTTCCTGTTCAACTTTTATGATCTACCTCGGTTTGGATAAAGTTTACGATCTTCCGCATCATACGATCCTTTTTGCTGAAGACTATAAAAAGAATGTGGAAGAAATTACAAAGACCATGACGCTCTCAGAAGATCCGTCCATTTACATACAAAATGCGTCTGTTACGGATCCGACGCTTGCACCGCCGGGTAAATCCGCGCTCTACATCCTCGCACCGGTTCCAAGCAATATAAGCGGAATTGACTGGGATCAGGAAAAAGGGCGGTTCAGGGAGCTGATTTTCAAAACGCTTCAGGAACGGACAGAATTCAAAGATTTAGAGAAGCATATCGAGGCGGAACGGATCCTGACACCAAAGGAATGGGAGCGGGAGATTTTCGTATACAAAGGGGCAACGTTCAACCTGGCTCACAATCTTACCCAGATGATGGTGCTCAGGCCCCATAACGAGTTCGAAGAGCTGGAGCATGCATGGCTTGTCGGTGGAGGGACCCATCCCGGAAGCGGGCTGCCGACGATTCTGGAATCCGCCCGCATAACCGTTAACATGCTTGATGAAAAATACAAAGGGAAAACAGCACCCTTCAATCTGAAAAAAAGGGCGGGGAACGCATGATGAAGGCAGTGGTGGCAGGCGGAGGAGTCGGCGGATTAATTACCGCTTTATTAATGAAAAAGAACGGGTTCCATGTTACGATATTTGAAAAGAGCAGCAAGCTTGGAGGAAGACTTTCCTATGTGAAAGAAGGAGAGTTTAAAATCGATGAAGGCCCGACCATTGTTTTGCTCCCGCTTATGCTGCAGAGTATCTTAAATGAAGCAGGAATTTCGGACGAAGAGTACGAGCTCATTTCTCTGAATCCCCTGTACAAGCTCCATTTTTCAGATGGCAGCACCTACACGAAGTATTCCGATTTTGAAAAACAGCTCGGGGAGCTCAAGTCGAATTTTCCGGGCCAGGAATCAGGATTCATCCGGTTCATGAAGGACATGGATATCCGTTTCCGCCTTGGGAAGGAGCAATTCCTGGAAAAAACCTTTGTTAACCGCAAGAGTTTCTGGACAAGAATGAATGTACAAACGCTTATGAAACTGAAAGCTTACAGGAGTGTCAGCCAATCTCTAAAGCCTTATTTCACGGATGAACGATTAAGACAGGCTTATTCTCTGCAAACACTGTACATCGGCGGCAATCCGTATGACTCTCCTGCCATGTATTCTCTCGTTTCCTACAGTGAGCACAAGCATGGAGTATACTATTTAAAGGGAGGCTATGCAAAACTCGCAGAAGTGCTGGAAAGAGCCCTCCTGAAAGCCGGTGTTGAGATTCATAAAAATGCGCTTGTGCAATCGATTGAATCAGAAGGCATAAAAGCAAAGGGGATTCATGTGAACGGAGAATTCCATGAAGCGGATTACGTTGTGCTGAATGGGGATTTTCCTTCTGTCACCCATATGCTCGAACCCCATATTCAGAAAAAAGAATACATTCCTTCCTCCGGATGTCTACTGCTCTACTTGGGTCTTGACAAGATTTACGAGGAAGCGAACGTGCACCAATTTTACATGGGTGCGGATTTCCAAAAACATATGAAAGAGATTTTTGTCACAAAAGAAGTTCCTGAAGATCCTTCCATCTACGCCTTCCATCCATCCGTTATCGATCCTTCGCTTGCACCGGAAGGAAAAAGTGTGCTGTATGCACTCATTCCGGTGCCGTCTGGAAACCATATTGACTGGGATGCTCAGTCCGGATTTATCGACCAGATTATCGAAAAGCTTGAGGAAAAAGGGTTCCCCGGACTAAGAGAGCATATTGTCTGGAAAAAGGTGAAGACGCCAAATGATGCAAAAAGAGAAGGCTTGTTCGAGGGAGGCAGTTTCGGCCTCGCGCCTGTCCTTTTCCAGTCAGGTGTCTTCCGTCCCCAGGTAAAGCCGTCAAAATTGGACAATGTTTATGCGGCAGGAGCCTCCATTCATCCAGGCGGCGGCATTCCGCTTGTGATGCAGGGAGCCAAAATGATGGTTGATGTGCTGATGGAAGATGTCAATAAACAAAATGGGGTGAGCTTAAATGGAAAAGTTGAAAGAAGCGTACGCACAATGTGAAGAACTCATTAAAATTCATTCCAAATCCTTTTACAAAGCCTTCTCCCTTCTTCCAGCAGAAAAGAAAAAAGCCGTATGGGCAGTCTATGCATTCTGCCGGACAGTGGATGACATCGTAGATGAAGGAACAGATCCTGAAACAGAGCTTCAAGCCTTCGAAGAGGAGTTCCGGCTGTTTCTGAAACGTGAACACAGCCGAGAAAAATTTATCTGGCTTGCTCTTGAAGATACATTCAGCCGCTACGATATGGACGAGGAAGCGTTCTGGGATATGATTAAGGGCCAGAGAATGGACCTCCATAAAAACAGATACGATACCCTTGAAGAGGTGTTCGAATACTCCTATCACGTAGCAAGTGCTGTCGGATTGATGCTGCTCCCGATTCTTGCACCTAGAAAGAAGGCCTTGCTCCGCAACGGAGCCATAGCCCTCGGACTTGCCATGCAGCTGACCAACATTCTAAGGGATATTGGCGAAGATCTGGACAGAGACCGCATCTACCTTCCAAAGGAAGTGATGGATCAGTTCGGATGCAGCTTCGAACAGCTTGAGAACGGAGTCATTAATGATTCGTTCATCTCTGTATGGGAATACCTCGCTTTTGAAGCAGAAGCTTATTACGAAGAAGCACTGGACACGATTGATGAATACCCGCTGCACTCGAGAACCCCAGTGAAAGCAGCAGCCTATTTTTATAAAGCCATCCTGAATAAAGTACGGGGCAATCAATACCGGGTCTTCGGACAACGGAATTTCGTCACCCAGGATGAAAAGGTCTCGATATTGTCACAAATGTAGGGAAGCGTTTATCAGACGCTTCCTTTTATTATGGTAAAATGGGTGCGGAAAGGAGGAGATGACATGACCCATTGGCATATTGCAGCATGGATTCTGGCGGTCATCCTGTTTTTCGCTGTATACGTTTTGTATAAGAAAGGAAGGATGAAGTCCGCAGCTGTCCTGCACGGCATTCTGAGGCTTGATTACCTGCTCGTTTTAGCAAGCGGTTTCTATCTGGTCGCTTCCGTGTCCATCACGTTCGGCCACTTAATGAAAGCCGCTCTCGGCATCCTGACAATTGGTTTTCTGGAAATTGTAGCTGTACATAAGAAAAAAGGGGAATCATACAAGCCGCTGTGGATCTTCTGCCTGGCTGTCCTTGGAGGGACAATTCTTCTCGGCTTATACTTGCCGCTTGGGATCCGCTTTTAAGGAATCAGGGTCACGAGCGGGAGACGCGGCCTGTTCCTGGCTGCTAATCCACAGGGAGAGTGGCAATCTGAACCGTCCCGTAAGAAGTACGAAAATAAACATACTTGAAAGGCGAAGGGACCCGGGTTCGGGAAAACCTTGACGATCCTATGTGTCTCTTACGGTCTTAGGAGCCGCTATTTTCTGACCGGACCGGAAGCGGAGCGGTTCAGCAAGATAAGGGCTGGTGAGGCCGGATGATAAATGTAACCGCTTTATCTAATAGGGTAAGAGTTTTTGGGAATGATATCTTAAAGCACATGCCGGGCAGGGGAGAATAAACCAATGAGAATTACTGTGCAGAATAACATACTGGCTGAAAAAGATTACATAATAAAAAATAGCGGGGCCAGTAAAGGGTATTACCTTCGGCCTGATGAATATGAGAATTACGATGAGCATACGAAACAACTTTTATATGATTTGATCTGCAGCATGGATTATTTTCCGATCTTCATAACCTATGAAGCCTATGACCGGGATGTGGAGTCTCTGCTCGTAAAATGGGGAATCCATTTCACAATGATCGTAAGCACCCCTTTAAACACATATCCGCTATACCATTTGCACATTCCAAATTCGAAGTCCCTCATGCTGGTCTTAAATGAAACCTTCTGGACTGCAGCCAGCAACCAGTTCTATGCACTGTCAATATCAGGCTTTATCCCGCTTGAGCAGGTAAAGCGGCACAGGCGGTCCGTCATGCTTCCGAGTATTGACATGGCAGTCCATTCAGAAGTGATGGTTATTTTTCATGACGGCTGGGGATTTGAATGGTATACGAACAATCCTTTTACACTGCCTGAGGGAACCATTGTAACAAATGCAGAGGAATAACCGGGCAGGATCGAGAATAGGTAACAAAAAAAGGAGGAATGCATGATGATCCGGAATAAATCGAGCAGTTAAGCCTGACCGTCTGCCAGAGGACCTCCCAGTCAATCTGTTTACAGAGAGCTGACAAGGGAGGGATAAAAGCTGGGAAATACGAGAAAACTGCTGCTGATCGCCATTGGCGAGGGATTGGTATTTGCTTACGTGATTGAACGGCTGTTCGCAGAATCAAGGGGACTGTCAGTGCTTGAGATGCAGAGCTTGCTGACCATTTATGCGGTCATAAGTGCTGTATTAGAAATACCGTGCGGGGCACTCGCGGACAGATGGAAGAAGAAATATGTTCTGGCCGCCGGTTTGTTCATCTGCTACTTTGAATTTGTGTTTTCCTTGTTTGCATACGATTTTCTCGGTTTCAGTCTTGCTTATCTTGCCGCCGCCACAGGAGGTTCCCTGAAATCAGGTGTTGCTGAATCGATTCTTTACATGACATTGAAGGAGCACGGGAGAGAACCGGAATTTGTGAAATGGCAGGGGCGCTTTCAGTTTACGGGAGGCGCAGTTATGGGCGTATGCAGTCTGATGGGGGGCTATCTAGCCTCCGAATACGGGTTAGAGATCACCTACTGGCTTTCTCTTGCCGGTCTGCCCCTGTGTGCAGGCGCTGCTCTCCTGCTGGAGGAGCCGTCATCGGCAGATTCTGAAGTAGAGAAACAGCTGCCTGTCTGGAAACAGGTGAAAAGCGGAATCCGGTCCATCCTGAAAGCGAAGCAGCTGCTGCAGATTGTGCTGATTAGCGCGATCGTCTATGCTGTGCTGCAAAATGAGCTGTATGAGATGAGCATGCTCGTTTATCCGGAAATAGGGATACCTGTGCTTTACTTTGGAGTGATTAGCTTTGGCATCATAGGCGTGAGTGCCGTGTCCAATCTGGCCTCTGACTGGTACGCGGGAACGGGACTTGGATTAAGAACAGCTTTTGCTGCAGGTGCAGTATGCATTTTTTTGTTTGGTTTTCTGCAGGAATGGTATGCCGTTTTTTTCGCTGCTGCAGCGATCGGCTTTCTGGAGCTGACATCACCTATAATGGCCGGGCTTCTTCAGGAACAGGCCTCAGATGAATACCGCGTGACAGCGGCTTCTGTGGAGTCGCTTTGCGCAAATGCCATGAGTATAGCGATCGGAACCGGCTTTGGCGCGGCAGCAGGAGCATTCGGCATCCAGACAGCCTTTCAGCTTCTGGCAGTGGCTGCCGGGGGCTTGGTATTGGCACGCCTTCAGACAAAATAAAAAACGCCCGGAGGCTTTCCGGGCGTTTTCCTAGTTGGTCCTTCTCGCGATTTCTTCAGCCACATTCATTCCGCTGATGGTTACCATAGGGGAACCGCCGCCGGGATGGGTGCTGCCTCCGGCAAAGGAGAGGTTTTGTACATCAGCAGGGAAATTGCCGGGGCGCATAAAGGCGTCCCATTTTTTATTGGCAGAAATCCCATAAAGGGCACCGCGGTATGCTCCGAACTGCTCCTGGATATCAAGCGGTGTATACAGCTTCTCTTCCCGGATCCTTCCTCTCAGCTGAACGCCTGCTTCTTCCAGCTTATCGTAAATCAGCTCCTTGTAGGCCTGAGGGGAAATCTGCAGATGGCCGTTTTCATCAAGCGGCGGAGCATTCACAAGAATGAACAGGTTGCTGCATCCCTCAGGTGCCTGAGAAGGATCGGTGATGGAAGAATTGCTTATGTAGATGGTGGGATCGCTGCTGTATGCCTGTTTTTTGAACAGTTCGCCGAACTCCCTGCGGTAATCGTCTGAAAAGAACACACTGTGGTGGGCAAGCTTTTCCACCGTTCCCTCCACACCTGCCAGAATGACAAATGCAGAAATGGACGGGGACAGTCCGTCCCGTTTTTTATCAGTGAAGTGCGGCCGTTCTTTTTCGGCAATCAGCTCCGGGTAGGCTTTAAGCAAATCGGCGTTCAGCACAAACTCGTCGGCGTTCAGCTCCTGGCCGTTTTCCAGCAGAACGGTGTTGATCCGCCTGTTGGAAACCTGCAGCTCCTGCACCTTCGTATTCATCATAAAATGCACGCCCATTTCCTGGGCAATGGAATAAAAGGATTCCGCTATTTTGGTGTTGCCGCCTTTTACATAGTAGACTCCCTGCACCAGCTCCAGATAGGCGATCATCGCAAACGTAGCCGGAGACTGATATGGAGAGGATCCGATATATGTGGCATAGCGGTTAAAAGCTTGAATAACCTGCTCGTTGCCGAAGTATCTCCGGAAAAAGCGGTCCATTGACTCAAGCGGCCGGACTCTCATAAATGCATAGCTTAGTCCCGGAGAAGCATAATCAAGGACGTTTTTAAACATTCTGGGGAAAAAGTGAGTTTCGGACAGCTTATAGAGCCTGGTAATTTCACCGAGAAAACGATCATAGTTCTTAAAGCCTTTCGGATCGATCGTTTTAAGCTGGCATTTCATTGCTTCAGCATCGCTGCTGAGATAGAACCGGGTCCCGTCTTTAAAATAGTTCACCGTATGCCGTTCCAGCTTCACCATCTCAATAGAATCTTCCATTACCTTGCCGGCCTGATGAAATACCCTCTTAAACACGTGGGGCATTGTGATGGTATTAGGGCCGAAATCAAAACGATAGGGACCGAGTTCAACCGGCATCAGCTTGCCGCCGGGGTGGCTGTTTTTTTCCGCAACGGTTACATCCCACCCTTTTGCTGCAAGGGTAATGGCTGCAGACAGCCCGCCGAGGCCCGCCCCTATTACGACTGCTTTTTTCATCCTGTCCCTCCTTTCAAAGCAAATTAACGAAGTGCTTTGTATCTCCTGTAACTACTTTTTGTTTTAACCGGTCCAGCTGTCCGGTAAATTGCTCTTCCAGTGCTTTCGTTTTTTCTTTCCGGCTGCCGGGGAGGCTCGTGTATAGAACCGGCTCACCGATTTCTGCATAGATTTCCTGTTTCTGTTCCCTGCCGAATGAATAGTACAATGCCATCGGAAGAATCGGGGTATCCGGACTTTTTTCAGCCATCGCCATCAGCCCCGACAAAAATTTAAGCGGGCGCTGCTCAAGATGCTGTTCGTCCCCCTGGGGGAAAATAGCAACCGTTTTCCCTTCATTCAGCAGAGAGCTTCCATAATGGACCGCCTTGACGATATCCCTCGGGTTCTCCCGGTTCACTGAAAAAGCACCAAGCCTCTTGAAGTAAGGGAATTCCTTTAATCCTTTTTCATGCATCATGACGTGGAAATCGTGCTTAAGATACTCCCGGTTTATGTAATGAAGCACCAGCCCGTCCCACCAGCTGCAGTGGTTCGCACACCAAAGCGCGTTTGGAGGAAGGGAGGAGGGGGCAGACAGATAGATTCCGCGGTAATGCCTGCGGAAAAGCCGTTTTGTGAATGTGGAAAAACCAAAGTCAAACCACTTGCTTTTGCGGACTTCGATCATGCGATCCCCTCTTTATTGAAAAAATATACCCTGTCAGGACTAAGACAGCAGGGGTCAGAGAAAAGGTGACTGCAAGCCACAGGGAATCGATCGCTGCCAGCAGAACAAACATCGCGAACACAAGGAAATAAACCATGACTGCACGGTTTTGCCATCGTACAGATCTCGCATATTTCTTCTTCCCGGCAGTTCCAATTAGCAAATGCAGAATAAAAGCAGTGATGAACCAGCCGGCAAAGTTGGAAAATGGAATGTTGTAATAAAAGCTGTCCGCTGTCCAAACCCAGTATGCCTTCACCTTATATGCGACCGGATCCAGAATCAGATCGATCATGACAGCCAGCAGGGCGCCTGCCGTGCTGAAGAGAAGAAGGGGAGCGCCCGGCCAGATCGCTTTCATAATGGCGTGGGAACCAGCCATTACCATCAGCCAGGCAAAACCGATCGCGATCGGAACTCCGAGCAGCTGCGGTCCGAAATCGCTCGTATAATAGTAATCGCCGAACATAATTCCGTATTCGACCCCTAAAAATTCTATAAAGATCGAAAGCAGGACGACGGCAGCGGACAAAATAAACCCGGTACGCGGACCGTATGTATGATGGAAATAAACTCCTCCCAGTGTACCTGCTACAATGAGGAATACCACATTCGCCCATTCCAGCCATGCTGGCAGAAGGTCGAAAGAAAGCAGAATAACCCCGCATCCATACCAAATTAAAAAGAAAATATACAAACCTTGATCAGCTTTCATATCTTTCACATCTTTCACCTCTTTACCGTCATTATAGGCAAAGCAGGGGAAGATGCACAAGAAAAGAGCGGTTCCTCCACACACAAAAAAGCGGCAGCATAAATGCCGCCGCTCGCGTATTTTCTTAATGAGCCGTCTGCTCCCTGAGAGCCGGCTTGCCTTTTTCGACAAAACCCTTGCTGACCCAGGCCCTTGATTTCCATCTGAAATACATCAGAATGCCTCTAGTCCATTCATCGAGGATAAACGCAATCCAGATTCCGGCGAGACCAAAACCGAAGTGAATGCCGAGCACATAAGCGACTGGAACACTAATTCCCCACATCGAGATCAGCCCCATGTAAACCGGGAATTTCACATCTCCAGCAGCTCTAAGCGCACCGATGATGACGAGATTGAAGGCTCTGCCTGGTTCAAGGAGTACAGTAAGCAGAATCAGCATGCCTCCCGTTTGGATGATTTCCTGATTGCTTGTAAACAATCCGAAGAGGCTGTCAGAACCTGTGCTGACGATAACGGCCATAAGAACAGAAGCTCCAATCGCCAGATAGAGACTTTTCATACACCGTCTGAAAGCTTCTTCATATTTTTTTGCTCCGACCATCCGGCCGACAAGAATTTGAGTTCCCTGACTGACGGAAATGCTGAACAAGAAGATAAACATCATCAGGTTCTGTGCGTAAATTTTTGTCGTCAGCGCTTCTGTGCCGATCATCGCGACGAAAAATGTAATTGCCATCTGCGACATATTGTAGGAAAGCTGTTCTCCGGCAGAAGGAACCCCTATTTTTAACAGGTTTATCAAATGTCTTGTATTAAATTCGAGACTCTCTCTAAGCGCCGGAATTCGCTTGATCAGCACGAACCCGATGATCACAAGCCCCAGTATCCTGGAAGCAGCAGTGGAAATGGCCGCTCCCTGAATGCCAAGCTCAGGCAGTCCGAAAGCCCCGAAGATCAAGGTATAGTTACCGGCTACATTCAGTACATTCATCAAAATCGTTATGTACATCGTATCCTTCGTAAAACCGTAGCTGCGCAGTACAGCGGCTCCGGTCATAATTAAAGCCTGAATGACAATAAAGGTTCCTACAATCCCAAGATATTGATTTCCTTCATCAAGCAGAGAAGGAGACAGGTTCATTAAAGAAAGGATCGGCTTGCTGAAGAAAAAGAGGATGGCACTGATGAACGATCCAATGATAAAATTGGTTATAAGCGACATGACCGCGACTTCCTTCGCCGTTTTCTCCTTTCCGGCACCGAGATTCTGTGTAATTAAAATGACAGAGCCTGTAGCAATAAATCCGAACATCACAATTACAAGGTTTAGAATCTGGTTAGCAACACCGGCTGCAGCAACGGATTCATCCGAATACTGGCTGAGCATGAAGGTGTCTGCATTTCCCATGAGCATATGCAGAAAAATTTCAATAAAAATAGGCCATGTTAAGGCAAATAACGTGATTTGTTTTTTGTCTATCTGTCTAGGCATTCTGTATTCCTCCCTTGCTGTAAGTAACACAGCGATTCCTAGTTTACAACGGGAGGGGAGGAATAGAAAGAGAGCAAACCGATTAAACTTGGAAAATTCCGACCTGAGAGGTTTTGGTGAATTATGACTTTTCTGACATTCCACACCCCGCCATTCCCTACTTTCATAAAAGCTGGTCAATTTGTTTTCAAAGCGGGAAGCCGGCACTTTAAACGGACGTTTACTGTTTTCGATCTGCTCTACGTAAAAAAAGGGGAGCTTTTTATGACGGAAAACGGAAAGCCCTTTAAAGTGGAAGAGGGGGAATACATCCTCCTGCTCCCTGGAATGGAGCATTACGGCCACAAGGAAAGCAGCAGGAAAACAGAAGTATACTGGCTTCATTTTAAAACAGAAGGAAAGTGGTGGACAGAAGAAGAGGGGCATGATAACTGGATGGATGCAAAAATAAGGGATGCGGATTTCGAACAGGCCGCCCAGTTTCAATTCAGAATTATGCAAAAGGCGCGGCTCGAGCATCCTCTTGCAGCTGAGAATCTGCTTGAAAACCTGGCAAGCATCACGGGACAATCAGCAGATACGGATTTGAGGCACCAGCTGTATTTTCAGGAGCTGCTCGTCCATCTTCAAAGGGAAGCTTTGAACATTCCTTCTGCTGCCGAGCAGGTAACAGAAGCAGCCGTAAGCTATCTTCAGGAGCAGTACCAATCCGATATCGGTATGGAGGACCTCGCCCGAAGCATTCTTTTCCATGCAGATTATATTACACGCTGCATGCAGAAAACACTCGGCATGACACCCATCCAGTACTTAAACCAGTACAGGCTCTCTCAGGCGAAACGGCTTCTTGCAGCAACAGACGACAAAATCTCTTTTATCGCAAAAGAAACCGGTATAACCGACGCCACGTATTTCTCGAAGCTGTTCCGCAAAATCGAAGGCATGACACCGAATGAATACCGGAGGGTGATGAGCAGGCAGAAAGAATAGAAAAAGGGGAACGCGAAGGCGTTCCCCTTTTTTATCATTACACAAGCTGTACAAGGTGTTTTTTCGGATCGTAGTCCATCCGTTCCCTGCCTTCTTTAACACGATGAAGGAAATCGGGGTTCGAGATCAGCGGGCGTCCGAATGCGGCAACATCCATCACGCCTTTTTCAAGAAATTCCACCGCGTTATCCGCCTCAAGGCTTCCCACGCCGATAATTGGACCGGACCAATATTTTCTCGCAATGTCATATAGCGTCTGGCCGGGTGCGACATGCTCTTCTGCATTCATGATAGAAGGGTGGATAATCTGAATCCCTGTTTCTTTAAATGCTTCTGCATAAGTTTTCATCGCTTCATCCGCATCCTCCCAGCGGTACTCAGGATGGTCCACTTTATGGGCAGAAAAACGGATGATCGTGCGGTCAGCACCCACTTCATTGATAACCGCCCGGATCACTTTTTTCATAAACGTCAGTCTTTCAGCGAGCTCTCCGCCATATTCGTCGGTCCGCTCATTGGACTGATAGCTGTTAAACTGGTCAATCAAATAACCGTGTGCACCATGGATCTCCACACCGTCAAAGCCGGCTTCCATCGCATTGCGTGCAGCCTGTGCATACTGGCCGATCACTTTTTCAGCACCCTCTGCGGACAATTCTTCAGGCTCTCCGTATGGCTTGCGGAAGCGGGGAACCAATCCTTCAGCAGCGATGGCAGACGGCGCCTCAGGCTGCTGTCCGCGGATCAGATCCGGATGACTCAGCCGGCCGACATGCCAGATTTGCGCAGCAATTGTACCGCCCTCTTTATGAACAGCCTCCGTTACCTTCTTCCAGCCTTCAACCTGTTCTTTTGTATATAGTCCAGGCACGCCTGGATTTCCTTTCGCACGATCGCTGATCACAACGCCTTCTGTAATAATCAGACCGATTCCATCAGCCGCACGCTTCCGGTAGTACTCCGCAACCTCCGGCCCGGGTACCCCCGTGTCATCATCTGAAAACGACCGGGTCATCGGCGCCATTGCCGACCGGGTTCTCAATTCAAACGCCCCGATTTTTACAGGCTCAAATAATTTTTTATAAGACATATCATCAGCATCTCCTTTTGAAAGATTACGTTAATAGTGTAGCAGGGGAGAAGTCTTTAAACCAAATGGTTTGATTTGAGAGGAAAGAGTTGGGGAGGGCAATTAGGTTCAGTAGAGGTCAACAGAGTTCTGAAGGGGTTATCAGAGTTCCAGAGGGGTCAGTCCCTCACTCTGCTAAAGGACTAAAGCTCCGGCACCGACGCCTGTATCCCTTGTGGCCCAAGGGCCCGCGGCTACAGGTCTCTGTCCCCCGTTGCGTTAAAGCAGCAGGGGACTGGCACCGTGCCAGTCCCCACACTCGCTGCCGTACTAAAGCTCCGGCACCGACGCTGGAAACCCTTGCTGCGCAAGGGCTCACAGGCAATGGTCTCTGTCCCCACATGCGTTAAAGCAGTGCGGGACTGACCCCGGGGTGGTCTCCAGTCCGCAATATTAGACCAAATGATTTGATTGGAAAGGAAAAAGACTGAAGGGGAGAGAAGTAGTGAGAGGAGGTGGAAAAGATGATCATCAGAGGAGATAAAGTAACGTTAAGCTGGGTGGAAGAGAAAGATTACGAGACAATCTACCATCTTCGGTATGGGGAAAAAAATCCGGAGTGGAAGAAATGGGATGCCCCATATTATCCGCTTGAAAATAAAACCTTTACCCAGTATACGCATGAAATGAGAGGAAAGCCTTCAGGTATGGAAGCGAAAATTACGGTAGGACAGGAAATCATCGGGACCGTTATTTACTACTGGGAGCATCAGCCTTCAAATTGGCTCGAAGCCGGAATCGTGGTGTACAAACCGGGATATTGGGGAGGAGGCTATGGTTCAGAAGCCCTTAGCTTGTGGATCAGCCATTTATTTTCCGGCATGGACATTCCAAGAGTAGGAATCACCACCTGGTCAGGCAACGAACGCATGATGAAAAGTGCAGCAAAGCAGGGAATGAAGCTTGAAGGACGGCTTCGAAAATGCCGGCTTTACAACGGAACATATTACGACTCCATCCGAATGGGGATTTTAAGAGAAGAATGGGAAGCACTGAAAGGGAAAAATGAGCAGAGCAGGATCTCAATCCATTAATGAAGAGCGGGATCACACTTGAAAAGTAACGGCATCTGAGTCCGCTTGGTTAACTTCGCCGGACAACAGATCCGTTATTTTTTGTAATACCAGACATCGGTTAATTAGATAGGCCCTTTACAGCCGAACCCGAAGATGTATCACTATAGTCCTATATCTTAACTTGTCATTGTTTTTACCGGACAAATAACTCGGGATAGGTATGTAATTAGGTTCATTGTAAATGTATTTATTAATTTAGAAAAAAATAAATTTTCACATAATAATAAAAATGATAGAATGAGAAAAGCTCATTACTATTGATAACGCTTACATATCAGGAGGGTGCCATGCAGACTTCAAACAATGATTTGAAAAAAGAATTAAAAGAACGCCATATTTTGATGATTGCCCTGGGAGGAGTGATCGGTACAGGTTTGTTCCTGAGCACTGGCTATACGATTGGCGAAGCGGGCCCCGGCGGAGCTATCCTTGCCTATCTGATTGGCGGGTTTGTGATGTATTTGACTATGCTTTGCCTGGGGGAACTTGCTGTAGCGCTGCCGCATGTTGGGTCTTATCAGACTTATGCTGCCAAGTTTATTTCACCTGGTGCCGGATATGTTGTAGGGTGGATGTCATGGCTGAACTGGTCGGTGACCGTCGGGCTTGAATTACTGACAGTAAGTATTCTGATGAAACGATGGTTTCCGGAAGTGAACCCGTGGATCTGGTGTGTCGTGTTTGCCGTGCTTTTGTTTGCCATCAATGCACTTTCTTCCAAAAGCTTTGCAGAAGTGGAATTCTGGTTTGCCGGCATTAAAGTCATTACCGTCATCGCCTTCATCATTTTAGGCGGAGCGGCCATTTTTGGTCTGCTGCAAATGGAAGGCGGAGCACCGGCGCCGATGTTCAGCAATTTTACAGAACATGGAGGGCTGTTTCCTAACGGGATCCTTGCCATTATCGTCACCATGATTGGCGTGAATTTTGCCTTTCAGGGGACGGAGCTTGTCGGAATCGCAGCGGGTGAAAGCAAAAATCCGGAGAAGACCATCCCGAAAGCGATTCATCATACAGTTTGGCGGATTTTAATCTTCTTCGTGCTTTCCGTTTTTGTACTGTCAGCGCTGTTTCCATGGAAAGAGGCAGGACTGATGGAGAGCCCGTTCGTCACCGTTTTTGACCGGATCGGCATTCCGTATGCTGCGGATATTATGAACTTTGTCATCATTACAGCCGTTCTTTCTGTAGCCAATTCAGGTCTCTATGCGACATCACGTGTGCTTTGGTCCATGTCTCGCCAGGGAATGATCAGCGGCCGGTTCGGAAAACTGAACAAGCGCGGAGTTCCGATCAATGCGCTGATTGCCAGTATGGTTGTCGGCTGTCTATGTCTGCTATGCGGATTCTTCGCAGAAGATACGGTATATGTATGGCTTTTGTCCATCGCAGGCTTTGGAGCGGTGTTTGTCTGGGCCTCGATTGCTCTGTCCAATTATATGGGAAGAAAACAGTTCATTCGCAATGGCGGAAAAGTGGAAGATTTGAAATTCAGGACGCCTCTTTATCCGTTTGTCCCACTCGCGGCACTTGGAGCAAACGTACTCGTAATGATCAGTCTAGCTTTTATTCCCGATCAGCGGATGGCTCTTTACTGCGGAATCCCGTTCCTGATTGGCTGTGCACTGTTTTACCGCTTTTACGCGAAAGCAAGAATGACCTTCAATGAAGTGGAGCTGAATATAGAGCCGGAAAAAGATTTAGCCGAAAGAAAAAAGGCGTAGCATGAGAAAAAGGATCATGCTGACTGCCGTCGCTTTGCTGGCCGTTGGAGTGCTGAGAAATAGAAAAAAGAAGAGGTCCTACGGCTGGACCTTGTTTGTTCCACTTGGGATTAATGTAAAATACCTGCCTGTTGATCTTGAAAATGGCAAGGTTACCGGGCAAGTCATGAATAAAGAGAAAACAGTTATGACAGTGGAAGCCGATTTAAAAAAGGGGATAACCTCTGTAACTGGGAATCTTCCGAAACACGTCCTGAAAAAAGGCATCACAAAAGAAATTTTTATTAATCAAATTGAAACGGAAGGTGCATTCTATTTGAAACATTCCATCCGGGACCCAGAGGAGTATAAGAAGCAGATTATTAAAGAAGCTGACGATAGAAGACTTTAGAGAAGGGGTCAGTCACTCGCTCTGCTAAAGGACTAAAGCTCCGGCACTGGCACCCGCATCCTTTGCGGCTCTAAGGCCCGCGGCAGCAGGCCTCTGTCCCCTGCTGCGGTAAAGCAGCAGGGGACTGGCACCGTGCCAGTCCCCACATTCTCTAACGCATTAAAGCTCCGGCACCAGCTTCGGAAACCGTTGCTGCGCAAGGGCTCATAGACTCAAGCCTCTGTCCCAGCATGCGTTAAAGCAGCGCGGGACTGACCCCGTGCGGCCTTATCTGCACCAAAAATAAAAAACCGTCCCCCACACAAGGGAACGGTCTCTTCAGCTGAACAAATAAGCCAGTATCCCCGGCAGCCTCTCCTGCCAGGCAGATTCATTGTGAGTTCCGCCTTCCACAATCTCAAACCGGCAGTCCTTCACTTTTTCTTTCATAATCCAGTAAACCGGAGTACTTGAATCGATGTACTGCTGGCTGCTGATGATAGAGGTTTCTTCTTCAGTTCCAACATCCATGTAAAATTTCTCTACAGCACTTAAATCGCTGGTCCGGATCAACTCCTCGATCTCTTCCTGATTAAACCAGTAAGCAGAAGAGAGAGAGGCGGCTCTCTTAAAAACATCCGGATAGCAGCAAACCGCGTAGGTGGTGATGTGGCCGCCCATTGAACTTCCCATCATGACGGAGAAATCTTTCCGGACCGGATAGTTCTCTTCAATCATCGGTTTGAATTCTTCAGCGAAAAAGCGGATGTATTCTTTGCCTTCTCCGCCGAGCTCTTCGTCAATTCCGAACAGCTTCTTTCCAAGACCATGACTCGGCCATGGTCCGTACTCATCAAACCGCCCGAACCGTTCTTCATTGCAGTCGATTCCGGCCACGATGATTTCGAGGTTCATCTCCTTTAGAACATCTGCCACTCCCCACGCCTTACCGTATCCGGCATCTTCATCCTTAAACAGATTTTGTCCGTCATGCATATAGAGCACCGGATATTTTTTACCTGCCGATTGATAATCATCAGGCAGGTACATCCGGACCTTTCTTTTCCGGCCGAATGGGGTGAGCGTAATTTCAAACGTTTCGAACATGCTTCAGCTCTCCTTGCTGTAAAGGAAGAATTGGGTGCTCAGTCCGTCGGCCTGGATGGAATCTGCTGCAAAATCGAGATCCTTCAGCAGATCACGGCCGCTTTTGCCCCGCAGTTCATGAGGCAGGGGAATCTCTTTCGCGGACTCTGACTGGTTAACAGCGCCGATGATGATTTCTTTCTCATTTTCCTTCGCATATAGAAGGGTATTATCCGCACTGTCTGCATGATAAATCGTAAATTCTCCTTCATTTCTCAAAAGAGGGTAGGCATTCCGAAGACTGAGAAGCTTCTTGACAAAAGCATGCAGTTCCCTGTCCTGGCCATCCTCATCCCATACCATGCAGGCACGGCAGCCCGGATCATTGTCACCGGCCATTCCGATCTCATCTCCGTAGTAGATGCACGGGGACCCGCTGAAGCTCAGCTGGAAAGCAAAAAGCTGCTTGACGCGTTCCTTGCTATCGCCTGACAGCGTCAGGATCCGGTCTGTATCGTGGCTTCCGAGCAGGTTGAAGGCAACTTCGTTTATATTCTGCGGGTAAGCGTGCATTCCGTTGACGATAACCGAAGCGAACTCTTCAGCGCGGATTTTATCCTTCGCAAAAAAGTTGAGGGCACCGTTCGTGAACGGATAGTTCATCACAGCGTCAAATTGGTCTCCGGTCAGCCACGGCATGCTGTCATGCCAGATCTCACCGAGAATGTAGCAATCCTCCTTCACTTCCTTGACTGCTTTCCGGAAATCTCTCCAAAACTCGTGATCGACCTCATTTGCCACATCGAGGCGCCATCCGTCAATATCAAACTCCCTAATCCAGTACTGACCCACTTCAAGAAGGTATTTCTTTACTTCCGGATGACGGGTATTCAGCTTGGGCATCGTTTTTTCATAAGCGAATGTGTCATAGCCCAGGGGTTCTTCCTGAACAGGGAACTCGTAAATATGGAACCAGTCTTTATAGGAAGAGGTCTCGCCTTTTTCAAGAACATCCTGAAACGGTTCGAATAAGTAGCCGCTGTGGTTGAATACGGCATCAAGCATGACTTTGATTCCGCGTGCATGGGCTTCCTTCACAAAAAGTTTTAATGTTGCCTTATCTCCAAACTGCGGGTCGATTTCCATATAATCGATCGTATCGTATTTATGATTTGAATAGGCTTTGAAAATCGGAGTGAAATAGACTCCGGAAATACCGAGATCTTTTAAATAATCAAGATGGCTGATGACTCCTTCCAGATCACCTCCGAAGAAGTTGGATGGGGTCGGATCTGCGCTTCCCCATGGCAGCGTACCGGGAGGATTCAGTTCAGCATTGCCGTTTGCGAACCGCTCAGGAAAGATTTGATACCACACCGTATCCTTGACCCACTCCGGAGCGCGGAAACGGTCTCCTTCATGGAGGTACGGAAAGCAGAAGAAGTTTGCAATATCATCTAATGGCGCTTCTTCAAAAAAACCTTTTTCCGCATAAATAAGCGTTTCTTTTTCTGATATAAGTTCAAAGCCGTAGCGAAGTCTTCTAAAAGACGGGCTGACTGCGGCCATATAGTAATCAAAAAGGGAGTCGCTGCCGGATTTTTTCATCGGAATGGATTGTGCCAGCCACTTTCCTTCTTCCCAGTCGTACGGATCGCCGTGGATCAGATTGACCCGCTCGGCATCCCCTTTTTTTGTGCGGATTCGAATATGGAGCGTCTTCTCATCATAAATATAGGCAAATTCGTTCTTTGGTCTGTGATAAACTGCTTCTCTTAGCAAAAAAGACTCACTCCTTATTGGGCAGTGCAAACGGATGCCCTGAATTAATAGTTAAAGAGTATTTGAAAGCACTATCAATGTCAATATTTCAGGTATTCAAAACTGTGCAAAAATTTTTTCGAAAAAGTGCTTGTCAAAACGAAGATAGGCGCTATAATAAGATTTAGGTTGTGCAATCGTTTTCACAGAAAATGCAAGCGCTTTAGTGTAAGCGCTATATATTGAATGGACCGTGCAAACGCTTGTACATACTCATCGTACTATTTTACTAGATAACATAATTAGGAGGGGTCAAAATGAAGAAAGTCATGTCCTTATTCATGATGGTAATTCTTCTGATCGGTGTTCTGGCTGCTTGCGGACCGGACGCAAAGGAAGGCGCTTCAGCTGATGGCGACAAAAAATCAGGGGATGCAGCAAAGCCTGAAAAGCTGATTGTTTGGGAAGATAAAGATAAATCCAAATGGCTTGAAGCAGCAGCTGCTGATTTCGAAAAAGAAAACGGTATCAAAATTGAGTTTAAAGAAGTTGAAATGGCTACAAAAATGCGTGACCAGCTTCGCCTTGACGGACCGGCAGGAACGGGCCCGGACGTTGTAACTCTTCCCCATGACCAAATCGGCCAGGTAGCTACTGAAGGCCTGATTTCCGAAATCAATGTTGAAGAATCAGTAACAGGTTCCTTCACAGAATCTTCTATTGAATCACAAACATACGACGGAAAGCTTTACGGACTTCCAAAATCCACTGAAACTCCTGTTCTGATCTACAATAAAGCGCTTGTAAATGAAGTGCCGGCTACAATGGAAGATCTTCAGGCAAAAGCAAAGGAACTGACAACTGGCGGCAAATACGGTTTCCTTGCATTGTTTGACAACTACTACTTTGCAAACGCTGTTATCGGCGGTATGGGCGGATACGTGTTCGGTGACGAAGGCGGCAAGCCAAATCCGAAAGATATCGGTCTTAACAATGAAGGCGCTGTCAAAGGTGCTGAGTTCATCCAATCCTTCTACAAAGATGGCCTGTTCCCTAAAGGAATCATCGGTGAAAACGGCGGTTCTGCACTTGACGGACTTTTCAATGAAGGGAAAGCAGCATTCGTAATGAACGGACCTTGGGCTTACCAGTCCTACAAAGATTCCGGGATTGAAATCGGTGTTGCGCCGCTTCCTAAATTCGCAAGCGGCGAGCCGATGAAAACATTCGTTGGAGTAAAAGGCTGGCATGTAAGCAACTACTCTAAAAACAAAGAATGGGCAACTAAATTCATTGAGTATGCAACAAGCGAAGAAGTTGCAAAAGCACGCTATGAGCAGACGTTTGAGATCCCGCCGGTAAAAGCACTGGCTGAAGATCCAATCATCGCTGACAACCCTGAAGCAAAAGCAGTTGCAGATCAGTCTGCAGTCGGTATCCCAATGCCGAACATTCCTGAAATGGCGGAAGTTTGGAAGCCTATGGCTGACAACCTTCAAACGCTTGTAACAGGCAAAACAGAACCTAAAAAATCTCTTGACGCTGCTGCAAAAGCAATCGAGCAGAACATTGAGGCTAACCACTCCAAATAAGCAAAGCAAAAGGAAGCAGTACTCCGCTGCACGGGGTGCTGCTTCCTTTCCTAAAAAAAGAATCAGGTTCTTAAGAAGCAGCAAACAATGGGCTTGCTGTTTCTCAAGAGCCTGGCTCTTCATAAAAAGCCGGCGCAGAAGCACAGCCTTCTGCTAGAAAGAAAGGGGAATACAGACATGGCAGATCTAGCTTATGATTTAAAACCAGAACAGCCGAAGCAGCCACAACAGCCTGAACTTAAACACCAGTCCAGCCACAGAAAGAAAGCCGCAGCCCTTTCCATTATTCCGGGACTCGGCCAGGCCTATAACAAACAGTACATGAAAGCGGGAATCTTCCTGATCCTTGCGGCATCGTTTCTGTTCGTTTCATGGGATATGCTTGATATCGGTCTTTGGGGACTCGTTACTCTAGGTACGGACATTACGAGAGACCACTCCATTTTCCTGCTCGTATACGGAATCATTGCCATCTTCCTCGTAGCATTCGGGATTCTGTTTTACTGGCTGAACATAAGAGACGCCTACAAAAACGGAGAAAAACGCGATTTGAATATCCCGCTCAGCACGGTACGGGAGCAATACCGCAACCTGGTCGACAACGGTTTTCCATACCTGATCATGACGCCGGGCTTCATGCTCCTTGCTTTCGTAGTGGTTCTTCCCATCATTTTCATCGTTTTATTATCTTTTACGAATTATGATTTGTATCACTCCCCGCCGGCCAAGCTTGTCGACTGGGTAAGCTTCAAGAACTTTGTGGATATTTTCAGTATCGATATTTGGCGCCAGACATTCTTCTCCGTTTTCGCATGGACGATTGTATGGACATTTGGTGCGACGACACTTCAAATCGCGCTTGGTATTTTCCTCGCGATCCTCGTTAACCAAAAGGATTTGAAAGGAAAGGCTATCATCCGGACAGTATTCATTCTTCCGTGGGCTGTACCGTCCTTCGTTTCTGTATTGATTTTTGCAGGATTGTTCAATGAATCATTCGGTGCCATCAACATGGATATCCTATCCCTGTTTGGAATCGATCCCATTCCTTGGATGACAGAGCCGATGTATGCACGGATCGCCTTGATCCTTGTGCAGTGCTGGCTTGGATTCCCATTCATTTTTGCGATGACAACCGGTGTGCTTCAGTCTATTCCTGAAGAGCTGTATGAAGCAGCTACAGTTGACGGTGCGAGCACGTGGCAGAAGTTCAAAGGAATCACACTTCCGCTCGTTCTTTTCTCTACTGCACCTATTTTGATCACGCAGTTTACGTTTAACTTTAACAACTTTAATGTTATCTACCTGTTTAATGCAGGAGGCCCTGCGGTGGCAGACCAGAATGCAGGATCTACGGATATCCTGATCTCCTGGATCTACCGTCTGACCATGACTTCTGCCCAGTACTCCAAAGCGGCAGCCATCACACTGATGCTCTCTACAATTGTCATCATCGTAGCGGTTTGGCAGTTTAGAAGAACGAAATCATTCCAAGAGGAGGATATGATGTAATGAGTACTAAGAGACATAAAATCGTCAGGCTAACGTTATCCTACCTCGTCATTCTGTTCATGTTTGCTGTTATTCTGTATCCTGTAGCATGGGTTGTCGGTTCTTCCTTCAACCCGGGAAACAGTTTATCGGGATCAACGATCATCCCGGAAAACCCATCTCTCAAGCACTATGCGTATCTCTTTGATGTTACACAGAGTAAATACCTATTCTGGTACTGGAACTCTCTAAAAATCAGCGTACTCACAATGATTCTGACGCTGATCATGGTTTCACTCACAGCGTACTCCTTTTCGCGCTACCGCTTCGCAGGACGCAAAAACGGTCTGATGACGTTCCTTGTGCTGCAGATGATTCCGAACTTTGCAGCCCTGATTGCCATCTACGTTCTGGCTCTTGTTACAGGACTTCTTGATTCTCACTGGGGACTTATTCTTGTCTATGTGGGCGGTCAGATTCCAATGAACACGTACTTGATGAAAGGCTACCTGGATACCATCCCTAAAGAGCTGGACGAATCAGCGAGAATGGACGGAGCGGGGCATCTGCGTATCTTCTTCCAAATCGTAATGCCGCTCGCGAAGCCGATTGTTGCAGTGGTCGGATTGTTCTCCTTTATCGCTCCGCTAACCGATTTCATCATTGCGAGCGTACTGCTTCGTTCCGAGAGTAACTTTACGCTGGCAGTAGGACTGTATGACATGGTTGCAAAACAATTTGGTGCCGAGTTTACGAAGTTTGCTGCAGGCTCTGTGCTGATTGCTGTACCGATTGCCATCCTGTTCCTTTCCCTGCAGAAATATTTCGTTTCCGGACTTACAGCTGGAGGAACAAAAGGATAAAATGACACGTAAGGTTCGGAGAAAAGGGCACATTGCCCGTGCTTTCACCGAACCTTTTTTTAAAGCTTTGGCAAAGGGGTTTATGGCGGATTATGAAAAAAATTACAATGCTTGTTCTTGCCGTTCTGCTGCTGGCCTTCATTCCGGATGAAGCATTAGCGAAAACAGATGACTGGCAGGGGGAACGAATTTACTTTTTGATGGTGGACAGGTTTGCCAACGGCGATCCGGCGAATGACCTGGATGCTGACCGGGATGATCCGTCCGCTTATCATGGAGGAGATTTTAAGGGGATCACGAAAAGACTCGATTACATTAAAGAGATGGGATTTACAGCCATTTGGCTGACTCCCATTTTTGAAAATGAAGGCAAGGGCTACCACGGTTACTGGATTTCCGATTTTCGGAAAGCGGAGGAACACTTTGGGACGATGGAGGAGTTTAAAACACTTGTAAAAGAAGCGCACAAACGTGACATAAAAGTCCTCCTCGATTTCGTTGTCAATCATACAGGCTATCAGCATGAGTGGCTGACCGATCCGGATAAAAAAGATTGGTTCCACGAGGAGCAGGAAATTACAAATTGGGAAGACCAAAAGCAATTGGAAGATAATTGGCTTTACGGCCTTCCAGATCTGGATCAGGAAAACGCTGAAGTAAGAAAATACCTGCTTGATACTGCGAAATGGTGGATTACCGAAACGGATATCGACGGGTATCGCCTTGATACTGTCCGGCACGTTCCGAAAGACTTCTGGACTGAATTTTCAAAAGAAGTGAAATCTGTGAAGAAGGACTTTTTCCTTCTCGGAGAGGTGTGGTCAGAAGACCCTGCCTATCTCGCAGAATATGAAAAAACCGGGATTGATTCATTTGTTGATTACCCTTTCTACGAAGAAGCATCTGAGATTTTTTCAAAATTGGGCACTTCTGCCGGGCCGCTTGTGGATGTTTGGAAAAGGAATGAACACTATTACGATTCTCCGCATCTGCTCGGAACCTTTCTTGATAATCACGATAACATCCGCTTTACGAGGAAAGCACTGATCAATCAGGAGCCGCCGGGAACACGCTGGAAGCTCGGGCTGACGTATCTGTTTACTGCTCCGGGAATCCCGATCCTCTATTACGGAAGTGAAATCGCACTGGACGGTGCGGAGGATCCGGACAACCGAAGAATGATGGATTTCCGGGCTGATGAAGAACTGATTCAATACATCGGCAAGTTGAACAAAATCCGTTCCGCCGAACCTGCTCTGACAAAAGGGAAAATGGAAAAGCTGTATGACCGGAACGGACTGACTGTATTGAAGAGGACGTACAAAGGGGAAACCCTTGTAACAGCCATCAACAACAGTGATCAGACCGCTGAAGCCATCATTCCGGCAGCAGAGCTTGCTGATGATAAAGTTCTTACAGGTCTCTTAGCAGGCGAAGAAGCGAAAAACAAAAATGGCGAATTCGAACTTGTGTTAAACAGGGAATCGGCTGAGGTTTATAAATTGAACGAACCGGCTGGTCCTCACTGGGGGCTGATCAGTGCAACAATAGGTGTACCGGTTCTGTTTATCGGCTATCTCTATGCTGCAGGCAGAAGAAGGAAAAAGGTTTCCTGACTCTTTTGCAACAACAGAGGTTTATGTTATAAAGAATGAATAAGAAGTGTTCGCCTATGCAAAAATGTAAGCATTTTCTTTAAGCCGTGCAGTGTGTGTGAGGAGAGAGGAAGTGGGAGTATGGCGACGATTAAAGACGTAGCCAAGATGGCAAAAGTGGCGCCATCCACCGTATCGAGGGTGATCGCGAATAACCCCCGGATCAGCGAAAGAACGAAGGAACGGGTGCGGGAAGCAATGAAAAGCCTTGGGTATCACCCAAATTTCATTGCAAGAAGTCTCGCAAACCAATCAACGCAGGCAATCGGCATCGTTCTGCCGAGCTCTGCTGACAAAGCATTTCAAAACCCTTTCTTCCCGGAAGTCATAAGAGGAATCAGCAAGGCTGCCCACCAAAAGCAATATGCCCTGTATATGTCAACGGGAGAGACGGAAGAAGAAATTTATGAAGGTGTCGTCCATATGGTCGAGGGAAAAAGAGTAGATGGCATCGTCCTCCTCTATTCGAGTGTAGACGACAAGCTGACCCGCTTTTTAAGGCAAAAGGAATTTCCATTTGTCATCGTCGGCAAGCCCTTCAAGGATATGTATGAAATCACCCATGTGGATAACGATAATTACCGTGCTGCGAAGGAAGTAACTGAGCACTTGATTGACAGCGGCCACAAAGAGATTGCTTTTATTGGAGGAAACTTGAACCTCGTTGTGACCGTTGACCGCCTCCTGGGCTATGAAAAAGCAATCAGGAATGCAGAACTTCCATACCGGAATGAATACATCGTCCATGAAGAGTTCTTGAAAGAGGGCGGACAGGAAGCGGTTATTGAACTGTTCAGTCTCCAAAGCCCTCCAACCGCACTTGTTGTAGCGGATGATCTAATGGCAGTTGGTGTACTGAGGATGCTGTTTAAGATGGGAATCCGCGTGCCTGAGGATGTGTCGGTCGTCTCCTTTAACAACATCATGATGGCGGAGCTGTCCCAGCCGCCTCTGACTACAGTGGATATCAACATCTTCCAGCTCGGATGCGAGTCTGCAAGAAGCATCATCCAGACGATCGAGAACCCGATGGAACCGGCAAGACGCATCATCATCCCGCATAAAATCATCAAGCGCCAATCCTGCATGGCAAAGGGTCCTTCTGCACTGAAGGAAGCCTGAAGCCAAAAAAGCCTTTCCACGCGGAAAGGCTTTTTTTGTCATCAAAATCCGGTTGACACCCAATGAAGGGGCATGGCGGAAGAATAAGAATATCTTTGGATATAGTGCAGGTGGAGCGGTTTATCGTTCGTACTTATTATTGGAGCCGTTAAGTCGTCTGAATCCGGCATTCTTGTCGAATTTTCCCGAATAATCGATATAGAGTGGGAATCGATAATATATTCCCAGTTTCGAAGATAAAATCATCGTTTCGAAGATATTCTGGCAAATTAGGAGATAAAATTTTAATTTCGAAGATATGCCCTCAGCGGCACCCGATTCGCCTCCTGATAAAACATATATTTGGCCGCCGCTGCAGTTTCTATGGATACTTTCCTGCTTTTTGCTGGTGTCACACCACTAAAACGTGTGTGATGCCGGTATTCTTATGCAGATTCTATCTGCCAGTAACCCTTTCCTCAATTCTCGGTAAATCTCCATATCCTATCCAATGACTGACTTTTTAGCTGTTAACCTTCGTACTGTTTTAATATACACACTTGACCTCACTGTGCATATTGTATATATTGTATATATACAATTATTGAAGGGGTTTTCTATGAAAGTATTGATTTCAAACCAATCCAAAACTCCCATTTATCAGCAGGTCATCGATCAGATCAAGCAGCAGATTTTAAAAGGGGACCTTAAAGAAGGAGAAGCACTTCCTTCAATTCGGCTGCTGGCTAAGGAATTACAGATCAGCGTGATAACCTCTAAGCGGGCCTATGAAGAATTGGAAAAGGAAGGGCTGATCTATTCGGCAGTCGGGAAAGGTTCCTTTGTTGCATACCAGACGGATCAAGCACTGAGAGAAAAGCGGATTCAGGAAATCGAATCAAAGATGAGGGATGTCCTCAGGGATTGCCGGAATGAAAACGTGAGCATTGAAGAAGCACAGGAGATGCTCGCTAAATTATACAGGGGGATGGATTAATGGAAAACGCAGTGGAGCTTCACAATGTCACAAAATCATTTAAAGGATTTCAGCTGAAGGATATTAGCTTTACAGTAAAAAAGGGGTTTGTTACAGGATTTATTGGTGCTAATGGAGCGGGGAAGAGTTCGACGATAAAACTGATTATGAATCTGCTGAAGAAAGATTCCGGAACCCTGACCGTCTTCGGAAAAGATCACGAAAAGGATGAGCTGTGGATCAAAGAAAGAATCGGGTTTGTGTATGATGATAGTGTTTTTTATGAAGAAATGACAATCCGGGATCTGAAAAAGTTTATAGCTCCTGCTTATCAAAATTGGGATGAGAGTAAATTTCAGAAATACCTGGATGCTTTCGAGCTTCCGGAGAAAAAGAGGATCAGCAGCATGTCTAAAGGGATGAAGATGAAGACCTCTCTTATGTTCGCTTTATCCCATCATGCTGAGCTCATTATTATGGATGAACCGACTTCAGGTCTGGATCCGGTGTTCAGAAGAGAACTTCTCGATCTATTGTTTGAGATTATGCAGGACCAGGAAAAGTCAATTTTCTTTTCCACTCATATTACAACCGACCTGGACCGGATCGCGGATTACCTGATATTCATCCACAATGGAAGGATTATTTTTAACGAAGATGTTCATTCTGTTTTTTCGACATACGGAGTAGTGAAAGGTGATGCGGATGTCCTGACAAAAGAAGTGAAAAGTGAGCTGACGGGGATAAAGGAGACGAAATTCGGATTTGAGGCATTGACCTCTAATGCGGATGCAGTGAGGTCTATTATAGGAAGGGAAGCCTTGATCGAGAAACCGACACTTGAAGATATCATGTATTTTACGAAAAGAGGGGAAGCGCATGTATAATCTGATTCTCAAAGATTTCCGACTGCAAAAATGGCTGTTTCTCATCTATCTGGCGATTGTCGTGCTCTATATTGGTGTAGGCTCCAACTTGCCTGTCATAACGGCAGTAGTAGGCGGTTCTTATGCCATCAACACCCACTGGTATGATTCAAAGAAGAACGGCAACATCTTTCTCATCAGTCTCCCTTATTCAAGAGGCAAAATCATTCTTTCCAAATTTATCGGAACGTTTATCGTATCGGTCATCTATGCTTTTATTACCCTGGGACTTCAGGCAGCCATAACCGGAGGAAAAGAGACAGGAAGCATTGGGGACATCTTATTCGGACTAATGTCTGTCATGATTTTTACGGCACTGTACTTTCCCCTATTATATAAATTTTCAAATAGATATCTGGTTACCATCTTAAGTTTCCTTTTCATTCTGTTTATCTTTTTCGGCATGAAGGTGATGGATCTTGCAGGCGAGATGGTGATGAGCTTTTTTGAAACCGTTGTCTCACTTTCGCCTGCTGATTTGCTTGCCTGGACTGGTGCTGTAACGGTTGTCCTGTGTGTGATGTCTTATTTTCTTACCTTGAAGATCTATAAAGCGCGTGAATTTTAAAAGAACGTTCATGGGCGCAGCTTCATAATAAAAAGGGAACGCACCGAGTGCGTTCCCTTAGCCATTTTAGCCGTTTATCACTTTTCCGCCGTTCACATGCAGCACCTGGCCGGTTACATAGCTTGAATCCTGGCTGGCCAGATAGACGTAGCTTGCAGCAAGTTCTTCCGGCTGCCCGGGGCGGCCCATTGGTGTATCAGCACCGAATTGGCCGACTTTTTCAGCAGGGAAAGTCGATGGAATCAGCGGTGTCCAGATTGGGCCTGGTGCTACACCGTTTACACGGATTCCCTTGCTGACAAGATTTCCGGATAAAGAACGGGTAAAAGCAGTGATCGCTCCTTTGGTAGCGGAATAATCGATCAGTCCAGGGCTGCCTGCATAGGCAGTAATGGAAGTCGTATTGATAATCGAGCTGCCTTGCTGTAAATGCGGAAGGGCTGCTTTCGTCAGGTGGAACATTGAAAAAATATTTGTACGGAATGTTTTTTCAAGCTGTTCAGCTGTAATGTCCTCAAAGTTTTCCTGCGGATGCTGTTCAGCTGCATTGTTCACGAGGATGTCCAGCTTGCCGAACTTCACGATGGTTTCTCTGACGATCTGTTTGCAGAATCCTTCGTCCCCTATATCTCCTGCGATAATAAAGCAGCTGCGCCCTTCCTGCTCAACTAGGCGCTTTGTTTCTTTTGCATCTTCATGTTCATTCAGATAAGCAATGGTCACATTCGCGCCTTCACGGGCGAAAAAGATGGCGACGGCACGGCCGATTCCGCTGTCTCCGCCTGTGATGATCGCTGTTTTGCCATCCAGCTTGCCGCTGCCTTTATAAAAGTCGCCTGAAAATTTAGGCTCAGGGTGCATTTTTGTTTCTTTACCCGGCTGAATATCCTGGTGCTGCTCGGGTAAAGTCTGGTTAGATTCGTTTTGTCCGCTCATTTTTTCCACTCCTCAAGGCATTTTAAAGTTATTCCTATTTGATGATTCCCTTAGAGAAGGAAATAAAACGCAGTTCATTCAATTTGTTGTTTTATACGAATCCAGTCTGGCTTCTGCTGAATGCTGTACAAGCAATCCTCAGCCAGACGACCCTGAACGGCATTGAGCAGTCACGGTTTCGGCTGCCCTGAATGGATTGCTTTTTTCTCTTCAGTCAGCTAAGTGAAGAGACCTGATTTTGTTTCAGCATTTTTTTGATGGCCTGGACCGGACAATCCCGGATACAGCAAAACCCGGAATGCACCGTGCATTCCGGGTTTGATGTCATTTTTTACAACACATTAAAATAGCGTGCTTCCGGATGTGAGACGACGATCGCTGAGACGGATGCTTCCGGTTCCATCATGAAGCCTTCTGTCAGTTCGATGCCGATGGTTTCGGGACGGATCAGGCGGAACAGCTTGGCTTGATCGTCAAGGTCAGGGCAAGCCGGGTAGCCGAAGGAGTAGCGCTGTCCCGGGTATTTCGCTGAGAACCGCTGATCCATTGTGAAATCAGGGGAATCCGGGAAGCCCCAGCGGTCGCGGATGAGCTGGTGTGTGCGTTCAGCCAGCCCTTCTGCCATTTCCAGAGCCAGGGCCTGGACCGCGTGGCTTTTCAGGAAATCGCCCTGTTCTTTGAATTTCTTCGCGGCTTCACGTACATTGCGTCCGGCGGTAACTGCAAAGAAGGAGACATAATCTTCGCCCTCACTTTCCTCGCGTACATAGTCGGATATGCAGCGGTTCGGCAGCTTGGCCTGGCGCGGGAAGTCAAAGGTTTCAAGAACGCTGCCTTCCTTTGAATAAACATGAAGCTTGTTGCCGTCGCTTTGTGCACGGAAAAACTGATAAACGAAGGCTGGCTCAAACCATTTTTCTTCCTTGCCCTGAATGAGCAATTCTTCGATTAGTTCTTTTAATGCCATTGTTTTTTCATCTTTTTTCGCATACAGCTCTTTAATTTTTCCTTTTACCCCAAGGTGATGGCCGAGCAGCATTTGCATGTTAATATACGGAACGATATGCTCCAAGCTGATGGACTTGATCACATGCCGGTCGCAGTCAGATGGCGTCAGAAGTGGTGCAAGGCTGACTGTTTTCCGTTTTTCCAGCAGGGTGGCTACGGCTGAAGATGGCTCGCGGACAGCCGTTGATGCAATGGGCACCTCTTTTTTTACAAATTGATGCGGATCCTGTCGGAGGCGGTTGGCCAGGGACAATCCATCCATCGCATCTTTTGCGTACAGCACCGTTCCTTTATATTCAGGTGAGATTTTATAATCCGTGAATTTCCTCGAAAGGGCAGCACCCCCGACCATGATCGGCGTGCTGATGCTCGCCTGCTCGAGATCCTGTGCGGTCAGCACCATCTGCTGTGCAGATTTTACGAGCAGGCCGGAAAGTCCGATAACGTCCGGTTTTTCTTTTCGCACCGCTTCGATAATTTCCTGGGGGGTTACTTTAATTCCGAGATCCACCACCCTGAATCCGTTGTTGCTTAAAATAATCTCCACCAAGTTCTTCCCGATATCATGAACATCCCCTTTGACGGTGGCAAGAAGGATTTTTCCTTTTCCGCTGTCATCCTTCACTTCCATATGCGGTTCGAGGAACGAGACGGATGTTTTCATGACTTCCGCGCTCTGCAGGACTTCGGCAACGATCAGCTGGTTCGTATTAAACAGCACGCCGACCTCGGCCATTCCCTCCATAAGCGGTCCGTTGATGATTTCAAGAGGGTCAGGGTATTTTGCCAGTGCCAGCTCAAGATCCGGAAGCAGTCCTTCCTTTGTCCCTTCCACAACATAAGCTGCGAGACGCTCCTCGAGTGTCAGTGTTTCAGCAGGCTTTTTCACCGTTTTCTTTTTCTCGCGGTAGTAATCGGTGAAAACAGCAAGAGTCTGATCATCTGTTCTGAATAGGAGATCTTCGGCAAGCTTCACTTCGTCCTCCGGTATGCTTGCAAACCGTTCCAGTTTTTCTGTGTTAACGATCGCATAGTCCAGTCCTGCCTTCGTGCAGTGATAGAGGTAGACCGCATTCAAAATTTCACGTCCGACAGGGGGGAGCCCGAATGACACGTTGCTCACTCCGAGTATCGTCAAACAGTCTGGCAGTTCCTTTTTAATCAGCTCAAGCCCCCTGACGGTTTCTGCGGCAGAGCCGATATACTGCTGGTCTCCTGTACCGACAGGAAAAACGAGCGGGTCGAAAATAAGGTCTGATGATTTAAGGCCATGCTTGTTCACGAGAAGGTCATGGGACCGCTTCGCAATTTCGAGCTTTCTTTCGGCTGATGTTGCCATTCCCGTTTCATCGATCGTTCCCACAACGAGGGCAGCACCGTATTTTTTTACGAGTGGCAGGACCGCCTCAAACCGCTCCTCCCCGTCCTCGAGGTTGATCGAGTTGATGATCGCTTTTCCCTGCGTATATTTGAGGGCCGTCTCAATCACATGATGATCGGTCGAATCAATGACGAGAGGAACCTTAATTTTTTTCGATACTTCCTGAATAAAGAGTTCCATGTCTTCTTGTTCCTCGCGGTCCGGATCTGCAAGACAGATGTCAATGACGTGGGCGCCGTTTTTGACCTGCAGGCGGGCAATCTCCGCTGCTTCTTCATACTTTTGTTCTGCGATAAGCCGTTTGAATTTGCGGGAGCCGATCACATTCGTCCGTTCTCCGACAAACAGCGGTCTCATCGTTTCATCATATACGAGCGGTTCAATTCCGGAGACCGCATGCTGCTTGAGCGGATCGCCGATTTGGCGGGGCGGCAGTTCTTTTACCGCTTCAGCCAATGCTTCGATGTGGGCGGGCGTCGTTCCGCAGCAGCCCCCGACAATGTTCAGCCAGCCTTTTTCAGCAAATCCTTTTATTTTCGCTGCAAGTGTAGAAGGGGATTCATGATAATTTCCTTCTTCATCCGGGAGACCTGCGTTCGGGTAACAGCTGACAGCTGTGCCGGCCATTTCAGACAGAGTCCGGATATGGTCGGTCATAAACTCCGGTCCTGTTGCACAGTTCAAACCGACGCTTAATGGCTTCATATGCTGAAGGGATATATAGAACGAATCGATTGTCTGGCCTGCAAGTGTTGTTCCCATCGGTTCAATCGTGCCGGATACCATGAGCGGCAGTTCTTTTCCTGTATTGGCAAAGGCCTGCTTGATCCCAAGGAACCCTGCCTTAACGTTCAGCATATCCTGGCTCGTTTCCAGAAGGAGGAGATCGGATCCGCCTTCGATCAGACCGCGGGCCTGCTCCTCATACGTAGTGATGAGAGCATCAAAGGTCGTGCCGCCCGTGACAGAAAGGGTTTTTGTAGTCGGCCCCATCGACCCTGCCACAAAGCGCGGATGGTCCTCCGTAGAAAAGGCAGCTGCCGCTTCTTTAGCAAGCCTTGCTCCCTTGAAATTGATTTCATAGGCAAGGTGCCCGAGTTCATATTCATCCAGGACAAGGCTCGTGCCGCCGAATGTATTTGTCTCGATAATGTCGGCGCCAGCTTTAAGATAGGTTTCATGAATATGCGTAAGAATTTCCGGCTTTACAATCGTCAAATATTCATTGCAGCCGTCATAAGCCTCACCGCCGAAATCATCGGCCGTCAAATCGGCATCCTGGATCATCGTTCCCATTGCACCGTCTAGTACTAGTATTCTTTTTGCCAATTGTTCATGAATGCTGGACATGTGAAAACTCCCTTTCTGAACGCTGCTGCTCTTTATCACGGATGTATTCAGCGAGCTCCACTGAATATTCGTATTTAAGGAATGGTGTAATTAAATAGATGCCATTAAAAAGATCAAAAGCGGCGTCAATGATTTCCTTCGCAATCGCGATGCCTTCCGCTTTTGCCCGCACCGGATCGCTTCCGGCCTCCGCCATCTTACTGCGGATTTGATCGGAAAGCTTTATCCCCGGAATTTCATGATGGATAAATTCCGCGTTCCGGCTGCTTGTCAGCGGCATGACCCCGATATAGAGCGGTGCAGATAAATGCTTGACTGCATCATGCACTTCTTCCATCTGCTTCACGGAATAGATGGGCTGAGAAATAAAATAGTCCGCACCGCAAGCGATTTTTTTCTCAAGGCGTTCGGCCGCTTTATTTAAATGGCGTACATTAGGATTAAAAGCGCCGGCTACAGTGAAATTCGTTTTTCCGCCCAAGGCTTTGCCGGAGTAAGAGAGCCCTTCGTTAAATTGCTTGATCAGGGAAATCAAATCAAAGGAAGACAGATCATAAACGGACGTGGCTCCCGGAAAATCACCGATCTTGGATGGATCTCCGGTTATAGCGAGAACATCCGTCAATCCAAGGGAGTGTAGGCCCATCAAATGAGACTGCAGGCCGATCAGATTCCGGTCCCGGCATGTCAGGTGGATGAGGGGACGCATATCATGCCGTTCCTTCAGCTGCGTTCCGACCGCCACATTGCTGATCCTTGGTGAGGCAAGAGAGTTGTCAGCAAGCGTGATGCTGTCAATCCCGGTTTTTTTCAGCTCTTCTGCTCCTTTAAAAAATTTATCGAGTCCGAGCGTTTTCGGAGGGTCAAGCTCTACAATTACAGAGCGGCGTTCCTTCACAATCTCGTGAAGAGGGGGATAGGCAGGCTCAAGGCGTTCCTGAACAGACACAGCGGCTTTCTTCGCCTTTACCGTTTTCTCGCGGATCGGTTCAAGGCCTCTGACGGCATCGGCCATCGCTTTGATATGCTTTGGTGTTGTTCCGCAGCATCCCCCGATCAGCCGGGCTCCCTGGTCTCTGAAAGCAAGAGCGCTTTCGGCAAAATATCCCTCATCTGATTCATATACAAGGCGGCCTTCATCAACAGAAGGAAGACTGCCGTTTGGATAAACAGACAGAAAAGCTTTATCAAGAAGCGGGACCTCATCCAGCGATTCGAGCATATGATAGGGACCGAGCCGGCAGTTCAGGCCAACCACATCGGCACCAAGCTCTTCAAGCTCCCTTAAGCCCCGGGCAAGCGGCGTTCCGTCCTGCAGTACACCCGTTTCATGGAGGGAAACATTCGCTGTAATCGGCAAATCCGTTTCCTTTCTTGCAATATCCAGAACAGCTTTTAATTCTTCCAGATCATAAAAGGTTTCCAGAAGAAGGCCGTCAATCTCCTCGTTCAGCAGTACGAACAGCTGCTCCCGGAAGCTTCTTTTCAGCTCTTCCAGCGTATGGGAGCTCTTCTTAAATGCCCGGACCCCGCCTACCGTAGCGAGCACATAAGCATCAGTTCCGGCAGCGGCCCTTGCAAGCTTAACCGCCTTCGAATTGATGCGGCGGATGTCATCTTCAAGCCCGTAGCGTGAGAGTTTAATAAAATTACCGCCGTACGTGTTCGTTTGAATAACACGGGCACCCGCTTTTATATACGCCTCATGAATGCTTTGAACCTGATCGGGCCTCGAAAGATTTAATTCTTCAAAACAGCGGTCGATTCCATGGGAATACAGCAGCGTACCCATCGCGCCGTCTCCTATTAAAATTTCATTCTGCAAATCCTCTAAAAAACCCACTGCATGAATCCCCCTTAAGTTAATTTTGAAGGCCTTGCCATTTGTTTTTTGTGAAAAAAATAAAAGCCTTCTTAAGAAGAAGGCTTGAATGTCCGGGCTTCCTCTTATCTTCCAAGCTTCACGCTTAGCTGGATTTAGCACCTTGGCACGCATGCGCATGACCGGTTGCTGAAGCATCATCGGGCCAGTCCCTCAGCTTCTCTTGATAAGAAACGATATTCATTTAAGAAAAATAGATTACTCCCAATTTACCTAATTTTTCGATAACAATCAAGGGGGAGGCATCGATTTTTTCAATCAGCCTGGGAAATGTCCGATTTGATAGTCCCTCATTAGATGATGACGCAGGACACTTATACCGGAGGAGGCGGCAAGGAGCAGACCGGTCGGGTGACCAATAAAAAAAACCGCCTCAATCGAAGCGGTTCCCCATTATCTGTAATTAATAAATTGTACATCGATCGGAAGCTCAGCCTGCCGGATGGCGGCGATGATCTGCTGAAGGTCATCCCGGTTTTTTCCGGTGACGCGGACCTGGTCATCCTGGACTTGGGATTTTACCTTTAATCCGGAGTTTTTAATAATCGTATTGATCCGCTTTGCGTTGTCCTTGTCGATTCCCTGGACAAGTTTTCCGCGCTGGCGGACGGTACCGCCGGAAGCGCCTTCCACTTTCCCGTACTGAATGTTTTTCACCGGCACTTCTCTGCGGATCAGCTTGCTGATCAGAACATCCTTCAGCTGCTCCAGCTTGTAATCATCATCTGAGACAAGAACGAGCTCTTCTTTTTCCAGCTTGATATCACTTTTGCTTCCTTTAAAATCATACCGGTTCTGGATTTCCTTCAAAGCCACTACTATGGCATTCTGCACCTCTGGCATTTCTACCTTGGATACGATATCAAATGAATTCTCCTTGGACATGACCATACCTCCTGAAAATAATGTGGTTGTCTATCCTATATTATAAATGGTTCAGCGTGAAACACCATAGCTGGATGAAGCGGACGCCGGCAAAAAAACGAGATTGGACCAAATACAGCTATGTTTCCTGCTCAGAGGACGTTTCCTTTTCATTCATGATTATAGTAGAATGAAACATGCCATATTACTTGTACGTACGACAGAAAGGATCGATGATCAGTGAGAGCAGGAACGTATGAAAGGCTTGAGATAGATGAACGTTTGGATTTCGGCTATTTCCTGACAGATGGAGAGACGAGAGTTCTTCTTCACAACAGCGAAATGACAGAGGCCATTGATGATAGAGAATATGTAGATGTTTTTCTGTTTCTTGACTTTGAGGACAGACTGGCGGCGACGATGAAAATGCCGATTATAAAAGAAGGTGAATACGGCTGGGTGGAAGCCGTGGACACAGTCGATCATATGGGAGTGTTCGTAAATATCGGCCTCTCGAAGGATGCGCTCATCGCCAATGATATTCTGCCTGAATATCGGCCGGTGTGGCCTGAAAAGGGAGACAAGCTGTATTGCACGATGAGAATCACAGAAAACGGCCGCTTTTTTGCAAAGCATGCGACAGAAGATGTAATAAGTGAACTTTTTGTCTCTGCATCAAGGGAAGCTTTTAATAAGAGTGTTTCCGGTCATGTGTACCGTCACATTGAAGCGGGCTGCTTTTTCCTTTCTCTGGAAGGGTACAAAGGGTTTATCCATGAAAGCCAGATGACTTCCGAGCCCCGGCTTGGACAACTTGTAGGAGGCCGGGTAATTGACGTGAAAGAGGATGGCTCGATCAATGTATCCCTCCTTCCTCGAAAACAGGAAGCGATCAGCCCGGACGCAGAGAAAATCATCGGCTACATGGGGCTGCGCAACGGGTCCATGCCTTATTCAGACAAGTCCAATCCGGAAGATATCAAAGAACGGTTTGGAATGAGCAAGGCTGCTTTTAAACGCGCGCTTGGCTATTTAATGAAAGAGAAAAGAGTCTATCAGGAAGACGGATGGACGTACTTTACGAAAGAACAGTAAGCTGCGGCTTGCTGTTCTTTTTTTTTTCTTTAAAGGGAGTTTGTTTTAGCCGATAAATAAGTGTACTTATCAATAGATAATAAAAGGGGAGTAAGACTTTGAAGAAATACATAGTCATCATGACCGTGCTCTGTTTCATTTTTCTGACCGGATGCGGCCAGAAGCCTGCACAGAAAGAAGCAACTGAAAAAATAAAAATCGGAGTAATGCTGTCCGATGTTGGGCTCGGAGACCAGTCATTCAGCGACTCGGCCTTCAGAGGCCTGCAAAAAGCCAGGAATGAACTCGGCATCCAGTTTGATTACCGGGAGCTCGCAGACTCCAAAACGTATGGAAAAGGGATTGAGGAACTGGTTGAGGAAGGAAATGATATTGTGATCGGACTGGGCTTCATGGTCCAGGAGGATTTGGAAAAAGCAGCGAAAAAATATCCAAAGCAGCGCTTTATCCTGATTGATGCGGTATCAGAGCTTGAAAATATTACTTCGCTTACCTTTAAAGAAGACGAGGGCAGCTATCTGGCAGGAGCACTTGCTGCAATGAAAACCGAGTCCGAAGTTCTTGGGTTCGTAGGGGGAGCGGATGTGCCGCTGATCCGCAAATTTTTAGATGGTTTTCAGAAAGGTGCGAACTCTGTTAATCCGGACGTCCGGATTGAGTCCGTTTTTGCTGAAAACTTCGGTGATGATAAACTCGGTGCCCGTCTGGGAGCGGAATTGATTGAAAAACAGGCGGATATTTTATATGCAGCTGCCGGGTTTACAGGCGTCGGTGTATTAAAAGAAGCTCAAAAACAAAACGTGTATGGAATTGGTGTAGACAGCGATCAGTTTTTCTATGCAGAAAAAGCAGTCATAACCTCTATGCTCAAAAACGTAGATGTTGCGATTTTTGAAATCGTGAAAGATTTTAAGAAAACAGGCAAAGTGCCAAAGGGCCATATAGAGTTCGGAATTGCCGAAAACGGAGTTGCTCTGGCACCGGTAAGGATTACAGAACTCACTCCTGCGGAACAAGGCAAGCTTGACAGCATGAAAGCTCAATTCGGGGGGGCAGCTAAATGACCATTCGGAAACGGCTTTTACTCAATATAATCGGATTGATGACACTTGCAGCCGGCCTTATCCTGTTTATCATCATCAGCATGCTGTCCATTCAGGCTTCCAATCAGGATTACGTGCCGGTCATGATGGACATTCAGCAGCTGGATGCCGAGATGGAAGGGTTAAAGCAAAGCATCAGTAACTATTCGTTCTCCCTTTCGGAAGCCCAAAAGGATGAATCGCTTCAAGGAATGAAGAAAGTGGAAGACCGAATAAGCAGCCTTGATCAGAAGCTAAAAGATAATGACCGTTTCAGATCTGCGAAGGAGAAATTTGAAAAGTGGAAGCCGGAAGCAGCGGCAGCACTGGATTCAGGAAACCCGGCTGAAGCGAAACGGCAATCGATCCGGATTGAAGGAATACAAAATGATGTTTATATGCTGAACGAAGAAGCGCGCGCTTATTATGATGCGCTTCAGGAGGAGTTAAAGTACAAGATTACCTTCGTGATTTTTTCAGCGATAGCCGGGAGTCTGCTTCTGCTGATTGTGTCTACTGTCATAGCAGTGAGGATCACAAACCGGATCACAAAGCCGCTGAAAAGCTTATCTGAAAATGCGCAGCAGATTACCGGGGGGAATCTGCTGGTAAAGGAAGTTCCTTACAAAGGGAACGATGAAATCGGTGTACTGAACACCGCCTTTAATCAAATGACCAACCAGCTGAAGGCCCTCCTTTTCTCAATCGACAGCGTCAGCAAGGATGTGGAAGGCTTCGCCAAACAGCTTGAAGGCGAGAACCGGTCCTTGACAGAAATCAGCAATCAGGTGGCTGTCTCAACAGATGAGCTTTCCGCAGGGGCACAATCGATTTCAGGCGATTTACAGGACGCCGTCACACTGATTGATGAAATGGACCGAAGCTTCCTGCTGAATGTAGAAAGAAGCGGACAGATGGTGCTCCACGGGGAAAAAGCCCGGGAAGCTGTTGACAGCGGGAAAATAGCAATCGAAAATCAAAAAAATCTCATCAAAAGCAATTTGGAAGCAAGTGAACACATCCAGAAAACAACAGAAGACTTTGCAGGGTACACCGCAAAGATCGAAGACATGGCCAAGGTCGTGGCGGGAATTGCAGACCAGACCAACCTTCTTGCTCTGAATGCAGCCATCGAAGCTGCAAGGGCAGGTGAAGCAGGAAAAGGGTTTGCCGTAGTAGCAGCAGAGGTGAGAAAGCTTGCGGAACAATCAGCAGCGTCCACCCAGCATATATCCAATATGGCCACCATGATCAAAAATGGAATCACCGAAGTGTCCGAGGCCGTCAGCCTGGGAATGAATCTTGCCAATCAGCAGGAGCAGTCGATGGGCGAAACCACCCAGACCTTTACGGATATTGAACAGATGATGGACAAAATTTCCGGCGGCCTGGAGCACCTGAGCGCCGGCCTTTCAAAATCAAAAGAACTTGGCGGTAAAGTACTGTCCAACGTGGAAAGCATCTCTGCCGTCGTAGAAGAAACCGCGGCAGGAAGCGAAGAAATCTCCGCCTCCACAACCGAGCAGCTCTCTGCTTTTGAAAAAATGTCCGCAAAAGTAACCGAGCTCAGAGTGCTGACAGATGACTTAAACATGACACTGGCTGAGTTTAAAATGAAGGAAGAGTAAGAAGGAGGGGGCGCATCGGATGCGTCCTTTTTGATTGGGTTTTTATTGTGGTTTGCTTGTTTGCACTGACCCAGGCTGCTTTAAAGCGGCGGGGGAACAGGTAAGCGGGTTGCCAGCCCTCGGTACGTCCGGTATTGGGAGAAGAGGGGACGGAGGTTTAGTGCGTTAGCGAATGTGGGGTCAGAGCAGCTTTTCTTCGCAATTTTTCCCAGCTTACAAACAGCAAGGATAGGGAAAAAGTATTCTTAGTAAAACATAAGGAGAGGTTTGCCTTGCTGATTCAATCCATCATTGCATTTGCATCAAAAGCGCTGAGCAAGCTTTTCAGCTTTGCCACTGCTTCATTTCTCGGGAGAGTTCCTTCCCGGGACGATTCGAAGGTTAGCTTCATTGGTGTTGTGTCTTTTTATTGGCTTCTCGTTCTTATCACCTTTATTTTCCCGCTCGCCACCAGAAGCCTGATTCCTTTTGCGCCGGATAACCAGATCGCAGTCCGGATCATTGCTGCAGCATTGCTTGCAGGAATTCCCCTTTTGAACGGCTGGGTGACAACGCGCGTTGAGAATTATTCCAGAGAAAAAAGACCGTATTGGAAACAAATCCTCATGGGGTATCCCATCACAATCATAATGGGTTTTTTAGTCGTTTCACTCGTCATCTCCATTCCCATCATGAAAGCACCCTATTTCATACACAGGTATTATCTGGACACCATTAAAATCATGATCAAAAAGGAAAAGTTTGAGGATGCTTTCGATCAGATTAAAGAAATTCTTGAAAGCTGCCAGATCAGAGAGGAAAAGCCGCCAAAGCTCCTTCAATGGCAGTTTAAATTCCTTACATGGGTGCATAGCGAGATTTTTCACATGCCAATGTCCAGAGAAATGAGAGTAATCAAAGGGGAGGATTACGGCCAGTACTTCCAGATTATTTTATACGCACACGACATCGCCATCACCTCAGACCGTAAAACAGCTACAAAGCTCAGGTCCATACTGGCTGAAGAACTGAACGAAGAAAATCTTTATTTTTCATGGGATGAGCCATCCCACGAAGTCGAGGATGCGATCCTCGATTGCAAAAAGCGCATTCAGAACGGAGAAAAGCTGAACCCTGGAGTATTCTCTGAACTTGCCGAAAAAATAAAGCACACTGGGCTGTCCCAGGAAGAGTGGAACTCCATCAGAAGGCAGATCTACAAACTGGAGGCTCATTACTATACACAATCAAAGCAGCCAATCGGAGCCCCCGAAAAAGAGCCGCCGGATTATCTGATGGCTGCTGGTCCTGATCCGCTCGGATTTAGGGAGAGGACAACGTAGCAGGGGGGGATCCTGCTGCTTGCAGCAAACGGTCGAATTCAGCAATTCATGCAGGAAAGTCAGCAATTCCAGCCCGGAAGTCAGCAATTAATGAAAAAAAGTCAGCAATTAACATAGAAAAGTCAGCAATTAATATAAAAAAGTCAGCAATTCCGTTTGCTAGGGCAATAACTGATCTAATAATGTCAACAATACCTGTCTGGAACTCAGCAATTCACCTAGAAGGGACCAAACGATAGGAGAAAGGCGGCATTTCCTGCCCAAAAGGAAGCAAGTCTGCCTGGAGTTATCCATTCAACTCCTGATATGAGGGAATAAACAAAAACAAAAAAAGGACAGCTGCCCATGCAGCTGTCCTTTTTGCTCACAAATGATCTGTTTCTTTACTGTACTGATTCTTTCCGGCCTGGCGGTTTTTTTCGGCCTGCTGGTTTTTTTTCTCGTGCTTGGCGTTGTTGTCTTTTGCTTTTTTATCGTTGTCACTTGTATGCGGCATCTGCATCCTGCTCCTTTCGGATGGTGATGATGTTAGAGTAACCGCATTCTGTTCGAATTATAAGCGTTTGTTCAGGAAAAAGAGGGCGATGGTGCCGGGTCCGGAGTGGGAGCCGACGGCAGAGCCGATCATATTAATGGTGACGTCTGAGGGCTGAAACTCTTCGAGGATCATCGCTTTCAGCTCCTCTGCGGTTTCCAAGTCATCTCCGTGGCTGATGGCGACAGCCTGTCCGTTTACACCTTCTCCGCGTTCCTTCATCAGCTCGATCATGCGGCGGAATACTTTTTTGCGGCCTCTTATTTTCTCCAGCGGAATCAGCTTGCCGCCTTCCACGTGCAGCAGCGGCTTAATATTCAGAAGTCCTCCGACGAACGCGGATGCTTTGCTGACGCGCCCGCCTCTTGCCAAGTATTCCAGGTCGTCCACAGTAAACAGATGCTCCATATGGTCAGCATACTCTCTCGCTGATTGTTCTATTTCAGAAAGAGTATGTCCTTTTGCTGCAAGCTCTGCTGCATGCTTGACTACGAGTCCGTATCCGAGGGATGCGCATTTTGTATCAAGGATGGATAAAGTGAAGTCCGGGTATTCTTCTTTTACTTCATTTGCGACCATGACAGCCGTCTGATACGTTCCCGACAGTTCGGATGAGAACGCCGGATAAAAGGCGGTTTCCCCCTTTTGAGCGAGTCCGGTGAACATCTCTTTGATCGTCATCGGATTGCATTGGGATGTTTTTGCCATTTCGCCCGCTTTCATCGCTTCGTAGATGTCCACAGATTGAATGGTGAGCAGATCTTCATAATCCTCACCCTTCAGATGGACGCCGAGTGGAAGAAGGACAACCTTGTTGCTTTCGAAGAACTCCAATGGAAGATCACTGGCGCTGTCCGCTATAATTTGAACGTTCATGTATACACCTCGGTTTTTTTCAATTATTTTCTATTTTACTGTAAAACAAATAAAAAGAATATGAATAAATTCATTCACATTGTATAGCAAGGGATTCAGCTTGACAAACAATGTATTTGGAAACGGGTAAATAGGGTAAACCAACAATGTGAGAAAGTCTCGGGGAGGAATCCGCAAATGGTCATGGAAGAGTCAAAAAAAGTAGTCATTGTCATATTTGGTGCGCTGCTGAATGCAATTGCGCTGAATCTCTTTTTAATTCCGGCAAAAGTGTACGCAAGCGGGTTCACGGGCGTCGCGCAGCTCATCTCGAGCGTGTTGGCAAGGTATACCCCTTTTACGATTTCAACAGGGATCCTCCTGCTTCTGCTGAACATCCCGGTATTTATTATCGGCTGGAGGCAGGTTGGGAGATCCTTTACCATCTACAGCATCATCAGTGTCGCTGCGACCACTGTTTTTCTCGGTTTTATTCCGCTTGAGCAAATATCAAAAGATATCCTGCTCAATGCTGTTTTCGGCGGTGTGATCGCGGCGGTGGGGGTTGGACTGACCTTGAAGTATGGAGCATCGACAGGCGGTCTGGATATCGTGGCGATGATCCTGTCCAGGAAAAAAGACAAGCCGGTCGGCACGTATTTCTTTATGATGAATGCTGTGATTATCTTCTCAGCAGGCGTTTTATTCGGGTGGGAAAAAGCACTTTATACACTCGTAGCCCTTTATGCGTCTACACGCGTCATCGACGCCATTCACACCCGCTATGAGAAGCTGACCGCGATGATTGTGACGAAAAAAGCGGATGCATTGAAAAAAGCGATCCATGCAAAGCTTGTCAGAGGTATTACCGCTGTACCTGCAAAAGGCGGTTTTACAAATGAAACGAAGGAAATGCTCGTGATGGTCATTACAAGATATGAGCTATATGATTTAGAAAAAACCATTCAGGAGGTAGATCCGCAGGCCTTTACGAATATCGTAGAAACCACTGGAATTGTCGGCTCTTTTAGAAAAGATTGAGTAACTGGACCAGGCAGAAAACAGACCTTGGAGGTGACCGCTTCTATGAAGGATATCAAATTGAACGTATCAGCGAACGCGGAAAGGGATCAGGCTGTCCTCAAGCTGCTGGTCCGCAATGATGCACCGGCAGCCGAAACCGTGACCTTTCCGACGGGGCAAACCTTCGAGCTGATTATCCTGGATGAGGATGGCAATGAGGTTTATAAATACTCCAAAGGGAAAATGTTTACGCAGGCAATCCGGAAAATGGAGTTTGAACGAGGAGAAGAAAAAGTGTTTCAGGAAAGATGGAAATATACAGAAGACACAAAGCCTGGAGAATACAGAGTGTTGGCAGAACTGACCGGAAGCAGCAATCTGTCTGCAGAAACCTATTTTTTATTAAGTAAATAGCAAACCGCCCAAAGAGGGCGGTTTTTATTATCGGCTTTCGAGCTCCTGCTGAAGTTCGCGGAGCTGCACTTTTTCGGCATCAGTAGAGTTGGCGTAGGCAGAAGATAGAGCATTTTTAGCGCGGTCCATGGATTCCGGGCTTGCAGATGATGCTTCCCGGACAGTCTCGCGTGCCTTCTGGAACATTTTGTTGGCCATTTAAAAGCCTCCCAAGGAAGTCTGGTCCGCTTGATCATGCTTGCGTTCCGCTTCTTGTTCTGCTTCAGCCATCGTTAAATGATAAGGAATGCGCTCATCATGCTGTGCTACAGCATTTTTACCCTGGTGTACAAAACGGCGTGATTTTCCTCTGCCCATTCTTACCATCTCCTCTTTTGTGAATGAAAAAGGGATTCCAAGAAGGAATCCCCTTTATTATTAGCAAGAGCAGCGGTTTTAGAGGTGGAAAATTCCGTTTAAAGACCCAATTCCCGTTTCAGATAGACCGCTATCCCGTCATCCATATTGGAAACCGTTTCTTTGTTCGCAGCTTCTTTTAAAACGTCGATGGCATTCCCCATCGCCACTCCGTGTCCTGCAAACTTCAGCATTTCCAAATCGTTGTCCTCGTCTCCGAAAGCGATGACCCGTTCAGCTGGAATGCCGTAATGATCCGTGAGCTTTTTCAGACCAACGGCTTTGTTGATGCCAGCTTTAATAATTTCAATGACATGCCACGGGGCAGCCCATCTGCGGTGCTCGACTACCTCTGCATGAACATCGGAGAGGTACGAGCGGATCGTGTCAACATTCTGTTCTTCTGCATGAATTAGAATGCTTGTCACATCCTCACCGAGCGTCTCGCCAAGGTGGCCCACCGTCATCTCAGGATCCCCCATACTGAATACATCGAGGAGCCGTTCATCATGTCTATGGAAATAAACGCGATCCTTTACTTCTGCAAGCATATTATGTACGCCGTGATCATCAGCTGTTTTAATGATTTCCTGAACAACATCAAGCTCAAGCGTTTTGTGGAACATGCCCCAGCCCTCATCCTTTGGATGATGGACAAAAGCACCGTTGAAATTCACAATCGGAGTATCCAGTTCAAGCTCTCTGTAATAAATGGAGCTTGAGCGGAAAGGGCGTCCGGTTGCGATACAGACAATATGACCGGCATCCTTTGCTTTGCGGATCACATTTTTTGAGTAATCTGAAATGGTCTTATCATCCCGCAGCAGAGTTCCATCTAAATCCAATGCAATCAAATATGGTTTATTTTCCATAAAATCTCCCTTTGGTCACAGTTTCTTGTTCCATCTATATTATATCAAAAATCCTGCATTTTGAACGGAATCCTTACTTATTCTAAGCTGGCTTAAATTTTTTCCTTGATGTGAAAAGATGATACACTATAGTTGCATAAAGTGTTTCGCACAGCAAGGAGGAATCCTGAATTGGTTATTGTCGAAAAGATTGCAGCAGGAGGCGTTCCGGCCCTGCACATCGTAAAAGAGGAAATAAAGCATGAAGCAGCGCCATTCGTCCTATTTGTGCACGGCTTTACGAGCGCAAAAGAACACAATCTGCACTATGCCTATCTGCTCGCGGAAAAAGGAGCCAGAGTGGTTTTGCCCGAAGCCATGTACCATGGAGAACGCTCGGAGCCGCTCTCTTCCATGGAATTAAATGTACGCTTTTGGGATATTGTAATGAATACCATTCATGAACTGAAAGCGATCAAAGATGACTTTGCAGACAGAGGCCTGATTGATGAGGACCGCATCGGTGCCGCCGGAACGTCGATGGGCGGCATTGTCACCCTTGGTGCCCTTACCCAATATCCATGGATAAAAGCCGGGGTCAGTCTGATGGGCAGTCCGCATTACGTTCATTTTTTGAGGAAGCAGGTAGAATATCTGCGTAAAGCCGGCCACGTGCTGCCGATCTCGGATACTGAACTGGATCATAAGCTGAAAATGCTTGAGCCATTCGATTTAAGCCTGCAGATGGAAGCACTCAATGGACGTCCGCTCCTTTTCTGGCACGGAGAAAAAGACCAGGTCGTTCCGTTTGAACCGACATGGGAATTTTACGAAAAGGCCCGTTCTGCTTATGCAGACGTGCCTGGAAACATCCAATTCATCCGCGATCCGAACGCAGACCATAAAGTATCACGCGAAGGGCTTATCGACCTTGTCAACTGGTTCAGTACACACCTGGATTTAAGCAAACCGGTTTAAAAATAGCGAAAACTCCGTTATAATGCGGAAAAGGAACACAATGAAGGAGTGAACGAAAATGGAAGAAGCTTTGAAAGAAAACCTAATGGGAGCACTTGAGCAAGTCGTTGACCCAGAGCTCGGAATAGACATCGTGAACCTTGGGCTTGTCTATGACGTCGAAATGGACGAGGCAGGCAAAACAGAAGTAACCATGACCCTGACCTCCATGGGCTGCCCCCTTGCAGGCACCATTGTCGATCAGGTGAAAATTGCACTGGCTGACATTCCGGAAGTAAAAGAAACAGAAGTCAACATCGTCTGGAACCCGCCTTGGTCCAAAGAGCGCATGTCCCGCTACGCAAAAATCGCACTCGGCATCACCTGAGAATTTAAGAACACACTCTCTGCAATTTGCAGGGAGTGTTTTTTTATGGGAAAAGGAGAAGAACAGCGGGATAAGCAACGACTTGTAAAAGCGAGGGACTGCAGGCTTGCAAAAGCTGCCGCGTTGTGACGAATGGCCTGTAAATTGCAAATTACGGATGTTGCCTGGCAACAATGCCGGGCATCGCTACGAATCCCTGATGCCTGGCAACAATGCCAGGCATCGTCCCTAATCCCTGCTGATCTAAAAAAATATCAATTCCCTGCTTCCCTGCTGTAAAGCAGTTTAGAAGGTTTTCTTCCTATAAAGTTGTAAAAATAATAAATATACAGTTGCATTTATGTATATACGTACTTATAATGAAAACTAATTCAATGGAAGAGACGGCGGGTGAGGAGTTTGAATGCAGGTATAGTTGGTTCTACAGGCTATGGAGGGATTGAGCTTTATAGATTGCTAGCGAATCATCCTTATACAGAAAAATGTATAATGTATACATCCTCTCAACAAGGGGGGGCCTACTCAGAAGTGTATCCCCATGTGTCGGATCTAATGGATGACCCTTTAAGAGATGTGGAGGAAGCAGAAGGGATCGATACCATGTTTATTGCGGCTCCTCCGGGAGTTTCTGCTGAACTGACCCCGCTTTTATCCAAAAAGGGGATACGGGTCATTGATCTATCCGGGGATCTCCGTTTGAAAAAGAGCGGCGAATACGAAAAGTGGTACGGGCGGACAGCAGCCCCTGAGGAAATGACAGAGGCTGCCGTTTACGGATTGTCCGAGATCAACAGGGAGAAGATCCGCAATGCGGACATTCTCTCGAATCCAGGCTGCTATCCTACCGCTTCCCTGCTCGGTTTGGCGCCGCTGCTCAAGCACCAGCAGGCCGATACTGGTTCGATTATTATCGATGCAAAGTCGGGGGTATCGGGTGCAGGAAGAAAGGCAGGTCTTGGCACGCACTACTCAGAGCTGAATGAAAATTTGAAAGTTTATAAGCCTGGTGAGCACCAGCACACACCGGAAATCGAGCAGCAGCTTTCGGAATGGGCGGCAGGCCCCGTGACCATCAGCTTTACCCCCCACCTTGTCCCGATGACAAGAGGGATCCTGACAACCATGTATGTGCAGCTGAATGAGCCGGTTTCAACGGAGTCGCTCCTGGACAGCTACCGTACTTTTTATGAGAACGACCCGTTCGTAAGGATCAGGAAGCCTGGAAACTATCCGCAGACGAAGGAAGTAACGGGTTCGAACTTTTGCGACATTGGATTGAAGGTGGATGAGCGGACGGGCCGGGCCGTGATCGCAGCGGTCATTGATAATTTAATGAAAGGGGCAGCCGGGCAGGCCGTCCAGAACTATAATTTGATGAATGGATGGGATGAGCGGACAGGGTTGAAGTTTGTTCCAATGTATCCATAAGGGGGAGTGTTTCAGGTGCAGGAAGTAGTGGAAGCATCGATCAAAACGGATCAGAACGGATCCGTTGTTTCACCGAAAGGATTCAAAGCGGACGGTGTTCACTGCGGACTCCGGTATACGAAACTCGACCTTGGAGTGATTGTCAGTGAAGTGCCGGCGAGTGCAGCGGCCGTTTACACCCAAAGCTGTTTCCAGGCTGCCCCTTTAAAAGTGACGCAGGAAAGCATGGCCGGGGGGAGCAGAATCCAGGCCGTCCTGATTAACAGCGGAAACGCGAATGCATGTACAGGGAAACAGGGTCTTGCTAATGCTTATTCGATGAGACGTCTCTGTGCCGAAGCTTTTGGACTGGATGAGATGCAGACAGCGGTCTCCTCCACAGGAGTAATCGGAGAGCCTATGAACATGGAGAAAATCATGGAGGGGATTCCGCTCCTCAAGCCGGATCGGAGCGAAGAGCACGCACGGGCCTTTGAAACGGCGATTCTTACTACAGATACTTGTATAAAGCATACAGGTGTTGCCTTTGAGATTGACGGGCAGGAAATCCGGATTGGAGGGGCAGCTAAGGGGTCCGGAATGATTCATCCCAATATGGGGACGATGCTTGGGTTTTTGACTTCCGATGCAGCCATTGAGCCTGAGTATTTGCAGATGGCCTTAAAAGAAGTAACGGACACTACCTTTAACCAGATTACGGTCGATGGGGAGACATCGACAAATGACATGGTTCTTGTGATGGCGAACGGGCTGGCCGGAAATGAACCGCTTCATCCCGGCCATCCTCAATGGAACGATTTTAAAGAAGGACTTGGAGAAGTATGCAAGCAGCTTGCCATGATGATTGCAAGAGATGGAGAGGGAGCGACAAAGTTGATCGAAGCCAAAATCAGCGGTGCCGCAACGCTTGAGGAAGCGCGGACAGCAGCCAAAAAAGTAGTCGGGTCAAGTCTCGTGAAAACGGCTGTATATGGGGAGGATGCGAACTGGGGCCGCATTATCGGAGCTCTCGGGCACAGTGGATTTTCCATCTGTGCAGAAAAGGTGACGATTTGGCTTGGGGATCTATGCCTGTTCAGCAGAGGAGAGCCGAATACGTTCAGTGAAGAAGAGGCAGCCCGTTGCTTGCAGGAATCAACGGTCATGATCCGGGCGGACCTTGGCTCGGGGGACGCAGAGGCAGTAGCCTGGGGCTGTGATTTAACTTATGACTACGTAAAAATTAATGCAAGCTATCGTACATAGAGGAGGAAGCCGGTTGAAAACGGTTGTAATCAAATGCGGAGGCAGTATTTTATCGGAGCTCTCCGATTCGTTTTTTACATCGATCAAGCATTTAAAGGACTCCGGGTGTGGAGTCGTTCTTGTCCATGGAGGCGGTCCTGAAATTACAGACTGCCTGGAAAAAATGAAAATCCAGACTGCATTCATAAACGGACAGCGGCAGACAACGAAGGAAGTGCTGGAAGTTGTTCAGATGACATTAGCAGGAAAACTGAATAAAAAGCTTTCAGGCATGTGCCAGAAACACGGTCTGGCTGCTGTTGGACTTTCCGGAGAGGATGGCGGTCTGCTTCAGGCAGAGTGTATCGATGAAGAGCGCCTCGGCCTTGTTGGCAAGGTGTCCTTTGTAGACATAAGGCTGTTGGAGCTCCTTCTGGAAAAAGGGTATCTCCCTGTTCTCGCACCGCTCGGGCGGACCGAAAACGGTGAGGTGCTCAATATTAACGCCGATACCGCTGCAGCTGCCGTGGCTCAGGCTTTACAGGCTGAGCGGCTCGTGTTCGTGACTGATGTGGATGGCATCATGGAAGACGGACAGCTCGTCAGTGAGACGGATCCTGAACAGATCAGGAGCTGCATCGGCCAAGGGATTATATCCGGAGGAATGATCCCGAAAACGGAGTCTGCCATCCAATCGCTTTCGGATACTCTTAAGGAAGTGATGATTGTGAATGGCACCAAACCGTTCATCAGCGGGCGGGAGTTTGTAGGCACAAAAATTATGAACAGCAGAAAGGAGGCAGCGGGATGAGTTCGCTATTTCCGGTTTATGCAAGATGGGATCTGTCCATTGAAGAAGGAAAAGGTGCCTGGGTAAAGGATTCTGAAGGAAGGCAATATCTTGATTTTATCTCGGGCATAGCCGTATGCAGCCTCGGTCATCAATATCAGCCGGTAAAGGATGCGGTTGCTGCCCAGCTCGAAAAGGTGTGGCATGTATCCAATCTTTTCGGAATACGGCTGCAGGAAGAAGCGGCGCGCCTAATAACGGATCATTCATTTGCAGATGCTGTTTTCTTTTGCAGCAGTGGAGCAGAAGCGAATGAAGCAGCGATTAAGCTTGCAAGAAAGCATACTGGAAAAGGCAGGATTGCCACCTTTGCGCAATCCTTTCATGGCCGGACGTTTGCCACTATGGCGGCAACCGGGCAGGAAAAAGTACGCACTGGATATGGTGAGATGCTGCCTTCATTTGAATATTTGCCTTACAACGATCTTTCAGCACTCGATGGACTCACCGGCAGCGGCTATGCAGCCATAATGCTCGAAGTCGTCCAGGGTGAAGGCGGGGTCGTTCCAGGGACAGCGGCCTTTTTGAAAAAGGCTGAGGAAACGTGCAGGAGGCTCGGCTGCCTGCTGATTGTGGATGAAGTGCAGACAGGCATCGGAAGAACCGGGAAGCTGTTTGCTCACGAAGGCTTGCTGCAGCCGGATATCGTCACTTCGGCCAAAGGACTTGGCAATGGATTTCCGGCTGGAGCGATGCTCGGCAAAAAAGAGTTGATTCCCTCCTTTCAGCCCGGCTCGCACGGTTCCACTTTTGGAGGAAATCCGCTCGCTATGGCAGCGGTAAAAGCGGTTCTGGAAACCGTTCTTGCTCCGGGGTTTCTGGAAAACGTTAAGCTTGCCGGCAGCCATTTTATTCAGCAGCTTAAAGCTGAATTGGGCCACTTGCCGATTGTAAAAGACATCAGGGGAAAGGGCATGATGATTGGAATTGAGTGCACAGGCCCCGTTGCAGAGCTGATTACAGAACTGCGGGAAAAAGGCCTCCTTGTTCTTCCGGCAGGTGAAAAAGTAATCCGGCTCCTGCCGCCGATCAACTGTACGGAAGAAGAGCGCGGCACAGCCCTCACAATAATGAAAGAGGTCCTTGGGGTCCATTCTAAGCTGAATGTGTAATCCCTCTTTTTTTGAAAGAATATGTATAAAAATACAAGTTGTTTAATTAATATACAGATATTGAGGTGGCTGGATTGAAAGGATATATCAAGCTTGAGAACGGCTCGCTGCTGGAAGGCGAGATAGGAGACACGAAAAATCCTGAAGCTGAAGGGGAAGCTGTCTTTTTTACCGGCATGACAGGCTATCAGGAGGTTTTGAGCGATCCCTCCTATAAAAATCAGATTCTTATTTTTACGTACCCGCTCATCGGCAATTACGGGATTAATCATGCGGATTTTGAGAGTAAGCGTCCGCAGGTGAAAGGGGCGGTGTTTTACGAATGCTGTGAACATTTTTCCCATTATGAAGCGGTTCACAGCGTAAAGGCTTACTTGCAAAAATGGGGCATCCCCTTTCTTCACCACGTAGATACGCGAAGCCTTATAAAGAAAATCCGCTCATCAGGAACGATGAATGCAAAGCTTACAGCCTGTGCAAACACGGCGGTGCCGCCCATTTCACTTCCGTCTCATGATGGCGGGGAAAAGACTGTGCACGGAAGCGGATCGAAACATACTGTTCTCGTCGACTTTGGCTTAAAAAAGTCAATCCTGAATTCACTGATCTCGCGCCACCAGAAGGTTACAGTCCTTCCGTATGAGCAGATGGGGGATATATTTTCTTTGAATCCCGATGGAGTTGTGCTGTCCAATGGACCCGGGAATCCAAAGCAGCTCAGGGAATACCTCCCACTCATCAAAAAAATCACGCAGACGTTTCCTGTTCTCGGAATTTGTCTCGGTCATCAGCTGCTGGCCCTTACACACGGCTATGAGACAGAAAAACTTCTGTTCGGACACCGGGGTGCGAACCATCCAGTGCTTGACCGTCAAACCGGCAAAGTTTATATGACTTCGCAAAATCACAGCTACGTCGTGAAAAAAGGGAAAGGTGATTTATCGATTCGCTTTGAGAATGTGAACGATGGCAGCGTGGAAGGGCTTTGTCACCCTGATAAAAGATTGTTATCCGTACAGTTTCACCCGGAAGCGAGTCCGGGGCCTCGTGAGAGCGAGTGGATTTTCGACGAATATACTTCCATGCTGACACAAACAGGGAGAGTTGCACATTATGCCTAAGGATTCTTCAGTAAAACGGGTTCTTGTCATCGGATCGGGACCGATCATTATCGGGCAGGCTGCTGAATTTGATTACTCAGGAACACAGGCCTGCCTCGCATTAAAGGAAGAAGGATGCACCGTTATCCTGATCAACAACAATCCAGCGACCATCATGACTGACCCGGATGTAGCGGATATCGTTTACTTCGAACCGATGACCTCCCGATCCATCGAGAAGATCATTAAAAAAGAAAAGCCGGACAGCCTGCTTCCGAATGTGGGCGGTCAGACAGGACTGAATCTGGCACTTGAACTGGAAGAGAAGGGCATTCTGGAAAAATACAGCGTGAAGCTTCTCGGCACACCGGCAGCTTCCATCAGACAAGGAGAGGACCGGGAACAGTTCCGGGAGCTGATGCTTCAGCTGAACGAACCTGTCCCGGAAAGCATCATTGTAAACGATACCGCTGAAGCGCTGGAATTTGCAGCGGAAACCGGCTATCCGATTATTGTCCGTCCTGCCTATACCCTTGGAGGGAAAGGAGGAGGCATCGCCCGCGATGAGGCGGAACTTGCCGCTATCCTTGGCCGGGGCCTGAAGGCGAGCCCGATTTCCCAGTGCCTGGTGGAACAGAGCATCGCAGGCTATAAAGAGCTGGAGTACGAGGTGATGAGGGATAATGAGGGGACCGCTGTGACCATCTGCAATATGGAGAATTTTGATCCGGTCGGCATCCATACCGGGGATTCTATCGTAACAGCCCCATCCCAAACACTGACAGACAGGGAATACCATATGCTCCGAACCTCAGCGCTGAGAATTATCGGAGAACTTGGCATCATCGGCGGCTGCAATATTCAATTTGCACTGAATCCAAAAAGCAAACAATATTACGTCATTGAAGTGAATCCGAGGGTCAGCCGTTCTTCTGCTCTTGCATCCAAGGCAACCGGCTACCCGATCGCAAGGATTGCGGCAAAGCTTGCCATCGGCTGCACATTGAGCGAGCTGAAAAACCCGCTCACACAATCTACTTACGCAAGCTTTGAGCCGGCGCTTGACTATACGGCCGTCAAATTTCCCCGCTGGCCATTTGATAAGTTCAAAGAGCTGGATCGTACGCTCGGGACAAAAATGAAGGCTACAGGAGAAGTGATGGCCCTTGCACGAAATATGGAAGCGGGTTTTTTAAAGGCCCTCGATTCATTGGAGCTTGATAATCTCGGAGCGTATTCTCCGGAAACAGCAAAAATGACGGATAGCGCCTTAAATCAGCTGTTGGAAAATCCGGACGACCGCCGCTTCTTTGCCGTTGCAGAGAAAATCAGGAGAGGGGCAGAACTGGCGGAAGTTCAATCCCAGACCGGTATCGATCCTTATTTTCTGGGGATTGTCCAATCGATTATCGTTATGGAGAAAGAAATCCGGACGATGCCGATTGAAAAGGAAAACCTTTCACGCTGGAAAGAAAAAGGCTTCTCGGATGACTCGATCGCATTCTGGGCCGGCAGTACCCGGAAAGAGATAGCCTCTCTCCGAAAGCAATGGAGCATCGGGGCCGTATTCAAAATGGTGGATACATGTGCAGCGGAATTTGAAGCGAGAACCAATTATTTTTATTCCTCCTACTTTGGAGAGCAGGATTACCTGCCTTCACGTCCGGGGGGGAAGAGAGTGGCAATCATCGGATCAGGGCCTAACCGGATCGGCCAGGGGATCGAATTTGATTACAGTGCCGTTCATGGAATTAAAGCATTAAAAGCAATGGGCTGCGAAGCCATCATGATCAACAGCAATCCGGAAACGGTCAGTACCGATTACGAACTTGCGGACCGTCTCTATTTCGAGCCGCTTACGTTCGAATATGTGATGAATGTGATTGAGCATGAACAAGCGGATGCTGTGATCGTTCAATACGGCGGGCAGACGGCCATCAATTTGGCTGAAGAACTTGAAGAGGCCGGAGTTACACTGCTTGGTACCGACCATGAGACCCTATATAAACTTGAAGACCGGGATGCATTTTATCAGCTGCTCGATGACTGTGCCATCCCCCGTGTAAAAGGGAAGACTGTCTACTCGAAAGAAGCTGTCCTTCTTGCAGCAGAGGAAATCGGCTACCCGATTCTTCTCCGTCCCTCCTATGTCATTGGCGGAAAAGGGATGGCTGCTGCAGGAAACTCTGATGAGCTCGCAGCCATTCTTGAAAAAGCGGAAGAAGACTCGTTCCCCATATTGGCTGACCAATTTATTCAGGGCAGGGAAGCAGAGCTGGATCTCGTCTCGGATGGCCGGAATGTCTGGATTCCGCTCGTCATGGAACATGTTGAAAAAGCAGGTATCCATTCCGGTGACAGCATGGCTCTCATTCCGGCATCCGGCTATTCGGAAAAACAGCTGAAGACGATGAAGGCGTACGGAACGGCCATCGCAAAGCACCTGCAATACAAGGGCATCATGAATATTCAGTTTATCCTTGATAAAGAGGACGTGTATGTACTGGAGGTAAATCCGCGTGCAAGCCGTACAGCTCCTGCCGTCAGCAAGGTCATCCAGCGCTCGCTGATCGAAGAAGCGACAAAAGCCCTGCTTGGAATGGAGATCACCTGCCATGCTGATGCGGTTGAGTATACGGCTGTTAAATTTCCGGCTTTTTCATCTCATGCCCTGCCTGATCTGTCTCTTGACTTGGGGCCGGAAATGAAATCAACCGGTGAAGGGATGTGCATCGGTGCAACTCCCGAAGAAGCATTATATAAAGCGTTTGATGAAGGAACAGAAAAGCAGCTGATCACAGACGGTGAATCTGCGTCTGAGGAGAAGCTCAAAAATGGTATACTGTTCAGTCCTTCAGAAGAACGTGCGCGGGAAACGGCGCTGGCGTGGGGGCAAAAAATTCTGACAGAACAAGAAACGTGTGATGCTTATCAAAAAGGAAGAGCAGGTGCAGCTGCAGAGCTGATCGCCATTCACAGCAGAAAGGGAGCGGGCGTATGAATACGATGACGAAAACCGGAAGCGGATTAAAGGGGCAGGACTTTCTGACTTTGCTGGAGCTAGAAGAAGAGACGCTGTCCGCCCTGCTATCAGAGGCGGCTCGACTGAAGGCGTCTCCCATCGAACCGGTGCTTGCAGGAAAAACGCTCGCGATGATTTTTGAAAAATCCTCTACGAGAACCCGTGTCTCCTTTGAAGCAGGCATGCTTCAGCTTGGCGGTCATGCCCTCTTCCTCAGCAACAGTGATCTTCAGCTTGGAAGAGGAGAATCCATTGCTGATACAGCTAAAGTGCTTTCCGGCTATACGGATGCCATCATGATCCGGACGTTCGAGCATTCGAAAGCTGAAGAGCTCGCTAAGCATGCATCCGTTCCGGTCATAAACGGTCTGACAGACCTGTATCACCCGTGCCAGGCGCTGGCCGACTTGCTGACGATAAAAGAGCTGAAGGGTGATTTTAAAGATAAAAAGGTGGTGTATATCGGGGACGGGAACAATGTAGCCCATTCCCTAATGATTGCCTGTGCGAAGACCGGCATGGATTTCACGATAGCCTGTCCGGAAGGCTATGAACCGGATGAAGCCGTCCGTTTAAAAGCTCTGGAAGCAGCATCGCAGACAGGGGCGGACATCTGCGTCACACACACGCCGCAAGAAGCTGTGGCGGGGGCTGATATCATTTACAGTGACGTATGGGCCAGCATGGGGCAGGAGGAAGAATCCTTAAAAAGACTGAAGGATTTTGAAGGTTTTCAGGTAAATGAAAAACTGATGACTTATGCAAAAGCAGATGCGTGTTTTCTGCATTGCCTCCCTGCACACCGGGGGGAAGAAGTGACAGCGGAAGTGATCGATGGTCCGAAGTCAGCGGTTTTCCGCCAGGCTGAAAACCGGCTTCATGCTCAAAAAGCTCTTCTTAAAATGATTCTCTCCTAAACGGGCATACTACCTCTATACTTTGCGTAAGGAGGGGTTGTTATGGGCCAGCAGCATCGTTTTAGGGAAGGGCAGAAGGCACCGAATAACGGGATCTATGTAGAAATTGGGGAAACCGGCGATAATGTGGTGAATCCGAAGCAGATCAAATTGAGTGCAGGAGACCACTTTCCCGAAACGTCCAATCATAACAGGCAGTGGACATATAAAAGAAAGCCATAAAAAAAGCCTTCCCTAGGGAAGGTCTTTTTAATGATGGCTGTTAACCGGCTCATCAGGTATAACTGCTGCCAGTACGAAAATAAATACGGATGCAGCAGCTCCAAGGATCGAAGCTGTCATAAAATCGTATGCGCTTCCAACCATAGACCCCGCTACGTAAGTCAGCATATGTACAAGCAGGAACGTCCAAAAGAATGTCCAAAAATAACGCAAAATTTTCCCCTCCATTTGCACACCATTCTGTTTTCATCATACCACACATAAATTAGACAGAAAAGACTGCCTTAAAAACATTTGTGACAAGGATTTGTCGGACTGTCATCGAATTTCCTTAAAAGGGGCGGGCTGCATCCCAGACCTTTTATTTTCTGTGTCATAGAATAAAACGGGCACATCCCGAACAAAAGGAAAGGCGGTGAGCAGCGTGGAAATGTATAACCGGTTTTTTCAGTACAGCTCCGAGTGGACGGTCATCCATACACCTTATCAGCCGAACGGCTTCGGCATTCTTATCCTTGGAGACAAAAATCATTACGTTGACAGCAGCACCAGCTTCTGGATGCAGCATTTAGGGCGCAAGCAGCTGCTTGCCGCGCTCCGCAAGGCAGGATTTACACTGCTGCAATCCAACCTGTACGGCAGTCATTGGGGCTCTCCAAAAGCAGGTGCTCTCGCAGGCGAACTGCTTCAGCTGCTGCCAAAGAAAGAAATCGTCAACGAAAAGGTGCATATACTCGCAGAAGGAACAGGTGCGCTGACCGCACTGGACCTGATGGAAAACCACCCCGGAAAAATCCGTTCGATCGGTTTGTTTAATCCATGTCTCGATCTGAAAAGGCATTTTGAAGATGAGAAGGCAAACAAGCTTTTTTATAAGCGGCTTTCAGATGAAATTGCCGCAGCCTATGAAATCGAGGAAAAGGACTTCCCAGCCTGTTCATTAAGATCACTGGAAGAAATCAGCGGCTCGATTCCTGTGAAGATTTGGGACAGGATGAGCGGCACGCCGTTTCCTTATAAAAAGCACAGCAAGGTATTTGAAGAAAAACGAAAGCAGCTCGGCAAGCCAGTCGAACTGATCCTCCATCTGGGCGAGCAGCCCTACCGGATCCACCAATCTGTCATTAAATTTTTTACCCTTCATCAGAAAAATTTATAGCCGCACTGCATACAGTACAACAAAGCAGGAAGAAGGAGGAAAACCGATGAAGCAGGCAGCAGTCCTTGGTGCCCACACATGTCTTGGGTTTGCACTTTGCAAAGAGTGGATGGAAAGAGGGTATTCGGTTCTGGCTGTTTTTGAAGCACCTTCCAATCCTTTTGAGGAGCGCAGGCAGGAAGAAATGATGATGACAGTCGGGCGGAATGCTTTATTTCATCCGGCGAGGGGAAATGAAGAGCCGGACCTTGCCGGCTGTGATTTCGCAGTATGCGGTACAGGCTGGCTGGAAAATTTTCAAGCACAGGATCTTCCGCAAATCCTGCTTGCAGCAGATGAAACACAAAACGCTGACAGCGGGAAAACCATCATTTATACCGGCCCTGTCTACGGGCCATGGCAGTATCCTGGTGAAGAGCTGATCAACTGGGCGAAAACGGGGTTTGCGGCTGTTCCGTTCCGGGACGATCCAGGCGTGTTTGCAGAGGATGCCGCTAAAACCATTGCCGATCTGACCGATTCGAAGCCATTTGGAAAAACGTATTATCTCCCGGGAAATGCTGCAGGAGGAGAACAGCTGACTCCGCTGTCCCGAAAAACACCTATTGCCCAAGCACTTAAAGAGCTGAAACTTCATATGGAGCAATATCCGTTCCTTTATGATTCATCTGCGCTTGTCTAAGGGCGGGATTCGGAATATAGTTATAGAAGGAACCGGAAGGACAAGCAAAGGAAACATGCCTTCCGTGAGGCAAATGGAAAAGGAGAAAAGAGAATGGAACAGCACGAAAAGCAAATGGAATTTATGCAGATTGCAATGAAGTATTTTCCGGAGGCGAAGCAGCAGCTTGATGCCCTCGGTCTGGAGCTGACGATGGATCATATCCAGCCGCTGCTCGGGTTGTTTAACAAAGTCATGGCAGAAGCCTATGAGCTTGGAAAACAGGATGCCCAAAAATAACAGGAAGGCTTGAACCCGAAAGAGTTCAAGCCTTTTTTCAGCTTCCGATTTTCTTTTTGATTAGATCAAGCATCGGGGACAGTTGTTTGAAAACCGGTTTTATATCATTCCAGGAGCCCATAATATCGTCAACCTGCATCATGATCTTCATGTAATCCAGCTGATTTTCATCGGTTTTTTCCTCTTCAGGAGCAGGATTCACGGTGTCTGCGGCAGTCTCGGGACGGCGGCCGAACATCATCTGATCAAATCTGTTTTTCTCCACTTTTTTCACCTTTTCTGTTCAAGTATTCATGATACCAATCTATGAAAAGAAGGCAGAAGTGCATGGACGAATGCATCAGCTGCAATTGATAATTTTGCAGAGATGAGATAAAATTAGTACCAAGTCATAATATTTGATGTTAAAAATTTATTACTAAAGGGGCTGCACATATGAACGCTGGTATTATCGGAATTGGCCGGTATATCCCTGACAATATCCTGACCAACCATGATCTTGAAAAGAGAATGGACACGTCTGACGAGTGGATCCGGACCAGGACCGGAATCGAAGAACGCCGGATTGCCGGAGATGACATTGATACGTCGGATATGGCTTTTAAGGCTGCTGAGAAAGCTCTGGAGCATGCAGGAATTACTGCGCAGGAGCTGGATATGATTCTTGTCGCGACCGTGACGCCGGATTCTCCTTTTCCATCTGTAGCGTGCCGCATCCAGGAACGCCTTGGAGCGAGGCAGATTCCTGCAATGGATATCAGTGCAGCGTGCGCAGGCTTTATGTACGGACTTGTTACAGGCAAGCAATTCATTGAAACAGGTGTCTATAAAAATATTTTAGTAGTAGGGGTTGAAAAGCTCTCAAAAGTCACCGACTGGGAAGACCGGAATACAGCCGTTCTTTTCGGAGATGCAGCGGGAGCCGCTATTCTTGGGCCTGTTGCAGACGGTAAAGGAATCCTTTCATTCGACCTGGGCTCTGATGGATCAGGTGGGAAGCACCTTTACCAGGAAGAGTACATCATTATGAACGGACGCGAAGTATTCAAATTTGCAGTAAGGCAAATGGGGGAATCAAGCGTCAAAGTTCTGGAGAAAGCAGGACTGACTAAGGCAGACGTCGACATGCTCATCCCTCACCAAGCCAATATCCGCATCATGGAAGCATCAAGAGAGCGCCTGGAGCTCCCTGCAGAAAAAATGTCCAAGACCGTGAACAAATATGGCAATACCTCTGCTGCTTCCATTCCGTTAAGTATTGTAGAAGAGCTGGAAGCTGGTAAAATAAAAGACGGTGATTTGCTGGTCATGGTAGGATTCGGAGGCGGCCTGACGTGGGGCGCTATCGCCATGAGATGGGGCCGCTAAAATAACGGACTAATTCTAATCTAAAGATGAGGTGTCTTCTTTATGGAAAAGAAAAGAGTTGTTGTAACAGGGATCGGTGCAGTCAGTCCGCTTGGATTGGATGCTGAAACCACCTGGAAAAATGCGATTAACGGAGTATCCGGAATCAAGCCGCTCACACGCGTTAATCCGGATGATTATCCGGCAAAAGTAGCCGGGGAGATTACTGATTTTGATCCCGAACAATATATGGATAAAAAAGAAGCGCGTAAAATGGACCGCTTCACGCAATATGCAGTGGCAGCCTCCTTTATGGCTGTTAAGGATGCGAAGCTTGAAATTACAGATGAAAATGCGCCGCGTGTCGGCGTATGGGTCGGTTCCGGAATCGGCGGAATGGAAACGTTCGAGACGCAGCACCGGATCCTGATGGAAAAAGGACCGAAACGTGTCAGCCCGTTCTTCGTCCCGATGATGATTCCGGATATGGCGGCAGGCCAGGTTTCCATTGCGCTGGGTGCGAAAGGCTTTAATGCTTGTACCGTAACAGCCTGCGCAACCGGAACCAATTCAATTGGCGACGCCTACCGCGTCATCGAACGCGGAGATGCCGATGTTATGGTATCTGGCGGAGCAGAGGCTCCATTGTCTCAAATGGCTTTTGCAGGATTCAGTTCCAGCAAAGCACTTTCAACCAATCCGGACCCGGCAAAAGCGAGCCGTCCATTTGACGCAGAGCGCGACGGCTTCGTCATGGGGGAAGGGGCTGGAATCCTGATTCTCGAAGAACTTGAGCATGCCCTTGCCCGCGGTGCAAAAATCTACGCGGAAATCGTAGGCTACGGTGCAACAGGCGACGCTTACCATATTACAGCACCGGCACCTGGCGGAGAAGGCGGCGTCCGCGCCATGAAACAAGCCATCGAAACGGCACAGCTAAAGCCTGAAGACGTGGATTACATCAATGCCCACGGAACAAGCACGCCGTACAACGATAAATTTGAAACACTGGCAATTAAGGAAGTATTCGGTGACCATGCGAAAAAAGTGGCCATCAGCTCCACTAAATCCATGACCGGCCACCTGCTTGGAGCAGCCGGAGGAGTCGAAGCGATCTTTGCCGTGAAATCCATCGAGGAAGGCATTATCCCGCCAACCATTAACCTGGAAAATCCGGACCCGGAATGCGACCTCGACTACGTGCCGAACGAAGCCCGCAAAACCGAAGTCAACGTAGCCCTCAGCAACTCACTCGGCTTCGGCGGACATAATGCCACGATTTTGTTTAAGAAATATAAGTAAGAATGGGAAAAACCGCCGATTGGCGGTTTTTTTGATTTATCTGCGGTATGGGGTCTGATTTGGGGAATGAGATGTGTGCGGTGTCTGACCCTCACTCTGCTAAAGCACTAAAGCTCCGGCACCCTCTCTGCAGTCCCTTGCAGCGCAAGGGTTGAAAAGGTCAGGTCTCTGTCCCCTGCTGCTTTAAAGGAAGTGGGGACTGGCACCGTGCCAGTCCCCACTTTCTCTGCCGTACTAAAGCTCCGGCACCACATCTTCAAGCCCTTGCTGTGCAAGGGTTTTTACAGCCAGGTCTCTGTCCCCCGCTGCTTTAAAGTAGAGCGGGACAGTCCCCGCCCTCTTTTTCCTAAGAAAAGTAATCCCGATAAAAGTAAAACATTGCTCCTATTGAGAGGAGGGTATAAGCCAAAGCTGCGAAAAAAGCAGCGCCTGGCGTAAATTCAAACTTCTGCTGATTCATTTTTATTCCTGTTGTACTTTGAACCGCCATATCAGCGTTCTTGGATGCAAAACCCCCTTTAGAAGTAAAAAACCAGATGAGGGCAGTTCCAATAACCCCAACGAGAGAGGACAAATCTAAAAAATGGACGTGAACAGCTTCGGCTGCTCCATAGCTGAGGAGAGCAAGAGCAAGAAACGTAACAAAAGCCGAAATCCCTTTTGCCACCGTGTTTCCCCCTTTGTTTATCTGTATAAGATACTATTCTTCATAAAAACGATTTTTTCCTTTTTAAGGGAGAGGACGATGCTAAATCCATCATAAACTCCTCAAAATCATTATAAAAAGCCTTGCCCCGGCCATTCTGCTTTTCCACCCCATTTTTCGTCTCACAAATCCCGTTCCTCGCATACCTTACTAAAAGAGGTGAGGGAAAGTGGGGGTTATCGCTACACATCAATGGTTTGAGAAGCCTTTAGGCACATCTGAACTCGCTGAAAAGCTGAAGCCTTATTTTCCGGATCGCAGCGAAAAATCGATTGTTCCATATTTGAATCTGTTTGGATTATACAGGAGCAGCCAGTCTGCCCATAGGACGATGAAGCAGCTGAAGGAAGAGAAGCTTTGGGAATACGTAAGCAAAGAAATGAAGAAACTTCAGAAAAAGTGGGATGGTCCTGATCCTGCGGTATTTTTGCTTCCCTGTGACCTGAATAATGCCAAAATCCAGCGTGATCACGGGGGGAAATCGGGACTTGCCTTTTTTGATAAATTGTTTCTGTTCCTTTCCCCGGGTGTCCCGAAGGAGGAACTGAAAGGCCTCCTGATCCATGAGTATCATCATATCTGCCGGATTGAGAAGTTTGAGAAAAAAGAGAAGGATTACACATTGACTGATGTTGTGATAATGGAGGGACTTGCCGAGAATGCGGTCAGGGAGATGCTGGGAGAAGGAAAAACAGCCAGCTGGACGCGTCTGTATAAAGATCCTCAGCTAAAGCAGTTCTGGAAAAAACATATTGTACCCAACGGGAAAATAAAGCAGGATCACAGAGATTTTGACAAACTGATGTATGGACTGGGGATGTACCCTAACATGCTGGGGTACACGGCTGGCTATTATGCGGTGGAAGCTTATATGAAGAAAACCAATGCGGATACGAAGACTTTATTTACACTTCCTGCTGAGCAGATCATAAAAGAGATGCAGCTTGAAGATACGTAAGGAATCCTCTCCAAATCCAGAATAAAATGGAATATTTTCAGCTTGTCCTGCCTATACTGATTGACAAATAGAATCGGAAGGTGAGGGTAAGACATGTTGTTTCTTCATGATGTATGGGTGAATTGGTTTGAAGGTGAAGAGAATGGATACAATGTGTGCCAGTTTCATGAATGGCGCAAAGATGACAGTGTAGAGCTTCTTGATCAGGTGCCGCTTCTGAAAGTAAATCCCCTGCTGTTCAAGTATATCGAGAATGACCTTTCGGAAATCCCGCAAAGTCTCCTGAAAGACATTCATCAGAAAGCCTATATCCGGAAAAATCATGAACGAATTCAACTGGATTACTGCTTCGTTGTAACGGACGGGCAAGGCATTATTGCAGTTGATACGATCGGCTACAGCATTCCGGTCCGCAAAAGCCGGCTGATTCCACGCCAGGAGCAGCTCGTTTACGAGATGGTGAAGGATATTGAAGCGGATGATTATCCGTTTCAGGGACCTCTTCATGGAGAAGATAAAGAATTTCATATTCTTTCCCTCTCCCCGGACCATATGAGAGGGCTGACGCGGAAGGAGCGCCAGCTGAAACAGCTCTTATTTATGGCGCTCGATCAGCTGCAGGCTGATAAAAATACAGCTGAAATTAAATACTGGTACACAGAATGGAACCCTCAGGAATATGAACAGATTCAAGGAATGGAGTTTCACGAAGTGTTCGAGAAGCTTTATCTTGAAACATTGAGCGGCTGGTCGATAAAGCATATGACCCTTTGCGAACACCTAGTAAAAGGACAGCCTTTCTTTGAAAAGCTTTGGGAAACCGAGCAGGAAACAAAAGTGAATTAGACTCAGGACAAGCCTCCGTGACAGGAGGTTTTTGTTTTGTTATGCAATTGGGAGAGTCTGTAAGGTATACATGTATGGGAGCGTTCACTGAAACGATTGGAGTTGAATTGCCCTTTGCATAGGAATCGGTACTATCACATACTGGGAATGCAAGAGTTGTCAAAAAATTCTCATCTGTAGTCGGAGTACAGAGCAGGATCCAAACAGCCCATGTAGAAAAACAGGAACGGCACCGAGTGCCGTTCCTGTTTTAGATTATCGTCTTTTCCGGCCGAGGCCCATGGCCCGCTCCATTTTCTTTACCATTTTGCTTGCGGCGCGGTTCGCCCGTTCTGCACCTTCATCCAGAATCCGGTCGAGCTCTTCGGATTCCATCAGTTCATGATAGCGCTTCTGGATGGGTTCCAGTTCATTCACTATGACTTTTGCAAGATCACCTTTGAAATCTCCATAGCCTTTTCCTTCATATTTAGCTTCCAGTTCTTCTATAGATTCTCCGGTAATGATGGAATAAATGGAAAGGAGGTTTGTTACACCCGGCTTATTTTCTTTATCGAATTTTACAATGCCGTCTGAATCCGTCACTGCACTTTTAATTTTTTTCTCAATGACTTTCGGTTCGTCCAGCAGGCTGATAAATGCCTTCTGGTTCGGATCAGATTTGCTCATTTTTTTCGTTGGCTCAGCAAGTGACATAATTCTCGCCCCGACTTTTGGGATACGGACTTCCGGAACGGTAAAGATGTCGTTGTATTTCCGGTTGAACCTTTCGGCGAGATCCCGCGCCAATTCAATATGCTGCTTCTGATCTTCGCCAACCGGCACTAGGTCTGTTCCGTACAAAAGGATGTCTCCTGCCATAAGCGGCGGATACGTCAGCAGGCCCGCAGACACTGCTTCCTTTCCGGCTGATTTATCTTTAAACTGCGTCATGCGCTCAAGCTCTCCAATATAGGCTACGCACTGAAGCATCCAACCGGCCTGTGCATGCGCCGGTACCTCTGACTGGATAAACAGAGTGGCCTTCTCCGGATCGAGGCCGATCGCTACATACAGAGCAGCAAGACTGCGGATGTTTTTGCGCAGCAGCTGCGGATCCTGCTGGATGGTAATCGCATGCTGATCCACGATGCAAAAATAGCTGTTGTAATCATTTTGGAGTTCGATGAACTGTTTCATCGCTCCGATGTAATTTCCGAGTGTCACCGTACCGCTCGGCTGAATGCCTGAAAAGATCGTTTTCACTATTGTCATCTCCCTAAATAAAATAAAAAAGGCCCATTCATCCCTGAATAAGGGACGAATGAACCGTGGTGCCACCCTAATTGCTCTCAAAAAACAGAGAGCCGCTTAGAATCCTTTAACGCAGGAATTACGGCATTGCCTACTGTAGATCGTTCGGAATGCGGCTCCAAAGTCCATTCCACGAAGTTCACTGCCTGGCTCCCACCGTCCCGGGCTCTCTGATTAGATGAAGGTTTCGTGTACTACTCTTTTTCACAGCCGGTGCTCTTTAGATGTTTCATATTATAAGAAACTTTCTTCATTGGTGCAACTACATATAAAAAATACCAAGACAGACGAGCATCAGAGCAGCAAGAGTGCCGCCGCCGACGAGCAGGGGGGTGTACCGGAAGGACACCAGCTCTGAAAACGGCCTCATTTCCTCCAGCTCCTCCCTGCTCATTTCTTTCACTGCAAAGGTTTTTCTGAAGCTGTAGCTGATTCCATCGAAGAATCCCCCCTGAGCCACCAGTGCAAACAAGGAAGCAAAAATCATCATTCCGCTGATCAAAAACAGGATATTTATAAAAGAGAGAAGCGTAATCTCTCTATAGAAGATAAACGAAATCACAACAGCAGCTATAACCCCGCCTGCAAAAATATAAACTCCCTTTTTCATCCAAATACTCCCTTCAGAACTTTTATTACTAGTATAGCCATAACAAATAGACGTGAAAACATTATTGAGCAAAAATAGGGCAAGGGATAATATTCCTACTATTATACTGACCATCCCACCTTCATTACAATACTTTACCAAATTTTACGGGAAGTTTACAAAACCTGACTTGATTGAGTCTGTAAGTGTTTTATACTCCTCAAACCCTTGAGAAATAAGCAGTTATTAGTGCTAATTGACCATATTACTAGGCTGGAATTCTTAATTTTATTTCAATATTGTAAACTTTTTAAAAAAAATACATGTACAAACATTCGAAAAATTGTATAATAGTCCTTGTAAGAATTCTCAGAAAATAAAAGGGAGGTCAACTTTGTGAAAAAGACTAAATTTTCACTACTTTTAGTACTGACACTAGTACTAAGCTTGTTCCTATCAGCTTGCTATGGCGGAGGCGGGAAAGAGACTACAAAACCTGCCGGCGGAAGCAGCGAAGGCAAATCAGAAGAAACTGCTTCAAATGTTCCTCAGGAAATTACGGTTCTGGAAACTTCAGCTATCCCTTCCCTGGACAGTGCACTGGCTGAGGATACTGTCAGCTTGACAATGCTGAACAATGTTGGTGAAGGCCTTTACCGTACGGATAAAAATCAGGAAGTTGTGGACGGCGTAGCTAAAGGCGAGCCGCAATGGAATGAAGATAAAACTGTTGCAACCGTTAAACTGAATGAAAATGCTAAATGGTCCAATGGAGACCAAATCAAAGCGAGCGACTTCGTTTTTGCTTGGCAGCGTGCGATCGACCCTAAAACGAAATCTCCTTACGGTCCTTACATGATGTCCAACAAAATTCTTAACGCTACAGAAATCGCAGCCGGAGAAAAGAAACCGGAAGAGCTTGGAATTAAAGCAGTAGATGATACTACACTTGAAATCACGCTTGTAAAGCCTATCGCATTCTTTGAATCCTTAATGGGATTTGCTTCTTTCTACCCTCAAAATGAGAAGTTCGTAACTGAAAAAGGCGCAGAGTACGGCAAAAATGCTGAAAACCTTGTGTTCAACGGACCATTCGTAATGTCTGACTGGGGCGGAAACACAAAAGAAAAATGGACGATGACAAAGAACGAAAACTATTGGGATAAAGACAACGTGAAACTTGAAAAAATCAACTTCAATGTAGTGAAAGATCCAGCTACAGCTGCCAACCTTTTTGATAGTGGTGAAGCTGATATAACTGGAAAACTGGCTTCTGACGTTGTTCCTCAGTATGAAGGCGATGAAAGAATGGTAAAATGGCTTGAGCCGACTGTTTTCTGGCTGAAGCTGAATCAGAAGAATGAAGCACTTGCAAATGTAAACATCCGTAAAGCAATTGCCCAAGGCTTCAATAAAGATGATCTTGCTAAAAGCATCCTTAACAATGGATCTGTAGCAGCGAACTATGCTGTACCGAAAGAATTCGTTAAACACCCTGAAACTGGAGAAGATTTCCGCGAGAAAAACGGAGATATGCTTACTTTCAATCTTGAAGAAGCTCAAAAAGCTTGGGAGCAGGGCCTGAAAGAAATCGGTAAAAAAGAGCTGACTCTTGAGTACATCGGTGGAGACACAGATAATGCCAAGAAAACAGATGCGTACATCAAAAACCAGCTTGAGAAAAACCTTCCTGGATTAAAAGTAGATGTTAAGAGTGTTCCATTCGCTGTCCGTTTGGATCTTGATAACAAGATGGATTATGACATCCAGTTTGCTGGATGGGGTCCTGACTATGCAGATGCGATCTCCTTCTCTGACCTTTGGATCACAGATGGCGGTTCAAACAGAATGGGTTACTCCAACCCTGAGTATGACAAATTGCTGAAGCAGGCTCAAGGTGATCTTGCTGCAGAACCAGGCAAGCGTTTCGAAGCACTTCAGGCAGCTGAAAAAGTATTGATGGATGAAGCAGGTCTTGCTCCGGTTTACCAGCGTGCATCTAACGTACTTGTAGCACCAAAAGTAGAAGGATTCGTTTACCACTTGAACGGGCCTGAATACTCTTACAAATGGATTGAGGTTACTGACGCAGAGTAATCCAAGTTTGAAAGAAAAATAGCATTATATAGAGAAAAGGGAGTATAAGCTCTAGTTATACTCCTTTTTCTCTCCATTTATTTTGTCGAAAAATGAATTTTTGGCACTTATTAAAGTGTTGCCAGGAGGTGCGAGCATGGTTAAATATTTAGCACAGCGTATTTTATTTATGCTGATAACGCTGTTTATCATTACTTCAATTACTTTTTTCCTCATGAAAATTATACCGGGTACTCCGTTTACAAATGCCAATAAACTGTCACCTGATCAGCTCGAGATATTAATGGAACAGTACGGTTTGAACGAACCGCTGCCGGTCCAATACACAAAATATATGGTGAGTGTTGTTAAAGGAGACTTAGGTACTTCCTTCACGTTTGATAATACTCCAGTTACTGATTTAATTTCCGACCGGATTGGCCCGTCTGCAACGATTGGGTTTCAGGCAATGCTGCTTGGAGGCTTTTTAGGGATTCTGCTTGGAATAATCTCTGCGCTGAGACAGAACACATGGGTGGATTACGGGTCTACAATGATTGCGATCCTTGGCAAATCAGTTCCTTCATTTGTATTTGCTGCCCTGCTTCAATATTTCATTGCGGTAAAATTAGGCTGGCTTCCTGTTGCATTCTGGAACGGACCTGAGTACAGCATTTTGCCGACCATTGCATTGGCGATCTTCCCATTATCGATTGCCGCCCGTTTTATGAGAACCGAAATGATAGATGTATTGAACTCTGATTATATTACTCTAGCGAAAGCAAAAGGGGCCAGCTACTGGGAAGTTGCATTCAAACATGCGATGAGAAATGCCTTGATCCCGGTCGTTACCGTTTTGGGTCCGCTTGCCATCAGCTTAATGACAGGATCTCTGGTTGTAGAGAAAATCTTTGCAGTTCCAGGAATTGGAGAACAGTTTGTTACCTCGATTAATGTAAATGATTACCCTGTAATCATGGGAACGACGATCCTCTTCGCGGCACTGTTTATTTTTATCGTACTTGTAGTCGACATCTTGTACGGTGTGATTGATCCGCGTATCAGGATAGCAGGAGGGAAGAAATAATGCCGCAGCTTAATAAAAATACGGATTACGAAAAGTTTCAGCCTGTTAAAATTTCGTCGCATGAAGCAGAGGTCATTAATAAACCGAGCCTCAGTTTTTGGCAGGATTCATGGCTGAGGGTCAAGAAAAATAAAGCAGCGATATTGAGCTTGGTCGCTCTATCCCTGCTGATCATCATGGCGTTTTTAGGGCCATTTGTGAGCGGCAAAGATTTTGATTCGCAAAATGTATCCCATAATAACCTTCCCCCTAGAATTCAAGGGCTTGAAAATGTAAGCTGGCTGCCGTTTGACGGAATGGCTGAGAGAAAAAACGGAACACAGTATGATGCGTATGAAATGAAAAAAGTAGAAGAGTATTATTGGTTCGGCACAGACGCACTTGGAAGAGATCAATTTACAAGGATCTGGAAAGGGACTCAAGTATCCCTGTACATCGCGTTCCTGGCCGCAGCAATTGACATGGTCATCGGTGTAGCATTCGGTCTTGCTTCAGGCTATTTCGGAGGACGCATCGATTCATTCATGCAGCGGATCATAGAAATTCTTGTAGGGATTCCTAACCTGGTCGTCGTGATCTTAATGATTATCGTTTTGAAGCCAGGGATTCTTTCCATTACGATTGCCTTATCCATTACCGGCTGGACGACAATGGCCCGGGTTGTACGTGCCCAGGTAATCAAATATAAAAATCAGGAATTCGTCCTTGCATCCAAGACGCTAGGTGCATCAAACCTGAAAATTATGCTGAAACACTTAATGCCGAATCTTGTTGGGGTCATCATCATCAACACGATGTTTACCATTCCAAGTGCCATATTCTTTGAGGCTTTCTTAAGCTTTATTGGACTGGGTCTAAAAGATCCGCTCGCTTCTTTGGGTACGCTTATCGATGACGGTTACCGTACGATGAGGCTTCATCCTCACCTACTCATATACCCTGCAGTAATTATGAGTATCATTATGATCAGCTTCAATATGCTTGCAGACGGTCTGCGCGATGCGCTGGATCCGAAAATGCGCGATTAAGATAGGCAGGTGAATCAAATGGAGAAAATATTGGAAGTTAAAGATTTAAATATATCGTTTCACACATTTGGCGGGGAAGTAAAAGCGATCCGCGGGGTTTCCTTTGATTTGGCTAAAGGAGAAACGCTGGCTATTGTTGGAGAATCGGGCTCTGGAAAATCAGTCACAACCAAGAGTATTATGAGGCTTCTCCCAGAAAGCAACTCTGAATACAAAGAAGGTCAGATTTTATTCAATGGAAAAGATTTGACCAAAGTCAGCGAGAAAGAAATGCAGAAAATCCGCGGAAAAGACATTTCAATGATTTTCCAGGATCCGATGACATCCCTCAATCCAACCATGAAGGTTGGCCGTCAAATAATGGAGCCAATTTTAAAGCACCAGAAGACAAGTAAGGCTGCTGCAAAAAAGCAGGCAATGGATTTGCTCCGGCTTGTAGGAATTCCGAATCCTGAAGCGCGGTTTGAGCAATACCCGCATCAATTCTCCGGTGGGATGAGACAGCGTGTGGTCATCGCTATTTCTCTTGCGTGCAACCCGAAGGTTCTCATTGCAGATGAGCCGACAACTGCACTCGATGTAACCATCCAGGCGCAGATTCTTGAATTGATGAAGGATCTTCAGAAGAAGATCGACACCTCTATTATCTTCATCACCCACGATCTGGGTGTAGTGGCTAATGTCGCAGACCGTGTAGCTGTAATGTATGGAGGCAAAATCGTAGAAATTGGAACAGTGGATGAGATTTTCTACAACCCGAAGCATCCGTATACTTGGGGGCTGCTGAGCTCTATGCCAAGCCTGGATGCATCTGAGGAAGAGCTTTATGCGATTCCGGGAACTCCTCCTAATCTGCTCAATCCTCCTGTTGGCGATGCTTTTGCTCTCCGCAGTGAATATGCGATGCAGATTGATATGGAAGAGGAGCCGCCGTTCTTTAAAGTGTCCAATACACACTATGCGGCTACGTGGCTTCTTCACCCGGATGCGCCTGCAGTAGAGCCTCCTGAAGCTGTTAAAAAACGAATGAAATTATTCCCTGAAATTAAGGAGGGAAAGTAAATGGCTGAAAAGCTTCTTGAAGTTCAGAATTTAAAGCAATATTTTAACAGCGGCAAATCCAATATGGTAAAGGCTGTTGATAATATATCCTTTGATATTTTCAAAGGAGAAACACTTGGGCTTGTTGGAGAATCCGGGTGCGGGAAATCCACGACAGGGCGCACCATTATCCGTCTGTATGAAGCAACAGAAGGAAACGTCCTTTTCAACGGAGAAAACGTACACGGAAAAAAATCCAAAAAAGAATTGAAGCAGTTCAACCGTAAAATGCAAATGATTTTCCAGGATCCTTCTGCTTCCCTGAACAGTAAAATGAAGGTTTCAGACGTGATCGCAGAAGGCATCGACATTCACGGTCTGGCAAAATCCAAAAAAGATAGAATGGAACGTGTTTACGAGCTCCTTGAAACAGTAGGACTTAACCGGGAACACGCCAACCGCTATCCGCACGAGTTCAGCGGCGGTCAGCGTCAGCGGATCGGAATCGCTCGTGCTTTGGCTGTTGAGCCGGATTTCATTATTGCCGATGAACCGATTTCTGCTCTGGATGTATCCATTCAGGCTCAGGTCGTCAATCTAATGAAGAAGCTTCAAAAAGAGAAGGGCTTAACTTATCTGTTTATTGCCCATGACCTTTCCATGGTAAAGTATATCAGCGACCGGATCGGCGTTATGTATTTCGGCAAGCTTGTTGAGCTTACAACAGCAGAAGAGCTGTACCGGAACCCGATCCATCCATATACACAGTCCCTGTTATCCGCCATTCCGCTGCCGGATCCGGATTACGAGCGCACACGTGTAAGAAAAACGTATGACCCTTCCAAACACAAAGTACAGCCCGGGGAAGAAATGGAGTTCCGCGAAGTTAAGCCCGGCCACTTCGTAATGTGTTCCAAGGAAGAATTCGAAAACTATCAAAAACAGTATACTGCTACTGTATAAACAAATCCGCGCCGGTATGGCGCGGATTTTTCTGTTCACAAGAACGAAGACCTTCAAAAAAGAAAAATTCCTCCAAATACTGATTCTTTTCACATGGGATAGGGAAGAGGATAATGTGCAGTTTAGCCTCTGTCCGCCTATGAAAATCTTTTTTATACTTAAAGAAGGAAACAAAAGGGGAGGAACCAATTTGAAGAAAACGTATACCATTGTTCTCTCCAGTATGCTCATGCTGGGCGGAACATCTCTGTTCAGTCAGTCAGCACGGGCAGCAGAAGAGGATACACTTGCTTTGAGCAAGATCGGTATGACAGATAAAGAGCTGCCTGATCAGATGCCGCGTTTCGCATACGATTCCGGCTATCAATTTTCCTATCCTGATGCCGTAAGGGGAATTTATGCAACCGGCCCTGCAGCAGGCGGAGAAAAAATGGATTCGATGCTGAAATTGCTGGATGAAACAGAGCTTAACAGTATGGTCATTGATGTGAAAGATGACTACGGAAATTTGACGTATAAGCCGGATAAAACGTCACCTTTTTACGGAATCAGCCATTCGTACATAAAAGACCCGGATGCAATGATGAAAAAACTTGAAAAGCATAAGGTGTATCCGATCGCCCGGATCGTCGTATTCAAAGACAATGTTCTGGCTGAAAAAAAGCCGGAATGGTCGTATAAAGAAAACGGTAAGGTGTGGGAGAACGGCGGAGGCGCCAAATTTGTAAATCCTTTTGTAAAAGAAGTTTGGGATTACAACGTGGATGCTGCCATTGAAGCGGCTAAGATGGGCTTTAAGGAAATTCAATTTGATTATGTCCGCTTTCCTGAAGGCTTCGAAACGATGGATAAGCGGTTAACCTTCAGTGAAGGGGATTATCAAAAGGACAGCCGGGATAATACCCAAAAGAGGGTACAGGCTGTAACAGACTTTACAGAGTATGCGCGCGAAAAGCTGAAGCCGTACGGAGTAAAAGTGTCCGTCGATATTTTCGGGTACTCGGCTACTCTTCCTGAAGCTCCGGGAATTGGACAGAATTTCTCGAAAATCTCCGAAAATGTAGATGTGATTTCATCCATGATCTATCCAAGTCACTGGGGACCATACTTCGGAATCGAGAAGCCTGATAAAGAGCCGTACAAGCTGATCAAGGAATATGCTAAAGTTGAAAACAAAAAGCTTGATGAATTGCAGTCAAGACCGGTATCCAGACCATGGCTGCAGGATTTCACCGCATCGTACCTCGGGAGCGGAAACTACTTGAGATACGGAAAGAACGAAGTGGAAGCCCAAATTAAAGCCTTAAACGAAGAAGGAATCGATGAGTTCCTTCTATGGAATGCAAGCAACAATTACACGAAAGGTGTGGACTACACACCTTTAAAAAAGTAAGCAAATAGCCGCGGAAACGTACCGCGGCTATTTCCTTTTCACAGCATTCCAGCCTTTTTGAGTTTTAGCGGACTGAAGAAAATACTTGTCCTTCGTTTTTCCCCCAAACAGTCCAGAACCAATTCCGTTAGCCAGCACACCCATCACTGCAGTAAGCCCGATTACAAAAAGCGCTACAAGTGCAAAATCCGTAAAATAGTCAGCCATGGCCATCACTCCTTTCTTTAAATTATAGCTCAATTTATGAGAATTATCAGTAATTTATCCGGATCCTCTTTTTTCATGTTTATGCGCGTTTTAATTGGGTAAATTACCAATACAACTACATTTACAGGAGAGAATGCATGAATTGGTATGAAAAACTGAGCCAGTATTTTCCGATTGAAGAAATGAAGTCACGCGAGCATATCGAAGCCCTGCTTAAAGATAAAGGTGATATTTATTATAAGGATGAAGGTCCTAAACATGTTTTGATGTATGCGGAACTGGAGGAATTTTTGTTTATTGATTACATATATGTCTCCAAGGATGCAAGGGGTGAGGGACTGGGCCATAAGCTGATCTCCAAGCTTAAAGAAAAAAATAAGCCGATTATTCTTGAGGTAGAACCGGTAGATGATTCGGATGATGATACAGCAAAAAGGCTGCGCTTTTATCAGCGGGAAGACTTTCATCATGCAAGCACAATTGGCTATTCAAGAAAATCGCTTGCAACAAATAAGGTAAACCACATGGAAATCCTTTACTGGTCCCCAAATGACCGGCCTGAAACTGAAATTTTTGAGGCGATGAAGGAAACCTATGAGCAGATTCATACGTATAAGGATAAAGAGTGGTACGGAAGATCGTATGAGGATGTAGCACAGGTGCTGAAAATCCGGGATGAGGATGAATCAAAGAATATTTTCGATGAGGAAAGCTAATTGAGAAACTTAGATGTAATGATACACTGAGGAAATCACTTTTAAACTGCGAATCAGTCATTGGGATTTGAATGAAACATTCGAAATGTAACCATTTTGTCAAACTTTTGCTGAAAAGATATTCACTTACTTACTTTTTTATAGTATAATGGGCAATAGATATTACTTGTTTAAAGTAATTTTATTTTAAACTTTGTACAGAGGAGTGAAAGTACCATGGTAACTTTGTATACATCACCAAGCTGTACTTCATGCAGAAAGGCTAAAGCGTGGCTGGAAGAGCATGAAATTCCATATACGGAAAGAAACATTCTTTCTGACACAATGTCTATTAACGAAATCAAAGAAATACTGCGTATGACTGAAGACGGTACAGATGAAATCATCTCCACCCGTTCTAAAATATTCCAAAAGCTGAATGTTAATCTGGAAAGCATGCCTTTGCAAGATCTCTATCAGCTAATCCAAGCTCACCCCGGCCTGCTCAGAAGACCGATCATGATCGATGAAAAGCGTCTTCAGGTAGGCTACAACGAAGATGAAATCCGCCGCTTCCTTCCGAGAAAAGTCCGTACGTATCAGCTTCGTGAAGCACAGCGTCTCGTTAACGAATAACCAGAAAAAAAGCCTTCTTATGAAGGCTTTTTTTAACTGGTTTTTTTCATGAAATATCCCCCCGCAATAAGAAGAAGAACAGTAAAATAGGGGATACCTTCTATAAAAACAGGCTTTGAAGCCAGGAACTGAAGCTGATCTTCATGTGAAATCATTTTTCCTGCTGTATAGGCAAGCATGCCTCCGCCTACATAAATCAGATAAGGAAAGCGGTCAATCAGCTGCAAAACAAATTTGCTTCCCCAGATAATGACGGGAATGGAGATAAACAAGCCGATGACGACAAGCAATGTATGGCCGTTTGCTGCGCCGGCAACCGCAATAACGTTGTCCAGTCCCATCAGCACATCAGCCGCTACGATTGTCTGAACAGCTTTCCACAAGCTGGTATGGCTTTTTATCTGATCATGTTCTTCCTCTTTTCCGGCCATGAGATTAAAAGCAATATAAAGAAGAAAAATCCCGCCCGCCAGCTGTAAATAAGGAATGGCCATCAAATACACAGCTACAGTCGTTAATGCCGTCCGCAGTGCAATCGCAAGCAGGGTACCGAGGATGATGGCTTTCTGCCGCTGCTTTTCCGGCAGCCTCCTGCTTGCCATCGCGATGACAATGGCGTTATCTCCGCCGAGAACCAGATCGATTCCGATAATCATTAGTAAGGAAATTAAGAATTCCTGCTCCATCCCATACCCCCGTTTATGCCAGTTAAAGGCTCCTGCTTGTACCAAATATATGAATGGCTCATGGCATTATGACTAATCGTGGGTTTATAACTGTTTTCACTCATTTCAGTGTTTTTTTATTTCATTTATGGCTGATTTATCATAAAATAGGAGTACAAGATTTTCTTGTCCTATAGTTGACGCATTGGAGCATCTTGTGTTACAGGCTGGCGGTTAAAATCCGGGACTTTAGGGTAAAGTGTAGGAAAGTGCAACTATCGGGGGTTTAGTTGTCCCTTCAACATCAAAAAAAGAAGGGAAGTGTAATCCAAATGGAAATTGAACGCATCAATGAGCATACCGTTAAATTTTACATTTCATATGGTGATATAGAAGACCGAGGGTTTGATCGTGACGAAATCTGGTACAACCGGGAACGCAGTGAAGAATTATTCTGGGAAATGATGGACGAAGTTCATGAAGAAGAAGACTTCATGATGGAAGGTCCGCTTTGGATCCAGGTCCAGGCGATGGACAAGGGACTCGAGGTAGTGGTCACCAGAGCACAGATGTCCAAGGATGGACAGAAGCTTGAACTTCCAATCAGTGATGATAAATATCATGAAATCCCTGTTGAAGAAAATATAGACAGCCTGATGGATGACCACTTTTCCAAGAATTCTTCCGATCAGGAAGAAGAAGCTCCGCAGCTGCAGCATGTCATCCGCTTCGGAGATTTTGAAGATTTGATCTCGCTTGCGAAAACAGGACTTTCCGGATATACGAACAGCCTTTTCTCGTTAAACTCCCAATATTATCTGTACCTTGATTTTACAGCTGAACAGGCAGAAGAAGAAATGGACAATGTATTGAGCATCATTTCTGAGTATGGAAGTAAATCGAAGGTAACGGTACACAGGCTTGAAGAGTACGGCAATAAAATTATGGAAGATCATGCACTTCATACAATTAGACAGCATTTTGCGTAAGATTTCAAACCGATTTCTTCAGAAGTCGGTTCTTTTTTTTGGGTATAATAAGATGATTAACTTTGAAACTTTAAGGGAATGTAATTCGTACTACAGGCAGCCGTTAAAAAGTCAGGTGATGAGATGAAAAAATTTATTCAAGTAATTATATTTACCCTATTCGTAGCAGGTGTCGTTTTCCTGACAAAGAATTTTTGGGGAGACTGGATCCTGGGTGCTCTGAGCATCATTTTTACCCTTTCCATCATCTTTATAGGATTTGTTATCTTTATGGAAAACCGGAAACCGAATCAGACATTAACCTGGCTGATCGTGCTCGGGGCATTTCCGATAGTCGGCTTTCTGTTCTACCTCCTGTTTGGCAGAAATGTAAGAAAAAGAAGGCTGTTTGAGAAAAAAGCGCTCGTCGATCAGCAAGTGTTTCTGCAGATTGAAGGGGACTCCTCCAGCTATGAAGAAAAGGCAGAAAAAATGGGCGATCATCAAAAGCTTATGTTCAGACTTGCCCATAACTTAAGCCACAGCCCAGTGTCGTTTGCTTCAGAAACAAAAATTCTGACCAACGGGGACCAAAAGTTTCCGGCGATGCTTGAGGCAATCCGGAACGCTAAGAAGTACATTCATCTGGAGTATTACATCGTCCGCCATGATGAAATTGGCATGGATCTGCAGAAGGCCCTCATCGACAAAGCCCGGGAAGGTGTAGAGGTCCGATTTTTATATGATGCCGTTGGAAGCTGGAAGCTCTCAAAGGCGTATATCAGCCGGATGCACCGGGCCGGTATTGAAATGGTGCCGTTCCTCCCTGTAACACTCCCGTTTCTGAGCAACAAAATCAACTTCCGGAACCACCGGAAGATCGTCGTGATCGATGGAGAGACAGCGTTCATGGGCGGATTGAATGTCGGAGATGAATACCTTGGCAAAGTGGACTTTTTCGGATTCTGGCGCGATACTCATATGGAAGTTAAAGGGGAAGCTGTTCAGACCCTGCACATGATTTTTCTTCAGGACTGGTATTACATGACCGGACGGGAACTGGACACAGCTACTTATCTGCAGCCGGTTCAAATTGAACCGGTGCCTGAAAGAAGCGGCGGGGTCCAAATGATCGCAGGCGGGCCGGACAATAAATGGGAAAACATTAAAAGCCTGTTCTTTTCCATGATTGTCTCTGCCAAGGAATCCATCTGGATTGCCTCCCCGTACTTTATACCGGACGAAGATATCTTGTCTGCCTTAAAGGTCGCAGCCCTAAGCGGAATCGACGTCAAGCTCCTTGTTCCGAAAAGGCCTGATAAAAAGCTCGTCTTTTATGCTTCCCGCTCCTATTTCGCAGAGTTAATGGAAGCCGGAGCAGAAATTTACGAATACGATAAAGGCTTCATGCACAGCAAGATTGTCATCGTTGATTATGAGCTGGCCTCCATCGGCACAGCCAACATGGATATGCGCAGCTTCCACTTAAACTTTGAAGTGAACGCCTTTCTATACCGTACAGACAGTACAGTAACTCTTGTAAACGAATACGAAAACGATCTGAAAGAGTCCATCAAGCTTGAAATGGATGACTTTACAAAACGAAGTTTCTTTCAGCGCGTATTTGAATCCTTCTCACGATTACTGTCCCCGATGTTATAACTTAGTAAAAGCAGCCGCGGCTGCTTTTTTGTTTGTGCAAAAACGTGCACACATGGAATGATGCAGCCCGGAATCTGACAGCCGTGTCTTTTCACTTCCGCTCAATGAGAGATAAAATCTAGTTTTTCTGCTTCAAATCACTGCTTTTCCCTCCTGAATTTCAATATTCAGCATTAAGAAGGAAATGAAGGCGATCACAGCGAATGGTCTTTAGGTCTAACCATAAGGAGGTCTATATGCTTACATCCATAACGTCAAAAGGTCCGTTTTCCCTGCTCAGCAAAGCCTACTCGCTGGAGGAACTCACTGTAATGAGGGAAATAGAGGTCTTTACCTGCCCCGGATGCAGGGAGAGACTCGATCTAAAACTTGGTGCCATTAAGAGATACCATTTTGCCCACCGGAGGAAATCGGCATGTGATTACAGTTCGGAGCCGGAAAGTGAGAGGCATCTGCTCGGAAAGCAGCAGCTTTATGAACAGCTGCAGTCTGCAGGAACTGTATTGCTAGAGCCATATTTAAAGGAAATAGGACAGCGGCCTGATCTGCTTATTGAGACCCCTGATAAAAAGTACGCTGTTGAATACCAATGCTCGTCCATTCCTGCAGAACAGGTCGAGCGGCGCAGCAGCGGGTACCGGAAGATTGGCATTGAGCCGATCTGGATTCTCGGAGCGAATCAGCTGACCAGATTGAGTGCGTCGGAATACCGTCTAAATCGGTTCCACTGGTGCTTTGCAAAGATGATACCTTATTCCTCTACCCCTTACCTTCTTTTCTACTCTCCGGATGATCAGCAGCTTCTGCAGGTAAGCGGGCTGTACCCCTTTTCCAAGCAGATTTTCTTCGCGCAAGTCACTCTACTCGCAGTACATCAGGTACTATTCCCGCCCCCATCTTATCGGGAATCATTCCCTCTCGAATGGCTTAGAAGGAAAGTGTACCGGTACCGCCAGCTTCCTCCTCCAAAACAGGCTTTGCCCCTGCAAAAACACCTTTACGCCAAAAAAGGTCTTCCTTTATCGATGATTCCCTCTATTGTGTTCACACCGACTCCAATCGATTATGCAATTGAAACGGAACCGTACATTTGGAAAACCTGGCTTCTTCTATGGGCAGAGTCAAGAAAGGTTTTTACGCTGGAAGAAGCTGTGGATCGCTTATGGCAGCTTTCCATGGAAGGCCGTGTGGCCATAAGGGGAATTCGTGGGCCGGCAATGGAGGAAGTTCTAAGTGAATTAGGAAGCTTGCTTCTGCAGGCAGGATTTTTACAAAAGGGAAAGAATAAACAATATAAACTGATTCCAATCATCTGGCATTCCAGCGCAGAGCAAATCCATTCATGTGATGATGAATTTTTCAGGCTAATATCACGGGTGAAGCATAACCTATAAACAGTCTTATTAATTGACTTCGGGGCTGTTTTTAGACAAGATGAATTTGAGGCTATTAAGAGAAGGGGGATTACCATGCCAGAACAGCAAGCACCAAAAAAACTACCGCTTCGAAGTGAGATTGCAGCAGAAGATACGTGGAGACTGGAAGATATTTTTGCAAGTGATGAAGAATGGGAAAAAGAATTTGCCAGCCTGAAAGCAGAGATTCCAAAAATTTCGGACTATCAGGGAAAGCTTGCCGACTCTTCACAGTCGTTATATGAAGGACTCAAATTCCAGGATTCTGTCACAGAACGTCTTGGCAGGCTTTATACATACGCGCACATGAGATCCGATCAGGATACAGGAAACTCGAAGTACCAGGCGCTGAATGACCGGGCAGCCACCCTTTATACCGAAGCATCGAGTGTTTCATCCTTTATGGTTCCTGAAATCCTCTCGATGGATGAGAACACCTTGAAGCAGTACATTGAAGAGAACAATGACCTGCAGCTGTACCGCCACTCACTTGAAGACATCAACAGGGAACGTCCGCATGTCCTTTCAGCTGAGCAGGAGGCGATCCTTGCCCAGGCATCAGAGGCTCTCCGTGCTTCCAGTGACATTTTCGGAAAGCTGAACAATGCAGATATGGAATTCCCGGCAATTAAAAATGAAGACGGGGAAGAAGTGGAAGTGACCCACGGGCGCTTTATCACCTTCATGGAAAGCGAAGACCGCCGCGTCAGACAAGATGCCTTTAAAGCAGTCTATGACACATACGGCAAGTTCAAAAACACCCTTGCGAGCACTCTTTCAGGTGCCATCAAGAAAGATAATTTTTACGCTTCCGTCCGCAAGTATGAATCCGCCCGCCAGGCTGCTTTGAGCGGGAACAATATTCCGGAAGAAGTATACGATAATCTGGTTTCCACTGTTGAGAAAAACCTGCATCTTCTGCAGCGGTACGTGGAGCTCCGCAAAAAGGTGCTGAACCTGGATGAGGTGCATATGTACGACCTGTATACGCCGCTCGTCCAGAACGTAAAGATGAAGGTGACGTACGAAGAGGCGAAGGACTATCTTTTAGAAGGACTGAAGCCGCTCGGTGAGGATTACCTGAATGTATTGAAAGAAGGCTTTGAAAACCGCTGGGTTGATGTTCATGAGAACAAAGGAAAGCGAAGCGGCGCCTATTCATCCGGAACATACGGCACAAATCCGTACATTTTAATGAACTGGCAGGATAACGTGAACAACTTGTTCACTCTGGCTCATGAATTCGGCCATTCCGTGCACAGCTATTACACGAGAAAAAATCAGCCTTATCCTTACGGGGACTATTCGATTTTTGTCGCGGAAGTAGCTTCTACCACAAATGAAGCGCTCCTGAATGATTACATGCTGAACACGATCGAAGATAAGAAAAAACGGATGTACCTGCTGAACAACTATCTGGAAGGCTTCCGGGGCACGGTATTCCGCCAGACGATGTTTGCTGAGTTCGAGCATACCATCCATAAGCGGGCACAAGATGGAGAGCCTCTCACACCGGAGCTGCTTACGAAACTGTATTATGACCTGAACAAGAAATATTTCGGGGAGAACATTGCAGTGGATGAGGAGATTGGCCTGGAATGGGCAAGGATTCCTCATTTTTACTACAACTATTATGTTTATCAATACGCAACCGGATTCAGTGCTGCTGCAGCATTGAGCAAACAGATTCTGGAGGAAGGCGAGCCGGCAGTCAAGCGCTACATCGAATTCCTGAGTGCCGGAAGCTCTGACTATCCGATTGAAGTATTGAAAAAGGCAGGCGTCGATATGACTTCCTCCAAACCGGTCGAAGAAGCGTGCCAGGTATTTGAAGAGAAATTGAATGAACTCGAAAAGCTATTGAATGAAGCTGAGTAAAAGAAAGAGCCGCTTGAAATACATAAGCGGCTTTTTCAATACCCTTTAAAAATCTTTTTTCGTGTGAAATAATAAATGATCCCGGCAAATACTGCGAAGAGAAGAGCGGAAGAAAAAATGAGCGGAACCATGTTCATCAGGCCAAGAACCTGAAGGAGAAACGCGCCGGCAAACAATACAATGAAGGCAGCGGCAGCAAAAGGTTTCATGCTTATTCACCCCCGTCCTTCACGATATGAGGAAGAAGATAAAAGTATGTTTGTGACAAAGTTGTGAAATAAGAACTAAACTCTTGTCAAAACTCGACATATTCTGATATACTCAGGGTGTGAAATTGATCACATAACAAACATTTACCCCTTTGTTTGACCGTGAAAAATTTCTCCCATCCCCTTTGTTGTCGTTAAGACATACAAGAAGAGACCATGCTTATCCCGGCATGGTCTTTTTTAATTTAATTAATAAAGTAAGCGGTTACAATAATGCATAAAGAACTTTCGGTCTCCAGAGCCGTTATTTCAACTAAAATTCTTTAAATGCAAGGCTTTCGGTCTCAGGGAACTTTATTTTTAATAAACCGCCCGTTTAGGACCCCGATTTATAAAAATAACGTCTTCTGAGACCGAACCTCACTAAAAAGGCCCTTTTTTAGGGAAATAACGTCTCCTGAGACCGGATGAGAGGTTGTCAGTATCATATAGCGTTGATAGAGCTAGTCAGAAGTCCCGTTCCCTTAGATGAATCTTGGCCTGGGTAAAACAAATAAATCCAGAAATCCTAAAATATGCTAAAGTATAACTCGTAAAGGAGCGAGTTGAAGTGAAAAAAAATCTGAGTGGGATCCTTGCGGGACTGTGTTTATTCATCCTCTGTCTGCAAGGAATTCAAGTGTACTTCCCAGGCTTTTTTAAGTATCTTTTTCTTTATCTCCCGCTGCTCGGTGCCGCCGCCATTGCGGGGATTATTTTTCTTTTCATTACGATTCCGCACGTTTGGAAAAGCGGCAAAGAAACAAGTTTGCAAAAACTGCTTCCTTTAATGCTCAATCTGCTTTTGCTTGCCGGCATCATCCTAAACCCTTTGCAGCCTGCTTTTCAAGCCGCCGAGTTTTCTTTAAAATATCAGGATCGAATGGAGACAGTCTCCCTTTTTCAAGATAAGAAGCTTGAACAAAGCAGAGATGGTACAGGGCTTTACAAGGTCGATTCCTCTTTATCAGACGGGAGTGAAATCAGCAAGGCTGGGGACAAATTGCTTTTTTACACAAATCGGGGGGTGATCGATAATTTCACTGGCTACATTTATTCTCCGGATGGCGAGCCGCCTGCCGAAGAAGAGGTGCAGGCTGATATTGTGGAAATCAGGCAGCTGAATGAGAGCTGGTATTATGTGGATTGTACATAAAGGAAACCTAAGTATGAAAGGCGGACTTTACCAAATGGTTTATCATGCAAAGGTAAATGTGTTTTTACTGGCTGCTGTTTATACAATGATTTGGCTGATTGGATTTGTATCAATCGTCTCCTTGATCCCAACATTCACTACTGTACTCTCTATGTTTGCGATTTTAATAATTTCTGCAGTTTTAATGTGGTGGTACACGAGTTCAATCAGGTATGTTTTTTATGAAGAGTATCTTTTGGTGAAAGGCGGCCCCTTTAAAGAAAGGATCACTTATCAAAGTATTGAAATGGCTTACCATACAGAAGAGAAAATGACTGGTTATCAGATTTCTTCATCCAATAGAGGGCTGGAGTTGTTTCTAAAGCATCGTGATAATATAAAAATTTTGCCGAACGATCTGACCGATTTTGTAAGTGAATTAAGAAAAAGATGCCCGGGTGTTCGAATTGCTGAATAGCTGGAAGTCGGAATTAAAAAACCGCCTGACCCATTCATGGGTTCGGCGGCTTTTTAATCCAGTGATCTCCAGAAGGTTCCGTGCTTGACAGGCACGCGTTCTACCTTTTGGGCAAGCTGGAATTTTTTCATTTCCCGTTCGGCTTCTTCAATATTCATGCCGTATACGAGCGCGATTTCTTTGGAAGCGACAAAACGGAAGTAGGAGAGAAAGACGGGAAGCGGCGGCGGTTCAGAAGGCGTTGGTGTGTCGCCGAGCATTTCGAAAAGCACTTCCTCGTACATTTCATATGGGTAGTAGCCTGCAATTTTCAAGCCTTCCTCTTCTACCCGTTCATTGAAAAAAGCAATGGTCGGCATCTCGCTGACTTCCATTTCCGCAGTGATTTTCATGTCACATTGCAGAGCTTTGATGGCGCTGTCGGAGTGCAGGTCCTTAATGAACTCGTCCCGGTCAAGGCCGGTGCATTCAGCGATCTCAGCGAGCACCTTTTCATCCGAAACATTTTGTTTTTCAGTAAACAGCACTTCCTGCATTTTCCGGAGGAACCGGATCCCCGATTTTCTGCCCTGCAGCTCTGCGGCTTTAATAGCAACCGAAGAGGCATAAGGGGAGGAGATTGGATTTTCGAGCCAGACGGATCCGTCGCATGACATTCCAGTCCGGCTTCCTGTCTGATCCCAGGATGCGGCAAGGTTTTCCGGCCGCTGCTTGGATAGTGTGTTAAGTGTAGCGAGATTTCCGCTGATAATATGCTTTAGTGTGAAAAAACGGCCATAGTGCATAAGCAGCTTTTTCATAACCGGTTCGAGTGCCCAGCACTCTGGACATAAAGGGTCAATAAACAGATAAATTTCAAGCGGTTTTTTGGCATTGCCTTGACAATGGGAGAAAAAATGCCCGATATCCTTTTTTTGGCCAAGAGGCATTACTGCACTTCTCCTTTCTCATCATCCGCACTTCCCGGAGTATTTACCATGTGATGTGCTGTTAGTGTGAGCCGCTCGAACATGAAGGTGCGGATGTCTCCTTCTACCCCTGTTTCGTCCATTGCTTTGTCCATGCATTCAAGCCAGGCTTCCGCGCGATCCTCAGTTATAGGAAATGGCAGGTGCCGCGCCCTTAACATCGGATGACCGTGTTCATCTGTGTAAAGGGAAGGACCGCCTAAATATTGTGTCAGGAATTGTTTCTGCTTTCTTGCTGTCTCGCTTAACTCATCCGGAAAGATGGGAGCGAGAAGCGGGTGTTTTCCTACATTGGTATAAAAAGCATCAACAAGCTGGGATAGAAGCTCTTTTCCAATCGCTTCGTACGGAGTTGCAAAAGATTCTGCCATGTTGATTACCCCTTTTTGTATTTTCTCTGATCCTGTGAATTCTATCCTGTGTGAAGGGATGCCTTCACAACTGATGTAATAAGGTTATTTTAACAATGAGGACCATATATCTCAAACAAATCGCATTATTTGGGACTTATTTTTCATTTTCAGGCTGCAAATCAGCGATTCAATCCAAAAAAAATCAGCCCGGAAAAGGCTGACGGATCAAGCAAAGTAAGCAGATGAAATTTTAGCGACATAGTTTCGTGTTTCTTTAAACGGTGGGATTCCGCCATATTTATCTACATTACCCGGACCGGCGTTATAAGCAGCGAGAGCGAGTGAAACATTACCGTCGTACTTTGTCAGCATCTGTTTTAAATATTTGGTGCCGCCCATCACATTCTCTTTAGGATCAAATGCGTTTTCCACTCCAAGCCCTCTAGCAGTGGCCGGCATGAGCTGCATCAATCCCATTGCTCCGGCTCCGCTGACCGCATTTGGGTTAAAACCAGATTCCTGTTTAATCACAGAGCGAATCAGCTTGGCATCGACCCCAAAATGCTCCGAAGCCTCTTTAATGATGGTTTCGATTGAAGCAGGGCCGGGAGGGAGCTTAACGGAAGAAGATTTGATCTGTTCCAGGGAAGGAAGCGGCTGGGCAAAGGACAGCGGCTGAGTGCTCCGGATAGAAGGAGCCGTTTCTTCAGCAGGCTGGCCTGTATAATACTGCAGCATCGTATCAAGCAGGGAGCTGAACATGCTGCTTGCAGACTGGCTGTTTTGCTGCGGCTGCATGGAATCCAGGGAACGGAGGGACTGCATCTCCATCATCGTCTGCCATTGTTTAATCTCCATAGATGGCAATCTCCTTTATTGGCTGGTTATTTGGTATTTGCGTTCATAAAAACGGCGGACTTTGTTTTTTGTTTCGCGGGTAGGGATTTCATGCATTTCAAGCAGACGCTCAAAATAAAGCTCACCTGCCGCTGCTTCATGTGCCTCGTATTCAAGCTCAAAGTCCTCTATTGATAAATATCGGCTGCGATCCAGAACGATTAAGCCGTTTTCTGCATTTTTTTCTGCACGCCACGTGGTAAGAGAGCCAAAATAGCAGATAGCTGATTGAGAGATGCCCATCTGCTTAAGCTGTTCCTCCACTTCACCGTGCGGAAAACCCTGGCCGTTCATGAGCCGGTCTGCTTCTTCATCCGTCAGCTCCTGTTCCGTCTCAAGCAAACCGGTCTCGGCAGGCTGTTTCAAGGTCAGCACCCTTTTTTCTTCCTTCAGACGGATTCTCAGTGCAGATTGCTTCTGCTTAAGCTGGAAATCTTCCGTGTCAAAATAATGATTGACCTGCTCGCGGAAATCTTCTTTTTCAAAGCCGAAAGCAAGTTCGAGCCTGCCGAATTCTTCGCTCGTAAGCATGTTTTTAAATTCAATTTCAATGTGCTGTGCCATGATGTACCCCCATTTAAGCTTCTTTCGCCTATTATCTCTTTTTCTGCAATTGAAGGCAATGCGAAGCTCCCATTTTAACTGAAAGGGGACCTTATGGTAAAATGGATGTGCAGTATTTGTATTGGAAGGAGTTTTTCATGTGAATAAGCGAATCGAAGTGATAGAGGCAGCAGAAAGAGAAGGAAAGCTGCTTCTGTATGCAGAAAAGTATGATGGCCATGCTGACCGGCTCGAGGCAAAGGGACAGATCCTGGCTGATTCCGACCAGCTTGCATTTATATACATATTGGAAGATCCCGAACATTTTACTTACGTAAGCATTTCACCTGATTACTGGCAGCATCTGGAGCACGCCAGACAGAATTCGGTTTCGGTATGGGCAGTCATCAATGAAGAAGAACTTGAGCTTTTATCTTTCCATGAGGAATTGACAGAGCTTGTGCAGAACATTTCCGGAAATGCAAACTACGGGGATGAAATGGAAGGCAGGGTTTCCGGTATATTTGCTGGCTGAACAACCGAGAAATCTAAAGTTGCCGGGGGCGATGGAGAATGAATGAGAGAGAGTGGGAGCTTTTTTTGGCTCCTTATGAACAGGCAGTAGATGAATTGAAGGTTAAGCTGAAGGGATCCAGATCCGAGTATGAGCTGGAAGGCAGCCATTCGCCGATCGAATTTGTCACAGGCAGGGTCAAGCCGATCGCAAGTATACTTGATAAAGCGAAACGGAAAAATATTGATATGAAAACACTTTGCGATGATATGCAGGATATAGCAGGCCTCAGAATGATGTGCCAGTTTACAGATGATATCCGTGTCGTCGTGAACATGCTGCGTAAACGGAAAGACATAGAAATTGTTGAAGAACGCGATTACATTTCCCACAAAAAGGATAGCGGGTACCGTTCCTACCATGTTGTAGCACGCTATCCCGTACAGACAATCAGCGGAGAGAAAAGGATTCTTGTAGAAATTCAGATCCGCACACTGGCAATGAATTTCTGGGCAACAGTTGAGCATTCTCTCAATTATAAATACAAAGGAAATTTTCCCGAGACGATTCGCATCCGTCTGCAGCGTGCAGCAGAGGCCGCTTTCAGGCTGGACGAAGAAATGTCACTCATTAAAGGGGAGATACAGGAAGCACAAGCGATCTTCTCCCGAAAAACAGAAGATAACGACCGGTATTAAATGAATGCGGAAAGGGGTCCGGGAAATGAAATTTGCCATTACTTCCAAAGGCGATAACAAGTCGAATACGCTGATGCAGAAAATGAGAACGTACCTGAGCGATTTTGAACTGCAGTACGACGAGGACCAGCCTGACATTGTCATCTCAGTTGGCGGAGACGGAACGTTATTGTATGCGTTTCACCGTTACCGCAGCAGGCTTGATAAAACAGCATTTATCGGAGTCCATACAGGGCATCTCGGATTTTATGCCGACTGGGTGCCGGATGAGATTGAAAAGCTTGTGATCGCAATCGCGAAAACTCCGCACCAAATCGTTGAGTATCCGATTTTGGAAGTAATCATCCGCCACAATGACGGGGGCAGAGAGGCCCGGTACCTGGCGCTCAATGAATGCACTGTGAAAGCCGTGGAAAATTCTCTTGTCATGGATGTTGAGATCAAAGGGCAGAAATTCGAAACGTTCCGCGGGGACGGCCTCTGCATTTCAACACCTTCCGGAAGCACAGCTTATAACAAAGCATTGGGCGGTGCCATTCTTCACCCTTCCATAAGAGCAATTCAGCTTGCGGAAATGGCATCCATCAACAACCGCGTGTTCCGCACTGTCGGTTCCCCGCTTATCCTGCCGGACCACCATACGTGTATGCTGAAGCCCGTCAATGATGCTGATTTCCAGATCACCATCGATCATCTGACGTTACTTCATAAAGATGTAAAATCGATCCAGTGCCGGGTAGCGAAGGAAAACGTCCGGTTTGCCCGCTTCCGCCAGTTCCCGTTCTGGAAGCGTGTGAGGGATTCTTTTATTGGACAGTAAGCAGTTCCGGCAGGAATGGACTGTGTCGGAAGAAGAGAGCGGCCTGCTTTTAAGAGAGTATCTGAAGGAAAAGCAGCTCACGAAAAGTGCACTGACCGATATTAAATTTGCGGGAGGTGAGCTTGCCGTTAACGGGGAACCCCAGACGGTCCGCCACGTCCTGTCAGAAGGTGACCGGGTGACCGTTCTTTTCCCGGCCGAACAGCCAAGCCCGGGCTTAATCGCCCAAAAGATGCCGCTGGAAATCGTGTATGAGGATGATCATTGCATGGTTTTAAACAAGCCGGCCGGACTCCCGGTCATCCCTTCCCGTCTTTATCCGGAAGGAACGCTCGCGAACGGCCTGCTGTTTCACCTGAAGGAACAGGGGCTTTCCTCCACGATTCATATCGTCAACCGCCTGGATAAAGATACGTCCGGCCTGATGCTCGCAGCAAAGCACCGCTTCAGCCATTCGCTTTTTTCAAAACAGCAAAGAATGATCGGCATCCACCGGACATATTGGGCCATCGTAGAAAATCCTCTTCCGAATGAATCGGGAATCATCGAAAAGCCGATCGGCAGAAAAGCAGGCAGCATTGTGGAAAGAGAAGTGCGGGAAGACGGACAGCATGCCGTCACCTCATACCGGGTAATCAGCAGCAAAGCGCAAGCGGCACTTGTGGAGCTAAAGCTCGAAACGGGAAGAACCCACCAGATCCGGGTGCACATGAGCAGCATCGGCCACCCGCTGGCAGGTGACACCCTTTACGGCGGAAGCAGCGAAAACATGAAAAGACAGGCTCTCCACAGTAAGGTCCTGGAATTCCGGCACCCCTTTCTGGAGAAAACCATGCGATTTGAAACGGTAATGCCGGAGGACATGAAAGTATATTGGAGTAAGGTGGAAAGCCCGGAACCGGGATAGGGTTCCGGGCTTTTTGCATGGTGTGGGGATGGTAGGGAACAGTGTGTATGTGTCTGGGAATAGCGTTCGGTGTGATGGAAACTCGGGGTTGCAGAAATAGCGTCCGTGGAGACCAAATCGTGGAGAAATAGTGTCCCTGGAGACCAATCGCAGGTACAACCGGTCTCAGGCGCCGTTATTTAGGAGAAAAACGGCGTTTTCCGCACTTATCGGTCTCAGGCGCCGTTATTTTGCCAAAACGAGCTCCGAAATGGCCGAAACAGAGAAAATAGTGTCCGCTGAGACCGAAACACGGGAAAAAAGCGTGTTTTAGCAGAAATAGCGTCTATGGAGACCGATCGCAGGTACAACCGGTCTCAGGCGCCGCTATTTAGGAGAAAAACAGCGATTTGCGAACTTATCGGTCTCAGGCGCCGTTATTTTACCAAAACGAGCTCTGAAATAGCCGAAACAGAGAAAATAGCGTCCGCTGAGACCGAAACACAGGGAAAATGCGTGCTTTAGCAGAAATAGCGTCTCTGGAGACCGATCGCAGGTACAACCGGTCTCAGGAGCCGCTATTTAAGAGAAAAACGGCGATTTGAGCATTTATCGGTCTCAGGCGCCGCTATTTAGGAGAAAAACGGAGTTTAACGCACTTATCGGTCTCAGGCACCGTTATTTTACCAAAAAGAGCTCCGAAATAGCCGAAACAGAGAAAATAGCGTCCGCTGAGACCGAAACACGGGAAAAAAGCGTGTTTTAGCAGAAATAGTGTCCCTGGAGACCGAATCGTAGGTGTAACTGGTCTCAGGCACCGCTACTTTAAAAAAAGCGCCTTATCCGAATGATTCGGTCTCAAGCGCTCACTTTCAAAGTTTTTTTCGCATCGATTTCCCGATTCTATAAAGAGTGCCTGCTGCTATGCATCCGCTTAGGATGGCGTATTCGGGCTGGGCAGTGATGGTGTATGAGAAAATCATCGCTGCTGCCGCTGCAAAAAGAATGAGATAGGTTATAAGTTCAAATGTGTGTTCGTTTCTCTTGTCTTTCAATGCACTCTAGGCCTCGGCCGTTTTACAAGTTCTCCGCCGCAGTTTGGGCAGACGTTTACCATTTCTTTTGTGCATGGTTCACAGAAGGTGCATTCATGTACACATATGTAGGCTGCGGATTGAGAGGCAAGGGGTTCGCTGCATTTTTCACATTGTGTTCGCATTTCCAGTCCCATAATAGCGTTAACTCCTTTTTTCTTTTAAATAGGGGGCAATAAATGTGATTCCGCTGATATTGCATAGTATGCTTGGAGCCAGAAGCGCTGCTAATGCTATGCCCGCCGGCTTAAGAACAAGTGCACTCATCAATAGACTCATTCCTGCACAAATCAAGATCATCCCTGTAATCAATCTCTTATTCATTTTCCTTTCCTTCCTTCCTGCAAGCAAATAAAAGAAACAAAGGAATCCTCAGTCTGCGCTCGTATTCCTGCTGGTTTTCAAAAAGAGATGGATCTGGTTTTGGTTCAAGGAATCTCTCAATCTTAAATCCTGCTTTGGTCAAGGCTTCATAATAATCAGAAGCTGTTCGGTGATATTTGACGACTTGTTCGCCCATCCAGTTTTCCACGCGCTTGCCGGTTTTGAAATAATCATCGACAATCCAGTCACTTCGCTTTGTTCCAGCTTCTGCCCTTTTATAGGAGGAGGTGAGAAGCGGGTGCTGGATGCTGAAGACCAAGCGGCCGCCCGGCTTCAGTGTCCTGATAATGGATGAAAAGAGCGAGTCAATGTCGGCACAGTAATGGATTGCAAGCTGTGAAACCACTAAATCAAAGCTTTCCATAGGGTAGGAGTATTCCTCCATAAATACTCGCTCGACCATCCCGGAGGTGCCTGCGAGCCGTTCTTCAGCTTTGGCCGCCATTTGTTCTGAACCTTCGATTCCGAGGTAGGAAGCACATCCTTTTGCTAGAAGGAAACTTCCGAGTGAGCCGTCTCCGCATCCAATATCAAGCACATGAATACCGGATGGGTCACCGATCAGTTTGAGGACTGCGGGTGTTTCAATTGTGCGGTTTGGACTGTCATTACGGTGGCGTCTTTTTAGAAAGGATTCTATGAATTGCTTTTGTTCATAAGCTTCGGAACCTGCGCGTTCAGCCATATTTCTCCTCTCTCTTTCCAATTATCATCCAGAAAATTTTACCTTACCTTTTCCATTTTTACAACAAGCCGGGGAATTCTCTAAAGCGGCCGCTGTCAAAAGGCAGCGAGGATTGAACAGATATGGTTTGCTTCTCCGGGTAGCGAAAAGCGGTCAGCTGTCCTCCGAAAACGGCTCCTGTATCGATATTGATGGTGTTGTTCAGCATCCTTGGTTCCAGTACCGGGGTATGGCCATATACAATCCAGGGCTTGCCGCTGTAATGCCGGGCCCAATCTCCCCGTTCCGGCAGTCCGTTCTCCAGTGTCCGTCCGGTAACCTCACCATACAAAACAAATTCCTTTATTCTCTTCGTGTATCGTCCAATGTCTTTTTCCTTGATCCCTGCGTGAGCAACAATCAGTTTGCCGTCATCCAGGACCTGATAAATGGGGGACTGTTCATACAGCTCCATAAATTGCCGGCGGACTTCCCGGCGTTCTTTCTCATCAAGCTGCTGAAGCTCTTTCACTGTTGTTTCAAGTCCATGTACAATATGGACGTCGTTGCCTTTTAAGTAACGGTACAGTTTATCACAATGGTTGCCCGGGGAGTAATAGCCTGCACCGGCACGGATGATGGCTGAAATGCAGCGGATTACGTTCACAGAACCAGGTCCCCGGTCTGTTAGATCTCCAACGAATGAAAGCTTTCTGGCTTCAGGGTGGACGGGTATTCCATTTTGATTTTCATATCCGAGCTTGCTGAGCAGTGTTTGAAGTTCTGCGAAGCAGCCGTGGATGTCTCCGATTACATCAATTTTCATGTGTGTATTCACTCCGCACTTAGGTTTGTTTTATTTTGCAGCTGTTATCACAAACTATACCCAAACGGAAATGGAGAAGAAAGAAGTGCTATGTTGAGGGAATGTAAACATTCAATGAAGTAAAGGGATATGAGTGGAAGAATGTAAGGAGATGCGTTATTCTATTCTCTATGTTATTATGCTATTTTTAAAAGCCGGACGGGAGGGGTGCTTATGGCTGAAGTGCAGAGAATGGACGAGGTGGAGCAGGAGCTGCTGCTGAATGATCTGAAGCATGCCAGAATGGATGAATTCCGGGAGCGTTTTTTTGACAGACACTCCTATGACCAGGGGAAATGGTTTGCTTCTATAGAGCCGGAAGAAAGAGAGATCCTGTATAGGTTTCTTTCTCCGGAAGAAATGGCGGCCATTTTTGAGAACCTGGATACAGATGAAAAAGAGATTGAAATGTACCTCTCTGAGATGGATTCCATATATGCAGCCCAAATGCTCGCCCAAATGTATGCGGATGATGCAGTTGATGTGCTGAATGAATTGGATCAGAGCCAGGTAGCTGGCTATCTTACCTTGATGGAGGAGGATGCCGCAAAGGAAATCCGTGAGCTCCTTCATTACAAAGAGTTTACTGCGGGAAGCATCATGACGACCGAATTTGTGGCTATTCATGCTCAGCAGACGGTCCGGTCAGCGATGCAGATACTGAAGACAGAAGCGCCAAATGCGGAAACGATTTATTATACCTTTGTCGTTGATGAGGATAAACGGCTTGTTGGAGTCGTATCGCTCAGGGATCTGATTATTTCTGAGGATGATACGATGATTTCCGAGATTATGAATGAGCGCGTCTACTCGGTGCTTGTTTCAGTCGATCAGGAAGAAGCAGCCCGGAAAATCAGGGATTACAATTTCCTCGCGCTTCCGGTTGTCGATATTCATGACCGGCTGCTCGGAATCATTACCATCGATGATATCGTCGATGTCATCGATGAAGAAGCATCGGAGGATTATTCAAAGCTTGCTGGGATCTCAGATGCTGATTCCCAGGATAAGGGGCCATTTTCAGCGGCGAAAAAACGGCTGCCGTGGCTGATCATTCTTTTGTTCCTTGGAATGCTGACAGCAAGCCTGATCGGGAGATTTGAAAAAACCCTTGATCAAGTTGCAATTCTTTCCGTATTCATTCCGTTAATTGCAGGGATGGCCGGAAATACTGGCACACAGGCGCTGGCGGTAGCAATCCGGAGAATCGCGCTTGGCGAAACAGCAAAAGAGACAGCCTTTAAAATCCTGATGCGGGAAGCAGGGACAGGCCTGATCGCCGGAACAGTCTGCGGTGTGGCGGTAACAGGAGTGGTCTTTGTCTGGAAAGGGGATCTTGTCCTCGGTCTGCTCGTCGGGGCGGCCATTCTTTTCTCGCTGATTGTTGCTGCAGTGGCGGGAGCGATGGTACCGCTGATCATGCACCGGTTTAAAATCGATCCGGCTGTGGCTTCGGGACCTTTTATTACGACGATCAATGATATTATCAGTATTCTTATTTATTTGGGACTGGCCACTCTTTTTATTCAAAATCTTCATTAGGAAGGAGGGAACAGGATGGAACATGGAGCATCCGTAACATCACTTGTGATTGTGGTCATCGTTGCCTTTATGACTCCGATACTTATGCACCGGTTTAAACTCAATTTTATGCCAGTAGTAGTCGCGGAAATTCTGATGGGTCTTGTCATCGGAAAAAGCGGTTTGGATATTGTGCACCAGGATGCATGGCTGCAGACCCTTTCAACACTCGGCTTTATCTTTTTAATGTTCTTAAGCGGACTCGAAATTGATTTTACTGCTTTTTCGGGCGGCAAGAAAAAGGAGGTGCTTCCGAACAGGAAGCAGGTTCCGAATACGTTTGCAGCATCAGGCATTATTTTTGCCGGGATTTTTATTCTTTCCATCCTGCTGTCACTGCTTTTCGCCTGGACAGGCCTGATTAAGAATGCATTCTTAATGACGCTCATCATTTCGACCATCTCGCTCGGTGTTGTTGTTCCAACATTGAAAGAAGCAAACATCATGAAAAGCAATATCGGCCAGATCATTCTGCTTGTCGCAGTCATTGCCGATCTAGTCACAATGATCCTGCTCGCGGTATTCGCCTCCATGTATGGAGATGGGGGAGGAAGCATCTGGCTGCTGCTGATTTTGTTTGCGGCTGGTGTCATCCTTTACTTTGTCGGCAGCCGGTTTAAAAACCGGTCCTTTATCGAATCGTTGTCGAAGGGGACCGTTCAGATTGATACGAGAGCGGTTTTCGCTTTAATCATTATTCTCGTGGGAATTTCAGAAACCATAGGAGCGGAAAATATTTTGGGGGCCTTTCTGGCAGGAGTTCTCGTCTCTCTGCTGTCACCTAACAAGGAAATGGTCCAGAAACTCGATTCCTTCGGCTACGGGTTTCTCATCCCGATCTTCTTTGTCATGATTGGTGTAGAGCTGGATTTGTGGAAGCTGTTTGAAAACCCTAAAATCCTGATTCTAATCCCGCTGCTGCTGATCGCTCTGTTTGTTTCTAAACTACTGCCGGTCTTGTATTTGCTGAAATGGTATGACATGCGTACGACGCTGTCGGCCGGATTCCTTTTGACAGCGACACTGTCGCTTGTTATCGCCGGGGCGACCATTGGTGAAAAGGCTGGGGTGATCGACAGCCAGATGTCAGGTGCACTGATATTGACAGCGGTCATCTCAAGTATCATTTCACCGATCGGATTCAAAAAACTGTTTCAGCGTAAATCACTCGGTCAGCAAAAAATAAAAATCGCCATGATCGGCGCCAATCAGATGACATTGCCGGTCACAAGGGAATTGAATGCGGACTATTACGAAACAGTCGTTTATCATACTTTTCAAGACAAGATGAGTGAAGGCATTGCCGAATCACTCTTTGAGATAAGAGATTTGAAAAACTATTCTGTTGAAAGGCTCTCCGAGAAAAAGGTTTTTGAGGCTGACATTCTTGTAGCCGCCACGGGTGATGAGGAGAGAAACGCGGACATTGCTCTTTTTGCCAAAAACAAGGGCGTTAACCGTGTGATGGCAAGTGCAGCTTCAGCAGAGCTTGCTGAAAAATTGAAGAGCAATGGAATCGATGTTTTCTCTGTAGAACTTTCCACAAAGATTTTGCTGCAGGCCTGGATTGAATCTCCGGATATCGTCCGGATCCTCACCAATAAGGAAACCGGGCTGTATCATGTGAATATGAGCAACAGCAAGTATGCTGGAGTCCAACTGAGATCTTTCCCGTTTACCGGGGACCTGATCATCGTCCGCATTTTCAGGGGCAACGAATCAATCGTTCCTCATGGGGATACGAGACTTGAAAAAGGGGACCGCCTTCTTGTAACGGGGTCGCTTGAATATGTACAGGAACTGAAGAGAGAACTGCAAATTTAGTACTTTGGACAGGCATCATTGATGCCTGTCTTTTTGATGAGGGAACTGCTATAATTATAACCAGGTACTAATAACATGTATAAAACAGGAGGCACACCCAAATGAACGTTTCCTTACAAGGCCGCAATATTGTGGTAATGGGAGTAGCAAACAAACGAAGCATCGCCTGGGGCATTGCAAGATCCCTTCACAGCGCAGGAGCAAGAGTCATTTTTACATACGCAGGCGAAAGGTTCGAAAAGCCGGTAAAAGACCTGGCTGCAACACTTGAGCGGGATGATTCACTGTTTTATCAATGTGACATTACAAATGATGATGAAATTAAAAAATGCTTTGGAGAAATTAAGCAGGAAGTCAGTGTCCTTCACGGAGTGGCCCACTGCATCGCATTTGCCAACAAGGAAGACCTGGCAGGCGAGTACATGGATACAACACGGGAAGGGTTCCTTCTTGCGCACAATATCAGTTCTTATTCACTGACAGCTGTGGCTAAGGAAGCTAAGGGCCTTATGACGGAAGGCGGAAGCATCGTGACCCTTACGTATCTTGGCGGAGAACGCGTTGTGAAAAACTACAACGTAATGGGAGTGGCAAAGGCTTCTCTTGATGCCAGTGTCCGCTACCTTGCAGAAGACCTTGGCAAGCATAAAATCCGTGTGAACTCCATATCAGCCGGACCAATCCGGACCCTTTCCGCTAAAGGAATCAGTGATTTTAACTCCATCCTGAAAGAAATCGAAGAAAAAGCACCGCTCCGCAGGACCACTGATCCGGAAGAAGTCGGTGACACCGCCCTGTTCCTGTTCAGCGACCTTTCCCGCGGCATGACAGGCGAGAACCTGCATGTTGATTCCGGCTATCATATTATCGGCGGTTGAATGAAGAAAAGAGCCTGATTCAGGCTCTTTTTTCTTTTCTGATTTGCTGAAGGGTAAACAGCAGTCCGGTAAACCCTGCAAAAAAGGAAGGGAACAGACCGTATAGGAAGAATGTCCATTCACCGGTCCTCATGGAAACGGCAAGCAGGAAGAGTGGAACAGCAGCCAGCAAAAATAGAGAGACCATAAGGGCAGCGGCGTTCGAAGGCTTCATGAATGCTGACCTGAAAAATAAAAGGTAAACACAATAAGGGAGACACTGTGAATGACATAAATGGCACTCATTACAAAAAACGAAAGCGAAATGCCCTCCACGGCAATGACCAGGACCCATGCCAGCAAAATGGCAAAAAAAGTGACGTTCCAGGAAAGCGCTTTAGAGTTAGACATCATATAGCGGTACCGTTCATCCAAGCCCCGTTTTTTCCGTGCGTTCCGTCTTGCAAAAAGATAACACACTCCGGCAATCAGAAGCCCTCCGGATAAACCCGCCAAAGCAATCATGTTATTCAGCAATGTTTTCATCCCCCTCAAAAATAAAAAGATCTTCAATGGTGCATTTGAAAACCTGGGCAAGCTTATGCGCTAAAACAAGGGATGGTTTGTACTTGCCTTGTTCCAAAGAAATAATGGTCTGCCTGGAGACGTCTAAAATACGGGACAGTTCCTCCTGCGTAATCCGGCTCTCTGTCCTTTTTTCACGAATCAGTGAAATCAAATACCTGCCTCCCAGTTACGGATAAGTAAAACGTACTTTACTTTTATTGGAATGTCAAGGGGGCTTTACTTTTTAACCATTCAACTTTTCTATATAATGGGGAGGACGTTTTTTACGTGAAGGAGGACTGCATGATGGAATTATTCAGCCAAACACATGCCGGACAGTACAAACGAAAATACGGAAACCGGGGACGGATTTTGCTTAAATGCCCGGACCAGCCGGGAATCGTTGCGGCGGTATCCCAATTTTTATTCAGTCACGGGGCAAACATTATAGAGTCCAGCCAGTACTCCTCAGATCCTTCCGGGGGCACTTTTTTCCTGCGCATCGAATTTGATTGCCCGGATTTTGCCGGCAGACTTGCTGAGATGAGAACCGAATTTGAATCAGCAGCGGCTCCTTTTAAGATGGAATGGAAGATCACAAGTGTTACTGAACTGAAAAAAACCGCCATCTTTGTTTCAAAAGAACCGCACTGCCTGCTGGAATTATTATGGGCATGGCAAAGCGGAGACATTGTTGCAGATCTGGCAATTGTCATAAGCAACCATGAAAACTGCCGTAAGATCGTCGAGTCGCTCGGCATTCCTTTTTACCATATCCCGGCCTCTAAGGAAAACCGGCAGGAAGCAGAAGAAAAACAGCAGCAGCTGCTGCTGCAATATGAAATTGAACTGATCATCCTGGCCCGCTATATGCAGATTCTCACTAAGAAATTTACAGCTGCTCATCCGAACCGGATCATTAACATTCACCATTCGTTCCTGCCTGCTTTTGTCGGGGCCAGGCCGTACGAACGGGCTTATGAAAGAGGTGTCAAGCTCATCGGCGCCACCTCCCATTATGTGACCGACGAACTGGATGAAGGACCGATCATCGAACAGGATATCGAGCGTGTTACCCATCACGACCATGTAGATGACCTGAAGCGAATCGGAAGATCCATTGAGCGCAGTGTCCTTTCCCGTGCGGTAAAATGGCATCTCGAGGACCGGATTCTTACCGATGGAAACAAAACGGTTGTCTTTTCCTGATTGGTCATGAATTCCAAACGAGGCGAATAAACTGTTTTGAACAGTTCATGACCCGGAGGTGGAAAGATGAGCGAAAAAAATGAGAAGCAGGCGAAACAGCCGCTTATGTATATTGTTCAGCCAGACAGTGTGAAGCCCCAGGCAAACATGCAGGCCGTCGCCATTAAAAAGTCCGTTTCAGCTAAACCGAAAAAAGAACAAAAAATCGAGCAAATTGACAATGTACAGGAAGCCGATAAAGCCGGAAGCGCGGACCTGGCCGCACCTGCTGAAACAGGCAAAATTGATTTAACAAAAAAACCGGCGGAACCGGCAAGCGAACGAGCCGCAAGCCAGGAAACCCCGGTATATGAACGGAAAACAAGAAAATCATTCAACTCCATGAGCATAACGGAAAAAATCAGCTTTTTCGCAAGCCTGCCAAGCAACATTCCAAGAACCCTCTGCCAGGTAGAACTTGCCGACCAGACGTACAGGGGCATCATAACCGGAGAAAAAGACGGATTCGTCCTTTTGAGAACAAGCGCAAGCTCTCAGCCAGTCAGTATAAAAGCAGAAGACATCAAGGCCATCCAGCCTCTGGGCTTTTAAAAAGAGCTGAACCGGATCACTCCGGCTTCAGCTCTTTTTTCATTTTAACTTAATCGTCCCCATTAAGAGTACGATTAATCAAACGCGGATTCAAGCACTGAATGGAACAGAAGCACTTTAAATCCACCTCGATGCAATTATCCGTTTTCTCCAAACGGAACACATCACAAGCACTGTTTTTATGGAAATTCAAAACATGCTTCTTATCATCGAAAGCAATCAGCAAACGAAGCGTCGCACAGCACTTCTTCACGCTTTCCACACGGAAGAAAATCGTGTTGAAGCAATCACCGGACTGCAATTCTCCTACATTCCCAAACGCCTTAAAAGGCTCCCCTTTTTCCGTATATAGAATGAATGGAATCGTATCTCCTAATGTATTAACTGGGGAAAGAAGATTGCTGTAACAGCTGGTCGAGCACTGCTCCTCCACTGCATCTTGCAAGTCGGCGATATTTTCCACTGCATCACACACGCAGCCAAAGTCTTTAGAAAGAGTCATTTTTATCCCTCCCGGATAAAGATTTATTGTCACTAATAGGATAGGCAGGTACAAGACTAAAGGTGCTAGGGCAACTGCCCATTAAATCAAATTTATTTATAGCCATCAGCCCGGGAAGGGAGGCAGGTATCCGGAAAAACGGGACGGGGCTTTTGATAGGCGGGAAACAGAGGGTGGGGTATGAGGTGAGCGCTTATGAATGGGGGTTGAGAAACGGTGGTCATCGGGAGGGAGAGCGCGCTTGGGGATGGGGGGCGAAAGCGTCGGGACTGATAAGGGCTTGCAGGGGAGTTGGGGCTGGAGGGGGAGGGTGCGCTTGGGGATGGGGTGGAAAGCGTCAGGACTGATAGGGAATTACAGAGGAGCTGGAGGCTGCCGGGGATGGGCACAGTGAAGGACGGGATTAAAAGAGGTACTGATGTGGACTTAATTTTAATTCGAAAGCAGGATCCAGGAAGATCAGCCAAGGAAGTTGGCAGTTAGATAGGATTAGATGTTGAATTGGGACTGATTTATCGGGCAAAAGGAGGTTAGTTGCTACATGGGGTTTAATTTGAGCAAAAGAATGCCGTTTTCGTAAGAGAATGGGTGATTTATCTTAGAATATTTGGATGAGTGAACTGTTTTTTCATTGATTAGAGGCCAGGGGTCTGATAAATGAGCCTCAAACCAGGTTAAAAACCACTAAAAATGGGGGGCGAAATAATTTATCAGCGATAAATTAGATATATCGGCGATTTTTTTCATATATCGGCGAAAAAAATGATATATCGACGAAAATAAAAATATATCGGCGAAAAAATCCATATATCGATTATTCGGGGTAATTCGACGAATTCTGCTTCAGGTTTTTTCCCCTGCGATTACTAGATCCTATATATGCAGCCCGGTTACCAGCCGGTCAGCTCTATAAAAGGAACTCCCCATCCAGTAAGATCTCCTCATCAAAGGGAACCTTCTTAAGTAAAAGCAGCCACCAGTAAGAACTGCCCCATAAAAGAACTACCCATAAAAATGGGCACCGTCCTCAGTAAGTACCGCCCATATAAAGCGCCTCGTCCCAATAAAACCGCCCCCAGCCCCACATCAAACCCCGCCTATGGAAAGAAAACCGCCCCCACGTAAAACCCGCCAAACTAAAGAAACCAATCCGAGATAAGTCCGCCCCACCCAACCACCCCCTCCAGAACCAAAAAAAATAGACTACCTTTTAGGCAGTCTAATCAATGTTAGCCATGGTGGTGGTGCTTCTTTTTGTTGTTCGGGGAAACGCGGTTAACTAGTTCAGGGGAAAGACATTGGATAGCACAGAAGCAGTTCAGGTCTACTTCGATGCAGAAATCGGATTTTTCAAGTCCGAAGAAATCTTCGGCGCATGGATCGCATACGCTGATGGTGTCGCCTTCTACGTCTACTGGTTTAAGCAGGGAGAGGGTTGCACAGCAGTCTCTCAGGTTTTCGACGCGGAAGAAGATCGTTTCGAAGCAAGTGGCGTCGTCCATGAATCCGCCAACGTTGCCGAATGCTGAGAATAGTTTTCCTTTTTTATCGAATAACAAGAACGGAATGGTGTCTCTGCCAGGCATTGCACTTGGGCTCAGCAGGTTGCTGTAGCAGCTGGTAGGGCAGCTTTCTTCTACTGCTTCCTGTTCTGCAAGGATGTTTTCAACGGCTTTGCAGACGCAGCTTTCGTAATCGTATTTCCCGTGGGATTTTCCGCAGCTCATGTTTTCATCTCCTTAAATATTGGTTGATTGACATTAGTCTTTAACAACATATGTGGGGAGATGGCTATTGGTGTGGGTGAACGTCACGGATCCATGGATGGATGCGGAAAAAGAAGCGGAGGATCCCTTTATGACTTGAACTGACGCTAAGATAAGTGTCCGGGATAAGGAGGCTGCTGCTGTCTTGAGGAACCCTGCAGAAAAATACGATTGGGCTGCCGGTATGGATTTCAGCCTGGTAAGCAGCCTTCCATAAAAAAACAGCAAACCGGTACATGCCAAAAGAGCGCGGGCAGGAATGCACGGCGCTGCCACATGCGGCTGCTTCCGATTTGCTCAATAGAAAAAAGCAGGCGGGGAGCCTGCTTTTCTCGCTGATGCGGGGAAATTAGAAGATGTCGATGGATACGACAAGAGCCAAAAGGATCTGGATAAGCAACTGAAGGGAAACTGCGATGTCTGTGTCGGTTGTTTTTACGTTTACGTTGCGGGAGTTTTCGATAACCAGTTTTTGAGCGTTTGCTTGAGTGATGGTCGCTTTTTGAAGAAGGTCTTGCGTTACCATTTCAGCACGCGCACTGTCTGCGATTGTAAGGTTGATGACTAGAGCGATTGCTACTTGAATGGCTGCTTGAAGAGAAACCCCGATTTGTGTTTCAGTCGTTGTTACCTCGATGTCGCAAGAGTCTTTGATGATGATGGTTTCAGAAGAAAGCTGTGCTGTTTTGCTTACTTGATCTGCGTTTTGATCTACTTCACCATCACGGTCGCAAAAGTTACCAAGTCTGTTGCTGTTTTCTGTAGGGTGAGAGCAGCTTCTGTCGTTCGCTACCCAAGAGTAATTTGACATGTTCTTTTTCCTCCTTTCATTGTAATACTATTTAATGTTGGAAAGGCCGCTTTTGTTTAGACAAACATCCTGAGTCATACGCCTATTTTTGTTATTCGCTCGCTTTTTTGTTTTTCATCATATCGCGTAGTGTGGTGTTTTTAGGTGCTTCAGCCGGGGCAGCTTCTTCAGCAGCCTTTTGTGTTTGCGCTGATAGAAATTCGTCAACTTTGGCTTGAAGATCAAGGACTACGGCTTTGATTTTTTCTTTTTGGTCGTCAGACAGCTGCTTTTTCGTATCGTCTGTGATGTTGTTTTTATTAAATACATCAGAAACGAAAAGCTGCATCAATGTGGAAGAGATATCGTTCAGGTTTTTGCTTGACATGTTGTTCACTCCTTTAGGGTTTTTGAAAGGGTTAGAGGATATCAATCTGCAATAGCAGTGCCAGCAGAATTTGAATGAGCAGCTGAAGGGAGATGGCCACGTCTGTATCTGTCGCTTTGACGGTTACATTTTCAGATCCGATGATGATGATTCGCTGCTTCTTTCTTTGCTGGGTCACGGCACTCGTCAAGATTTGCTGTGTCACTTGCTCTGCACGCGTGCTGTCTGCAATCGTCAAATTGATTACAAGGGCGATGGCCACCTGGATGGCAGCTTGGATGGACAGGGCGAGCTGGGTATCGGTTGTTTCGACGGTTACGTCTTCGGAATCTTTAATGAAGATTCCCTCATCTGATACTTGAAAAAGTACAAGATCCTGTCCGGCTTCCTGTGCTGCTTCCTCCATGATGGGCCGATCCATAGACAAATGATTCACTCCTTTCCCATATATACATAGTTAATGCAGCACAGCTGTATTTGGACTGATGAAAACATACAGATTCTTCCCGATTTTTTTCATAAATGCCGCGTCCCTTCATAAGTTAGAAGGGAATGGCAGGTGGAGAAACATGATAGATAGCTGGCTGCTGGCCGTGCTGTTTGGGCTTGCGATCTTCCGTTTAACCCGTCTTTTCGTGTATGACAAGATAACAGACTGGCTGCGCCGGCCTTTTCATGAAGAATATAAGTCCGGGGATGGGATTTATATTAAGATGAAGGGAAAGGGCATCCGGAAGTGGATTGGAGAGCTGCTCAGCTGCTATTGGTGCACCGGTGTCTGGTGCACGGGGCTGCTGTATGGCGGATGGCTGCTGTGGCCGGTTGGAATGGAGCCGCTGATCTGCATTTTGGCTCTGGCCGGGCTCGCCGGGATCATCGAAACAGCTGTAGGAAGGATGTTAGATTAGGTTATTGACTCAGTACGGATTCTGTCCGCTATTCATAAAATGCTGTATCTCCGGAAGAAAGGTGGAGCAGCATGAACAAGCCATACATGAATCCATCCATGCCCCAGTCTCAAGGGAACAGTCGGCATGTTTCCAAGCCGGTTAAGAAAAAGGGCTGCGGCTGCGGCAAAAAGCGCTGAACTAAAAAAGCAGGAGGCTCCTGCTTTTTTTATTGTTCTGAAAATGCGTTAAAGTCCTGACAAAGAACTGGACAAGGTGAACGCAGCAGAACCTCCTTCAATCTGCTTTTTTTATTTCCGGGCTTTCTTTTTCTGCATAAGCTGAAGGGGAGGTGCTGTCATGGGCAAAAAGCTGAGCAAGGAATTTGAAGTGTTCATCGGCAACCGCTACAAGGGGCACGATGAAGTCATGAAAAAGAGTGACAAGTGGCTCTCTGGCAAAGAGAGGGACCTGAACAAATTGGAGTCTGAGGCTGAAAAATTCGAGGCCAGAATGGAGAGCCTGGCAAACGAGGCGGAGAGGTGGATGAAGCAGGAAAAAAAGAGTGAAAAATAAATCTGTAATGAATTGCACGAATGTCCATACCCTTTCTGGCCGGATTTCATATGTTGTAGAGAAGAAGGAAAGGGAGGTGCATGGCTAATGTCTTACGGATATGGATGTTATGGATACGGTGGCGGCTACGGCGGTGGCGGTTACTACGGTTCTACTTTCGTTCTGATCGTAGTACTTTTCATTCTTTTGATCATCGTTGGTGCTTCTTTCTACAACTAATCAATTTGCAATCTCCTTCAAAGATATGCAGACAGGAAAGCACGGACCGGGTGTCCGTGCTTTCTCCGTTTTTAAAGGGAAAACGTGTGAATCTGTTTTTACTGAAGGACATATTCGTCAAGCTCCAGCGTCTGGCAGGTTCTGAATACATAAGTCCATCAACCTTGGTTCGTTCTGCGAGGGGGCAGAGGGCCTCGATCGCCTTTTTTATTGCAGATCTCACGTTTGATGCCGGCCTGTTATGCGTTGCAGCGGGACACTGTTTAATTAGAAGAACTCATCTTGCAAGGCGCTTGTGCTTTTGTTCTTGTGAGGGACCCATGCACACTCGACTGGGCCCCTTCATAGGATAAAGCAACAGTGAGGAGGCAGAAAAATGGATAATAAGTTCTTTAAGAACATTGAAAAGAAAACGGGCGTAAACATGAATGAAATCCTGGCTCTGGCCAATTCCCTTCAAAATGCGAATTTCCGTGATGAAACGACGGTCCGAAATGTGATCCGCAAGGTTGCCCAGATTGCCAATAAAAAAGTGCCGAAGGAAACAGAAGACAAGATTGTCAATTCCATCGTAAATGGGAAAGAGAAGCTGGATTTTAACACGATCTCCAAGATGATTAACAAGAAATAGCAAAAAGCCTTCCGTTCAAAGTGAACGGAAGGCTTTTTGAATTTACTGGGCTTTCGTCTTCGGCAATTTGATATCAAGCTTCGCTTGTTCATAAATGCTTGTGCTGACAATTTCCGCTACGTCCTGGAGCTTGTCCTTGCTGATTTTATCAATTGTGTCTTCTGGAGTATGGTACCAAGGCTCCGTTGGACTGTGGATAAAGAGAGCAGCCGGGATGCCTTCCTCGGCGAATGGAACATGATCACTTCGTCCGCCCTGATAAAAAGGAACAGCTTTGCCATTCAGCTTTTGGCTTTTTTTCTGTACGAGCTGAGTCACGAGGTTTTCTTTGCCATCCAGCGTCCACATCACAAGATCCCCTGCATCTTTGCTTCCGACCATATCGAGGTTGAAATTCGCTTCGGTACGTGCGATTTCGTCATCGGACAGGCTGTCTACATAATGATAAGAGCCTAATAGTCCGATCTCTTCAGCTCCAAAGGTAACGAAGCGAAGCTCTTTGTCAGTTGGAACGTCCTTGTAAATGCGTGCAAGTTCCAGCGTCATAGCTGTTCCGGATGCGTCATCATTGGCTCCTGGAGCAGATTCGACAGAGTCATGATGGGCACCGACAACAATAATATCACTCTTGCGGTTTTTGGAGACGAGTGGTTTCTTTTCTGCGATGACATTATGTGAGGTTTTTTCTTCAATTTTTGAGCCTTCTGCAAGCACAGAAGCTGTAATCTTCTCCCCGGCTGTCAGCTTAGCTGCAAGCGCTTCACCATCTGCTTTTGGAAGAGAAAGAGCAGGGACGTATTTGCTATTGGCTTGTCCAAGTGTACCGCTTAATGGGCCGTTCGTATTGTTGTAGATAATGACGGCGGCGGCACCCCGTTCAGCAGCGTTCAGCACCTTTTCACCAAAGCTGATCTCTCCGCGCTTAATCAGAGCGATTTTACCGGTTAGATCCATCGACTGAAGTTCATCTTTTTTGCCGAGACCTGCCAGTACGAGTTCACCGGTGGCTTGGCCGCTTACCGTGTATGTAAAAAATCCAGGCTGATAGTCTTTTCCATCTGCAGACAACGATACTTTGTCAGGAGATTTATAGCTTTTAAGGGTAAATGGCTGTACTTTTGCCTTGTATCCGTATGATTCAAATTTCTTTTTGATGTACTGAACTGCTCTCCATTCCGATTCTGTGCCTGCAACCCGGGGAGTCTCGGATAAATCCGCAATCGTGTTGTACATTTTGTTTGCGTTGATCTTGTTGATCAGCTTCTTTTCTGTCACATTGAACTCATATCCGTTTTGTGCGGGCTGTGCCATGGCAGCTTGAGGAGCTGCTGCGGTCCCTACCAGGAGAGAGGCAGCCAAAAGCGATGAAGCAAATGTTTTTTTCATACAGAACCCCCTATAAATATAGTAGTCTTGCTCTTTTATTGTATATTGTTTAGGGTGTCGAAATAAGTGACCATTTTACCGAAGTAAAGTAGACTGAAAATTCTATTTTTGTGAGAATTTTGAAGAAAATAGTCACTTTGAAGGGGGTCTTTTAGCCTTTGAAGGGTGAAGGGTCACTTGAGAGGAGAGATAATGAATGAAACGAGGGCTCCGTTTGGAAATCCATAATGAATATGGGAGATTCCTCGATCCCCTTAGAAATAAATGACGATGTATGGGCGGCCGGAGAAGTAGAGTTTTATTTAACAGATGGAAGTGAACTGCAAACTCCAAAGGAAATGGACGGGCTGGATGGCCTGAATCTCAGGAATCTAATAGAGGGAAACGAATTTTATCTCGTCTCTGTAATTTTGCAAGCATATCCGAACGGAAAAATCCACACCTTAACGGATCGTAAGAGGAATTTGGAAATAGTGAGTGCTAGCTTGTGCTGTTAGTAAGGACATATGTGGATATGTATTGAAAAGGCCATGCAAAACTCGAACGCTTATACCATAATGCAGCATCAAAAGATTTTGAACATCTTCGCTATATTACGGATGAAAACGATACAAGTTCAAGGCAGTCCGTGTGGTAAAAAACCCCGGAACCAGTATCCGGGGTTTTCTCGTTATTGAATGGCCTGAAAGAATCTTGAAGGGGCACTTTTTCTTCCGCGCCGGGTTTGCGGAGAAGAAAGATAGAGTTCAAACTGTGCACGGGTCATCGCTACATAGAGCAGGCGGCGCTCTTCTTCAAACGCTGTGAAGTCTCCGTTCCGGGCTGATTCAAGCGAAAAATCATGCGGGATGCTCCCATCGACGGCACCAAGAACATAGACATACGGAAATTCGAGCCCTTTCGAGCGGTGGATGGTCATCAGACGCACACCGTTCGCCTGACTGCGGCCGTTTTTCTTAAGATTAGAAGAGAGGGCCGTCATATGATCTGCATGCTCAATGAGTTCCTCTACTGTACTGAACTTTTTGGCCGCGACTTTCAGATCTTGCAGATCATCTGAACCTTTATCCATTTTGTTTCCTTCGTTGCCGCGTTTTTTGATTGCATCCGCGAGTCCCATTTTCTTTTCAATCAGATTTAGGGCATCCAGCGGAGACATCGCCTTGATTTTACTAAAATAAGGAAGAATGTCCTGAATTTTTTTCTGCTGAAAGGGCTTTATGTCCTGTACATGAAGGAGTGCTTCCAGCAGCGTGCAATCATTTAGAATAGATAGGGCTTTTATATCCTGCAGTACGTGCGACTTCAAAAATAAGGCAAAAATAAGGTCTTTCATCGCTTGCCCGTCATCCGGATTAACAGCTAATCTTAAATAAGCAAGCGGAGTTCTGACCATTTTGCGCTCATAAAACGAACCTGTCTCCTGGTCGACCGAATACGGGATGCTGGACTCGCTCAGCCGTTCGAAAATTGCACGGCCCCCTGTGTGAGTGCGGTAGAGGATGGCAAATTCATGCGGTTTTCTGCCGCTCCGGATTTTATCTTTCAGATCATTGACAATCAGTGTCGCTTCTTCCTCTTCATCGTAAGGATAGAAAAACATCGGTTTAATTCCGTTCGCAAAGGTTGCATCCATTTTCTTTTGATGGCGCTCGCGGTTCCGCTCGATCATCTTGTTGGCAGTTGCTACAATTTCGTGGCTCGAGCGGTAATTGGAGGCAAGATGAATCACTTTTGCATCCGGGAAATCTTTTGTAAACCGGAGCAGAAAAGCGGGATTGCTTCCGCGGAACGCATAGATTGACTGGTCATCATCCCCGACTGCGAATACCGACTGATGATGGGCTGACAGAATTTGAATGATTTCATACTGTACCTGGTTAATATCCTGAAATTCATCAATCAGGATATGTTCAAACCGGTTTTGGTACGAAGTCCGGATCGCTTCGTCATTCTCAAGAAGGTGCAGGCACTGCAAAAGCATATCGTCGAAATCAAACTGTCCGTTCGCTTCTTTAAATTCTTCGTACTTTTTGTAGAGGTAGGCGTTTTTTTCCTCCGAGGCATCGGCAGGCTTTACTTCTCCTGGAGAAAGGCGGGTATTTTTCCACAGCCCGATCTGCTGCAGGGCCTGATCATAAGGGAAATCCGTTTCATCAAGCTTTAAATCCCGGCCTGCCTGCTTTACATACTGTTCGCGCTGCCATTCCTTCAGCAGGTTTTTAGAGTCCCAGCGGCTCCGGTCATGATGGGTGAGGATACGGTAAAAAATGCCGTGGAATGTGCCGGTCACCATTGCATTTACCTGCTGGACCGAAAGGCCGTACAGCGAAGCCATCCGTTCTTTCATCTCTTTTGCGGCCTTTACTGTAAACGTAATCAGCATGATCGATGAAGGAGCAGCAGCCCGTTCCTGGATTAAGAAAGCGGCCCTCGAAGTGAGAACTCTCGTTTTACCGCTTCCTGCTCCTGCGAGCACGAGTGTAGAGGAAGCATTTGAGGTCACTGCTTCTGCCTGGGCTTGATTTAGTGTAATATCATCGAAAAGGGTGATAAGTGGATCACTCTTTTCTGTAAATGGAGCAATGATGCCTGGAAAACTCGGATTTTTCCAAATAGCAGACGGTTGATCCGCGGAATCGGAAATGCTTCTGTTTTTCGGAATGCGAAATGCGCCTGAAGGTTCCGCCACCCGATTGGTTGGATCGGATTTCTGGGGAGTGTAAGCGTTTAAACAGCCGGCGGCTGCCGAATGATCGCTATGCTCGAATTCAGGTGCAGCCGAGATGCTGAGCCTTATAGCTACAGGTTTTCCGCAGACCGGGCATTCCAGCAGTCCTTTTCGGCTCCAGTCAAACAGCTTCTGGTAATCTTCTCTCGGAAAATGAGAGAGATCTATTAATCTATCAGAAAATTTCGCAAAAAACATTGGGTGCCTCCCATAAAATCTCAATTGAGAACGTACTTTATATGTAAATAGACAAGAACCATCTTAACAGACTCATAGAGAAAGAAAAAGGTGACCGGAGCGTTTTTTCTTAAAAATCGGGGTATATACGAAGTAAAGGAGAGTGGGAAAATGACCTGGATAGGGCCTGTTCAAATCGACCAGTACATACAATATGCGAATCGTTCAGTTTCAGTAAAAGATGATTATGCCTCTCTCGACCGTGTCTCGAAAATTCATCTGCAAAAGGATAAAATGGAAGAAGAACGCAAGTATGAAGAAAGCCGTTTTTCCAGGATACTGGACCGCATGAAACGGTCATCTGAGAGTGCTCTGCCTTCTGAACCGGGAAAAGGGATCAGCTTTGATGCCAGAGCATGATTTCGCAGCAATAGAAGATTTTAAAAAACTCGACATCCGTACAGGGACCATTCTCCGTGCAGAGGCTTTTCCTGAAGCCAGAATTCCTGCCATTAAGCTTGAGATTGATTTTGGACCGGATATTGGAATAAAACAGTCAAGCGCCCAGATTACAGAACGGTATGCTCCTGAGAAGCTGATTGGCTCTCAGATTACTGCTGTAGTAAATTTTCCTCCGCTCCGGATCGCGGGCTTTCAGTCAGAAGTCCTTGTCATTGGAGCTGCAGATGGGAGCGGCGACGTCGTGCTGCTGAGGCCGGATGAACCGGTCGCGAATGGCACCCCGATTGCATAAACGCTTAATTGTCACCTATAAAAGGGGGAAGGCCGCCCCGGACGGAAGGAGCGGCCGCAAATAGACCGGCTGCCGGTCTATTTTTTTTTCACAAAATACAGCCCGTCATCCTTGCGCCACTCTGCATAAAGCAGGTCCTTATAGGATTGGATGCCGCTCTTGGAAAGCTCCTGAATCAGCCAGTCCTCGCTCAGTCCCGCTTCCTCCAGGTTATCCCGCTGAACAGATCCGTCCAAAACAAGGCTGAATGGCAGAACAGGAACACTGCCCCTCATTGAGAAATCGGACCGGACTGGAATGTCATATTCCGGTTTTTTTAGGATGCTCACACTTCCATCTGTTTCCAAAATTGCATACTCGATTTCTCTCATAGAAAAGGTTCCTTTTGAACGGATGAGATGCTGCAATTGGTTTAAATCGAGCTTTTCTTTTTTCAGCTGCTCCCTTAAGATTACCCCGTTCCGTATGATAATCGTAGGATGTCCTTCCATTAAAATCCGTGCTTTATTTGATTTTTGCGTCAGCCACTCGATCACAAAAATCAGAATTCCCCAGATTGTAATGGCAAACAGGATTTCAAGCAGACCGATATCATCATCATAAACAGCATTTCCTACGAGTTCTCCGAGGACGAGTGCCGAGATAAAGTCGAAGGTAGTGATCTGTGTGATTTGCGTTTTGCCGAGCAGTCTTGACATTAAAAAAAGACCAAAAAAGCCAACGATCAATTCCAGTGCTATCCGATACATTTCCATTTAGATCACCCTTACTAGAATGCACGGATTATGGAGTTTATACTCAGGCGGGCGGCCAGCAGAAAAAACCCGGGATACGCTGATCGTATACCCGGGCTGCTGCGGATCGTGCTATGTACGCTTTTTTATCATCGTGACGTGCGGGATTCCTGCATCAAGAAATTCTTCTGAACAGACCTCATAGCCAAGCTTTTCATAAAAAGGGACCGCTTGAGTCTGGGCATTCAGTTTGAATCGGGAAATATTCGGTGCTGCGGTGTACTCGAGCTCTTTCATAATCATCCGGCCCGCACCCTTGCCGCGGCAGGAGGCCAAAATGCAGATCCGTTCAAGCTTTCCGTAACCATCCGCTTCCCGGATTCTGCCTGTGCCAACCGGCATTTCCTCATCGTAGAGAACGACATGGACAGCCGTATCATCATACTCGTCCAATTCCTCTTCGGCTGGAACGTTCTGTTCTTCCACAAATACTTTCATGCGGATCGAAAAAGCATCCTGCATTTCTTTTTCAGTCTGTGCAATCTTAGCCTGCATTAGATCTCTTCCTTTTCCAGAATAAAGGTTTCATACACTGTCCATGCTCCGTTTTCCAACTGATAAAGCAAGTGGAAGCGGTCGATCTGTTCACTATGATGGTTATCCTGCATCTTCAGCTGTCCAAGTACATCGGCCATTTCTGCATCGGAAAGCTTCTGGCCGATCGTGATATGCGGGACAAATGCATATTCCGGCTCGGATTCAAGCGCTCCTGAATGCAGCATGGAATGAAGCTCCTTCAGTTCTTCTGTCGGCTCCACTTTTAAATAAATGACATTATTGACCGGTGAAAACGAACTGATCTTTGTCACTTCCAGCTGTACAGGACGTAACTCGCGGGCAGAACGCCGCAATTCTTTTGATATCGCTTTGATTTCCTCATCTGAAGCCTCGAAAGGGGTCTTCAATGTAAGATGCGGCGGAATCAGTGCATAATGCGGATCATAACGTTTACGGTAGGAATTCGCCAGATCCTGTAATTTTTTTGCCGGGAAAAGAACTATGCCATATCTCATTCGGGTTCCCTCCAATGTTGGTTAGCAGATTAGTTAAACATGGCCTTCAGCGCCTTTGGAAGCAAAGGCTGCCAGTGGGTCCATGTGTGGTCTCCATCAAATTCTTCATATAAGTAAGGAAATCCTTTTTTTTCGATTGCTTTTTGCAGCATCCGGTTCGGTTCGAGGAAATTCTGTACTTCTCCTGCCGTCGTTTTGACTTCCGTCTCCTTTTTTCCAATCTGATGGAAAATCGTAATATCAGGAGAACTGCTGAAATTTTCTGCTGCTTCAATGACTGAATCATCGACATATGGAGACTGCATGATAACTTTGCCGAAAATATTCGGGTAATCAAAAGCTGTCATCAATCCAATTGTTGCAGCAAGTGAATCCCCTATAAGCGCCCGGCCCTGTCCAACCTGATAAACAGGGTATTCATTGTCCAGATACGGCACGAGCTCATGGGCAAGGAACCGTTTGTAGGCTGAGAATTTTTCACCGTCCGGATGATACTTGGCTCTTCTGTCCTGAACATCCTTATACGGAATGCCGACGATGATCACATTTTCTGCCTCTTCTTTTTCAAGCAGGGCTTCATACTGGCGCGCGATCCGGCCGAGCCTGAAATAATCCTGTCCATCCTGAGCGATCAGCAGACTGTATTTATACAGCGGTGAATAGCTTTTTGGCAAATAAGTGAGGACAGTCAGTTCTTCGTTTAATGATTCTGAGAAAAAAGAAGATTCTTTGACAACTCCAGTTTGCTTTTCCACGTCAAATCCTCCAGATGTAAGATACAATATAAGCGCTTCCACCTATTTTAGCATGTTTTGCAGAAAAATGCTGTTTCAGTAAATTGGAAAAACTTAAGTATTACCCCTTGAAAAAGTTGAAAAAGTACGTTAAGGTTATAAAAAATTCATATATTTCCGACGATTTATTCTTATCCAGAGAGGTGGAGGGACTGGCCCTGCGAAACCTCAGCAACCGGTAGACGCGCATGCATATGCGTCCCAAGGTGCTAAATCCAGCAAGCAATTCGGAGCTTGGGAGATAAGAGGAAGACCTTTGAACGCTAAGCCTTCTTCTTATTTTAAGAGGAGGGCTTTTATTATTTGTTCCTGTTAAACGCTCACGCCTTCCGCTCCAATCAAGAAGTGATCCACACCTTGCTTTAACACAGTCAATTATATTAACGAAACGAGGGAATCGCATGACAAAGCATACAGAAACCATCCTTGCCCAAATTGGAAACCGCAGTGAACAGACGACAGGAGCCGTAAATCCGCCCATCTACCTGACAACTGCCTACAGGCATACAGGAATCGGAGAATCTACCGGATTTGATTACATACGGACCGGCAATCCGACGCGTGCGATAGCTGAACAAGCCCTCGCAGATCTTGAGGGAGGAGACCGGGGCTTTGCATTCAGTTCGGGAATGGGTGCCATCCAGACGATCATGGCTCTATTCAAAACAGGAGATGACCTTATCGTGTCTTCCGATATCTACGGGGGCACGTACCGGCTGTTTGAGCAGGAATGGCGCAAGTATGGACTGAGCTTTCAATATGACACCTTCCTTGATCTCGAGAGCACGGAAGCGCGCATCCTTCCAAACACGAAAGCGATCTTCCTGGAAACACCGACAAATCCGCTGATGCAGGAAGCAGATGTAAAACAAGTAGCTGCGCTTGCGAAACGGCATGGCTTACTGCTTATTGTCGATAACACGTTTTATACACCGGTGATCCAGCAGCCAATTCGCCACGGGGCAGATATCGTCATTCACAGCGCAACCAAATATCTGGGCGGCCACAATGATCTCCTTGCCGGAATTGTCGTGGCAAAAGGGGAGCAGCTCTGTGCGGAGCTCGCATCCCATCATAATGCGATTGGTGCCGTTCTTGCCCCGTTTGATTCCTGGCTGCTGATCCGCGGACTGAAGACACTGGCACTCAGAATGAAGCAGCATGAGGAAAATGCTGCAAAGGTGGCCGCTTTTCTGAAGGAGCTGCCCGAAGTGACTGACGTCCTTTATCCGGGAAGAGGAGGGATGCTGTCATTCCGAATCGCCCGGGAGGAGTGGGTCAACCCGTTCCTGAAAAATCTGAACGTCATTACATTTGCTGAAAGCCTGGGGGGCGTCGAGAGTTTGATGACCTATCCGGCAACCCAGACGCATATGGATATACCAGAAGAAATACGCACGGCAAACGGAGTCTGTAACCGGCTTCTGCGCTTCTCGGTCGGAATCGAGCACGCAGAAGATCTAAAAGCCGATCTGAAGCAGGCATTCCAGGCTGTAAAGGAGGAGGAGAAAATTGAGCAATACTGAATGGTCCATCCAGACAAAGCTGCTGCATAATAGCCATAAGACGGACAAAGAAACCGGAGGGGTCAGCGTTCCGGTCCATTTGTCCTCCACCTTTCACCAGTCGGACTTTGATGCATTTGGAAAATACGATTACGCCCGCTCAGGCAACCCGACAAGAGAGGTGCTCGAAAACGCCATCGCAGATCTTGAAGGTGGTGTAAGAGGGTTCGCCTTTTCTTCTGGAATGAGCGCCATCTCCACAGCCTTCCTCCTGCTGTCAAAAGGAGATCACGTTCTGGTGACGGAAGATGTATACGGGGGAACATACCGGATGGTAACGGAAGTGCTGAGCCGTTTTGGCATTGAATATACGTTCGTGGATATGTCGGACCTGCATCACGTAGCCTCCGAAATCCGCCCGAACACAAAAGTCATCTATCTCGAAACACCATCGAATCCGCTTCTCAAAATTACAGATATAGAGGGGATCGTCAAGCTCGCAAAAGCAAACGAATGCCTCACCTTTTTAGACAATACCTTCTTAACACCAGCCCTTCAGCAGCCGCTCGGGCTGGGGGTAGATGTCGTCCTCCATAGTGCCACAAAATTCCTGGCCGGCCACAGCGATGTTGTCGCAGGGCTCGCAGTGGTAAAGGATGAAGAACTCGGAAACCAGCTCTACAAACTGCAAAACTCATTCGGCGCCATATTAGGCGCACAGGACTCCTGGCTCGTACTGCGGGGCTTGAAAACCCTCCATGTCCGCCTGAAGCAATCAACCGAATCCGCACTCAAACTGGCTGCTTTTTTATCCAAGCACCCGGCCGTTGAAGAAGTGTATTATCCCGGCCTCTCTTACCACCCGGGATGCTCTGTGCAGAGATACCAGGCAAGCGGCCCCGGAGCCGTCCTTTCCTTCCGGCTGGCTGACGAAGACGCAGTAAGGAAAGTTGTACAGAACGTACAGCTCCCGGTATTCGCAGTCAGCCTCGGCGCAGTCGAAACCATACTTTCCTACCCGGCGAAAATGTCACACGCCGCCATGCCGAGAGAAGAACGCTACCGGAGAGGCATCACCGACGGTCTCTTGCGCGTAAGCGTCGGCCTCGAAAAAGCAGAGGACCTGATTGAGGATTTCCGGACAGCGCTTGACTTGCTGCCAAAAGTAAAGCCTCTGCAGTATGCGAGGCTGTGAAAAAGAAGATTTCCGATAAATTGCGGCAGAACTTTTAGAAGGTGCCGGAGCTTAGGCGTGATAGCGCGGTTAGGCTCTGGGGGCTTTTTTTTTAGGAGGGTCTCTGTCCTTTTGGTGGTGAAACTTGTGGTGAAATAGGAGGGGAGTGGGTCTGATCCCAGGCTCCTGAGACTAATATTCCGGCATAGTCATCGGCTAAGGGGAGGAGGCAGGACCCTCTTCGGCCTCAATTTCCGGATGCTGTAATAAACTTGGTACCTGACATCGCAGCGGAAGGATTGGTTTTCGGTGAAAAACGTGGAGAAACGACCAAGTAAAATAGCGTTTAAGTTGGTAAAGTGGATTTACTGCGTAGTAAGAAGCTCAAATCCTGAGCCTGAACACAGCAGCAGCGGTCTTATCTTCGAAAAAAACATTTTATCTCCGAAATTAATGATTTATCGTAAGCGTAAAAGGATCCACACCTTAAAGAGAAGGCGTGGATCCTTTATCATGTAGTTATTCAGTTTTTTCCTTGTT